>NZ_NKQJ01000001.1 GCF_002312815.1 Agaribacterium haliotis
CTAGGGCCTGTTAACACTAATTAAATACGCTCTGCTGGAGCCTGAGTATTCGACCTGAAAGGCACTTTGAGCGCAGTTTAGCGAGCTAAATAAGCGATAAGTAACGCATCGGGGCGGATATTCAGGCCCAGCCCTTCGGGTTGTGCCCCTCATCCCGCTCTCTGTGTTGTTTGTCGCTTATTTGGAGCAAACCAAACTGCGCTCCAAACGCCTTGATAGCAGAATGAGGGGCGCAACAGAGTGCATTTAATTAGTGTTAACAGGCCCTAGAGTTCCAGGCGCAAGAAGTGGCGCAAATACACAAGCAGGCGCTGCATGGCAGGCTGTAAATCCTGTTCGTCGAGCGCATCGAGTAGGTTCTTGATATGAAGGCCGAGCGCGGTGTCACCTTCAATTAACAGCTCGCGATCAAAAAACAAGGTATCAGGATCTACCTCCTTACTTAGCAGGCGCAAATACGCTGTGACACCCGCACTAATCGTCACATCAGCTGCGGCTTGCTCTTCACAAAGCCTTAAATTTTGACCGTCGTAAGTCAACAGCCAGCTGACATTGATCGTCTCTACCTGCACCTTACAAATTCGATGCTGTAAAAAATCCAGCTCGCCCTGCTCAAGCTGAGCCCTAAACGCCTGCTTCAATAGTTTGTTGATGAATAAGGCTTGCGCTGATGCTGGCGCAAGGCTCAATGCACGAGCAAATACCTGGGCGCCATTTTGTACAGGCTGAAAACGCCTAGCCAAGTTGCTCATTAAAGCTTCGCTGCGGCTATTCGCCCCACCATCGGTGCTACACGCATTGTCGATGCTCTCGGCACAGGTGCGCTCGTTCACTGGGCGCTGCTTATCCGCCCCAGCGTTGCTAGTAGTGATTGCTGTTGTCATAAAACCTCCATTTACAGCAGTCTAAAGCAGCGCTGTGGGCTTGGCTTGACAAGCGTCAACAAGCCAGGGGGCCACCGCATTAGACTGCGCAAGTTAGTTATACGAGGGGAAATTATGGAGCTGGTATGCCCTGCGGGCAGTCTCAACGCGTTTCGCGCCGCGGTAGATAATGGCGCTGACGCCGTCTACATTGGCTTTAAAGACGAAACCAACGCACGCCACTTTGAAGGCCTGAATTTTAATAACAAAGCCGCCGCCCGAGCTTTGGCACTGGCCCGAGAGCGCGGCGTCAAACTGTACATTGCGATCAACACCTACGCCAACTTTGATAATTTTGGCCAGTGGCAGTACAGCGTAGATCAAGCCGCAGAGCTTGGCGCCGACGCCATTATCGCCGCCGATCCGGCCGTACTGTCCTATTGCAGTAAGCGCCACCCGGCGCAAAACCTGCATTTAAGTGTGCAAGCCTCGGCCACCAATGCCGGCGCATTAAATTTCTTTAAGCGTCACTTTAATATCAAGCGTGCGGTTTTGCCGCGCGTTTTATCGATGAAGCAGGTACACAGTCTCAGCCAAAGCAGCCCCGTTGCGCTTGAAGTCTTTGCCTTTGGCAGCTTGTGTGTGATGGCTGAAGGCCGCTGTTATTTAAGCTCTTATCTTTGCGGCGAGTCGCCCAATACTGTCGGCGCCTGCTCGCCGGCAAAATACGTGCAGTGGCAAAAAAACGGCGCGCAGCTGGAATCGCGCTTAAACAATATCCTGATCGATTCCTATAGCCCCGAAGAAAAAGCCGGTTATCCAACGCTGTGTAAGGGCCGCTTTGACAGCATGGGCGCGCGCGGCCACTCACTTGAGCAGCCCACCAGTTTAAATACCTTAGAACTTATACCGGCGCTCGCCGGCGCCGGCATTAAAGCCCTAAAAATTGAAGGCCGCCAACGCAGCCCCGCCTACGTTGCCAAAGTGGTTGATGTCTGGCGCCAGGCGCTGGACAACTACAAAAGGGCGCCGGAAGATTTTGCGGTACATAGCCTGTGGCGCGACAGTTTAACGGCGCTGTCAGAAGGAACACAGACCACCATCGGCGCCTATGAGAGGGCCTGGCAATGAAGATGACCCTCGCCCCTATTCCATTTTTTTGGCCCAAAGACACTGTGCTTGCATTTTATGAAGAAGCCGCTCTGTGGCCAGTCGAGCGTATCGTGATCGGAGAAACAATTTGTTCCAAGCGCCGAGAAATGCGCACAGAAGACTGGAAAGATCTGGCGCTGCGCCTAAGTAAAAGCGGCAAAGACGTGGCGCTTAGCTCGCTTGCGCTGATTGAATCGGAATCCGAATACAACAGTATTAAAAGCCTGGCACTCGACGGCGTTGGCCTGGAAGCCAACGACCTTGGCGCGGCTGAGATTTTCCATCAACAACAGCATCTATTTAGCGCCGGGCACTTTCTCAACATCTACAATATTGAATGCTTAAAATTGCTCCACCAAGACGGCCTGAGGCGCTGGACCCTACCCGTTGAACTCGGAAAAAAAGAGCTCGAGCAATTTTCAAGTGCCATTAACGAGCACAAGCTCGATATACAAACCGAGCTGTTTGCCCACGGTTATTTACCGCTGGCACTTTCCGCGCGCTGTTTTACCGCACGTACGCTCGACAAACCCAAAGATCGCTGCGAAAAAATATGCCTGGACTACCCCCAAGGTATCGCCGTTGACTCTCAGGAAGGCCAGCGGCTTTTTACCGTCAACGGTATTCAAACCTTAAGCGGCAAACTAGTGGATTTAGTAGATAAAATAGCCGAGCTCAAACAGCTCGGCCTCGATAGTGTACGGCTGAGCCCGAGCTGTTTTGATATGACGGACATTATCGACAGCTATCAGCGCGCCATCGATGGCGAACACGTAGAAAGCGTGTGTGACAACTATTGCAACGGCTACTGGCACGGCCGCGAGGGCATGGCAACCGAATTAAGCGAGCTTGCCGCACTTAACTGAGGTTTTGCGCACAGCAAAAAAACTTTAAGTTTGTGCTGTGCGCAAGTTATTGGCTTTAGTCGAGGCTTTTATTAAAGCGCAGAGCGGCAATGCAGATGCCAACCCCACTGATAATTAGCAGGGCAAATACGTCGGGTAACAGCTGATGAATTTCGGCGCCGCGCAATACCGTTGCGCGAATCATGCGCATAAAATGGGTGGCGGGCAGCACTTCCGCGAGGTACTGGGCCGCTTTGGGCATCGCCTCATACGGAAACATAAAGCCGCTTAACAGTATCGACGGCAATAAAATAAACACCGTCATTTGCATCGCTTGTAGCTGAGTTTTTGCAAGCGTTGAAATAATCAGCCCTAGAATTAGGCTCGCGCCGATAAATAAAAGCGTGGCCAAATACACATCCAGTAAAGAGCCAACAATGGGCACCTGCATCAAATAGTGGCCCAGACCTAAAATCAAACTAACCTGAAACAGGCCTATAAAAATAAATGGAACAATTTTCCCCGCCATTAATTCTAAAGGGTGAATCGGCGTGGTGATTAAAAACTCCAAATTACCGCGTTCACGCTCGCGAACAATTGCCGTGGCCGTGAACATGACCATGGTCATGGTCATGGTCAGTATGACCGCAACCAAACCGGGAACAATATTGACAGCAGAGCGCCGGGTTGGGTTAAAAAATAGGGCCACTTCAAAACTGGGCTCACTGCGATTTTGTGCAAGCGCGGGGTCTTGGAACAACTGATTGAGCGGCATAGAGCGCAGCTGTAAAATCGCCGCACCTAACATGGTATCAGAGGCATCGACCATCCACTGCGCGACAACCTGATCTGACGCGATACGCCGGCCAAGATCTGGAGGAAAAACCAACACTGCGCGAACTTCGCCACGAACAATCGCATCCTCGGCTTCGTCCGTCGTCAAATAATAGTGTTTTACATCGACAACCTGAGTCGCCTCTACGGCCTGCTCAATAATTTGGGCCGCTTTATTTTGGCTCTGATTAACAACACCGACGGGTATATTGCGAACGTCGGTATTAATTGCGTAGCCAAACAACAGCAACTGAACGATGGGTATCATCAGCACCATCGCAAAGGTCATGTGATCACGACTGAGCTGGGCAAACTCTTTGACAACAATGGCACTAAAACGAGAAAAACTGAGTTTCACTGCCGCTCCCCATCTGTCACCGCGACAAATACATCTTCTAAACTCGGCCGCGCTTTTTCGATATGGGCATCGCTGCCTGCAACCATGTTTTGCAGCGACTTGAGCGCGGGCGCACCGGCCTCGGCCAGTAAAATTCGAAGTTGTGCACCGTGCTGGCTAACACTTTTAACACCGGCAAGCTCAGATATACGCGGCTTAAGTTTATCCAGGGCCCGGCCAAACACACTAAATACCTTGCCGTCGAGCTGTTGCATTAGCACCTCAGGCTGGCCTTCGGTTTTTAAACGCCCGGCTTCGAGCACCGCTAAACGATGACAGCGCTCGGCCTCATCCATATAGTGGGTCGCAACTAAAATAGTGGTGCCGGCATCAACCAGCTCAAACAACAGACTCCAAAAAACACGGCGGTTTTCAGGGTCCACCGATGCGGTAGGCTCATCGAGAAATAGCAACTCGGGGTGATGTACGGTCGAGGCTGCAAGTGCCAGGCGCTGACGCTGACCGCCGCTCATAGCACCGGAGCGGCGGGTGCGCAGATCTTTTAAGCCAAACTGCAGCAGCAGCTCTTCCACTCGCTGTTTGCGCTCTGAGCTGCCAAGGCCATAAATACGCGCAACAAAGTGGAGATTCTCTTCAACGCTCAATTCTTCGTAAAGCGAGAACTTTTGTGTCATATAACCAATGCGCCGACGCAGCGCTTCGGCCTGCTTAGGCAAACTAAGACCGAGCACCTCCGCACTGCCCGAGCTCGGTGTTAACAAACCGCATAACATACGTATGGTTGTTGTTTTACCGCAGCCGTTTGGGCCCAAAAAACCGTAGATTGTCGCCCTGTCGACATTTAAATCCAGCGAGTGCACAGCCTTAAACTCCGCGAAGGCCTTGCCGAGTGCTCGAGTGACAATCGCCTGTTCAGCCATCATTGGCGTCCGCAGTGGCGGGCTCGGGCAAAATGACCTCAACGGGTGTGCCGCTTTGCAATTCCTGCTGCTCAAGCAAGGTGAACTCTGCCAGATAAACCAGGCGTTCGCGATCGCGCTCATTCAGGGCGTAATACGGGGTAAAAGCCGGGTCGGAAGAAATCCAGCGCAGTTTTGCGTCAATTTTTTTGTCGATGCCGTCGACCAAAACCGTCGCCCGCGCGCCAACTTTGAGTAAAGCGCGTTTGGGCTCGGGCACATAAACACGTGCAAACGGTGCACTTTCCGCTAACAGCACCGCAACCGTCGTACCGCTGAGTACACGCTCGCCCTCATTCCACGGTAAATTATCTAAGCGCCCGGCGCGGCTGGCGACAATGCTAAGCTCATCGAGCAAAATCTGTTCGAGCTCAAGCTGAGCCTTAGCCGCTTCAACCTGGGCTTCGGCCTGATCGAGCTCTTCTTTGCGCGTGCCATTGGTCAGCACCAACAGTTGTTTTTCTGCACTGCGCAAACTGGCCAGCGCCGAGTCGCGCCGTGCGGTTGCACTATCCAACTCGGCCTGGGTGTTGAGTTTTTTCTGGCGCAGCTCAAGCGCGCGCCGGTAATTTTTTTCGGCAACGGTGAGCTCGGCGTTTGCGCCTTCAACTTTTGCCCGCTCATTGTCAATATCCTCAATACGGGCACCGTTGCGACGCTCCTCCCACAGTGCTTGAGCATTAGCCAAATCGGCTTTTGCTTTGGCCACTTCAGCTTTTTGACGCCTATCGTCAAGGCGTACAAGCAAGGTGCCTTTTTCAACAAAACTGCCCTCGCGCACGGGTTGCTCAACAATGAGTTCCGAGGCCGTAGCTTTTAATACCACCCGGTCGCGTTCGAGAGTACCGAGCGCCCGCCCCGGTTCTTGGCTACACGCTGAAAGCAATAAAAGGAAAATAAAACTGAAGGTAACTTGATTGCGCATCATTGCGCCTCTTGTTCAAAGGCGCTGTCATCGTCTTCGTATAACGATGCGCGCAAGCGCTGATATTCTTGATAGTCAATATTTGCCCGCTGCATACAGGTATCGTATTTATAGTCGGGCTCAGCCAAACACTGTTGACGCTGATTACTTTGCGCGCCGCCATACCACTGCTGTTTTGTACACGCAGCCAGTAGCAAAAAAAAGGGCAGGAAAATAAAAACGAGTGCAGCTCTCACGGAAATACATCCTATATTGCCGAAAAACACCTGCATCTAAACATGAAAAAACAGCCCTGCCAAGCTCGCCAGGGCCGCTTACAGTTATATGCAGCTATGCGCTGCGACTTTCGCCAGCAAAAAAATTCAGCTTTGCCGGGGAAGCCGTAGATTTTGAGTTAATGGGCGTTGCGAGAATACCGCCACTGCTTGGGAATACAGTATGGTTGCAGAGGTAATGCTGGCGCAACGCAGCATTGACGCGTGTCTGCCAACCTCGACCAGAGCCGCGCAGCAGCTCAACTAAATCTGCATCCAAACGAATGGTGATCGATATTTTCACAGGTTCTTTTTGTTTACCGCGCACTTTTTGACTTTTGTTCATTGAGACTAGCCATCAGTTGGGCAAATCCATGTACCGGTTTAAATTCAAAGAGTTCATCATCTAGGACTGTTTGCATTTGATAAAGTTTCGCTACTGCATCCTGGTTTTTCTGCTCGGCCACCAGGCAGCGAATACCAGCGAGTGCAACTTCTGGAATTTCATCCATCCACTGCAGCTCAGGATACTCGACGCAGAGCCCAATATAACGCTTGTCTTTATTTGACCAACTCACACAGAAGGTCGGATGCTGTACATAGGTATTCATCGTTTACCCACCTTTATCAAAGCTAACAGCTTAAGTGTGCCGCAAACGTCAAACGAGCTTTTGTCTCGCCACGCCAACATTTTAACAACACGGCCACACCACTAAGCAGAGCGCGTTTTTTGCCGGCAACTCATGTCGAGTAGCTTTATGGCCACAACATATTCACGCCACTTGCACAGCTTTGATTAACCAAAACTTAAAAGAGTTCCCTGACCTCATTATCTACGCCACGGCTAAGCACTTGGTTTATTAAAACAAGCAAGGTGGTAGCGGATGAAAACAAAAGAAATTAACTGCGTTGGCAATGAATAGCTTAGGCGATGGGTGCACACGCATTTAACAGAGGCTGACTAGGGTTCTGCAGTGCTAAGAGCAGCGCTGCGCGGGCGCGCAAATAGGCGGGCCCCTGCTGCCACAGTTGCTGCAGGCTTTCACTAGAGAGCTGACGGCCGACCATATAGCGTTTGCCAGAAACAAAATTGCGGCCGTATTTTTGCCAAAGCGCTGCGACTTTATCAGCATCGGGAAACGGCAGCGATTCGTCGTCGTCAAACTGCAAAGGCTGATGCTCATCGCCGAAGCTGTCATCGAGATCGGGGATGTCGTTGACAAGCTCGTGTTGCTCAAGGTCTATGCCGGTAATACTGCTAAAGACTAAACCTGAGCGTCTTGACCAAAGCGCGTCGCGCATTTGCGCAAGCAGCCACGGCACTGCTTGCGGGTCACCAAGGCAGGCAATGGCCTGAATAAGCGCGCTCTGGCAGTTATCCATTTTTGCAAGCTCGGCCACCCACTGGCGCGCCAGCTCCGCCGGCAAACTACAAAACGCCAGGTTGACCGCGCGCTCGTGGTATTGCTCAGCAAAAACCCAGGGCCTGAGCTTTTCTGCCAAGCTGTACTGCCCCAGTAATATCGACGCGGCGATGGCTTCAAACTGCACGGCGTTTCGCTCATCTTGCAAAGCGACAAGCAGCAGCGCTTTTAGTGCCTGCGCTTTAAATTCACCAACACAGCGCAGCGCAAGACAATAGAGCTTGTCGTCTGCGCGGGCATCGGCATCGGTGAGCACCGCGTTCAACGCCGCCAGTGGCGACCAGGACTTCAGCCTGCACACGTGCAAGGCAATACGTCGAAACCCGGCTTCCGGGCGTTTAAACAAGCGCTCAACCACCGGCTTGGCTAACGCCTGATGCAGCCAAGCACAGGCGCTTGCAAGGGCAAATTCGAGAGTTTCGTCGCCACCGGCAAGCTCGATAAGCGCGTCAAAGCGCTCCTCGCCCGCAGTTCTTAACGCAACCACAGCCGCCACAAAAAACTCTCCTGCGTCGCGGTGCTCTAATAGAGCTTCACAGGCCAGCCAAGCGAGCTCGGCATCGCTGAGTATGGCTTCAATCTGCCTGTTTAAGCGCTGCTCAAGCTCAACTAGCGCGGGCACATCGTAGTGCGGCTGCTTTTGCGCAAGCTGGCGCAATAACCATAAAAACGCCGCGTCATCGACATAGCGCTCATACATGGAATAAAACGGATGCTCGGCACTGACGGCTAAACTCACAGTACTTCCTTCATGCAAACTGAGACAGCAGTGATACGGGCTTTGAGCAGCTTAAACAGCACTGGCGCCTCCAATCAATACCGCCGCTCGCGCACTGGTATCTGAGCTCAGACATAACAGGCTCGGCTCAGCTCGGCTCGCTGTTTGTGCCTTGGCCAACACCAAGCTCAAGGGCCCAAGCGCCGCACCGAGCTCACCGAGACCAAGCGCGGGTATTTTTTGTTCAAACTGCGGCACAAAGCTCTGTCGATTTCTAAGCTGCGCAAGGTAGAGTTCTTTGGCCAGCCAGCTTTCACCGTTTAAGGCACTGAAACAAGCCGACGCGGGCGTGCTAAGCGAGGCCGAGAGTTCGCCAAGCACCTGCCCCAGAACCGGCCCCGGCTCTGAACCCGGGCTGTAGCGGTGCTGTTTCTCGTCGGCAGCGCTCCAGGCACGAATACAGGCGTTATCCCCCGCCTGTGCCGCTCGCAAAGAGATAAAAACCGCGGCTTCCCCGGCGGCAAAACCATCGCTGTTTTCATCACTTAACAAGCGCTCGCCAAAGTACTGCAGGCTCTCGGCATCAATAAAACTATCGGCGCCACCGAGCAGAACCTGCTCATGGCCCTGCTGTAAAAGCATTTGAGCCGCATCTAAGGCACGAGCTAAAGCCGCCCTGCCATAGGGGAACACGTAGCTATTGGCGACATCAATATGTGCTTCCATACCTTTATAAACAAGCGCCAGATACCTATCGTCGATAAGTGTGCGCTGTTCGGGTAGTTTTTCCGGCGCGCACAGTAGCAGCGGTACCGCTTTTTTGGCTTCGGGCATACGCTGTACTTGCTCAATTAGGGCCGAACGCGCGAGCGCAATGATGCGCTGGCGTCTACCTTGCAAGGCCGCTAACAACTCAAGCTGCGCTTCAATAAGCTCTGAGGGCACTGGGGCAATACGATAGTTGTTCGCCTCATCGTCAGCTTGCGCCTGTAATTCGTAGGCGCTCATACCCGCTTCAAGGCCGGCGTGGCACTGCTTGGCATTGCCGAGCGCGCTGACAACGGTCAGTTCGGACATCGTTAGCATGCACTCTCTCCCGCTGCGCCAGCTAAGCTGATTCGAGCTTTGAGCACTTTTTGCTGTTTTTGTGGCTGCGCAATCACAGCGTGCCAACACATTGAAAAACGCCGCTCGTTCGGAAACAGGCGCAACGTTTCACAGTGCAGTGCGGCAGTTTGCCGAAGCTCGGGCAGCTGCAGCTGCGGTGAAACAGAAGGCAAGTTAAAACGCCATTCACCATCTGCGTGCATGCCCAGTACACGTACCAACTCGCCACCGCTCAAATAACCGGGGTAAATTAAACCCGGTGACGCGCAATTGTAAAAAGCGGGGTTAAAATCCTCTGGCAAATACGGCGCCCTATTCTGAGCCCAGTGCTCGTCATAACTGCCCGCGTGCTGCGCGCGCGCGGGCCAAATTGGAGCAAGCGGCGCAAAACCGGCCGGCGCCGGCGTATCGGCGGGACTTTGGATCATCGCCTCAGCCAGCTCAATATTTGGAAGGGCTTTACCTTCGTGATCTTTGGCACTGTAGTTACTGCCAACGGGGTTGCTTGCAACTCGCTTGCCGGAGCGATCAGAAAACGCGCGCTCATAAATAACTGGCATGCGCACAAACGATTCGGCTTGCGTGGCTAAGCCACTTGACCACTGGCGGTTACCGACAACGCGCAGTTGTTTATTGACACTGCCAACCAGCACCGCAACATCCATTTGATAACAGGCTTGGTTGTTTAATGCGCAGGCATGACCACTAACTAAAATATCACTCGCGGGTTTAACAGGCTGAACATCAGCGCAGTCTTTAAGTGATGACGACTCTGGTTCGCCGTAGTATTCGTCTTCGAGCAACAGCTCATCTTGCTCACTGGCAAGTTGCAAAGCACTTGTATACTGAAAGCTCGCCTTTAAAAAAACGTGTAGCTCAGTGGCACCGACACCGTCGGCAAGCAAAGTACCGTGCGCCTTAAATGGCGTGAGGTTTTCAAGCTCTATCATCGGTGCAGTGGTTAGTAATTAATACGTTATTAGTTGATTTGAACACTGCCGCCAAGCACGCGGTTGACACCGGTAGAGCGAGACAGCACATATTTTCCACGGATGGCGATTTTACCATTCTTTTTTAGAGTAATACTTGCATCGCCACATTTTAAACAGAGCTCTTCACTGGCCTCAAACGCAATACGCCTGCCATCTGCGTGCATTTCCAGGCCGGCGCTCTCGTTCTGCAAATCAACTGTCGACGCCAAAACCGCATCAAGTGGGTTGTGTAAAAGGCCGAGAATAACAGGTTGAATATCGGTACTGCGAACAAAGCTCAACACCACTTGGCGCCCCTGCTGATTGGCTTCGAGCGCAACCGATGACAGCGCCGGCATAACAAAAGATTTGCCGCCGAGCTCAAAAGACACCGTTGCCGCACCAACAGCGTCAACACTGTGCAGCTGGGCCAGAATCAACTGCCCCTGGGCCGGCAATAAATCAGCAAAGAGCTCAGCAGGCGATAATTCATCAGCTCTAGCGAGATTTTTTTGTTCACACTCCGGCATTAATTAACCGCCACCGAACTGCCTTTCACAGCAACTTTACCGGAGCCTTTAACGTTAATATTCTTGCCTTTAATTTGAATATCACCGTTGCTCTTCATGACAATCTGCGCCCCACCCGTTTTCAGAGTGATTTCTTTACTGGCTTCGATCAATACTTTATCTGCTTTGAGGCTGTAATCTTTGCTGACTTTTTCACTGTAGCTGCCACCAACCTGTTCGCTTAAATCAGTACCAATTTTAACACTCATGGCCTTGCCGACTTGCTCGGTGTGGTTAGCAGCGATATCGACACTAATATCTGCGCCGACACTCAAGGTCATATTTTTACCGATGTCTTCGCTGTGATTCTGACCGACAGAAATACTTTTGTCTTTGCCGACATCCTCGGCCTGATTTTGTCCAACGACTTTATTTCTGTCGTTGTCGATACTCAAGTTTTCATCGTGCTTAACGTGGTGCTGACGGTCGTTGTCAACCGTATGCGTTTCATCGTTCTCGACTTGTGTATCGAGGTTGCGCTGCGCGTGCACATAGATCTGCTCGGCATCTTTTTTATCATCAAAACGCAGCTCGTTAAACGCTGAACTGTCGCCGCCTTTGGTTGAGCGTGTCTTAATTCCGCTCTGGGTTTTAGAGCTGAAAACAGGTTTATTTTTTTCGTTGTAAACAGAGCCAGTAACCAGCGGTCTGTCCGGGTCACCATTTAAAAAACTGACAATAACTTCATGACCGATGCGAGGAATAAATGACGCGCCCCATTGCGCGCCGGCCCAACTCTGGGCAACACGCAAAAAACACGAGCTGTTTTCGTCATTTTTTCCGAGCCTATCCCAATGAAACTGAACCTTTATACGGCCGTAGTCATCAGTGTATATTTCTTCCCCAGAGGGGCCGACAACCACCGCACTCTGAGGGCCGTATACCATTGGTTTCTGATGGATACGCGCTGGCCGATACTGAACAGCTTCGGGAATACAAATAAATTCGTTGCCGTATTCAACGCTGCGCTCACCGTCGAAATGAAAATCATCGACACCGTGGTGATGCACAGCCAAAAGCACATAGGCGCCATTTTCAGCGCTGACTTCATGATCCTTTAATTTAAACTTGCCACCGGCAAAAAAGCTTGCGCAGTCGCTGCGCGCTTCAATAGATTCTCGCTCAACTTCTTCCGCATCGAGCCGCATTTTGACCAGCTTATCGCCATCTTTGAAGTTATACATATCCGGGAACTCGTAGTGTTCAAACTTCGAGTTCATCGCAAAATTGCCCCGGCTTTTTTGCTCAGAGCGCAGCTTTTTATTAGGCTCTTTGAAGTTGTAATCGCCTATCGCCCACGCACCTTTTTTGTAATTGTGCGAACGCTGCCATTCACTCACATGAGTTTCACTAAGGCTTCCGGAAAAATAGCGCACCTGTTCTTCAGTGCAGCTTTCATAAGCATTTTTCTTATCGACAAGTACTAGCTGGTGCTTGTCATCCGCATGCTTGAAATAATAGGCAACACCGTCCTCTTCAAGCAGGCGGGATATAAAATTCAAATCACTTTCATTGTGCTGTACGCAGTACTCGCGTACGGAGCCTGCCTCGGCGCGGTAGTCAAAATCGTTAAAACCGAGCTCTTGAAATACTTCGCTGACGATTTGCTTGGAATTTTTTTCCTGAAAAATACGGTGATTGTTAGTTTTAGATAAAAACCACAACCAGGGAACCAGTGTCACACGGTAACGGCGCTTATCGTGATCTAGGGTTGCACCGCGACTAAAACTGCTGACATAACCGTGAAAACAACGCCCCGCCTCACTGTTAATCGTCAGTGTTGCGGTTTTACCAACTACTTTGTCTGCACTAACGTCGAGGTTTTCAGATATTAAATCGACCTGAAATTCATATAGGTCAGAGACAAATTCACTGCCATTAAAGCCAGATACAAGAAAGGTGTCTTCACCTAAACCAAAATCTGTAATTGTAAGGAAGCGATTATCTTGAGAGAGTCGACCCATGCACCTTGTTCCTTGCCCTTGGCTACCGTTGCAGCAGCATCTCAGCCTTGGTATCGATTGATCGTGAGAGGAGCCATATAAATATGGCGTTGATCTGCAGGGCGCAAACCCCGCAGATCACAAACCACCAACTATTACAGTACAGTGGTTTTTTCTACGTTGTAGCCAACGCGCTGCGGAGACGCCTGAGCGTTACCTGAATCGTAATCGCTGAAGCTGATCATGATTTCAGTGTAGTTCAGGGTGAAAGTCTCGATAGCAGGCTCAGTGCCGTGAGCACTTACGTTGTAGCTGCTTACCATAGAGTTTTTCAGGGTGTATTCCATGAAAACTTCATCGCCTTTGGAACCGGTCTGAACAAACTTGATAACAACGTCTTTACCTTGAGCGCCTTTACCACCGCCAACAGAGTCTTTAAAGAGCTCAGTAGCAGAGTTGTCGGCCAGCTTGGTCAGAGTAACTTCGCTCAGCGTTGGGTTGTCAGATTCGCGGTTGGCAGTGCTACCGGTAGTCATGCTCAGGGCACGGCTTACACCGAAGTTGAAGCTCTCTGCTTTATAGTGGTCTTTGAAACCGTCAGCAGTAACGTTGCCTTTGATTCCGTCGTGAAGAACATAAATTTGCATCTATTTCTCTCCTAGGTCCTTAGATTGCACATTAGACGCTTGCCCTTAAAGGACGAGCCAAACATTAAGTTGTTTCGCACAAAGCAAATTTATGACGGGGTTAGAAGCCGTCCCTAGCCTTGTTCGAGGTGGATTCTACGGTATGTTTTACCGAATAACCACAGTTGAAAAGTGTAGCAGTTCGAATATTTTTCAACCTGGCGTACATTTATAGATGAAAACGACGCCACAACCATACTTTAGAACCAAACATACTAATAAGCGAGCCTATTCAAAGCAATACTGATAAGCAGACGGTTCAGATAAGTGCCAGCAATCGAATAGCGCTCTACTTTTAGCTATAAAATTCGCGCCAGCATCAGCCTAAGTTACTAAGCCAACACTCATACCAAACTAATACCCAAAACCAGCAAATGGCGTACGCGATTGCAACACTATGCATACGGGCGCATATGCACGTCGTGACATCACTGTGCTCACTCAGCTGAAATAATAAGGACGTTAACGCAAGACCGCGCCGTCAAAAGCACGCTGCCCGGCAAAAGCCATACCTTCGCGAACCAACTTTGCAAAGTGCTTGCCCTCAAGCTCTCGAGGGAAGTCGACAGAAATGTCGTAGGGTTCGCTCCAGGTTCCGCGATTTAAGGTAATGGTGTAGCCCTGTGAATGCCGCACCGTTTTGTCAGCTTGCATTTCCCAACAGATCATCACAGTCTCCTCCTAGTATTCATTTTCTATTACTACTGTTTACGGCCAGCCTCCTAGCCTCAGCAGTAAGCTAGTAAGGACTGGGCAAATTCAAACCTAAACTATCGGCCAATATGTCGGCCTCTTGTTCAAACGACTCAATACCAAAAGGATGAGCGGCATAGACCATGTTGATCGCATCGGCCGCGGGCACGCCGTGGCGCACTAACAGCTTTGCAGCAATATAAGCGGCCCGCCCCATGGTATTAGAGCAGTGAATAACAATGTCTTGCCCCTGCACCAAACTAACGAGCAAGCGCCGGGACACTCGCTCCCACAAAGTATTTAGGCCTTGGGCCAATTTTTGCTGCTGCTTTACCGGCAGCACCAGGTGGTCGCAATATCCCAGTGCAGCGGTAAAGTTTGGCTTCGCCGCAAGACCTAAATAAGTATATTCCGTCGGTTCAAGCACACTTAATAAGTAGCTCGCCCCCCAGCCTTTCATAACCGCCAAGTCATCATCAAAATCGCGAACGACAGCGTAACCACCTTTATCTATCACCCGGCTACCGGGGCAAGGGGCCAGTAAAATCTTGCCGAGCCCATCGGCCTGAATACATAAAGGCGCGTAAGGTTTGGCCGCTGCACACTCAGTGCCGTTGCGTTCAGTGCTGTTAACGTGCGCCTCAGCCAGCTCAATCAGCGCAACTTTTTTTCGAAACGCCGAAGACCAAGTACGCCAAAAGCGATAACTACTGTGTATCGTTGGAAGAGTTTTAAGAGAGAGTAGGTGCTGCATCGCTTGCGCTAACGAAACAAACTCAGTTCCATCTAGCGAAAAGCGCTCGCCCCCCATGTAAATTAAAGGCGTAGAACTGACCAGTGCACCTTCCAAGACATCACCTTTTTGTAACAATTGGTGAGCTTGGGGCAATAATCCATTGTGAGAATCCATGCTTTACTTATCCAGGTAACCTCATGTCCGTTCGCGAGTAAAATCTGCCTTGTCAGATATTCAACGGAGTGTATACCTTGATCCGAGTCATTGTCATCACACAATCATACCGTCTCTTCTCTTATATCAAAAAGCTCCCCTTCGAACGGGTCAATGCCCGGATCATTTAATGAAAACACAGGCTTCACTCTGCAAACCCGTGCTCGACTGCGCACAGCATCCCGATCAACTATGCTTTCAAATAAATCAACCGCTGCAGTTGCTCCGCGCTGAGTCTGGGTGTGCTCCCAAACAATTAAAAAATCTTCATCAACCACCAGCAATATGTTATCCGTATTTTCGGGCGGCGATTGAGCTAACTGAATTGCCAGTTGTTTTGCACTGTCGAGAAAAAGTGCCGGGTCAACACCCTCCGGCCTAGCTCCGAGCAATACAGTGGTAGCGCCTAATAACCAATCGACACTGTGATCGATAAGTGCAACGGGCTTGCCAATTTCAAGCTCGCCTTGCCAAGGCCCGGGAAAACCCGAATAACTCGCCGGCAAACCGTCAGCATTATCAAAATTAAAATAGTTACCGTGCAGTGCACCATAGGCGCGCCCCGCTGTCGTGCCACGCGTAACTGACTCGTATATTGCCGGAGACGGATAAACCACCAAGGCTATTTCATCGGGTAGACGAAAGTTTGTGTCAGCCAAAATCAACGGAAAGTACGCACACAGATTAAGATGTTTCATCTGCTGCACCGTCGCCGGAATAAAAATCGACCCGAGGCTTTCTATAAAGCGCGAACGACGCTGCTTAAATTGAGCGTGCCGGTAGCCAACCCATACTCTTGCACCGTAAGGATACGTTTTCATCGTTCGTCAAAAAAAACCAAAGTGTTAACTTAAGCGCCATAGTAAAACTGAGCCGCTGAGAACCCAAACGGGAATTCCGTGAGCCGATATCGGATTTTGCGTTTGCCTTAAAAATAAGCACTGATATTGTGCACACACTGAACAAAAACGATGTAAGGCAGCAGCAAAGATTATGGAGCAAGTTAAATCTTTCAGAAATATGACCACTGAGCAAGTCGAGCTCACCCTCTATATAGCAAGCGCCGAACACGATTTACTGACACCTCACGGAAGTAGAATTACCGTAATCGCTCCAGGCCAGGAAGAGCAAGTATCTTTCGGCAGCCTCAGGCAGCCCTACCTCAACGGCATTAAAGTTTCATTGCAATCCGAACAAGATCAAATGAGTTTTGAACGCTGGACCCGCTACACAGGGAGTCCTGCTGATTTAATGCTCAACCACAACGATGCTTTTTGTATTGTTGCTGACGAAACCTTAAGAGTACTGCCTAAATAACACTGTTATCAGCGAGCTTAAGCACACTCGGCACGGCTCTGTTAGAAAAACGCTTGCTTTCGCTTTTTTATTCTCTACAGGCCATGCGCCAGCAAAGCCCCTATCTATAAGTGCAATAAAATTGCAGTTAACAGGCTCTCGTTTTTACCGTAAGATCAGCGCTAAAGGGATATTCGTACTTAGGGAAAGTAAAAATCAGATCACAAGCTGCACAGCCATGAACTTTGCAAATAAAAAGTTTTTCTCCCTAGATACAAAATGCTTTAAGGCCTTTATGGCGGTTGCCGAGTATGGCAGCTATAACGAAGCCGCCGATAAAGCGGCAATGAGCAACACCGCCATTTCAGAGCACCTACAACGGCTAAAAGAGCAGGTCGGGCAAGAGCTGTTTGTTAAGCGCGGCCTGCTTTATGAACTCACTGACGCAGGCTTAGAGCTTCAATTTTTTATCAAAAAGCTCGAGGCGATGTCTGAAGAGTTTAAATTCCAGATTGAAGCCAATGCATCGAAGCTCTCCGGCATGGTCCGCTACGCCCTGCCGCCCTCGTGCCTGTTTAGCCCCCACTTTCCAATGCTACTCGAAAAACGCCACAGCCACCCCGAGCTTGAGCTGACCGTTGAAGCCATACCCTCGGATGAAGTCTTGGAGAAAGTCGAAGACCGAACCTTTGATTTTGGTTTTGTCACCGAAGAAATCTCGCACCCGGCACTGAGCTACGAAGTATTTTGCGAAGAGGAATATATTCTTGTAGGCAACAGCAAAGACAGTGTAAAAGCCAGCAACGCCAAAGCTTTAATTGAAACCAAATTTATTAACTACCCGGGCATGGGGCACTATTTTAACCTGTGGAAGAACCATTTTTTCCCTGGCGAAAAAAGGATCAGCCACCGTTCCTTACATCACGCAGGTGATATCAACTCAATTGATGGCGCAATAAAAATGGTTCTTGGCGGCCTTGGCATTGCAGTATTCCCAAGGCACTGTGTGCAAGAGTACCTCGACCAAGCTTTGCTGTTTGAAGCCGATCAAGGTGAGACAGCGCCACTTATGAACGCCATCCACATCGTCAAACGCAAAAGCCCGGAATTACCCCGCCGCGTTCAAGTAGTGATTGATTGGTTTTTTGACATGCACCCCGAATACGAAAATCAGCGCGCGCAGCAACGCGCCAGCGCCTGATCACTGTTCAATTTCATACCGGCGTCGCTCGACAATACCGAGCGCGACTCTGCCAGGGCGCGACTAAAGTAGAACACGACTAAAACAGGACGTAACTAAAACAAAAGGCGCAACTATGAAGATGCAACTTGAGCATACGCAAATCTGGGGGCTCAGTGGTGACAACAGTGTCGCTCCGGCAGGCACCGATGCGAGCCTCTGGGCGGCGCTCGGTGGCGGCGCAGATGGTTTATTTATCACACTCACACTTAGCAGCGATGGGGAATTTTATTGCCTTGGCGGCGATATGCCTGCGCCCATTACAGCCGCCCCCGGCGGGGGCAAAAACGCCGCCACAACCGAGCTCAGCAATCGCGAACTAGAAAGTTTCGATGCCGGGGCCACTTGGAATAGCCCCGGCGGCAGCGGCCAACCATGGCAACAAAATAAAGGCCGTCACCTGCGCTTTATGCAACTAAACAAGCTACTGCAAACATTCAGCAGGCGGACACAGCTCGCGTTTAGTTTATTGCCCGGTTGCCAACAACTCGCCAGCTACCAAAAACTTTTTTCTCTGTTAGCGCAATACGGCTTGAGTCAACGCTGTGTGGTATTTTGTCCAGATGAGTCTTTTGACATATTGCTGCAAGAAAAAAATAAGCCCTTACTTGGTTTAGATCTCAGCGACAGCCAGCTTTACGAGCTCTCTGAGCAAAATGCGCTCGAACACGCTTGCGCCATATATTGCTCAAGCTCAGTATTTAGTACCACTACAAATCACCGCGAACTTCAAACTCAGCAGCTTTTATACAAACAGCTGGCCAAACACAAAACCAGATTATTTTTGACCTCGCCTACAACTGTGTCCGCGAAATACAGGCGCAATCTAAACGAGACACTATCCGCACTTGCAAATGCTTTACCTGGCAACACTGGCACGCTCAATTATGTATCTTCTGCGGTTTTAAGCGATGTTGAAGCACTGCGGCCTCGCGCACAAATATTTAGCGACAGTTTTAGCGGTAAGCATATTGATCGCAGTCAGTGGAGCGCAGGTTATTCGCACACAAACAGAGATACAGAAATATTTCAAGACGACGGCTTACACATACATATTAAAGACGGTGGTTCGTACTCTGGCGCCGCTGCAGTAACAAGCATTCCCATCCACGGCGACTTTGACGCTGAAGTCAATTACTCGGTGGCCAACCCCCAACAGGGAAGCACCTTTGAAATGGCGGCCATCGCTATCGACCCCGGTTATTTCCATATAGACAACAGCCAATTGAACGGCCGCAGAGTGAATTTAACCTTCGATGTACACGGCGCTCCGCCCTACGCTTCGAGTGAGTGCGACGAAAACGATGGCCACCGCATCGGTTGGAACAATGGTTTTAACCTAAGCAAAATAGGCGAGCTTGAAATCAGTGATAGCGGCATACACAACAACCCTTGGGCCGCCTCCTCGGTTAATATGTACAACAAATACAGCCGCGATGTCGGCGCAAGCATCACCGCCGGCGCAACAGGCAGTTTACGCCTCGTTAGGCATCAGCACATTTTTAGCGCCTACTACAAAGATGCTGACAATCCCGAGTGGGTTTGTTCGGGCACAGCTCTGGTGCAGAACTTAAATAACGATGTGTTTATTCGGCTCGCCGCCAAACACTGGAAAAAAAACAACCCCGCGCCCTCCTGGAATAAAGTCAGTTTTTTTAACTTTAAACTCAAACAAGTGTAGTGATAGCTAGAGGTAAAACGGATGAGCAACAGCGACCTTATCGAAGTCACACTGGTTGATGAAATCAAAAACTGCCGGGATTGCCGCTGGTTCTGGGCAGACATCCCACCCTATGGCCCACACTTAAGCTGGCAGTGGCAAGAAGCCTACCCCGAAACAATTAAACAAAGAGAAAAACAAAGCCAGGGGCGCCGCCGCGAGCCTTGGATCAACGGCATAACAACCGACCCAGCCCAGATCGACCCCGCCGTTATGCACGGCTGCCGTAAAGCGCCCATTATGACTATTGGCATCAACCCCAATATGACCAGCTACTTTGCATCTGAAAGCGGTTCTGAATGGGCTTACCCACATTTTTCTTCAGCCGAACAATACGCTTATTACTATCGCTATCAAACCATTTATCAAGAAAGCCTAGATAAAAAAGACCTGGAAAAGTGGGCAATTGACGATGCAAGCCCCGAGCAGGAACTTATTGCCAATAAACGCGGGTGGCTACTGGATGCCAAACGAAGCTCAGATCACCGCTGGCTGGAAATTCGCTATCAGTACGAAAACGAAGATAAGGTGCGAGTTTTTGAAACATCTTGGTCACTTGAAGAAAAAGCCTGTGTAATGGTAGGCCGCTCACGCGCAGGCTCAAGCCGCTTTTCATTTAACAAAGGCGATAAAATCGTCGCGCGTATTCGCGCGCAAAAAGATGAAAAAGTGACCATCTATAAAAATACCGTCAAATATTATCAGCGCTTTATACCGGTACTTGAACAGTTCAAACAGCTGGTTGGCTCCGAGCTGGAAAACGCCAACCTAAGCGTTGGCGAAGATGTCAGCCAGCACGACATTATTCACTGTGCCAGCCCGGGCTGGAGCTCCGCTTACGATATTCCAACTGAAAATATCACCCGCCACTGCGTCGATGAACGCGCCTACCTGGCAAAACAACTCTTACAGAGCCAGCCCAAAGTTATTTTTATTGTTGGTGGCAGCACCTTGTCTATGTTTGCCAAGAACCTCGGCAAATATTTAGATTTTGCCTACCTCAATGATCACAACGATGAGAGCTCGATAAAAGACACCTTTCAGTTGATGAAAGAAACCACAGAGCGCCGCTGTATGCTGCGCATTCAAACAGGCAATTTTGCCTACGAAGCGCGGGTCATTGTTGTGCCCCACTTTTCCTACGACGATAACTACCGCAGTCACAGTCGATTATCTGCAAAAAGCTGGGACGCATTTAAGGCCGACTTCCCCGCCGACTATAAAGCGCTCGAACAACAAAAACTTATTGGGCAGACCAGCTGGAACGGTTTTATTCCGATCGATGTTACTAAAGCAAACGCACTAAGTGTTGCGGCCCGCCAAGTGCTCGAGGCATTTTATGTTGACCCATATAGCGCAATGGCGAAAGCGTTGGCTGCTGAATATCGCGATGGTTATCTGTCATTGGATCACAATACCGGCCAGCTCAGCCGGGTAAGCGGAAACTGCAAATATTGCGATAACGAGCGCTGGCAATTTCCCGGCGGCTGCCTCTATGGAAATGACAAAGAGCAGCGCGACTACCCCGACCTTGCCAACATAAAACTCTAAAAGCTTGCACACACAATGGTAAAATCTGCACCCGGCAATATCAGTAGGCCAACAAAACGTTAACACTGCTTCGCAGTCTATAAGCTCAGCTTTTGTGTTTGGCGCGGGCACGCGCCCACGGATCTGAGCTTGAACTTGATTCATCACCGCCTTTGCTTTCGGCGCTGTGCTTAGCGCCGCCGCGGTGAGCACCATCATAAGCTCTGCTTGCACCTCCGCCCCGGCGCTGCTCGGCTTTGCGCTCGCGCTTTTGCTTCAAGCGCTCGGCATCTTCCAAACTGAGTTCGGCGGGCTCACCGGGCTGTTGACCATCGGGAACAATGCGATCACGAGGAGACAAGGCAAACTGCTCATCCGAGCAGCGCGGCAAACTCTTATATTGGTATAAATAGAAGCTCTCGACCTTTTCTCTAGCCCAATCGGTCTTTTTAAGAAACTTCACGCTCGATGCAATATCTGGGTTTTTGGAAAAACAATTCAGATTTAAGTACGCATGCAAAATGTCGTAGCCGTAGTGATCAACAAGCTCAATGAGCATGTTTTTCAAGCTTAAACCGTGTAAAGGGTTATTTTTGTAGTTGATATCGTCTGTCACACCGGGCTCCGTTTACTGTTCGCGGGCTATTTTACCCCATTTGATTTGAGTATATGGGCAAAGACTGCTGCGATTGACACCCTCTGTTGCCGCAAAGGCAAGAAAGAGCAACGGTGGTTAGAAGCAGGCTCTTCAATGTTTTGCTGTTTTATTGCCGGGGGCTATATTTAGGTGTACCTGCCCACAAAACACGCTCGACAAGGCAAACAGCCTATGTTTTTGAACTCCATTAGCAAAAAGAACATGCTTGGTTATGTTGTCATTTTTATTGTGCTTCTGGTTTTTGCACTGTGGCTCTTTGGCCAGCTGCGCTCGGTGCACAGCCAAAATTCGGTGCTAATGCAGACAACCTTGCCGGCCCAGCAAGCAAGCGAGCAACTAATCAAGCAAATCAACGAACTACAAATAGACGCTTTTGCACTTTACGGCACCACGCTCGACTCAAACAGTTTTCAGGCCCGCTTTAGCAGCAAACGCGCTGCGCTCAATCAAGCCCTGGGCGAACTTCGCCAGTTAAGCAGCAATACCAGAAGCAATACAAACAACACGACTAACAGCACGAGCAACAATGCCAACATATTTATCGGCGCCATCGACGCCCTGGCGACAACGATGGCAGCAAGCACTGTCGATTGGGATAGAGCTCGCGGCCAGCTGAGCGATATGCAAAGTGGCGCCAACGCGCTGTTGGCTCAGATAGACAAGCTCAACCTGGCCATTGCCGATGACGCCAAACACCGAGCTGAGCACATCGCCAAACAAATTTCGGGCATGCAAAGTTCGGTGCCATTATTTTTATTGCTTGTCGGCGCAATCACCATCGGCGCTTACTTTTATTCACGCATGTCAATCGCCAAGCCCGTTCAGGGCCTTTCAGCAACCCTGGACGACATGGCCGAGCACAAAGACCTAAGCAAAAACATAAACATAGATACCGGCGATGAAGTCGGGCTCGCAGCAAAAAGTGTTAACGAACTGATTGCCGCGTTTAGCGATGGTGCCCGGGAAATTCGAACCGCTGCCAGCACCCTGTTAGGCAGCGTTACGGTATTAAACGACTCGGCGGGCTCGAGTGATAGTGATGTCTCAAAACTGACCACCTACCTGCAGCAGATCCTGGAGACCATTACCGCGCTCGAACACAATATTGACGAAAGCGCGACCCGCTCAATGACCGTCGCCGAGGCCGCCAAGAACGGCGCCGCGCAAGTGAAATCCGGCGCTGAAAACGTGCGCAACACCTCCAGCAGTGTTGTTGAACTGACCAACAATATTGAAAAGTCGCGCGAAGAACTTGTTGCCCTACAAAACGCCGGCGATCAAGTCTCCTCCGTCGTTAAGGCCATTGCCGATATCGCCGAACAGACCAATTTACTCGCCCTCAATGCCGCGATTGAAGCTGCGCGCGCCGGAGAAAGCGGCCGGGGCTTTGCGGTGGTCGCCGATGAGGTGCGTACACTGGCCTCGCGTACCCACGAATCCACACACGAAATCAACACCATACTCGAATCCATCGTCTCCTCCATTGCCAATACCGTCGAGCAAATGGCCAACAACAGCGAACGCGCCAGCGCCACCGTCGAACTTGCCGAAACCACGGTTAGCTCGCTCGACTTAATTGAAAAAACCGTGATTGAACTCAGCCATGAAAATGAGCTTTTATCCGAGCAGGCGCAAATCACCAAAAACGACGCCAGCGCGATGCGCGACCGCATTGATCAAATCAATGCCGTATCGGAAAGTGTTAGCGCCAGCACACGCGAGACCCGCCACTCGTCAGACCAACTCGCCGATCTTGCGCATCGTTTGGATAGCGTATCGCGGGTGTTTAAGTGTTAGTGGCTGGGCTGGTTTAGCGCTTATATAACGGCTTTGGTTTTTATGTTGCCCTAATGCTGGTAGAAGCGCGCTGCCACCGTTTTCTGAAAAACTCAGCGTTACGTTTATGTTGTCTTAGGCGGAAGAACCACAAGAAAAAACGACTGTGATCGTTGCCCCGTCGCCAATGAGCCGTTCACTCATAGTCAAGGGCAGCTTCATTGCTGAATTTTCGCGAATAATAAACAAACCTTGCATTAACGCTGAACTGCCGTGCGCATGTTCCATTGAAACGCGGTATTGATTAACCATAGATCGACAGCCACATGCAGCTGTCGATCTAATCGTCTTTGCTACTACCGGGACATAAACGCCGCTTTCATTTATTTCAACAGCCTGCAGATCAAAATTGACACACTGCTCCAGGTAATTGTCTACGAAAATCTCATAGTCCTGACCACCGAAAGCACATCCAGAGGTAAAAAGGAACCAAAGAATACTAGATTTTGGTACCACCATTCGTCGATCTTCCTTTTACATATTGAACTTTAAGTAACGCATATTGTTTCTTTGTCTTCTTTCGGTAATCGTGGAGTAAAGGAAATATCTTCGTATCTACCTCAATACATCCGTGACTAAAACCCTTAGTCGAGTCGTGTAGGTAGAAGCCACCTCGAGCTTCTCCGATATCAACACTGATAGCTAACTATATGGGAGAGCGCCCTCACAGAGTACAAAATGACGAAAGCCAGATAGGCAAGCTCCTTAGTCAAGCTAAAATATTCACTAGGATGCACTATCAAAAAGATAATAACGTTTACCGATACTTTGGCATACAGATTCTCCCGCCAGTCATGTCACCCCGCTATATCCCGTAACTCTCTCTAGCCGCATTGATTTCAACAGCACCCAACTCTAGAAAAACCGAATTAGGTTGCTTCTGTCTATCGAATAACTTTTCTCAACGCAACCTACCTCCAGAGGTGCTCCATTCATTCCGCCAAACTGCAATTCTAGGAGGACAAGCATTTGACCACTCAGTAAACGAGCCAATCCAAGATATGAATAATGTATTTACAAGTATCTTTGAAGCGTACATAGACACGTTAAAGGACTGCACCGAGTCAACTGCAGGAATATTGGGCTTTAGGAGGCTGACTAACAAGCTGTGAGAAAAGGAGCGCAAAATACAAAAAAGCGGCTGCTCCATCGCCACCACAATCGGGAACAACGAGGAACAACCGCTTTTTGCTGATCGGCCTACAGGCCGCGTCGTTATTGGTCGGAACGGCGGGATTGATAAGCGCCCTCCTTGGCGCTTACCCCTTTCGGGGCGCCTTTCAGGCGTCTAAATCGGCTTTCCTGCCGATTTTTCGAACCGGTTAAATGTTCGAGTCTGCTGTGCAGCCAAATACAAAAAAGGCCCGCCTTTGGCGAGCCTTTTTTGTATTTGGTCGGAACGGCGGGATTCGAACCCACGACCACCACACCCCCAGTGTGGTGCGCTACCAGACTGCGCTACGTTCCGATGCTTCTCTTTCGAGAGGGCGCCATATTACCGTTTGAAGACGATATTGCAAGCGCCAATTGGGGGAGTTTTTAGCTTTTCAGCAGTTCGAGCAGAGACTCGAGCTCCTTGATCATTTTGGGTACAACTTGTTGCACACCCTGCTCTTCACCGCCCTCTTCTTCAGCGGTCATTTGCTGGCGGGCGCCGCCTATAGTGTAACCCTGGTCGTAAAGCAAGGTGCGAATCTGGCGGATGGTGAGCACATCTTCGCGCTGGTAATAACGGCGATTGCCCCGGCGTTTTACCGGTTTGAGCTGGGGGAATTCCTGCTCCCAATAACGAAGCACGTGGGGCTTGACCGAGCAGAGCTCGCTGACTTCACCAATGGTGAAGTAGCGCTTCCCAGGGATCTGGGGGAGCTCGGCGTTATGGCTCGGTTCCAGCATAAGCTTCCACTCTTACCTTAAGTTTCTGTCCTGGCCTAAAGGTTACCACGCGGCGAGCGGTAATGGGTATCTCTTCACCGGTTTTTGGGTTGCGCCCGGGCCGCTCTTTTTTCTCGCGAAGTTCAAAGTTGCCAAAACCCGACAACTTGACCTGTTCGTTATCAACGAGCGAGTCGCGAATTTCATTAAAAAACAGCTCTACAAGCTCTTTTGCTTCGCGCTTGTTAAAGCCGAGCTCCTCGTACAGGCGCTCGGCCAAATCGGCTTTGGTTAACGATTCCGGTGCATCACTATCGGAGAGTGGCATCAAATTCCCCTTCGAGTTTGGAAATGACCGCATCCACAGCGGCATTTACTTCATCCTCGTTAAGGGTGCGCGATGAATGCTGAAAGGTCAAGTTGAAAGCGATACTTTTTCTTTCAGAATCAATACCTTCGCCGCTATAGATGTCAAAAACCTTTAACTGCTTCAAGTTCTCACCAGCGACTGTTTGAATAGCCGCCAGCATTGTTGAAGCAGGCGTCTGCACCGGTGCCAAGAAGGCCAAATCGCGCTCGACTTCCGGGTAGCGCGAGATATTTTGATAAGCTGGTACTTTAGACTGCAATACCGGCTTCAGGTCGAGCTCAAACACAAACGCTGCCTTTTTCAGGCCAACGGCCTTGGCAAGCTCGGGGTGTAAAGCGCCAACATAACCAATTTTTTCACCGCCGCTAAGAATCGATGCGCACTGCCCCGGATGCATGTGCTTTAAACCCTGCTCGGCTTCAAAGCCAAAGCTAAGCTCACTGACAGCAAGCAGGCTTTCAAGGTCGCCTTTAATATCATAAAAATCGACCGGCTCTTTGCCGCCGTGCCAACTGGCGTTGTAGCGCTCACCGCAAATAAGCCCGGCTAGGCCATCGACCTGAGCCAAACCCTGGTCGCCGGGTACAAAACGCAGGCCGCGTTCAAACAGGCGAATACGGCTGTGCTGGCGCTTCAAGTTGTTGGCACAGGTTTGCACCAAGCCCGGTATCAAGCTTGTGCGCATCACACTCAAATCGGCACTAATTGGATTGAGTAAATTTACCGCGGCGTCATCGGCAAAAAAGCGCTGCTGCAAAGCCGGGTCAATAAAGCTGTATGTAATCACTTCGCGGTAATCGCGAGCCACCAGCTGAGCGCTGAGCTCATCAATACTCTTTTGGCTTTCACTCTTGCTCGGCAGCTTTTGAGGCACAAAGTTTGTTGTCGTCGGCAGCTTGTTGTAACCGTAGATACGCGCAAGCTCTTCAAGCAGATCTTCCTCAATAGCAATATCAAAACGGTAACTAGGTGCCTTAAACGTCCAGCCCTGCTCATCGCAATCGAGCTGCTCAAGACCTAAACGATTTAAGATCTCAATCACGTCGGCATCGGGGATAGCAAAACCGAGGCCACTTTCAATGCGCTTTTTGCGCAGAGTGACTGTGCTTTGTGTTGGCAAGTTAGCTTGATCTTCAGCGACAACAACGGGGCCGGCCTGACCGCCGCAGATTTCAATAATGAGCCCGGTTGCTCGCTCCATCGCTTGCGCGGCAAGATTGTAATCTACGCCTCGTTCAAAACGGTGGGAACTATCGGTGTGCAGACCGTAGTTGCGAGCGCGACCGGCAATAGCGATCGGATCAAAATACGCCGCTTCCAACAACAGATTCTGAGTCCCAGCTGTTACTGAAGAACTTAAGCCCCCCATAATGCCCGCAGCGGCCAGAGCCTGTTTGTCATCGGCAATAACCAGGGTATCGTCGTTCAGTTTAATTTCTTGCTCATCGAGCAGCGTCAAGGCTTCACCCTGCTCCGCCATACGAACCTGAATGCCACCGCTGATTTTATTTAAATCGAAGGCGTGCATCGGCTGGCCGAGCTCAAGCAGGACATAGTTGGTGACATCTACCACTGCGTCGATGGGCCTAACATCACTGCGGCGCAGTTTTTCTTGCAGCCAAAGCGGGCTTGGCTTGCTTAGATCCACACCTTCAACAACGCGGCCGAGGTAACGAGGGCACGCTTGAGGCGCCTTCAGAGTGACTGCTATTTTACTGTCAGTAGCAGGCGCAACTGTTTCGATTTGCGGCGCACTGACATCGCAGCGATTGAGCACGCCGACTTCGCGCGCGATACCTTTAAGGCCAAGACAATCTGCGCGATTGGGCGTCAAATCAACTTCGATAATTTTGTCGTCCAGACTTAGATAAGCGCGTAGGTCTTCGCCGACCGGCGCATCGGCTGCCAATTCCCACAAACCGCTGTCGTCGTCGCCGGCTTCAAGCTCGGTTTGACCGCAGAGCATGCCAAAGCTTTCCACACCGCGCAGTTTGGCTTTTTTAATTTTAAAGTTGCCGGGAAGTACAGCACCAATCATCGCAAAAGGCGCTTTTAAACCCACGCGCGCATTTGGCGCACCGCAGACAACCTGAAAGCTTTCGCCATTCGGGCCTTCAACTTGGCAAACACGCAACTTATCTGCATCCGGGTGCTGTTCGGCTTCTTTAATTAAACCAACAACCACGCCACTAAATTCGCCGGCCACACTCTCTACTGCATCGACTTCGAGGCCAGCCATGGTCAATTGCTCGACCAACTCGGCTGTTTCTACTTGAGGCTGAACCCACTCTCTTAACCAGGACTCACTGAATTTCATATCGCTTCACTGTCTAAATTTTTCTGGAGGTTAAATACTTTCTTGCGAGAAAAAGCGGCAGGCTAAAACTGCTGCAAGAAGTCCAGGTCATTTTCAAAAAACAGGCGCAGGTCGTTAACACCATAACGCAACATCGCCAGGCGTTCGACGCCCATACCAAAAGCAAAACCGCTGTATTTTTCGGTATCGATGCCGCAGCTGTTAAATACATTTGGGTGCACCATGCCGCAACCCATCACCTCTAACCAGCCGGTGTTTTTACAGATACGACAACCTTCGCCACCGCAGTGGGTGCACTGAATATCAACTTCCGCTGACGGTTCGGTAAACGGGAAATACGACGGGCGAAAACGCACAGGCACGTCAGCCTCAAAAAACGCCTTTAAAAACTGATCAACCGTACCTTTAAGATCGGCAAAACTCATTTTTTTGTCGATCGCTAAACCTTCAACCTGATGGAACATCGGCGTATGGGTTAAGTCGGAATCACAGCGATAAACGCGGCCGGGGCAAATAACACGAATCGGCGGTTCCTGGGTTTCCATCGTGCGAATTTGCACAGGCGAGGTATGAGTGCGCAAAACCTCACTCGGGCTGATATAAAACGTATCGTGCATTGCACGCGCCGGATGGTGAGCCGGGATATTCAGCGCCTCAAAGTTGTGGAAGTCGTCTTCAATTTCCGGCCCTTCGGCGACGCCGTAACCGGCGGCGCTAAAGATCGCTTCAATACGGCGCAAGGTTCGAGTTACCGGGTGCAGGCCACCGCGCTCAGCGCGACGGCCGTCGAGGCTGACATCAATGGTTTCAGAAGCGAGCTTGGCGGCGATTAAAGCCTGCTCCATCGCTTCTTTTTTTGCTGATATTGCTTGGGCAACGGTGCCTTTGGCGATATTAATTTGTTCGCCGGCCTTGGGGCGCTCTTCGGGGCTCAGTTTGCCCAGCGTTTTTAACAACGCTGAAATCGAGCCTTTTTTACCGAGGTATTCAACACGAATCTGATCGAGCGCGGCAAGGTCGTTACTTTGCTCAATTTTTGCGAGCGCCTCTTCGGTCAGCGCCTGTAAGTTTTCCATAGATATTCCCGTTAGTGGGGCTGCGTTAAAACAATATCAAACGAATCCTGCCCTTTTGTTATCGGGCAATAAAAAAGGGAAGCGCCAACGGCCCTTCCCTTTTTTAAGGTTGAAACACAGGCGCAATTAAGCGGCGAGTGCTTCTTTAGCCTTGCTCACAACCGCGGCAAATGCTGCTTTGTCATGAATAGCCAGATCTGCAAGAACACGACGATCCAAAGCGATGTCGGCTTTTTTCAGACCGGCAATAAGACGGCTATAGCTTAAGCCTTCGTTACGAGACTGAGCGTTAATACGCGTGATCCACAGAGCGCGGAAGTTGCGTTTTTTAACACGACGGTCACGGTAAGCGTATTGACCAGCTTTAATTACTGCCTGCTTAGCTACGCGAAATACACGTGAACGTGCACCGTAGTAACCTTTAGCAGCCTTAAGAACTTTTTTGTGTCGACGACGGGCGACAACACCACGTTTTACTCGAGCCATTGAACTCTCCTATTAACTAAATGATTACTTGATTACACGTCACGCAGCATGCGCTTTACGTTTGGTACATCAGCCGCGTTAACTTGGCTAGTACCACGCAGCTGGCGCTTACGCTTAGTAGTCATTTTGGTCAGGATGTGGCTCTTGTAAGCGCTTTTACGCTTAAGACCTTTCGCAGTTTTTTTGAAGCGCTTGGCGGCGCCACTGTGTACTTTAGCTTTTGAAGCCATGATTTGTACTCCAGAAGTTCATCATGATTAAAGTTGAGTCCCCTCAGGCAGCTAAAAGCCCGGCGACCCACGAGAGTGACTCTCATCACCCCTACCCGTTTAAGCTGCCGAGGCAGTTTTTGCGGCCGGGTAGCCACCAACAAAGTGCAAGAAAGAAACTATTTTTTCTTCTTCGGTGCCAACACCATAATCAGCTGGCGACCTTCCATTTTCGGGTATTGCTCAACGGTTGCTATCTCTTCCAGGTCGGTCTCAATGCGCTTGAGCATCTCCATACCGAGTTCCTGGTGAGCCATCTCGCGACCGCGATAGCGCAAGCTGCATTTTGCTTTATCACCGTTCTCAATAAACTTGGTGATATTGCGCAGTTTAATTTGATAATCGCCCTCTTCAGTACCGGGGCGAAACTTCATCTCTTTAATCTGCTGCTGCTTCTGTTTTTTCTTAGCGGCAGCCTTGGCCTTCTTGGCTTCAAACAGATGCTTGCCGTAATCCATAATTTTACAGACAACCGGGTCGGCGTCTGCGGCCATTGCTACCAGATCCATGCTCTGGGAGCGCGCTTCACTGAGCGCTTCGTCCAAGCTTACGATACCTTTTTGCGAACCGTCCGCCCCGATTAAGCGAACTTGGCTGGCTTTGATTTGATCATTAATGGCCGGCTTCTTGGACTGGCCTTTGGCATTGCGATTATTAATTGTATAAGTCTCCTTAATGGATAATACCTGCAGTTTACGACAAAAAGCCGCTTATAGCGGCTTTTACGTAGAAGAAACCGATTAAGCCTCGCTCGCTTCAGCCTCTATGCGGCCGCGCTTAGCGACGGCACTTTCAAGCAATTGCTCAAAGGCTGCGATGGTCATCGATCCGAGATCCTCGCCATTGCGCTGGCGTACAGTAACAGTGCCGGTTTCCACTTCTTTATCCCCTACCACAAGCAGGTAAGGAATCTTCTGCAGAGTGTGCTCGCGGATTTTAAAGCCGATCTTCTCATTTCTCAAGTCAGAAATGACCCGGAAGCCCTTGTTTTGCAAGGAAAGTTCGACTTTTTTCACATACTCGGCCTGGGCGTCGGTAATATTTAACAAAACCGCCTGCGTCGGTGCCAGCCACGCGGGGAAAGCACCTTCGTAGTGCTCAATCAAAATTCCAATAAAACGCTCAAACGAACCGAGTATCGCGCGGTGTAACATCACCGGCACCTGGCGCGAACCGTCTTCGGCCACATACTGCGCACCGAGGCGGCCGGGCATCGAAAAATCGACCTGAATCGTGCCGCACTGCCAAACCCTGCCGAGGCAGTCGCGCAGAGAAAACTCAATTTTTGGCCCGTAAAACGCACCTTCACCTGGCAAGAGCTTGTATTCAAGGCCTTTGCTTTCAAGGGCATCGGCAAGGGCCTGTTCGGCCTTATCCCAAACCTCGTCGGAGCCTACGCGCTGCTCGGGACGGGTCGACAAGCGAATCAGCACATCCTCAAAGCCAAAGTCCTTATAAACCTCAAACAACAGATCAGTGAACTGGCTCACCTCGTGCTGGATCGCACTTTCTTCACAGAAGATATGGGCGTCATCCTGAGTAAAACCGCGCACACGCATCAAGCCTTGCAAGGTGCCCGAAGCCTCATTGCGGTGGCAACTGCCGAACTCAGCCAAACGCAGCGGCAAATCGCGGTAGCTTTTTAAGCCCTGATTAAAGACCTGCACATGACAGGGGCAGTTCATCGGTTTGACCGCGTAATCGCGCGCTTCACTTTCAACGGTAAACATGTTCTCGCGGAACTTGTCCCAGTGGCCGCTTTTCTCCCACAGGGTTTTGTCGACCACCTGCGGTGTTTTGATCTCTTTATAGCCGTTGAGTTCCTGCACACGGCGCATATAAGCTTCAACCGTGGTGTATATGCTCCAGCCTTCGGGGTGCCAAAAGACCATGCCCGGTGCTTCTTCTTGTATATGAAACAGATCGAGCTTTTTACCGATTTTGCGGTGGTCACGCTTTGCCGCTTCCTCGAGGAACTTAAGGTGCTGCTTCAGGGCTTTTTTATCGGCAAAGGCGGTGCCGTAAATACGCTGCAACATTTTATTGTCGCTGTTGCCGCGCCAGTACGCGCCGCTTACACGAAGCAGTTTGAAGTAGTGACAGAATTTCATATTCGGCACGTGCGGACCGCGGCACATGTCGACGTATTCCTGGTGGTGATAGAGCCCGGGCTTGTCGCTCTTGGCGATATCTTGCTCAAGTATCTCGAGTTTGTAGGGCTCTGCGCGCTGCTCAAAACAGCTGACTGCCTCTTCCCAGGTGGCTTTTTTCTTAACGACTTCGTAGTTGCTCTTGGCCAACTCGAGCATACGTTTCTCAAGCGCGGCAATGTCGTCTTCGCTGAGCATGTGCTCAAGCTCTACGTCGTAATAAAAGCCGTTTTCTATGGTCGGGCCAATGGCCATTTTGGCATCGGGCCACAACTGTTTCAGCGCGTGCCCTAAAAGGTGTGCACAGCTGTGACGAATAATCTCAAGGCCGTCTTCATCTTTTGGCGTAAAAATGGTGAGCTCGGCGTCGGTCTCGATCAGGTCACAGGCATCGACGCGCTGGCCGTTAACCCGGCCACCGAGGGTGTTTTTGGCAAGGCCCGGGCCGATTGCGGCGGCGACCTCTAGCACACTAACGGCTTGATCAAAGTTGCGCTGGGAACCGTCGGGAAGAGTAATTACTGGCATAAATATTATCCAATTCAGTGGTGGCCCCTACGAAAGGCCACGTGATTTATAAAAGCTATATATAAGAAGAGCGCGCGAGTATATAGCTTTCGCGCACAAAGTGTAATGCTCGAGGCATAAGTCATTGACTGGAAACGAAATGGCCTTAAGATGCTGAAGCTTATGAATCTGGCCCCAGATCACAACAAAAACACGGGCTAAGCTAACTCCCCCACTGGATTACATGGAACACAGAATGCGTTTTGCCTTGTGCCGCGCCGTTGTCGGCTTTGTCACCCTATTAGCCTTTAGCTCTTTCAGCCAAGCTTTTACCCCCACCGCCGCTCAAATACAGCAGTTTAAAAACCTGCCACCGGCCGAGCAAAAAGCCCTCGCCGCTGCGATGGGCGTCGACATGGACGACGTCAACAGTTTTATCGACGGCAATGTCAAAAGCGGTGGCAGCCAGCGCCCCATGGTCGCCCCGGTCAGCGGCCCGCGCAGTGCAAGCAACCCAACCGGTGCGCCCGGCGTGGAAGCTGAAACCATGAACCCCGCATATGATCCCATGGGTCTGGGACTTACTGGGCAAGAAGGCACCGACTATTTAGAGCACGAAGAGGAGCTTCAGCCTTTTGGCTACAAACTATTTGACTATGGCGCCGATACCTTTAGCCCGGCTGAAGACATTCCGATACCGGCCGAATACGTGCTCGGCCCCGGCGACACGCTATTTGTGCAGCTCTACGGCAAAGAAAGCTCCAAACACGAATTGCTGATTACCCGCGATGGTACCATTGACTTCCCTCGCATCGGCCCCGTTCCGTTTGCCGGGCTGACCTTCGCTCAAGCCTCGGCAAAAATTGAAGAAGTTGTGGCCGAGCAAATGATAGGTATTAATGCATCAGTGTCGATGGGGCCACTTCGCAGCATCCGCGTGTTTATCCTCGGCGATGTCAATATTCCGGGCAGCTATGTAGTCGGCTCTCTATCGACAATGACCAACGCCCTATTTTCAAGCGGCGGCATCAGCGAATACGGCTCTTTGCGCAATATTCAGCTTAAGCGCGGCGGCAAGCTCATCACCACGCTCGATCTCTACGACCTATTGCTTCGCGGAGACACCAGCAAAGACAGCCGCCTATTGCCGGGTGATGTTATTTTTGTTCCGCCTGTGGGCCGACGCGCCGGTATCGACGGCGCGGTAAAGCGCCCGGCCATCTATGAACTTGCCAGCGAACGCAGCGCCGCCGACCTGCTTAAGCTCGCCGGCGGTTTAAGAGCCGAGGCTTACCTCGCCGACTCAAAAATCCAGCGCCAAAGCGACGACGGTGAAACCACCTTAAGCAAAGTCGACTTAAGCGCTAAACAGGCCTCGCGCTTTAAACTCAAAGACGGCGACTTGCTACTTGTCGGCGAAAACCTAAATGAGCTCAACAACGTGGTTGAAGTCAGCGGCCACCTGAAACGCGAAACCTCTTATGCCTGGCAAAAAGGCCTGCGCTTTAGCGACATTATTCCAAACTCAGACGCCTTTCTGGCCCTGCCGGATCTCGATATCGCTTTGATTGAACGCGAAATCCCAGGCTCACGCGAGATTGAAGTTCACGCGTTCTCACCCAACAAAGCTTTTGCCCAGAAACGAAGCGCACAGGACCCAGAACTAAAAGCCCGCGACAAACTCTACTTTTTTGGTTTTATTGACGACCGCACCGAACAACTGGCCGAACTGTTAGAGCGGGTAAAACTACAGGCCAATATAGAACAGCGCGAGCTGACGGTCATTGTTAACGGCAGCGTGCGCTTTCCCGGCGAATACCCGCTCGCTGTCAATATGAGCGCGCGCCAGCTGACCTTGCTTGCCGGCGGTTTTACTGCAAGCGCCATCGATCGCGATGCCGAGATCACACGCTACGTGCTCAACGAGCAAGACGAGCGCATGGTTGTGCACCTGGAGACCGACTTAGAGACCGACAATCCGGTGCTCGAAGCCGGTGATATTCTGCGCATTCAGCAAATCCCACTGTGGAAAGACAAAGAAACGGTCGAGCTTGTCGGCGAATTTCGCCACCCCGGCACGTACGCCATTCTGCCGGGCGAGACTGTCAACGATGTTATACGCCGCGCCGGTGGCCTAACTCCGCACGCCTATGTCGAAGGCACAGTTTTTTCCCGGCTTGAGCTGCGCCAGCTCGAAGCCAAACGCCTGGAATCGCTCAAGCAACAAGTTGCTGCCGATCTCGCGGCCGCCAGCCTTGAGGCCTCCAAGGCCAGCGCTGATATCGACAGCGAAGAAGCCAACCAAATTATGGAGAACTTGAACTCAACCAAACCGCTTGGGCGCTTGGTGATTGATCTTCCCGGCATCTTAACCTACCCCGACGAGCTCGATTTCCAGTTGGTCGGCGGTGACATTATCGAAATTCCGCGCTTTAAGCCTTCGGTTACCGTGCTTGGTGAAGTGCAGTTCCCAACCTCGCATTTTTACAACGACAGGCTCGATGTTGACGACTACCTGAACCGCTCGGGCGGCTTTAAACGCAATGCCGACAAAAAGCGTGTTTATGTTGTTAAAGCCAATGGCCGGGTGATTTTACCTGAAGGAAATGGCTGGTTTGGCGGGCGCTCAGTCGGCCTTAGCCCCGGCGATACAATTATTGTTCCGCTCGATACACGTCGCGTCGACAAGATTTCCGTTTGGGCCAGCGTAACGCAAATTATGTATCAGGCAGCCATCGGTATTGCGGCAATTGGCGCACTGTAAAAATCAGTATTATTAATGATTGCACTTTAAAAAATGCGTGTTACTATACGCGCCCTCTCGTTAAGAGAGCTTTGTTGGAGGACCGTAGCTCAGCTGGTTAGAGCACTACCTTGACATGGTAGGGGTCAGCGGTTCGAGTCCGCTCGGTCCTACCAATTTCACTTTAATAAAAAGTAAAATTGGTTAAAAAACAACAAGTTAAAAGTGTTTTTTGAGTGTTGACAGCGAGCTTTGCTCACATTAAGATACGCGCACTTTTCGGGCCTAGCCCAAAATATTCCGCCTTAGCTCAGTTGGTAGAGCAAATGACTGTTAATCATTGGGTCGCTGGTTCGAGCCCAGCAGGCGGAGCCAAATTAAAAACCGTTGCAGCAATGCAGCGGTTTTTTTTTGCCTTGCAATTACACTTAGGCAACACTGCATAGCTACTTTAAAGCCACTAACACAACCTTTACTCACCGCACTCGCTTTTAGTCAGGGCCAAGAAAAAACTTATGTGTTTTTATAGGCTATACCCCGCTCCGTAATCAGGCCGCCTTTGGGCAGGCAAAGCACAATTAAGCGGAGGGCTCGCAAGCCACGCTTTTATTCCGTTATACTCAGATAGGTTCCACTGATTAATATCGAGCTTGTTATGAAATACGCCCCCGCCCTGCTCTGCACAGGCCTCTATACAGGCCTCTGCCTGCTTTCAAGCCTTGCCACAGCCGACATTGTCTACCGCTGCGAAAACGGCGATCAGAGCCGAGAAGTTAAGGTTATTTACGACGACCCTGCCAACACAGTGCCGTGCGAAGTACGCTATGAAAAAAGTGGAGGCAGCCAGATCTTATGGCAGGCGCAAAGCGAAGAAGGTTATTGCGAACAAAAAGCCCAGGAGTTTGTCGGCAAGCAAGAATCTTGGGGCTGGAGCTGCAGTAAAATGGAGACCGTGGTGACGCCGGCAAGCAGTGATGAGTAAACACAGCAAAGCCAAATGGTCCCGGCAAATAAGTATTAAAGACAAATAAGAAACAAACAGAACACCAATAAAAAAGGCAGACCGAAGCCTGCCTTTTTTGTGCTAGCGACAAAATTAATAAACTTATTTACCAACCAGTCGCTTCTTTCAGAGCGTTACCAATATCCGCCAGACTGCGAACCGTTTTCACACCGGCCGCTTCAAGCGCAGCAAACTTATCGTCAGCCGTGCCCTTACCACCAGAAATAATCGCACCCGCGTGGCCCATACGCTTACCCGGAGGCGCAGTCACGCCGGCAATGTACGATACAACAGGCTTGCTGACATTTTCTTTAATATAAGCTGCAGCTTCTTCTTCAGCGGTACCGCCAATTTCACCAATCATAACAATGGCTTCGGTCTGCGCGTCTTTTTCAAACATCTCGAGGATGTCGATAAAGTTAGAACCGGGAATCGGGTCACCGCCAATACCAACACAGGTAGACTGACCAAAACCAAAATCTGTTGTTTGCTTGACCGCTTCGTAGGTCAAGGTGCCCGAACGACTTACAATGCCGACTTTACCTGGCAGGTGAATATGACCCGGCATAATGCCGATTTTGCACTCACCCGGAGTAATTACACCCGGACAGTTGGGGCCAATTAAGCGCACACCAAGTTCATCACACTTTACTTTCGCCTCGAGCATATCCATTGTAGGGATGCCCTCGGTAATACATACCACCAACTTCACACCACTGTGCGCAGCTTCAAGAATTGAATCCTTACAAAAAGGAGCGGGCACATAAATAACAGAAGCATCCGCACCAGTCGCTGCGACCGCTTCGGTCATGGTGTTAAATACCGGCAAACCCAGGTGTGTTTGACCGCCTTTGCCCGGGGTCACACCGCCGACCATATTGGTGCCGTACGCAATTGCCTGCTCGGAGTGGAACGTGCCCTGGGATCCAGTAAAACCCTGGCACAATACCTTGGTGTCTTTATTAATTAATACACTCATGATTAGTTCCCCGCTGCTTCTACAACTTTCTGCGCCGCATCCGTCAGGCTGGTCGCAGCAATAATATTCAGGCCGGAGTCGGCAAGTACTTTGGCACCAAGCTCGGCATTATTACCTTCAAGGCGAACCACAACAGGTACTTTTACACCCACTTCTTCAACCGCACCGATTACACCTTCTGCAATCAGGTCACAGCGAACGATACCGCCGAAAATATTAATAAACACAGCAGAGACCGTGTCATCCGACAAAATAATCTTAAACGCCTCAACAACGCGCTCTTTGGTTGCACCACCACCCACATCGAGGAAATTGGCAGGCTGACCGCCGTGCAATTTAACGATGTCCATGGTGCCCATCGCCAGACCCGCACCGTTGACCATACAGCCGATATTGCCGTCGAGGGCAACGTAATTCAGCTCCCACTTGGCAGCGTGCGCTTCGCGCTCGTCTTCTTGTGTTGGATCGTGCATCGCCTTTAATTCAGGGTGGCGATAAAGGGCATTGCCGTCGATATTAATTTTCGCATCCAGACAATGGAGGTCGCCCTCACCGGTAATAACCAGCGGGTTGATTTCAAGCAGAGCCAAATCTTTTTCGACAAACATTTTAGCAAGGCCTAAAAAGATCTGGGTAAACTGCTTAACCTGCTTGCCTTCCAAGCCCAGCTGAAACGCGAGTTCACGACCTTGATAAGGCTGAGCGCCAGTCAGCGGATCAACAATCGCTTTGAGAATTTTTTCAGGCGTCTCTTCAGCAACCTTTTCAATCTCTACCCCACCTTCGGTAGAGGCCATAAACACAACACGACGGGTAGAACGATCAACCACTGCACCGAGATACAGCTCTTGCGCAATATCAGTTAAGTCTTCTACCAAAATACGATTAACAGGCTGGCCATTTTCGTCCGTTTGATAGGTTACGAGATTTTTACCCAGCCAGTGCTGAGCAAACTCTTCAACTTCACCTTTACTCTTGGCCAGCTTCACACCGCCGGCCTTACCGCGGCCACCTGCGTGAACCTGAGCTTTAACAACCCAAGTATCGCCGCCAAGCTCAGCTGTTGCAGCAACCGCTTCAGCAGGCGTTTCAGCGACGATACCTTTAGATACGGGCAGACCGTATTCTGCAAACAATTGTTTGCCTTGATACTCGTGTAAGTTCATTTTTATTTACCATTAAATCAATGACGGTTATGTAACGGCTTGTGGCCGACACTAGACAAGTACCCTCATCCTGATCAGGACGCCAGCCTACGGTAAACGCACCACATTACCTGGGCACAGGCTGATCACACATCTGTGTGCTTAAACCGCTCTTTGGCGGCTTTGTATAATTTTCAGTTAAAGAAAAGGCCGCCCTAGGGCGACCATTTCAAAGTCAATCAAAACAAAAACTTAACGTTTTTTACGATTTGGCATATGAATCGCGTGGCCATTCACTGCCAGCGCAGCCTCTTTCACAGCTTCAGAGAAGGTCGGGTGACCAAAGACAGTTAAACCAATATCTTCAGCTGTTGAGCCAAACTCCATTGCGATCGCAACCTGCTGAACCAAATCAGCGGCGTTAGGGCCGACAATATGACAACCGAGAACACGATCGGTTTTTTCGTGCGCGATCATTTTCACCATGCCCTCGCCTTCATCGGCGGCCACGGCGCGGCCAATCGCAATAAATGGAAAGGTACCCACTTTATATTCTTCACCGTCGGCCTTGAGCTGCTCTTCGGTTTTACCGACTGCGGCAATTTCCGGGTGGGTGTAAATAACATTCGGGATAATGTCGTAGTTCATCACGGTTTTTTCACCGGCGATACGCTCGGCAACCATAACACCCTCTTCCGAGCCTTTGTGAGCAAGCATAGGTCCGCGCACAACATCACCAATCGCCCAAACACCTGGGGCACTGGTTGAACAAAGGTCATTTACATAGATAGAGCCGCGCTCATCAAGCTTAACACCACAATCTTCAGACAGCAGGCCATCGGTAAATGGACGGCGACCAACACAAACAATTAATTTATCGAAGGTTTCGGTTGCATCCTTACCATCTTGATCGGTATAGGTCACCACCACTTCTTTTTTACCGCCTTTCTCAACCACTTCGGTACCGGTCACACGGCAGCTTAAACGAATATCCAAACCCTGCTTAGTGAGGATTTTTTTCGCTTCTTTGGCAATGGTCTGATCCATAATGGCAAGGAAACTGTCCAGCGCTTCAAGGCATACAACTTTAGAACCGAGACGACCCCAGACTGAGCCGAGCTCAAGACCAATAACACCAGCGCCAATAACACCGAGACGCTCAGGTACTTCTTGAAATTCAAGTGCACCGGTAGAGTCAACAATAACTTCACCGTCAACCGGCGCAGGAGGAATATTAACCGGCACCGAACCTGAAGCGAGAATAACATTCTCCGCCTCATATACGCTCTCGTTGCCATCTGCATCAATAACCTGAACTTTTTTACCGGCAAGCAATTTGCCCGAGCCAAAAAGCGAATCAACTTTGTTTGCCTTAAACAAACCGCTGATGCCGCTGTTCATTTGTTTAACGATTTTATCTTTGCGCTTAATCATTGACGGCACATCAATTTGTACATCGCCAGTACTGATGCCGTGACCGCCGAAAGCTGCGTGCGCTTCGTGATATTTGTGAGAACTATCGAGCAGCGCTTTTGATGGAATACAGCCGACGTTCAAACAGGTACCGCCATTCACGCCCTTGCCGTCTTTATCGCGCCACTTTTCAACACAGGCTGTTTTTAAACCTAGTTGCGCTGCACGAATTGCAGCAACATAACCTGCTGGGCCAGAACCGATAACAATTACGTCGTATTTGTTAGACATAAATTAAAATCCTAAAAAATATGTAAATTAAATTTGAATAATACGGCTTAGATTTCCAGCAGGATGCGAGCCGGATCTTCCAACAGGTCTTTAATCGCAACCAGAAATTGCACAGCGTCTTTACCATCGATAATTCGGTGGTCGTAAGACAGTGCCAGATACATCATAGGCAGCACTTTCACCTCACCGTTGACCGCCATCGGGCGCTCCTGGATTTTATGCATGCCGAGAATGGCAGACTGAGGTGGGTTTAGAATAGGCGTTGACAACAGCGAACCAAACACACCGCCATTGGTAATGGTAAAGGTGCCGCCGGTCATTTCTTCAATACCGAGCTTGCCATCGCGCGCGCGCAAACCAAAATCGCGAATACCGGATTCAATGTCGGCAAGGCCGAGATTCTCAGCATTGCGCAATACCGGCACAACCAAACCTTTTTCGGTACTGACCGCAACACCGACATCCTGATAACCGTGATAAACGATATCTTTGCCATCAATGGACGCGTTTACAGCCGGGAAACGGCGCAGCGCTTCAACCGCAGCTTTAACAAAAAAGCCCATAAAACCGAGGCGCGTACCGTTGTGGTGTTTTTCAAACTGATCTTTGTATTTTGAGCGCAGGGCCATCACCGGCGCCATATTGACCTCGTTAAAGGTTGTCAACATGGCGGTGCTCTGAGTTGCATCGAGCAGGCGCTCGGCAATGCGAGCGCGCAGGCGGGTCATCGGCACACGCTTTTCAACGCGCTCCCCTGCTGCTACTTCAACTGGCGCCGAAACAGCCGGTGTGGGGGCTTTTGCAGACGGCGCTGATGGTGCCGGCGCCGGAGCACTCGGTGCAGCAGCCGGAGCCGCATCAAACGCCTGTACATCCGCCTTAGTAATTAAACCACCTTTGCCTGTACCCGTAATACTGGCCAAGTCCAGGCCCTTTTCCTGAGCCAGCTTGCGCGCGGCCGGCGCGGCTTTAATATCTTCAGCAGCGACACTGCTGCTCGTTGCTGCCGGCGCAGAGCTCGGCTCGGCCGCCGGCGCCGCAACGGCACCTTCGCTAATCTTACCGAGCACTTCATTGCTCTCAACAACGTCACCTTCGCCTTTAATAATTTCAGCGACAGTGCCATCGGCCGGTGCAACAACTTCCAATACAACTTTGTCCGTTTCAACTTCAACAAGCAGCTCATCGCGGCTTACCGCTTCACCCACTTGCTTGTGCCAGGTGACAATGGTGCCGTCTTGGACGGATTCCGGAAAAGTAGGCGCTTTGATTTCAGTGGTCATTTCTTGGTTTTTCCGTTTTTTGGCTCGATTAAAAGGCTCAATAAATATCTAATTTAAACATCCAGATCCAGAGCGGCATCAACAAACTTATGCTGCTCTTCAAGGTGTAGTGACATATAACCCGCTGCCGGTGCGGATGACGCTGCGCGCCCTGCGTAACGCAAATAGGCATCGCTATTGACGCGCTCAACCACACGGCGCATACGGTGCTGACTGCTGTACCAAGCACCCTGGTTCATCGGCTCTTCCTGAACCCACACCACGTCTTTAACATGGGCAAATGGCTCAAGCGCTAGACGCAAATCCTCTTCGGGGAAGGGATACAGCTGCTCAATGCGCACCAGTGCGACATTGTCCTGCTCGCGCTCTTCGCGCGCTTCGAGCAAGTGATAATAAACCTTACCGCTGCAGAGCACGACTCGTTTGACCTTAGCGGCTTCGAGCTGTTTTTCGCCCAGCACAGGGTAGAATTTACCTTCACTGAGCTCCTCGAGGCTTGAGGTAGCAAGCTTGTGACGCAAGATCCACTTTGGACTCATCACAACCAGCGGGCGGCGCATTGGGCGAATGGCCTGGCGACGCAGCATATGGAAAACCTGAGCCGGCGTAGTCGGAATGCAGACTTGAATATTGTGCTCAGCACACAGCTGCATAAAACGCTCGAGGCGGGCGGAGCTGTGTTCGGGGCCCTGCCCTTCGTAACCGTGGGGCAACAGCATGGTCAGGCCACACAGGCGGCCCCACTTGTGTTCACCCGAGGTAATAAACTGATCAATAACGACCTGCGCACCATTGGCAAAATCACCAAACTGCGCCTCCCAAACCACCAAACCTTTTGGCGCCGTGGTTGCGTAACCGTACTCAAATGCAAGCACGGCTTCTTCAGACAGCAATGAATCGTAAATATCGAAGTCCGGCTGCCCTTCTTTGAGGTTTTGCAACGGGATATAACTCTCGCCGTCTTTTTGGTTGTGCACCACCGCGTGACGGTGAGAAAAGGTACCGCGACCAACATCCTGCCCGGTCAGGCGAAGCTGATACCCCTCTTCAAGCAAGGTTGCATAGGCCAGGGTTTCAGCCATGCCCCAGTTGATCGGCAGCGCGCCGCCGGCCATCTTGCGGCGGTCGTCGTAAATTTTGGCCACCTGACGCTGCACTTGAACACCGTCGGGCACGTGGCAGATTTTCTCAGCCACTTCTTGCAGCGCTGGCAATTCAACGCCGGTCTGAGCTGGTGTCTGCCAGTCGTGGCCAATATATGGGCTCCAGTCAACAAACAGGCTCTTGTCCGGCTCACTCACCAAACCGCGCGCGACAGCCTCACCGCGATCGAGCATATCGCGATAAGCCTTGGCCATATCATCGGCCGCCTGCTGGCTCAAGACACCTTCAGCAACCAACTTATCGGCATAAATGGTACGCGTCGTTTTGTGGGCGCGAATGGCTTTGTACATCAGCGGCTGAGTCGCGCTCGGCTCATCGGTCTCGTTGTGACCGCGACGGCGATAACAAACCAGATCAATGACCACATCTTTTTTAAATTCGTTGCGGTAGTCGGCGGCCAGATTGGCGATAAAGACAACAGCTTCAGGATCGTCACCATTGACGTGGAAAATCGGTGTCTCGATCATTTTCGCCACGTCGGTACAGTAATCCGTCGAGCGCGCATCTTCTTGCTTGTTAGTGGTGAAACCGACCTGGTTATTGATAACAATATGAATGGTGCCGCCGGTTTTATAAGCGCGGGTCTGGCTCATCTGGAAGGTTTCCATAACCACACCCTGGCCGGCAAAGGCCGCATCCCCGTGAATAACCACAGGAATAACTTTGTGACCGTCACTATCTTCACGGCGATCTTGGCGCGCGCGCACAGAACCTTCCACCACCGGTGATACGATCTCTAGGTGGCTCGGGTTAAACGCCAAAGCCAGGTGCATTTCACCGCCGGGTGTCATCACATTCGATGAGAAACCCTGGTGGTATTTTACATCGCCGGAAGTATCGACCAGTTTTTTGCCTTCAAACTCATCAAACAGGTCAGCCGGATTTTTACCCAATACGTTGACGAGAGTGTTTAAGCGGCCGCGGTGGGCCATGCCGATAACCATCTCTTTGGCACCGTAAGAACCAGTGCGACGAATGGTGGCATCAATTAAAGGGATAAAAGCTTCACCGCCTTCCAGGCCAAAACGCTTCGTACCGGGGTATTTGGAATCCAGGTGACGCTCCAAACCCTCGGCTGCAGTCATGCGCTTTAAAATGCTTTCTTTTGCTTCGTTGTCAAAGCTCGGCTGACAGCGACTGCTCTCCAAGCGCTGCAACAACCAGCGGCGCTCTTCATAATTGGTGATATGCATGACCTCTGCGCCGATATTGCCGCAGTAGGTTTTTTCCAAGTCACCGATAATATCTTTTAACAGGCCTTCAGCATAACCAAAACTAAGATCGCCAGTCTGGAAGACAGAATCGAGATCAGCCGTATTTAAGCCGTGAAACGATAAATCAAGATCGGGTGCATTTTTCTTGGCCTGCAAACCCAGCGGGTCGATATTGGAGCGCTGGTGGCCACTTAAACGATAGGCATTAACAAGCTGAACCACTTCAACCTGCTTGCGCTCATGGGCGACACTGGCACCACCGCCTTCGCCCGGCTTGGCACTAAAGCGTACATTTGAGCGGCCGAGCTGCTCAAAATAATCGATAATTTCAGAGTGAGGAACGTCGCTGGCGACGTTGCCTTCAACACGGGGCAACTTATCAAAGGTCTCGCGCCAGCTCTCGGGCACGGAATTAGGATCTTTTAAATATGACTCGTAGAGTTCTTCAACATATGGAGCATTACCGCCCGAAAAATGAGAGGTACTCCAGAGCAGCTCCATTAAACTTTCTTGCATTTTTATCCCCGTAAATACGGACCTTGTACTACGTAATCAACGATAATTGATATCAGACAATGTCAGTTTGCGACGCGACTGTAGAGTATAGTTCAGGCAGCTGCCCCGAGCCCTTTGCCGCTACCGCCAGCACATTATCCACAAAGCCTTTTGGGCTTCCACTATTATTCCACACAGTTTTCGCGGCTTAAGCTTGAACAGGCCACTTAGCAAAAACTGCGACACCAAATATATAACTATCTTGTTGCGCCTGGCTCGCTTCTAAAAAACCCAAGCCCCACCCTAAACCCACTTCAAGCGGCCCCGCCAACAGCACAAAAAACCGCTGGCAGAGCGCTGAGTACATAAAGCCAAGTTAAAAATAAATTCAGCCCAACATGCACTTAGGTTGCGCGCTGCAACATCATGTTGCGAATGCTGCTGATTGCCTTGGTTGGGTTCAAACCTTTCGGGCAGACATCAACACAGTTCATAATGCCGTGACAGCGTACCACACTATAGGGGTCATCCAAGCTCGCCAATCTGTCATCGGTCGCGGTATCGCGACTATCTGCCAAAAAGCGATAAGCCTGAAGCAAACCGGCCGGACCGATAAACTTATCCGGATTCCACCAGAACGACGGACAGCTTGTTGAGCAACACGCACAGAGTATGCACTCGTACAAACCGTCAAGCTTGGCGCGATCTTCGGGGCTTTGCTTGCGCTCAATCGCCGGTGCTGGCGTACTGTTCTGCAAAAACGGCTCGATCTTTTCGTACTGCGCATAAAACTGCGCCATATCGATAACCAAGTCGCGAATAATCGGCAAGCCAGGAAGCGGCCGCAGAACCAACTTGTTGTTTTTGACACACTCGGAAAGCGGTGTAATACAGGCCAGGCCATTTTTGCCACTGATATTCATGCCGTCGGAACCGCAGACACCCTCGCGGCAACTGCGCCGATAAGCCAGCGACGGGTCTTGCTCTTTGAGCAGTTCAAGCACGTCGAGCACCATCAGGTCTTTGCCCTGGGTATCGACCTCATAGCTTTGCATGCGTGGCGCTTTATCCGTGTCCGGGTTATAGCGATACACTTCAACTTTCAACATTTGATTCACTCCTATCGCTATTAATAAGTACGAACTTTCGGTTCGAACTTATCGACGGTCTTCGGTGCAAAGTTCACATCGCGCTTGCTGACCTTTTTATTGTTCGGGTCGTAAATACTGTGACACAACCAGTTTTCATCGTCGCGCTCCTGAAAGTCTTCACGCGCGTGCGCACCGCGACTTTCTTTTCGCTCTTCCGCGGCAATAGCTGTCGCCTCGGCGACTTCAAACAAATTCTGAACCTCGAGCGCTTCAATGCGAGCGGTGTTATAAGACATGGTCTTATCGGCGAGCTCAAGGTTTTCAACGCGACCGCGCAGCTCGTCGAGCTTTTTAATGCCCTCTTGCATAAACTCGCCCTTGCGGAATACACCGAAGTGGTTCTGCATGATATTTTGCAAGTCTTTGCGCACCACAGCTGCCTGTTCTCCACCGGTATTGCTGTTGAGCTTATCTAAACGACTGAGCGCCGCTTCAAAATCCGAATCACTCGCATCGCGAAGCTCAACACCCTCGCGCAGACTTTTCTCAATAAACAGACCTGACGCGCGACCAAAGACCACAAGATCTAACAGAGAGTTACCACCCAAGCGGTTTGCACCGTGCACCGATACACAGGCAACCTCACCACAGGCGTAAAAACCATCGATCACCTGGTCGTTACCGCCGGCGTCTTGCGTCAGCGCTTGACCATCAACATTGGTTGGAATACCACCCATCATATAGTGGCAAGTTGGCACAACAGGAATGGGCTCTTTAATTGGGTCGGCGTGAGCAAACGTTCGGCTCAATTCAAGAATACCGGGCAGGCGCGCATTTAACGTTTCAGCACCTAAGTGATCCAATTTCAAGAAAACGTGATCGCCATTTTCACCACAGCCGCGGCCCTCAAGAATCTCGAGCACCATTGAGCGGGCGACAACATCGCGACCAGCGAGGTCTTTGGCATTTGGCGCGTAACGCTCCATAAAGCGCTCGCCGTCTTTATTGACAAGATAACCACCTTCGCCGCGACAACCTTCGGTTACCAGTACCCCTGCGCCGGCAATGCCAGTTGGGTGGAACTGCCACATTTCGATATCTTGCACCGGGAAACCAGCGCGCAGCGCCATGCCGACACCGTCACCGGTATTAATATGAGCGTTGGTAGTAGATGCGTAAATTCGACCGGCACCGCCGGTAGCAAACACGGTCGCTTTTGATTTGATGTAAACAACTTCGCCATCTTCCATATTGATGGCCATCACACCAACAACCGCACCGTCTTGGTTTTTAACGATGTCGACAGCAAACCACTCGTTTAAGAAAACGGTGTTGTTTTTAACATTGTTTTGATAAAGCGTGTGAAGCAGCGCGTGACCGGTACGGTCAGCCGCAGCACAAGTACGAGCAGCCTGACCGCCCTTGCCAAAATCTTTACTCTGGCCACCAAAAGGACGCTGATAAATACGCCCCTCTTCCGTACGCGAAAACGGCAAACCCATGTGTTCGAGTTCAAATACCGCCTCTGGGCCGGTTGCGCACATATATTCGATTGCATCCTGGTCACCGATGTAGTCCGAACCTTTTACGGTGTCGTACATGTGCCAGCGCCAGTCGTCCTGCGGGTCAGCCGAGGCAATCGCACAGGTAATACCGCCCTGCGCACTTACCGTGTGCGAGCGGGTTGGAAATACTTTTGTGATTACTGCAGTTTTAAAGCCACTTTGAGCCAGCTGCAATGCAGCGCGCATACCTGCACCGCCGCCGCCGATGACGATACCGTCAAAGGTCATAGTACGCATATTCGCCATCGATTAGATCCCCCAGAAAATTTCAACGCCGCAAACCAAAAACACCACATTCACAACGGCGTAAACGGAAAGGACTATCACACGAATAGCAAACGCGGCTTTACCCATAAAGCGCGACGTCACGTAATCGGTCAACACCACCCACAAACCAATCCAGCCGTGGGCAACAATAGATACGAGAGTCAGCAGGCTAAATATGCGCACCCACAAACACGAAAATAATTCGCTCCACGTGGCGTAATCCAAATTCGGATTTAAAACTAAATAGCCAACGATAAAAACGGTGTACGCTGCGAGAACGACCGCTGTAAAGCGCTGTAAAATCCAATCCGATAGCCCGCTGCGACTAAAACTTGTAGCTGCCGTTACCATAACCAAACCCCCGCTAACGCAATCAATACAACGGAAAGAGCGATGGTCACGGTGGCGCTGGCCTTGCCGCTTTCAAGTTCTTCCCAAAAACCAAGATCCATAAACAAATGGCGCACGCCTGCAACAAAATGGTAAATAACAGCGGCCAAAATGGCCCATACCACCAACTTAACTAATACGTTCGCCAATAATTCTTTTATAAAATCAAAACCCTCTTGCGAGGATAAACTTTGATCTAAAGCCCACAGTAAAATCAGCACTCCCGCCAACAACACCACACCGGTCACCCGGTGCAAAATCGACGCAATTGCTGTGACTGGGAACTTAACCGTAGAGAGATCGAGGTTTACTGGTCTTTTATCCACGACAGTGCCACACCCTTTTAATAATGAAGAAAAAACGACAACCCAAACAATAGTCGACGTTCCACGCGCTAATTGAACAACAAAGGTACTACTTATTATTAGAAACGGATCAAAGCAAAAACTTTTCTCCGGCCACACAATGAATGTTGATCAAGGCGTCATTTCGCACAAAAAAACCATCAACAAATGACGGCCCCCAAATGGCGCGCACGAATTATATTTACGCGCCTAACAAATTACAAACATTCATAAAAAGGCGCACACTTAGAGCAAGATAACGCCCAATTTGGTGCATTTTATGAAAGCACGCCCCAGGCATACGCACCAAATCAAAGCAGCACTGTTTAATCATTAACCAGGCGCGTAGATTTTTCAGCGGATAAACAAAATGCGTATTCAAAAGCAGGGGCAATGCGCACTATAATCCCGCCCTGGCAAATTGCGGCTGCGTCACAAAACGCGCCAAAGCACACCCAAATAAATCAAAGCAAATCCAAACGGGATGTCGATCTGCTTCGATGGGTCCTCTACTACCGAGCGCAATAACACCTAGCAGCTTGCACTGTGCCATGCACATCATGCAAGCGACAGAATATTAATGATAGGAGTCTAGAATGACAGATAAGAAAGCAACCTTGGCGGTTGATGGCTTAGACGCCAATATTGAACTGCCGACCTATGCTGGCACCATGGGCCCAGATGTAATCGACGTACGCGGCCTCACCTCGCAGGGTTACTTCACTTACGATCCAGGCTTCGTATCCACCGCATCTTGCGAGTCTAAAATCACCTACATCGATGGCGGCAAAGGCCAATTACTGCACCGCGGTTATCCCATCGACCAACTTGCTGAAAACAGCGACTACCTCGAAACCTGCTACCTGCTACTGCACGGTGAACTGCCAAGCGAAAGCGAATACAAAGAATTTGTCGATATTATTACGACTCACACCATGGTGCACGAGTCGATCTCCCGCTTCTTCCGCGGCTTCCATCACGACTCGCACCCGATGGCAATGATGTGTGGCATCGTTGGCGCGCTCTCCGCCTTCTACCACGACTCACTCGACATCACCGACCCCCGCCACCGCATCATTTCTGCCCACCGCCTGATTGCCAAAATGCCCACCCTCGCTGCGATGTGTTACAAGCACAGCCAGGGCCAGCCATTTATGTACCCGGATAACAAGCTCGGCTATGCAGAAAACTTTTTGCACATGATGTTCGGCACCCCGTGCGACGACCCGCAAGTTAATCCTGTATTGGCTCGCGCCATGGACAAGATCTTCCTCTTGCACGCCGATCACGAGCAAAACGCATCGACCTCAACCGTGCGCCTGGCCGGCTCTTCCGGTGCCAACCCGTTTGCCTGTATCGCTTCAGGTATTGCAACACTGTGGGGCCCCGCACACGGCGGCGCCAACGAAGCTGTACTGAAGATGCTCGAAGAAATTGGCGATGTCAGCAATATCGATGCATATGTAGCCAAGGCCAAAGATAAAAACGACCCGTTCCGCCTGATGGGTTTTGGCCACCGCGTCTACAAAAACTTTGACCCGCGCGCCAAGGTTATGAAAGAGACCTGCGACGAAGTGCTGGCTGAGCTCGGCCTCGATAACGACCCACTGCTCGCTATCGCCAAGCGCCTTGAGCAAATCGCTCTGGAAGACCCCTACTTTATCGAGAAGAAACTCTACCCGAACGTCGATTTCTACTCTGGTATTATCATGAAAGCGATCGGTATTCCTACCGATATGTTCACTGTGATTTTTGCCACGGGCCGCACAGTAGGCTGGATTGCCCACTGGCACGAAATGCTCGGCGAGAGTGTTAAAATCGGCCGTCCACGCCAGCTCTACACCGGCGCGACACCGCGCGACTACAGCAGCCGCGAAGGCCGCCCTTCTGTCGCAAAAGACGCGTTTTAATTCAATTTATTGCGCTTGCCGGAACGACAAGCTAAAGACTAGAAAACACCGTAGCTCTAGTTAAAATCTGTTGTTCCGGCCGACTAATTTTTGCCGGGCGCTGCCGATGCTTATCGCAGCGCTTTGAGCTTTTTGCTCTAAACGGTAAGTTTTACACACGCCCTTCGCAAAATACTCCGCTTACAGCACTCGGCTCACAGCACTTAAGTCAAATCACCGAAAAAAGACCTTAAGGTTTTGAACCGGCCCCGCAACAAAACACCTCACAATAAAACGCTCAGCAATAAAAGACCTGCAAGCAGTTTATTGAATCCTATCGGCCAACACGCCGACAGACAGCGCGTATTTAAACGAAGGGTTGTAGCGCATCAGCACACAAAAATTGTGGTACACAAGGTAGCCGTGACTGAGCTCAGGATTGCTAATCAATAACGCAGCCGGCATATCGACATTGGGCAAATGTGCGCCAGTCATACGCCTCAAGCCTTGCTTGTCCCACTGCTCTAACGTTCGCCAGGCAGCAAAATGCTTAGCGTAACGCTCACAACTTTTTGCCGGCGCAACCACATCTGCTTTTTCACTTTTAAATTGAGCTTGCTTAGCCGGTGGCACAATCACCTTTCTCGCCCAGGCCTGGCGCTCATTCCAACCGTAGCGACTTAAATAATTGGCAACCGAAGCGTAAAGGTCGAGGCCGTCGCGCCAAATATCTTTTTTGCCATCCCCATCAAAGTCAACGGCGTACTGCAAATACGTTGACGGCATAAACTGAGGCGTGCCCAGCGCGCCTGCCCATGAGCTGCGCAACTGTTCGTGTTCGCCATAACCCTGATCGAGAATTTCCAGTGCTGCAAACACCTCTTTGCGAAAATACGCTGCGCGGCGCTTATCAAAGGCCAGGGTGCACAGCACATCAAACAAGCGGTGCTGTAATTTATAGCTGCCATAATTTGTTTCAACACCAATAATCGCAACAATAAAGCGCGCCGGCACGCCGTAGGCATCGGCCACTTTGGCGAGCGCTTCGGCGTGTTTTACAAGGTAGGCCTGCCCCATCGATACCCGCTGGGCACTGACACGCTTTTCAATATAGTCGTGATAGCTTTCAACAAATTCAGCCTGCTTTCGATCTGATTTCACCACGCGTTTTTTGTACTGCACGTCACTTAAAGCAAGATCAATGGTATTTTGGCTGATGCCCTTAGCCGAGGCTTCGGCCCTTAAGGCTACTAACCAGTCTTCAAATTCTTGATTGCCATCGGCCTGCAATCCGACGCTCGACAACAGCAGTACAAGCAGCATAACGGTGCGCTTCACAAACGAGTCCATCTCTTTGGTTAATCCAGCGCTTATATTAGCTTTTGACGGGGGCTGCAGAAAGGCCAAATAATGCCATTCCTGGGTGAAACTGTTAAAATTCGCCGTTTTTCACAAAACTGCAAGGCGCGGCGCTGCGCCGCAGTGTTGCCCGTGAATCGGCCCACCAGCCATTTGTGTTTTAGGAAAGACTATGAGCCACTCCTTAGGTGTATTAACAAGTAATAACGACCTCCCTGTTCGTACAAATAAAACTGTGCACAATGGCAAGGTGCGCTCAGTGTACTGGCTCAACCAGGCCGATAGCGCCCGCCTAATCAAAGAAAAAAACTACGATGTCGCCGCCGACGCCGAACTTGCTGTTATGGTCATCAGCGACAGAATCAGTGCTTTTGAGTGCCTTTGGCGCGGTGAAAACGGCCTCGACGGCATACCGGGTAAAGGTGCGGCACTGAATGCCATCAGTGCACACTGGTTCCAGTTATTTAAAGAAAAGGGCCTCGCTGACAGCCATATTCTCGACGTGCCTCATCCGCTGGTGTGGATCGTACAAAAAGCCAAACCGGTGATGATCGAAGCCATCGCCCGCAACTACATCACCGGCTCGATGTGGCGCGCCTATAACAAAGGTGAACGCGAATTCTGCGGCGAGCGTTTAGCCGAAGGTTTAAACAAAGATCAAAAGTTGCCCGAATTACTGATTACGCCGTCAACCAAAGGCATTATTACTGGTGTGCCCGGCGTGCCCGAAGTCGACGATGTCAATATCAGCCGCAGCGATATTGAAAATAACTACGCCGCCTTTAATTTTAATTCGGTTGAAGACATTCAGTGTTACGAGCAGCTCTTGCGCCAGGGTTTTACGGTGATCAGTGATGAGCTTGCCAAGCTCGATCAAATTTTCGTCGATACCAAATTTGAATTTGGTTATGTCAAAGATGCCAGCGGCCAACAAAAAATGATTTATATGGATGAGGTCGGCACCCCCGACTCGTCTCGCATCTGGGACGGCGAAGCGCTGAGGTCGGGCGTAGTGCTAGAAAAGTCCAAAGAAAAGTTTCGACAAATTTTGCTCGATCGCTTTGACGCCGACATCCTGACCAACAAGGACCGAATGGCAGAGCGCTACGCACTCGCCGAGAACAACGAGCTACCCGAAGCCGTGATGCTCGACATAAGTAAAACCTACACCGATATCGCTGAAAAAATCACCGGTCAAAAACTACTGCAATCTGCCGAACCCAAAGCCGAAATCATAGACATTCTCGACAGAGAGTACGGCATTATCGCCAAGTAGCCGTGCAAGAAGCTGCGTGTAAGAAACTGTGTGCAAATAACTTGGTACATGTCGCGTTGTACATGTCGCATTGTACATGCCGCTTTGTACCAGCAACTAGGTAAGCTGATTTTAAGTGCTCACAAAAAATGCGCGCAGCGAATAACTAGCAACAAAAACCGGCAGCAAAAACTGGCAATAAGTAAACCCCCCAAAACAATAAGTGCCGCAGCTAAACTAAGGCTGCGGCTGCTGTGCGCGGTTGTTCACTCGAGTTATCCAACACATACGGTACATTGTTGTCGTCGACACCATCGAGCGCACTAAACAGCGAGGCCTCACCCTCGCCCATGCCAAATTTCGGAACCTGGCCAACAAACAACAAGCTGGTATTCACACCGCCACACAACAGCGCAAGATAACGCTCAAACGCAGTGTAGCGAGTGTACATATGTACGGTTTGCCGACCTGTCTGCGCATTAATATAAATACGATCAGGCAATTTATCGTTTAGCCCTTTTAAAAATAGGATTTTTCCAACTTCGCTGCGCTTTTCTATATCCAAGTGTTTGCCAAGCTCGACGCAACTTAGCATCTTGGTATTTTCTGTGACGTTTAGGCGCTGAACTAAAGTATTTTTTTTAGCAGGAACACGAGCCGCGTTTGCCGCCGTATCAGCGTGCAGCAATGGAATGTGCCAACAAACAATGCTTGCAAGCAAGTTTTTCCCACATTCAGTGGCCCACTCTTTGTTTTGATCAACAGAAAAGGCATTAAAGACTAAGCGCGCTTGTTGCACGGCCATGACAGGTCCTTATCTTGGCAAAAGAAGAAACACCCCAATAAAGGGCAAAGGCATACTCAGCTAAATTATCTGAGAATATACATAAGCGCCAGGCTTAAATACATTAAATACGCTTTAAGTGTGCCGCTCGCCCACCCAGCCAAGCCTCTAAGGCATCATTTGGGCCTTCGTTTAATTCGATATGATAGGCAACCCGCGCGGCATAACTGACATCAAGCATTTGCCCTTCGTTTAACGACAACCAGTGTCTTAAGGGCTGCTCGAGGGCATAATCGCCGCAGACAACAACGCGTTGACGCGGTTTTATCTCAATAAACTCTGCACGGTCCATCGCCTGACTCACCGCCCCGGAATACGCGCGAATCAAACCGCCGGCGCCAAGCTTGGTGCCGCCAAAATAACGAATCACAACCACGGCAATATTGCCAACCCCTTTATTGACAAGCGCCGACAACATCGGCCGCCCGGCCGTACCCGAAGGCTCACTATCGTCACCACAAGACTGAGTCAGCGAATTTTGCGGGTGGCCAATGCAATACGCCCAGCAGTGGTGGCGTGCATCCGGGTAACGCTGGCGCCAGTGCTGTAAAAACGGAGCAAATTCACCTTTTTCACAAATCGCCTGCCAGCGCACCAAAAAACGGCTTTTTTTTACTTCCAATTCAAACTCGCCGGCATTTGCCGGTTGCTTAAACAACTTACTCACACCGGGCCACTCCTACTCCTGCTCAAACTTGCCAAGAAGCGCAACTGACATGCATCAACGCCACTTGGCATCAATGTGGAACAATACGCTGCAACCGGTTAAAAAGCGCAAGTGTAACATCGACAAGACCGAGGCCAGCGCCTAGTATTCTGGTTTTGAAAAACTCGCCGAGCTCGCGGCCAACTCTGGCACACCTAGCCGGCAGCCCCTAAAACAAGCAACCGCGTAGGAGCCACGATGCGCCTTAACACAAATCAAAAGATAATGGCCGCAGCATTTGTTGCGCTGGTCATTATGCTGGTTGAGCTGATCGGCATCCCCGGCTTTGAGCTGACGCGAGCCCAGGAAATTACCGCCGCAATTTTGATTATTGCCGCCGTATTGTGGATCAGCGAATGGGTGCCGCTGTTTGTTGTCAGTTTCCTGATTCTCGCGCTCGAGATTGTCTGGTTGCTACCGAGTTTAAAAAGCCTGGAATTAGCCACCAGCAATACTATTTTCTACAGCGCGTTTTTCTCCGACATTATTCTGCTTTTTCTCGGCGGTTTTGTATTGAGTTCGCTGATGCAGAAATACGGGCTCGATTTAAAATTTGCCCAAGCCATACTCAAACGCACCGGCGGCCACGCCAACCTGACCCTGCTCGGCATTATTCTCGCGTGCGCTTTTTTGTCGATGTGGATTAGTAATACGGCCACAACAGCCATGATGCTAACCATCGTTTTCCCACTGATCAAACGCATTCCCAGTGAACACCCTTTTCGTATCGCCCTGGTACTTAGCATTCCGTTTGCATGCAATATCGGCGGCATCGGCACGCCGATCGGCACCCCGCCAAATGCCATTGCCTTAAGTTATCTCGCGCAACTCGATATCAGCTTAAGTTTTGCCCAGTGGATGATGTTAACGATGCCGTTTCTGGTGTTTTTCCTGGTGTTTTTGTGGCAGCTATTGGCCAGGCTCTACCCGGCAAAAGGCCTTGTATTAAGTATTGAAAGTCGCCACGAGGACGAATTTAGCGTGAAGCACGGCGCAGCACTGGCCGTCTTTGTTGTGACCGCGCTGGGCTGGTTTTTTGGCAAACAGCTTGGTTTAAGCACCGGCACCGTTGCCCTGTTTCCAGTTGTTGTCTGTTTTTGGTTTGGCCTGCTCGACACCGCGGACTTTCGCAAACTGCCGTGGGACATTCTTTATATCATCAGTGGCGGCCTGGCGCTGGGCATTGCGCTCAAATCAAGCGGGCTCGACAGTGTGATTGTCAGCAGCCTGCCCTCCGAGCCGGTTACGATTATGCTTGTCGGTGTTTTGCTCGCAGCCGTTATGTCGACGGTGATGAGCAATACCGCAACCGCAGGCCTGGTCATCCCGCTGGTGATGTCGCTGGATATTAGCACCGGCCTGATCGTTGCTCTGGTCGTGTCCCTGGCTATGACCTGCTCAATGGCTATGGCACTGCCGGTCACTACCCCACCAAACGCGATCGCTTTTAGTTCACAAGCGGTGCGCGGCAAGGATATGATGCTCGCTGGCGGAATTATGACCGTCGTTGGGGTAGCCGCCGTCATTTTATTTGGCCGCCCCTATTGGGTTGCGTTAATAGGAGCGTAAATTATGGAAATCCACATTCAAAAATGCCAACAGTGCAAAAGCCGCAACCTGCGCAATATTCTTGTTCGCGATGAAAAACAAAAGGTTTTTGTTCAGTGCCGCGACTGCGATGCGCTGGTCGCCCGCTACATACTAACACCGGGCGGTTACTTTCACGCAGGCAAAGGTTTTGAAAGCTTTTTGCGCTCGATAGAGCGCGACGGCGGTCTAACCAGCGCGCGCAATGTCGACGAGCAATTCCACCAGGCCGAAGACGGCACCGTCGAAGAATTTGCCGAGCTGCAGCAACCGCTTAAGGAAAAATACCAAGGCGGCTTACCCTAAACAAGCACATGCCAGGTATTTTATTGTTGCGCTAACGCCTTGCAACAAAGTGAGCCAGCAACTCAACGTGGGGCGTTTGCGGGAATTGATCGACAGGCTGCAGCTCCTGCAGCTGGTAGCCGGCCGCGACAAAAGCTCGCGCGTCGCGACAGAACGTCGCCAGGTCACAACTGATATAAAAAACGGCTTTAAAGCGCGCCCGCTTATCAAATAGGCCCTGTTTTTGTTTCAAACCATCGCGCGGTGGGTCGAGCACAAGCATGTCGGTTTGTTTGTGCTTTTTCATCAATGACTCAAAGCTCTGCTCGCTGAACAAATCCGCCACCTCAGCTTGCACGCCGGGAATATTTTTCTGGCTGAGTTCGGCCACCGCCTGCTCTGAAGCTTCAAGCGCGTGAATATTGGCCACGCCCGCCGCCGCAATTGCCTCGGTAAAGTTGCCGCTGCCACAAAACAATTCCAGCGCACTGTCGGCCTGCCCCCGCTCACGCATCGCTGCAATTTTATTGTGCAACCACGCTCGCATCGCCGTATTTTGTTGACTATTGGCCTGCTGAAACGGCAGGCGCTGATTCAGCGAGGCGCCGTCTAGCCCCCCGCGCTGCTCGACATCGATGGTGCTCCACGGCTGTTTTCTGGACGGCGCTTTCCAGTTCGAATTTGGCAACATTGCGCGCAGCTTCAACAGCGTTTGCTGGTTGGCTTCGGTGAGCACCGGGCAGCGATCAACATCCACCAGGGTTTGACTGCTGGCACTGACAAAACCAAGCTTTTTGCCATCCGTTTTGAACTGCACCCGGTTGCGCCAACCAAATTCATCCGCCGATGGCCAAATCGTCGAAACCGTTAGTTCCGGAGCAATGCGCTGTATATTGTTTTCTACACGGCGCTGCTTGGCCAGCAATTGAGCGTCGTAATCGACAAACATCCAGGGGCAAGCACCACAGGCACCGCGCTGGTGGCCGTGGTACGAACACGGGGCCTGACGGCGGCTCTCGCACGCGCGCTTAAGCTCAACCAGCTCGGCGAAACCGACGCGACCTTTAATGCGGGTAATACGGAAAACAGCCTGTTCGCTCAGCCAAACACCGGCTGCAAACACCGTTGCCCCACTTGGGTGGGCCACAACCCCCTGACCGGCAGAAGTCATATCTCTAACTTGTGCCTCAAATAACTCACCGACTTTCAAGCTTCAGCTCCGCAGGAAAAAGCGGCCATAATAGCGACTTGAGCTCAGAATTTCAGACTTTTAATGGGGCAGAGTTTCGATAACAAGCACAGCCGCGAGCGAGGCCACGCCGCTGTGCTTGCCGATCTAAACAAAAAAACTTAGCGCTGCAACTTAGGCCCCGCCTCGCGCAGCGCGCGACCTTCGTCGTTATCGCAAAACTTTTCAAAGTTCTCAATAAAACGCGCAGCTAAGTCTTCGGCCTTTTCCTGCCACTTAGCATCGCTGCTGTACGTGGCGCGCGGATCGAGCAACTCGGAATCACAGCCTGGTAAACTGCGCGGGAATTCAAGCCCAAACACCGGCAGGCGCTCACAGTCGGCGCGCTCAATATCGCCGTTTAAGATTGCATCGATAATTGCCCGTGTCTGTTTGATTGAAATGCGCTTACCCGTGCCGTTCCAGCCGGTGTTGACCAAATACGCCTGGGCGCCGACAGCATCCATACGCGCAACCAGCTCGTCGCCATATTTCACCGGGTGTAAGGTCAAAAACGCTTTGCCAAAACACGCAGAAAAAGTCGGTACGGGCTCGGTGATACCGCGCTCGGTCCCGGCGAGTTTGGCGGTAAAGCCACTTAGGAAGTGATATTTTGTTTGCTCGTGATCAAGCTTGCTCACCGGGGGTAAAACCCCAAAGGCATCGGCCGTTAAAAAAATCACTTTGTTGGCGTGGCCACCGCAACTAACCGGTTTAACAATATTCTCGATATGGTAAATGGGGTAGCTAACGCGCGTGTTTTCAGTAATGCTGCCATCGTCGTAGTCGATGTTGCCGTGCTCGTCGACAACCACGTTCTCTAGCAGTGCATCACGCTTAATTGCATGAAAAATATCCGGCTCGCTTTCTTTATCGAGCTTGATGGTTTTTGCATAACAACCACCTTCAAAATTAAAGATGCCGTCGTCGTCCCAGCCGTGTTCGTCGTCGCCGATCAACCTGCGCTTGGGGTCCGTACTTAAGGTTGTTTTACCGGTGCCACTTAAACCAAAAAATATCGCAACATCACCTTGTTCACCCATATTCGCAGCGCAGTGCATCGACGCCATATGATGCAAAGGTAAATAGTAGTTCATCATGCTGAACATGCCTTTTTTCATCTCGCCGCCATACCAGGTGCCGCCGATAATCTGCATTTTTTCACTCATATTAAATGCAACAAACACATCGGAATTTAAACCCTGGCGCTGCCAATTGGCATTGCTGGCTTTAGAGCCATTCATCACAACAAAATCCGGCTCACCAAATTCTGCAAGCTCTTTTTCTGTCGGCCGAATAAACATATTTTTCACAAAGTGGGCCTGCCACGCGACCTCGACAATAAAGCGCACTTTTAGCCGAGTACTGGCGTGTGTTCCGCAAAATGCATCGACAATAAACAGGCGCTTCTCACTTAACTCGTCGGTCACCAGCTGTTTTAACTCGGCCCAGGTCTCGGGGCTAATGGGGTGGTTGTCGTTGTGCGCTTTGTCCGTATCCCACCACAGATGTTCACGACTGACATCATCTAATACGATGTATTTATCTTTGGGCGATCGGCCAGTGAACTCACCGGTGCGAACAGCAACGGCGCCGCTTTCTGTAACAACACCACGCTCATAACCTTCAAGCTCGGCTTTTGTTTCTTCTTCAAACAGTTTTTCATAACTCGGGTTATAGACAATATCTGTCACACCACGAATGCCGTACCGACTCAGATCTAATGCCGCTCTATTCATATTGCGCTCCTTTTTTGAGCTAAACAGCTTTGACGCAAAGCTGGAATTAAAAAACAGAAACACGCCGCCTAAACCGCCTACAAAAACCTCACAAAGCGCCAACAAAACACCTTCGTTTAGTTAAATACTAGCGCCAGATTTTTATACAAGCATTGACTAACATCAAAGCACCATCGCGCCTTTTTGTGCTTAGCAACCAGGCCATCTAAGTAACTGCACTCATATCGTAATGCGATATATAAGGCTCTATATTTACGACTTTAAGCGCCAATAGAAGTTTCGAAAACGCGCCGAAAATCGGACAAAAACAAACGGCGGGCCCGCTGCACCCTATCAACAAAAACAAATGGCGCTATACTGCCCCGAATTAAAAAGCCCACTGCGGATGCACCGCTCATTTATGTTCAGAAAGGTTTTTATTGCTATTGTTGTTGCCGCTGCGAGCAGCCTTGCCAGTGCGAGCGAACGCACCGGCAAAACGGATCACAACTGGCAACTGATTGATCAACAGCGCTCCGATCAACATTGCTTTACCCAGGGTTTTACCCTGATTGATGGTATTTTTTTTTCAAGTTGCGGCGGCTATGGTCAATCCTATCTGAGCGCAAGCCCGCTACAGGGCAACAGACAAAAGCAGGTTCAACTACCGCGCTCAATATTTGCCGAAGGCCTGACTGAACACCGGGGCCAGCTCTACCTGCTCAGCTGGAAACAACGGCAAGCATTTAAGTTCAGCAAAGAACTTAAATTGCTCGAACGCTATCACTACAACCGCGAAGGCTGGGGTTTAAGTAGCAACGGCGAGCACCTTATCGCCAGCGACGGCAGTCACCACCTATATTTTCTCGACCCGGCGAGCTTCGCTACCGTAAAAAAAATCGCCGTGCAGTATCGAGGCAAAGCCCTGCCAAACATCAATGAGCTCGAGTGGGTTAACGGCTACTTGTGGGCCAATGTCTGGCACGATCCGCACATTTATCAAATCGATGTCGAGCGCGCAGAAGCGATTGAGCGCTGGGATATGTCGGCACTGACACCGGCGCAGCAATCGCACAATAGAGAAGCCGTATTAAATGGCATCGCCTGGGACAAACAGCGCCGGGCATTTTGGCTAACGGGCAAACTCTGGCCCAAGCGCTATCTTGTTCAGTTGCTCAGCAACTAGGCGGGTCTCGGCAAACGCTTAAAAAAGCCCTAAAATAGCCGCCTTTTCACCAGCAGCAGTAACGCCCCTATGGCCACCGAACTCCTCTCCCCCGCCGGCACCCTCAAGAGCATGCGCTACGCCTTTGCCTACGGCTCTGATGCCGTTTACGCCGGCCAACCGCGCTACAGCCTGCGTGTGCGCAACAACGAATTTAATAAAATAGAGAATATCGGCGCCGCCATTAAAGAAGCGCACAGCATCGGCAAAAAGTTTTATCTCGCGTCGAACTTAAGCCCACACAACGACAAGGTGCGCTCTTACCTTCGCGACCTGGAACCTGTGATCGCGATGGCCCCCGATGCTCTGATTATGAGTGATCCGGGTTTGATTATGCTGGTGCGCGAGCAGTGGCCCGAACAGGAAGTTCATTTAAGTGTTCAGGCCAACGCCGTTAACTATGCCACCGTTAAATTCTGGGCCAACAATGGCATTAAGCGCGTTATTCTCTCGCGCGAGCTGAGCATTGATGAGATTGCCGAAATTCGCCAGCAGTGCCCGGATACCGAACTCGAAGTTTTTGTTCACGGTGCGCTGTGCATCGCCTACAGTGGTCGCTGCCTGCTCAGCGGTTATATGACTCACCGCGACTCTAACCAGGGCGCCTGCACCAACAGCTGCCGCTGGCAATACAATGTTCACGAGGCCAAAGAAACCGAAACCGGCGATCTCATTGCCAGCAGCGACACCGCCGTGTGGACTCCCGACGAAGAACCCGCGCCGGTTTTGCTGCAGGAAAAAAATCGCCCGGGCGAATACATGCCCGCCTACGAAGACGAGCACGGCACCTATATTATGAACAGCAAAGACCTGCGCGCCGTGCAGCACGTACAGCGCCTGGTTGAAATTGGCGTTGAAAGCCTGAAAATTGAAGGCCGCACCAAAAGCCACTACTACGTGGCGCGCACGGCGCAAATCTATCGCGCCGCCATCGACGCCGCCGAGCGCGGCGAGCACTTTGATATGAACTGGATGGCCGAGCTCGACCACCTCGCCAATCGCGGCTACACCGAAGGTTTTTACCGCCGCCATGTGCCCGACGAATACCAGAACTACGAAGAAGGCACCTCTGCCAACCCCAATCAACAATTTGTCGGTGAGGTGTTAGATTTTGATCGCCAGCACAACACCTTGCGCATCGATGTGAAAAACCGCTTTGAACTCGGTGATCAGCTGCAACTGATAAGCCCCGAGGGCAATCAAAACTTCACCCTGACATCGATGAAAAATAAACACGGCGAAAGCATCGACGCGGCACCGGGTTCCGGCCATATTGTGCATTTCGACCTGCAGCAAATTGAAGCCGAACTCGGCATAAGCGACGATGCCCTGCGCTATGCTTTGATTATGCGCTACATCAACTAGGCTCTGCTATACGGCGCGCCTAGCCGAGCGAGTTATACAGGTATAGATATGATCCTGGCACGCGACTTTAACAATATTGTGGTTTTAAGCGGAGCGGGCCTAAGCGCCGAATCCGGCCTGCGTACCTTCCGCGACGCCGACGGCCTCTGGGAAGGGCACCGTGTCGAGGATGTGTGCACCCCCGAAGCCTACGCCCGCGACGCGCAAACTGTGCTGCGCTTTTACAACGCCCGCCGCACCCAGCTTAAAGATGTTAAGGCCAATGCAGCCCACCGGGCACTTGCCGATTTTCAGCGCCGCCACCCCAAGAAAATCAGCTTAGTCACCCAGAACGTCGACGACCTGCTCGAGCGCGCCGGCGCAAGCGAGGTCATCCACATGCACGGCGAGCTGTTGAAAGGCCTGTGTACAGCGTGCAACAAACGCTTTGCCTGGAGTGAAGCGATGGAACTGAGCTCAAGCTGCCCCGAGTGCGGCAAGCGCGGCTGTGTGCGCCCGGACATCGTCTGGTTTGGAGAAGTGCCCTACCACATGGCCGACATTGAAAAGCGCCTGCACAACTGCGATTTATTTGTTGCCATTGGCACCAGCGGCCAGGTCTACCCGGCCGCCGGTTTTGTCAGTGCTGCCGCGGCCGCCGGCGCCGAAACGGTTGAGCTCAACCTGGAGAACAGCCAAAGCCCGTGGTTTAGTGAAAAGGTCAGCGGTCGCGCCTGCGAACTTGTGCCCCATATGTTCAGGCTGTAAATATGTTCAGGCTGTAAACAGGCAGCCGCGCTTGAGCAGCACCGTGCGCTGAAAAAAGCACCGAGCGTATAAATTCGACCCACACGCTTCAAGCAAGGCTGTTCTGGCCTTGATCAGGATCAAGGCGGCAATTCGGGCCACTCGTAGACTGCCGCATATGAGAAGCCAGACCAATCCAGCCGTAGTCATTCCCCTGCAAAGCCGCGACAAAAGCTGCGTGTGCGATGCCAACTTGCGCCATAAACTCGAACTCAGAGCCAACAAAGCGCTCGCCATCACTCTCGACGGTACCCAGGGTTTAGAGCAGCTAAGCACACACGGTGAAGTCGGCGACTTCCTGCAGCAGGAGCTCAAACTGTGGCGCAAGGCCCTCGGCCCACGGCGCATCGGTTGCCTGGAGCTGCACTACAGCGACGAAAGCCTGCACCCGTTTGATATCACCGGTTTAATTCACCGCGTAGCCAGCGACTTTGATATCAGCAAAGCCCTGTATCGCATCGTGCTCTCGCCCGACTCAGCGCAGACGGAAGTGCTGGCTCTGCTGCGCGGCTTGAAGTTTGAGCACTGCCAATTTGTAATTGAAAACGCTCAGGCCGGCCAGCTGCAGATGCTCGAAGAGCCAATTGCCGAGGCGCGAACCTACAAATTCGCCCGCGTTGGCGTGCAAATTCAGCACGGTGACGGCATGGAAAATCTGCGCGAAAGCATACGTATCCTGCGCCAGCGCTACCAACCCGACTATATCTACATCGGCGCATCCAGTTACCGCCTAAGAGAAAAAGACCTGGAACAACAAAACTATCTATTTGAAGACGATTTAATCGACGTGCGCACGGATCACCTGAGCCTCGGCCCCGGCGCCAGCAGCAAATTCGGCTCGCTGCGGCTTAGCAACTACAATGATATTGAGCGCTACATTAGCGAGCTTTCGCGCAAGATCTTACCTTTGCATCAAAGTAGCTTTCATAGCGACGCGTAAATCGCTAAAATCGTTCTAATTGACTATTTACACCTCATGCTAATGGTGCCCAAAGCATTATGACTGTACAGCTTGCCTCATCGTCCTCCTGCTCGAACCTTCCTCAAACCAACTGTGCGGACTGCCGACTTGCTGGCATCTGCCTGCCGATCAGTCTTGAGATCGAGGACATCGACAAGCTCGATGGCATCATTCAGCGCGGCCGCCCGCTGCAGAAAAAAGACCACCTCTACCACGCCGGCGACGCATTTAAGTCGGTTTACGCGGTGCGCTCTGGTGCAGTCAAAACCGTCAAAATCACCGAAGATGGCATCGAACAAATCACCGGCTTTCACCTCCCCGGGGAAATTATCGGCATCGACGGTTTGGCCTCCAATGTGCACAGTAACTCGGCCATCGCACTTGAGACCTCGGCCATTTGTGAAATTCCGTTTACCCGCCTCGAAGAACTCAGCGTTAAGATTCCAAACCTGCAGCGCCGTTTTTTCCAGCTGATGAGTAAAGAAATCGCCGAAGAGCAACAGCTGATCACCATGCTCAGTAAAAACAGCGCCGAAGAGCGCCTGTCTGCCCTGCTGTTATCGATCGCCACACGCAACCAGAACCGCGGCCTCAGTGCAAAAGAATTCCACCTGCCTATGAGCCGCTCAGATATAGGCAACTATCTCGGCCTGACCATCGAAACCGTCAGCCGTATTTTTACCCGACTGAATAAATCCGGTATTATCTCGCTCGATAAAAAACACATTCAAATTAACGACTTTGACGCCCTGCGCTCGAGTTCGTTAAACAGCTGTAAAGATTAATGAGCGAACAAACTCAGCGCTGTATTGCGCTTATCGATGCTGCCAACAGCCTCGACCCCAATATTGAACAAGATGACAACGGCAATGACATTGCCAAAGAGCTGCTCTACAGTCAGCGCATGAGCGCCATGCTGGAGCAGTTTGCGCCCGATGCCGGCGAGTTGGTAAAAATTGCCGTGCGCGCCCAGCACCTTGAACGCTGGCGCTCGGCCCGCAGCGACTACCCCGAAGGCCGCGCCGGCTATATGAAGTGGCGCACCGAACTCGCCGCCCTGCACGCCGCCCGCTGTGCCGAATTAATGGCTGAGAGTGGTTATGACAGCGATGCGCAAGAGCGCGTCAAAGTTATTCTGCGTAAAGTTGGCATTAAACGCGACGCCGACGTGCAGTGCCTCGAAGACGTCAGCTGCTTGGTTTTTCTCCAGCACTACATCGACGCTTTTGCCGCAAAATATCAGTACGACGAAGCCAAATACATCGACATCATCCAGAAGACCTGGGCAAAAATGAGCGAAAAGGGGCACGCAGCCGCACTTCAGCTCAAGTACAATGAGGCTATTCGCAGCCTTATCGAAAAAGCCCTGAGTTAAGCGGAAGCCTGTCAACGATGTCTACCCTGTTTGTCTTACTCAAACACCTTCACGTATGGCTTGTGCTTTTAAGTTTGGGCCTGTTCTGCATTCGCTTAAGCTGGCTTAACAAACACAGCCACCTGTTAAAGCGCCGCCTGGTTAAGATCCTGCCCCATGCCGTCGATACGCTGCTCGCACTGACGGGCCTCGGCATGCTTTTGCTTTTGAATTATCAAAGCGCTATGCCGGGATGGCTGAGCCTAAAACTATTTCTGCTGCTGGCCTACATTGTCTTCGGCTGGTTGGCGATGCACCGAAAGCCGTTGCGTAAACTGACGATTGCACTGGCGCTTGGCTGCTTTGCCGGCATGATTTACCTGGCCGTCAACAAACCTCTTATTAGCGTTTTTGACCTCTAAAGCGAATATCTAGCGGCTTGGCACTCGCCGAGCCCTCCCCCCTCTTAGCCCAAGCTAAGCCACACTTATTCCCAAAAGCACGGTTTTTTGCTGTTACCTTAGGCAAAGTAAATTAAAAAATGCATTCCGTCGGCTTTTCCCGGCGCCAGGCTTATTTCTCAGCTATTTGCTTGACAGCCTTTATTCTGAAACGTTAAATAAGTCACAGATGTACCGAATAATTCTAATAAATCTGATACACGACAAAGGTTGTTTCTATGCAATATATAAAAAGCCTGGTAGTACTTAGTGTGTTTTTTACCTGCTTTGCCCAAGCCCAGCCCTGCGATGAAAGTTGTAAGCGCGACCAACTGAAAAACCAACAAAATCTCGACTTCCCCGGCTACTTATCGTGGAAATACTGCGAAGGTCTGCGCAACGACTTTATGACAATAGACATGCGCAGCTTGCAGTCGTACTCAAGCAAACACTTTGACACACGCTACAAAGGCCCGATTAAAAATATTGTGAAAATGCTCGATCAGCGACAAGACTGGCTTGGCGAGTGTGATAACTACATGAAACTGACCAAGAAAGAACGTATTTTTAAAGATAAAAAAAGCACCGAGGCAATATTTGCCAAGATGGGCTCGGTTAAAAAAGAACTCGAAGCAGTGATCAACGGTGCGCGCTACAGCTCAGAAAACGGCGATGAGACCGGGGTAATCATCAATGAAAAATTTGAAGCGCTGTTTACCGCTGTCGACGACCACAACAACCTGATGAATTTGCGCGGGCGCTACGTTTATCAATAAACCCTGTTAGCACAGTCGCAAGTGCGTATTTCTCGCGGCTGCTAAGCCTTCAATTAAATTCACAGCATAAAAAAACCGGCGCCCTAAAGCGCCGGTTTTTTTTAGCTCAAGCCCTTTCAATACCGGGCCGTTGATTAATTTTTCTCAAACGTAAAACTATCTAAGAAAAAGTGCCACTTCAGGTTGGAGCCTGTCGCTTCAATACGAACAGTATGCTCGCCTGCGCTTATCGCCAAACCGCTTGCAATATTGTGCTCAACAAAGTTGTTTAAGTCGCTGCCGTACACGGCCGTTTCGGCAACTTCAACACCGTCAATGTACACCTTCGCATTTGAATCAGCGCTCTCATTGCTCGATGCAACAAAGCTCAGATCGTAGTTGCCGGCTTCGGCAAAACTGACTTTGTAGTCCGCCCAACCGCCAGTTAAGACGTGATCGGCAAACGTCGTGCTTCCCCAGAAGGTACGAGTGGTAAACCCTTCCTGAGTGCCGCCTGTTTGATAAAAGCTTTCACCTTCAATCAAAATAGGCTCGCCAGCACCTGGGCCAGGGCTAACACTCGGTGAAGGCTCTGGGCTTGGCACCTGACTTGGCGATGGGCTCGGAGACGGGCTAGGAGATGGGCTCGGCGCAGGCGTCGCATCGGCGACTTTAACAAATGCGATTTCATCACCATTCCACTGCCAGGCACTGCTGCCGGCACTTTCAATGCGCACACTGTGTACACCGGAACCGATCACCAGCGTATCGGCCAAACTAAAGCGCTGATACGACTCCCAACCGCCAGTGCTCGCAAGCGCAATATTGCCAACATAAACACCGTCAACACTGACATCGGCACTGATACCACCTGTCATCGGCGACGCCGCTACAAGATCAATGCGATATTCACCGTCTTCGGCCAACACAACCTGGTAATCGGCATAGTCACCGACGGTGTTGTAGTTAACGTTGTCGGCGCCATTGGGGTTAAAACCAACAACGCTGTCGCCGTCTATCGCAGCGCCATTTTTATCAGTGCTAATAAAATGAGCGAGCTCTACCACGGTACCTTCGCTGGGCGACGGGCTTGGGCTCGGTGCAATCGATGGCGAAGGCGACGGGCTAGGCTGGCCACCGCTGTTGTCGGCGACAGGTTTGTAAAAGCGTACCCAGTCAACCTGGAAGCGGTTTTTATTCGGGTCGGCAAGCTCTGCATCCGTTGCTTGAACACCGTTGTGCGAGCGCCAGTCTTGGTCTTCAACATCAAAAATAACCTGCATCGGCTTGTTCAAACCCTGACCACCGGTGTAACCGAGCGGGTCGATCATGTCGACACCTGTGGTTGTGCGCACAAGCTTGCCATCAATGTAGTAGTGTAAAGTCCACGGATCGACCCAGTAGCAACCATAGACGTGAAAGTCGTTGCGCCAGCGTGTGCCCTGCCCGTCGGCATACCAACTGCCGGCATCTTTGGGCTGATAATCCTGAAACGGCTCGCGGATAAACACGTGATGGCTCACATGCATGCGCTCATCAAACCACACCTGATCCGGGCGATCGGAGCCATAGGCTTCCATCACGTCGATTTCTTGAGTGGAATCTGAACTTAACAACCAGAAGGCGTTGGCAAGGGTGGCGTTGGTGCCCTTGATCCTGGCTTCCATGTAAATCGGGTACTGAACCTGCTCTTTGGAGTGAATGGCACCCGTTTGCACCATCTGCGACGTGCCGGGCTTGCGGGTTGCCCTGAGTACCAGCTGGCCATTTTCAACCGACGAGTTAGGCGCATAGAACTCGGTATAACCGGGGCCCAACCAAGCATTAATAAAGTTTTCATTCCAGCGATGCCAAAACGCTTCGCTCTTGCCGATGGCCGGAGCGTCGTAGTTAAAGTCGTCAGACAAGCTTTGCAGCTCCCACTTCATACCGGGGCCGGCGTCGGCAGGCACGGGAATTCCGTCCCAATCCGCTGCATAAGCGCCAGTGCTGAAAGCAACGAGCGAACTTAACAAGAGTTTTTTCATATCTGTACCTTCTGATGTATGCCGCGAGGGCTTCGTTATTGTGTATTGCTTGTAAATCTACATAGTGGCGCCATTTATAACCAAAAGTGAAGCGGCGCCGCGAGGCGCCGTTCACATTCGTATAAGAAGCGTTACTTTTTTTGTCAGCTTATTGCAGTGGAACAAACTCAAAGCGCTCGGCATTCCATTCCCAAGCGTTTGCCGTCGAGCCGTTACTGGTGATACGAATAAGGTTTTGTCCAGCGCTGAGCCACTGCGGCTCAGAACTTGAAGTCAGCTCAAATTGATCCCAGCTGCCGTTACTGGCGACAGGCAGGCTCTGACTGACAACACCATTGACACTGAGCTGCAGCGAGGCGCCCTGCTCTGGCGTGCTGACATAAGCGTCAAAGCGGTAGTAACCCTCAGCACCGACGTTCACGCTGTATTCAACCCAGTCACCGCGCTGGTTGTAGTTGATTGCCCCCTGACCGTTTACCGAATAGGTCTGGAAACCCGCATAGTCACCGCCGGTGGCGCTAAAATCTTCCGCCTCAAGTACAATCAACTCGGCTTCGGGTGAGCTTGATGGCGATGCACTGGGCGTTGGCAGCGGCGATGGGCTGGGCGATCCCGGGCTCGGTATATACATGCCGGTAAAGACCAACTTGTCACCGTTCCACTCCCAGGTGCTGGGGCTGTTGCCGGCACCGGTGACGCGAATCACGTGCTCACCGGCGGGCAGGCAGTAACTGCCGAGACTCAAAGCCTGAAACGCGTCCCAGTCACCGCTGTTTGGTACCACCGTGTGAGCAATGACCTCACCGTCGACCTGAACTTCGATCGCGGCAGCATCTTGTGTTGTTGCAACGTAGGCCGTTAGCGAACAGGCCGCCGCGCTCATGCCGCGCTCAACATTGACTCGGTACTCAGCCCAGTCTCCGCGCTGATTAAAGTTGATCGCGCCGGAGCCATTGACCGAATAGGTCTCGAAGCCGCCATAAGCGCCGCCGGTCGAATCAAAATCTTCAAGCTGCAACACAAAACTTACTGTTTCCGTATCTCCGGGCTGCTGACTCGGGCTAGGGCTTGGCACAGGGCTGGGCGATGGCGACGCAGAGGGACTCGGCGACGGGCTCGGCGCTGCACTTGGGCTTGGAGCCGGGCTCGATGATGGGCTCGGGAGCGGGCTCGCGCTCGGCGACGCACTCGGCAAAACAACTGGCATACTGGGCGAGGCGCTTGGCTCAGCAGAGGGCGACGGGCTCGGCAAACTTACATCCCCTTTTACTTTGGTAAAGTGCAAGATCGAGCCGTTCCACTGCCACGCTGAATCGCCCGCACTTTGCACGCGTACCGTGTGCACACCCGGAGCCACGTCAAACACGCCGCCCAGATCCGAGGTCAACATCGTATTCCAGTCACCGGAGCTCGCCAGCGCGCCGGAGCTTGCCAAAGCGCCATCTACGTAGATTTCGGCACCGATACTCGATTCGGTTGAACCAACACTTAAGGCCGCGAAATACTGGCCGCCGTCACCAAAATCAATACTGAATTCACCCCAGTCGCCAACCGTGTTGTAAACAATCGCGGCATTGCCGATGGCCCAACCCCAGGCCGGGTCACCTTCGATATCGGCGCCCACCTTACCGGTGTTGATAAAGCTGGTTAAAGGTACATCCCAGCGATAGTCGACCATGATCACAGTCGCTTCCACCTCAATACTCTGCCCCGGCAGCGCTTTGTGTGTACCAGTAAATATCACCGAACCCGCTTTGTGTGCGGTGATAACACCAGAGCTGTTAATAGTGGCGATGATCTCATCTGACGAGTGCCAATTCATTTGTTTGTCGCTGGCGTTTGCCGGCACAAACTCGGGCACCAATACTGCGCCAGTATCACTAAATACGGTAATGTGAGACGCTTGCGCACGAATGTCGGTCAGCGCTACAGGGCCCGCTGAACCACGCACCGGATTGCCCCACTCTGCGCGATAAGCTGCGCTGCCACCATAGAAATCAGCGACCCGGTTTTCGCCGGCCTTATTATTTAAACCGTCACCTGTGCGTATGGTCGGATCCATAAAGTAGCGGCCGCGCCAGTTTTGTTCGGTGGCGTCGTTGGTCCACACGCGCACGTACTCAATCTCATGCGCAAACGCTGTTTCTTCAACCGTAGGCAAACCAAACCAGTCCGGCATGGTTTCGGTATCGAGCAATAAATACAGCGGTGTATGGAAATAGCGATTCTTCATTTTGCGAATCGGCTGGCCGTCGAAATACCAAATAATGTAGTCAGGCCCCCAATACAGGCCATAGACATGAAAGTCGGCAGCAAAGTCGATACCGGCATACCAGTGCCCACCATTTTGCTGAGCAGGCCAGGTGCCACCGCTGTTCGGGTCACTGTATTCAAGGTCCTGCCCCTGATGAATAAAGGCCCAAGTATTCATGTTGTAATACGGTGCCCAGCCCGGGCGGCGCCCAGCTTGCTCGTATACGTCGATCTCAAGTTTATTTTTGATATGGCCCGGGGCATTACCCGTGTGGGCGAGGTAGTCGGTCTCTTCCAAACTCTCACCGTAGAGCCAGAAACCAGATGAGCCTATGCCGACGCGGGATTTGACTTCAAAGTAGCCGTAGCGCACCGGGTTAACGTTCTGCACACTTGCCGTGCTCCAGCCCGTATACCAGTTATCCCAAAAACCGTGAGCGTAAACCTCTGGGTCGAGCTTGGTACTTAAATGCAATTTGTCATTTTCAACTTTGACATTTTTAGGCGCAAAAATTGCCGGCGGCCGCCCACCCCACACATGGTTGTTCGGCAACCACTTGCCGGCTTCTTTGCCGTCGAGATGGTATTCGTCAAAAGTATTCGCACTGAACTCATCACTGAGCTCGGGCATCAAGGTCCAGCCTCCGTTGTTGTCGAGATCAGATAGAGGTAAATCCTCGTGGGCCGGTGTTGTTCGAACAATGGCATCCGCTGGATCCCAGGGGCTCAAACCATTGCCGGGCACTTGCCACGGTTCGGGGTATTCTTCGACAACCAGTTCGCCGTCGATATCGTAATAGCTATCGCCGTAGTGGTGAAAACTGCCCTCCCAGGGTTGAGACGCGGCAGCGAGACTTGTGTTTGCGCAACACAGCAGTGCAGCCCCGAGCCAAATCGGGTTACGTAAAAATCGCATTAATCACTCCAATCGTTATTATTTGAAAGCAATTAGCATCAGTAAGATCGGAGTACAGCTAAACGTCCGCTACGACTGAACAACAGCTAAATTTTTAACCCGTTAAGCGCTAAACAGAGCCGGTGTGCTCACCGAGCCAAGTAACACTTAGTTCCCTAGTTGATTAGCTCCTTCAATGCACGATGATTATTAATTTTATTTTTTATCGAGCACCGGCGACGCTAAACCGTCGCAGCCTTTTGACGCAGGTGTTTTAACACCTTTTTGATTTTCTATTCGCTCGCTGACAACGAGCTTGTTGTTATGGCGCTGGACTATATACCGTTAAAACAGAGCCGCCAAGCATAAAAACAACACTTATTGACATATAAGCGATACTTAAACTTAAGACTGAGAAGTTCAGTAACAAGGCTTAAGAAAGTTATGTGGCGGTGTTACCGAGCTGATGATTTAACAGACACCTTGGCGCCCTGCATCGACTAGGCCAGCCCAAGCACTTAAGCACTTAGCCGTAATGACAACAACAAAACCACAGCACACAACTGCACTGCTAACAGCTCACTCTCAAAAGCAAAGTGCACGTTTGAAGCTAAACGTAAGTTTAAATTTAACAACAAGGAAATAAGCGATATATATCAAATGTACCGACAAACAGCGGGAAAATTAGCCAGCGGAAAGAAAAGACCTCAAGCACAGAGCCCTGCTTGAGGTCAACACACAAGCGTTGTGAAGCCGCCAACTCAAAAGATTGAAAACGTTTTTATTGGCGACTCAAAAAAACAAACTTAAAAACCTAAAGAATTAACTTAATAAATCAAGTGTATTGTTTGAAGCAAAGTCCCCAGGCACACCCAGCCCCTTTAATATTGTTTCGTTAAAATCATAAGTTGTTCCGGACGCGGACATATTGGCCGCTGAAAACGAGTTTTTAAATTCCGGGCGTTTAGTCGCTAAAATAAACGGCGCATTAGGCGTTGCGTGGCTCATACCATTGCCCATACAGGTAGTCTGCGCAAAAACCGTTGTTTCAATCAAAGGCTTACCGTCTGGACCACTAACGCTCATTAGCTGCTCAATAAAATACACAGGCACCTGGCTCAAATAACGGTGACACTCGACATACGAAATTGGCACACCGGCATCATTGGTATAACCCGCGTGTACCGAGCCGTGCGAATCACCGGTAAAACCGCGATAGTGATCAACACCGTGCGTCTTCCACGTACCGGACTCGGCACCGAGCTGCAAGGTCGCCAAGTTAGTCAGGCCACAAGACAGCGCGGCAATAATAATATCGACCTGCACCTTGCCGTGCTCAAGCATTTTTACGATATCACCGTTCATATAGTGACTGGCATCGGCAATCACCGGTTTACAGCTTGCCGGGTCAACCGTCGCACCGTTAAGAATATCAGTGATGCGCTTTTCGATTTTCTCCAAAGCCGCCGCGTGTTCATTTAAACGATCGCGCTCATCCATCGACAACTTGTTTTTCAGCTGCTCCACCGCCCGAACTTGTGCCTGATAAGCTTTTAAATAGGTCGTATCCGGGCCATCGTTATCGCCGCCACCGGCACTAAAATAATCGTTTAAAGCCACTTGCGGGTCAGACTTAGGTTTGCCAAAAGCACTAATATCCTGACCATCGGGCGCACTGCCCAAAAACACATTTGAAAATGGCGTGCTGGCACTTAAAACCGGAGCAGCAATCGTATCGCTGGTCGGCTGACCATAAGAGCGCGCCCCAAGTGCTGTGGTCGCGCGGCCGTGACCGGGAACCACCGCATCAATTTCACGAAAATTACAAATACTGGCAACTGCAGCATACGGCTCGGTTACCAGGTTCATTTCATTCGCCGATTTTGGCAACCAGTACCCGTCCGGCGCACCGGAGTTGATATAACAAAAGACCGCACGTTTTGCCTCGTCGTTTGCATGCGCAGTGCGAGCCGCCAGTACCCCTGCAATTGCCGGAAAGGCTCTTAGCATCGACGCAGAGACACCCGTCTTGCCCATAAACTCTAAAAACTGACGGCGGCTTTTGCGAAAATTATCACCGCGTGCGCGCATGGCTTTTTCATTTTTCTTGAAAAAGAACTCGCGCAGGCGCATACCCTTTGCAACTTCTTGTCGCTGCAGCTCATGCAAGGCCTTGTGCTCGTGCTCTTCGTGCTGCAAAAACTCTTTTAATTCTTTGTTCATGGTTACTTCCTAAAATTAAATTCGCTTTTTTAGCGTCGGAAACGAAGCACGTCAGAGAGACTAAGCTGCTTAAGCATCGCTTTCGGGCTCTTGGCACTGCCAAGCGCTCGTTTTAGATCATCCTGAACACAGAGCATCTGCCCAGCTTCAGAACCGTTTATGGATTTTTCAAAACGCGTATCGACATCTGAAGGCGCCAATGGCGCGCCCAACGCGTAGCGATAGGTTTTTTGAATTAAGCAGGCATCGACACCGGGTAAATCATTTTCCACCAAAGCTTTTGACAGCGCTTTTGCACCTTTAAATGCTATGCCTTCACCATTGGCTTTTTCTTCATCGGCTTTTGTTGTATCAATCGCGCCGACAACATTTGCTGAGTACAAGTGACCGCCATTGTTGACCACGTCAATTTTAATACCGTCGTTGCCGTGAATACCGAGACCGGTCTGCACATAAAAATCATCGACGGTTTTGCGCACAAGACCGACATTGTCAAAGTTGTCGATCGCAAACAACGGGTTAATCACTGCGTTGTGGCAAACCGCGCAACCTGTGCCCGGCACATTCGTTTGAATATCGTAAAACTCCGTGGTGGTTAAATTACCTGTCTCTTCTTTCTGCTGAGCAAGCTCGGCAGCTGCAGTTCGATCGTCACCGTCGTCTAGCTCACCCGGCGATGGGATTTGCTGACAAAGCATGTCTTGACGCACGTGCACAGCACGCTGAATCGGAGAGCTGCGATCATCGTGGGCATAAAGCGCCATAAAACCACCCGATGCAATTAAACCACCGCGCTCAGTACCGACCGTTGAGACTTTTTCAAAGGCCTCGCCAGTGACACCGGCGATACCATAAAAGTCGGCCAACACCTTATTCACAAAGGTGAATTCGGCATCAAATAAATCGGTATAAGCAACCGAGTCATCGTAAAAAGCGTGAGAGAAAAGCTGACGAATTTCTTCGGCCATCGCCGCTTTGACTTCTGGTGTAAAGCTGTCGTTGCCAAAACGGTTTACCGTTCTAACGCGATCGGTGCCAAACCACAGCGCCGCAAAACGAGCAACCTGTTCACGCCCAAGATCAGAGTCAATCAAACGATCGACGTGTTTTTCAACTTCTTCTGGATTATTTAGATCGCCGACCAAGGCCGCCTTCATCAAAGCTTTATCTGGTGCCGAAGCTGTCAGCATATACGACAGCGCTGAAGCGTATTCAAAGTCATCCAAAACATAAGCGTCGCTGTCGGCATCAGCCACTTTCTCTTTAAAGGTTTCGGGGATCTCCTTTATTTGCGCCGGCGCAACTTTGACTTCTTGCACAGTAAACTGCCCGCCAAACTCTTCGCCGTTAATTTCCGCTACCGCTTGCGCAGCCATGTAATACACAGGCCCGGTCACATCTTTAACGTGGAAAGTTAACTCTTCCGGCCCAGGGCCACCAATGGGCTGAGGATCCGTGGTCACTCCGCCACCGCCGAAATAAATAGCGGGATAAATGTCCGTCTCAGTTTGCGGGAAGGTGCTGTAATCGATTTTTGGCGTCGCTGTAACGGTAACAATAATTAAATCATTGCCGGTGAACTGATAACCCGAGTTAGCGGGGCTATTACCTTGCACAACAATCGGCTCGGACGCGGGCTCATAAATAACCTTATCCGGCTCCGAATTAAGTTTTTCTAAGGTAGCGGCAGAGCTTTCGCCCAACTCAGTGCGATACAAAAATTGAGGTGACATCAGCGCAGAGCGAATCGCCCACTTCAAGCCTATTTCAAGCTTAGTCGCTTCGCTGATCATTGCGGTGTATTCAGCTTTCTCGTCTTCGCTCAGCGGCCTGCGGAACGCGTAATACGCAAAGTCTTCGATAAAGTTTTTGGCACAACTACTGGCTGTCGTACACTGGAACGGCAGCACACCGCCGGTATCAACAGCCCAGTCGGCAATCTCTTTGGCATTGGCGTCATAGGAGTTCACACGAATTTCACCAATTGCAGAGAAACCGTGGTTCGGCAAGCTGCCAATCTCGTCATCAACCGCAATTTTCGCTGAGGTCGAATAATCGTGAGGCAGCGGCGACTCAAACAGCGACTGCAGCGAGTTGTGATACTCAAAGCTGGTTAAAAATTTAAGCGCGCGGCGGCCGTATAAAACCGGATCGTCAAGCGAACACTCTGTCGGCCCAGTATCAACCGACTGGCCTCGCAAAGACCAAAGGTAAGCGGCGACATCGTCGGCACACTCGTCGACACAGGAAGCGGGGTTGAGCGGCATTTGCTCAGATATATAACGGGCCAAGTCCTCAACACTATTGCCGGTATAATTCATACCGTCGTATTTGGCATTTGTCGGGTAGGCAAATTTATTCACATCAATGCGAATACTGACAGCGCCGGCTTCAAAATAACCGTCTTCATTTGCATCCTGATGGCAAGTGAAACACTGGCCACTGGTGTCTTTTAAGATAGCTTTACCGGCAGCGACATCACCGTTAAAGTCGCCCGCAGGTGGCGTCGTAGTCGGCATTGGCGAGGGCAGTAAACTCGGCACCGAGCTAGGCATGGGGCTAGGCTCAGCATCGCTAGACCACGAGCGAATATAAACCGCCAAATCGGCCGCACACTGAGCATCACACTGACCCGGTGCAGGCATCCAAGCTTCTAAATAAGCCTCAAGACTGTATGTTTTACCTGGAACGGAATCTTTTGAATAGGTATACACAGCGCGCGAGGCATCAATGGCTTTAAACGCCGTCGACTGGCCATCGTCACCGTGACAAACCGAGCAGTTCATTGTCGCATCAAAATACAGAGCCTCACCGCGCTCAATATCACCAACGACGGGCGGCTGGCTTGACGGAAGCGGACTCGGCTCTGGTGCGCTGCTCGGTACAACGGACGGCTCGGGCTCTGCCGTTGGCATCATCGTCGGTGCCTGGGTCGGCGCCTGAGAAGGTTCGGGCTCCGCAGTGGGTGCAACCGTTGGCTGGGCAGAGGGCTGAGGCGCACTGCTGGGCATTGCGCTTGGCCCCGGCGATGGCAGAGGTGGCACAGTTGGCATCGCCGTAGGCATAGCAGAGGGCTCGGGATTTGGGCTTGGATTGGGATTAGGGTCAAAACTCGGAATAGGATTAGCCGTTGGGCTCACCGTGGGCACAGGGCTTGGCTGCTGCCCCGGGGCAAGTACCCAGCTGCGAATATACGCTTCAAGATCTTCAGCACACTGGGCATCACAGCCATTTGGCGCAGTTGAAGGTGGCATCCAGCGCTGCAGATAGGCTTTTAGGGTATACGCTTTGCCGGGGTCCTTCGTATGAAAATACTCGGTTTTTTTAGCGTCAATTGGCGACGACTCGGCTTGCCCATCTCTACCGTGGCAGCCCATACAGGTCAAGCCTGGGTCATTTTCATAAAGCTGACGACCGCGCTCAACATCACCAGTCAAATCGCCAAAACCGTGACCGTTGACAAAAAGTGTCTTTGAGCTGCTGCTACGACCATCGCTGACAATAAGCTCAACTTCGTACGATAGAGATTCATCAAAAGCCAGACGCCACGTGCGCCCCGCCCCGAGCAGCTCGTCATTGACGTACCAACTGTAACTCAGCTGCGCAGAGTCAAAGTCAAACGACTTGGACGCGTCCAAAACAAGGTTGTCGCCTTCAATGCGATATTCAAAATCAGCTGTCGGCGCTTGGTTGGCATTGCTGTCAACCTCTACCCCGCCGCCACAGGCGTACAGCACTACGGATGCTGCAAGCAATACAAGCTTGCGCATGGAAGTCAAAAACATCAGGTCTAAGTCCCTATCATCTCTAAGAAAGGAAATCCGGCCACAAACCCGGAAATGTAAACGTATACAACGCATGCATAATAGCGAGCGAGGGCCAAGGACTAGAGAGACAGGGTTCACAGTTTTTACAGTGATTACCGATAAGCTGACGAAAGACAGATGCTCAAACCCAGGCTAACTGCTGAAAGAAAAAAAGCGCGCATCAGCACAATGTCGAATACGAGCAATAAATACAGCCAAACACGCTCTGCCCCGATCAATTAAAAACAGAACCGCACGCAAGCCCTTGCTCTGAGCATTACAACTCTTACAATTACGCTCCAATTAACAGGCGTGTGCTTTAGCGCTCACAGCGAGCAGCAAGTCAGCGCACCACACCGTTACAAAAGGCCCCCAGGTGAGCGACTCAAGATCCGCAACAAGTGAGCAAACACTATCGAACCCCTGGCGCTTCTGCCTCGCCCCGATGATGGATTGGTCTGACCGTCACTGCCGCTATCTTTGGCGGCTGATGAGCAAGCAGGCGCGGCTTTACAGTGAAATGGTGGTCACCGGAGCGATTCTGCACGGTGACCGGCAGCGTTTTTTAAACTTCAATCAAGAAGAGCACCCACTTGCTTTGCAGCTCGGTGGCTCTGACCCACAAGAACTGGCCGAATGTTCCGCCATTGCCGAACAGTGGGGCTATGACGAGGTAAACCTAAACTGCGGCTGCCCGAGTGACCGGGTGCAAAAAGGCAAGATAGGCGCGGTGCTGATGAAAGAGCCCGAACTGGTAGCCGAGTGTTTTGCCGCCATGCAACAACGCTGTGCTATTCCCGTCACCGTCAAACACCGCATCGGCGTCGACGATATGGAAGACTACGATGCGCTAAAACACTTTGTTGTTACCGTCGCCGACGCCGGCTGTCGTACGTTTATTGTGCACGCGCGCAAAGCCTGGCTTAAAGGCCTAAGCCCAAAAGAAAACCGCGAAATCCCGCCGCTTGATTACGCTGCCGTTGTGCGTTTGAAACAAGAGCTGCCGCAGCTGAATATTGTTATCAACGGCGGCCTGAACACTATCGAGCAATGCTCGAACTTATTAAGAGATTTGGACGGCGTTATGGTTGGGCGCGAGGCTTACAGCAACCCCTACCTGATGGCCAATGTCGACCAGGCGCTATTTGGCAGCAGTGCGGCAATTAAAAGCCGTATTGAGGTTGCCGAAGCCTACGCCGATTACTGCGAGCGGCAAATTGCCGAAGGCGCGCGCCTGCACCATATGAGCCGCCATGTGCTCGGACTTTTTGCAGGCCAGCCCGGTGGCCGCCTGTTTCGCCGCTACCTCAGCGAGCACGCGCCCAAGGCCGATGCCAATGCCGATACCCTGCGCGCGGCATTCGCACAGGTGCGCAGCTGAAGCATTCTCAGTAAAACCGCCGCAAACGCAGCGTAAACTTAGATAGAAGCCACGCTTATAAGCCTAAAAACCATAGGGCGTAACAAAGCTGCAGTACTTATTGCTATAATGCGCGCGATTTTTTCGGCGGTTTAAAGGAAGCCTCTTGTGCAGCCGCCTATTTCCTTGCAATAAAGCGCACCAACACTATGGGGAAAACCATGAGCAATAAACTGGAACAACTGAAGCAGTTTTCAGACGTCGTTGCCGATACCGGCGACATCGAAGCGATCAAGAAATTTAAGCCGCTCGACGCAACCACCAACCCTTCCCTGCTTTATAAAGCTGCACAGATGGAACAGTATTCTGGCCTTGTTCAAGACGCTCTGGCGACTTCCGACAATGTTGAAGATGCCTCTGACAAGCTGGCCGTTGCCATCGGCGCCGAGATCCTGACCGTTGTTCCCGGCCGCATTTCTACTGAAGTTGATGCGCGACTGTCTTTCGACACCAAAGCCTCGATCGAAAAAGCCCACAAACTGATCGGCCTGTACGAAGCCGCAGGCATCAGCAAAGACCGTGTTCTGATCAAGCTGGCCTCTACCTGGGAAGGCATTAAAGCCGCTGAAGTTCTCGAAAAAGAAGGCATCAACTGTAACCTGACTCTGCTGTTTAGCTTCAGCCAGGCCGCTGCCTGTGCCGACGCCGGCGCGTTTCTGATCTCTCCGTTTGTTGGCCGTATCCTCGACTGGTACAAAAAAGCCACCGGCAAAACCGAATACGACAAGTTTGAAGACCCGGGCGTTCAGTCAGTCACCAAGATCTACAACTACTACAAACAGCACGGCTACAACACCGTTGTTATGGGCGCGAGCTTCCGCAACACCGGCGAGCTCGAAGCACTGGCCGGCTGTGACCGCCTGACTATCAGCCCTCAGCTGCTCGGCGAGCTCGAAGCCGACACCGGCAGCCTTGAGCGTATTCTGAGCCCTGAGAACATCACCATGAATACTGAAAAGCTGCTTGAAAACGAAGCGGCGTTCCGCTTTTCATTTAATGAAGATCAGATGGCCACTGAAAAACTCAGCGAAGGTATTCGCGGTTTTGTTGCCGATCAGATCAACCTCGAAAACTACCTGAAAGCCCAAAAGGCCTAAGATGTTTACGGCGCTCAAAGCCCTGTTTGCCGACGGCGCCGACCCTGTACCGGACGAGCATGCCATCCAGCTCGCCTGTGCAGCCTTGCTTGTCGAGGTGGCCAGTATCGACGGCCATTTCGACAAGCAGGAACAGCAAAAGCTCGTAGAAACCCTGAAGCGACGCTACCAACTCAGCACTGAAGAGAGCCTCGAGCTGCAACAGCACGCGCAGGCCGAACGCAAAGATGCAACCTCGCTGCATCAATTTACCCGCCTAATTAACGAACACCGCTCTAACGAAAAAAAATTTAGCCTGTTGGTCGATATGTGGAAAATCGCCTACGCCGACGGTCAGCTAGATAAATACGAAGAGCATATCATTCGCCGCATTGCCGATTTGCTGCACCTCGGCCACAGCCAGTTTATCCAGGCCAAGCTGCAAGCAAAGCCAAGTTGAGACAACTACACTAAAGCCAGACCGACTCCGCAGAAGGAAGGCTTTATGGGCTTTAGCCTAAGCAAGGTATTTCAGCAGCACAAATCTCAAGATCAGTGGCAAGTAAACGACAACGCACATATTTCTCTGGCCGTTAGCCGCGAAGCGTTTTATCGCCACCTTTTTCAAAAAGACAGCGCGCAGCTGAGCCTGCCACAAAAACTTGTTGTTGATGTCACGCTGAAAAACCTGCAAAAACAAGAGCTGCGCGACAAGGCCGTGCCGCGCCTGCCCCACGTGATTCCGCGTTTATTAAAAAGCCTAAGAGACCCCGACAGCTCCGCCAAAGACTATGTCGACATCATCGACAAAGACCCGGTTATGGCCAGTGCCGTGCTAAAGTTGGCTAACTCGGCGTATTTTAACCCCATCGGCCGGCGCATTGCCGAGATCGAACAAGCCGTTGTCAAACTCGGCATTCGCGGTTTGCGCAGCGTTTTATCCGCCGCGGTTATGCAGCCGATTTTGCAAAGAGAGAGTGCTTATTTTAGCCAGAGCGGCCAGCGTATTTGGCAGCATAGCCTGTGTTGTGCGGTCGCCTGCGAGCGCATTGCCGAGCACCGAAAAATTGAGGCATTTAAAGTCTATGTGCTCGGCCTTGTGCACGATATCGGTAAAATCACTTTATTTAGCGAGCTGAGCAAACAATTTAAATTAAATAATGAAAACGTCAGCCCAGCGTACAATGCCTTTGTGCCGGCGCTAAAAAAAATGGGAGCGGCGCTGACTTACTGGATAGCTAAAGACTGGCAATTAGAAGATGAGCTTGTGCACGCTCTGGCCGATCAATGCCGCATTAAAGAAGGCGAACATATAAGTGCTTTTGCCCACGTGCTTTACCAAGCCGATTACGCCGCCGAGCTGTACGCGAGCATCTACAAACAAAAGCCCAAAAAAGCCCTCGCAGCAATAAAAGCAATGGAATTGCCCGACGATTTATTTAGCCACTTTGACCGCTTAAACCAAGAGCTGTAAAGCGCTGCCCCGGCTGCACACTTTTTAAACCGGCATCGTTAAAAGCCTGGCGCTGAGCTGGGCTGTTATAGTGATAACACCACAACCTCTGCAACAAAGCTTGAGAATATTCGCGCTTTAAATCATCAATGCCCGAGTGCGATGGATTGCCCTGCACACTGCAATCGTGAAACACCAAGCAGTGCTCATCAATCGTGTGTTCGAGTACTTCTGGAATGGGCCGGGTATCGCCCGTATAAAAAAAGTGCCCGGGTAAATACAAGCCATAGGCCGTACCCGGTTTGTGGTGGCGCGCGGGCACAAGCTGAAATTCACAGCCGCCAAACTCAAAACTTCGCGCAACCGGTATTAACTGAAAAGCCTGCCAGAAATTAACCCCGCCCTCAGCCAAGGCACCCGGATAATTTGCTACGCGCTCGTGCAACAGCGCAACAATGGCCACTGATACAAACAACAGCGGCCGCTCGAATGCCGCGCCGTGTTCAAGTTTGGCAAACCAGGCTTTAATAAACAGCTTTTCAAAATCAGCGATATGATCCAGGTGGCAGTGAGTAATAAACAGCGCTTCAGGCAGCGCCGCATACGACTCCATATAAGCCTGCAGCACCCCGGGGCCCAAATCGATCAATAGGCGCCGATCGCCGAGCTCAACACAGGCCGAAGCGTGGCCAAGCCCCTGCTGACTGGCATCGCCAACACCGAGAAAAGACAGGGCCGGCTGCATCAATACCAGCCCCCGGCACAGGGTATTAAACCCGGCCCCGCCATAGCCCAGCAGAATCTCGTCAACAAAAGCTTAATCAACAAAAACGCGGGCATTTCGGAACAGGCGCATCCAGCCGCTATCCTCTTGCCAGTCAGCCGGCGCCCAGCTGTTGCACACCGCGCGGAAAATACGCTCGGGGTGCGGCATCATTATCGTCGCGCGACCGTCGTTGCTGGAAATACTGGTAATACCCGCAGGCGAGCCATTGGGGTTGGCCGGATACGTTTCGGCGATGCTCAAATCGTTATTGAGGTAGCGCATCGCCACCGTCGCGCCCTTTTCAACCTCGGCCAAATGCGCCTCATCGCGGAACTCAGCGCGGCCTTCACCGTGCGCCACTGCGACAGGTAGGTGCGAGCCAACCATGCCGTTAAACAGCACCGACGGGCTGTCTTCAATACGCACCAGTGAAAAGCGCGCTTCAAATTGCTCGCTGAGGTTGCGCACAAAATGCGGCCAGTGCTCAGCGCCGGGAATCAGGCTTTTTAAGTTGCTCATCATCTGACAGCCGTTACACACACCGAGGCTAAAGGTGTCGAGGCGGTGGAAAAAGTCCTGAAACTCATCGCGAGCGCGACCGTTAAACAAGATCGTTTTAGCCCAGCCCTCACCGGCCCCAAGCACATCACCGTAAGAGAAACCGCCGGCCGCAGCCAGGCCTTTAAAGCCCTCGAGGCTACGGCGCCCGGCAATAATGTCGCTCATATGCACATCGACGGCCTCAAATCCCGCCCGATCAAAAGCCGCGGCCATCTCAACATGGCCGTTGACGCCCTGTTCGCGCAATACAGCCACACGCGGGCGCACACCCTTGGCGATATAAGGCGCGGCAATGTCGTCGTTGACGTCGTAGCTGAGTTTGACACTCAAACCCGGATCGCTGTGGCGAATGCGGTCGAACTCTTGCTCGGCACACAGCGGGTTGTCGCGCAGGCTCTGCACGTGGAAGCTATTTTTGCTCCACAGCTCCTGCAGGCTGCTGCGCGTGCTCTGATACAAGCTGCTGTTTCCGGCCTGCACAACAAAACTTTCATCGCTGCGCGGGGCACCGATATCAACCAGCAAATCGGCGATGCCAAAACCTGCAAAGATCTCTTCAACTCTGCCAAGCTCGTTGTTTTTAACTTGAACAACGGCGCCGAGCTCTTCGTTAAACAGCGCTGCATGGGCGTCGCTGCCAAGGCCTTCAATATCAAGCTGCACACCGCAGTGGCCGGCAAATGCCATCTCTGCCAGGGTTGCCAATAAACCGCCGTCACTGCGATCGTGATAGGCCAACAACAATTCATCCTGCAAACACTGCTGCAGCGCGTTAAAAAACGCTTTGAATTCGGTGGCGTTGTCGAGATCCGGCCCCTGCTCACCCATGTTTTCGTAGCACTGGGCAAAAATGGATGCGCCGATACGGTTTTTACCGCGGCCGAGATCAATCAGCAGCAGGCGACTGTCGGCACCGGCATCCAGTTCAGGGGTGATGGTCTTGCGCACATCTAACACTGGGCTAAATGCCGAAATAACCAGCGACAGCGGCGCGGTCACAGCTTTATCGTCGCCGTCTTGCTGCCAGGCGGTGCGCATACTCATCGAGTCTTTGCCGACAGGAATGGTCAGGCCCAGTTCTGGGCACAGTTCCATACCAACGGTTTCAACAGTGCGATAGAGTTTTTCATCTTCACCCGGGTGGCCGGCGGCACACATCCAGTTGGCACTGAGTTTGATGTCTTTAATATCGCCGATGCGGGTTGAAGCGATATTGGTCAGCGCTTCGCCGATGGCCATACGCCCGGATGCCGGCGCGTCGAGCAGCGCCAGTGGCGTGCGCTCACCCATGCTCATCGCTTCACCGGCGTAGGTATCGTAGGCGACAGTTGTCACCGCGTTGTCGGCCACTGGCACCTGCCACGGGCCCACCAACTGATCGCGGGCAACCATGCCGGTGACCGAGCGATCACCAATGCTGATCAGAAACATTTTGCTGGCCACCGCCGGATGCTGAATAACGCGCTCGATGGCCTCAGCCAGCGGCAGCTCAGCGTAATTAAACGCGCTGACATCGTAGTTTCGCTTCTCGGCGCTGCGGTGCATTTTTGGCGCTTTGCCAAATAGGATGCTCATCGGCAGATCGACCGGCTTGGCATCGAAGTGGGTGTCGTTTAACACCAGGCGCTGCTCATCCAAAGCCGTGCCAACCACGGCGTACGGGCAGCGCTCGCGCTGACAGATGGCCTCGAACTCGGCCAGGTTTTCTGGCGCCACGGCCATAACGTAGCGCTCCTGGCTTTCGTTGCACCAGATCTCGAGTGGGCTCATACCCGGCTCGTCATTGGGCACGTTGCGCAATTCAAACAGCGCGCCACAGCCGCCGTCTTTGGCAAGCTCGGGAAAGGCGTTGCTCAAACCGCCGGCGCCAACATCGTGAATAAACGCGATGGGGTTCTGCGGGCCGCGCTGCCAGCACTGGTCGATAACCTCCTGACAGCGGCGCTCCATTTCAGGGTTTTGTCGCTGCACCGAAGCAAAATCGAGATCCTCCGACGAGGAACCGCTGGTCATCGACGAGGCGGCGCCGCCACCGAGGCCAATCAGCATCGCCGGGCCGCCGAGCACAACCAGCTTGTGGCCGGCGTCGAATTCGTTTTGATCAATATGCTCTTCTTTGATATTGCCATAACCACCGGCGAGCATAATGGGTTTGTGATAGCCGCGGCGCTCGCCGCTGAAATCCTGCTCAAAGGTTCGGAAATAACCGCAAATATTCGGGCGGCCAAACTCATTGTTAAACGCAGCGCCACCAATGGGCCCGTCAATCATAATATCGAGTGCGGTAACAATGCGCTCGGGTTTGCCGTAATCCTGCTCCCACGGCAGGCGATAACCCGGAATCTGCAAGTTACTGACGGTAAAACCGGTCAAACCAACCTTCGGTTTAGAGCCCTTGCCTACGGCACCCTCATCGCGAATTTCACCACCGGCACCGGTGCCAGCACCTGGGAACGGCGCAATGGCAGTTGGATGGTTGTGCGTCTCAACTTTCATCAGCAGGTGCACAGGCTCGTTGACATAAGCGTAAGCCTGGCTTTGCGGATCGGGGTAAAAGCGCCCCGCCTCCGGGCCGCGCACAACCGAGGCGTTGTCGGCATAGGCCGAAAGCACATCTTCACCGCCCTTTTCGTAGGTGTTTTTGATCATCTTAAACAGCGAACGCGGCTGCTCGGCGCCGTCTAAGGTCCAGCTGGCATTAAAGATCTTGTGGCGACAGTGCTCAGAGTTTGCCTGCGCAAACATCATTAGCTCCACATCACTCGGGTCGCGCCCCAAATCGCTGAAGCTCTCTGTCAGGTAGTCGATTTCGTCTTCCGCCAGCGCAAGGCCAAGGCTGACATTGGCCTCAACCAAGGCTTCGCGGCCGCGCGCGACAACCGCGACACTGCCGTGCTCTTTGGGTTGCTGCTGAACAAAGATTTGCTCGGCCTGCTGTTCGTTGTCCAATACAAGCTCGACCATACGGTCGTGCAACAGCGCCTTCAGAGCACCGCTGTCCGCGCAGCCTTCTACGTAGTAACTCACGCCGCGCTCAATGCGCTTAACGCTATCCAGGCCGGCGTTTAAGGCGATATCGGTGGCCTTTGAGGACCACGGGCTAATCGTGCCAAAACGCGGAATCACGCACAGTTGCTGGCCTTCGTGCTTAACGGCCTCGGCTTTGGGGCCGTAGTGCAGTAACTGCTTTAACACCGCCAGCTGCTCGTCACTCAAGGATTCGCTTACATCCACAAAATGAACAAACTCCGCTTGTATCGAGGTTAAGCCTATGCCAGCCTCTTTGATGCGTTGCTTAAGTTTGGTCAGACGGAATTCAGAAAGAGCGGAAGAGCCGCGAAGTATCAGCATGGAGGTTCCTAACTAGTTCCTATTAATAGGGCGATAACAATAAAGGCAATAACAGCTGTTGGAGAGATGGGCGGCATTGTACTTGAGCTTGCCGGTGCTTTCATCTTCCTCATAGATATTTTCAATATGAAAATCGCGTGAAAATTCGTGCCAAGACACTAAAATCCTTAGCCAAGAACAATAAAATGAGTGGCCGATCACATTAAGCACGTGTAAAATCGCGCAACTTTTGAGCAGACGGAAGACGTTAATGACAAAAAAACAAGCACATAAACTGGCCGCGGCGACTTTGCGTCTGGTCAAGCTGTGCTTGTTTAGCGCCATTCTGGTTGTAGTCAGTGCCGGCCTTCAAAACGACAGAGAGCCCAACGAGCTCGAGCGAGTCATGGCCAAAGGCAAGCTGACCATGGTGTCGCGCAACGGGCCGACCACCTACTTTGAAGCCGCCAACGGCTACTCGGGCTTTGAATACCTGCTTGCCTCAGCGTTTGCCGACTATCTGGGCCTTGAGCTCGAACTGGTTGATGAATACGACCTGGGCACCATGCTCGCGAACCTCGACCGCTCGCCCGGGCAATTTGCCGCAGCCGGTTTGACGGTAACCCCCGCGCGTGAAAATCACGTCGATTTTGCCCCGTCTTACGCCTCCGTTACTCAGGTTCTGCTGTATCGCAGCGGCAGCAAGCGCCCGAAAACCTTCGCCGACCTGCAAGACGGCCGCTTAGTTGTCATTGCCGACAGCTCGCATGAAGAGAACCTGCACAAGCTCAAACTCCAGCACCCCGAGCTCGAGTGGGAAGTGCGCCACGACTTAGAAATGATGGAGCTTATGGAGCTTGTGCAGCTCGGCGAAATTGACTACACCGTGGTCGACTCCAATGCCTATGACATCAACGCCGCACTCTACCCCAAAGCTCGCCGCGCCTTTGATATCAGCGAAGCCCAACCCCTGGCCTGGGCTTTTGCCAAAAAAGTCGACCGCAGTTTGATTAAACAGGCCGAGAAGTTTTTTGCCGAAGCGCAAACCCAAACGATGATCGAAGACCTGACCGAGGTCTTTTACGGCCACGTTGAAAAAATTGACTTTGCCGGCTCCCTGCTGTTCACCAAACGCATGCAATCGCGCCTGCCTAAGTGGAAGGCACACCTGCAAGAAGCCGCGCAAGAACAAGAACTCGACTGGCAACTGCTGGCGGCACTTAGCTACCAAGAGAGTCACTGGAACCCCAAAGCGGTCTCCTATACCGGCGTCAAAGGTTTTATGATGCTGACCATGGACACGGCCAAGCAAGTTGGAGTGAAAAACCGCGCCAACGCTAAACAATCCATTGGCGGCGGTGCGCGCTACTTTCGCTCCATTCACAAGCGCATTCCCGAGCGCATCGCCGAACCCGACCGCAGCTGGTTGGCACTGGCGGCCTACAACATCGGCATGGGCCACCTTGAAGATGCGCGCAAATTAACCGAGGGCCACGGCGCCAACCCAGATAAGTGGTCCGACGTGCGTCGCTACCTGCCGCTACTGGCCAAGGCCAAATACTATAAATACACCAAGCACGGCTACGCCCGCGGCTGGGAAGCGGTCGACTACGTGCAAAATATCCGCAATTTCTACAATATCATCGCCTGGCACGAGAAAGTAAACGAGCAGCGCCAACTGGCTAAACTCGACGAAGAAATCAACTATTCAAAGGTCAGCCCGGCGGTGACCGATGCTGTGCGCACGCTGTCGACGCCCGCTTTAGAGCTTTAATTTGCTCCCGCCTGCGCTTAAAAAAGTGCGAAATCACCTCGCTGCACTGCTCAGCCATCACCCCAGCTTCGACACTAAACTGATGATTAAAACAAGCATCTTGCAGCAGGCCGGTATTGCTGTGCACAACCCCGGCTTTGGGCTCAGCTGCACCGTACACCAGGCGCTCAATACGCGCGTGAACCAAAGTGCCCAGGCACATCGCACAGGGCTCGATGGTGACATAGAGCGTGGCACCGGGCAGGCGATAATTTTTTGTTGCCCGGCAGGCTTTACGTATCGCCAACACCTCAGCGTGGGCACTGGCATCGCAGTCAGAGATCGGCCTGTTGCCGGCCTCCGCTAGAATCTGACCATCGCGCACAACAAGCGCGCCAACCGGCACCTCGCCAAGCTCGGCCGCTTCTTTGGCAAGCTCCAGTGCCCGGCTCATAAAACGCTGATCCTGCTCAAGCAGCTGCGCTTGCGTAACAGCCTGCTGATCCGCTTCATGTATCTTTTTGCTCACGCGTAGCTCACAGGCTGGGCTCAGCGGCTTCAACAAAACGAAAACGGGCCAAGCACTGGCCGTCTCGCTCAATGTACTCAGTAAACATTGTCAGCGGGCGCACCCATAAATCAAAATTGCCGTAGAGGCAGCGGTACAGCGCCAGCTCCTCTTCGCTTTCACTGTGCCGACAAAAACCAAGCAGTTGATAGCGCTGGCCTTTATAGTGTTCGTAAATCCCCAACGCAGGCCGCGCCTGACTCATATCACTCACCGAAACTCCCACTTATGCAACGCTGCTTGTCGCGCAACAAGCAAACAATTAGACCTAAACATTCGAAGCCACTACTATACATGGCTTTTTTATTTTCGAGGGTATATGGCCAGTTTTTACCTTATTGTCGGCTCCGTGATGGGCACGGCTGAACAGCTTGCAACCGCGATGAGCGAAAAGCTAGCTGAGTGTGGTCACGATGTTTTGCTCGAGCTGAACTATCAGCGCGGCCAACTGGCAAGCGAGCTCGACCGGCATTTAATTATTATCAGTTCAACCACCGGTATGGGTGATCTGCCGGCAAATATCCGCAGCCTCGACGAAGATCTGCGCCTGAGCCCCCCAAACCTCCGTGAAAAACCCTACCACCTTATATGCCTCGGCGACAGCAACTACCCCAACTTTGCTGCGGCGGGTTTTCGCCTCGACGAAAGCCTGCAAAAGCTAGGTGCCCAGCGCAGCGGTGAATTGCTTGTGCTCGACGCACAAGGCGACGAGGACCGAGCACAGCAGCTTCAAAACTGGCTCGATCAGCTGCTCAATCAACTTTCGGAGGGCTCGGCTGCGTGACTAAAAGCATTGCTCTATTTTACGGCAGCTCGACCTGCTACACCGAAATGGCTGCGGAAAAAATCCAGGCGGCGATCGGCGCCGACCGTGTCGAGCTATTTAATATTGCCGACGAAAATATCGAGACGATGCTCGCTTACGACTTACTTATTCTAGGCATTCCAACCTGGGACTACGGCGAGCTGCAAGAGGACTGGGAAAACTGCTGGGACGAGCTCGACGAACTGGATCTTAGCGGCAAGCGCATCGGCTTATTTGGCCTGGGTGACCAAGTTGGCTATCCGCAGTGGTTCCAGGACGCCCTGGGTTATCTGCACGATAAAATCGTCGGCCTTGGCGCGACCGCCGTTGCATACTGGCCCGCAGAGGGCTATGAATTTGAACAGAGCAAAGCGTTAACGCAAGACGGCAGCATGTTTGTTGGCCTCGCCCTCGACGAAGAAAATGAATTTGAACTCACAGAGCAGCGCATTAAACAGTGGACTCAAACGCTGCTGTCAAGCTTTGATAAATAAAGCTACAGGCGCGCTTTAGCCCTCACCAAACAGCGCTTAAAGCGCCGAGCGGCCACACAACACGCTCTCTAACCAAGCTATTTACTTTACGCATTGAGCAAACTCGTGACTGACAGTTCAAATAAAGCACCTCAAAAAACCCGCTGCGCCGAACTCACCTGGGATGCCAATAATGAGCCAAGCAGCAGTGAATTTGACGATGTCTACTTCTCCAAAGACAACGGCCTGGATGAAAGCCGCTATGTGTTTTTAAGGGGCAATCAACTCCAGGCGCGCTGGCAACAGTTAAGCGGCAATACTTTTTGCATCGCAGAAACAGGCTTTGGCACCGGCTTAAACTTTCTCGCTACCTGGCAGCTTTGGAATCAGTGCGATACCCAAAATGCCGAGCTGACCTACATCAGCGTTGAAAAATATCCGCTGAGCCCGGAAGCCTTAAAACGCGCGCTTGGCGCCTGGCCACAGCTCGCCGAACTCGCCGCACTGCTACTACAAAACTATCCGCCGCAGCCGTGGCAGGGTTTGCAAAACATTGAACTAAAAGCCGCTGGCGCAAGCGATCAAAAACAGCAACAAAACACAGCGCCAATTAAAACAATACGGCTGTTACTTTATTTTGGCGACAGCAATGACGCCTGGCCCGAGCTTAGCACGCTGATTCAAGCACAGCCTGAACTTGCCGAAAAACGACCGGCTTTTGGCGAGCGACAAAACAAGGTAGACGCCTGGTTTCTCGACGGTTTTGCACCGGCTAAAAACCCCGAAATGTGGCAAAGCGAGCTTTTTCAAGCGATGCAGGCCAATAGTCAAGCCGGTACCAGCGTCGCCACGTTCACCTGCGCAGGCACCGTTAAACGCGGCCTCAAAGCACACGGCTTTTCGATACAAAAAATCCCCGGCTTCGGCCGAAAACGGGAAATGCTGATCGCATCATTTACGGGGGATACAGCTTGTGAAAACGCCGATCACAGTATGCAGGGCAGCAGCGCCAACAGCGCAAAAAAAAACCATCTAAACAATCCTTCAAAACACAACCAAACAAATACAGCAGCGGCACATGCAATAAACAAACGCCGCTTAAAAACTAGCCGCCAGGCAAATTGGTTGTTAATACCCGAGCGCAAAATGCCGAACACAACACAGGCTCGGGCGCTTATTATCGGTGCGGGCATGGCCGGTGCACAGATTGCAAGGCGGCTCGCAGAACAGGGCCTGCCCTGCACCGTACTCGAAAAAAATCACATCGCCAGCCAGGCGTCGGGCAACCCAGCCGGCGCGGTTTACACCCGTCTTGGCCTCGGCAACGACACGCTCAGTGAATTTAATCTCGCCGCGCAGATGTACGCCGATCAGTTTTATCAGCAGGGCAATTATTATCAAAACTGCGGACAGGCCTGTGGCGTATTACACCTAAGCAACAACAAAAATCACAAGCGCCACCTAGATTTAATTAAGCACTATCGCGGCGAGCAATTTGCTTTACTCGATCGCCAACAGGCGAGCCTCCAATGCGGCATCGAATTAAATACAGGTGGCCTGTGGTTAAAACAATCCGGCTGGCTGAGCCCGCCTCGCCTGTGCCGACAATTATTAGAACACTCACTTATCGACGTGCACGAAAACTGCGAGGCGCTCAGCCTTGAACAAAGCGGCGCAAATTGGCGGGTGATATGCCAAAACCGTGAATTTTTCGCAAGCCACGTTATTGTCGCCAGCGCCTATGAGGCGCAGCAATTTCCAGAGCTTAAGCACCTGACGTTAAAACGTATACGCGGCCAAGTGAGCTTTTTAGACAGCGACGAACAACTAAAAACATTAAGGGCCGTGATCTGCGGCGAAGGTTATCTCACGCCGGCTCAGCAAACACCCAGCGGACCACAACACTGCGCCGGAGCAACTTTTTCACTCAGCGATACCAGTTGTGAATTAACTCAGCACGATCACCAAAAAAACTTAGACGCACTTAGCAGTTTTTTACCGGGCTTTGACGGCAGCGACAAACATTTACAGGGCCGGGTGGCTTTTCGCACAACGAGCCCCGACTACCTGCCTTTGCTTGGGCCAGTAAATAATATCAAACTGAGCCTCGAACGCTTTGCTGCACTGCGGCACAAAGCCAATGCCGATATCGCCGAACTCGGCGCCCCCTACCCCGGGCTCTACTGCGCCCTGGCTTTTGGCTCGCGCGGCTTGGCCTACAGCCCTCTGGCCGCGAGGCTTATCTGCGATTTAATCCTCGGCCGCCACCTGCCCGTTCGCCGCACGCTCTACGCGGCCTTGCACCCTATGCGCTTTGAAATACGAAACTTAATACAAAACAAAAAAACTAGGGCACGTTAAGACTAAGGTCTAAACTAATAACACGTTTTCAAATCTTAAGGGCCTCCCCATGTTGCTCAGTGTCGGCCGCCGCCGTTATGAAGCGCTTTCTCAGCGCGATAGCATTCACAACTACTTTGAACAAATGGTTATCGACCAAGTTTTGCGCGCGAGTGACCGGGCAAACTCCGACAGTGATTTCCTCGCCGACGTGGCCTGCGTCGCGCTCAATCGCCTGCCGCCGCGCTACGTACGCCACGATGTCGATATGACTTTTTTTCTAACGCCGGACGAAATTGAAAACATGGTCGACAAGGTGGCCCACGCCGTCAACGACGCTGTCGATTACGTCACCAGCCGGGATACTGAAAGCAAAGAAAATTAAGGTAAAAAAGCTAAGCGCCTGCTATCAAACGATATAGGTGCAGGCCCTGCGCCGCAGAGCACCATCGCAAACGCTCAATGTGTAACGACTGACTCATTTATTTTCATCGTCGTCATCTTCCAAGTCGTCAATAAGCGACGAAATTGCATCGTCGAGCTCTTCTTCTGCCAAATCCAGCCCCTGAGCTTCCAGCATGGCCTGCACCATATCGTCATCTGAGGCCTCCTCGGAACTCTGCTCCGCCTGATTTTGCGCATCGCTGCCCTCGGCCGCGCCCTGTTCCGCGGTCATTTCTTGCTCCATGGTCATCGCATCGAGATCATCGAGCTCGTCAAAACCCTCAAGCTCAGCGGCCAAATCGGAATCGGCGCTGTCCTCGGCCTGCTCAGCCTCGTCAGCCATAGTTTCTAAAGCATCGAAGGCTTCGTCAGCACTGCCGTCGAGATCGTCCATCGCCGGCTCATCTGCAGGCGCATTTTCAGGCTCGGGCTCATCTGTGCTTGAGTCGGGTTCGGCGAGCAGCTGCTCATCGTTGTCCATGCTCATCGCCGCCTCTGGCTCGGCAGCGTCCGGATCGAGATCTTCCATCGGCGGCTCATCTTCTTCCGGCTCGGGCTCGTCATCAAGCGCAGCGGCGTCACTTTGCTCTTCAAGTGCTTTTTCTTCCGCTTCGATTTCATCGAGAATATCTTTTTTAGGCCCACCCATTATTTTTCTAAAGGCAAAATACCCAAGACCAAGAAGCAATAAGTTACCGACTCCGAGTGCGGCATAAAGCATCCACGCCGGAGGCCCCTCCGTTTGGGCGGCGTCCTCTTGCGCGGGCTCAACCGACTCTTGCGCCTCAACAGGTTCAGCAGTTTCCAGCTCTTCAACCGGCTCTTCGTTTTCAACGCTGGCCTCGGCAAAGGGTTTTTCCGACTGGCTTAAACCCGAATCGGCGGAATAAGAAAACTTAAGAGCTTGTAATTCATTATCAAGTTGCGCGCCGTTTTTACTGCGCGCCTTAACTCGTAACTTGGCGACATAGTCGCCTTCCAGGTCCGGCATAAATTCCGCTTGCCAGTTATCGGCTTCAGTAAAACTCAGCGAGCGGGTAAAGTTGCTGTTATTGGGCCCGGCAATACTGGCGACAATTGAGACACTGTTGTAATCAAGCTCGGAATGAAACGCGTTGACCGTCAATAAATAACGTACGCTGCCATCGACAAATGCCTGCCTTAATTCCGCGCTAAAGGGCCGGCGCAGTGTCATTTGATGCTTGAGCTGACGCTGGAAGGTCTTGCCATCAACACTGATTTTAAGCTCGTAAACGCCCTCGTTAGTAAGCTCCGGTAGCGCAGCGCGATAGCGACCGTAGGCGCCATCTTGTTTCAGAGCCTGCTTCCACACTGAAACCAAGCTGTCAAAACTATGGCCGCCGCTTAATTCGGCTTCAACATCCATTAACGCCAAAAAATCCGGGTTCGCAATAATTTGCCCGTCTTCTTGCAACAGAGCTTCCAGCGCGAGTTTATCGCCACTGATAATATTGGTTGGCAGCGGTTTTAAGCGCAGATTTAAGTTGCTGACTACGGTGACGCGACTCTGCTCGGCAATCTCTCCGTCAATATACCAAGTGCCTTCGAGTGGCCGCTTTACGGTGATAAGGTCGTAGTTGTGCGCCCGGTGCCAGCGCAAATCACTGTCGTTCGTCGAGGCGCTCAAGCGCTGCTGATCTGGGCTCGCGAGTGCAACCGTACCGCTGGCTTTTTTGCGAAAAATCAGCGCCGTAAACTCTTCAACACTTGAGTCAATAACAAACTGATTGTCACTGAGTTCAACCTGCTCGGCCGGCGCTGCAGCATCAAAAGCCTTAAGGAATATCTGCATTAATTGATCGGCGTCTTCTGCCAGCTCAGCCAGACCATCGGTGGCCACCGATAATTTATTCATTAAATCTCTATCGGCATTATTCGACAGCGCAATGGTGTGGATGCGATACCCACCTGCTTTTAGTTTCGGAATTAATTCATCGACAATACGCCGCCACTCTTTTTGATTCAGTTGCGACTGTTTATCGATATCAACCATGCCATCGGTCAATAATATAATTTGCTTGTTTTTATCGGCATCGGTGTAGCTGATGTCGTAGGCGGCTTTTTCCAGTGCTTCGCCGATATTGGTATAAAGGCCAGCGGAATTAATTTTCGGGGCAAGGCTGCGCGCGGACTCTCGCCACTTGTCGTCGACTTTTTGATGTTTGACCAACATATTGACCCACTTGCCGAAGGTCCAGACACCAGCGCTTGCTTGTTCCGGCAACAGTTCGACTAAAAGCTCAACCGCCGGTTGGCGCAGATTATTGGGATCGTTGCGCTTCATGCTGCCACTGACATCAATCACAAGGCGTACATCGGGGTCAGTGTCGGCCTGAACAGCACCGCTCGCTTGTGACTCTTGCGCCGACGCAGCAGCGGCACACAGTGCAAGCCATAGGCAAAGAAGAAAAACAGGTACTCGAGCTGGAGCCAGCACTCCGGTGTTTGTCCTAGTGTTCAAAGCAGCACCCAAAACATCACAAAACCCGCCCCAACGTGAAGAAGCGAACCTATAAAAAGAAGTTATAACTACTGATTAGTTATAGCAGGCTTTGTTCGGAGCTGCTTTAAAGCTCAAGTCAGCGCTAACAGCGGATAAACACACAGGCAAGACTTTAAGTAGCGGGGCTTAGCGGGCAACACTGTTCACTTAATAATGTAACGAGATGCTAGGAGCAAAGCTTGCACTTAAGTGAACAACACTGGGGTTTAGTGGGGCCCGCACTGAAATATCAGGCAGCCTTGCGCTCGGTTGCGCCGCGCCGAGGCTCGGGCTTTTTCTTGCGTTTGATAAACGCAAGCGCGGTTGCGATAAGCATGGCCAGGCACAGTGCAGCCAGCAGCGGCGTGCCGGCACGGAAAAAACCGCCATCGCGCTCGAGTAACATATCGGCCACCGAGCTTAACCAGGCCGGCGCCAGAAGGTGATAACCGCCGTCGCTGTACCAGGGGGTGAATAACACCGCCGCGAGCAGCGCGCGCGCTATATGCTTTACATCGCGCCACCACTTGCGGCTGGCATACCAAAAGCACAGGTAAAACACGCCGGCCGCACCGAGGTAATACGTCCAGGCCCAAAAATATTCATGTTCTGTCATCGTTGTTGCTCGTGTTGATCAAGCCTTTTGATCGCTGTCGCTCTCTACCCAGCGCACAACGCGCTCCTGCCACAAATCTTCGGGCACTAAAGTCTCAGATATACTCTGATTCTGCGCCGATACTTGCAGCGTGTGCACAAGGTTTTTGTCACCGCTTAACAGCCAGTGCCAATCTGGCAGCGCCCTGCCCTGAGCTAAGCGCCGATAGGCACAGGTATCAGGCAGCCAGTAAAAGCTGCGCGCACTTTGTACATCAAACGGCACACAGTCGGGAACGTTGATATGACGCCGCGGGTAATCACTGCAGCGGCAGCTATCAAGATCCAGATAACGACAGCTTAAATCCGTCACCGCAATTGCACCGCTGTCTTCATCTTCGAGTTTGTGCAGGCAACACAGCGCGCAGCCATCGCAGAGCGCCTCCCACTCTTCCCGACTCAGCTCATCGAGACTGTAGTGCTGCCAGAATTGATCGCGCATTGCCATATTTGCCCTACGTGCTGCTGCCGAGCTGCTCTTCAACAGAAACCGACGGCGGCAGCTGCAGAAAATAGCCCGCATCTTCGAGCGCTTCAAGCACTTTGACAACGTCTACCTGCGCCAACTTGCGCTGTTTATCGAGGCTTAAGCTCATGGCCAGCTCGGTTTTACCAAGGCTTTGCAGCAAGCTTTCGGGCAAATCTTCAAGCTTTTGCCCTCGGTTAACATAGAGGTACAAACCCTCTTTTTTACTGCAGCGATATATTTCTACAAGTTTTTTCATAATTCTTTTAAAAATTGTCTTAAGGCCGAACCCAGTTGCTGTTCGCGCCAGCCCTGTAACATCGCCTCAAGCGGCTGCCAGGATTCAGCTGCGGCCAAGCGCAATATGCGCTCGCAGTCTTTTTTGCGAAATATCAGTTCCGGCGCCACGGCTAAATTGTCAGCCTGCGCATTGATAAACGCCCTGAGCGCCTGCAATTTTTCACGCTCACTTTTATTCAAGGGCTTAGGTAACGGCTCGGGCAGTTGATCGTCAGGCAGCGCTTCGACGCCGGCAATCAGCTCGACGATATGTTCGCCGTGCTTGCGCACGATGCGATCACTGATGCCCTCGATCTTACGCAACTGACTGATGTGCTTGGGCATACTCAGCGCCAGCTCGTACAAGGCGCCTTCTTTTATGACCCGGTTGCGCGGCACATCGTCCATCTGGGCAAGGTTTTCCCGCCAATCGGCCAAGCGCTGCAGCGCAGCGAGCTTGCGCGGTATCAGTTTCCAGGAATTTTTAATGCGATCGACGGCCTGGCGGCCCTGCTGGTTCGCTTTAAACTGACGATATTGGCGACGGGCGTCTTCGAGCACCCAGTCGAGCTTGTGCTGCTGCTCAAGCCGAGCAAAGAGCAACTGCGCCAGCTCAAACAAGTATTCAACATCGAGTGCCGCGTACATCAATTGGGCTTTGCTTAAGGGCCTTTGCAGCCAGTCCGAGCGCGTTTCAGCTTTCGGCAGCGCAAGCCCGAGCTCCTGCTCAACCAGCGCAGCATAACCCATTGATGCAGCACCGCCGGCAAAGGCAATGGCCACCTGAGTATCAAAAATTTGCGCCGGTATACAACCGAGGCACTGCTGAAGGACCTCCAGGTCTTCGCTGCAGGCATGCATAGCAATAATTCGCTGTTTATCATCGAGCAGCTCGATCAGTGGATACCAATCATCTATGCATGTTGGATCGACTAAATACGTCGCCTGACCATCGTTGAGCTGCAGTAAACCGGCGATCGGATAATAGGTCGAGGTGCGGATAAACTCAGTATCAAGCGCCAGCAGTTTGGTGTTTTGCCAGCTGTCGCACAGGCGCTCAAGTTCGGCGTCACTATCGACCCAGTGCACGGGCTGTTTTAATAGACTATCGGACATCAGAGCTGCCTTCTCGAGCTAAGTGCATGGGCAAGCGTACCGCCATCAATATATTCAAGCTCACCGCCAATCGGCACGCCGTGGGCGATGCGGCTAACTTTGACACCCGCTGCGCGGGCCTTTTCGGCAATGTAGTGAGCGGTCGCCTCACCTTCCATACTCGGATTGGTGGCGACAATAATTTCTTCAAGCTCATCATCGCGCATGCGCGCAGTCAACACATCTAAGCCAATGTCCGCCGGGCCTATGCCATCTATCGGTGACAGGCGCCCGTGCAGAACAAAATAATGACCGCCAAAGCTTGCACTCTGCTCGAGTGCCAAAACATCTGCCGGGCTTTCCACCACACAAATTAACTTTTTGTCGCGGCGCGGGTTATTGCATAAAAAGCACAAAGGCTCTTCGCTTAAGGTTCGACATCCCTGACAGCGCTGCACTTTTTCAACACAGTTATTTAAGGCGAGTGCGAGCCTTGAGGCCGCCTCGCGCTCGTGCTCCAACAGGTGCAAAGCCATACGCTGGGCGCTTTTGGGTCCGACCCCGGGCAAAACTTTCAGCGAGCGAATGAGCTCATCAATTAACGGCGAAAACATAAATCTAAACGGCAACCAGCTCCGGGTTAAAACGGCATTTTAAAGCCAGGAGGCATGCTCATACCGCCGGTGAGCTCGGCGAGGCTCGCCTGATTTTTTTCTTCGACACGGCGCACAGCGTCGTTCACTGCGGCGGCAAGTAAATCCTCGAGCATGGACACATCTTCGCTCAATACATCCGGATCAACCTTAACCTGTTTGACATCGTGGCGGCCAGTCATGACCACTTTCACCAAGCCGGCACCGGCCTGCCCTTCCACTTCTACATTGGCCAGCTCCTGCTGCATTTTCTGCATGTTCTCTTGCATTTGCTGGGCCTGTTTCATCATGTCACCAAGACCTTTCATCACCTGTCTTTGCTCCTGTTATTCGTCAATCACTTGCAGTGAGCTGTCATCCATCACTGCCGAAAAATGTTGTTCCAGTGTTTTTACCACTGCATCGGCCTTAAGAGAAGCCAGTGCGTTGGCTCTTCGCTCCTGCTGTTTTCTAAGTCGCCACTGAGCAGGTGTTTCCATGTGCTCTGGTTGCTGACCGGCTTCAATATCAACGCTGATCTCAGCGCCAAAATATTCACTGAGCGCACGCCCAAGGCTCAGCGCATGCTCTTTATTTAACAGCCCGCCGGAGAGTTCATCCTGTAAAAATAGCGCCCGACCATCTTCAAGCCCCATGCAAACCAGATTGGATGCCGTCATTTTTAACACACCGCCAATTGGCAACTGGCGATAGACACTGATCCAGGTATCGCAACCAAATTCCGCCAACGCAACCTTCGCCACCTGTTCGCTCGGCGCTGTGTGCTCACCGCTTTGCTCAGTAGAAGACAACGCTGCCACAGCGCGCTGCACGTGAGCGGCAGCTATATCCGCATTTGGCTGGGCGAGCGCTTGAGCGGAGGGCTCAGGGGGCCTGCTTTGCCGTTGCTGCTTAGCCGACTCTGGCTCTGGCAGCTCAGGCTTTTGCTGATGCACTGAGGGCTTGTGTTCGTACGCTGAGGGCTTGTGTTCATACGCTGAGGGCTCTTGATGCGCTGAAGGCTCCTCCTGCGCTGAAGACTCCTCCTGCGCTGAAGACTCTTCCAGCGAAGCTAAGGGCGCTTTGCTTGGTTCTTCCAAGGGTGCTTGCGGCGCAGCTGTTTGTGCCGCTGCGCCCGGCTGAAGTGGCGTCACTGTCGAGTTGAGCGCTGCCGGTGTGCCTCCTTGTGCAAGCTCGCCCGTGAGGGCTTCAGGCTTTTTTGAGCCACTGCCCTCCAGCACCGCTTCCGGACTTACAGTCTCTTGTCCAGCTGCCCCGCTGGGCTTCGGCGCTGGCTCGCTAGGCGCTAAGTGCTGCGATTGATGCCACGGCGGTATATCGCTGTCACTGGCCACCGGCGCGCCACTGTGTGACGGTGCTGCGGTCGCCGCAGCCTCTGCTGCATCGGGTACAGATGGCGCTGACGCTTGCTGGGCTGCGCTAGTTTGAAGCGCTGCCGGCTGCTGATCGGCAAGTACTTTTGCTGCGTCAGCGCTCAAGTTCTGAGTCGGCACATCAACAAGCCCTTGGGGTTTGAAGGCCAACATGCGCAGCAAGGTCATTTCAAAGCCGGTGCGCGGCACAACACTGTGCTGTAAATCGCGCTGGCCCATAAGTGCTGTCTGATAAAACAGCTGCACGTCTTCGGCGGCCAAACGGCTGGCAAAACTGAGCATTAAATCCCTGTCGCCATAGCTGTTATCGAGCGCTGCGGGCAGCGCCTGGGCGATGGCAATGCGGTGCAAAACCGTCTGTAAATCGGCCAGTGCTGCGCTGTAATCCGGTGCGTGCTCAGCAAATTGAGCCACCGCAGCGAGCAACGCAGCACCGTCTTCATTGATTAAGGCCTCAACTAAGGTCTGGGTAAACTTGTGATCGATGCTGCCGAGCATGGCCGCTACATCGGCATCTTGCAGTTTGCCGTTGCCAAAGGCGATGGCCTGATCGGTCAGACTCAGCGCGTCGCGCATCGAACCATCGGCCGCGCGCGCAAGCTGCCAAAGGGCGCCCGCGTCAAACGGCACCATTTCTTCGGCGAGAATATTCTGCAGGTGAGCCACAATTTTCTCTGGGCTCATGTTTTTCAGGTTAAATTGCAGGCAGCGACTCAATATTGTCGCCGGCAACTTTTGCGGGTCTGTCGTCGCCAGTAAAAACTTAACGTGCTCGGGTGGCTCTTCAAGGGTTTTTAAAAGTGCATTAAAGCTCGAGTTTGAGAGCATGTGCACTTCGTCAATCAGATAGATCTTAAAGCGGCCGCTGGTCGGTGCGTATTGCACGTTATCGAGCAGTTCACGCGTATCTTCAACTTTGGTGCGCGACGCCGCATCGACTTCAATCAAATCGACAAAGCGCCCCTCGTTTATTTCAACACAGGTCTGACAAACACCGCACGGAGAACTGCCAATACCAGTTTCGCAGTTTAGACAACGCGCCAAAATTCGTGCGACCGTGGTTTTACCAACCCCGCGCGTACCGGTAAACAGGTAGGCATGGTGCAGGCGATTGTGGTCCAGCGCGTTGATCAATGCCTTGAGCACATGCTCCTGGCCGACCATTTCACTAAAGATGCGCGGTCGCCATTTTCGCGCGAGGACCTGATAACTCATGGGCAGGCTCTATTCCTGTCAGCAGTGCAAAAACGGGGATTATACGCACAAAGTCTGACAAAAGCAGGCGTGACTATAAGCGGGGGAACGGACTGAAAAGCAAAGGGGCTTAATTAGAGATAAGACTTGCAGGCAAAGCTTGGAAGCGACCCAATCCAGCCACATCCCGGCACACAATTCAACTGCTACCGTTGCTTCCTTCCGGACCTGGCGGAGTTTACAGCTTCATGTTGCGAGAGGACCAAATTGGGCCACCACAGAAATCGAGTCTGGCTCGAAGGAGGCGCATTATCGCAGGTTCGCGACAGTTTTCAAGGGCTAATCAGAAGGAGTTTCAAGCATCTAAATAATCTACCAGACACTTGGATAAGAGCAAGATCCCCGACAAACGTATATGAAATACCGTTAATCAAGGCCTAAAAGCCGAGTGCCAAACAAACACGCCGCCACATAAAGCGGCGGAGTTTATTGTTAAAGCTATGCCAGCGACCCTTATTTAGGGTGGCTAAATACGCACCCCGAGCTCAGCAAAGCGGCCGCGACCTGCCCACTTGCTGTCACCAAAGGACTGATCTTGCAGGCCGTAACAGTTGGCAATCGAGGTCAGCAACTCAGTGTGATAAATCTTGTCGGCCGTATTCAGTTTGATATAGCGCCCCATATCAAACTTGCCACCGGCATTGCCAATCAGCACCTGGGTTGAGTCATCGCGGCCGTGAGAATTGCCATCGGCGTGAGAATAAATCCACAAGATCAGTGAATTATCCATCATTGTGCCATTGCCTTCGCTGATTGAGCTTAGGCGATCCACCAAGTAGTTTAAATTTTCGGCAGTGCGAACGCCGGAATTTACGATTGCCACAACGTTATTTTCATTGGCGCTGCGATTGTTTTTATTTAACAGGTCGTAGGTATAAAGATTTTCAGGCGCATTGTGGCTTTGACTACCGTGACCGTGAAAATGACCGGAATCAAACACAGATACACGCGATAAACCACACTGCAAACTCTGCAGCGCAATATCCATATGGGTTCGAATAACCGCACGTGACGTAGTTGTGGTGTTATTGCGAAAGTTTGCGTAGATACCGTCGGTAAAGTGGCGAGCATCGGCGCCGCGCTCGGGCAAGAGTTCATGGCGCTGCAACAAACCCGGGGCCGCACAAGCTCCGGCCATATCACTGCCATTGTGCAGTTTTTTCATGCCGTCAATCAGTTCAGCCAAACTATTTAAATGCTGATCTAAGCGCTGCTGATCGGCGGCGCCGACCTTGCCCTTCAGAAGCTGATAGCGCTCATAAGTCTGATCCAGCACCTCAATGCGACGCTGGGCCATTAGCTGCTGAATATCGTTACCTGCATTGCCCCCCAAATAGGTATCAAAGGCCTGGTAAGGATTGCGAATTGGAAAATCAGGTTGAAAGTTGCCTTTGTGACTAATCGCCTTGTAGGTGTCGTTGCCCTGCACGGTGGTATTGATGGTTCGAAATGCAGTTTGTGCACCGATGGTATTGGCAATATGTCGGTCGAGGCTGATACCGTCAACCGACTGCACATTTTGCTGTCGATTTTCATTTGTGCCCGGCCCGACATAGGGCTGCCCGGTAAGAATGGCCACTTCGGCGGATTCGTGGGTATTGTCTCGCGAAGCCGTAGTTGCACCTTTAATAACCGTCATCAAACGCTTTTTACTTTCAAGCGGTTTTAAAATATCACCAAAGCCTATTTGCTCGAGATTGTAGCTACCCGGGGCGCGATTTTGATCGCTGGCATCAAGCCAGGCTTTGCGCATAGAGCCCAAACCATTAAATACAACAAATAAACGCTGCGGCATGCCATCGGCGGTAAAACCGGGGCCGGTGTTTGCGTGAGCAAGTGTTGGCGCAAAGTACTCCAGCCAAGGCAAACCCAAAGCCAAACCACTGGTGCCAAGCAGGCGACGTCGACTCATTCTTTTCATGTTACTGCACCTGTGTTCGATAGAGGAAAGCATCGGTTTGAGTAAAAGCGACCAGTAGTGCCTTTATGCTTTTACCACTGTCGACAAAACTTTTATAAGCCTGATCCACTGAGCACTTGTCATAGGCTTTGTTATCCAATACACGCCCGTAGCTATAGTGCCCCCAGTTTTTCACTGCACAGGCCGTCACCGTTTCACTTGCAGCAAGCGCACTGACAAACTCCGCAGGCCCCGGGTAATAACCCGACAACTCCCCTGCCCCAAGCACCTCGGCAGTTGCATCAATGGCGTGGGTATAACTCTTACCCGTGGCATCGTCTTTGGTGACTTCCTGCTCGCGCCAGCGACCACTGGCGTCGTAATTTTCAAAAACAAAACCCGGCGGATTAATTAAACGGTGGCAGGCGCTGCACTCGGAATTAATACTGGTCTGCGCCACCCAGCGCTCGCGCGTCGACTTTGTAGGGTCTGGCAGGGGCGGCTCAATGGGCAGTGCATCACTATCGGCCGGCGCCGAGATTGGCTTACACATTACCTTGCCATAAAGAAAAGCACCGCGAAGTATTGGCGCAGACTCGACGTCGTGCGCGTGAGTCGCCATAAAACTCGCGTGCGTTAAAATACCGTGATTTTTCTTTTTAGTGCCGTCGTAGACCATTGCAAATTCATTGCTTGCCGGTGCATCAATTCCGTAGAACGAGGCGAGCTTGTTATTTGCAAAGGAATAATTCGCCGTCATTAGCTCATCAAAGCTACCGTCGTGCTGATCAAAAACATGATTAATAAATGACTGAGTCTCTTGCCACAAAAGCCCCGGTATCTCCTCGTCAAAATCCGGATACACCTCGGCGTTTCGCATTAAGCCCTGCAGGCTATCGAGCCCCATCCAGCCGGTAAAATAGTTGTGTAAAACAGCTTTAGCTTTATGATCGTTTAGCAGGCGCTCTGCCTGGGTTTTTATCACCGCACGGTCGCGAAGTTTGTCCATCGCCGCTAACTCGCGCAGCGTGGCATCGGGTGCAGTACCCCAAAATAAATACGACAGGCGATTGGCAACCTCCCATGAACTCAGCTGCAAGACCCCGTCATTATTGTTGTCGGCGATGCCGTGTTCTGGGCGATATAAAAACTCTGGCGCTTGCAGAACTGCTTCAACAACCATCTGCAAAGCCGGTTTAAAACCAAGGTCGTCTTTGTTATCGCGGTAAATTGCCGTTAAATAATTCAGCTCATCACTTTTAATCGGCCGGCGAAATGCGCGCTCACCTAACTTGGCAATAAAACTGCTTGCACAATTATCATCAAACGCGGAACAGTTAAATAGCGCCTCGCCATCGCCCGTATCGGCCGGAGGGAACAGCACGTCACAGCGCTGAGAGCCAATGCCTGTATCACACAGGCAGACACTGCTCGCCGAGGCGCTGTTCTGGCAATCAAAAGCGCTGTCGCCAAAGCTCGTTTTACACTGCGCCGTGCTATTACATTGATCGCCACCCAGAGCGGCCCCAGAGCTCAACTGCAAGGCCGAGGTATAAACCGCAGCAATTTTTTCAGCCGCACTTTGAAAACCTTGAATATGAATTAACGATACATTGTGTGAACTTTCAGCGGTGTCGAAGCCGGTACCGGTCTCGCCCTGAACTAAGTCGGCAAACAGAGCGGCATCTAAGCCAAGCAAGTCCTCGACAGTGTTAATGTACTCGCGCTTATTTAAACGCTTCATCACACTTTCGCCGACATTAATACTGCCATCATCACAACTGACAATGACATCGTCTTCAAGGTTCGGTTTGTAAAAAACCTCCATTATAAATTTGGCGGTATCGGCGGCGCATTGGCCGTTACAATTCGCTTCATTGCCCGGCGGCATGGTCGAGACAATTTTTTCGAACAATGCAGCGTCGCCGTCAGCACAGGTTTCGCAGTACTGGCCAATTAAACTGTAAAGATTTTTCTCGGCCTCAGTGCTGCCGGCATCGCCCGCAGGGCCGTGGCAACCTTCACAAAACTGTGCGTAGTCTTTTTCACCCTGAACTAAATTGCCGAGCAACGGCTCATCACTTGGCATTGGGCTTGGCATAGCGCTCGGTTTCGGGGTTGGCGCGGCGCTGGAAGAAGGCTCGGGCTCAGGCATAGTCCCGACATAGCTCCACAAATACGCAGCAATGTCTTTAGCGCACTGTCCCACACAATTTTCCGCCGGGCCTTTAGGCATTAACGCCTCGATATAAAGCGCTAAGTTCGCTTCGCTGTCCGCTGTATAGTTGGTGTCTTGCGGATATTTGAGATCATTAACATCAAAGTCGGCAAAACCTGCAAAAGTACCATCGAGATTATCGATATGACAGCTGCCGCACATCGCGCTGCCCATTAAAATTTCGCCATTCACCGGATCGGCCTCGGGCTCAGGCTCGGAACTGGGCTCAACGGAAGGCTCAACGCTCGGTAAAACACTGGGCTCAGGGCTCGGTAACGGGCTGGCAGCACTGCTTGGTACTGGGCTTGGTACTGGGCTTGGCTTAGCCGATGGCAGCGGGCTCGGTTGAGCACTGGGGGCAGCGCTTGGTGCAAACGTCGGCATAAACGTAGGCGCGACCGTTGGCTGTGTTGTCGGCTGAACGGTCGGCTGCGCACTAGGAGCAACTGTCGGCTGGCCACCCGGCGAACCGCTGGGCAAAGGCTTCGGGCTGACAATAGGTTGAGGCGTCGATGAGGCCCCGGCTCCGGGCAGCACATTATCCTCCGGACTCGCAACTTCAGGCCCGGCCCCACACGATATAAGAAAAACAAGGGCGGACAAGTAAAAACACAAGTGCCCCCAGCGATAACGACCCATAACAAACTCTCCATCTCCCAATGGGCCGCAGTTTACTTAGCAATAAAAATTGCAAATGTGAATGTAATCGTTTTCTAACCTAAAAGACTTTTAAATACAGGCAAACGGAACAAAAATGCATAAAAAACACAGAAGAGCATACAGAGAACAAAAAAGAGCAAATTTAAAATATTACTTACACAAAACTATCTGGCACGAATAGAAGAGGCCATCGCTTTTTGTTAAAGCCGCATATAAATTTATATATAAAAATGATCTTGAAATATAAAAAACACCTGTCCGATATTTTTGTCCGATAGCACAGAGCCCAGACAAAACCATTGTTTCGTCGCTTACACTCACTTAAATAAAAATTTTTTAGCGGTCAAGCTAGCTATATAAGACGGGAAAAATGAAGCCAAGAACAAGCAAAGTACGGAATAACATCAACGCGACAAACGGCAAAGAAAGGCAGACACAAAAAAGGCGCTGAATCAAAGACCACTCAGCGCCTTATATGATAGCTACGTTATTGAGAATTAACTCAGTAAATTAATTACCCAAAGCGGCTCAGAAATTAACTAACGATCTCTGCCCGAATATGCACCACTGCAAATTAAGCAGATAAAAACGCAGTGTTAGACACCGCGTTTTTTACGCTAATTTAATTTTTCGAGAATATATTGGGTTGTATTCGCAGAACACTGACCGCCACACGCACCCGGGTTGGTCGGCGGCATGGTATTTAAAATCTTCTCATACAGCGCCAGCGCACCTTGATTACAGGAAGTGCAATTCGCACCAACGATCTGCTTGCCAGCATTGCCCACATCCCCCTTCGGGCCGTGACAGTGAGAGCAATACATCTGATAGTCCAACTCACCTTGAGCAACATCCGGGGTAAATGGCAGTGGATTTGGCTCGGGATCCGGCATAGTGCCCACATAGCTCCACAAGTAGGCTGCAATATCCTCAGCACATTGGCCAACACAGTTTGCCACTCCGCCCTGAGGCATCGTTTCCTCGATATACACAACAAGGTCAGCTTCACTATCGGCGGAATACATACTCTTATCAGGGTACTTCAAGTCGTTCATATCAAATGCAGCGAAACCGCCATAGGTACCATCCATATTATCCTGGTGACAGATTGAGCACATAGTACTGCCCATTAAAATCTCACCATTGACTGCATCCGGCGTGGCTTCCGGCGTCGGCGTCGGCGTCGGCGTTGGTGTAGGCGTCGGCGTTGGTGTAGGCGTCGGCGTCGGCGTTGGTGTAGGCGTCGGCGTTGGTGTAGGTGTAGGCGTCGGCGTTGGTGTAGGCGTTGGTGTAGGCGTTGGTGTAGGCGTCGGCGTTGGTGTAGGCGTCGGCGTTGGTGTAGGTGTAGGCGTCGGCGTTGGTGTAGGCGTCGGCGTTGGTGTAGGCGTCGGTGTAGATGTCGGCGCTACAGTCGGCTTAGCCGTCGGGGCAACCGTTGGACGAGCCGTCGGCGCGACAGTCGGCTGAGCTGTCGGCAGCGGGCTTGGTAATACTGGTGGCATCATCGTTGGCACAGGCTCAGGCGCAGCCTCAATATAAGTCCAAAGATAGGCCGCAATATCGCGCGCGCAGTCGTCAATACAAGCTTCTGCGCCAGCTTTTGGCATGGTCTCAGCAAGATACTGAGCCAGCTGCTCAACTGTATCGGCACGATAGTTTGTATTGCTCGGATACTTCAACTCAGCAAGCGTATAGGGGTAAGGCCCGCCAAAGCTGCCGTCTTTGTTGTCCGCATGGCAACCCACACACATAGCTCCGCCGGCAAGTTGCGCACCTTTTTCAGCATTGCCCTTTGGTGCCGAGCTGGGCTCAGGCTGAGGCAGCCCACCCGGCTCATCGCTTGGCTGAGCCGTAGGTAAAACCGTTGGCTGAGTGCTCGGCTGCGTATCTGGCGTCGGCTGAGGCTCCGGATTTACACTTGGCTGGCCAGAAGGCAGAGGCTGAGGTTTTGCCGCAAGTTGAGCTTGCGCATTCCAGCTGCGTATATAAGCACTAACATCCAGTGCACACTGGCCAGTACACCCGCCGGGCATACGCTTAGCAGTATAAGTACTCAAGCTTTCATCAAAGCCAGCTTCCGAATGGCGATAGAGCTTTTTCTTCGGGTCCAGTTTATTGAGACCGTCACCATCATCTCCGTGACAGCCGAAACACTGGCGATTTGAATACTCCTGCTTGCCCCGTTCAACATCTCCCCTTTCGAGCACCGCTTTTTCATCAATAACATCAACATAGGAATGCTCGAGCTCACCGTCACTAACAGTAAGTTCTATACGGTAAGTTTTGCTGTCATCGTATAGCATGCTTGGTGAAGCGCTTTGCCAGTCACCATCAATATCGCCCCCCCAGCGATATGTAATTTCATTGCCATCGACATCAAAACTCTCAGACGCATCAAATTGCAATTGGCCATCAACAAGCTCAAATTTAAAAAACGCAAAAGGTTTATTATTTTGCCCCGGTATTACCGGCGCCGGCGTCTGCTCGCCACCGCCAGACTGTTCATCTTCATCAAGCGGGCTATCAACATCGACCGCTCCGCCACAAGATATTAAAAAAACGAGGCTGAGCAAATAAAAACATTTGCGCCCCAATACGTAATTAAGCATCTCAATTCTCCATCTCCCAGAGCGCCGAAGTATAAAATTGCCCCGAACTAGAAAATGTTAATACGGTCACTTACGTATAATTAATGAACACTATGCCGACAGGCGGTTGGCAGAAACCCAAACTAAAGAAGCAATATTTTGCGATATTTTTTTTAAGTATGAGAAACAGAAGGGATCGGAAGCACAACTAAAGGCGGCCTTAAATTGGGGCTGGACAACTAAAAACCGGGGCTTAACTGCAACACTTGTTTTTGTTCGTCGTCGGTTAACGGGCCGTAATTGCGCGGATAGGGCCAACCGTAACCCCAGCGAAATTGAGTTGGAAAATATGGCGAACCACCAATGCGTACACCGGCAAGCATAATAAGCGCAACACTGTGCTCACCTAAGCCGGATACACACTGTTGCAAAGCGACATCCGCCTCTATGCGCTGCAGATAACTGCCGCCTTGCCAATAGGCAAAATCATGGGCCGTACAACATTCGAGCCACAGCTTTTCCTGCTCGGAAGTACCATCGGGAAAGGCACTGCAGCCATCGCTGGTAAATGGAACAAGTGTTGACGCGACAGCAGCTTGTTTAGAAAAAAAAGCCGAGAAAAATATACTGGCAACACATATACGAACAAAAACGGCCATATCTATCTAACACCCAGACTGCATTAAACCTTAACAAACAGGCCTTAGAGCTAGCGCTACCGTTTGCCGCGATTCGGAGCGGTATTTCTTCCGCCTTTTTTCTGCTGGCTTTGTTCGCGCAATTTTTGTTGGCGATTACTTTTTATTTTTGCTTTTTTACCTTCAAAGGGATTGTCGGCGGTTTTAAATTCGATGCGAACAGGTGTGCCGTGTAAGTCGAGTGCCCGGCGAAAGGTTTTCTCCAAATAACGATGGTAGTGACCGGGCACGCTGCGCGTCTGATTGCCGTGAATCACAATAATCGGTGGATTGTGGCCACCGCTGTGCGCATAGCGCAACTTTATTCGCCGCCCCTGAACCAGCGGAGGCTGGTGCTCACTTACCGCATGCTCAAGCACTTTGGTTAAAAAGCTGGTTGAAAATTTTTCAGTCGCGCTTTGATAGCTTCGTTTAATGCTCTGATATAAATGTCCAACGCCAGTGCCATGCAATGCCGAAATAAAATGCATATCAGCAAAGTCGACAAAACGCAGGCGACGCTCAAGCTCGGTTTTCACATAAGCTTTATGTTCGCTGTCGAGCCCATCCCATTTATTTAGCGCTATCACCAGTGCCTTACCGGTATCAATAACATGGCCAAGCAGGTGCAAATCCTGCTCAACGATGCCCTCTTGCGCATCGACAACCAAAATAACAACATTGGCGTCATCAATGGCTTGCAGGGTTTTAACTATTGAAAACTTCTCAACCGAAAGTTTGATGTTTTTCCTGCGCCGAACCCCCGCAGTATCAATCAGGGTATAGGCCTCGCCTTCTCGTTCATAGGGAATATAAACGCTGTCGCGCGTTGTGCCCGGCATATCAAATACCACGACGCGATCTTCACCGAGCATGCGGTTAACCAGGGTGCTTTTGCCGACATTTGGCCGCCCGACAACGGCGATACGAATGCCTTTTGAAGCCGGGTCGGCCGCTTCGCTTACGGCCTCATCAACAACGACGGTATCGGGCTGGGCTTCGACGATGGCCTGCTGCAAGCTTTTTAAGCCGCGCCCCTGGGCTGCGGCTGTGCCGACGATATGGCTAAAACCGAGCTCATAAAATTGGCTGACCACGACATCTTCATTCTGACCATCAACCTTGTTTGCAACCAGCACAACTTTTTTACTGTTGCGACGCAAGTGCTCGGCGATCTCTTCATCGGCGCTGGTAATGCCGTCTTTACAGTCGACCAAAAATAAAACCAGGTCGGCCTCTTCAATAGCCTGATAACTTTGCCCGGCCATCTCAAGGTCGATGCCCTCTTCTTCCCCACTTAAACCACCGGTATCGATGGCAAGGTAGCGGCGCTCGCCAATTTCGAGCTCGCCGTATTTGCGATCGCGGGTCAGGCCGGCGTGGTTGGCCACGAGCGCATCGCGGGTTTTGGTAAGGCGATTAAACAGCGTCGACTTGCCCACATTTGGGCGTCCGACCAGAGCGACTGTAGCTAACATGGCAGGCCTAAAGGCTGATGAGTATGGAGGTAAATTGTAGAGCGCCTTGGCACCGGCGCTCAAGCAACAACAAAACTAGGGTTTAAGGGAGTAGATCGACACCTTGCCATCATCGCTAAGGGCCAAAAAACCACCGTCGACAAACAGCATCGGCGCACTGAAACCGTCGCCACTTAACTTGCGGCGCCCGGCAAAACTGCCGTCGGCCTTGTTAAGCACATGCAAATAGTCGTCGTCGTCAATAACCAATACGTAGTTATCGAGCAGCAGAGGTGAATCGAGACCACGCATCTGCATCTGCTCGTTGGTCCAGAGTATGCTGCCATTGGCTGCGTTAAAGGCGACAACATGGCTCTCATCGGTAACGGCATAAACATGAGCACCGTCGACCGCCAGATTGCGATAGCTGCTTAAATCCTGCTTCCACAGCACCTGACCCTTAGCTTTACTAAAGCTCGCCAGAGCGCCTTGATAGGTCGCAGCGTAGACCATGCCGCCATCGATAATCGGGCTGCCGTCTATATCAATCATTTTCTCAAGGTCGTGGCGCCCCTTGGGTGAACTGACCCGACCGCTCCACAGCAGCGCTCCGTCGCGCACATTCAGCGCAACAATCTGGCCGTTGGCAAAAGCGGCAATCACCTGATTGCGCTGCACCACAGGGTTTGCCGTTCCGCGCAGCGTCAAAGCGGGCACAGCGTGATCGTAACGCCACAGCTGCTTACCATCGCGTGTCGAAAAGCCGTAGAGGCGACCGTCGATGGTTTGCGCAACCACAACGGTCGAGCTTGTTGCGGGCACACTGAGAATCTCGCTGGAGGTCTCAGCCAACCACTTTTGCTCGCCAGTTTCGGCATCCAGAGCGATTAGCTCGCCTTTAAAGGTACCGACGTAAACATTTTGCCGCCCAAGGCCCACCCCGGCGGCAATGTCGCTATCAACATTGCTTTTCCAGAGATTTTTTTTGCGTTCAAGATCGTAGGCGTAAACGCGCCCCTTGGCATCGGCGACAAACAGGCGTTGCTCGTCAAGTGCCGCCATCAAATTGGACGCGCGCTTATCGCGACCGGAACCAAAACCCTTGCCCCAGTCGCGCTTGATTTTTACCGTCGCATCAAAATCGGCAAGGCCCGAACGCTTGAGCTCATCTTTGTTTTTATTTGACGAGCACGCCGCAACGGCAAAGAGCAAACACAGGGCGAGAACTGAACGCAATTTCATTAATTAACCTTCGCTTTCGCTGGGAAGAGCAGGCTCAAGGGACTCAGCTGGTGCCAGACCGTCGAGCTTAAACTGAATAATGCCGCGCTGGGCAAACTGCTGAGGCGTCAGCGCTCCGAGCGCTTGCTGATAGGCCGTGCGTGCGTTTTGCGGCTCGGCCTTGGCAACATAGGCATCGCCACGTATTTCAGCGTACAGCGCTTGAACCGATTCAGATTGGCTAGGCGCCACCAGTGCCAGCGCAGCGTCGTAATCACCTGCGGCAATTTCTACTCGCGCCAAACGCGCCTTCGCTACCGCGATCACCGCCTCATTGGAGCCGTTGTCGACAACGGCTTGCAAAGCCTCACTGGCGGCAGCGTAATTGTTGTCTTGCACAGCAATGCGCGCGCTCACCATCGCCGCCAAATCGGCGTACATAGAGCCGGCGTATTGCTTCTGAATGTCTGCCGCCAGCGCTCCGGCCTCGGCTTTTAATTCATCACTGAAAGCGGCTTCGCCAACCGGCTGAATTAACTCAATTAAAGCCTGGTATTCATCCGAGGCTTTTTCAGCTTGCGCCTTTTTGTGATCACCGTAAAAGTTCCAACCGGTATAAAGCAGTGCGGCGGCGACGATCGGAACCACCACACTCAACCAATTGTTATCCCACCAGCGTTTGATCGCTTCAATTTGTTCTTCTTCTGTCAGATGATCAGCCACGTTATTACTCCTGATTAAAAACCGCCGCGAGCGCATCAGTGCTCACGGTTTGTTGTTCGCGCTCTTCGCGCAGATATTTAATGCCGACCTCATTGCGAGCGACTTCGTCCTCACCGAGCACCAAGGCTACCGAGGCGCCGCTTTTGTCGGCTTTTTTCATCTGGGCGCGAAAGTTGCCACCCCCACAATGTACTTGTACACGCAAACCCGAGTGCTGATCGCGCAGCTTGTCGGCCAGACTCATCGCTTCGGCTTTGACATCGCCAACGGCAACAATATAGACATCGAGCTGCTGGGCGAGCTGCGCCGGCACCAAGTCCAGCTCGGTGAGCATTAGCACCAGGCGCTCAACGCCCATGCCAAAACCAATGGCCGGTGTTTGTTTGCCGCCTAACTGCTCCACTAAACCGTCGTAGCGGCCGCCACCACATATCGTACCCTGGGCACCGAGCTTGTCGGTCACCCACTCAAAAACGGTTTTGCTGTAGTAGTCGAGCCCGCGCACCAACAGCGGATTGACCTCGTAATTGACGCCGAGTTGGTCGAGAAGTTTCAAAAGTGCAGCAAAGTGCTCGCGACTGTCGTCATCGAGAAAGTCGCTGAGCATCGGCGCCTGCGCAAACAGCGCACGCGTGCTATCGACCTTGGAGTCAAAAATACGCAGAGGATTAGTGTGCAGGCGGCGCTGGCTATCCTCGTCGAGCTTGTCTTTGTGCGCCTCAAAATAGCTGATCAATGCCTGGCGATGCGCCTTGCGCGCATCGGCGTTGCCGAGGCTATTTATTTGCAGCGTAACGTGCTCAAGCAGCCCCAATTTGCGCCACAGGCTGGCCGTCATTTGCAGAAGCTCAGCATCGATATCGGGGCCGGCAAAACCAAAGGCCTCAACCCCAAATTGATGAAACTGGCGCAAGCGCCCCTTTTGCGGTTTTTCGTGGCGGAACATCGGCCCGCTGTACCACAACTTCTGAGTCAAAGTGCCGCGATCAAACAGCATTTGATGCTGCTCACACGCGCGCACACAGCTGGCGGTGCCCTCGGGCCTGAGGGTCAACATGTCACCGTTTCTGTCTTCAAAGGTGTACATCTCTTTTTCGACGATGTCCGTCGCCTCGCCGATGCCGCGCTTAAACAGTTCGGTCTGCTCCAAAAGCGGAAAGCGCATTTCGCGATAGCCGTAGCTCAATAAAACACTGCGAATGCTCGACTCGAGATACTGCCACACCGGGCTGTCGCCGGGCAGCAGGTCCTTCATGCCAGTAATGGCCTGTATTTTTTTCAAAGATTTACCTAGTTAGCCAACCGCAGGCTGGCTCCATTCATTAAATAGCGGCGCAACTATATTGGCGCCCGCTGTTCATTGACGCCCGCTGTTCATTGGCGCCCGGTGTTCACGCTTGCCGGTTGCGCTCGCAAGCTCGCGCCCCGCTCAGACCCTGGCTTTCAAACTTAGGGCAGAGTAAAACGGGCCGTATCCCGGCCGCTGCGCACGGGTACATCAACTGACTCACCGTCAACGACCAGTGAGACTGCCCTCGCATTGCCGAGCATCAAGTTCAGTGGCGCCTGGCCAAAAAGGCGCAGATTATCGCCGCTGCGCTGAATATCTGCAAATAACAACTTCCCACTGCCATCTTTTACCTCTACCCAGCAGTCATCTGTAAAACTGAGCTCAAGCTGTCGCTGCATCGCTGCGCCCTGCTCGGCAAGCTCTGCTGCCAAAGCGCCGTTGGCGCTATCCCCTTGCTCTGCGGGCGCCGACTGCGCAGCCGGGCCGGTGTTACTGGCTTGAGACACTTGCCCCCGAGGCGCTAACTGCGGCGCAGCCTGCTGCTCTGCCGATAACTCGGCGCTGTCACTGCTACTGTTATCAGCACGATTGTCGGCCCTGTCACCAACATCATCACCGACGTCATCACCAACGCCGCCACCCTGATAGCGAGGCTCAGAAGCATCGCCATTTTGAGTTGGCTCGGCACGCTCTGGCCCCGATGTTTGCTCAAGCTCGGCGCCCGGCTCAAGCTGGCTGTCTTGCGCCAGCACCGGGTTACTCTGATCGAGCACCAAAGCCTCTACAATATCGGCCTCGGCAATATCGGCCTCAATCGGCGCCAGATTTTTCTGCTTGTGTTTAGCTTCACCCCCCGAACTCAAGACAAACACCAACACCACCAAAAACAGCACCGCGGCGGCACCGATCACCATCGGCACATTCATGCCACCGCCGGCCTCAACAGCATCGTCAAGTGATTCATTGTCACTTTGAGCCGCGCGTTGCAAGGCGTGAAATTCATTGACCAAAGCCGCACCATCGGCGCCGAGCAGCTTGGCATAACTGCGCAAGTAACCGGATACAAATACCGGGTTGCCTATGGCCTCGTAGTCGTCCGCCTCTAACAACGGCAGCTTTTTTTCGGGAATGCGGCTCTGGCGCCACGCCTCGTCGAGGCTCAGCCCCTGCGCCTCGCGCAGTGCTTTTAACTTGGCTCCGGGACCGGGCCCCGAACTAGTGTGGTGCTGGATCTCAGTATCTTGCGACGACTCCACAGCAAGCGTTCCTATTTCAACGAGTTTTTGTAATCGAGGTATTCCTGCGAATACGGGTGTAAGTTCTTAAGCGCCAGGGCGTAGCTGGCCTCTTTGTCTTTGTTGCCAAAAATACGTTCGATGCGAATGCCCAGCCACAGACTTCGTGCGCTCGCCTGAGCATAAGCACTGTATAAGTCAAGATTGCGCTTGGCCTCTGAATACTCGCCATCATCAAATTGCATTTCGGCCAGTTCAAGCGCCGCCGGCGCATTGCTCTTGCTGATATTTAAGGCGTGTTCAAAGGCACCGCGTGCGCGCTTGCTATCGCCGAGAGCAAGTGAGCAAAGCCCGAGTAAATAAAGTGCATTGCCCCGGCTCGGGTAGGTGATATCGGCGCTGGCTTTTTCAAGATACGGACGCGCGTCGGCGCAGCGCCCGTTTTCAAATAAAAAGCGCGAATAACTAAGTTCGATGCTCGACATACTAAAATCGGCTCTGAGCTTCATCGCCCGCCGGAATTTCTGGTCGGCAAGCTCGGTCTCGCCGTTGAGCTGGTGAACCATGGCAATACCGGCCATCGCTTCGGCCGATTTTGCATCCATGTCCTGAGCGGTAGAAAAAGCCCTAAGCGCCCGATCGCGCTCATTTTTCTGCAGGTAGTTCATGCCCAGTTTGACATTCGCCTCTACCGCTTTTTGCTTGTCGAGCTTGGGGCCGTTATCAATGGTCGATACACAGCCGGCAAGCAAGATAGCGAACAGCAATACCGTACATCGGTGCAGATAGTTCATTTATGTTCCTTATTATTGTTTTATTAATCTTGGACCAGTTTTACCGGTATCACATCGCTGTTTGACGCCATCATTGCAGCCGCATCAAGCTTGTAGCGCTCGGCTCGGCGGGTTCGGTCATTTACCTGCCCCGCCAACTGACCGCAGGCCGCATCAATATCATCACCCCTTGTTGTACGCACTGTCGTGGTGAAACCGGCGTCGATCAAAATGGTCTGGAAACGGCGCAAGCTATTGTTGCTGACACGTTTGTAGTTCGACAGAGAAAAGGGGTTGAACGGAATCAAGTTAATCTTGACCGGCACGTCTTTAAGTAGCTGCACCAGTTCGTGCGCGTGCTCGGGCCGGTCATTGAGCTGATCAATCAGGGTGTATTCAATGGTGATTTTGCGACGGTTATCGGGCATGCGCTCGATATAGCGCTGCGCTGAGTCGAGCAGCACTGCAATCGGATATTTGCGATTGATCGGCACCAGTTCGTTGCGTATCGCATCGTTAGAAGCGTGCAGAGAAATTGCCAAGCTGACATCGGTGACATCGGCGAGCTTATCGAGCGCCGGTACCACACCGGAAGTGCTCAGCGTAACCCTGCGTTTGCTGAGTCCGTAGGCGTTGTCGTGCATCATCAGGTTCATGGCATCGACAACGTTGTCGAAGTTCAGCAGCGGCTCGCCCATGCCCATCATCACCACATTAGTGACTTTGCGATCGGCGACATTAACGCTGTCGAGCTGACCAAAACTTTTTGCCGCCTGCCATACCTGGCCAATAATTTCGTGGGCGGAAAGATCGCGATTAAAGCCCTGCTTGCCTGTTGCACAGAAGCTGCAGTCGAGTGAGCAGCCAACCTGGGAACTGACACACAAGGTGCCGCGGTCACCATCGGGGATATAGACCGTTTCGATGGCGTTGCCACCGCCGACACGAAAAAGGAACTTGCGGGTGCCATCGGCGCTGTCCCAGCGCTGAATAACTTCAGGTGCTTCGATCACCGCGCGCTGCTTGAGTTTTTCGCGCAGACCTTTGCTGAGATTACTCATCTCGTCAAAGTCGCACACGCCGAGCTGATGTATCCACTTCATCACCTGGATGGCACGAAACTTCTTTTCGCCGAGTTCGGCAAAAAACGCTTCGAGTTTGGCCTGGCTCAGTCCGAGCAGGTTGATAAGTGGTTGCGCCTCAGCGCCGGTTTCGGTGTTCACATGCGTACCTGTACTACTTTTACAGCTGCGCATATTAGGGCCTTAAGGCCCTAATTTGAAGCCCGAATGAAGTCGAGCGCTAAAGCTTAGCGAGGGCAGATCTCATCTGCGTTAAAGAAGTAGGCAATTTCGCGCTCAGCGGATGCCGGTGAATCCGAGCCGTGCACAGCATTGCGGCTTTTTGACTCGGCATAGACTTTGCGGATGGTATCGTCGGCCGCTTCAGCCGGATCGGTCGCACCCATCACTTCGCGGTAGTGTTTGATGGCGTTCTCGCCCTCGAGAACCTGCACCATAACCGGCCCGGAGGTCATAAACTCAACCAGCGCCTCATAAAACGGCTTACCTTCGTGTTCGGCGTAAAAACCACCGGCCTTGGTGTTGTCCATGTGTATCATCTTCGCAGCTACAATTCGCAAACCAGCTGTTTCCAAACGGCTGTAGATCTTGCCGATAATATCTTTAGAAACTGCATCGGGTTTTACGATAGATAAAGTACGCTCGATCGCCACTTACATTCACTCCTAGTTTGATTAATCGCAGACTGGCTTACGCCAAACTAAGCGCCAAGTATACTGATGCCTTGTTCGCATTGCGACTGATCCTCCCCGAGATCACACGCGTAGTAGAACAAAGTCAAATTATTGGGAATTGTCTATGAAAATACACGCTGTCTTTAAATCATTTTCTCGCGCCATTGCGGTGCTTAACTGCGTTCAAATAAGCGCAGCCCTTGCTCAAAACACGCCAGACACTCATGAAACAGGCCCCAAAAGCTGCCCCGAGCTGCTGCAACACAGCTACCGCAAGCTGCACAGCAAACAACAGATCGACCTGTGTGAGCTCTATCAGGGCAAGGCCATGCTGATTGTGAACACAGCCAGCCACTGCGGTTTTACCAAGCAATTCGGCGGGCTTGAACAACTGAATCAGGATTATAAAGACCGGGGCTTGGTCATCGTTGGTTTTGCATCTGACAGCTTTAACCAGGAAAGCGCCGACGAACTCGAGTCGTTTGGTATTTGTTACGGCAACTACGGCGTTACCTTCACCATGCTCGCGGCCACCGATGTCAAAGGGGCAAACGCCAACCCAACCTTTGTTGAGCTGAGCAAGCTCAGCCAGGCGCCGAGCTGGAACTTTAACAAGTACTTAGTCAGCGCTGACGGCCTAAGCGTGCAACACTTTGGTTCGATGACCAAACCCGACAGCGACAAGTTTCGCCAGGCCATCGACAGCGCTCTGGCGCAATAGCAGCGTCAAACCTTCTCGCCAACGACCTATTGCAAATAAAGCCCGCGAGCACATCGTCAAGCCCCGGGCTTGAACTTGTAAGGCCCGCCTCCATCTATACAATAGGCGGGCGCGCACTATCGGCGCCCCGCTACCCGGCCTCGCAGTTAAGAGAATTCAGTGAAAGATAAGCATTGCCCAGATAAACCCAAGAACCAGTGCAAAGTCATCGTCGGCATGAGCGGCGGTGTTGACTCCTCGGTATCAGCCCTGCTGCTTAAACAGCAAGGCTATGACGTCGAAGGCCTGTTTATGAAAAACTGGGATGAAGACGACGGCACCGAATACTGCACCGCAATGACCGACCTGATGGACGCCGCCGCAGTTTGCCAAAAGCTGGATATCCACCTGCACACGGTCAACTTCGCCAAAAATTACTGGGACAATGTATTTGAGCACTTCCTCGCCGAATACAGAGCCGGGCGCACCCCCAACCCCGATATTCTTTGCAACAGGGAAATAAAATTTAAGGTCTTTCTCGACTACGCAGAGAAACTTGGCGCCGACTATATCGCCACCGGACACTACTGCCGGGTTGACCACAGCACGGCGCCAGCGCGGCTGTTAAAAGGCCTCGATAACAACAAAGACCAAAGTTACTTTTTACACGCTGTGCCCGGTACAGCGTTTGATAAAAGCCTGTTCCCTATCGGCTCTATGGAAAAGCCTGAGGTTCGCAAACTCGCCGAACAACACGAGCTTGTCACTCACAACAAAAAAGACAGCACCGGCATTTGTTTTATTGGCGAACGGCGCTTTAAAGACTTTTTGCAAACCTATTTACCAGCCCAGCCCGGCGACATCGTTACAGATAGCGGCAAAGTTATTGGCCGGCACCAAGGGCTGATGTATCACACCATCGGCCAGCGCCAGGGGCTCGGCATAGGCGGCGTCAAAGGCGCACCGGAAGAGCCGTGGTACGTTGCAGAAAAAAAACTCGATAGCAACGAGCTAGTTGTTGTGCAAGGTGGCCAGCACCCTCTTTTGTATAAAAGCACGCTGAAATCATCACCGATGCACTGGATCGATGGTGCCAAGCATCACCAGAGCCTGCGCTGCCAAGCCAAAACCCGCTACCGGCAAGCCGACCAAGACTGCCTTGTCGACATTGCCGACGACGGCAGCTTAGAAGTGCACTTTGACCAACCCCAGCGCGCAGTGACTCCTGGCCAAAGTTTGGTACTCTACGACGGCGAACACTGCCTCGGCGGTGCGGTTATTGAACAGGCCTACAACAGCTGACAGCAAAACACGTTCATGATGCGAGTAAATAGCCCACAAGGAGCACATCTTGTCTAACGCCAGTTATCGCGACCTATGCTTAGCCTTAGCCGGCATTATGCAAGCGTCCGCGCAAGTCGAGCACATCGCTAAAAACGGTTATTTAGACACCGCGCTATTTGAAACCGCGGTTAAAAGCTTATTTATTCGCACGCCAGCTAAGGTCGAAGATGTCTACGGCGGTGTCAGCGGCGTACTCAACGGGCTCGAACTTCTTGAGCAGCAACTAAGCCAATACAAACAAGCGCCTTCTACCGATGTCTTTCGTTATGCGCTCGGTGTTATGCATATACAAAAGCGCTTAGCGCGCAAAACTAAGTTACTGAATGTTATTTCAGAACGCCTGGAAAACGCCGAACGCCAGGCCGAGATGTTTGGCCCGACACACGACAACTTAGTCAGCAATATCGCCGACATCTATAGCGACACAATCTCAACCTTCCAATACCGCATTCAAGTCACCGGCAATTACAATTATCTGCAGCAAGACCGCGTTGCCGCCCAGGTGCGCGCACTGCTGTTTGCCGCGATTCGCTCAGCAATGCTGTGGCGACAATTAGGCGGCAGTCGCCTGCAGCTGTTTTTTTATCGCAAACAATTAGTGGCCGCGAGTCGCGAGCTGATCGATGAAGCAAAAAAACAACAGCTAAGCGGCGCAGCTTAAGGTCAATACACTCAAAGAAGCTCGCGACAGCCGCTCTCAACAAAGCCGTCAAACTGGCTGCGAAACGCTCAGTTTTCAGCTAGAATGCCGGCCTTTTCAAACAGCGATTAAAGCGAGCATTATGAACCTGAGTGCTATCTCTGCGATTTCCCCCATCGACGGCCGTTACGGCAGCAAAACCATCGACCTGCGTGAAGTGTTCTCCGAGTACGGCCTGATCAAACGCCGCTGCGAAGTTGAAATCCGCTGGCTGCAAAAACTGGCTGCCCATGCAGAGATCACTGAAGTACCCGCCTTCAGCGACGCCACCAACGCTTTTTTGAACGAGCTGGTTGCCAACTTCAATGAAGACGACGCCCAGGCCATTAAAGACATCGAGCGCACCACCAACCACGATGTAAAAGCCGTTGAATACTTCATCAAACAAAAGTTTGCCGGTAACACAGAGCTCGAAGCCGTCAATGAATTTGTACACTTCGCCTGTACTTCCGAAGACATCAACAACTTAAGCCACGGCCTGATGCTTAAAGACGGCCGCGACAATGTCATTCTGCCGAAGATGCGCGAAATCATCGACGGCATCGCTAAGATGGCCCAAGACTACGCCGAAGTACCGATGCTGAGCCGCACCCACGGCCAAACCGCCTCCCCTACCACCGTTGGTAAAGAGATGGCCAACGTTGCTGCGCGCCTGCAAGGCCAGTACGAAGTTGTTCGCGACATCAAGCTGCTCGGTAAAATCAACGGCGCCGTTGGTAACTACAACGCCCACCTGAGCGCCTACCCGCAGATTGACTGGCAGGAAAACGCCGAAAGCTTCATCAGCAGCCTCGGCCTGAGCTACAACCCCTACACCACGCAGATCGAACCCCACGATTACATGGCTGAGCTGTTTGACGCGACCGCGCGTTTTAACACCATCCTGATCGATTTCGACCGCGACATTTGGGCTTACATCTCCAACGCTTACTTCAAGCAAAAAACCGTAGCCGGCGAAGTTGGCTCTTCGACCATGCCACACAAGGTTAACCCGATTGACTTCGAAAACTCCGAAGGCAACCTGGGCCTGGCCAACGCCGTATTTGGCCACCTCGCGCAAAAGCTGCCCATCAGCCGCTGGCAGCGCGACCTGACCGACTCCACCGTTCTGCGCAACATGGGTGTAGGTTTTGGTTACAGCCTGATTGCGTATGAAGCGACCCTGAAAGGCATGGGTAAACTGGAAATCAACGAAGCCGCAATCGCCGCCGACCTGGATGCAAGCTGGGAAGTTTTAGCCGAACCCATCCAGACTGTTATGCGCCGCTACGCAATTGAAGAGCCGTATGAAAAGCTAAAAGCGCTGACGCGCGGCAAGGATATGAGCAAAGAGGTGATTCAGGAATTCACTGAAACTCTGGATATTCCGGAAGAAGCCAAAGCCGAGCTTCTGGCACTGACCCCGGCAAGCTACATCGGCAACGCCGCCCAGCAAGCCAAAGACATTGTGAATTACATTAAGAAGTAATTCTCTTGAAAGCCGGGTTTAGCCCGGCTTTTTATTTTCATACTGTGCGCGTATGTGCCATGAGCGGTTCGGATAAGACTTTCAAGACTCGTCGTGAACCCATCCCTGGGGACATTGTGCAATATCAACAATGGTTAATGACTCGACATACTCGAGGGAGCAGGTGGGGCCTTTCAGGACAATCGGAGGCAGGGATGCCGACGCTTAGCGTACAGGGATGTATTCAAAGCGTGTCCTGAAAGGCCCCACCTGCTCCACGGAAACCAGCACATTTTGCTCCGCCCGGAACCCTGCAACCTCTAACAAATGACGAAACAAGATATAAACTTCGACCCCCTCTTCGATCGCTTTCAGAAAAACATCTACGGTGGCATTAAAGGCCAGGTACGCGAACGCCTGATCAAAGAGCAGCTCGACAAACACCTCGAAATCTTACCAGGCATGAGCGTTGCCGACATCGGCGGCGGCCTCGGCCAAATGAGCCAGTGGTTTTTGGAACGTGGCGCCACAGTCGATTACTTTGATTTAAGTGAACGCATGCTCGAAAGCGCCAAAGAAACGCTTAAACAGCACAGCAAACATATCGAATTCAAACTCGGTGCCTTCCAGCGTTACCTGGAAAAACAATACGACATCGTATTTTGTCAGGCCGTGCTGGAATGGCTGGAAGAGCCCATCGCCGGCCTGAACAAGCTCAGCCAGCACTTAAAACCCGGTGGCCAGCTGATTCTGATGTTCTACAACCTTGACTCGATCAAACTGCGCAACCTTGTACGCGGTAACCTGAACGCAGCCTTCGGTGATTTAAGCGGGAATGGCACAGGCCTGACCCCGATTAACCCGCTCGAAGCAGAGAGCATCTGGCAGGCACTGGATGACTTAAAGCTTCAGCGCCAACACCATTTTGGCATTCGCTGCTTTACCGACCTGCAAGACAAAAAAGTCCAACAACGCCTCGGCGCCGACACCCTGTTTGAATTTGAGCGCGAGCTGTGCGAAAAAGAACCCTATCGCTCACTGGCCCGTTACATCGCCGTCATCGCCAAAGCCCCGGAATAAAACGAACAACACATGACTGACTTAGAAACATCCCTTTTTGGTGACATCAGCACCGAAGAATTTTTGCGTGACTACTGGCAAAAGAAACCCCTCTTGATCAAACAGGCTCTGCCAAATTTTGCATCCCCGCTGAGCCCTGACGAGCTCGGCGGCCTGTCGCTGGACGCCGAAAGCCAAAGCCGCCTGATGATCGATCGCGACGGCCAGTGGGAGCTGCGACACGGCCCCATGCAGGAAGACAGCTTTAACGACCTGCCGGAAACCAACTGGACCTTGCTGGTACAACATGCCGACAGCCTGGATCCCCAGGTCAACGCGCTGCTGCAGCGCTTTCGCTTCCTGCCCAACTGGCGCCTCGACGACATCATGATCAGCTACGCCACCGACGGCGGCGGTGTGGGCCCGCACTTCGATTATTACGATGTGTTTTTGCTGCAAGCTGAGGGCAAGCGCCGCTGGCGCACCGGCCAGCACTGCGATGGCAAGTCCAAATTGATTGAGGGGCAAAGCAGCCAAATCCTGCAGGAATTCGACACCGTCAATGACTGGGTCGTCGAAGCCGGCGACTTGCTCTACATCCCCGCGCAAATCGCCCACTGGGGTGAAGCGGTCGGCGAGAGCATTACTTACAGCATCGGCTTTCGCTCACCGAGCGACAGTGAATTATTACTCGATTTAAGCCAGCAACTATCTGCAGATCTGAACGAAGAACAGCGCTACCGCGACGGCGATGAGATTAAACAAGGCCACCACAGCGGCTTGATTCCACAAGCCGCAATAGACAACATGCAAAAGCGCCTGGCCGAGCTTGTCAATCAACCGGAGAAAATAGCCCAGTGGCTCGGCGCTTACGCCACTTTCCCCAAGCCCGCACTTGAAGAGCTAATGCTGCCACTCGACTGTTTGTATTCCAGCGACCTGGGCGACAATGAATTTCAGCTCAGCCCTTTTAGCCGCGCCTGCTACATTAAACATTCCGAGCACTGTGATTGCTATATTGATGGGCACTGTTTTGAATTAAGCGAAAAATTAGCCCAATTAATATGCGCCTACGAGCGTATTGATGGCCGCAGCTTAAACCAAGATGAGCTCAAGCAACTGGCGGTACTGGCAAGCCTAAACAAACTTATCTTCGCCGACTCGCTTTAATAAATAGCGACCGCAATTAACGGAGCAGCAGTGAGTAACATTATTATTCGACAGGCAAACTGGCCCGAAGATAAAGACACCCTTCGCGCAATACGTAAAACCGTGTTTGTTATCGAACAAGGCGTACCCGAAGAACAAGAGTGGGATGAATTTGAAGAAAGCAGCACACACTTTCTCGCCAGCGAAAACGAATTTGCCTGCGCTTGTGTACGTGTACTACAGAGCGCACCACACGAATTCAAAATAACCCGCCTTGCGGTCCTGGAAGAAAAGCGCAAACAGGGTTTGGCCAGCGCGCTACTGCAACACGCCGTGTGTTACGCCTTAAACCAAGGTGCCAAGCGCATATATATGCACGCCCAAAGCTCGGCGATTTCACTGTACAAAAAGTGGGCGTTTCGCAGCGTAGGCCAGCGCTTCGAAGAGGCCGGCATCGAACACCAACTAATGGAATTTGACTGCCAGTGTAGCTTATCCATCGCGCTTATCTCTGGCGCCTTGGTTCAGAGGCTGAATTACCCCAGGCAATATATCCGTCACTTTCAAACAATGGCAGAACAAAGCAGGCTCAGCTTACACATTATAAGCGACACGCTAAGAAGCGATATTTTTTCAGACACAAAGCTTGTTGATGCCATCAGCGCATTAGCTCGCCGCGACCGACACAGCGAAATTAAAATTTTGGTTAAAGATAAAAAAAATCTGCACGAGCGCGCCGGGCAACTTATCCGCCTGTGCCGTCGTTTAAACAGCAAAATCAGTATTCAGGTACTCAACGACAAACAGGACGAGCCCCTGCAGAGTTTTTGTATTTTTGACAGAGAAAAGCTGCTTTTCTTTAACGATGAAGCAAGCCTGGCCGGTTTTGCCTGTTACCAAAGCAAGGCAGAGTGCAAAGACCTACTCGAGAAATTCCAGCACGCCTGGGATCATCAAAGCAGTATTGACCCAAATATGGCTCAGCTATATTTATGAAAACCAAACTAAAGACAGGCATAAACTCAGCGAAAATAAACGCAGAACTAAACCAAGGTTCTGTTTCTTACAACTCAACACCAACACTAGAGCCTTCGTAAGCCAGCTTAAAGTGCTGCAAACAGTCGAGCGTATCGGCGAGGGGGCCGCCGGCCTTACCAGAGCCCAAATCAAACTCTATGCCGTGCGCCATGCAGCGAATCTTGCCCTCGGGCAGCAACTGGCCCATCGTCAAGGGCACATCCATATGGGGGCAACGGTTTTCGATCAGGTATGTTTTTCCTGCCTCGTGGATTAACAACAGTTTTAAGCGCTCAACTTGAAAGGCCTTCATATAACCATCGTGCAGGCGGCTTAGTTGCTCAAGGGCATGAAACGCCATACTTCCCCCAATTCTTACTACTTCAATAACTCAAAACAATAGTACCAGCTTAATCGTGGTAAAGTCAGCGCCCGGCGCTACCTTATTCGACATAGATACCCTAGAATGCCGGCTGTTTAGCCTACAACCATTGTTCAACTATGCCCGTTGTCGAACTCGACTATCATCCCGACTCCGAACACCACTTTGAGCAGCTTGCTCCGTTAGCAAACAGAGTGTGGTTAGATGGCCAGCAATCGCGCCCTGGGCGCTGGTCCATATTCAGTGCTGAGCCACTTCAGGTATTTGTAAAAGCTAAGATAGAACAAATAAAAAAAGCCGTTGAAGCGCTTAAGCACGAGTATTCAGATGCGCTAGAAACACTGCAGCAGCTGCCATTTTGCGGCGGTGCAATTGGTTTTTGTAATTATGAACACAGGCACCAGCACTTTAACTTAGCAGTAAGACCAAAAAACAAACAGGACTCGGCCTGGGCAATTTATGACTGGGCTGTTGTTGTTGACCACCAAAAAAAGCAGTGCTTTTTTGTAAGCCTGCCCAAGCTCAGCAACCCACGCATTCAATCCGTATTAAGCTTATTGCAACGCGACACACCGAATGACAGCAAAGGTTTTTTTCGCTGCGGTAAATTTATCGCCCAGCAATGCAAAAGCGATTACCTGCGCGCGTTTGATCGCATTCAAAATTATATTCAAGCCGGCGACTGCTACCAGATTAATTACAGCCAGCAATTTAATGCGCCGTTTAGCGGCTCGGGCGCTGCTGCGTACCAACATTTGCGCAAGCAGCTCGGCGGCCCCTACTCTGCTTATCTTGAGCTCGGCGAGCAACAAATCTTAAGTTTATCTCCCGAACAATTTATTCACGTTAACGACCGCTTCGCACAAAGTAAACCGATAAAAGGTACCTGCCGGCGCGGGCAAAACTATGATGAAGACCAAAATCTGGCCCGAGCACTTTTAGCCAGTGAAAAAAATCGTGCAGAAAACTTAATGATTGTCGACTTACTGCGCAACGATTTTGGCCAGCTTTGCACACCCGGTAGCGTGCACGTACCCGAGCTATTTGCACTCGAAAGTTACGCCAATGTTCACCACTTAGTCAGCACCGTGCGCGGAAAGCTGCCCGGCGACATCAACGCTCTGGACTTTTTTTACAGCTGCTTCCCCGGTGGTTCGATCACCGGCGCCCCCAAAAAACGGGCCATGCAAATCATTGATGAGCTTGAACCGCACACCCGCAATATCTACTGCGGCTCTGTGGTGAGCTACAGCGCAAACAATAAACTCGACAGCAGCATCGCCATACGCAGTCTGCTTATAAAAGATAAAATCATTCAGTGCTGGGGTGGAGGTGGCATCGTTGCCGATTCCGGAGCGGAAGAGGAATACGCGGAATCCTTAACTAAGGTCCGCGCATTGATGCAGGCCCTTGAGCGGGGCCCGGCAAAAAACAACTGATTAAGATTTAAGCCTCTACTTCTATGCTTGCTTTAAGAAATTCGAGCTTTAAATCTTCGTAGCTGTGCACGGCTGGAAACTGCGGGAACTCGTCGATAACATTCTGTGGTGCGTGGAACAGAATACCGGCGTCGGCTTCGGCCAGCATGGTAGTATCGTTATAGCTGTCGCCGGCGGCAATGGTGCGATAATACAACGATTTAAATGCACAGATAGCCTGGCGCTTCGGGTTGGCCTGGCGCAGGTGGTAGTTAACGATCTTGCCGCTGTCATCCATCTCAAGGTTGTGACACAACAGAGTTGGGTAACCGAGTTGCTTCATCAGTGGGTCGGCAAACTGGTAAAACGTATCTGACAAAATCACCACCTGAAAGCGCTCTCGCAACCAGTCAACAAACTCTTTGGCGCCGTCGAGAGGCTTAAGTGTCGCGATAACCTCTTGAATTTCGTTGATGCCCAAGCCGTGTTTATCGAGCTCATTTAAACGCATGGTCATCAGTTCATCGTAATCGGCAATATCACGCGTTGTTGCCTTTAACGCCTCAATGCCGGTTTTTTGAGCAAATTCGATCCAGATTTCTGGGATCAGTACCCCTTCCAAGTCTAGGCATGCGATTTCCACGTGTTTATTCCTCGTCTTCAGTTCGCGTAAAAATTGGCCGCCAATCTACCTGTTTCAGCAGCCTCGCGCAATGGCATGAATTTTCTTAAAGTTGCCGTTCTGCTATGCTTCGCGCCGAATTATGCCGCTAAGATGGCACCTCAAAACCCAAAGAGACAAACTATGAATAGCTTGAACGTCACCGACATCAATGCTCAACTGAGCAACAGCAGCCCTCAGGATATTCTCAAGTACGCCTTAAACGAGCACGACAATATCGCCGTTTCTTTCAGTGGCGCAGAAGATGTCGTACTTGTACACATGGCCGCACAAATCAAACCGGGTGTTCAGGTGTTCTGTTTGGACACTGGCCGCCTGCACGCGGAAACCTATCAGTTTATTGAAAAGGTACGCAAAACCTATGACATCAACCTGCAGATACTCTTTCCAGATGCCGAGCAGGTCGAAAAACTAGTGCGCGAAAAAGGCTTGTTCAGCTTTTACGAAGACATGCACCAAGAGTGCTGCGGCATCCGCAAAGTTGGGCCTTTGCGCCGTAAGCTTTTAAGCTTAGACGCCTGGGTAACAGGCCAGCGCAAAGATCAAAGCCCCGGTACTCGCGCCGACATCCCAGTTATTCAGTCCGACAAGGCCTTTGCCCGCCCCGGCGAAAGCTTGATCAAATACAACCCCCTGGCAAACTGGAGCAGCAGCGAAGTGTGGGACTATATTCGCGCCCTCGAGGTACCGTATAACGCCCTGCATGAGCGCGGTTTTGTTAGCATCGGCTGCGAACCGTGCACCCGCGCCACCCTTCCCGGCGAGCACGAACGCAGTGGCCGCTGGTGGTGGGAAGAAAGCACCAAAAAAGAATGCGGGCTACACTCTGGCAATATCGAAAAATAGCCCCATATCTAGTTAAGACACTCATCAACGAGAGGCTAACTATGAAAATTACGCTGGTTAAGAAAATCCTTGCCGACGGCAGCCCCTGTCGAAAATGTGCCGATGTGATCGACAAGCTAGAAAGCAGTGGCCAGATGCAGCGTATTAACGAAGTACTGATCGCCGACGAGCGCGACCCAAGCAGCGAGGGAATGGTGTTAGCCAAAACGCTTGATGTCGATCGCGCGCCTTTTTTTGTGGTCGAGCAAAACGGCGAGCAGAGTGTTTACACGGTCTATATGAAATTTGTCAAAGAGGTGCTTGAGCAAGAGACGGAAGAAGCCGACGAGCTCAAAGAGATCATGGATAACAACGACCTCGACTTTCTCTAAGACGCTCTAACAGCGCTGAATAATAACCACAAAAAAGCCCGGATATTTCCGGGCTTTTTTGTGGTACTGGCTTGTTTGTTCAGGCCTTAATATTCCGGCAATTGAATATTGCTAAACAGTTCATCCAACTCAACTTTGCTGTGGCAGTTAAACGCATCACTGACCACTTCTTTTGTTAGGTGCGGCGCCAAAGCTTCGATAAACTCATACATAAAGCCGCGCAAAAAGGTTCCTCGGCGGAAGCCGAGCTTGGTTGTGCTGGCACCAAAGAGGTGGCTGGCATCAAGCGCCACCAGATCAGAATCAATCTCTGGGTCGTAGGCCATTTTGGCGACAATACCGATACCTAGGCCCAGGCGCACATAGGTTTTAATAACATCCGCATCGGCGGCGGTAAATACAACCCTGGGCGCCAAACCGCGCTGCATAAATGCTTCGTCCAATTTTGAGCGCCCAGTAAAGCCAAAGACATAGGTAACTATGGGGTGCTTGGCGACATCTTCGAGCGTCAGCGTGCTGAGCTGGGCCAGCGGGTGGCTGCGCGGCACAAGTATGCAGCGGTTCCAACGGTAGCACGGCAACATAATTAGATCGCTAAATAGATCCAGAGCTTCAGTGGCAATAGCAAAGTCGACCGAGCCGTCGGCAGCCATCTCACTGATTTGCATCGGTGTGCCCTGGTGCATATGCAAACTGACGTCGGGGTACTTATCTATAAACTCTTCAATCACATTCGGCAGAGCATAGCGCGCCTGGGTGTGGGTTGTAGCGATGCTCAAGCTGCCTTTGCGCTCATTAGAGAACTCTTGAGCAACTTGCTTGATACTTTCTACCTTGCGGAGGATCTCTCCGGCGGTGCGTAAGATTGCCTCGCCGGCCGGGGTTATACGAGTCAGGTGCTTGCCGCTGCGAGAAAAAATCTCTACGCCGAGCTCATCTTCCAGCAAACGTATTTGCTTGCTGATACCTGGTTGCGAAGTGTAGAGACTCTGGGCTGTGGCTGAGACATTGAGGTCGTGGTGAGCTACTTCCCAGATATAACGCAACTGCTGCAGTTTCATATATCCTCCATTCGGCTGCAGTGAATTCGCTGTAACGCCGGCCTCAGACTACTCCTAACTGGCCCGACCTGGTCTCCAAGACCAGTACTTGCTTAGATAGTTATAAAAATATAAGCAAATATTCTTTTGTAGAATAGTTACTAATCTGTATATTTGCCAGCCGCTTTCACCAAGTTTAGACATAACTTTACATTTTTTTAGAAAGTACATGCCTGATTTACTCTACTTTGTTATTTGCGGCGCCGGCGTAGGCCTCGCCGTTGGCCTTACCGGTGTCGGCGGCGGCTCATTAATGACGCCACTGCTGATTTTTTCGGGCATTCCAACCAAGGTCGCCATCGGCACTGACCTGCTCTATGCAGCGGCTACTAAAGGTGGTGCTCTTTTAAGTCATCAGCGCCAAAAGAGCATTAAATGGAAGGTCGTTTTTTTATTGTTATCGGGCAGTATCCCGGCAAGCTTGCTCACCAGTGCGGCACTTAGGTATCTTATCTCAGCGGATGCAAACTACAGTGCCGCGCTTGAGCTCGCGCTCGGTATTATGTTGCTACTAACGTCGATTGTGGTTGTTTTTAAGAGCCGCATCCGCGCCGAAGCCGCCGAGCCCAGCCCTCACAATCAGTGGCTACACAAGCATCGTGGACCGATTGCGGTACTCGCCGGGGTTTTACTTGGTGTTTTTGTCACCCTGTCTTCGGTTGGCGCCGGCGCCTTTTGCACCGCCTTGCTACTGACGCTCTACCCTCGCCTGCCAGCGCTCAATGTTATCGGCACTGACATCGCTCACGCAGTGCCTTTGACCCTGGTGGCCGGCATGGGCCACCTGTGGAACGACAATATCAGCTGGTCCCTGCTCGCGGGCCTTTTAATCGGCTCCCTGCCGGCGGTGCACCTCGGCGCCAAGCTTGCTGCACGCATCCCAAACCATCTGCTGCAGCGGTTTTTAGCCTTTATTCTGTTTGGCATCGGCCTGAAGTTTGTCTTTATCAGCTAAGCGCCATCACCACACTCACTTGGCATTGGCGATACCGTGAGGCACGTGCCCCGTCGCAACATGCCGCTGAGCCGAAGCGCAGTGACTTTGCTGATCGTCAAAAAAAACATCTGCACCGTAGGCTTTTAAAAAACTCCCCTTGTCCATGCCGCCCAAAAATAAACTCTCATCGATGCGAATGTCCCAAGCTCTTAAAGTGCGAATCACGCGCTCGTGAGCCGGCGCTGAGCGAGCCGTCACCAACGCCGTGCGAATCGGACAACTCTGCTGAAATTCAGCCTGCAGGTTGTGAAGCGCCGATAAAAATGACTTAAACGGCCCGCCCGACAACGGTGTTTTAGCTGCCGCAACTTCACTCTCGGTAAACGCTTCAAGCCCTTGGTTTTTATAAATTCTTTCCGCTTCATCAGAAAACAGCACGGCATCGCCATCAAAAGCAAAACGCAGCTCAGAGCTCTCTAAATTTTCCTTGTTGGACGGCATCAGGGTTGCCGCAGCGATATTGTGATCAAGCGCATGGCGCACATCGTCGGCGTGAGTAGATAAGAACAAATGGCAGTTAAATGGCGCTATATAGCAGTAGGGACTTTGCCCACCAGTAAATGCCGCACGAGAAATATCCAGGCCGTAGTGTTTAATTGAATTAAAAACCCTAAGCCCCGTATCCGCACTGTTGCGCGACAGTAAAATGACCTCAACCCTGGGAGCCCCATCAATTAAGTCGTTAATACCGAGCAGCTTTTTAACCATATGAAAAGCATCTCCGGGCTCCAATAACTGCTCTTCGTGCTCAATCTGATAACGACTGTACGCCTCCAAACCCTCCGCCTCAAAAACTTTGTGACTGTCGTCTAAATTGAAAAGCGCACGCGACGAGATCGCAACAACCAATTTTTCCATCGTTTTACCTTCTTGCGAACCTAAGCTGTACCCGCAGCATTTATTAATGCCGATGCTTGAGCAAACAAACCAAAAGCGCCGCCTGTGTGCACAAATACAATATTGTCGTAACGGCTTAAACGCCCGGCTTCAAGCTCGCTCAACAAACCGTGCATTGCCTTGCCGGTATAAACCGGGTCGAGCACTAGCCCCTCATTGCGGGCAAGCTCAATTATGCGCTGGTACAGCTCGGGGTAGGCTCTAGCGTAACCCGGGCCAATATAATCGTCGTTTACGGCAATATCGAGCTCGGCTAACAGCTGCTGTACTTCAGTCTCAGCCACAGCTGCCAACTCGCCAGCGTGGCGTATATCGGCCTCTATTTTTTCAACAAAATAATGCGCAGAATCACAGACAGCAAAACCAAGTACTTTAGTTGCGCGATTTAAACTATGAAAACCGAGGCTCAGGCCCGCCTGAGTCCCACCTGAACCCGAAGCACAGACAACCAAGTCGGGGCTAAAACCCAGCTGCTGACACTGCTCCAGTATTTCTTTAGCAGCCAACACATAACCCCACAAACCAATGCCATTACTGCCGCCGGTAGGAATGGCGTATAAGCCACCTGCTGCGTGTTTGATTTTGCTATCGAAGCGCTCAGTTAGCTGCTTCACATAATCGCGTGAACTCAGCAGCTCGATATTTGCACCCGCTAGCATACTCAGGAAATGATTTGCCTCTCCGAAACTCGAACGGCCCGCAGCATCTCTGTCATCGCGCAAAATAAGTGAGCACTTTAAACCCAACTGAGCACAGGCAAAGGCCGTTGCACGACAGTGGTTGCTCTGAATACCGCCACAGGTCAGCACTGTGTGGCAAGATTTTCTCAAAGCGTCCGCCAATAAAAATTCAAGCTTGCGCACCTTGTTACCGCTTAACGCGAGCCCCGTTAGCTCATCCTGTTTTAGCCAAAGGCGTTTGCCGGGAAAAGCTGCATTTACATTTTTTAGTTCACGCATCGGGCTGGGCAAATGCGCCAACTCAATTCGATCGGGCATGTGTTCGAGCATCGTAATATCCTTAGCCAAGCTTAAACAGCCTAAAAACAAAGCATAAAACAGCGGCGATAACGGTAAAAGAACAAATTGGAAGAGAGAAAAGAAAGGGAGAAAGAGGCTGGGTTAAGCCAGCCTCGAACAAAAAACTTAAATGGCCTTGATGGTGCCTTTAGGCAGCACGGCGTGAACACTCGCTTTTTGGTACTTCAGCTCAACATTATCGGCAGCTTTTACCGTAACGTAGGCATCGTCGACTTCAGTGATTTTACCGAGTAAACCACTACTCATTACCACCTCGTCGCCTTTGCCGAGGCTGTCGACAAGCGACTGATGCTCTTTCTGACGCTTGCGCTGAGGGCGGATGATCATAAAGTACATAAATACAAACAGACCAACCAACAACAGGATATTCAGAAATCCGGCATTCTGTGGCGCAGGAGCGCTACCTTGGGCTTGAGCAGCCGCTTCCGCAATAAAAAAGCTCATGAGCTAACCTCTTGAATTACATAAAAAATCAGGCGGCTAACTGTACTAGAGATGAGCCATCGAGGCAATGCGGAGCCCTGCGACTCCGCCTCGTGCGGCGCGCCTAAATCAAACCTTTAGGCGTTATGCGTAATCTCGAAATACCTTGCGAAAAGTACTTGGAGACAAACCCGTCCAGCGCTTGAAAGCATTGGTAAAGCTTGTGCGATCTGAGAAATCCAGAGTCGAACTAATGCGATCAATAGAGATTTGCTGACGTACGAGGAAGTCAATCGAGTGGTGAAAACGTACTTTGTCACGCAACTCGGCAAAACTGATACCTTGTTGCTGCAGGCGACGCTGCAAGGTGCGCTTGCTGAGGTTGAGCTCTTCAGCAATATGATCAATGCTCAAAGAGCTCTGACCGATGCGACGTTTAAGTACATCAACAACCTTGCCGGAGATACCAAGGCCTTCTGGCAGCTCAGCGGCTAGCTGATACTCTTCCAGAGTTTTCATGGAACCATTAGCAAAAATGGCCATGTCTTCGGTTTTGCGCTGAGCGCGAGTGTTTTGTAAGTCCATCATACTGGCTATTCCTTCCGCCGTGAGTCCAAGCATCAACATGCTCTGTTCATCAGCCGAAGGCGAACCAGCTTCTGATGAGACAAAGCACACCAGACCGCGCTGCCGATCACCCATGTCCAGGTTCATCCCTAAGTAAGCGCGAGTCGTCCCCCGATTATAAGCATTTTTGTCGCTTTTAGTAGTTTTTGTATGCATTACTAGACGAGTTTCGTCGTGTTTGGTCAAAAAATGCATATCCGTCAAGGAGATATGCTGACCAACAAAAAAACTATCGAGTTCACTACTGGCGTGAACTTCATAGACAGATGGCGATATTTTCCTCATAATGGCGCCGCAGCCATAACCGAGTTGCTTGGCTGCGAGGGCCAACATCAAGGTCAGTGCCTCGTTGTATGAACGAAACTGAGCGTGGTTTGCCAAAATTCGCAATAGGCATTGCAGATAGTTTTCGGTTGTTAGCGTCTGTTTACAGTACGACGCAAATGCAGCGGAATCAAAAGGCGTTAACGCAGTCCGCGGCTCCGCCCCTTCATTTTCTATCCAAGTTGAATCAGTCACTTTATATCCAAAAGCGAATGCATGTCTTATGCAATCTAGTTATCAAACGCAGGTATGTTCACCACTTTGGATTATAAATTTTACTGCAGTTTTTGCACGCAAATTTGGCAGCGGTGCATGCCACCTTGGGGCAATAAATGACAATATTGAAATTGCATGCGCAGAGCGTGAACCAGACAGCCTTGCGCATGCGCCGGAATAAGGCTAACTCAGCTCGTTTTTAATCAGCGCCAGCACATCATCGTGGTGTGTTTTTGTTTTAACTTTATCAATGATATGTTGAATTCTGCCCTGCTTATCAACGATAAAGGTTGTGCGCAGAATGCCCATAAACTCTTTACCCATAAATTTTTTCAGGCCCCAGACTCCATACTTTTCCGCAATGGCATGATCTTCATCGGACAGTAAATCAAAATTTAAATCGTGCTTTTCCCGGAATTTCACCAAACGCTCAACGGGGTCCGGGCTCAAGCCAAAAACAACCGTATCTAAGGCTTCATACTCCGATTTGTAGTCGCGCAAACCACAAGCTTGCACAGTACAACCTGGCGTTAAAGCTTTTGGGTAAAAATAAATGACAACGTTTTTTTCGCCCGCGTAATCAGACAGGCGAATTTTTTGGCCGTCTTGATTTAATAAAGTAAAGGCCGGCGCCTTATTACCAAGTTTTGCTTGACTCATATGTTCCCCTAGAAACTCGCTTGAAGTTTTTTTAGCACAAAAAAAGCGCAGACCTTGCTGCGCTTTTACGAACAAATAACACAGCTGGTTTACGGCAGCAGTTCTTTTACCGCGTCACGCTCTTCTTGCAACTCTTTTTCAGTCGCATTAATTCTTTCCTGAGAGAATGCATTGATCTCTAAACCCTGAACAATTTCCCAGTCGCCGTCTTTGCAAACACAGGGGAAAGAAAAGATCAGGCCTTTCTCAACACCGTAGGAACCATCACTGTAGACCCCCATGCTGACCCAGTCATTGCCTGCAGAACCCAGCGCCCAATCGCGCATATGAAAGATCGCAGCATTTGCAGCAGAGGCGGCTGAAGATGCACCGCGCGCCTTAATAATTGCAGCACCGCGTTGCTGAACATCGGGAATAAAGGTGTTTTCGTACCAATCCTGCTCTACTTGCTCAACGGCGATACCGCCTGCAACTTTAGCGTGGTGCAGATCGGGATATTGGGTTGAGCTGTGGTTGCCCCAGATCGTCATATTGCTAACGTCGTTAATGCTCTTGCCAAGCTTTTCACTGACCTGGCTCATAGCGCGGTTGTGATCCAAACGCATCATTGCCGTGAATTGGCGCGGATCGATGTCCGGAGCATTGCGCTGAGCAATCAACGCATTGGTATTGGCGGGGTTTCCGACAACCAGTACTTTAATATCACGCGAAGCATGATCGTTAATCGCCTTGCCCTGAACAGAGAAAATAGCAGCATTTGCTTCGAGCAGGTCTTTGCGCTCCATACCCGGGCCACGAGGACGGGCACCAACTAGCAGTGCAAAATCAGCATCTTTAAATGCAACGTTTGCATCGTCGGTGCAAACCATGCCGGCCAAAAGAGGGAAAGCACAATCTTCAAGCTCCATTGCCACACCTTTTAAGGCGTCGAGGGCGGGCGTAATTTCCAACATCTGCAGGATAACTGGTTGATCTTTACCCAGCATTTCGCCAGCGGCGATGCGGAACAACAGGGAATAGCTAATCTGGCCTGCCGCGCCAGTGACGGCAACTCGTACGGGTGCTTTCACAATAAATCTCCATCTAATTTATTTGTTACGGATGTACAATCGCCGCGCATTATAAGCCACTGGTGAAAAAAGTCATTGGTGTAACGGCGTTGAATATGCAAGCAACGGCACTGATTTGCACCAAAACAGAGCTTAATGCTCGCAAACTTGGCTGTAGCGCTGTTCGAGCTCTGAGTAAATTCGTTTTGCGCTGTAGTCAGCGCCGTCGAGCTCGGCCAAAACTTCCATTAAATGCTCATTGTCTTCTTTGCCCGCCCAAGTCTTAACGTAGCTACCGTCTTTGTAACCGTGGTCCTGGCGAAATATATTCAATACATTCTTGGCGACGTAGGAACTAAACAGGCGCTCAAAGCTTAAACCGCTAATCAACATAAGGCTTGAAAACGCCGCCACATCAAAGCTGCGAGTTTGCAAGGTGCTCGCGGCAAAATGTTCAACCGCCTCGCGAAATTCAAGCTCGCGGCCACCTTCAGCCAAACCGCGCTCAAGCTCTTGCGCTAAGGCTTGGTAATCGTCGCTTTGCTCCAGCGCGATACTGATGCCGAAATGCCAGATATCAATTAACTCAAGCTCAACTTGTTCGCGATCGACGTGCTGGGCCTTCCACCACTTCCAGCCGTAGTGATCTTATTGCGATATACATTTTATAACACATTTTGTTAGTAGAATATGTAAGAACAAGATGTGACAGCCCTGAAATGATCAATTTTTAAACACACTCGCGTGTACCTCATGAAAAAAATAGTGTTAGAAGACATCGAGATTGATAAAAATCACTTTGACTATTTACCTGTAATCCTTGACGACGAAGGAACCGTCGTTATTTTGCCTTTACTGTTCGCCATTCACCTTGATAAGGCCGGCGAAGCAATACACATGGTAAGAGTTGAAGACGGAACGCAGTCAATGACGAAACTTGAATCTGGGCCTATCTCCGAGTCTACTGCAACCACGTACATCAACCATGTCTATCGATTCCTCAAACATTTAAACCAAGCCAGCAAAGAACTCACGGATGAAGAGATATCTATCCATCACACATACCTTTGCAGTCCTGGAGTTGTCCAGGACTACCTAAATAGAGATCTAGCAAGCACACTTACTGGTAGCTCATTGGCGAATCACCAAGCAGCACTTACTGCTTACTTTAACTTTTTAGCTCTTCTGGGGCTTAGACAGCCTCATGAAATTCGCATTTCTCGCAAAGCGAGGAAAGAAGCGACAAACAACAATCAATCAGGTGCTTACATTAATTACATCAGCACCAAGGAACGATTCGAGATTCTCAAGCGGTGTGTATCCAAGCGAGACAGGTTAATCATTCGATGTGGTTTCGAGTTAGGCCTCAGAGCAATGGAGAATAAGGGCATGCGCCTCAAGGGGAACAAGTCGAACGAAGCTTACTGGATCTATTCGAGCAATTAGACGCATCATCATTACGACATAAAGAAAAGTTTACTTATCGCTTACGGGGTGGCTACGCAAAACGCGGAAGATCAAGATTTATACAAATAAACCGTGATTTACTGACCGCCTTGAGAGAATACTATCTAACGGAGCGGGCCGAAGCTCTAGGTAAGGCGCATCTAGAAACCTCGAATGAGCTATTTTTGAGGTCTGATCCAAGAGGAACAGGACTTCCTATAAGCAAGCGCCTAGCTTCAGACATTTTTGCTAAATATAGGAAAGAGCTATCTTTCCTCGATCAAAACCTTTCCTACCATGATCTACGCCATACCTTCGCTACAGAGCTTTATCATTCTGAGCTGCTCGATCACGCGGGCAGAGAAACCAGGTCTGAAAGCGCTGCATTGATTGTTGTCGCAGAGTCATTAGGGCACGCTCACGATAGAAACGGGCGCCCTCCTTCCACCACATTGCGGTATATACGACTAAGAGAAGTTATGCTCGAACTCGAAGGGGTGAAGGAATAGACAATTGAAAACTCTAGCTACGAGAAGCTATCCAAAGCTTTCACCTAAAGAACCAAAAACCAATGAGCAGCTCTATCACTCAAATCGTGTTATTTGGGATGGATCAACTATTGTCGAATATCACTCCCTTAATGAGCGCGGGCTATTCTTCATAATGGCATTCAATCAGCTGCTAAGTGAGCCATGGTTTGTAGATCTCAAAAACACCACATGTTACATAAACTCAATAAAATGCTTCACTAACTGGTTAAATAACCAACAAGACGTGGAAGTTGGTATTCTGAATGAATATCAAGAGTACGAAATAAATACTCTCGGCCGAAAGCCTCAAAGTTGTTACTCTCACCAGATAAAGACGATCATAAAAAGGGTATCACCAAGGCTAGAACTGCGGAATCAATACCAATTTCTAAAAAAAGTAGATCAAAACGCTAGGCTAGATCGCGGCGATGGATCTACGAACTCTGTCCACATTTCAGAATGGTTCACCAAACAGCAGTGGTTAAGGCAAGAACTTGGCGAAGATTATCTGATCTTCGAGAGCCCCAAACGAGTGCACCGATCATTTAGAACCTTAGTGAGTGAAGCTCTAATCTACCTCATTCAAGCAAGAACCGCATTCAACCTAAGCAAAGGTATCAAAAAAGCGTATTTTAAGGCTTCAAACAATAACCTGAAATCTTCTAGAGCTATTGCATACCTTTACTCCGACTTATTGAATATCGCTAAAAACGAGCTTCAAGATACAAGTTCACCGCTATTCAACGTAATTTTGTGTGAGTGTGTAAAAGGCAACCGGCTAAAAGATATATTAACAAAAGTCGAATCCACGCCAAGTTACAACTTTAGAGATGAGTTGAAAAACATAAACTCCGGCTACCCATTTCTCAGACCCAGCCTATTGTTAGACTCAACATCAGAAACAGAGGAGCTATTAATGTACTGGCTAATAGTTTCTCTCGCAGTACAGCCTAGTGATGCGGCAAATACAAGGAGGAATAATTTAGCGATTAAAAGAAATGAGCTGGGCAGAATAAAAACCTTACAAATTAAATATTTCAAGGGAAGATCCGATAGGTTCTACGAGACTCCCATGCTAACTGGAAAAGATGTCGTATTGATGGCCACAAACATGTACCTTCAAACAATTCCCCAGGATCAAAAAAGACTGTTCAATTCACGCGACATCAATAAAAATAGAAAATTCTCCAACCCCTTCTATTCCGGTAGAACAACGGAAAACAGCAATCCAATAATCCACTTTATGAAACTTATATGGAATGATAATTTCGGGAAGGTGATCGATAAATCAAAGAAAAAAAATATCGTATTTAAAGCCTTACGCTGCCTTTCCAAAGCGCAACTTATGGACTTCCAAAGCTACACCTCAAACATGAAAAAAAATGGCAAACAGGCTCAATATGACGAATACCAAATGTCAGTTGAATTTCCATTACCTCAATCCTTCATAACGCCATCTCATATAAAAAACACTTCAGTCTACTCCAGAAGTGATAAATACAGAGATGGTGACTTAGTGAACTCCAATTCACATGACCCTTTGACTGAGAAATTGAGATACATGACGGATGATAATAAAGAGTGGATAAACCAGAGCGGGAGAATCTCCAGGATGGTGATGGCAGAGCTAGAAAATGAAGTCTACAATCCAATTCTTCGCAGAATCAAACATTTGACATCAGAAATGCAGCTTTCTACAAAAATTGTAAAAAGCAATGCAGGGATTAATTCTGACAATAACAAGAGCACAAACCTTAACCATCTAGAAGGAGAATTAATAGTCATCGAATCTGAAGATACTGCTGTACAAATGCTTTATTTCATTGAACAAGCATACAAATATCAAAAATCGTTAATAGAAAGAAACGATATTTTTTTCTTCGAAACGGTTCTTATCAAATCTGAATGGATGCACTACTGCATCGAGAAGTTCTCACCGAAGATCGTTAGATCAGCGTCAGAGAAACTAAACAAAATAAGACATGTACTTCCAAGCCTCTTCTTAAACCAACTAAACTCTGGGGAATCTGCATGACAACTACCACCAAGATAACCCCAAAAAACACTTGGATGATAAAAAGTCAATTCAAAGCCCTCGGGGGAAGCTTTGATGACAAAGGAGCACCTTCTGGATTTGAATCGGAGGTATGGAAGCTAGATGAGGTTACCTGCCATATCCGAATCCAAAACAGTATCGCATCAAAAAACATTTACTGCATAGCGAACAGTATCGAACCAACAAACTTATGTAAAGTGCTGACAATCGATAACATCAACTCCAACAAAGGCGTTAATGACTACTTCTTTGCGCTAAGGGACATGATTATCTTGCTTATCTACTACATGGTAGACGTAAAAAAGCGTGAGCTTGAACTTTCGGACATTCAGCCTTTCCTAGAATACTATCTGATGACCGGAATAGATAATTCCGGGATTACCCACCAAAGAGTCAGTCCACGATCATTCGGATCAAAGCCACTCATATTACATTTATCTAGAATTAACCACTCACTAGAATATTATGGCCTTCCGCCCATTTTACCAAGAGGTTTAAAAACGGCCCGCATAGAAAAATATTTAGAGAAAGCGATTGAAATCACATCTGCAGGAGAGCTTACATACAGTGATTGGAGTGCCGGAGGAACTTTTAATAATTTGCCGCTCGATTATGGCCAGTATTACATTGAATACCTAGATAACTTCTTCAAAGACAACTACGAAATCGCATGTGCGCTATCGGAAATAATCAATTGCAGAGATGATATCATTTCCGAATCTGGCTTAATCTCGAACAAAAACACAATACAAATTTTTTATGCCCTCCTTAGTGGAAGAAACGTAATAAACAACCCTAAATACAAAAAATATAACGATTACAGAATTAAAAACCTAAAAGAAACAATAAATGACAGATATGCAACTCTGACCAAGGGCAGCTTAAAAAGCAAACACCTACTCTCTACCCAATCCGCAAGGTCAATTGCAAAAGATATGGGTATTGATTTAAAAAAGAAGAATGCTAAAGCTGAACTTGACAGACTAAAGGTCATTCTCTTCTGTTATATCTTTGAAAATAATTTGAAAAAGGTAGAAGATTTACTCAAGGAATCACATTTTGACACGACCATTGATGATTTCCACTCAGCCATAAAAAAACTAAATACCACAAAAGTAAAAAACACTCTCCCAACCAAAGAATATTACGAAGAAATAGGCATAATAAACGATCCTAATTCAATTTCTAAACCCGACGCTCTAACACTCGTAAATAAGGTAGCGTCAGCAGGCCTAACAGTAATTACTGCTTTAACAGGATGGCGAGGCAGCGAGTATGGCTTCGGATTGAACTCTGTTATCTCCTTCAAAAACACCGACATTATTGATCAGTACTCTCATCCTTTTCGGCACAAAGTAAACTGGAGAGTCTTTAAAACTCATGGCGACAAATTTCAGCAACGCGAAATAACTCAAGGAGTTTACGAATACATTATTAGGCTGTCAAAGATTAATTCCACTCAGAACGGTTACCCCGCCCTATATAAAACACACTCAAGCAAAAATGATCCTTGCGATAAAAATTCTTCCTACTCCGCAGTTTCTCATGCAGTAAAATTTAACTGGGCGACATTTCTTGATCACTTCAAACCATTCACGATGCGTCGAGAAATCGATCGGAACAATTACCTAAAAGATAAAATCAATGAGGGATGTGACCTAACACAAAATGAAAACAAAGAACTAGAGGCTATCTCGAAGAAGATAAATACCCAAGCATATAAAGAAGTAGAAAATGATTATCAACTGAAAATTGCGTTGGACAGATTTGACTCTGAGCGTGAACGAGTACAATTTATATTGATGCGCAGTTCATTTACAGTGAAGAAAGATTGGCTATTGAACTACAGGCAATACCTCCGCGAACCCAACCTAGTGAGAAATGAAAGAGGTAACGACAACCAGACTATCTATCATTTACTTGATAAATATCTTCCAGAACAGACAAAGTCACTAATTCTTAGCCAGCCTGACAGCACGCTGAAAAACAAAGTTTTCGCAGCTCAGTGTTCTGCATCAGTTGTTGACGATTGCCTATACCCTACTCCGCATGCATTTAGGCATATATGGGCTGAAGCCGTCTTCAGGCGATTTGATGGTGATGTAGGCTGGATGATAAGAAGCAACTTCAAACACATATCCAAGAGCATGTGGCTAGCCTATATTAGAAACAAAGACAACACCAGAATCCTAGAAGGCATGAAAATCAGAGTGTCTAGTGCATTACTAAAAAACTGGCTTCTAAAACAAGGATCTGACACCGCTGGTAAATTTGATCGGTTTCTAAACAGAGTTTTCAAAAATACTGCTATAAATAACCTATCTAGCATTGATGAAGCCATCAGAAAATTTACGCTTAACGAAGTCGACAGTATCAAAGCAAACCCATGGGGATACTGCATAAACATGAAAGGAACATCTAGCATTGCAAGATGTGCAAATGATGAAGTTGCAAACCCGCATGATGCATCCCCAGAACTGTGCCTAGGGTGTGTAAACTTCCTTATGAACTCATCAAATATTGACTACGTTGTGTTTCACTCATGGCAGCACATCAACTTGGTGGAATCCGCATCCGACGCGGAAATCCCTCCATCCCTTGTTACTCCTTCTATTGAATACCTAAAGCAGGCTAGAAAACGAATATCCGAGCTAAATTCAACGCATCCGATAATCCATCGTTATGACGAAACTATAATCCAGTACCAGGGCTCCTAAAAGTGGAATATTTCGAAGACCTTCTAAAAAATGAAAGCGAACTCCCCGAGAAACTGCCAGACTGGGTTAACAAATCAAACGCATCCTATCAAGCCTGGAAGTTAGTCAAACGAATCAAAGGCGAGCGCCTTGCTTACATTAGCAAACATCTCAAGCCATCAGATTATCGAGCAAAAAAAACTTATCAGATTTCAGGCTCAGAAATAGCAAAAGAAATAGGCATTAGTAGGGTCACACTGCTGTCAACTTCGACTTACTCTAACGCCTTTAAAGGTTACTTAACTGAAGTCAATGCAGAACTTGCCAAAGCTAAAGAAATGCGCATCGCCAAAACCAGAACATCGAAGAGCCGAGGACCTATCGCAAAAAATAAAGATGAGCTTGTCGAAGAAACAAAACAACTTAAAGAAGAGATTAGTGTTCTAGAACAACGGAATGCCGTGGAACAAATCAAGAAGGTTATTGACTCACTTCAGCCTGATATTGCTGACTTACTTTTCGTTAAGCAGAAAAATGGGAAATGCGATGTTCATCGAATAAAGCCAAATACCAAACTAGAGGGGCTGTAGTTACTTTTTTATCATTTCTATACTAACTACCCGTCGTCACCCTTATTATTCATATAAGCTTAAACAGCAATAAACTGCTTACATGTAGTCCACTTCATATAGATATAGGTTCAACAAGCTTTGTCGTTCAGTCAAAACCGTGAGCTCACCAGAAACTGCAGCGAATTTTTACTGACATGATCATGACCAATACTTACAGGAAACCATTTTACTCAGGGGATGTCGTTTTGAAAAACACGAAAAGCTCGTTGAATCTTCGAAACATAAACAAATCTTTAACTTCTAGCCAGCTGACATATTTCAGGGTTTAGTAAGACAATTTGTTGAACTGTGGCAGCGCGGTCACTCTCTCGCTCAAACAAGTTGAATTGGTCAAGCAGATAGAGCAGTAAGGCCTGCTTTATATGAATCTTTGCCTCACCATCGGTCATAGCATAGTCCGCCTCAATTACGGTGCGCTGAGCCACCGTAAGCTCAGGATGAGGGCCTATACGAACGATAATCAAGGTATTCCATGCATCATCTTTATCTTTCCCTGGACCCGCATCATCAAAAGTATAAGTCTCAATTATTCTCCCCAAAACAAAATCACGGAATTCTTCACTACGGTGACAAAACGCCCGAACGTGGTACCGAGTGCCTGTAAAGACGATGCTATGAGGGGTAATTCTACGAACCGTTCCCTCTGGGGTTGTTAGTGATCTATAGCGTATTTCGATTGACCGCCTCTGATGTATGGCCATGGTAACCGGTTGCAGTACTGCCATATTTGCGCGTCGAAATGGGAGGGGAACTATAGTTGCGGCATGCCCTATTTCTCCAGCCCAGCTGATGTAATCTTGTATACAGGGTTGAATAAACTCAGGCTGAAACTTATCAGTAGGCACATAGCGTTTGATAGAGCCGTTGAAGCGTACCGCTTGTCCTAGTCTGTCTAGGTAAAGTTTTAGGTCGGCAGAAGCCTGCTGCGGAGATATCCCAAATCGAGCGATAAGATCCGTCCGCCCTACGCTCCCCGCCCAGTAAAGCTGCCTATCAATCTCCTCCAGGCGGCGTTGTACTTCCCACTTTTTTAATGCTGTTGTCGTCATATCGACTCAATAAGATCTAATTCGTTTGCGCTGTTGCGATTGTTTGCAGTTTCTTATTGTGAACAAAACTATTGCATCAATCAATTAGATAATAGACAATCTAGTAACTAGACACTAATACGAAAGGCTAGCTAACACTTATGGAGTGGCCCGTACTACTAGCATCAACTGCAAGATTACTCGACTTGCACGATTCCGATCGTACAGCGGGAGGTACTATTTATGCTCCAGATGAACGCAGACGAGGAGCGGGTACGGGGCTTTGGTTGGATCTCGGCACCAGGCTACTGCAATATTTGTATGAACGAGATTTGGAAAGTAATGAGGCATGGGTTCCACTAGAAGGAATCATCAGCGAACTCACTCAACTGCATGACGTTACGCGCGACGATATTATTTTCGTGGCTAATTATCTAGCAACTCCCACTCGACTTATTACGCTCAAGGATGGGGAAAACGGTGTACTACAACGTCAAACCTATAAGCGCGAAACCACCTTAGTAGAGTGGCCTAGGAACACCAATCGACGAGACAGATGCCGACTCAGCACGTCAGGTACAAGAGCGGTTCTCCTATCTCAGGCAGCCCAAAACTGGCTCTATGCCGCAGATGATGCAGGTAAGCTGGAGAGAGCTATAGACTATGGTGCGTTTGCCGACATTCCACAGTTAGCTGAGGGGCTGATATCTCAAATCCGTCGTTTTTCGAAAGAGATCACTCTGCTCTTGGAGCGTCAGCATATGGAAGATTTGTTGAGCGACTTCTCTGAACATCGAGACGACTACATGAAAGTAATCACGGAGGTCCAGAGCTCCGTCGAAGCAGCCAGCGAACAATTCAATACCAAACAGACGAAGGAGCAATACTCTCGTTGGCTTGAAACCGAGATCGGTAAGTCATTTACCCCTTATACAATCACCCAATCGTTCACAGAGATACTGCAGGCCATTGAACGGCTCAGTCGAAAATTTCAGAAGCTGGTGTCTGTCCTGGCGTCATCCAAACGTGAAGTTATTGGGCTCGTGCGCTTTGATTTGGCCGCTGTTGGACTTGCCTTTCACCCATGCTCGGATTCTATTACAGATCTATGTATCGCCGGACTGGGCCCCTGGAGTGCAGATATCGCTGCCCCATCGCCTTTGGACTTTTCAGGAATACTCAGCCTTCAGCAGGAGGAAGATTCCAACACCACTCTCGTCTTTGATGACGAGGCTGTTGATGAACTCCCCTCCCTTATTGAGCGCTTCCTTTCTGCCTACCGTGAAGAAATTCTTTCTCAGCTTAGCGTTGGTCCAGTCCCTCTAAGCTCAGCCGTAGAAAAGGGTTGGCTCACGATAGAGGATTTCGATGCACTACCACAACTTATCGGCGTTTATGCATCCCCTGAGTGGCTAGATGATACAAACAGCGAATTAGCCGTCTCCGTTGTACCAAACGCTTTGGATATTCAGCTCCCAGATGGCAACCGGCTCGAAGGGGATGATCTTATTTTACATTGGCTAAAAAGCCATTCTTAATGGCAAGAGAGGGTTAACTACGTGGAAATGGAAGAAATTGGACGTGTTTACCACTATTTACTGAAACACCGATCCATTGAATCCAAACCGCAACTTCGTAAAAGTAGGCCGGATGAAACTCTGGTTGCCTCGATCCTAAGAAGTGCATCAATCGATCAACTGGAAAAATTCAACGAATTTCTTGCTCCACAAGGGTTCAAGTTGGTCGAGTTTGATGATCTGACTCGCGGCGTTGCTGTGGCTGGTCGAGTATGGATTTTGGCACGAAGTGGCGAAGTTTCAACTTCGAGCTTTCTATCAACTGAGAAAGTCTATTCAGAGATGAACATCCGCGGCAAGGACAGTCGCGAAACGTCAGCAGTTTGGTTTCTACATATTTGGCTGATTTACCTCTCCCTTATCTATACCCGGGCTGGCCGAGGTGTTTCTGAGGTATCCAGCTATGTGGACGCGACATTTTCAAGAGAGATTCTTGAAGAGTCCGTTCTGGAACATATTGCTCACATTCGACATATGGGTCTTAGTGATGGCGCATCATCAAAAGTCGTTAAAATTCTTGATGGCGAAAAAGGAAAGGATGTATCCCGCCGAGTTAGCGCCTTTTTGAAACTGATGGCAGCAGCGGGTCTTGTTCAAGAATCTGAAAAGAACGAATACCAACAAACCTTGCTGGGTGCATATGAAATTGCAGAGCACTACGATAAATCGTTACGCATACCCATCGACAACACCCTAGATAACATAGTGAATATTGTTGCCCCTAACAGTGAAGACAAAGACACAGAGGAGTTGACTGATGGGATTAATTAACCGCTTAGCCATTAGCAATATGCTGAACTTTTACGGTGATGGCAAGCGCAAAAAGTGGTCCCCGCGCTTTCGCTACGAATGCCTCGACTTTCGGGGGCAATCTACAGCAGTAAACCTCACCAACGGGGGCGGTAAAACTACTCTGTCTGAGGCCATGCTGGCCGTACTGTCTCGTGATCATACTTTGGTAAGTCGCACCAAAAAGAAATTTAGCCCGAAATCTGTGGGAACCTGGTCGCACATACAAGTCGAGTTGATAAGGCCTTTGGCCAATACAGGACAATCCGACTTCATTACCGCCCAAGGCAATGAAGTGAATGGCGAGCACTGGGTCTTCGGTATGTACGGCTATTTAGGCGATCAGGGAGTGAATTATTACTATTACAACGGCAGGCTAGAAGAACTTCCTATTGGCACAGATGATGGAAAGCAAAGAACCTTACTCAGCAATGAAAAATTTGTGCAAAACCGAAAGGCTCTTTCCGGGCTGGTAATGAGCCCGCATGAAGATGAATGGGAGGAAGCGCTGGCACTGAAGGTTAACCTCCCCCAATCGACTATCCGCCAAATGACGGACTTCCAGAAACGAGGCGGACAAGACAAAAGTGCTCTGCTGTATGAAATAAAGACTCGGCCAGGTCAGAGCTATGCTGAGGTCTTCTTTTACAAAGTATTAGCACCCGCAATTATGGAAGGAATAATGGATCGGGAGGGCGAGGAAGGAGAAGTAAGCCTTGAGGATTCAGTAGAACGGTCTGTTTTCAGTACGGTAAAGGCCAAACAAGACACTGCCGCAAAGCGCGTGGAGACCGATGAGCTAGAGGCAGGTATGAGACAGCTCACCAAAGTAATGAGTGTCGCCGATGAGGTTGAAGAAAAACAGCGTGAGTACGACCGCCACTTGGCAAAAATACAACATGACGTTCAGGTTTTGAGTGAGTTGGTCGGTAAAGGGCGATTGCTTGGAGTGCCAAAGTCTTCTCTACCTGATGGGCTAGTAGGCGATATAGCCAAGCAGCTTGTGATTGAGCCTGGGCGTAGCGAAGTCAGGATTCTGAATCGAGGTATAGCCGCTTTAACCGGTGAAGCTACAAAAGTAGTCACACAGAGGGCAGTTAGAAACAGCATTCCAAGCCATGAAGTCTCGCAAGCCATCGATATTTCCTGTGACCTTGAAATACAAAAACCTCAGAGAGGAGGTCATAAACTCAGCTCATACTCAATAGAAGGGGCAAAAGCCTTGCTAAAAGCCACTTCCTCAATGAGCCATGGGCTGACCAATGAAGCCGCCATAAACCATTTAGAAGATGCGGTTTTCTGGTTTGATACCTACGCAGATACCAATCCCTACCGCCAGCTATACGTGGAGCATGAGGCTGATCTCAAGCAGCTAAAACAGGATGAGCGTGACCTTGATGATAAACTTGAGAACTTACGGCAAGACCAGCTTCGACTTCAACAACAGCAAACCCGAATGGAAACAAACGAAGGCCTTTATACGGGCTTAGTCGAGTCAGGCCTGTTTAGTGAGGAAGAGCTTAAATCACCGAGGAAAACAGCTGTCATTGTGAGGGACAAGCTCAGCTCTGCACAGGAAGCGATGAGCAACTTCTCCATTCTTGAAGCGAAACTTAATGAGCACTTTGATGCGTGGAAGGAATATGTCTCTAAGTATGGTAAAGAATGCATACCGGCAGAAACTCTCGAGCAGAAAAAGGCCGAAAAGCATGCTCTTTCTGAGTCAATACGCTCCATTTCTTCCAGACTCAAAGAATGCACTGCTGGCCTTTCAAAGACTCAAGGTGTGTTGCGAGAAGCTCAAGGAGAGCGTGACAAAGCAAGTCAGACGCTGGAACGGCTTTCTGAACATCGAACCGCCTATGAGAATTTCGTTGAACGATTCGGTACTGCTTCCCCCAAAGGAAAGGAAGATAAGCTAAGGACGGATCTTAATACTAACCAGAGTCGGCTTTCGAAGTTGCAACAACAGCAGGAGTCCTTTCAGGAGGGCGTAAGTGCTCTCCATCGATTTAGAGAAACCGTCTCTGAAACCGTTTCTCCAGAACAATGGCTGAAAAACATAACCACCCGTCGAGCCGAGATTGCTGTCGAACTGGATCGCTCAAACACGCTGCTAGATGACCTTTGTAAGCAACGTGAAACCCTTGAAGATGAACGAATTGCAGCAAACGCGTCTACGTGCAGCGCGCTAGATCGCTTAAGCGAAAAAAACATTTCATACAAAGTTCTGCATCATGTTATTGATGAGCTGGGCCTAGCGTATGAGCGCAAACGTGAGGTGCTAGGCGTTTTCTCTGCAGTACTATTTGCACCAGTGCTCGCTACTGAACTCGAAGCGCAACAAGCAGCGGAAGCGTTAGCAGAGTCCGGCGCTCAGATACCGGTTTTTCTTTATCGTAGCTTTATTGAATATTGCCAGAATGCACCAATTGAACATACCGATAACGATGAGCTGATGGTGGGTACCACTGCCGGTGTAATTACTCGACCGGTCTCTTGTTTACTGGACCCTCAACTGGTTGAGCGCGAGAAGGAATCGCTTGACACTCAGATAAGTACAGTGAAAAAGACCATCGGCACCCTTCAAACTGAGTCAATATCAATAGATGATAATAGCGAGCCGGCAGTCTTAGCTAGGCGGGCTTTAAAAACCATACAAGACAATGAAATCGAAAAGCTCGAAACGGTAAATCAAGAACTTGAGAAATGCCAATCCAAGATAGAAGAGCTTCGTCAGCACACCAGTCCGCAAGTTATCGACATAATTCGATCTGCTGATAGCTATGTAAAACTTGGCGGCGAAGAAAAGGATACTTCTCTACAAAAACGCCTGATTGATTTGACTTCTGAAATTCAGGCTTACGAACTACAAATTTCCGAGCGACAAGATCAACAGTCCGAACTGGAAGAACAGGTATCTAACCTGAGCGAAAAATTAGAAAGGATTTTACCATACGATTTGGCGGTCATGCTTAGCAGCGCTGGCTCGTTTTACGAGAAAGACGGCCCTGAATTTATGGCTAATCGTGATGTACGCCGCCGCGACCTTCTCCAGGGAGTCACCACAGCCGAGGGCCGCAATGCCTACAACAAACATTTTGACGGAGCACAATCTTATTTAGACAGCATTAGTGAAGACCAAGTGGATAAGCTGTCGCAGCAGCTTGGGGAGGTTTCCCGCCAGATCGAGGAAACGAAAGGAAAGCGTGACGCCGCGCGTATTGAACGGGACAAGTTGTCTGAGTCCGTCCCTCAACTGCGCAGTGCGATGGAGAGTATCGATAAGTTAGCGCTATTAGCACTTAAGAGATATCGAAAGGTAGCCAAGCTAAGTGCGGATGCCACCAACCACAGCCATCTTGATTTAAACGAAGATCCATTAATTGAACAATGCGAAAAACTTCTCAATGCAGACATTAAAGACGAGCCCGAAGCGGTCAAAGTAATTGCAGACGCCCTGTCGGGCGAACTGGAAGAAATCGATATCGATCGTAAAGCAGGCGATTTAGGACGAGCAAAAGATGATCTGCTAAAAAAAGGTAAGGCATTTGTGGACTTAGCCAAAGGGATTACCAATACACCCTCCGGCCTAAAGCCAGTCGAAATTCAAACCCTGAATGAAATTAGTGGTGTCGCGGATATACCCAAAGTGCGAACGCTTTACGAGGGGATCTTGGAACAACTCTCACGATCCAAAGAATTGTTACGCCAATATGAATCTTCCGAAAGAGAGTCACGGCAGCTAGTAAGTAGTCGTCTCGCACACCTTATTGAATATGCAGCATTGGATCTTGAAATCTTACGCTCGGTTGTCGGGTCTAACCGTGGCAAACACACCTCGTATTTCAACGTGGAAGCCGAAGTCCTTGACAGAACAGGAATACAGCGACTGATGGATGGCATTGTAGAGGAAGTAGATATCCTTGAAAGACAGCGTCGTGAACGTGAAAAACAAGGGGCGCGTTCAGAAGACAATGAAGACTACCACGAATCGCTGCGCTCGTTGATTCGAACAAAGCTTTACCAAACGATCTTTTCTCAGCCAACCATAACCTACGTAAACACCTCGATACGCGGTGCCGGCGACGAACATGAGTTTAACGAAAACCTCAGTGAAGGTCAGAAAGCCGCGTTATCGCTTATGTGGGCAATACGATTGGCTGAATTCGCTATTGAGCGAGAAGCTAAGCGCCTATCATCACGTCGCTCGCAGCAAAAGGCTAGAGAGATGTCTGTAAATATCATGCTAATCGATGGCCTATTTTCGAACCTATCAAACCGCGAGCTGATTGATAGTTCTATGGCCGGCATCGAAAGTACACGAGGAAGTTTCCAGCTTATAGGCCTTATCCATAACCCTCACTACCAGAATGATTTTGATAAGTTTCCAGTCTTCATAATTGGCAAGAACGAAGGGAATGGCAAGACAGGAGATAGTGGCAAAGGCTGGGTTAGCTTTCGTGAAAGCACTTCTGATGAGATGGCTCTGCGTACCGCTCAGATCCGCCGTATTCCACCACCGCAGGTCATCAGCTGATGGATGCTGTTAGCAGGCTGAGAAGCGCGCTGTCCGTTGGCAACAAAACATCCGTTCGGAGCGACCGCCTGGTTGATCGTCTGTGCAGCAAAACAGGGCTTCATCGGAATGAAGTTATCAACGGCCTTAGGGAGTTACGCGATACCGGCGAAGTGTGTTGTAAAGATTGGCATCGTGGTGAACCCATAGGGCGCGTCGAGCTTTTAATTCAACAAGTGCGATCACCATGTGAAGAGGTTTGGATTGGCGTCATGCATGACATGGGAGTCGATCCTGCAGATCAAGAAGTGTTGATTGCACTGAGTGACAAGGTGGAAGGACTGGCGGTAGACGATATGAAGCGTCTTTTGAGTGGCCTTTTGACCTTGCGAAAGGACCTACCGCAACTAAACGGGCAGTCTCGATATTTGGTAAGCGCCAAATATCTCCTTGGCAGCTCCAAGCTGCTCGACGCACTCCCATCTCCCTTGCTTCGCAAGTTTGGAATTAACCTTGACCCGCTTATTGGACCACCCTCCTATATCATCACCGCAGGGCCAAGCTCGCCAGCGTGCGTTGTGTTGGTGGAAAATCCGCAGGCAATGGAAGCGGCGCTTCAGACCCAAATAGGAAGCAAGATTGCCTGGATCGCAACATTTGGCTACGGGCTTTCCCGTTCCGGTAATGAGTATGGCGGTCAGCTAGCAAGTCTTATAGAGGGGGGTAATCGACTAACAGCTCTGGTGCGTCAGGGGACTCCTCCACCGATTGAACATTTACTTCAGCATTCCGAAATTTATTTTTGGGGCGACTTTGATCGCGAAGGTTTTCAGATCTACTGGCGGCTAAGGTCTAAGATCTCCCAGCTCCGACTTAGCGGGCTCTACCACCCCATGCGCGCCATGATAGAGAGCACTGACAACCACCATGCCTACAACGATTTGGTATCCAAACCTAACCAAAACACTTGGCAATGTTCGGACATGAACGTACAGAAGTTGCTTGATTTGTGCGAAAGCCGAGCTGTTGACCAAGAATCTGTTAGCTTTGCAGATATCGAAAAGTACGCAGCTCTTCCCTACTCCCATTAAAAAGCGAAGGACCTCAGATAAGACTGGAGATACGACTTTCTTGAAAGAGCCAATCGATCAACTTATTCAATTAACTAAGTCTGTGAGAGCTGGCATTCTTCAAGACAATTTTTCGAACTTTGTGTCTGTACCGGCACCACTGTTCACAATTAAAAAAATGAAAGAGTATTTTGAACTAAAAACAAAAGATGATTTTTTATTAGCACTAGATTTTGCTATTCGTAACGTTGTATCCAAACGCTATTTACAACAAGAGAGGAGATTACACTTCCATGAGTATTATATGGTGGGAAAAAACCGTCGAATATTACTTCGTTAAAAAATACGTAGAACTGGACTCATTTGTCGCACCTCTAGACGGCGATAAAGAACGTGCCGGAGATACAATACTTGGAAAGGAAGATCGGTGGATCCTCATAGAGTTCAAGAAAAACGAGTCTTCTATAAATGATGAATGCCGAAAATTTTCTGATTTCAAACAAGCAAAACGCAGCTTGCTCAATGCCAGCGATCACCACCTCATAATCTATGGGGAAAATGCAGGAAAAGACATTGAGCTGGTGTGCCAAGGATACTTCACGGAGGAACCAATACACATTGATGACGCTCTGTCCCGAGGAACCGATATTGATAGTTTCTTCAACTATGTGCGTGAGTTTGTCAGTTTTAAAAACAACTCTGGTGGAAAGAGCTCCAGTGGATTTGGATTCGTTGCAGGAATCAGCAAAGATGGAAAGGTTACGAAATGTATGCGGCTAGATGAATTTGGACATACTTTTAAACTGGAAAAGCATCTGCAACAAAAGCTAGAGCCTTCACAAAAGCCGTCAAGGTCAGGACCTTCAATGGATCCTATGATGTAGTAGCTCAGACCTGAGCTGACAGTTACCCTTTTTTTAACCCGGGCTGTCAGGTTCCCTTGGTAATTACACTAAATTCTTTTCTGCTTAATTCTCTATTAATGTGAATCCGTGCCCATTTGTATTAAGCCCCAAGATCGGAGACTGTTGTGTGTATTGCTCTTATGGAACCGCGCCCCTCCTCCAACTCAACAAGAAAAGCCCTGTAGTTCATAGATCCACCCTAAACACACGAAGACCTACCAGCTCCTACTCAAATCTCATCGTTGATCTATTAGAATTGGTATTGGTAGGTAGCAACAATACCTACCGTACCATCCATGCTACCTGCTTCCTGCAACACGGTTCCTCTCGGCTCAAAACATACCCTATAATCCATCATTATCACTCGCTCCGTAAGTTTTGTTCCATATATTATGCCCCCCAAATAAAGCACTTCGAGATTTGGAGAACCTCCAGCACAGCGTTCCTTACCAAAGGAGAGAAACATGAATCACCAGACGGTTCGAGACAAAATCTATTGCCTGTTACTAACGCTCGAGCCAGCCAAGCCTTTTCCCTACCGACGTCTCAAAGGAGCAGGGTCAGAGTCATCTACTAAACGAGCTATTCGTCAGCTTTGCGAAGAAGGTCATTTGCTCCGAGTGATGACAGGCTTCTACGTACGACCGAAAAAACACAAATTACTACCGAATATAACGATTACCTGTAGCCCCGAAAATTTAACCAAAGCTTGGGCCAAAGAACGAGGCTACATTTTAACAACCACCAGCTTTGAAGAAGCCTACCGCTTAAGGTTTCAAACTCAAGCACCAGTGCAAACAGAGTATTGGACGAATGGACCTAGTAGAACATTTACGGTAGGCAACGCCATAGCTTCTACGAGACACGTGCCTGACAATTTACTCTTATGGCATGACCTCCCTGTAGGGCGTTTATACCGAGCGCTCCAATCGTTGTCTGTCGAACATACAAAGCCTAGAGAACTTCAAAAAGCTTTGTCAATTTTGTATTCAACTGAAAAAGAGATTAGTCAAGCACTACTACAAATGGAACAAAATGAATCGTTTCAGAAATGGCTTTCGATTTTAAATAAAGTGTAAGCAGCTATGGCTTGAATCAACCAAAAACGGAAACTGTAATAAGTAATACTGCCCCAGTAACTTCTCCCAGAAATTTATCAGCGTGCAGTACTTTGCTATATTTTAAATACTTCAGCACCAAGACTTAACCTAGTGTTTTCTTTCAAGTCATTTACAAACAATTCCCAATCCCCCTTTGCTACTCTCTTCTGACAGTAGATAGAAGCCATTCGAATAAAACCTTCAGTGACAGTTTTAAGGTCTTTAATAAACTGATCCATTTTTTCTTCGTAACTATTACCATATGATAAGAAAATTGAATCTCTATAGTTCGCTTTACCTCGATATCGGAAAGCCTGAAATAAGAAATTAACTTGACCTCTCTCAAGCTCGTTGTCTCGTAGCTCTCTTGCCGCTTTAGTTCTGAAATTATCGACCTTGAGCTCTTTAAACTGCCTAGAAGCCTTAATGCGTTCTTCGACTTCCCATTTTCTATAGTCGGCGGTACCACTCAAATAGCTAATGCAAGCGCCCTTCGCTTCCTCTAAACTTTTAGCATATGTATTCAAATCAATTTTATTGTCGTTACGTAGTTCACTAATTTTCTTGTCTACGTCTTTTTTTACGAGGGTTGATAGATATAGATTAAACGGATAGACAAGCAGTTGTTTTTCAGCGAAATCCGCATGCCAAGCTTTTGCTGTAGCCGTGTGTGTTTCTTGCTTTGATCCTGAAGAAGCCGCCACCATCGCGCTTGCAGAAAAGTAGGTAGCGTAGTACCAACATATAATCGCAGATCGACAGATATCATATTTATGGGCTACATCTGCATCAAAGGCATTTAAGGATGCAAAATTGTGGTATGCCATCAGCATATTTTCAAAGACTACTGTATCCGCCAACTCATTTTGGGCGCGTCTCTGCACCTTATTGAAGACTAACTTTATCTTATCATCTGAAAATTCATCGCTATTAGTGATTTCAGCTAGCGCCCTCATCCAATTGATAGTTCCCTGGATAGCAAAAGTTGGCTTAGGTTGATCCTTTACCTCGAAAAGCCTATCTAATAACCAATTTGGCATTATAATCCCTCAAGAATGAATGTGAGTACAAACTGCAAATAAACTAAATGTCAATCAATAAAGGCGCGCAAAAAGATAATTGTGTCGCCAAAAGCATTTTTAACCTGCTTTGTTTGGTGTTAGCTTAGTCAAAAACAATAACTGCATGGGTTCTTAATGTACATTCGTAGCGTCGAAATTGAAAACTACCGAGCCTTCAAAGATTTCCGAATCGAGCTTTCTTCACTGAGTCTAATTATTGGTGAGAATGAAGCAGGCAAAACAAACCTCTTCGACGCGCTAGCATTACCACTAAACAGTAACGATATTAGCTTTAACAAGAAACGCCTATCAGTATCGGACATTAACCGAAAAGCGATTTCTGAATTCTACCAAGCGATTATCGATGGTAAAACTGACGAAGAAATTAAGGCCCTGATCCCCAAAGTTCGCATTGAAATTGAGTTCACCGATCCAAAAGGTGAGTTTCAAAAGCAGGTTATTTCCAAATGGATTTGCGGCGACATTGCAGATAGCAGCCACCGCATTAAATATGAGTCCGCACCAAAAGACGAAGATGATTTTATTACAGTTGTTAAACAGACCCTTGACGGCATCACCAACATAGACGACTCCCACTGGTTCACCTTACCTGTCGACCTATACGACTATGCCATAACATCAATCAACAATGGCAAGAAGATTGGATATAACGACTTGAAGCACATTGCAATCAACTCAATTAATGCTGATCGCGACGACTTTGCTGAAAGCCAAACTCAGAAATCAAACGACATACTGACAAAGATGCTAGTCTCGTCGTTGTCAGCCACCGAAAAAACCGACATCAACAATGCCTACATCAGCTTCTTTGAAGCAATTGAGGACACTAAAACATTCGAAAAGATTGTAAAGCCCGAGCCTGACTTCGAGAATTTTTTCGACCACTTAGACCAGAACGAATGCATACCAAATCTACCCAACCTGAAGAGCATCCTGTCCAACATAACTCTACAGTCTGGTGATAGCTACCTGTACCAACGCGGTCTTGGCTATCGTAACCTCGTTTACATATTCCTGTTGTTTGAGTTCTTTAAATCTAGCGATCTACAATTCAACCTGTGCTGCATTGAAGAACCCGAAGCTCACCTCAGTGTTAACAACCTAAGAGTCGCCACCGACTTTATTTACAAGAGCGCAACAGCTAACCAGGAGGATGGTAAGCTCCAAACTCTGATTAGCTCCCACAACCCTCAGGTGATCAACAAACTGCAGCTATCCAATGTCATTGTTGTGTCAGGAGATAATGCCATACACCTCAATGACGTTGACGACGACCTAACAAACTACCTTCGTAAACGTCCAAACTTCGACATTCTGAAATTACTATTCAGTGACCGGACAATTCTTGTCGAAGGAACCACCGAAGAAATGTTGATCAACTCGATACTGAGCAGTGATGAAGAGAACCTACACCGCGTTGAAGTTATTTCGATTGGACAGAAAGGCTTCAGAACCTTCATGGATATCTGGCTGCAAATCAACAAAGACAATGACAAGAAACGGCTAGGCATTATCCGTGACTTTGACAATCAGCAAGGAGCCAAAGACGACCACGATGCTTATGACGCTGCACACAACAATATCAGAGTCCGCACAACCGTAGCTTATACGCTTGAAAACGATCTTGTTGCGGCTAGCGCTAACCTAGCCAACCTGAAACGTGTCTTCGAAGGCCACGACGACGATGACATTGATGAAATGTCTCAACATCTCATCGATAACAAAGCCGAAACAATGCTTGAGATCTGCGACGCCATCCTGAAAGTAGGCAAAGAAGAAGGTGAAGAGGAAGAAGAGCTTATCGAAATAGTTTTACCCCCCCATATCCAAGAAGTTGTGGACTTCATGACCAATGATTGAGATTCAATTAGCAGGGGCTGGTGCAGGTAAGACTTATGGCATGGCCGAGAAGATACTTCAACAGTTTGATCCGAAATCACATAAGCTCATCTTCGCCATTACATACACGAACAAAGCAACCGAAAATATTGCTGAAGCTATCATTGACCAACTCGGATATCTGCCGGAAACAATTAAGGTTTGCACGGTTCATACTTTCTTGTTGAATGAGGTCATCTACCCCTACTCACCTGTAATGCTTGACCAGGTCTACACTACTTCTAGCCGCTGCTCTCTAACCTTTGTTTCTCGGGACGGTGAAACTAAAACACGAACCCAATTACAACGCGAACGTGGGTCCATTATCGCAAGGCTCAAGGCCAAACAGGTTGTGCATGTTGAAGAGGTTTACGCTGTCGCACGTAAGATCCTTGACCCAAATCACAGTACCAATCGCCCCAGAGCCAAGAAAGCCAAAGTTGCCTACATACACGACATACTCAAGTCTAGCATCAATAAGATATTCCTCGATGAAGCGCAAGACCTAGATAAAACTGCAATACAAGCATTAGACGCTGTCGGTAAAAATGTGGTTGATATCTATATGGTTGGCGACCCAAAACAAGCTATCAAATTTCCAGATGCATTTCGAGAGTATGTAGCAGTGAATGAGAATGAAGATCACGTCAACGTACTCCCCAACAACAATGAGTCTCGAAGAGTCCCGCAACGTATACTCAATGTTTCAAACTTATTCTGCCCAGCGGGACAAGAACAAACCAGCCTTTCAGATGTTGAAGGTGAACTTCACTATGTTTTGAGTACTGACCAGGGATATGATGAATTCTTAAATAGCCATATAAACTCTGACAGCCTCGTTAGCATTTATCGTAAAGAAGGAAATTATTCCACCAAAGACTCCGAGTCATTACCGTATTTGCAGCCAGACATCAACGAACTCTTAATTCAACACAACCCAAAGATAGATGAAGATCTAGTGTTGGGTGCTGCTATTCACTGGCTTGATGAAAACATTGGCACCAACACCGACAACCAAGTTAGCTCTGATTTCCTAACTAAGTTCAAAATACCCTATTCAGGTAAAAGCTACGCTCAACTACGAAGCTCGATCAACGATTACAAATCCGCCAATGCAAACAGCGCGCAATATCACATCAGCAGTATTGACCGTACCAAAGGCCTGGAAGCTGAGTCCTGCGTAATCATCCTCAATAAAGCAATCTACAAGTTTTTAGTTCGTGATCGACTTAGAGCAGCAGACCGGCATAACACCACATGGAACAAAGTTTACGTTGCGTTAACGAGATCACTCTCGAATGTAATCTTGGTAGTTGATGAGCAGGTGTGCAACGACAGGCCTTTAGATGAAATCACATCCAAACTTGAAGATCTCGGATTCTCAAGACTCAACTTAAACAATGGGCAAGAATTACAGGAATTGGAAGAAGCATAATGATAACAAGGCTTCTCGATTGGGCTCTAATCATTGCTATTGTTCTAGCGGTGGGAGCTTATGCAATATTTACTCGACGACACCTGGCCTATGGAGCCAAACATAGGTGAGCGTGGTGTATTTGGCGCTTTGATATACGCTGTTGTCGATTCTGATAAATGTCTAAATCTAAGCATTCACATTTGAACTTTCTCCCGACAAAGACTGGATCATTACTTCCAACCCTTCTTGTGGATCCGCACCGATGACATGGCAATACTGGATAAACTCTAGTATCTCTATTTTACGTCTATCTTGTTCCATTTTGCCCAGGACAGAATGATGTCTCCCCATCTTAATAGATGCAGCTCGAAGAGACAGACCACTATCCTCGCGCTTCTGCTTCATCCAGGCGCGCAATCTATCGTAATGAGGTGAATAGGGAGAGGTTTTCATTGTCTCGATGATAGAGACAATATAGAATGTCGCGAAATTCGAGACATCCAGAGATATAGATACCAAGAAGTAGATGAAGACAATAGCAATTAAATCTGAGTTACTGGCTGTTCTCAGATCCTTTACCTCAGAGCAATTTACAGTCGATCAGCTAACGACCGCCTACCTAGACAGTAGGGCGTGTAATCACTCGAACAAAAAAGCAGCACGTCAATTCGTCTATCGGAACATGCTCAGAATGATTAAGGCAGACCTGATGACTCGAGAAATAAAGACCGGCGGATGGCCAACCTATACGCTCAATAATAAGTTCAACGAAAATCCCGAATACCAAGAAAATAGTCGATCAAAAAATGCCGAAAAATTAGATCCCCCACCAAAAACTAATGAATCGCCTGTAACGTCAAAGGCCTTAATAGATTTATCTCAAAGATTGAGCCAGCACCGATCTGACATGCTTTGTGCGGTCGGTGAGGCTGAAGAATACAACGCACTATGCTCAAAGCATCCGGGCTTAAAAAGTCAGACTCAAGATCTGTACAATCACGCTAGAGAACGAAGTGCCATCCTCCTCGGCAAAATAAAAGCGCTTGAAACCCTCATATCTATTCAGGCGCCTAAGCAGTGTTGAAGCTTCGAAAGTGGCAATCAGAAGCGATAAGTGAAATTCTCCGTAAATATAAACAGGGGTATTCACACTTCTTGTGCTTAGCAACACCAGGCGCAGGAAAGACGCTTATGGCTTCAATTGTGGCGAAAAAACTATTTCAAGCGAATCAAATTGATCTCGTTATTTGCTTCTCGCCCTCTATCAACATTGCTAACTCATTACGCAACTCACTAGAAAAGCATATTGGTCACCAAATAAATGGTCGCTTAGGCGCAAAAGGTCACGTAATGACCTACCAGTCTATGCTGAACCTTGGCGAAGACTATTGGCAGATCCTATCTCAGCATCGAGTGCTTGCCATTTTTGATGAAATTCACCATTGCGCTGGCGATGATTTCGGTAATGGAAATAGCTGGGGCCAAAAAATCGTAAACTCTATTCAAGGACGCGCTCACTATACCCTGGCGTTAACAGGTACCCCCTGGCGATCCGATAAAATTCCAATCGCACTTTCAAATTATTGTATTAAAGGTAAAGTTACCTGTGACTACAGCTATGGCTTAGACCGAGCCATTCAAGATCATGTTTGCAGAACACCAAAAATTGTCGCCATCGATAACGAAAAAATTTCCTTACAATCGAGTGGTGAAACAACGCATTACCGCTCTTTTGAAAGCCTACTAGGCGAAACATCTTGTCGATATCCGCAGGTACTCGACAATACAGAAGTAATAACTCAGATTCTTAAAAAGGCTTCCAAGCAATTAAACGCACTGCGGAAAAGTCACCCTAATGCAGGGGCACTAGTCGTTGCAGCAAGTATCGACCACGCTTTAAAGATCTCTGAGATAATCCGAAACTTAACGGGTGAAAAGAGCTCCGTCGTGACTTATTTGCATGACAACGCTCAAGAAACTATCGAACAATTTCGCTCCTCTTCTGACAAATGGATAGTCTCCGTTGGAATGATTAGTGAAGGAACCGACATAGCTAGGCTTCGCGTTTGCTGCCACTTGTCCCGAGTAAAAACAGAACTCTCTTTTCGGCAAATACTCGGAAGAATTCTTCGATCATCAGGCAAAAAAGACTCCGCGGGTTATTTATTCATGCCCGCAGAACCTAACTTAATTGAATACGCGAAGCGTGTAGCTGAAGACGTTCCGAATGAGCACACTGTAAGCATCGACCGAATGCCTACGGCAGCCTCTCTTACGAACGACATGCCACCTGAAGACGTCAGCGAATCAATCGAACAACCTTATTTGGGCTTACAAGACAACCAAATAATTTCAATTAACTTCGATTCACCTCAACATAGTGAAAATATTCAATCGCCATGCAGTGATACAGGCACTTACTCAAGCCTATCCGATACATACAACATGACGATCGGATTTTTTGGCAGATTCAAACAAAAAATTATACAACCTGCATTAAGCACTATAACAAATTGACCATTTCAAAAAGATAGGAGTAGACCTTTGAAATTTCCTGAAGATAAACACCAAGGCCAGTGCGATCACTGCAAATCAGAAGTCCCACTTGACGCCGTTGTCTGCGCTGCATGTGGTGCGCGCTGGGGAAGCTCAACAGGAAAGACAAGACAACAAGTATATGACCTTGGCAAAACCAAAGTAAAAATGGGTTTAATTGGTGGAGCTTTCTTCGCCGTATTTTTTTTAGTGACTATCTATTTCGAATCCGGGTGGATGTTGCTATCTATGGCTCTTGGCTTCTTAGCTGGACCAATATGCGTCGGCTGGATAATCGGTGGCCTAATTTCTATGCGTAGAGCGAAGACAAATCTTTCGATTCAGTGGTGGAGACAGAGTTAATCAAGAAGGCTCACCCCAATAACTGGCCATAGGAATATTTTACGGCTTTAAACTCGAGAAATGCCTATTTTCTGCCACTTGAACGCCGCTTTCAGCGGCTTGTTCGCTGCATTTTCTTATTCGCCACTTCCAGCTCTAAATTAGACAACTGCGCGGCCACTTTACTGGACAACACCTTGTAATCTTCAGTAACCTGCTCTTGACTCTTATTAGCTAAAAAAAACAAAGTCCCAGACATCGACTTGAGCAACGTTACTATCGTGTCGTGAGCGTCAATTTTATTATTTCTAGACCACCGATCAATAGCTTTCTCTGTCAAGCTCAACAAAGATTCGACAAAGAGCTCTGACCCATTAACAATTCTAAGCGCATCTCTCTGCGCACTAATCCTGTTATTAAACTCGCTCATAAATACCATTCTTAATTATTGCTAGCATTTCAATCATCCATGAATCGATCTCATTTAACGTAATTTTTGCTTTGTCTATTTCATCGGAACTTAGAATTTCACCTACCCCCCTGGTGCAAAGTACTCTAGCTCTTTCAAATAAACTATAAGTAGAATCATCGATGGGAATACTGTAAGCGCTTAAATTTTTAGCTGAGTTACGGGAGAAATCGGGAGCTATACCAGCGTGCAACGAATAACATGTAGCAAAATTTCTCACTGCCAAAAATACAGATGACAAATCAAATATCTCAGTAAGCGCCGAACTATCTATAGACTTCTTAGCAGATAAGAATATTTCTCGAAACTTTTCACAGTCGGTTATGCCTGATTTATATGTGCCGGGCTCACCAATACTCCGTAGATAGTCAACATCATCTTGTGAATAGACCATCTTAGACTCCAAAAAAAGGTGCCACGCAAACGGATTTCCTTGCCTCCAAAGATCGTGTATTCGTTCGTATGAATAAATTGAATAATCACTTGGGTTAAATCTAGAATCATAGCCATCAACAATAGCAAGCATGTCAATATCGGATGAAACATCCACTTCACCACGGCAAACAGATCCAAAAGCATAGATATGCACTTTTATCGCCTATTAAAACGTTTAATGATAATAGACATAAAGAAGCCGAACATAATTAACCTAATCAGAAAGATTACAGTCAAATATGACTTTGGGTATGCAGGTAGCTCTAAGACCCCAAGAAATATTTGCGGTGATATTAAAAATGCGTCAACGTATGATTTAACTAAACTTGGGTCCCCAAAACCGATGGTATGAATACCTGTAATAAGCAGTAAAACTGCTAAAACAGCGCGACACAACTTCCAGCTAGATTCGCCATTCCCCCAGATTAGATCCAAAAGCTTGAACTCTAACCATTCAACGAATGTTTTGACCCGCTTCAGACCTTTGTATTTTTTCCGATAATATGATTCTTTGGATCTCCAAGCCTTATGAAGATGATCTTCAGTTGCCTGTAATTCAATGCTAATTGCTTTATTAGCGGATTTTGCATCTCCGAGTTGCTGGTAGTTCATACGCAGTGACCGCGCAAATTTAAGCTTTAGATTCTCCGGACCAGGGCAACCAACGTCGAGAATGTCACTATCTACATTCGTTTTATCAAAAGATGTATAGTCGAATGTACATCCATTAAAGCTACAGCCTGCAAGATTACTGTTGATGAACCTGCAACCGGTAAAATCACATTCTTCAAAACTACAGTTCCTTAAGTAAGCGGCATCAAAAATACAGTAACGAAAATCAACACTCTTGAACTCCACTTTCAACGCTACTAATCGTTCAAACAATTTATTAATGAACCTCTCATCACGTACCGGAGAATCAAATTTTTTGTCGGATAATCTTTCTCTTCCGCTATCTTTTAACATTCTGTCCTCTTTGGCAGTGATTTAATGTAACCGTCGAGACAACGACATTTTGGTTGATTCAAAAGCAATACCGGAACGGGGCACATCAACCCTACAGTCCTTTCGAGCCAATAGCGACTGCCCACTAAAGATGGCTGGAAAGTCTGCAAAACTAAAAATAACAAGCGTTAACAACGCTCATCTATTTTTAATGGGTAAACTAGTTTGGATCTCGAATATTGCTATCAAACTGATTAGAAAAGGTATTCCCTAGGTCATTAGTAAAGAATACTCCTTTAAGATCAGCTTGCTCGATGGCATTCTTGACCTCCTCTTGACACTGAAGAGACATGAACATGTCGTACTCACAACGAAATAAAGACCAGTTTTTAACCTTTTCTTCATGAAATGCAAGACTTTCCAAATCACCCCATTCATTTTTCCGGCTAAGTCGGGAGTCAAGCGCACCGGCTTCTTCAGCCACACGGAGTGGGATGAAAATATAGGCATCACCACCTCCTTCATAGCTCACAGGTAGAAATTCTCCGTCAGCCCCAATAATCTTTGACAAAACAGAATAAGCTTTTGGATTTAGAAACATCCGTCCTTGTAAAATACTTACATCGGGAATAACCAATTTCTCGGCTTGCTTAGATAGGGGCTTAAAACTTACGTGCAGAGTTTCTTTATATACATCCTTATAAGTACGAGGGGAGTTCCACATATCAATGCGCAGCTCCATGTCGGACTCGCCAACCAGCTGCGTTATTTGCGCGTCATCCCAAACCAACGAACGATACCGATTAGAATCTTGCACTATCGTATATAACATCTTTAGCGTCCCGTTCTAGGCATTACATTAGGTGGCACGCTGCCGGATTGCAGCATAACCCTAGCAAAGCGTAGCGCATGAATAAGCTGCTCCGACGTTCTAATTAACTGAGGACGAATCCGCGAACTTAACCACTCGTAGTAAGCATTGGTGTGGATACGCCGGTGAGGCACTGCTTTTCGTAAATGGTTAGGCATATACGCACGATCATCCCAATCTCTAGGGAGCCAACACCCATTGTGGGGATCATCAATTCTCATTTTCACCCATGCCATAATGCCCCTAAGAACTATTGCTTCGGGGTGCCCTCCGGAGATGATGGCGTGAGCATCACATCGCTTGGATGGCCGGGCATCCCCCGCCCTAGTTAAGTACCGGCCAAGACGATCAGATTTATGTGATTCTGCCAACAACTCACCGCGAGACATGGATTCACCGGCGACACGATAGCTATCTAGACGGTCGTAAAGACCTCCAATAACTCTCAAGCGCGCAAAGTCAGCAACGCCAGGCTTTTCCTTTTTCGCAAAATCCGCAATTAGCCAATCAACTTTGTTTTGAGGTGGCTTGATATCAGGATACATCCGTTCGCCCTCTGATAATGAATTATTAATGAAATGCGCCCATTGTCGCAGAATTACTGGTAATACCTCTAAGAAGTCGAGCTTAAAACAAGCTGATCAGCTCTTACCCGAGTGACCAAATCCCCCCTCTCCTCTTGAACTGAGCTCAAAGTCAGAGACAATTTCAAAGCCCACCTGAACAACCGGTACAACAACCATCTGAGCAATTCGATCACCAGGCTGTATCTCAAATGTCTCATGCCCTCTATTCCAGCAGGATACGAAAAGTTGCCCTTGATAGTCTGAATCAATAAGACCAACAAGGTTGCCAAGAACAATTCCGTGCTTGTGCCCTAAACCTGACCTAGGCAGGATCGTTGCCGCCAAATTCGGATCTGCGATGTGAATTGCGATACCGGTAGGTATCAACTCTGTTTGCCCTGGCTCCAGGGTTAAAGGACCTTCCAAGCAAGCCCTGAGATCCACTCCAGCAGAGCCTTCTGTAGCATATGATGGCAGGGGTATTTCCTTTCCGATCTTGTCATCTAGTATTTTGACTTCTATTTTTTTCATTTCCTAAATTCTCTTTTACTAAATTTATCTACGTTTTAATTGTGTTTCAGGCTAATGGTCGGCATTATTTCGATGATGCTAGCTAGACGTCAGAAGATAGTACAAATAGTCCAAACCAAAACCGTTAGGTAAATTTGTTAGTACCAGATTGAAGCTTTTATATGCTCGCAGGGCCTGCTATTACTGGTATTGAAACGTTTAAAGCTTACATATTCACCACATCTATATCGCTATAAGTGATCGAGCAGCTCGGCGCACTCAACCCAAATCGCGCGGTACCAAGCGTTACCGGCTTCTCTCCACTTTGGGTTGACCTTGCTGTTCATCGCGTCTTGCAGCTCGAGCATGGTAATTAATTGTTGTTGCATAGTTGCCCCTTAAATTGAAGGCTGTCATCTTAGCACATAGCGACAGCGGCTCTTTGTGTATACACTGGGCAAAATTCAGGCAAAATGTAATACAAGTGTCATAGCCCCTAAACAAATTTGTCATTGTCGAGGGCTAGCCTTTGTTAAAAACCTATAAGCCGGAACCCAGCATGCGCTTACTGCAGAGCATACATCAGGCCGACGTTGACACCTTTACTTGGCTAGCCCGCATGCGGTATCGCGACGCTGCGGTACGTGTTGCGCGCGTAGTATCCAGTACCGCAGACGGCCCGCTCTATGTACTCGCGGGCGTGTATTTTATTTTGACGCAACAGTGGCCCATAGCCCAGGTCATGGCCTTGTGTTTTATTGTTGAGCGCCTGTTTTATAAAGTTTTTAAAACACTGTTTAAACGCAATCGACCGCCCGAAGCCATCCCCGGTTTTAAAAGCGCGGTTAAACCTTCTGACCAATTCAGCTTTCCATCTGGCCACACATCGGCGGCATTTATGGTCAGCTGCATTATGGCTTATTTTTTCCCACCGCTGGCCTGGGTTTTATTCCCGTGGGCTGCGTGTGTTGGCGCCGCGCGGGTTACGCTCGGTGTACACTTTCCAACTGATATCCTCGCCGGAGCCACAATGGGCTCTGCCGTCTTTTACCTGGTAACAAGCAACATCATCCTATGAAAATACTTTACGGTGTTCAGGCCACAGGGAATGGCCACATCACGCGTGCGCGGGCAATTAATGCCCACCTAGCCCAAAATGGTATTGAAACAGACTTTTTGTTTTCCGGTCGCGAACGCGAACTATTTTTTGATATGGAAGCCTTTGGCGATTGGCGCTGCTGCCAGGGCCTTACCTTTCAGCACGAAGCGGGGAAAATTAAACTGCTAAAAACCGCGCAAAAAAACAGCGTGCGTCAGCTGTGGAAGGACATCCGCACGCTCGACTTAAGCAGTTATGATCTAGTGCTGACTGATTTTGAACCAATCAGCGCGTGGGCGGCAAAACGCCAAGGCAAACTCTGTGTCGGCGTCGGCCATCAATACGCATTTCACCACGAAGTACCCAGCCGCGGCCACACGCTCGCCGGCTCTTTGGTGATGAAGCACTTTGCCCCTGCTGACGTTGAGCTCGGCTTGCACTGGCATCATTTTAACGCGCCAATTCTGCCGCCCATTGCCGAAACCCACAGCACCGATGCCCCGGTCGACCCAAATAAAATTTTGGTTTATCTAGGTTTTGAAGAACCCGAACACGTCATCAACCTGCTAGAACAATTTGAAGACCAGCTGTTTGTATTTTATGGGCCGTTTGCGCAGTACGAAAGCCGCGGGCACATTCAGCTAAAACCGCTGTCACGTGAAGGCTTTAAAAAAGATCTCGCCACAGCGGGAGGCGTAATTTGCAACGCCGGTTTTGAACTCAGCAGCGAAGCCATACAGCTTGGCAAAAAACTACTTGTCAAACCGCTACTCGGCCAAATGGAACAGCTCAGCAATGCCGAAGCGCTAAAAGTATTGGGGCTCGGCTCAAGCATGGACACGCTCGACCCCGCTGCCATTCGCGAGTGGCTCAACCAGCCGGCCGCCAAACCGGTACGTTATCCAGAAGTAGCAAAAGGCATTGTTGAATGGCTGGCCGCAGGCGATTGGCGCAATGAAGAAAAGCGCCTGCAGTTGATTCGTTCGATGTGGGAAAATACTGACGCCAACGGCGTAGCCTGCTTTGACAATGCACCGCTGCCGCCACTGCAACCGGCCTAGATAATTAACCGCGGCACTGAATACCTTTTTCAGTGCTGCGGTAAAAAAAACTAGACGACATTCAGCGCGTCAATCCCCTTGGGTGCTTTATTCACGCCGCGGCGCGATCAAATAAACGGTAAAAATTTTCAGTGCTTGCCTCGGCCAACGCCTGCAGCTCCAGCCCGCGCAAATCGGCGATAAATTGTGCAACCTCGAGCACATATTTGGGCTCGTTGGCTTTGCCACGGTGCGGCACCGGGGCTAAATACGGGGAATCCGTTTCAACTAATAAGCGCTCGAGCGGCACTCGCTTGGCGACATCGCGCAGAGCCTCTGCATTTTTGAACGTAACAATGCCGGAAAAGCTGATGTAATAACCGAGCTCAAGAGCCTGCTCAGCCATCGCCCAATCTTCGGTAAAACAGTGCAGTACTCCCGCTCGCGACGTCGAACCGTATTCGCGAATCAGAGCCAGCGTATCCTGCTTGGCCTCTCGTGTGTGCACAATCACCGGTAAATCTAAATCTGCGCCGGCACGCAGGTGATTCGCAAAACTTTGTTTTTGCCAGTCGGCACTGTCTTTGGTGTAGTAATAATCGAGACCGCTCTCACCGAGAGCCACCACCTTAGAGGCCGCAGCCCACTGCTTTAGTTCGTCGACCCCGACAACGGCCTCGGAGACATCGGACGGATGCACACCGACCGAAGCAAAAATATCGTCATGTTTGGCGGCAATATCGAGCACCGCCTGTTTATTTGCCTCACTGATGCAGACACAAAGCATGGCGCTGATGCCTCTGGCTCGCGCGGCATTCAAAGCCTCATCCAGGGCCCCTTCTCGCTCATCGAGCTTAAGCCTGTCCAGGTGGCAATGAGAATCCACTAACACGATTACAAACCTTTTTATCGTTAAATATTTGGCAATTAAAACGCCGGGCAAGAAAGCCCTGGCGGCTACATGGTATGAGTTGGTCGCTCAGACTCGAGTGAACCGGCGAGATAGGTTTCGATCTTGCTCGCGGCCGTATCGTCCTCGCCACTAAATTGAACACCGATGCCCGCTGCGCGGTTGCCCTGGGCACCTTTGGGTGTGATCCATACAACTTTTCCGGCAACCGGAATTTTCTCGGGCTCGTCCATCAAGCTCAACAGCATAAAGACTTCATCACCCAAACTGTAATTTTTGCTCGTTGGTATAAACAAACCACCGTTGTTGATAAAGGGCATGTAGGCCGCATACAACACGGCTTTGTCTCTGATCGTCAGAGACAGTATGCCATTGCGCGCACCACCACCTAATCCACTCATTGCTGTTCCTGTATAAAACTGTTCTTTCTGTAAAGTAGTGCTTTTAAGCAAGCTTGTCTAGAGTGCCAAGCGGTATGTGAGCGCAGCTCCCCAAACCGTCGCACGGGCCTTGTCGCGGCCAGCTAAAAAACGTCCCTTATCGAGCGCAATGCTGTTCATTAAGTGCAAGCTTCCCGGAGCGAAGCTTAAGCGGGCTTTCTTGGGGCGCCGTAAACCCGTCCATGGGGGCTTCGCCGCCGCATCCGGCAATTGCTCCTGCATTGCCCTAATAAGCTACATCCATGTAGCGACCTTGCGGCAGAGACCCAATCAAACCCACTTCAGCTTCGCTCCTACCACTTCGTTACATTATTAAGTGAAGAGTGTTGCCCTTGTCGAGCGAGGTTGCACTTAGCGGCGCTGCGCCCGCCTGGCTAGTTGCAACAAACTAAACCAGTCCATAGCCATTTCTTCAAGCTGCAGTTGTTCGTTTAAGTTCGCCGCACCGTGCAACTGCTGCAGGCGCCTGCCGAGCTTATCGTGTAAGCGAAATAAATAGCCCTGCTCCAACGAGCAAAGCACCGCCGCCAGTGAAGCCAGGTCGGCAGGTATGTGCTCTGCGGCCAACTGTTGTCGAATCACGCTTTCGATCAAAAACTGCTGCATCTGAATAAGCTCAGAGACATCCTGCCCCTGCCACTTGCCCGCTAGCGCTATCGCACCGAGACGCGCCTGGCTTAGCTCAAGCAACTGCTGCCACAGTGCCAGCTGCTGCTCGGCCATACCGGCACCGGCCCACGCCAGAGCCTTTAACGGCGCACCGCCGGCCTGACGAAGAAACTGACAGGCCTTTGCGCTACCGTGCTCTTCAAGCCAGGCCCGAGCGCTGCTCTCGCTGGGCAGCGCCAAGTTTAAACACTGACAGCGACTGCGAATGGTCGGCAAAATAGCGTTGCTGCGCGCACTGACAAGAATAAAGACACAGCGCCCCGCAGGCTCTTCAAGGCTCTTTAGCAGTGCATTCGCAGCGTTAATATTCATCGCCTCAGCCTGCTCAACCAACACCAGCTTTGGCCCGTCGAAGTGCGCGGTCTTGGCAACAAAGTCAACACAGTCGCGCACCTGATCAACCTTAATTTGACGGGCTCCATCTTCCGGTTTTAGCTGAAAGAAGTCCGGGTGGGAACCGGCGTGCAACAACTCACAACCGCGACAGCGCCCACAGGCGACATCATCCAAAGTATTTTGACACAAAAGGTAGCGCGCCATACTTTGGCCGAGCTCCTCTAGCCCCAAACCGTCGACACCACCGAGCAACAAAGCGTGAGGCAAGCGCCCCGCTGCAATGTTTTGACAAAAACCCTGCCAAAGTTTTTTTTGCCAAGGATAAGGCGGCATTGCCGTCTGTGTAATCATTAAAAGCTCTATCGTAAATATTTGCTTCAAGCTTTATTATGGCGCCAAAGCGCTGCACAAAGCTCGCTACCTAAGGGCTCGTATCGAGGGCTCAGCCCAAATTCAACGAGCCAGTATTTCACAGCCACCGTGCATTCCGAGCAACACACTGAGTTATTGTTACGCCGCGTAAGCCCTTATGAGTATCGAGCTGATCTACGAAGACAAGGATTTACTTGTCGTCAACAAACCCCCCGGCCTATTGTGCGTACCGGGGCTCAGCGACCCGGATAATTTACATCAACGGGTGCAGAACTACGACAAAAACGCCAGAGTTGTGCACCGCTTAGATATGGCAACCTCCGGCCTTGTGATATTTGCACGTCACCACGAAGCGCAAAAAGCCATGGGTAAGCTGTTCGAACAGCGACAAATTGCTAAACAGTATGTCGCCGTTGTACACGGGCAAATCCAGCAGCGCCACGGAGAAATCGCAAGCCCGATGATTTGCGACTGGCCCCAAAGGCCCAAACAAAAAATCGATTGGCTCGAAGGTAAAAAAGCACTCACCCGCTACCAGCGCCTAAAGAGCGACTGCAAAACAACAAGGCTGGCACTTTTTCCCGTCACCGGCCGCACCCATCAATTGCGCCTACACATGTTGCAACTTGGCCACCCGATACTCGGCGATCAGTTTTACCATAGTGACGGCTCAGAGCATGCCTCAGCACGCCTGTTACTGCATGCAGAAAAGCTTAACTTTCAGCACCCCAACGGAAAAGCCATGGCGCTGCTTTGCCCCGCTGCATTCTAAGTAAAACGCTTTACCTTTTGTCCTGGCTAAAACAGGCCCTCGAGCACAGCTTGAATATCAGCCTGAACCTGAACGAGAGGCAGCGATGCGTCAATGACAGCAAAGCGTTCTGGCTCTTGTTCAACACGCGCTAAATAGCCGCGTCGCACACGGTCAAAAAACTCCACTTTCTCACTTTCAAACCGGTCCAGCTCAGCGCGAGCCGAGGCTCTGGCCAAACCAATGCGCGGATCAATATCGAGTAAAATAGTCAGATCGGGTCGCAAGCTGCCCTGCACCAGGTTCTCGAGCTGCTCGATTAGCTCTGTGCTCAAGCCTCGCCCCCAACCCTGATATGCAAAGCTTGCATCGGTAAAACGATCCGACAAAACCCAGCTACCAGCAGCTAATGCCGGCTTAATAAAGGTGTTTAAATGCTGGGCACGAGCGGCAAAAACAGTGAGCAGTTCGGCCGTCTCATCAAATTTCTCATCGCGTTTTTTTAATAGTAATTCACGCAACTCTTCGGCCAAGGCCGTACCGCCGGGCTCGCGAGTAAGCTTAAGCTCTACACCACGCGCTTTTAAAAAAGATGCGATAAAAGCCATATTGGTTGACTTGCCAACCCCCTCGCCACCTTCAACCGTGATAAACAGCGCTTTACTCACTTGTCGCCCCTTGATAATTCGAACGATAGCCCGCCTTGCGCTTGAGCTGATATTCGCGCACCGCGCGGTTGTGTTCATCGAGGGTCGCCGAAAACTGATGCGTGCCATCGCCGCGCGCGACAAAATAAAGCGCATCGCCATCGTCTGGGTGCAGGGCCGCATGAATCGCTGCACGGCCAGGCAGAGCAATGGGTGTTGGCGGCAGACCGCGAATGGTGTAAGTATTGTAAGGCGTCGCTCGGCGCAAATCCGCGCGGGTAATATTGCCTTTGTAGTGATCGCCCATGCCATAAATAACGGTTGGGTCCGTTTGCAAACGCATGCCTTTTTCTAAGCGGCGGACAAAAACCCCGGCAATCTGCTGGCGCTCGTGGGGTGCACCGGTTTCTTTTTCAACAATCGAGGCCATGATCAATGCCTCGTACGAATTTTTATAAGGCAGGTTTTCAGCACGATTTTGCCACTGCTGCTCGAGCTCGCTCTGCATTTTTTTTACCGCGCGCTGAACAATGGAAAGATCGCTATCACCAGCAATAAAGCTGTAAGTATCCGGAAATACCCACCCCTCTAAGTTGGGGTAGTCAAAATTTAAACTTGCATCTAAGGCCAAACTAGAAATGTCATCACTGCGAAAGTCGGCACTGATGGTCTGGCGCAACTTTTTCTTGCCTGCAAGTTCGGCGATCGCCTGCTTGGCCGTCATACCTTCAACAAAGGTCACCGAATACTGGATAACAGCAGAGCTTTGAAAGCGCTTAAGCATGCTCAACGGGCTTTCTCGCTGCGCCAACTCAAATTCACCGGCGTTGACCCAGGCCTGGTTGCTGAGCCGGGCATAGGCCAACCAAAGTTTCGGGCAGGTTAACAAACCTTGCTGTTCGAGCTGTCGCGCCAACCCAGAGAGGCTCTCCCCGGAACTGATGGCGACCAAACGTTTTTCTTCACTGATGCTCTGAGCTGTTGTCAGCCAGTGCCATGCCCAGATGCCGAGCGCCGCTGCGACAAAGATCAACCACAGAACAGCCGCGATCAGCGCCCGAATCAGAATACTTTTTTTACTCAAAGAAATTCCCTGCTAATTCTTTCGCCGAGTTTTTTAACCAACTTATTATTTTTTAAGGCTCGACCGTCAAGTTCGGTTGCACTGACCAAACCATCGATAGCATTGCACAAAAATACCGCGTCGGCTTTGTATAAAAGCTCTTTTTCAAAATCGTGTTGCACACATTCAAAGCCCAGTTGCGGGCCAAAATGCTCTAAAATAGCTGCGCGCATAGTGCCCTGAACACCGCAAAGTTTGAGCTTTGGTGTGATCAGTTTTTTACCCTGCAAATAAAAAAGATTGTGATGCATGGTCTCGACAACGTGACTATCGAGATCGACAAACAAGGCTTCTTCATCTTGCTCAAAACGCTGCTCTAAGCTGGCAAATACATAGTCCAAACGGCTGACGGTTTTTAAACCGAGGGTATCCGTTTTGGTTGACAGTGCCTTAGAAACGCTGCGTAACTTGCGGCCGCCACTGAGCTCACGCGGTTCAAATTCACGCAAAAAAATAAGAATATCCGCTGCACGTTCGCCTTGAGTATAACTGGCTCGAGTGCTTGGCTTCCTGGCCAGGAGAATTTTTATCAGCGCCCGCTCCGCCGGATAAGCCCTCAGCGCTCCATCTAATTGGTTTTGCAGCAGAGCTTCATCCAAGTCGATATGTAAGCGCCTGGCAGAGCGCTGTAGGCGCTGCATATGCCAAGGCCACATCGGCACGCGGTAATTGCTTGCCGAGCGCAGCGTTTCAAAAACTCCGTCGGCATAGATCAAGGCGCGATGATTGGCGATCTCGGCATCGACAATCACACCATTGCGCAGAGCCAGAGCCTTCACCTCTAACGCCCCATCAGATACGGCTAAAAATCAACGAGCCGTTGGTGCCGCCAAAACCAAAGGAATTCGACAGCGCAAGTTCGATATCCATCTCCTGGGCTGTATGGGCGACATAATTTAAATCGCAGCCCTCTTCTGGATTGTCGAGATTAATGGTTGGCGGCGCTACCTGATCGCGCACAGCCAGCACACTAAAAATCGCCTCAACCGCGCCCGCCGCACCGAGTAAATGGCCAATCATTGACTTGGTTGAGCTCACCGCCAATTGGTAGGCGTGATCGCCAAACACGGCTTTAACGGCATCGCTCTCACCTTTGTCACCGGCCGGCGTCGACGTACCGTGAGCGTTAATATAATTTACCTGTGAGGCGTCAATCCCGGCATCGTTAAGTGCGTTTTTCATACTCAGTTGAGCACCGGTGCCCGATGGCAAAGTAATGTGATAAGCATCGCCGCTGGTACCAAAGCCTTTGAGTTCGGCATAAATTTTTGCACCGCGCGCTTTAGCGTGCTCGTACTCTTCAAGTACCAGCACACCGGCGCCATCGCCAAGGACAAAACCGTCGCGATCTTTATCCCAGGGGCGCGAGGCTTTTGCCGGCTCGTCGTTGCGCTTGGACAGCGCGCGCGCCGCGCCAAAACCACCGACGCCAACTCGTGTTGTTGCCATCTCCGCGCCACCGGCGACCATGACATCGGCCGTACCGTAAAGGATTTCGCGCGCAGCCATGCCAATACAGTGAGTACCGGTGGTACAGGCGGTTGAAATTGCCAGGTTGATACCCTGGAAGCCGTAGCGAATACTTAAGTTGCCGCTGATCATATTGATAATGGCGCCCGGCACAAAGAAAGGGCTAACGCGGCGCGGCCCCTTCTCGTGAATGGTAATCGATGTATCTTCAATATTGCCTAAACCACCGATGCCCGAACCAATAATACAGCCCATGCGCGCGGCATTTTCTTCGGTCACTTCAATACCGCTGTCTTCAACGGCCTGAACACCGGCGCTCATGCCATACTGAATAAAGGTGTCGAGCTTGCGAGCCTCTTTGGGGTCGATATAGGGGGAGCAGTCAAAGTCTTTAACGGAGGCGCTGATTTTTGTTGCAAAAGCGGAAGTATCAAAGTGCTCAATTGAGCGAACACCACTGACGCCATTCAAAATGGCATTCCAGGTTTCATTGACGTCGTGACCGACCGCGGTCACCATTCCCAAACCAGTTACGACTACTCTTCTGCGAGTCACAGTGCGTCTCCATTAGCCCAAACAACATCGGGCAAAAATCAAAGGTGTAAAAGCAAGAAAAGCCGCGCTAAATTCATAGGGCGGCTTTTCAGGAGCTTCAACGAAAGAATGACTTATTGGGTAACAATTAAGCCAGGTTTTCGTTGATGTAGTTGATAGCAAGCTGAACAGTGGTAATTTTTTCAGCTTCTTCATCAGGGATTTCGGTCTCGAACTCTTCTTCGAGCGCCATTACCAGCTCAACAGTGTCCAGGGAATCCGCGCCCAGATCTTCAACGAAAGAAGCTTCGTTTTTAACTTCTTCTTCTTTAACGCCCAGTTGCTCTGCAACGATCTTTTTTACGCGTTCTTCAATGCTGCTCATTCTAGATTAACTCCTAATTGTCGTTCTTTGCGAAGCCGAAAGCATTCTCAAGCCGGTTTCGGGCTCATGCGAGAGCGCGCATTTTACCCTATTTTTCCCGAAACTTAAGCAAAACCCTCAACTTTCTTCGCCTTAAGTAAAAAAGTCTTTAATTACAAAGACTTAACACATATACATGCCACCATTCACATGAATAGTTTCACCGGTTACATAGCTCGCATCATCCGACGAGAGGAATTTAACCGTCTTCGCAATCTCTTCTGGCTGACCGAGACGAGCCAAGGGAATCGCGGCCAGCATCGGCGCTTTTTGCTCATCCGTTAATTCACGCGTCATATCGGTATCGATAAAACCCGGCGCCACCGCATTGACGGTAATGTTGCGCGAGCCAACCTCTTTGGCGAGTGAGCGGGTAAAGCCCATAACACCGGCTTTGGTTGCACTGTAGTTTGTTTGCCCGGCGTTGCCCATTTGTCCAACCACGGAGCTGATATTCACAATGCGCCCCCAGCGAGCTTTCATCATGCCGCGCAACACCGCCTTGCTCAGGCGATAAACGGCACTCAAATTAGTATTGATAACATCAAACCACTCGTCGTCACTCATGCGCATCAACAGGTTATCTTTGGTAATACCGGCATTGTTAACCAAAATTTGAGGCGCGCCGTATTTTTCCTGAACCGTTTTTAATAAAGCTGCAACCGAGTCGGCATCGGTTACATTTAAAACCATGCCCTCACCTTCAACCCCCTCTTCTGCAAAGCGAGCTGAAATCGCTGCCGCACCTTTTTCACTGGTTGCCGTGCCGACAACTTTTGCGCCACTTTTGCCAAGCTCGGCAGCGATGGCTGCACCAATGCCTCGACTCGCACCGGTAACCAGTGCAACTTTTGCTTCGAGAGACATATTCCTTCCTCTTAAATAAAGTCTGTTATTCGGCGGCCGCTTTGATCGAATCGAGCGATTCCAGAGCAGCCGTAGCGATATTTTTGTCGATGCGCTTCATCAAACCGGTCAAGACCTTGCCCGGACCACACTCGGCCGCACTGGCAACACCTTTTGCGGCAAGTGTTTGCACACACTCAACCCAGCGCACAGGCGCATATACCTGCTCTATCATCAGCGCTTTAATATTTTCCCCGGAAGCCTCAGTTGCAGCACTTACGTTGTGCACCACAGGGATTTGCGGGTCGGAGAAACTCACCGCCTGCATATCTTCGGCGAGCCTGTCGGCAGCGGGTTTCATCATCTGCGTATGGAAAGGCGCGCTGACCGGCAACAACAGCGCGCGCTTGGCACCTGCCGCCTTGAGCGCTTCACACGCGGCTTCAACACCCTCTTTTTTACCGGCGATTACAACCTGGCCCGGGGCATTAAAGTTCACTGCAGACACGGCATCGTGCTGCTTACAGGTGTCGATAATAACTTGATCATCCAGGCCAATCACCGCCGCCATTGCACCGACACCAACAGGCACAGCCTCTTGCATATAACGCCCGCGAAGCTGAACCAGTTTGACGGCATCTTCGAGCTGAACCACACCGGCCGCCACTAGCGCCGACCACTCCCCAAGACTGTGACCGGCGACAAAGTCAGGGTTTTGCCCCCCCAGTTGCTGCCATACACGAAAAAGCGCAATAGAGCTGGTAAGCAGCGCCGGCTGGGTGTTTTCAGTCAAATTGAGTTTGTCTTCAGGGCCTTGCTGACAAAGTGCCCACAAGTCATAACCGAGCACCTCGGAAGCGGCACTAAACGTGTCGGCAAAACAATCAAACTGCGAATAAAAATCAGCCAACATTCCCACTTTCTGCGAACCTTGCCCGGGAAAGACCAGGGCAAACGTGTTGTCACTCATAAGCAAACTCATTTTCCAAATGTTATCTTTTAACGCGCAAGCAAAACCAACTCAAAGCGAGTCAGCTCTGGCAGTTTCTCGGCAGGCACTGTTTTAGACCGCGCTCCAGCTGAGCTGGCACGTCAAGCTCCACCTGAACCGCAGCGGCCTCGAGGGCCTTTTCCAAACCCAGCTCATCGGCACCGCCGTGACTTTTTATTACCGACTTTTTTAAACCCAGAAACGCGGCGCCATTATACAGAGATGGATTCTTTTTTTTACTCCAGGCCTTCAAAATCGGCCCGGCAATTAACCTGGCAAGACGCCCCGTATACGAAGCGCTGAAATATTCATCAATACTGGCAACCAAGTGGCGCACAAGCCCTTCACTAACCTTAAGCGCAACATTGCCGGCAAAACCATCGCAGACAATCACATCCACACGCCCGCTGTAGAGCTCGTCGCCTTCAATATACCCCTCAAACTGCATGCCGCGACGCTCCTTGCTTAAGCGCCGGGCAGCTTCGCGCACTGCATCGCTGCCTTTGGCGAGCTCGGTACCGACATTGAGCAACGCCACCCTAGGCAAAGCTCGCCCTTCAAGGCGCATCTGTGCGGCACCCATCGCGGCAAACTGCACTAAGTTATCGGCACTACAATTTAAGTTGGCCCCCAAATCCAGCAACAGGCTGCTGCCGGTGCGCGTGGGGATGTTTTTACATATCGCCGGGCGCTTAACGCCATCCAGAGTCTTAACATAGTGCCGGCCAAGCGCCATTAAAGCGCCGGTATTGCCGGCTGAGACACAGACGTCAGCACCGCCACTGGAAAGCGCCTTTAAGGCCAGCGCCATGGACGAGAAACGCTTGTGACGCAAAGCCTGCAGAGGCTCATCGGATGTGGCCACAACCTGGGCGGCATGGCAGATAGAGATGTTCTCGGGCACGGGGCCGAGCTGACAAAGAAAGGTTTCGATTTCATCACTCAAACCAAATAACTTGAGCTGAATCGAAGGCTGGGCGACGGCAAAATTGCGCGCAGCAGAAACGCATGGGCGGGAACCTTGGTCCCCGCCCATAACATCAAAAGCAATGATTGTGTCTTGCGACACAGTCAGCAACTAACAATCAACCGCTAGTTAGTCGTCGCTTTTGCTATCAACAACTTTTTTGCCACGGTAAAAACCGTCAGCACTTACGTGGTGGCGCAGGTGCTTCTCGCCGCTAACAGAGTCGACAGACAAAGTTGCAGTACCCAGCGCATCGTGAGAACGACGCATGTTACGCTTGGAGCGAGTTTTCTTGTTTTGTTGAACAGCCATGGATTCCTCCTGTACAAAATTCGTTGCGGGCGTTTAATGTTTGCCCTTCAAATCCGCAAGTACACTGAAGGGGTTGGCCTTCGTTTCACCTGCTTCATCACCGCCTTCCCCTATACTGAGGAAGTCGGGGTTTAAACAATCGTGCTCGTGTCGGGCAACCACCGGGATATCAAGAAGAATTTCTTCTTCAATGATGTCAACCAGGTCAGCCTCGCCTTCACCGACAACCCAAGGGTCTAAACCCTTGGGCAGGGCCTTGGCTTGAGCCTCATCCCAGACAATGGCAAGCTGCACTGAACGCTCAATATCAAACAGCATCGGCTCGAGACAGCGCTGACATTCGAGCTCGAGCTGAGCCTGAATTAGGCCGCGCAACTCAGGCCTGTTCTGTTCGTCGCGATCAAAGTGTAAAGACACTTTGGCACTGAGCACCCTCAGGGCCAACTCCTGCAAACGAACCAGCTGGTCAAGTGCGATACTGCGCTCAAAACTGGCCTGTGCAGTGGCCAATTTTCGCGGTTCAACCAACTGGGGAAGATGCTGATCTGGGGCTTGCTCCGACATAGGGGCGCGATGATAGAGAAACGGGCCTTGACTGTCAAAACTTCTTATGCAATTAAGGCACTTTTTATTACAAAAGCCGCCCACAGAGCCTTCAACATGCCCAAGCTAATACTCGCCAGCGCCTCTCGCTACAAAAAACAACAGCTACAACAGCTCGGCCTCAGCTTCGAAACAATGAACCCCGACATCGATGAGACACCCTTGGCAGGTGAGAGTGCGCTCGCCCAGAGCCTGCGCCTGGCCAAAGCAAAAGCCAAGAAAATTGCCAGCAAAAACCCGCACAGTTATGTGCTGGGCTGCGATCAAAGCGCCAGCATCGAGGGCCACATTCTCTGCAAACCCGGCAGCCCAGAGAAAGCCAAACAACAGCTACAGCAAAGCTCAGGCAAAGAACTGAGCTTCTTTTCGGGTATCGCGCTTTGCAACCTACAACACGACATCGAGTTTGTCGCGAGCTGCGAAACCGTCGTCAGGTTTCGCCAACTCAACGAAGAAGAAATTGACAACTATATAAAGAAGGAGCCCGCCACCGACTGTGTCGGCGCATTTAAAGTCGAAGCAATGGGCATCCAACTTTTTGATTACGTGCGCAGTGACGATCCAAGCGCCCTAGTTGGCCTGCCACTTATCAAGACGGCCCAACTGCTGCGCCAGGCGGGCATCAACCCACTCGACACACACGACTAGCGCCTTTCAAAACATAAGCCTGCAAAAAAACAAACTAAAAATAGCGAGGCACAAGCAGGGCAAGCCAAACAAAAACACAGAACAGCAAACTGACCAGCACCGCGGCAGAGCCAAGATCTTTGGCCTGCCCGGCGAGCTTGTGATATTCAAAACCAACGCGATCAACCACTGCCTCAACCGCGGTATTTAGCAACTCGACAATCAACACCAGAACAATCGCACCTATCAGCAGCACACGCTCAACCGCCGTTACATCCAACCAAAATGCCAACGGAACAAGCAGCAGCGCCAACACCAGCTCCTGTTGAAAAGCGCTTTCTGAACACAGAGCTAAACGCAGGCCACGATAGGAATAGTACGCAGCCTTATAGATGCGAGTAAAACCCTTATTTTTTTGCAGCCCCTTGGGCAGGGCCGAATGTACGTTTTGATCCTGCACATGAACTCCTGAAGCAATTAACCAGCGTCAAAAGAGCGGCAAAAACCTGCCACCCCCGCAAAACAAGCGGCCGCGCTGGCGACGTAATTTTGACCAGCCAGCCCACAGAAACCACAAAGAAGCGCTAAACAACTGATTTTATTAGTTTTTTATTACAGCTTTATTGTGGCACGCATCTAGCAATGCCCGTCACATAGATCAAAGCAACGATAAAGAGCAACTCGAATGGTGACTTTAGCGAGCAATAAACGCAGCCCAGACAACAAAAATGAGTATAGCGAAGTACATAGCGGCGCACGCCTGGATATCGCAACCCGCCTTAACAGCTCCCTTGACGCAGAAGAAATACTCAAGCAGTTTTTTTCCGCGCTGAATACACTTATCCGCTGTGATGGCCTGCGCTACAAAGACGAAAGCCAACAGGTTGAGTTGCAGATTGGCCGTATGTACTCACACCGAGCCAGCTACCAACTGACCATTGAAGACGATACGCTCGGCGAGCTCTGCTTCGCCCGCCGCAGGCGCTTTGCCGAGGCCGAACTTGTCAGCATAGAAAGTCTGATATCACTGCTTATCTACCCTTTGCGCAACGCCAGAATGTATTTTAATGCCCTGCAGGGCTCTCACGTCGACAGCCTCAGCGGCCTGCGCAACCGCCGAGCCCTGATCAACTGCATGCAACACGAGATCCCCCTGGCCCAGCGCCACAACAAAGATCTCGGTTTGCTCATGCTCGACATCGATCACTTTAAACAAATCAACGATCAATACGGCCACCGCGCCGGCGACCATTGCTTAAAACATTTGGCCAGCCTACTCAAACAAATACTGCGCGCCGGCGACCAAGCTTTTCGCTATGGCGGCGAAGAGTTTGTCATCCTGCTCAGCGAGTGCGATCAACGCAACACCTACTTCTGCGCCGAGCGCATACGCAGCCAGCTTTCGGCAAAAGCAATGGAGATGGACGGTACCAGCATCGCGCTTAGCGCCTCGATTGGCTGCGCCAACCTGGCGCCCGGCGATGACTTTGAAAGGCTGTTTGAACGCGCAGACCAAGCCATGTATGAAGCCAAGAAGCGCGGTCGCAACTGCTGCGTACAGGCGCACAACAAGTACAGCAAAAACGACAAACAAGAAAAAAAGATCGCCTAAAAAACGGCATAAAAAAAGGCAGCCGAAGCTGCCCAACTGGTGCAAATTTAGGAGGAAATTAAATTTGCGTGGAACGCTTTAGAGCTTGCGCCTTGAATACCTCAAGCCGCGAGCTGTACCTTGCCGGCCTCTTCGCGCACGGCGTAAGTTTTCAAACTAACACTGTCGTCTTCGAGGCACTGACCGGTCTCCAGATTAAAGTGCTGCTTATATATGGGTGATGCCACAACCAGCTGCCCTTTAAGATCGCCGAGTATGCCGCGGCTTAATACCGCAGCCTTGGTGAACGGATCAATTGCATCCAGAGCAAACAGCTTGCCGTCAAAGCGGAAGACCGCCACTTGTTCACCGTTTAACAGTGCTCGTACACCCAGGCCGTTTCCGATGTCGGCCGCATCACAAATAGTTTCCCAAGACATAATTTTTCTCCTCTTATGCAGGCTCGACTTCGCTTGACGCATCGACAAACTTAACCACTTCCTCTTCGGTTGCCGGGCGAATTTGTTTTCGCTCCTCAACAAAGTGAACGGTATTGTCATTCGCATCGCTATTCACAAAAGTGCGGAAGCGCTTAACTTTCTCTGGATCTTCGATAGTGGCCTTCCACTCACAGTGGAATTTATCAACAACGCGCTGCATATCGTTTTCAAGGTCTTCAGCGACATTGAGTTTGTCATCGATCACAACAGACTTAAGGTAGTCGAGGCCGCCTTCGAGGTTATCCATCCATACCGAGGTGCGCTGCAGGCGGTCGCCCGTGCGAATGTAGAACATCAATACACGGTCGATATATTTGATCAAGGTCTCATCATCAAGGCCACCGGCAAACAGATCGGCGTGGCGAGGCTTCATACCGCCGTTACCGCAGACGTAAAGGCTCCAGCCAGTTTCAGTTGCGATAACACCGATGTCTTTGCTCTGAGCTTCAGCACACTCACGGGTACAGCCCGAGACAGCAAACTTCAGCTTGTGAGGTGCGCGCAGCCCCTTGTAGCGCTCTTCGATGCGAATAGCCATGCCGACAGAGTCGAGAACGCCGTAACGACACCAAGTAGAACCGACACAGGATTTAACCGTACGAACAGACTTACCGTAGGCCTGACCGGTTTCAAAACCGGCGTCGATCAATTCTTTCCAGATCAGCGGCAGTTCGTGCTGCTGAGCACCAAACAAGTCGATACGCTGACCACCGGTGATCTTGGTGTAGAGCTTGTATTTTTCAGCGACCTGACCGAGAACAATCAGCTTCTGAGGAGTGATTTCACCACCCGGGATACGAGGAACGATGGAGTAAGTACCGTTCTTCTGCATATTGGCCATAAAGTAGTCATTGGTATCTTGCAGGCCGGCGTGGCTGCCTTCGAGAATGTAGTCATTCCAAAGCGAAGCCAGCATATTACTGACAGTCGGTTTACAGATATCACAGCCGTGACCTTTACCGTGCTTCTCAATCAGCTCTTCAAACGTGCGAATCTGACCGATACGAATCAGGTCGTGCAGCTCTTGGCGGGTGTAAGCAAAGTGCTCACAGATGTCGGTGTTTACTTCAACACCTAAGTTTTCGAGCTCGGCATTCATAACCTGAGTGGCAAGCGCCACACAGCCGCCACAACCGGTGCCAGCTTTTGTTGCCGCCTTCACATCACCTATGGTGTGTGCGCCCTCTTGAACGGCGCAGCTGATTTGCCCCTTGGTTACTTCATAACACGAGCAGATTTGCGCAGAATCAGGCAGAGCATCAACACCCATACCGACCGCAGCAGCATCGCCGTCAACGGCGGGAAGAATCAGGGCTTCAGGGTTTTCAGGCAGCGCCATACCGTGCACACACATCTGCTGCAGCGTACCGTAGGCCTCTACATCACCGATCATCACGGCACCCAGCAGGGTTTTGCCGTCTTCACTGACGTTAATGCGCTTATAGACTTCATTTACCGTGTCTTGATAAACAAAGTTTCGGCAGCCAGGCGTGCGGCCGTGAGCATCGCCAACAGAGGCAACGTCAACACCGAGCAATTTCAACTTGGTGCTCATATCTGCACCTTCAAACTGCTCGGAACCACCAGTTATATGGCTCAGGGCAACTTTTGCCATTTGATAACCAGGGGCCACCAAACCGAAGATCTTGCCATCCCACAGGGCACATTCGCCGATGGCGTAGACGTCGCTTGCAGAGGTCAGGCAGTTGTTATCAATAACGATACCGCCGCGCTCGCCAATTTTAATATCGAACTCACGCGCCAGTTCATCTTGCGGGCGAATACCCGCCGAGAACAAGATCATGTCCGTTTCAAGGAAAGAACCGTCGGCAAAGTTCATGCGGTAGCGCGCATTTTCGCCGGCAACAATTTCTTTAGTGTTCTTTTCGGTATGAACCTGCACATCCAGCGCTTCGATTTTGCTGCGCAGCAGCTCACCGCCGCCCTCGTCCAATTGCACGGCCATTAAGCGCGGCGCAAACTCAACCACGTGAGTTTGCAAACCTAAATTCTTCAGTGCGTTCGCCGCTTCAAGGCCAAGCAGACCACCGCCAACAACCACACCGGTTTTACTTTCTTTGGCAGAGGCAGTAATGGCTTCCAGATCTTCAATAGTGCGGTAAACCAGACAGTGCTCTTGATCTTTACCCGGAATTGGTGGAACAAAAGGATATGAGCCGGTAGCCAGCACAAGCTTGTCGTACGCCTCTTCACGGCCACTGGCGGTTACAACTTTCTTAGCGCTGGTGTCGAGAGAAACAACCTTGTCATTCAACACATAATTCACACCGTTTTCCTGATAATAACCTTCAGAGGTCAGCATCAGATCTTCCGCGGTTGAGCCAGAGAAATAGGCACTCAACTGCACGCGGTCATAAGCTAAACGGGGCTCTTCAGAAAACGTGATAACGTCATAGTTATCGGCATCTTCGTGGTTGATCAAGTTGTCGATAAACTTGTGACCAACCATGCCGTTACCGACAACAACAATTCGTTGTTTACTCATAGGTTTGCTTCCTCAATTCAACACGCACCAGTGTTTTAATCATTCTTACTCTTCAACCCTTATGGTGCACTGTTTAGTTTTTATCTCACCAAGGCGAAGGCCGCGAAGCATATTGCAAAAGCGTTACCAAAACCACATCAGCAGGCAAAGTTTTTTCACTTACTGTTCTAAATCAACAAGTTACAATTAAAAACAACAAAAACACAAAGCCAGTATCCGAGCCACAAAAGCCAAAAAATCGCACCAACAACGATCACGACGCACCAAATGCAACCCCACCCAAAAGCAAGCAAACAGCCACCCCAGATCAAAAAATAGCCAGATCAACCAGCTTGCACCAAAATGAGACACAACTTTTAGATAGCTCTAAAATGGCACCGAGCTATAATGCGCCGCTATGGACAAACATACTGAACTTACTGATCGCTTCGGACGCAAGGTCAGCTACCTGCGTCTGTCAGTGACCGATCGCTGCGACTTTCGCTGTACCTACTGTATGGCAGAAGATATGCGCTTCCTGCCGCGCAAGGAATTGCTGAGTTTTGAGGAGTTGCTGTTAGTCGCCGAAGCGTTTTGCTCACTTGGTGTCGAGAAGATCCGCATTACCGGCGGTGAGCCACTTATACGGCGAGACATCGTGCCATTGTTGGCTCGCATGCGTCAGCTGCCAGGCCTGCGCGAGCTGAGCATGACAACCAACGCCTCACATTTGGCCGACTGCGCTGCCGAGTTAAAAGCTGGTGGCCTCGACCGCATCAACATCAGCCTCGATTCACTCAACCCGGAACGCTTCAAAACGCTGACCCGACACGGCGACTTAGCGACCGTGCTCAAAGGTATTGATGCCGCTCGCAAGCAGGGTTTCAAACGGCTCAAAATCAATAGTGTCGCGCTGAAAAACTTTAATTTTGACGAAAGCTGCGAGCTTGCAATGTTTGCGCTTGAGCGCGACATGGACATCAGCTTTATTGAAGAAATGCCGCTCGGTGAAATCACCAGTCACGCCCGCGATGTCGAGTTTGTCTCCAGCGCCGAACTGCGCGAGCAGCTTAGCAAGCAGTTTGAGCTCAGCCCCGTTGATGAGCGCACAGGCGGCCCCTCTCGCTACTGGCAAGTAAACGGCTATCGCGCACGTATCGGTTTTATTTCACCGCACAGCGAAAACTTCTGTGCCAGTTGCAACCGCGTGCGCCTAACCGCATCCGGGCGCCTGCTGCTGTGTCTGGGCAACGAGCACAGCGTCGATTTGCGCGATGTTGTGCGAAGCTGCGAACCGGGTCAACAACTGCAGGCTTTGCAACAGGCCATTCGCACATCGATGCAAAATAAACCAGAAAAACACCACTTTGATTTAAACGAAGCGCCGCAAGTTTTGCGCTTTATGAATGCGACCGGCGGTTAAAGCACCTGGCGCTTAAGGAAAAACGATGAGCGAAAAATTCGAACAATTTATTCCACTGAATATTGCAGTATTAACCATCAGCGACAGCCGCAGCTTTGCCAACGACACATCCGGCGACGCCTTACAACACGCCGCCGAGCAAGCCGGGCACAACGTTGTCGCACGAGAATTAATCAAAGATGATATCTACCATATGCGCGCCGTGGTCTCGCAGTGGATTTTTGACGACAACAAACAAGTAGTGCTTATAACTGGCGGAACAGGTTTTGCCGGGCGCGACTCGACACCCGAAGCTTTGCGACCGCTGTTTAACAAAGAAGTTGAAGGTTTTGGTGAACTGTTTCGCCAAGTCAGCTACGACGAAATAGGCAGCTCAACCATACAGAGCCGCGCGACGGCAGGCCTCGCCAACCAGACCATCGTTTTCTGCCTGCCCGGCTCCACTGGTGCCTGCCGTACGGCCTGGGAAAAAATTATCGTCGAGCAGCTCGACAGCCGTCATCGCCCCTGTAATTTTGTCGGCCAACTAATTAAAAAATAATTATGCTGGAATTTGAACAAGCCTTGCAGGCGATGCAAGCCGAGGGAAAAAAACTGGCTCTCAAATGCAGCGAAGAGCAAACACTTGAGCTCGCCCTCGGCCGGATATTAGCAAAAGATATTTATTCGAGTATCGATGTGCCGCCAGCCGACAACAGTGCGATGGATGGCTGGGCATATCGCCGCGAAGATTTAGGTACGGAGCCGGGAACCCTGCAAGTCAGCCAGCGCATCGCTGCCGGCGACAAAACCAAACCGTTAGCGGCAAATACAGCGGCCCGTATTTTTACCGGCGCGGAAATTCCACCCGGCGCCGATACCGTGGTTATGCAAGAGAACTGCAGCTGGCGCAACGACAGTGAAGTCAGCATTAATAAACTCGACAAAATAGGCGCAAATATTCGCCGCCGAGGTCAAGATATTCAACAAAACAGCCTGGTGCTCAAAGCGGGGTTAAAGCTCGATGCGCGCCATCTTGGCTTGCTCGCCTCGATAGGCGTCGCCAAAGTAGAGGTTTTTCGAGCACTGCGTGTTGCTCTGGTCAGTACCGGCGACGAACTAAAACAAGCGGGCTCGGGCGCACTCACGCCGGGGCAAATATATAACAGCAACGGCCCCATGCTTGAGGCCTACTGTCGGGATCTCGGCTGTGAGATTGTCAAAAACATACACGTTGGCGACAATCTCAAAAGCACAGAAAAAGCGTTTAAAGAAAGCGCTTTAGATGCAGATATAATTTTAAGCTGCGGTGGTGTTAGCGTCGGCGAAGAAGACCATGTCAAACAAGCTCTGGAAAATCTCGGCGAACTCGACTTTTGGAAAATACGCATAAAGCCAGGCAAACCTCTTGCGTATGCGCGCCTGCCTAAACAAGACGGCCGCACCTGCGCTTTTGTAGGGTTACCCGGCAACCCGGTCTCGGCTTTTGTTTGCTGCCACCTGTTTGCGGCAACGTTAATGCGCGCGATGCAAGGCCGCCAACACTGCCTGCCAGAGCGCTCTTACGCCAACACTAACTTTGCTATTGATATGAGCGGCAAGCGCCCGGAGTTTATTCGTGTCAAACAGACAGAGCATGGGCTCGAACGCTTTAACAATCAGAGCTCCGGTGTTTTGTCTTCGCTCGCGTGGGCCGACGCGCTCGCCTTCGTTCCCGAGCAACAAAAAATCGATCGCGGCCAGAGCTTGCAAATCTTTGCGCTGCCATAAAAACACCATCGAGGGCCTATTGTGCCAAGCATCCGTATCGAATCCCTGTTTGTCTACCCGCTAAAATCCGCTGCAGGAAAGCAAGTGCAACAGGCAACACTTAAACAAACAGGTTTTGAGCAAGACAGAAAATGGATGCTCGTCAACCAACACGGTCGCGCCCTGACCCAACGCCAGCACCCGAAACTTGCTTTAATTCAAGCTGAGCTACAAAACGGCCAGCTTATTTTAAGCTTTCCCGCTGGCGACCAAGTCACGCTCAACAAACAGCAACTGGAAGACGAAATAGAGGTCAGCCTGTGGTCCGATACCGTCTTAGCGCGCCGGATCGGCGGGGCCAGTCATCGCCAGCTTATCAACTTGCTCAAACCGTTTGTTGAAACAGATACAGCCGGCGTTGAGCTTGTTTATTTTGATCAAGACAAAATACGCACGCCAGCCAAACCCGAACGCTTTGGCCTGAGTGCTCGCCACTTTGCCGATGCAGCCCCCTATCTCGTGTGCAATCAGGCCTCGCTTGAACAGCTAAATAGCAAACTTAAGCACGGCGGCGAAAACGATGTCGATATGCGCCACTTCCGCCCCAATATTGTCGTCAGTGGCCTGCCCGCATTTGCTGAACACCAATATAAAAAAATGACCTTGAAAAACGGCGCCGTGCTTGAGCTGGTTGATCACTGTGAGCGCTGCGTGATGATTACCGTCGACCCAGATTCAGGTATCAAACATAAAAACCAGGTACCGTTTAAACAACTGGCAAGCCTGAACGCCATGCCAGATAAAAAACACGCACCGGCCTTCGGAGTGAACTTGCGCCTGGCCGACGGCTGCGACAATCTAGTTATTCAACAAGGAGATATACTAGAACTGCAATAGTGGGCACCAGACGCTAAAACAGCGCCTTAATCTGCTCCATTTGTGTTTGCAGCAGCAAGCTAAGCTTGTGTGGCATCACTGGGCTTTCGAGCTGCTTATCGAGTACCAGCTTAGAAAAATGCCGCGCTTCAAATTCATAACCTAAACTCTTGCGCGGATCCTGATACTGTTCAACAACCGTATCCAGCTCATATAAAAAACAGCTCGACGCACGACAAGCATCCGGGATAACAATGCGCCCGCGATCGCCAATAATGTAAGCGGCATTTTCCAGCCGACACTGAAATGACGACGCTAAATTCACCTGTGCACCCGCCGATCGCGCCATCAAAACCACATCGTCGTCGACACCGTTGTCAGCCAGGTGGGCGCGAACATACATATCTCTGAGCGTGTCACCACTAAAATAATGGCAAATTGCCAGCGGATAAATGCCCATATCCAACAGCGAACCGCCGGCAAGCTCGGCGGCGTATTCACGGCTGTTGGGGTCGTAGGGCATGGGATAACCAAAATCAATTTTTATATGCTTTAGCTGGCCTATCTTGCCGGCATCAAACCATGACTTGGCTTTTTGCAGGGCCGGTAAAAAATAGGTCCACATAGCTTCCATCAACAGCAGGCCGCGTTCACTGGCAATGTCCGTCAAGGCCTTGCACTGCTCAGAACTAATGGTCAGAGGCTTTTCACACAAGACATGTTTACCCGCCTCGAGGGCCGCTTTGCTGTGCTCAAAATGAAAACTGTGAGGGCTCGCCACATAGATCGCATCGATCTGCTCATCATTAAACAATGCATCGTAGCCCTCGTAGGCCTTGGCGATATTAAAATCTTGGGAAAATTGCTGCGCGTCACTCAGGCGCCTCGCCGCGACCGCGGCCAGCTGCGCATTTTCAACATACTGAAGATCACTGGCAAATTGCCGAGCGATTCGACCACTGCTTACGATTCCCCACCTTATTTTTTTCATTTTTATTTCACACCTTTTTAAGCAAATAAATAGAGCCCGACGCGGGGCCAAAGCCAGCGCATTTAAAATGCTCAGCACACGTAAGCGAACTTAGCGCAGCCTCGAAAAAAGATCATAACACTCAAACATAAATCAAAGATCTGCGCATAAACAAACTTGAGCAATTATCTTTTTAAGCTGAGAAATAACGCTTGATTTTGCTATTGGTCAGGCTGAAGAAATAGACAAGGCGCTGTGCGTAGCTGGGCTTTTTCCAGCGCGCGCGGATAATTGAGTAACCGGGTTCTTGCTCTGTCTCGTCGGCAACAATCCAGCATTTAATCTGCTCCAAACGCAGAAAATGCAAAATGCCTGCATAGGCCCCTAAATTAAACTCGGTAATAAATGCGCTGTGCTTCACCCCCGCAACGTAGTCCGCTCGTACAATCGCCGCTTCATCGTCGATATAGCGCAGGGAAACATGCTTCGTTTGATTAAAGTGCGCGTTAATCTGTGCCGCCCGCGCCAGGGTTTTGTTTACCCCAAAGCGCTGCAGCAGCGACATCAACAGCGCTTGGTTGGCGCGCCCGCCATAGTTCATCGCATAAAAGCCCAGCTCATAGGCATCGACGCCCTCGCGCTCAAGATTGCGATACAAACGCTGCATAAGGCTATTGGGCACCCAGTTGTCTGCGTTTTCAAAAAACGCTAAATCGAGCGCCTTGCCGCGATAACAGTAGTGAAGGGATTCGAGCTCGGGCGCGACAAGTAAGCCTTGAAACACTCTGCTCAAAGCCGCGGGCCCCATATGCTCGCGCACAAACGCAATAATGGCGCGGCTGGTTCGGGCGCTAATCCTAGGCTCATCCATTACACTGAGCTCAAGTTTAGTGGCGGCAAGTTCAGTACTCGCTAGCTGACTATCCATAGACACTGCTGGCTCTCAAAGGGTTATCGGCTCAATAACGAATACATTCTAGATAATAGAACGGGTGTTTGAATACTTAACGAGCGTGTTTTCACTCAAATAAACAAGACAAAAGCTAACCGAGCGGCAAAGCTGTCGCCTTTCAGCCCAACTGAACTCACTTTTGCCCGGCACCCGTGCCAAAAACTATAAGACCAGCAAGCCGTAGCGGGCTAGCCGTGCAAAGGCTAAAATAGCGCGCTAATTAAGCTCTTAACTATGTTTCACTTGCTATCTCTTTATCTCAGCGCAGAGCAAAGCTCTGCCCGATGCATTAGGCCCTCATGATCAAACAACTCGCTCAGTGCGCCACCGTCGCGCCTTTGTACCAAGACTTCCTCAAGCAACTGCAAACTCAAGGTTTCAGCGGTGATCTCAGTCACGATTACGCTGAGCGCTGCGCCCAGGCCACTGACAACTCTATTTATCAACGCCTGCCGCAAGCGACGCTGTACCCGCGCGGCATTGATGACCTGCAAATACTGACCCGGCTGGCCGCGGAGAAAAACTTTCGCGATATCGTACTCACAGCCCGCGGCGGCGGCACGGGAACCAACGGCCAAAGCCTAACAGATGGCATCGTTGTCGACCTTAGCCGACACATGAACCAAGTACTCGAGATCAACGCAGCTGAAGGCTGGGTGCGCGTACAAAGCGGCGTTGTGAAAGACCAGTTAAACGCGGCGCTCAAAGCCCACGGGCTGTTTTTTGCGCCGGAGCTCAGCACCAGCAACCGCGCCACCATCGGCGGCATGATCAATACCGACGCCTCCGGTCAGGGCTCGTGCCTTTATGGTAAAACGCGCGATCATGTGCTCGAGCTGCACACCGTGCTGCTCGGCGGCGAAGTGCTGCACAGCCAGGCGATTGAACAGCCGCTGCTCGACAGCATCAGCGAACAGCAAAATCGCAGCGGCCTGATTCACCGCCTGTGCCACAGTATTTATCAAGAACACAAAGAAAAGATCGACGCGAGTTTCCCGCCTCTGAATCGCTGCCTCACCGGCTACGATTTAGCGCATATTCACGATGAACAGGGGCTGTTCAACCTCAATAACATTCTCTGTGGCTCAGAGGGCACGCTCGGTTTTATCGCCGAAGCCAAGCTCAATGTACTGCCAATACCAAAGTGCTCGGCATTGGTTGTAGTCAAATACGCCGATTTTGAAGCCTCACTGCGCGACGCCCCCGAGCTTATGCAAACCGGGCCAACCAGCATTGAAACCATCGACTCAAAAGTGCTTAATCTGGCGATGCAGGACGTCAGCTGGACCCAGGTTGAAGAGTTTTTTAACGGCGATAACGCAAGTCAAGTTCAGGGCATCAACTTGCTTGAGTTCAGCGCCGACTCCGAGGCCGAGCTTGAGCAGAATATGGCAACACTGCTCAAGCAGCTCAAAAGCAATAAACTCGAGCGCCCCATCGGCTACGCCCTGGCCATGGGTTCAGACGCGGTCAAACGCATTTGGGCCATGCGCAAACTCGCCGTAGGCCTGCTTGGCAATGCCAAAGGCGAAGCGCGCCCGGTGCCTTTTGTAGAAGATACCGCCGTGGCCCCGGAAAAGCTCGCCGATTTTATTATGGCGTTTCGCGCTATTCTCGATCGCCACCAACTTCAGTACGGTATGTTTGGCCACGTCGATGCCGGGGTGCTGCACGTGCGTCCAGCTCTCGATATGAAAGACCCCGAACAGGAACAGCTGGCCTGGAAAATCAGCGATGAAGTCGCCGCACTTTGCCAGGAATACGGCGGCCTGCTTTGGGGCGAGCACGGCAAAGGCCTGCGCTCGGCCTACGCCCCTGAGTTTTTTGGTGAGCTCTACCCCGAGCTGCAGCGCATTAAAGCCGCTTTTGACCCGTTTAACCAACTTAACCCCGGCAAAATTGCCACGCCCAACGAAGGCAGTGAGCTGATTAAAATCAACGAGGTAACAACGCGCGGCCAACACGATAGGCAGATCGAAAAAGAAGACTGGCAGCGTTTTGCCAGCGCCGTCTACTGCAACGGCAACGGCGCCTGTCACAACTGGAATTTCCACGATGCGATGTGCCCGTCCTACAAAGCCACCCGCAAGCGCACCGAGAGCCCCAAAGGCCGCTCTTCGCTGGTGCGCGAGTGGATGCGCCTGCAAAATAATGAAGGCGTGAAGCTCGACAGCGAGCTAAAAACCAGCGCTTTGGGCTCGCTGCTTCGCCTGCCCCAACGCGCCTGGCACAGCCTGCGTAAAGCCACCGGCAGTGAAGACTTTAGCCACGAAGTTTACGCCAGTATGAGCACCTGCCTGTCGTGTAAGAGCTGCGCCGGCCAGTGCCCAATAAAAGTCGACGTGCCCGATTTTCGCAGCAAGTTTTTAGCGCTGTACCACACCCGCTATCTGCGCCCGCTCAAAGACTATCTTGTCGCCAGCCTTGAAAGCATGCTGCCGGTGATGGCCAAAGCGCCGTGGGCCTACAACCTAGTGATGGGCAACTTTGCAGTGAAAGCCCTACTTAAACACGGTGTGGGCTTTGTCGACGGGCCGATGATCAGTCGCAGCGCCAGCGCCGACAAACGCCTGCCGAGCGCCAATTTAGAGGCTCTCAACAAGCTAAGTGGCGAACAGAAACAGCGCAGCCTGATCTTAGTGCAAGATGCCTTCACCCGGTATTTTGACGCCGGCATGGTCAACCAGCTTGTCGACACACTCGAGGCCCTCGGTTTTAAGGTGTGGCTGGCGCCGTTTAAAGCCAATGGTAAACCGCTGCATGTGCACGGCTTTTTGCAGGCATTTAGCAAGTGCGCAGAAAAGAACATGGCCATGCTCAAACAGCTTCAGCAAAGCGGTGTTGCATTAGTTGGTATTGACCCGTCGATGACTCTGACCTACCGCTCCGAATACCCCAAAACCATCGGCACTGAAAAATGCGTTGAGGTGCAGCTGCTGCAGGAGTTCTTATTTGCGCGTTTAGATTTATTGCCAAAACTAAGCCTGCCGAGCACGCAAAACCGCAACTACGTGTTACTGCCACACTGCACCGAAAAAACCAATGTCGGCAGCTCAAATAAACAGTGGCAGGCCGTATTTGAGCAGCTCGGTTTGCAGCTGACAATTCCGGCGCTCGGTTGCTGCGGCATGGCCGGCACCTTTGGCCACGAACAGCGCAACCGCGAACTGTCCACGCAGATCTATGACTTAAGCTGGCGCAACGCCGTTGCCAACAACGACGCAGGCCAGCTTCTGGCGACTGGATACAGCTGTCGCTGCCAGATCAAACGCGAACAACAGGTCCAGGTTCAACACCCTCTGGCGGCACTGAGCTCGCTTTTTGAAAAGTAAACTAAACCTACACAGCTTTGACCTGCGCCGAGCCTTGAGCCTGGCCTGGCCGATCAGCTTGCAAGGTGTGCTGACCAACCTCATCAGCATTGTCGATGTCGCCATGGTCAGCCATCTGGGCGACACCGCAGTTGCCGCTGTCGGCCTCGGCAACCGCTATCAGTTTATGCTGATGGTGATATTGCTCGGCTGCGCCTGGACCGTCGGCGTGCTCAGCGCGCAGTATTACGGCGCCGGCCAGCAGCAGCGCATACGCAGCACCATTATTCTGGCAACGGCCGTGGCCCTGTGTGGCCTGCTACCGGCACTTATACTGACTTGGCTGTTCTCCGCCAACATCATCGGCCTCGGCGGCGAGCAGATAGATTTTATTAAACAGGGCAGCCTGTATATCAATATCTGCGTGCCCAGCTTAGCCTTTGTCGCCGTCGTCCTGGTGTATGAAAATGCCGTGCGCGCGCTTGGCCAAAGCAAACTGCCGTTAGTTTTTAGCGCGAGCGCCATCGGCCTCAACATCGTTTTAAATTACTGGTTTATTAACGGCGGCTGGGGGCTGCCTGCCATGGGGGTGGCCGGCGCGGCGTGGGCAACACTTGTTGCGCGCTTAATACACGCAGCTTCACTTGTGCTGTATTTACAATTTTCTCAACACCCGCTTGCCCTGCGGCGCATCGATTTTAAATTCGAAAGCAGGCAGGCCAGACACATTATCAGCATGGCCGCACCGATGATGGGCAGTTTTGGTGTTTGGGCCGTTGGCATCTTTGTCTACCAGCTTATTTACGGCAGCATGGGCACCAGTGAGCTTGCCATTATTAGCATGCTGACGCCAATCGAAGCTATTTTTCTTGCGCTGTTTTTTGGTTTGGCTTCGGCCTGTTCGATTTCCATTGGCCAGTTGCTCGGCGCCGATAAATTTGAACAAGCCCGCCTTTACGCCAAAGCTTTTTGCATGATGAATATCGGCATCGCAGTGTTGCTCGGCGCCCTACTGTATATCGCTGCGCCGCTTGTGCTGCTGCCGTTTCAACATATGCCAGCAGACAGCTTGCTGCGCGCCAATGATTTAATGCTAGTTATCGCCCTGTTAAGTTGGCTGAAGGTCAGCAACATGACTCTGGCTATGGGTATATTGCGAGCCGGCGGCGATAACACCATCGTAATGTGGATAGATGTTGTCGGCATGTGGTTAATCAGCCTGCCGCTTTGTGCCTGCGCAACATTTTTATGGAACTGGCCGCTGTTTTGGGTTGTCTTATTATCCTATTCAGAGGAACTGAGCAAAGCTGTGTTGTTTACCCTGCGTGTAATTCAGGGTCGCTGGCAACGCAACTTAAGCCATCACTAAAAGCCACCATTAATCGCCACCGCTGATACACAAGCATCGGCAAAACAAGGCAGCGCAGTGAACACGTGCAGCCAATAAGGCCGTTTACACCAAACTTGTAACAGCAATTTGTACTTACAAGCTATCGGCGATTGGGCTGCGCAGCCAGGGCCTGTTAACTCGACTGTGCCGCTAACTTAGCGCTGTCATTAGCTTAAATGGTATCGCCAAATAAACGGCGACACCTAAACTGCTTTATAATCACCAAATAAAACAAATACCTATCAACTATGCGCGCCTTAAGCTTTCTAACAATACTGAGCTTGTCGAGTTTAAATGCCTCGGCCAACGCAGTGTTTCCCGTTAGTGGTAAAGGCTTAAGCCTTGGCGACAACGCAATGCACGGCGGTTTAAGCCCCAGCTACGCCAACCCAGCTCTACCGAGCGCCATACAGCAATTGCCATCGAGCACGAAAGCTGGCGGCGCAATAAACACCGGCATTGCGATTGAATACGGCAATGTCGACGAAATATTTCGTATTATTGATACGGTCAGTCGCTATCTAAAAGACAATGGCGATAATGGCGGTGGCGACGACAACGGCGGTGGTGACAACGGCGGCGAAGAGCCGCCCCCCAATTTGCCTGAGCTTCCGTCAAACCTGCCCTATACACCAACACTCAAAGAAATACTTGAAGCCAGCCCAGAATTTCAACAGTGGTACAAAGGCGTTGAAAGCCAGGCAACTTTTTTTGCCGCGGCACTGGCCATTGTCAGTCAGGAAGCTTACGCCAAAGCGTACGCCGAAGTTGAAACGCCCATGCAATTAAGTAACAACTTTCTCGGCGGCGTGCTTAATTTTGGTTTTAACGCATCGGCGACGTCAAAAGCGATTGGCATCGTTGACGACTTTGACTGGGATGGCGACCACGCTAACGCGGTGTTGCAAGAAATTCTTGAACTCGAAGCGACGGATCCAATTACCAGCTACGAGCTCAGTGACGACATCACCTTAACCGTCAACCCGGCCACAGGAGAAGTCGATTTGGATTTTACCAACGACAGCCTGCTTTTAACCCGAGCCGCCGAAGTTCTCGAGTTTCATCTGAATTACAGTAAAAGCATCGTTAACAACAAGCACGGCTCCATGCACCTTGGCGTCAGGCCCAAAATTTTAAATGTCGGCCTCGCCCAAGTCGATACGCGCTTTGGTGAACTCAGCGATTCAGAAGCCTTGTTTAACGATATACGCAATGCAAACTACAGCTACGACTCTAATTTAAGCCTCGATCTCGGCCTGTATTGGGCCGCAAAAAATTACAGTCTCGGCTTAAGTGCGCGCGATGTCTTTGAGCCGAGTTTTTATTTCCCCAAACTCGATATAGAGCGCTATAAAAAACGCCACGTGATCCGCCAGCTCGATCGCCACCAAAAATGGCAACTCGACGCGCAAGTGAATGCCGAAGCCAATTGGTACAGCACAAACCAGCGCTGGATGCTCAGCAGCAGCTATGACTTTCAAGCGAGCTCCGACGCCATGGGCGATCAGTATCAGTGGTTTAATATTGGCGCCCAGTACCAGCCACGCAGTCTGTTTATTCCCGATTTTCGCCTCGGCCTTAGGAAAAACCTTGTCGGCAATGAACTCAATTACGTAAATATCGGCACTACCTTATGGCGTTTTCTTTACCTCGATCTTGCCAGCACCATAGACAGCGTTGAACTTGACGGCCAAACGCTACCGCGCGGCGTCGGTTTAAGCCTCGGCTTTGGTTTAAATTTCTAGCGAATTAAGTTCGAAGCAGAAGTGCCGAAAAATCGACAAGCGCTCTAGTTCGGTTTCCAGGAGCGACACAAGCTAATAAAGTGTTGCTCGCTCTTTGCCCCAACGTCGGCATAACAAATGCGGTTATAGGCCTTAGCGATGGTTAATAGTGCGTGCGACCACGACGGTTGCACAGCGCCAATGCGCCCGGCGTAAGCCAGTGGCGTTTCTCCGCGTTTTAGCGCATAGCCGCGCTTTGCCAAACGCTTTAAATGCAGCGCATAAGCTCGCTGCACGGGGCTGGCCCGACGCGGGCTGCGAAAACCAAATAGCGATAGCCAGTACAGCGCCAAAATCAGTGCCAGGCCGCCGAGTAAAAACATCGCAATACGGGTCGGCGTCGCCGCACCGAGCAATTTTTCAAGAAAATGGCTCTGCATGCGGCTATCGTAATTCAATACAAATTTTTGCCACTGATAGCTCAGTTCATCCATACGCAATTGTAGCCACATAAGCGCCGCCACCGATGAGTGCAAACCGCCTACCAAGTCGCGCTCGTCAGCACTTAAGGCAGAACCAAGATCTTGCTCTATACGCGAAGGCGCAACGGCTGAGGTCGGATCGGCGCGCAGCCAGCCCTCGCCCGGCAACCAGTATTCGGCCCAGGCATGGGCATCGCGCTGGCGTACAATTAAATAATCCGCATCGCGGTTGTACTGACCGCCCTGATAACCGACCACCACGCGAGCAGGAATGCCCGCCGCGCGCAATAAAAAAACAAAACTACTTGAGTAGTGCTCACAAAACCCACGCCGACTGCCAAAAATAAAATCATCAACGCTATTCGGGCCAAGTGTCGGCACTTTTAAACTGTAATAAAAATCCCGATTAAACATCGACATAATTTCGTTAATCAGCTTTTTATCGGCCTCGACCCCAGTGCCAAATTGAGCTCTAAGCTCTTTTGCCAGCGCCCGACTTTGCTCGTTACCCTGCTCTGGCAAACGCAAGTTGCGACGAGCTTGTGTGCTGTTTAACTGCAGTGTTTGGTAGCGATAGTCAAGTGCGCTACTGACCCAGTAGCTGGCTCGGCTCGCCACTGGGCGGCGACTTTTCAACAACAGCGCCGAACTAAAGCGAAGGTCAAGACTGTTTGAGTTGGCGGCCAGTGGCGCGCCTAAGCTAAACAGCCACGGTTGCTGATGCGCCTCAAGCAGTAACTCATAACCTGTGACTTTATCTGACTGGCTTAATTGCCACTGGTTTGGGGCTTTAGTTGTTGCGTAGTTCTGAGCGTAGGCACTTAACCAACCCTGGCTTAAGCTCCAGCGGCGGCCGTCAAATTCTTCGAACACTAGAGCTCGCCAGTAACGCTCGCTCGGCTCGGGTAGTGCAGCATCAAAGCTCACTCTAAACGCAACAGCATCGGACTGAATCAGTTCGCTAAAGTCGCCAGGTGACATGCTATCACTAAAACCTGTTGCCGCCTTACCCTGCTGCGATGGCATCTGCCACAGTTGGCCATAGCGCGGCATCACCACAAACAGCAAAAACATACACGGCAAAACAACGGCGATTAATTTGGCAACATGCGCGTACTGCACGCGCGCACTTAGGCCTGCGCTGCGGTAAATAGCCAGCCAAGCCCAGAATAAAAAAGCCAAACAAAACAGTGCGTAAACACTGATGTACAAGGTTTGGAAATAAAGAAAACTGCAGGCCAGTGCAACAAAGTTGGCGCCGACCACTAACAATCCGTCATCGCGGCTCTCCAGCTCCAGCAACTTAAGCGAAAACGCCGAGATAAAAAACATCACAAAACTATCAACTGACATCAGCTTCGGGCTGCTCAGCACTATCGCCACAAGCGCCAGTAGCAGCGCCGTCGCTTTGACAGCTGTTGATGGAAAAGACCAGGAAAAACGGTGCAAAGACAGGCGCCAGGCAATGCTCATTAACCAAAATGGCACCAGCCAAAGTGGCAATACAAAAGCCAGTGGCAACAAGCAAAACAGCTGACTTAAGGCCAAGGCCTTCAGCTGCCCCTGGCGCAGTAACAAACTTTTCATCCGCTGTGCCCCACCCTAGTAGGCGCAAAACGAGCCAGGGCCTCAAGGCACTGTTTGCGATGTGCGACACCGGTAGCCGGCGGGATGGTGACGCCGGGCAGGCGCAGGCCAAAAGCTTCGCCCTGCGCACTCAACACAACAGTGCGCTCACTCAACACACTCAAGCGCCGCTCGGCAGAGCTGGCCTGTACGGCATCGTAGTCGAGCCAGTTTTCCGCGCTCAGCTCCTGGCTGAAGTCCTTTAACCACAGGCCCCTGCCGCGCGCATAAGCCTTCCAGGCGATGCGCCGGGTCGGCGCGCCCGCTTGGTACACCGCCAGGCCATTAAAATCCTCGTGCCCGGTGACCTGGCTCTGCCCCTGTCCGCTCAGCGCTTCTAACTGAGCTTGAGCGATGGCGCCGCGCTCGGGTTTTGGAAAAACCAACACACGAGCACTCCAGCGCAGCCAGGTCCAGCAGCGCACTATGCCCAGAGGATAAACCGTCTGCACCCTAAGCGGCGGCAGCGCTATTAAACCGCGCTTGGCTGCGACGATGTCGAGCTCAAACTCGAGCTCTTGGCCGGCCTCAAGTGTTAGCAATAGCGGGTTGTCGAGCTGATTTTGCCACGCCAATTCAAGGCCGTCGGCACCGTGCCCACGCCGGTGTGACAAACGAAATTTGAGCTGAACCCGGCCACCGGCGAACACTTCTCGATGCCCCAAATAAACCAAGCTTAGGCCCTGCATATTGGCGTAACTGGCCAATATCGCAAACACAAACACGCTGGCCATTAAAAAGCTCAGCGCGAGAATAAGATTGTTTTGGTAGTTGGTACCGAGCAGCCATAGGGCCAACAAAAAACCCAAAAATCCGAGCCCGCGCCACGGAGGAAAGACAAATAAATTGCGCTGGGTAAGTTTGTGCTCAAGCGAGGCTTGAACGCGCCGCGCAGCAAAATTTGCAAAGCGTTGTCTCAGCGAATGCGTCAGTGTTGGCAACACAGAGCCGCTCTAGGGGGCCATGACGGCAACGGAATTTAACAACAGGCGACTTAGATTCTGCTGCCCCTCAGCCGAGCTCGCGTTGCCAAACTGCCCCTGAACACGGTGCTCCACAACCGCCGGTACCACCGCTTGCACATCGTCGGGCAAAACGTGATCGCGCCCGTGCAGCAGTGCCCAGGCTTTGGCCGAGCGCAGCAGAGCCATCGCCGCACGCGGGCTCAAACCACAGTAAAAACTCTCGTGCTCACGAGTAAACTGCACCAGGCGCTGAATATAAGTAATTAAGGCTTCGCTGGCCTTCACCGCCTCGACTTGAGCCTGAATATGCTTAAGTTTGTGTAAGTCAACTAAGGCCTTGAGCTCGGGCAGGCGCTCGCGCGGGTCTCGCCCCATTAACAGCGCCTTTTCAGCCTCAGCTGGCGGATAACCCAGAGACAAACACATTAAAAAACGATCGAGCTGGGATTCGGGCAAAGCATAAGTGCCCGCCTGTGACAGCGGATTTTGTGTGGCGATTACAAAAAACGGCTCGGGCAAGGCGTGGCTAATGGAATCGACACTGACTTGCCGCTCTTCCATTGCCTCAAGCAGGGCGCTCTGCGCTTTAGGCGTACTGCGGTTGATTTCATCAGCGAGCAAAACCTGGGTAAATACCGGCCCCGGATGAAAACGAAAGCTGCCTTTGCCCTGATCAAAAATAGAGCCGCCAATAATATCACCGGGCAATAAATCACTGGTGAACTGCACGCGCTGATAACTTAAACCGAGCACCTTGGCCAGGCTCTGCGCCAGCGTGGTTTTACCCATGCCTGGCAAGTCTTCAATTAACAGATGACCGCGAGCTAACAGGCAACAAAGCGCGAGCTTGATCTGTTCTTCTTTGCCCAACAGCAACTGCCCGACGGCCTTAACGATTGTTTGTAACTCGCTTAGCATAGTACCTCTAACAGTAGTACCCCTAACAGTACCGCTAACACAATTGTCGCGCCGCCCGCCGAGGGCAATCCGTATCGGCGGGCACTGAGGCTCAGCTCGTTGACAACAAACTAGAGCTGGCTCAAACCTCGCTCAAGATCTTGTTTTAAATCGTCAACATCTTCGAGGCCAACGGCGATACGGATCAGGTTTTCACTGATACCCGCTTCGAGTTTTTGCTCGTCGCTTAAGCGTCCGTGGGTTGTTGTCGCCGGGTGCACGATGGTGGTTTTAGCATCGCCGAGGTTGGCGGTGAGCGACATTAATCGACACGCATCAATTACCTTCCAGGCCTGTTCGCGATCGCCAACTACTTTAAACGATAGCACGCCACCGTAGGCCTTCTGCTGTTTTGTCGCCAGCTCGTGATTGGGGTGCTCGGGCAAACCGCAGTAGTACACCTGCTCGACTTTTGGGTGCTGCTGTAACCAGCGAGCCAGCGCCATAGCGTTATCGCTGTGTGCCTGCATGCGCAACTTCAGCGTTTCCAGGCCCTTTAAAAATACCCAGGCATTAAAAGCACTCATGGTCGGGCCGCAGGTGCGAATAAAACCTAAGACCTCCTCACAGAGTTTTTCTGGGCCGACCACAGCGCCGCCAAGCACCCTGCCCTGGCCGTCTAAAAACTTAGTCGCCGAATGGATAACCAAGTCGGCGCCGAGGCTGAGCGGCTGCTGCAGCGCCGGCGAACAAAAACAGTTGTCGATAACCAACAAACTGTCGTTGCCGTGAGCGAGCTCGGCCAACTTGCTAATATCGGCAATATCATTGAGCGGGTTAGACGGCGTCTCAGCAAACAACATCTTAGTGTTTGGCTTTAAAGCCTGCTGCCAAGCATCGTAGTCGGTCAAGTTGACCTGAGTAACTTCGATGCCAAACTTCGCCAGGTACTTATTAAGCAGCATTGAGGTGGTGCCAAATATGCTGCGCGAGGCCAGCACATGATCGCCGCTTTTTAACAGCGACAAGCAGCAACTCAAAATAGCCGCCATGCCCGATGCGGTTGCAACACAGGCCTCGCCACCTTCCATCGCCGCCAGGCGCTCTTCAAAACAGCGCACTGTCGGATTGGTGTAGCGCGAATAAACATTGCCCGGCTCGTCGCCACTGAAACGCGCAGCAGCGGCGGCAGCGTTGTCAAAAACGTAGCTCGAGGTGGTAAAAATAGGCTCGCCCTGCTCGCCTTCGGCAGTGCGATGCTGGCCTGCGCGAACCGCTAAAGTCTGCAGCTGCGCATCGGCCAATGGGTGCTCTTCATCAAACACAATTATCCCTCGTTAGTGATACCGACCATGGCTTGCTGCTCGCCGGAACTTGCCTGGCGCTTGCTCTTGGCCTTATCACTGCGCTGGCCTTCAAGCCAGTTAAAATAGTTTTCATCGATATCGCCGGTGACATAACAACCGGTAAACACTGAACAATCAAAGCTGTCGATTTCGGGGTTACCTTCAGCCGAGGCCGCGACTAAATCGTCCAGGTCCTGATAAATCAAATGGTCGGCGCCGATGGCTTCACACACTTGCTCGTTGCTGAGGCCGTTGGCAATCAACTCCTTTGACGTCGGCATATCGATGCCGTAAACGTTGGGAAATGCCACCGGGGGCGCGGCCGAGGCAAAATACACTTTTTTTGCACCGGCCTCGCGAGCCATCTGAATAATCTGCTTACAGGTCGTACCGCGCACAATTGAGTCGTCAACCAACAACACATTCTTACCTTCAAATTCAAGGCGAATGGCGTTGAGTTTCTGGCGCACACTTTTTTTGCGCATCTGCTGCCCCGGCATAATAAAGGTGCGGCCGATGTAGCGGTTTTTTACCAGGCCTTCGCGAAACTTGAGCCCCATGGTCTGGGCCACAGCCTGGCCGGCAACTCGGCTCGAGTCCGGAATCGGCACAACCACATCAATATCGTGCTCGGGGAACTCCTGCATAATTTTTTCTGCCAGTTTTTCCCCCTGACGCAAGCGCGCTTTATAGACAGACACACCATCCATAATCGAATCGGGACGGGCAAAATACACGTGCTCAAAAATACAGGGCGTCAACTTTGCATTGTCGGCACACTGGCGGCTGTGGAACTCACCATCACTGCTGATAAAAATTGCCTCGCCCGGAGCGACATCGCGAATTAACTCAAAACCTAACGTATCGAGCGCAACCGATTCCGAGGCGATCATATACTCTTTGCCGCCCTCAACTTCACGCGCACCAAAGACTAGTGGGCGTATGCCGTTTACATCGCGAAACGCGACAAGGCCGTAACTTGCAATCATCGCCACGGCAGCGTAACCGCCGCGCACACGCTTGTGCACACCGCTGACGGCGTTAAAAATATCTTCGGCTTCGGGCTTGAGTTTGCCCTGCAGCTGCAGCTCGTGCGCAAAGACATTAAGCAACACTTCCGAGTCACTATCGGTGTTGACATGGCGAAGATCCGCTTTAAACAAATCTTCACTCAGCTGGGCGCTGTTGGTCAGGTTGCCGTTGTGCGCCAGGGCAATGCCGTACGGTGAGTTGACATAAAAAGGCTGAGCCAGAGCCGGGCCTGAACTGCCCGCTGTCGGGTAGCGCACGTGACCGATACCGGTATTGCCAACCAGCCTTTGCATGTGGCGTGTGCGAAACACATCTTTTACTAGACCGAGCGCTTTTTGCTGCGCAAACTTACCCCGGTCACAGGTCATGATGCCGGCAGCATCCTGTCCTCGATGCTGCAGCATGGTGAGCGCGTCGTACAAAGCTAAGTTGACATCGCTCTTACCAACTATTCCAACAATTCCGCACATAGGGGCCTCAAATAACGTCTGTTTTACTAAAGAGTTTACTAAATAGCTCGGCAACGTCGGCAGTGATACCGCGGCACCAGCCTTCTAACTTAAGCAGCTCAGGGATGAGCAGGCTCTGCTGCCACCAACCGTCCTGGTCAATGGGTACAAGATGGGGAACCAACAACAAGATGGCCATGATAACGACAAAACCGCGCAGTAGGCCAAAAACCATGCCAATGGTTTTATCCGTACCGCTTAAGCCGGTGATGCGTACAAATTCAGAGATCAAATTACTGACTAAAGCGCCGACAATAAGTGTCGATGCAAACAGCGCGGCAAAAGCCAGCATTTCGCGAAGCGATGCAGCGGTAATCCAGGTTTCGAGTAAGTCGGCAAGCACGCCGCGAAACGCCATGGCAATAAAAAACGCGGCGACCCAGTTGACCAGCGACAGGGCTTCTTTGATAAAGCCGCGCTTGAGACTAATAAGGCTCGAAACCGCCAGTATTGCCAGGATTACCCAATCGGCCCAGTTCATGAAGGTTGGTGATCGCTTTAGCGCCGCTGTTAAAGGAGGCGCCATTCTAGCAGAGCGTTTCATAAAACCGAAACAGGCTTTGGTGCCGTAATGACAAAGCTTATTCCAGCACCCTCTAACTGAGCTAAAATTTAGTGACACCCCAGCTTATCTGCGCCATGAAACAAATCGACATCATTAAGACCTACGCTCAAAAACGCTGTCTGATCGTCGATGACGTGCCCCAGGCTCGCGCCCATCTAAAACGCATACTGGTTGATTTTGGCGTCAGCAATTGCGATACCGCCGGCAACGCCGAAGAGGCCATCGATCTGTGCCACAAACACAGTTACGACCTGGTCATCTCCGATTACAACCTCGGCACCGGTAAAAATGGTCAACAGCTGCTTGAAGAGCTGCGTTTTCACAAACTTTTGCGCAACACCGCGCTATACATCATGGTCACCGCAGAAGCATCGAGCCACTACGTGTTGCACGCACTGGAATACGAGCCCGATGATTTTCTGCAAAAGCCCATCAGCCGCGACAGCTTAAGGCCGAGGCTCGACCTTGCTCTTTTGAAAAACGAGCACTTAAAACGCATTAAAGAACAGCTCGATAAAGGCCGCCTCGACCGCGCCATCGCCGCCGGCGCGGAAATAGCGCAAAAAGGTGGCCGCTTTCAAAACGATGCCAGAAAAATATTGGCCGAACTCTACTTAAAGCAGCACCGCAGCGATGAAGCCGAGGCGATTTACGCCCTGCTCGATAGCGAACGACTGCCGCTTTGGGCTCAGCTCGGCTTGGCCACCGTGCACTATCAACGCAAAGACTACCCACAGGCGGAAGAAACGCTTAAACACATTATTGAGCAGCACGTATATTGTGTCGAAGCCCACGACTTGCTCGCGCGTATTTATCAACGCACCCATCGAGCCGAGCAAAGCCAGCAAAGCCTGCTCAACGCAGTAAAGATTTCCCCGCGCTCAGCCCAGCGCCAACGTGAGCTCGGCCGGGTCAGCAGCAGCATCAACGACGATCAAAACAGCATCCATGCCTACCGCTCCGCGTTGAGGCACGCAAAAAACTCCTGCTACGAAGCGCCAGATGACTTTTTAAACCTGGCCGAAAGCCTTGTGCGCCAAGCCCAAAAAAGCTCGGGCAGCGAAGCGCGAAAACTCAGCGACGAAGCAAAGCAGCAGCTCGGCAGCGCCAACAAACGCTACGCCCACCACCCACTGGTAAGCATGCGCAATAAATTAATCGAGGCCGATTTACTTGAGCAACAGGGAAAACAACAAGAGGCCGTCGACGCCATCGCCAGCGCCTTGGACATGCACGCCAATATGAAATACAGCGTCATCGCCAACACCGACCACCGCCTCTGCCTGGACTGCGCCCTGGCATTTATGAACCGCGGCCGGGGCGATGAAGGCGAGGCAATCCTGCAAGAGCTCGCACGTGTAAATAGTGACCCGGAACTGGCCATTGAGATCGACAAGCTGCTGCGCGAACCTAAAACTAAAGAAGGCATGGCTTATGCCGCAGGCTGCAATAAAGAAGGCATAGAGCTGTATCGAAATGGTCAATACGAACAGGCCATTGATGCTTTTCGAGAAGTGCTGCGAGAACTGCCAAATCACGTCGGCCTGAACTTAAATTTTATTCAGGCCCTAACCAGTAAAGCCAAACAAAAATCTCTGACGAGCGCCGAGTTGGCCTTGCTGCACACCAGCTTTCAACGCATTGGTGAACTAGGCCCCGACTCACCCAATCAACAGCGTTTTGATTTTCTCAACAAACGCTATCAAAAACTTGTGGGGCAATAGAACAAGCTAAGCTAAACTTCGGCTTTGGTTTACGTACGAGTCCAGCCCCGTGAAATTCAATGGCCCGAGCGCAGCGACGCGCCGAGTCTTCTATGTACTCAGCGCCTGCGCGCTGCTGTATTTTTTCTTTTTTGGTGCCATTTTTGTTGATCACCTGCGCCTGCCCGAGCTTATCATCGCCCCGATTATGGCTTTTGGTTCCTTTGTTGCCGGGGCAACCTTTTTAGGCGGTGGCGCTGTTGCGTTTCCAGCGCTGACTAAACTTATGAGCATCGACGCACTGGATGCAAAAAGTTTTTCTCTGGCCATTCAAAGTGTCGGTATGAGCGCGGCGAGCTTTTATATCGTTGTGCGTGTTCGCCAGCTGCCGTGGGCCTTTATTGGCCTCTATGTTTTAGCATCGGGCTGCGGAATGTACGTCGCACTCGACCAGCTTCAGTACCGCATTGCCTCTATCGATCTACGCATTTCGTTTAGTTTATTTTTACTGTGCTTTTTGGCGATATATTTAGTTACCCGCAACAGCCACAATCGCAGTACTGACCCCCGACTTGAAAAAAGTGTCAGAGACATCAGTTTGAGCCTGGCCGCCGGGTTTTGCGGAGGCTTAGTCTCAGGGCTGCTTGGCTCGGGAGCGGATTTAATTGGCTTTAGTTTACTCGCGCTTTATTTTCGCATTGAGATCAAGCGCGCAACACAAATAAGCGTGATACTTATGGCGTTAACGGCTGTGCTGGGGTTTGTATTGCAAGCAGCTGTTTACAACGCCGTTAGCGAACAGGTCTGGAGCCTGTGGTACATTGCCGCACCGGTTGTTTTATTTGGCGCACCGCTCGGAGCACTTGCCTGTCGGCGCATGCGTGCGCAGTGGTTATTATTATTTATCTGCGCCATTGTCGCCGTCGAACTGCTCAGCACCGCCGTGCTTGTGCCGCTCGATCGCAGTCGTATTTTGTATTACGCCCTGGCAATGTTTGTCAGCGCCGCAGCGCTTGCTTGCATAGTTTACCTATCAAAACACAAGCACCGCTAAGCGAATGCATAACAGCACTGTATTAGGCTTTCTCGTACGAAAACTCAGGCTGCAGTAGAAGCAATTTAATTAGTGTTAAAGATACTAAGGCTTAAAACGCAGCAGCAGCGAGTTTAATTTATATTGTTTGTCGAGTTTAATCTTACTCTGCTGCAACTCTTTTTTATTCATACTCGGGCCGACATAAAGGCGATAGCGAGTACCCGCCTGAGTTGGCACCGTTTTTACAAAAGCCCGCTCACCGGCTGCACTGATGTCACTTTTCAACTTATCCGCGCGCGCTTTATCTTTGAAACTGGCCAACTGCAACACCCACAGCTGCGCATTCTTTACCGGGCGATCATCGAGCTCCGCTTTTGCAGCAGCTTCGCTTTTTTCCGCCTTCGCCTGCACCGCGAGCGCTTCAGGCGACTGCGGCTTTTCACTGCTCGTGTCGGTATTTGGTTTGCTTTCGCTGATCTTTTGCGAGGTATTAGAGCCCGACTCGGCTTTTGCTTTGTCGGCCGCCTTATCCGCTTCGTTATCAGCACCGAGCGGCTGCTTTAACGTCGACACATCAGGTAAATCCGCGTCATTTTCTTCAGCGCTAAATTCACCGCTGATTTTTTTATCGATGATTTTATCGCGTCTCGCCGGCGCGGGCGGAAACTCCGGCAGCGGCAAAGCGTGAATATCGGGCGCCTGGGGGATTTGCGTGGTGCGATCCACCGGAACAATGCGCTCTTTATCAAAAATAACCGGCACAAAAATAATACCGAGAGCCATCAACACCAAAGCGCCGACGATGCGCTGCTTCAGTCCATCATTCATCGCTATATTCCGAATGTATTAGGGATTTAACAGCGCCAACAATAAAAAAAGAACCGAGCACAAGTAGCGGTTGTTGACTGCCCCGGGCCTGATCGAGTGCCTGCGCCAAGGCTAAGTGAATATCGGCCTGCAGCTGAACACTCACGCCCATCGACTCAAGTGCAACTGCAATGTGCTCGGCACGGCGGCAGCGCGGCAACGTTTCGATTTCAGTGCACACCCACTGCTTCACCAATGGTGCGAGCGGCTCAACAATGGCATCGAGCTGTTTATCCTGCATCGCGGTAAACAGCACGGTCAAATCTCGATAGCCCTGCAAGCGTAAGCGCTTGGCAAGTAAGGCCGAGGCTTGAGCGTTGTGGGCCACATCGAGGATAAGCTCGGTACCGCCGACATCTAAGCGCTCAAAACGCCCCGCCAAGCTCACGTTTTGTAAAACCGACTCGATTTTTTCGCGGTTGAGCTTCGCACCGAGCAAGTCAAAGGCTTTTAATGCAGCCAAAAGGCTTGGTGCCGGCAAAGAACTAGCACTGAGCCGCAGCTTTTGCTGGCGCCCTTCTAAGGCAAGGTTTAATTCGAGTTCGCACCCATCGTAGCGCCAGTTAAAATGCTCGCCGATGTAAAAACTCGGGCACTGTAGCTGACTGGCAATAGCCTGCACACTGGCCGGCGGCTCGTTGTCCACACAAATGAAATTGCGCTTGGCGCGTAAAATACCGGCTTTTTCCCGACCTATGCTTTCGCGGTCCGAGCCGAGCCAAGCTTCGTGGTCGATGCCTACGGAACTGAGCACGGCAATATCGCTGTCAATAATATTGACGGCATCGAGCCGGCCACCCAAGCCCACTTCGAGCAAACAAACATCAACCTGGGCTTGTTTAAATAAATAAAATGCCGCCAGCGTACCAAATTCAAAATAGGTCAAACTGGTGCTGCCGCGGGCCCGATCAATGGCGGTAAATGCTTCAATGATTTGCTTATCGCTGGCCAACTGACCATTGATATCAATGCGCTCGTTGTAGCGTTCAAGGTGGGGCGAGCTGTAACAGGCCACAGAGTAGCCCGCGGTGCGAAGCAGGGCCGCCAGCGCGCAGACAAAACTGCCTTTGCCATTGGTTCCGGCGACGGTGACAACTTTGCCCGGTAGAGCCAATAAATCTAAGCGCCTGGCGACGACACGAATACGCTCAAGACCGAGATCTATCTCGCTCGGGTGCAGGCTCTCCATCCAGGAAAGCCAGTCATCGAGCGTTAAAAAGCGCGCTGCTTGCACAGTAAAGCCCGCGGGGGCTTAAGCGGCGGGCTGACGAGTGAGTTTCGCCAGCACAGAGTGCAGGCGATCGCGCATCTCGTGCCTGTCGATAATCATATCGATAGCGCCGTGATCAAGCAGGAACTCACTGCGCTGAAAACCCGGTGGCAACTTCTGGCGAATGGTCTGCTCAATGATGCCGGGGCCGGCAAATCCGGCGCGCGCGCCGGGCTCTGCAACATTTAAATCTCCCAGCAGTGCCAAACTCGCCGACACTCCGCCGTAGACCGGGTCGGTCATCACCGAAATAAAGGGCACACCTTTTTGTTTCATGCGCTCAATAACCGCACTGGTTTTGGCCATCTGCATCAGCGAGATCAAGGCCTCCTGCATGCGTGCACCACCGGTTGCAGCAAAACAGATATACGGCTGATTTTGCTCGAGCGCAACGTGCGCGGCGCGGGTGAATTTTTCACCAACCACATAGCCCATCGAACCGCCGTGAAAAGCAAATTCAAAGGCGCTGGCGACCACCGGCATGCCTTTTAAGCTGCCCTGCATCGCAACTAAGGCGTCTTTTTCGCCGGTTTTTTTCTGCGCATCACTGAGGCGGTCTTTATATTTTTTTACATCTTTAAATTTGAGCCTATCGATCGGCAGCACATCGGTAGCGAGCTCGTGACGACCTTCGGCATCGAGGAAAATATCGAGGCGACGACGCGCACCAATACGCATGTGGTGATCGCATTTCGGACAAACATCGAGCGCTTTTTCAAGCTCGGGCCTATATAACACGGCGCTGCACTTCGGACATTTTTTCCAAAGCCCTTCGGGCACCTTGCTTGAATTGCGGTTGCCTTTCGCCGCAGACGGAACCAGTTTATCTAACCAACTCATAGTGCTATCCCGTTATAACTCGTCCAGCGCTGTGCGCAGGGACTGAACCAACGCTTTTAATTGCGTATTAATTTGCTCGGCGCTCGCATCGGCTTGCGCCATAATATTTACCAAAGCGCTGCCGACAACCACACCGTCGGAACATGCACCGACCGCTTTTGCCGAACTCGCGTCTTTAATTCCAAAACCAACCAGTACCGGCGTATGAGCGACCTCGCGAATTTGGCTGACCTTCTCAGCCACCTCATCCGCATCGAGCTGGCTCGCACCGGTTACACCCCGGAAGCTCACGTAGTAGACAAAACCCGAGGCGAGCTCACAAATTTCTTTTGTTCTCGCAGGCGCCGTGGTCGGCGCAATCAAGAAAATATTCTCGAGCTCATTGGCCTTTAACTCTTGATCCAGCGCCAGTGCTTCTTCGGGGGGCAAGTCCACGGTTAATAAAGCGTCGACACCGGCCGCCTTTGCAGCTTGAGCAAAGGCGCTGTAACCAAAGCGCTCAACCGGGTTGGCATAGCCCATTAATACCACCGGGGTACGGGCATCTTGCTCGCGAAACTGCTTTACACAGGCCATCGCATCTTTGAGGCTGGTGCCGTGTTCAAGCGCGCGCTCGTGAGCCTTTTGAATAACCGGGCCCTCGGCCATTGGGTCGGAAAACGGCACACCCAGTTCAATAATATCTGCGCCGCCCTCAACCAGGGCGTGCATGCTCTGCACGGTTTGCTCCGGGCGCGGGTCACCGCAAACAATGTAAGTCACCAGCGCTTTGCGGCCCTGACTTTTTAACTCGGATAAAACTTGATTAATTCTGTTCACATGGGCTCCGTTATACGTCGATGCCATCGATTTGGGCAACGGTCAGTATGTCTTTGTCTCCGCGGCCACTTAAATTGACAAGAACGATGTCATCTTTATCGAGCTCAGCGGCCAGTTTCATGCCGTAGGCAACCGCGTGTGAGCTTTCGAGCGCGGGCATTATACCCTCAACCTGGGTCAACTGGCGGAACGCATTCATCGCCTCATCATCATTGGCGGTGACGTAATTGACGCGGCCGATATCTTTTAACCAGCTGTGCTCGGGGCCAACGCCCGGATAATCGAGGCCTGCGGAAATTGAGTGAGTTTCAATAATCTGGCCGTTTTCATCTTCCATCAAATAGGTGCGATTTCCATGCAGAACACCGGGGCGGCCGTCATTTAACGGCGCTGCGTGACGGCCGGTCTCAAGCCCGTCGCCACCGGCTTCGACACCGAACATTTGCACTTGCTCGTCCTCGAGCATCGGGTGAAAAAGACCGATGGCATTCGAGCCGCCGCCGACACAGGCAACCAGGGCATCGGGCAGACGGCCAAACATATCTAAGCTCTGACGACGCGCTTCGCGACCGACCACTGAGTTGAAGTCACGCACCAGTTGCGGATATGGATGCGGACCGGCAACCGTGCCAATAATATAAAATGTGTTTTCGACATTGGTAACCCAGTCGCGCATGGCTTCGTTCATCGCATCTTTTAAGGTGCGCGAGCCGCTCTCAACGGGCACAACGGTCGCCCCCAACAGCTTCATACGATAGACATTTAAAGCCTGGCGCTTCACATCTTCCGAGCCCATGTAAACCACACATTCGAGCCCCAAACGCGCGGCAACAGTAGCGGTTGCCACGCCGTGCTGACCGGCGCCGGTCTCGGCAATCACACGGGTTTTACCCGTGTGTTTCGCCAGCAGCGCCTGACCGATGGTATTGTTAACCTTGTGCGCACCGGTGTGATTTAAGTCTTCGCGCTTAAGCGCGATTTTTGCACCGCCAACCCGAGCGCTCAAGCGCTCAGCGACGTAAATCGGCGAGGGGCGACCGACGTAATGAGCGAGGTCTTTATCAAATTCGGCCTGGAAGGCTTCGTCATCTTTTAAACGGCTGTAGATGGCGTCGAGTTCGTCCAGCGCATAAATAAGGGTCTCGGATACAAAGCGGCCGCCATAGGGACCAAAATGGCCCCGACTATCGGGCATCGCTTGGTAATCTACATTTTTTTTATCAGTCACTTGCACACTCCAACTTCGCATTATTAATAAATGCGGCAATTTTATTTCTATCTTTTATCCCGGGGCTTGTTTCCACACCGCCACTGACATCGAGCGCCCAGGGTTTTGCAATGGTATTCGCGCTGGCGACATTCTCTGGTAGCAAGCCCCCCGCGAGCACAATGGGGCCGAGCTGCTGAGGCACCCGGTGCCAGTTAAACGCCTCACCGGTTCCCCCCGGCACGCCTTTGACATAGCTGTCAAGCAGCAGTGCCCGAGCACTGCTGTAGCGCTGTTTTTCACGCGCCAGATCCAAGCCCTCTTTCATTCGCAGGGCTTTAATATAAGGCCGAGCCCAGTGCTCACATGACTCGGGGCTTTCATCCCCGTGAAACTGCAAACAGTTAAGTGGCACCTGCTTTAGTACCTGATCGATCTCAGCGGCAGTGGCGTTGACAAATAAACCCACAACATCAACAAAAGGCCCCGCGCTCATCGCTATATCCCGCGCGAGCGAAAGCTCACTGACATAGCGCGGGCTCGGCGGGTAAAACACCAAACCAATCGCATCAGCCCCCAATTCCGATGCAGCTATAGCATCCTCAACACGGGTGATACCGCAAATTTTTACTCGGCTAGTCATAGGTTTTTTGTAGTTACTCTGCGCATGCTTGTATCTGTGCTCCGCCCAAGCTGGCAATACGGCCAGTGCACCAGAGCAAACAGATGAGCAAACCTAATTCAGGTAAGTAGGCGCTTTATCTTTGCTGCAAAAACATTCATAAAAGGCGGCGATATTAGCAGATTCAACAGCGATTGTCGGCTGATAGCGCCAAAAATGACGGCCCAACAGGGAATTGGGGCAAGCCAAAACTCTGCGGGTAAGCAACGTCCACAAGATAGAGCCCCCACGGCGGCGCCGTTGCCCCAGCCAAACACCTATCCCGGCTTTCCAATACCGTTTTTATCCACTCCGGATCCTGGGCCCCGCGCCCCACCTCGACTAAGGAGCCGACGATATTGCGCACCATATGGTGTAAAAACGCATTTGCCTGCACCTCCATCACCCACAGCTGACCCTGCCTATACCAGCGTATAAACTCAAGCTTGCGTACCGGGCTGTGAGCCTGACACTGCGCTGCCCGAAAAGCACTGAAATCATGCTCGCCAAGCAAGTAGCTCGACGCGCGTTGCATTGCCTCGAGATTAAGCTCGTAGCTAAAGTGACTAACCTGACGCCCGAGCACGGCCGAGCGCGCTCGCGAGCAACGACCGACATAACGATAAGTGCGGCTGCCGGCGCTAAAACGCGCGTGAAACTCAGGCTCTACCTGCCTGGCCCACTGCACTCGAATACTATCGGGCAACTTGGTATTAACACCGAGTTGCCAGGCTTTGTCCGGGCGCTCGGCAAGCGTATCAAAGTGCAGCACTTGCCCAGTTGCGTGCACCCCGGCATCGGTTCTACCCGCACATACGCTCGTAATCGGCTCGCAGGCAATGGCTGTCAGTGCTGATTCGAGCGCTTCCTGTACCGTGTTTGCAGTGCTCTTTTGACGCTGAAAACCATTAAAATCCGCGCCGGCATACTCAAGCCCGATTGCTATACGGCGCATGCCCTCGGGCATCGATACACCCGTTTTGATCTCACAGTTTCGGCTATAGCTCATCACAAATTCAACTCAAAAAAAAAGGCCCGCTTAGGGCCTTTTAGCGTTACACCGCAGCGTATTAATCACCGATGCGCTCGAGCAACTTCTGAGCTTCGGCTTTCTGCTCATCGTTACCTTCTGCAAGCACCTCATCAATAATATCTTTGGCCCCGGCCATATCGCCCATATCGATGTAGGCGCCAGCGAGGTCAAGCTTGGTTGCCGTTTCATCGCTGTCACTGAGAAAATCGAGCGCCTCGTCGCCCTCTTCACCGCCGCTGAGCTCCGGCAGTTCAAAGTCGAGCTCTTCATCCTTAAGCTCAGCCGGCTCTTGCGAAGCAAGCGCTTCGGCCTCAGCAGGCTCGAGTACAGCGTCAGTATCGAGATCTGGAATTTCAAGCTCGGCTTCGAGATCCGGAATATCGGAATCGCCTTCTACGCTCAACTCGGGAACATCCAAATCAGAGACATCCAGCTCACCTTCGGCGTTATCTGCACCGAGCTCGGCTTCGAGATCAACGTCGCCAATTTCGGAGCCCATTGCCTCAAGCTCAGCGTCCATCGCATTCAGGTCAAAGGCCGTGCCAGTTAACGACAAGTCTTGTTCAGCCGGTTGCTCATTGCTCTCGGCTGGAGCTTCTGCACTGAGATCTGCAGTTAACTCATCATCGAGTTCAAGCTCAAAGTCGTCACTAGCTTCATTCAGAGTCTCTTCGCTGTGCTCACCGAGGCTCAAATCTGCCTCGAGATCAAGATCGGCATCCATATCCAAATCGAGGTCATCGCTGTCACCCAGATCAAGATCCAGTGCCTCAAGCCCGGCTTCAAGATCATCACTAAGGCTGCTTTGCTCATCATCGTCACTGGCAAGGTCGAGCTCCAGAGCTTCCTCTTCAACCTCTGGCTCCTGCTCTGCATCGCCGTCAGTCTTAGTTAGTGACGCGGCAGCGCCACTTTCGAGCGCTTCGAGCTCGCTCAAATCAAACTCAACATCCTGATCGGTATTGCTCTCACCGAGATCGAGATCAAAACTGTCATCGAGATCCAGGCTGCTGTCGATATCGACGTCGATGTCGGTGGTTTCTTTTGCAAGCTCAATACTTGCAGCCATATCGCCACTGGTATCGATCTCCGTCGCCGACTCGCCGGCATCGAAGTCGAATTCACCTAAGTCGAGCCCGCTATCATCGGACGGCTTTTCATAGAGCTCTGCCGATACATCGCCCAAATCAAGATCAAAATCCTGCTCTTCACCGCTTAACTCATCGGCGCCATCGTTTTCGAGATCACCCAAGTCAAACGAGAAGTCATCGCCCTCACCCGTTTCGGTCTCAGCATCTTCGACATAGGCGGTTTCGGCAAAATCACCGGCGCCGCTAATACCGTCGCGCATGGCCGACGCTCGCGAGATCAAGCCCTCAGAAGCACCATGGTTACGCAGCGCAGCATAATGTGGATCAAAGGCCTCAGCATTGTTTTGCGCTGCATAGATTTCCAGTAGTTTCAGGCGCGCTTCGTGATGCTCAGGCTCCTGCTCCAGCGCCTTATTAAGCAACTCTTCGGCTTGATCGTATTTGCCGTAGGCGATGTAGATATCAGATTCAGCAACAACATCTTCGGTTTGAGCTTCGGGCGCTGTCTCGGGCTCTTCCTCAAAGATGTCCTCAACTTGCTCCAAGGCCTCTTCCTGCTCGGCAAACTCATCTTGAATGGCCTCAGGCTGCTCATCAAAATCTTCTTGCTCAAAGGAGTCAAAGGCTTCTGGTTCGTCAAAGCTGGCGCTTTCGTCTTCAAATTCATCTTCATCCCAATCGTCATCGGAACGCTGGCGAATAACGAGGTAGACCACAACAACCAGGGCCACCACACCGGCAATAATAAATAGGATGTAGTCCATCACCATCGTCATAATCGATGGTGATGCCGCAGTATTGCTTACTGGCGCAGGCTTTTGAACTGGCGCCGGACTGGCTGGCTGCTCAGTCACTTCACTCTCGGCTGCGCTCTGTTCAACCTGAGCTTCGCTTGCTGCAAGCGCTTCTTCGCTGAGTACCTCAGCCTCGGCTTCGGTCGTCTCTTCCAGCTGCTCGGCTACCTGCTCACTCTCCTCGGCCAGTGTCTCCATGACCTCATCGGCAGTGCTTTCATCCACTTGTGTCTGGCGGGCATCCAGGCCTTCTTGCTCGGCAACTTGCTCTTCAGTCTCTGCGTTTGCAGCGGAAAGCTCCATTGCACGCAGTGTTTCGTTACTGACATCAATCATGCTCTCGAGCGTGTCAATTTGCTCTTCGAGGTTACCGATTTTACCTTTGAGCTCACGGTTTTCGCTTTGTTTAGCATCGAGCGTTTCTTTGGTTGCACTTAGCTCCGCTTCGAGTTCATCACTGCCGCCAGCATCTGCGCCTTCACCGCCGCTTAAGCGGCCGCTCTCTGAGTCAAACTCTTGCTCCGGTGCACTCAACGAGAGACGGCCTTCGCTATCGCCGCTATCGTCATAGGCAGTAATCGAGCTGGTACTCGCTTCGATCGGTGCGGCAGCGCCACTGCGCCACGCTTCGTTGTGCGCCGACACCTGCTGCACAGCTTGAGCCTTGTTTAAGCTGACAATTTCGTCGCGATCGGGAATGCGCAAGATCTGGCCGGCCTTGAGCATATTGATGTTGCCATTAATAAAGGCCTCGGGATTGGCCCGCTGCAATGCCATCATTGTCTGCTGCACGCTGACGCTTCGGTCGGGGCGCATGGCCAGGGCAATTTCCCAAAGCGTATCGTTGCGCTCAACCGTATAGTTGCTGCCGTCTATACGAGGCTTTGCCGGTGCCGGCGCAGCGGGAGTTTGAGTACTGGGGCTTTGGCGCTCAACCACAGCTGGCTCGCTGGCACTGCGACTGGCCGCAGCCTGCTGAGCCTCGGAGCGACCCTCGTCGTAGGATGCGCGCGGGTTGTAGCGCTCGGTGTCACTGCCAGAGCTGCTCGCGGCGGGCTCAGAGCGAGCCGGCGCCTGACTAATGGTTTGAGTTTGCACCGCCGCAACCGGCGCTGCACTTTGATCGGAATATACCGGGAGGTCTAATAACAGCGTGTACTCGCGCAGCAATTTGCCGCTGGGCCAACGAGCTTCAAGTACAAAATCAAGGAAGGGCTCTCTAATTGGGCTCTGAGAATATACCTTGATAACCGGGCCGCCCGGCGCATTGAGATCGACTTTGTATTTGAGCGCGGTCAAGTGAAAGCTTCGGTCAACACCTAAGCGCTCAAACGCTTCCGGGGAAGCTAACTGCACAAGAATTTCGTCTTCGGTAAGCTGCCTTACTTCCAACAGCTCGATTTCGGCGTCTAAGCGCTGATTAAGATGGGATTTTAAGGAGATATCCCCAAGTCCCAGCGCAGCCACTGTACTTGCACATAACGTGGTGGCGGATGCCAGAATTAAGGATGCTATTCGACGCCCCATAAAGGTCTTCCTTACTTTGCTAGAAGCTTCTACACGATCCGGTCGCGAACCCGGCCGTTTTAACAGTGTCATCGCAGTGAACGAGAATCTGAGTGACACTTTTTTCACCATAAACAAGAGTTAAAGCAGAACCCTTCGCCATAAAAGCTAGAATGGTTCTTCACTATCGCACGTAAGTATTCAGGATAAATAGGTTTTTTTCAACTTTATAACCCAGAAGTATGACCTGGCGCGGCGACAGACTAAGCTTAGGTCAATTTTTTGACATGATCAGAAAAAAATGGGGAAAGAAATAAGACAAATACTCAAGCGGAGCGCGTCTGCCACCCCGCTTGAGCAGGCCGGTGAATCAGGCCTCTTTCAGTATGCGCAGCATACGTCTCAGCGGTTCGGCCGCCCCCCAGAGCAACTGATCACCGACACTAAAGGCGTTGAGAAAATCAGGCCCCATGTTCATTTTGCGAATGCGGCCCACCGGCACAGTCAAAGTGCCCGTTGTCGCGGTCGGGCTGAGCTGCGTTAAGCTCAGATCTCTGTCGTTGTCGACCACTTTAACCCAGTCATTGGCAGAGGCAAGCATCTCGTAAACTTCATCGAGCGGCACATCTTTACTGAGCTTGATAGTAAAGGCCTGGCTGTGACAGCGCATGGCACCGATGCGAACACAGGTGCCATCGACAGCGATGGGCTTGCCGTCAATGCCGAGAATTTTATTGGTCTCAGCCTGGCCTTTCCACTCTTCTTTACTCTGGCCATTATCGAGTTGTTTATCGATAAATGGCAGCAGTGAGCCCGCCAAGGGGGCGCCAAACTCACTGATGCTCAAGTCGCCGCGCATCTTTTCGGTGACCTTGCGGTCGATGTCGAGAATCGCCGAGGCCGGGTCGGCCAGCTCATCTGCAACACAGTCGCGCAGCTCGCCCATCTGCGTCAACAGCTCGCGCATATTGCGCGCGCCCGCGCCAGATGCAGCCTGATACGTCATTGAGCTAACCCACTCAACCAGGTTGTGCTTAAACAAACCACCAAGCGCCATCAGCATCAAGCTGACTGTGCAGTTACCGCCGATATAGTTCTTAATACCTTTGGCAAGACCGTCGCGGATCACACCGTCGTTGACTGGGTCGAGCACTAAAATGGCGTCGTCACTCATACGAAGTGAGCTCGCTGCGTCAATCCAGTAACCACTCCAGCCTGCTTTGCGCAACGGCTCAAACACTTTTGCCGTGTAATCGCCGCCCTGACAGCTGACAATCGCATCGAGCTGCTTGAGCGCTTCCAGATCAAACGCATCTTTCAGGGCCGGCGTATCCCGACCGACATCCGGACCCTGACCACCGACGTTTGAGGTGGTAAAAAACTCTGGCTCGATATCGGCAAAGTCGTTTTCTTCCAACATGCGGCCCATAAGCACGGAACCGACCATGCCGCGCCAACCTACAAATCCTACCTTCATTATCTACTCTCTTATATTCTTGTCTTCAGCGCGCAACTAAGAGCGCACTGAAATCTAAAGCAATGCGGCAACAACCGCGTCACCAAGTGCTTGTGTCGACACTTTGTCACACCCTTCAGACCATATGTCGGCCGAGCGCAGGCCTTGATCTAAGACCTTGCCAACCGCCGCCTCGATCGCATCTGCGGCTTCAGCTTCGGCCAGGGAATAACGCAGCATCATGGCCGCCGACAAAATAGTCGCCAGCGGGTTGGCGATGCCCTGCCCGGCAATATCGGGGGCCGAGCCGTGCACCGGCTCATACAGGCCAAAACCATCGCTGTTTAACGACGCCGATGGCAACATGCCAATTGAACCGGTCAGCATGGCCGCGGTGTCGGACAAGATATCGCCAAACATATTGCCGGTCACAATCACATCAAACTGCTTTGGCTCGCGCACCAACTGCATCGCGGCGTTGTCGACATACATATGGCTGAGCTCAACTTCGGGGTATTCCGGCGCTAAACCCTGCATAACTTCACGCCACAATACCGTTGCCTCAAGCACATTGGCCTTGTCGACACTGCAAACTTTTTTGTTGCGCTTCATAGCCATTTCAAAGGCGTTGCGGCCGATGCGCTCAACCTCGTGCTCGGCGTAAACATAGGTGTTGTAGCCCTGGCGCTCGCCGTTATCCAAACGGCGAATACCGCGCGGCTCACCAAAATAGATACCGCCGGTCAGCTCGCGCACAATTAAAATATCGAGGCCGGCCACCAGTTCGCGCTTCAGCGACGAGGCGTCGGCCAATTGCGGGTACAAAATCGCCGGGCGCAGATTGGCAAACAGGCCGAGCTCGTAGCGAATTTTCAGCAGGCCTTTTTCGGGGCGAATGCTCGCATCCATGGTGTCCCACTTGGGCCCACCAACCGAGCCCATCAGCACCGCTTCAGCTGCGCGACACTTTTCCAAAGTCGAGTTTGCCAGCGGTAAACCGTGCTCATCAATCGCCGCGCCGCCGATTAACTCTTCTTCAAACTTGAGCTTCAAGCCGAACTTTTTATCGACACACTCAAGCACCTTTACCGCTTCAGCGATAATTTCCGGGCCAATGCCGTCTCCGGGTAGCAATACAATTTTTCTTGTCAAAACTCTTACTCCAATTAATCCAGAGAAAACAACCAAGGCGACTCGGCCTTAAGTTTTTCCTCGTACGCGCGAATTTTATCCGCGTCTTTTAAGGTCAAGCTGATATCGTCAAAGCCATTAATCAGGCAATATTTTCGAAACTCGTCGATTTCAAAGCGATAACTTTTGCCGCTCGGGCTCACAACTTTTTGCTCCGGCAAGTCAACGGTCAGCTGGTAAGCTTGTGTTGCGTAGAGCGCTTCAAATAACTCATCGACATCGGACTCAGCCAACACAATCGGCAACATGCCATTTTTAAAGCAGTTGTTGTAGAAAATATCGGCAAAGCTCGGGGCAATAATCGCGCGAAAACCGTATTCATCCAAAGCCCACGGCGCGTGCTCACGACTGGAACCACAGCCGAAGTTTTCGCGCGTCAACAATATACTCGCCCCCTGATAGCGCGCCTGATTTAACGCAAAATCTGGGTTTAAGGGGCGCGAGCTGTTGTCTTTACCCGGCTCACCAACATCGAGATAACGCAGCTCATCAAAGGCGTTAGGGCCAAAGCCTGTGCGCTTGATGCTTTTTAAAAACTGCTTTGGAATGATTAGGTCGGTATCGACATTTGCCCTGTCCATAGGACCGACAAGACCAGTATGCACTGTAAACTGTTTCATTATTAGCCCCTTAAAACTCGCGAACATCAACAAAGTGACCGGCCACGCCGGCGGCCGCCGCCATCGCCGGGCTCACCAGGTGCGTGCGGCCACCGTAGCCTTGACGCCCCTCAAAGTTGCGATTGGAGGTCGAGGCGCAGTGCTCACCCTCTTCAAGCCGGTCGGCGTTCATCGCCAGACACATCGAACAGCCCGGTTCGCGCCACTCAAAACCAGCTTCGACAAAAATTTTATCCAGGCCTTCGCGCTCGGCCTGCGCTTTCACCGCACCCGACCCGGGCACAACAATGGCTTCTTTTACTGAAGCCGATTTTTTACGGCCTTTGACGACCGCTGCGGCCGCGCGCATATCTTCAATGCGCGAGTTGGTGCACGAGCCGATAAATACTCGATCGACATGGATATCGGCAATCGCCTGACCGCCCTCAAGCCCCATATATTCCAAGGCGCGCTCGATGCCACGTTTTTTCACATCGTCGCCCGCATCTTCAGGTCTGGGTACCTTCGCACTGACCGGCAACACCATCTCCGGTGATGTGCCCCAGCTGACCTGCGGGGCGATATCGGCGCCGTTGAGCTCGACCACTTTGTCAAACTCGGCGTCTGCGTCGCTGTAAAGCTCGCGCCACGCCGCTTCTGCGGCTTCCTGCTGCGCTTCATTTGGCGCCAGAAAACGGCCGCGCACATAGTCAATGGTGATGTCGTCGACCGCCACCATGCCCGCGCGCGCGCCCGCTTCAATTGCCATGTTACAGACGGTCAAGCGACCTTCCATGCTCATATTGCGGAATACTTCACCGCCAAATTCAATGGCGTAGCCGGTGCCACCTGCGGTACCAATTTTGCCGATAATGGCCAAAACAACATCTTTTGGGCTGACACCTGCGCCAAGCTCACCGTCGACTTTGACCAACATATTTTTCATTTTTTTGGCAACCAGGCACTGCGTCGCAAGTACGTGCTCAACCTCAGAGGTGCCAATACCAAAAGCCAAAGCGCCGACGGCGCCGTTGGTCGATGTGTGCGAATCGCCACAGACAATGGTCATGCCGGGCAGGCAAGCGCCGGTCTCAGGGCCGACAACATGCACAATGCCCTGGCGCTGATCGTTGATCTTAAACTCGGTGATACCCAATTCATCGCAGTTTTCATCGAGGGTTTTTACCTGAATACGCGAAATGGGGTCTTCAATGCCGTCGACCCCGCTGGCGCGCTCGTTCGCGGTGGTCGGCACATTGTGATCCGGCGTCGCCAACACCGAGCCAACGCGCCAGGGTTTGCGGCCGGCCAAACGCAGGCCTTCAAAGGCCTGAGGTGAGGTCACTTCGTGCACAATATGTCTATCGATATAAATAAGCGCCGAGCCATCGTCGCGCTCACTGACAACGTGGGCTTGCCACAATTTGTCGTACAGGGTTTTTGCTGCCATCGCCTTTGCTCTCAAAGCTGATTTAGGTTGCTCGGTAGGTCTGTCTGGCTCGCCGTCAGTGCGGCAAGCCCCGATTGAAACTTTCTGCTGCGCCCTATTGTAGCCAGTCAAACAAATAACTCAAATTCATTATTTTTATATTTTGCATAAATGTAAGTTATAGTTATACGCGATAAACAATGAGTACAAAACGCCTGTGGATACCGAAGCCCTCAAAGCCTTTGTGAGCATCGCTAAAAGCGGCTCATTTTCCAACGCCGCACAACAGCTGCACCTAAGCCAGCCGGCGATCAGCAAACGCATTGCACGCCTGGAAGAGCAACTGAATCACCGCCTGCTCGACCGCCTCGGGCGCGACCTGCAATTAACCGAAGCCGGGCAACTACTGCTGCCAAGAGCCGAGGCTATTTTATTGGAGCTGCGCGAAACCGAGCGCCGCGTCCGAGAGCTCAGCGGTGAAATCATCGGCAACCTCAGTGTCGCCACCAGCCACCATGTCGGCCTCCATCACCTGCCCCCCATACTTCGGGCGTTTGCCTCCAAGCACAGTCACGTCAACCTGCAGTTCGAATTTCTCGATTCCGAGCAAGCCCATGCCAAGGTACTCGCCGGCGACTGTGAATTTGCCATTATCACCCTCGCGCCCAAAATTGAAGCGCCGCTCAGCTGCGTTGAATTGTGGCAAGACCCGCTGGAAGTCGTGGTCAGCAAACAGCATCAACTGGCTAAAAAAAATAAGGTTGAACTGGCTGATCTTGCCAAAGAAAGTGCAATCTTGCCCGATCTCAATACCTATACCGGCCGCTTAATCAAAGATGCGTTTGAACAGCACCAGCTCAGTATCAAAACCAATATGGCAACCAATTATCTTGAGACCATAAAAATGATGGTCAGTGTCGGGCTCGGCTGGAGCATCTTGCCGGCTACCATGGTCGATGAGCAATTGACAAAGTTAAACATCAAAGAGCTAAAAATTAGCCGCACGCTCGGCTTGATTCAGCATAAAAAACGCAGCCTCAGCAACGCCGGCCGCGCTTTTTACGACTGTGTTATGCGTATGCGTTAACGTGTAGAAAATTAATCTGCCACAGCCAAGCTTGTGGCGGGAAGCGCTTGCTCAGCTTGAAGACTTAATTGAGCTTGAACCTGCGGCTGCTGTTCGGGCGACAGAATAAAACGATCGGCCTGCGCAGCCAAACGCTGCGCCTGCTCTGTTTTATCAAACTTTAAACTCACCGCACTTGCCCGATACAAACGCGCAGCGCTGAGATCGCGATACGGAATGATTTTTTCATCAGTCAGGCCCAGGCTTAACAACAGCTCGCTTAAATCCATACTTGCGCGAGCAGCTCCCTGCCAGGCGAGCGCCGCCTGCTGCCAGTCTTCAGCGCCCTCGAAGGCAAACGCACTGCTCTCGTATACCTGCCCAAGTAAAACATAAAGACGCAGCTGAAGCTTTTGCTCGGCAGTGTTTGTCTCTGCACTGCGAATTAAACCATCTGCGAGTTGCTGCCAGTCGCGGGCAAGCTCGGCATTGGAGCTTGCATACTTACTCCAGGCCGCGCGCTGCTTCTTTTCTTTTCCGCGCTCGAGCCAATACCTTTCAACACGCTTTTGCGCCTCGAATAAATTGTTTACATGATTTAACGCAAGCTTTAACACCGCCTGGGCACTAGCTAAATCACCACCTTCCTTTAGCTGCCCAAAATAATGAATATCTTCTGATACCGACCAAAATAAACCCTCGACAACTTTTTTCTCGTCTTTAATGGATTTGGGTGTGTTGATGTCGGCGTTTTTTGTCGACAATGCCAAAGGCTCGGCGTTAAGACCGTGCACAGTGCACCACTGCTGTCGACTCTGAGCCTGAACAAGCGCCCCCTGCGCCTCAGTATCTGCAACACTTTGCTGCACACATTGCTCGAGCACACGCCGCTGCTGAGCGGCACACTGCCTGGCCAGAACCAGCGAATTTATGGATGCACAATCGCAGTTAATCGTTGAACAAACTTTTTCAGCTTGCGCCTGTAGCGTAAAAAGAAAACAAGGCAAACTTAAAAACAAACCTAAGAAAACCGGGTGTCGAGTCATAGCTGACCGCCCTCCATAGCAAAATATTATTTTTGATTATTTTGTCGCCTGAACTCAGTCTATCTCAGCACCTTTTGAGCAGCAAGTCTCATTTTTTGAACTTAGGGCTGGTTTAGCTGAGTAAAACACGTAGGTAGCGAAAACAAAGAAACGCTGCAAGCGCAGCCAGAATTGCTACAAAAATAAAACAGGCGCTAGCGCTGTGAGCCCAAAGCAAGCCGCTCGCCGCCGCGCCAATCGAGCCGCCGAGACCAAAACTTACGGAGCTATAAAACGCCTGTGCCCGGCTTTGACGCTGCTCACCAAAAAAACGCCGACAAAATTCAACCGCAACACAGTGGCATGCAGCAAACGAAAACGCGTGTAAAAGCTGAACAACAAATAAAGCGGCGCTGCAGTGTGCGGCGTAGGGCAGAGCCAACCAGCGCAAACTCGTTAAGATAAGGCTAAATAACAGAAGTGAATACAGTGAATAGCGCCGAATAAAACGGCTGGTATAAGCAAATAAAACAATCTCGGCAATAACGCCAAGCGTCCAGAAAAAACCAATGCTTAAGCGGCTGTAACCGTGCTGCTCCAAAAATATAGAAAAAAACACATAATACGGGCCGTGGCTGGCATGCAATAAAGTACAGCAAAGAAAAAAAACGGCCAGCTCAGGCTTTAATAACTGCGACCAAAATGCTTGGGCGTCACTCGTACAAGTGTGTTGCTGCGCACTTGCAGGAATCGAAAAACTGATCAGCGCCAACAGCAGTAGCAGAACACTTACAATCGCCGGAAGAAAACTTAAACTTATATAAGTAAAAGCCCAGCCGAGTAACAGTACCAGGGCAATAAAGCCGACGCTGCCCCACAGACGTATGCGACCATAAGAGCGAAAACGCTCCGCTAAAAAACTTAAAGTCAGGCTCTCTGCTTGAGCGAGTATCGCATTCCAGAATATCGCGTAGATAGCCATCGTCAACGCAACCGACCACGCCTGTTTAATAATAAGCAAGGGGCTAAAAGCCAGCGCAGCCAGGCAACAACCGATACGCAAAACTTTAACCCGTCGAGCACTTCGGTCAGCAAAAAAAGCCCAGAGATTGGGGGCAAAAATCCGTACCAACAAAGGCGTGGCAGCGATAAAACCAATAGATTCAGAACTGAAATTTAGGGACTGCAAATAGAGCCCCCAGTACGGCGTTAGGGCGCCAATAACAGCAAAATACAAAAAGTATAACGCTGACAGGCGCCACCACGGCACGAGCTGGAGGCTGCTAATATTTATTCAGCTTGAGCGGGAATGACAGGCACGTTGTGCTGCACACTGCCGTTTTGCGCGCGGTGGCGCATGGCGTGATCAAGCAAACACAGAGCCATCATCGCTTCGGCGATGGGCGTAGCGCGAATGCCCACGCAGGGATCGTGACGCCCAGTTGTAACCACTTCAACCGGATCGCCGTGAATATCGACACTGCGCCCGGGCAAACGCAAACTCGACGTTGGCTTTAATGCAAGGTGGGCAATGACATCCTGCCCGGAGCTAATTCCGCCGAGCACCCCACCTGCGTGATTACTTAAAAAGCCCTCTGGGGTGATCTCATCGCGATGCTCAGTACCTTTTTGAGCCACCGACGCAAAACCATCGCCAATCTCAACACCCTTAACTGCATTGATACTCATCAGCGCGTGCGCCAAATCGGCATCGAGCCGATCAAAGATAGGCTCGCCCCAACCGGCCGGCATATTTTTGGCAACCACGCTAACCTTAGCGCCAACACTATTGCCCTCTTTAATCAGCGCCTGCATATAGGCTTCAAGCTCGGGGATTTTTGCTGGATCCGGGCAGAAAAAGGCATTTTGTTCAATGCTCTGCGGCTGCACCAGATCAATTTCTATCGGCCCCAGCTGGCTCAGGTAACCAAAAATTTCAACGCCCCAAAGCTCTTTTAACACTTTTTTTGCAATCGCACCGGCGGCAACACGCATTGCCGTCTCGCGCGCCGATGAGCGACCGCCACCGCGGTAATCGCGCAGGCCATATTTTTGCGCATAGCTGTAATCGGCGTGCGCAGGACGAAATTGATCTTTAATTTTGCCGTAGTCTTTTGAACGCTGATCCGTGTTTTCTATCACCAGGCCGATGGGCGTGCCGGTGGTTTTGCCCTCAAAAACACCGGAGAGAATTTTTACCTGGTCGCCCTCTTTACGCTGAGTTGTGTAGCGGCTGGTACCGGGTTTGCGCCGATCCAGATCAAGCTGTAAATCCTCTTCCGATAGGGCGATACCCGGGGGGCAGCCATCGACAATGGCACCAAGCGCCAAACCGTGACTCTCACCAAAGCTGGTAACGGTGAAAAGTTTTCCGTAAGAATTTCCTGACATACTAGCTACTTTCTAAAGTTGTTCGGTTTTAACTAGCTCAGTTGTTACTGAACCATGCATTTTCTGTATCTGGCTTTACGCCCTAGCCTGTGGCTCAGTTCACTGTCCGCCAAGGCGGCTGTGCACATCTACAAGCTGTTCGCGGCTGAGAATAAATACCCCACAACCGCCGTGTTCAAATTCGGGCCAAAAGAATGGGTACTCAGCATAGCGCTCGGCAAAAAGCTCCCAGCCGTAACCAACTTCAACCACAAGTAAACCACCGGGCAAAAGGCACTGCTCGGCCTGGCGCAGCAGCCCCTGGACAAAATCAAAACCATCGTTCCCCGAGGTTAAACCGAGCTTTGGCTCGGCCAAATACTCAGCTGGCAACTGTGCGTATTCAGCTTCGCTGACATACGGCGGGTTCGATACAATCAAATCGTAGCGCTGCTCTAGCACCTCGGTTAAACCATCGGATTCGATGGCTTGTACACGCGAGCTTAAATCAAAGCGTTCGATATTGCGTTTGGCAACGTGCAAGGCATCGGCGCTGATATCAACTAAGTCGACTTCGGAATCGGCAAACTCGACGGCGCAGGCGATGCCAATACAGCCACTGCCAGTACAGAGATCCAAAATGCGCGCGGGGTAATCACTTAACCAGGGCTGAAACTGCGCATCGATTAATTCCGCAATCGGAGAGCGCGGCACCAAGGTGTTTTCATTAACGTAAAAAGGCAAACCGGCAAACCAGGCTTCGCCAGTGATGTAGGCCGCCGGGCAGCGCTTAATAATGCGCTTCTCAACGGCTTTAACCAGTTTGTCTTTCTCGTCGCTGCTAAGGCGCACATCCCAGAGCTGTTCGAGCCTCTGCCAGGGCTGATTAATCGCCCACAGCGCCAATACTTGCGCTTCATCCCAGTCGTTATCGGTGCCGTGACCGTAAAACAACTCGGCGTCGCGAAAGCGTGTCGAGGCCCAGCGCACCCAGTCGCGCAGGCTTAAAAGTTCAGAAAACAGCTGCATAAATCTTTGGCAATTTGGAAAAAGGCCGCTATTCTAGCGCCTTTTTGCTCCGCCCGCCTCCCCGGCAAGGCTTCACTTCGGTATCCGCATGAAAGACTTATTCGCACAAATCATCCGCGACATGGGTGAGGATCTCCAGCGTCCCGGCCTGGTAGACACACCCGAACGCGCCGCCAAGGCTTATAGCTACCTGACTCAGGGCTACCAACAGAGTGTTGACGAGGTTGTCAACGACGCCCTATTCCCGTCGGATTCAACCGACATGGTCATTGTGAAAGACATCGAGCTCTACTCAATGTGCGAGCATCATATGCTGCCGTTTATCGGCAAAGCCCACGTCGGCTATTTGCCCCAAGGTAAAGTACTCGGTTTAAGCAAGGTCGCACGTATTGTCGACATGTACAGTCGCCGCCTGCAAATTCAAGAACAGCTGAGCTCTCAGATTGCCAACACGATTCAAGACGTGACAAATGCCGCTGGCGTTGCAGTAATTATTGAAGCCAAACACCTGTGCATGATGATGCGCGGCGTCGAAAAACAAAATTCGCTGATGCGCACCTCGTGCATGCTTGGCCAATTCCGCGACAACCACGCCACGCGCGCGGAATTTTTATCACTAATAAAATAAGTACGCCGCCGTCATCCAGCTAAAAAAACACCGGGGCCTGCCCCGGTGTTTGGCATCAGCAAAGACAGCTTAGTGAACCGGTCGAGTTGAAGCCATCACCTCAGCAAAACTCAAACCGAGACGGCTTAATTCCCAACTCATTAACAACACAAAGACAATAATCAGAGCATAACCTGAGGCCAGCAGCTGCCAGGCATAGTTGTTTTCGCGGCGATAAATAAAACTGTAGACAAGCGACGGCAGTGGCGGGAAAAAACAGGCGATGCCCCACAGCCACTGTTTTTTACCCAAGGCCATCAACATAGCCATCAAGGTTCCGACAAAAGCCAGCGCTAAACCGCAGGCTCCGGCAACGGCACTTAGGGTAATTAATATTAAATTCGGTTCAGGCATTATTTCTGCACTAACTCCACTCTATTTTGCCCAGGCAGGGATCTCGGCACCAGCGCACCGACACTGTCGACACTAAAGCGCCCCGCATCGAGGCCAGCGCCAACAAGAAGCTGTTTAATACGCTCGGCCTGCTCGAGCGCGCGCTGACGATTTAACGTATCACTGCGCTGATCGTAGCTGTGACCGACCACATAAAAGCGGCTGTATGGTTTGCGCCTTAAAGCATCGACCACGCGCGCGAGCAACTCGTCCTCAAAGGCGCTGCCTTGCTGATCTTGTTTAAAAACCAGGTAACCGCGGCTTTGCAGCTCTGCGCTGACTGCCTCGGCTGTAGGGGTTAACTGTTGCTCAGCGCTCAAGCTAATTCGATCAAGCTGCGCATAAATACGCCGGTTACCGCGCTGCACAAAATATAAAACCAAGACCTCAGAAGCCTGTTCGAGCTGCCACACCTGATAACGTTGACTGGCGTCCAAACCGTAGAGCTGCTTGATGTTAAAACGCTGATTGGCCCAGGCATTTGAGCTGCCGCAGGCCAGCCCGCGACAGGCAAACAGCTTGCGCTCGCTGCCGCTTAGATTTAAATGCGCATCGAGCATAGCGCGCGCATCGGCAATGCTGGTGCCACTGTTAAACTCCCAGGTCTGTCGCTGCACGCGACCGCGAAGGCGCAACTCCGTGTCGGCGACAATCTGTGCATTGACGTTTTTTAAGGCACTTAAAGTCAGCAGATAATCGGCGTGCTTATTGTCGCTGCTGTATACAAGCCGCTGATCGACCAACTGCTCGGCGCGGGCAAAACAAGACAAACATACAAGCGAAAATACCAGGGTGAAAAAGCCCAATTTAGTCATTATCTAAGGTCACCAGATACTGTTTTATTGTGTTTACCAGTGGGCCAAGCTGCTCGTGCTTGGCACTCATATGGAGGTGATGGCCGCCATCTAACTCAACGACCATAAGCTTCTCATGTTCGCGCCATTTATCTAAGGCTTCACCAACTAAAAAACCATCGGAGGCGGCAACTAACAGTGCGCGCTGCTGCCAGGCGTCGAGAAAAGCTCGCGCCTGCGCTGGGCTCAAGCGCAGCTCAGAGGGCAGCATCAAGGCACTGTCAAAGTGCCAGTACCAGCCTTTGTCTGCATCGCGGCGCACTGAGCGCTGCGCCAGCAGCTCGCTCGCTTCGTAGCTAAGCGGATACAAACCCTGCATGCGGCTGTGTACCGCAGCCTCAAAGCTCTTGTGGTAACTACGCCGGCGCAATTTCTTCAGATCAAGACTCGCCATAACCGCCGTGCGCAAGTGGCGCGGCAACGCCACTTCATCCGTCGTATGAGGCAGCAAAGCATCGAGCAACACCAGCCCCAGCGTTCGTTCGGGAAAACACGCAGCAAACAAACTTAATACCATCGCGCCGCGACTGTGGCCAAGCAAGACGGCGCGAGGCCAGGCGAGTTGTTGCAAGACCTGAATCAGCTCGCGCAGGTCTTGCCAGATATTGTAGGCGCCCTTGCCTGGGCGATGTGTGCTCAGCCCCTGCCCAGCCAAATCCAAGGCAAGCACATCACACTCGGGCAACTGCGGCGCCAGCTGTGCAAAACTTGCGGCGTTATCCAACCAACCGTGTAAAGCCAGTACTTTGATTGGCGAGCCCTCGTGCCAGCGCAAGCCGGCAAGGCTGACACTGTCCAACTCAAAGCGGACTTCTCGAGCCGAGCTGTGCATTAAGGGTGAGCCAGCCAATTTAACTGACAGCACGCCGCAGCAAGCGGGTCACAAGAAAGCTGCGCGAGCGCCGCGGTGCCCATGCGATAGCGACCACAGTCAAACCCACCGAGCTCGTCAAGCACAATACCCAGTAGAGGCTGATGACTGACAACCGCGATACGCTGGTGGTGCTCGGACAGCTCGTAGAGTTTTTCAATTAACACGCGGGGATCGGCATTGGGTACTAAGGCCGCCAATTCCCGCTGAGGCGCGGGGCTGTATTGGCTGAGAATATCTGCACTTTGCCTGGTGCGCAGATACGGGCTAAATAAAATCAGTTCGAGTTCGCGCAGCTCATCGCACTTTTGCTGGCAGACCTTGTGCAATTCAAGCTCGCCCTGAGCGGACAAAGGCCTGAGATTATCAGCCGCTGCGTGCGCCTCGGCATGGCCGTGGCGCAATAAAAACAGCTGCATCAGGCTTGGCTGCTTGGCTCGCCTTCCGGCTCGGCGCTGTCGACAATATCGGACACCGGCAAGTCGGAAAACGGGAAAGGTTTTTCTTCGCTACTAAAACTGACAAAGCGCAGACACTGATTAATGTATTGGCAAAGTACATCGGCAAACTGGGCCAGCTTGAGCTTTGGTTTGCCAGCAATCAGGGCAAACATAAACTGTACCAATACCAGCACCCAAAACACCGCCATCGCGGCATAAAGAACCACTGCAAACAGCAGCATATAAACCAGGCGTATCCAAATATGAACTGCGCTAATGTTTTTTTTCAGCTGCTCATCCATCAGTGTATCTCCTTAAAACGGCAAGTTTATTGGCCCTGTTGCTGGGCGTCGACGTCGTAACTCATTTCACCGGTCATCAGGCGACTGACCACCCTGCGGATATTCTGCCCCTCGAATACGATGGCGTAAAGTCCCTGCACCAGCGGCATATAGACATCGAGCTCCTTGGCTTTGGCGTACACGGTTTTTAAGGTATTAATACCCTCGACCGCCTGGCCAATATCTGCAACGGCCTGCTCAAGGCTCTTGCCTTCACCGAGCGCTTTGCCCGCGCGAAAGTTGCGACTTTGATCGGAGGTACAGGTCAAAATAAGATCACCTACCCCCGCCAAACCGAGAAACGTCAGCGGGTCGGCGCCGAGCTCTCTAGAAAAGCGCCCCATTTCAGCGAGGCTGCGGGTCAGCAACATGGCCTGGGTATTTTTGCCAGTGCCTAGCGCTTCGGCCATGCCCGAAACAATGGCGTAAATATTTTTTAAGGCGCCGGCCAACTCAACTCCAAAGCTGTCGCTGTTGCGATAGATGCGGTACGAGCTCGACGAAAAAATATCCTGCACCTGCGCCTGCACGTCGTCGTGACTACTTGCAATGACACTGCCGGTGATCTGGCCTTTAACCATCTCCCGGGCAAAATTTGGCCCGCTCAATACACCGATATGAGCCTGGGGGATTTCCTCTTCAAGGATTTGACTCATCAGGCTAAAGCTTTCTATCTCTATGCCTTTGGTCGTCGATACAACCGGGGTGCCCTCGCCAATCAACGGCGCCACTTTTTTTGCGACGTCGCGAAACGCTTTACTGGGCACCGACACAAAAACAATATCGGCGCCGGCGACAACCTGCTCGAGCTCAGCGCTGATATGCAAAGCGTCGGCGAGAGGGTAATCTGGCAGATAGCGCTGGTTTACACGCAGGCTTTGGGTCTGCTGTGCGCGCTCGGGGTCGCGCATCCACAGCCAGGTTTCGAGGCGGTTGACGGCCGCCATATTGGCAATAGCGGTGCCAAAACTGCCACCGCCGAGAACGGCAATTTTTTGTGCCGACATAAGCGTAAGACTCAGTTGTTGTGAGCTAAAAGCGGTGCTTGGCACCGCTGGCGAGACAGTTAAGCCTGGCTTAGCTCCAATAGTAGCTTGTTCATGCGTTTAACATAGGCCGCCGGATCTTTAATCGAGCCACCTTCAGCTAAGGAAGCCTGATCAAAAAGTATGCTGGCAAAATCGGCAAAGCGGTCTTCGTCGCTTTCCTGATCCATTTTTTGCACCAGAGGGTGCTCAGGATTAATTTCAATGGTCGGCTTTGACTCGGGCACAGCCTGGCCGGCCTGCTCTAAAATACGGCGCATTTGCGCGCCCATATCGTGCTCACCAACCACCAGGCACGCCGGGGAGTCAGTTAAACGGTGTGTGACGCGCACAGACTCAACATCGTCTTTCAAGCTTTCCTGCAGGCGTTTTACGAAATCTTCAAATTTCTTTTCAACTTCTTCTTGCGCTTTTTTATCTTCTTCGCTGTCGAGCTCGCCGAGATCGAGCGCGCCTTTGCCAACGTCCTGGAACTGCTTGCCGTCAAATTCGGTCAGGTGCCCCATCAGCCATTCGTCAATGCGATCGCTGAGCAATAGAACCTCAATGCCTTTTTTGCGGAAAATCTCGAGGTGAGGGCTGCTCTTAGCCGTGTTATAGCTGTCGGCAACCACATAATAAATTTTGTCCTGCCCTTCTTGCATGCGCTCAACGTATTCACCCAGGCTCTGACTTTGCTCGGCCGAGCCTGTGTGAGTTGATGCAAAGCGAAACAGCGCAGCAATTTTTTCTTTATTGCTAAAGTCCTCAGCCGGGCCTTCTTTTAATACTTCACCAAACTCTTGCCAGAACTCGGCGTAGGCTTCGCCGTCGTTCTTCGCCATTTTGCCAAGCATATCCAGCACACGCTTAGTCAATGCAGACTTCATCGAATCGACATTTGGATCCTTTTGCAAGATCTCGCGGCTGACGTTCAAGTTCAAATCGTTCGAATCGAGCACACCTTTAACAAAGCGCAGGTACAAAGGCAAAAACTGTTCGGCGTCATCCATAATAAATGTGCGCTGAACATAGAGCTTTAAGCCGCGCGCGGCATCGCGATTGTATAAATCGAACGGCGCTTTCGCTGGAAGATAAAGTAAGGAGGTGTAGTCGAGCTTACCCTCGACCCGGTTGTGACTCCATTTAACCGGGTCACTGAAATCGTGGCTAATGTGTTTGTAAAATTCTTTGTACTCGTCGTCGCTAATCTCAGAACGCGAGCGCGTCCACAATGCCTTGGCTGTATTGACGACTTCGTCTTCAGGCTCGCCTTTATCTGCATCCTCACCACTTTGCTCTTTTAGCATAACGACCGGCAAGCTGATGTGGTCACTGTATTTTTTAATGATCGAGCGCAGGCGCCAGCCATCGGCAAACTCTTGCTGATCATCTTTCAGGTGTAATACCACTGTGGTACCGCGCTCAGCGCGCTCAAGTGTTTCAACGCTGTACTCGGCTTCGCCGTGGCTCTCCCAGTGCACACCCTCTTCTTTACTCAGACCGGCGCGGCGAGTAAACACTTCAACTTTATCAGCAACAATAAAGGCAGAGTAAAATCCGACACCAAATTGACCGATTAATTGACTGTCTTTTTTATCGTCGCCGCTCAATTGAGACATAAACGCCGCCGTGCCAGACTTGGCAATCGTGCCTAAGTGACTGATCACCTCATCGCGACTCATACCGATGCCGTTGTCGCTGATGCTGACGGTGCCGGCATCCTTGTCAAAATCAATGCGAATCTTCAACTCAGGGTCGTCTTCAAACAACTCGGCCTGATTTAGAGCCTCAAAACGCAGTTTGTCTGCGGCATCCGATGCATTGGACACAAGTTCACGAAGAAAAATCTCTTTGTTTGAGTAAAGAGAATGAATCATCAAGTGAAGCAGCTGCTTGGCTTCAGTTTCAAATCCACGGGTTTCTTTAGTGGCCTCTGCGCACATGTTGGTCTCCTGAGTGAAGCTAATTTGAACTGCAGGCTTAGATGGGGGCCGCAAGTTTTAATTCAAGGGCCCGGGGAAAATTTATGGTTTGCAGCGATATACCGCAAAAGGCTGGCTGCCCTGCTCCGGTTCAGCCAGAGATACCAGCGAGTCCCCGTCCATCTTTACCGCTTCATTTTTAGCCAGGGTGAGCAGTTCTTCAGCGACCTTACTGCGCTTGCGCTCTAAACCAACAACATCGTGCTTGACGGCAACATTTACTTTGCCCAGGCGCTCGCAGTTAGCGACGTGACTGTCTTTAACCAAAGCCACGTTGTCAGCCCCCTCTTGAGGCTTAACCCAGGTGCAGGCGGTAGTTAAGGTAATTAATGCTAAGCAGGCTGTTCGAAAAACAATCATAGTTCGACCTCAATTAAAAACGCCGAGTATACACGGCGCACGTGGCACTTTTTTAGCTGCGATTTAAAATTTGTCGCACATCGCCCGCGCTTCGCGCTTTAAGGCTCAAAGCCTACACATGACAGTTGCCAGCAAATAGGCCCAACACCATCAATAGCGCATATCCGCCGGTAGATCGGGCACTTGAGGGTAGGAAGGCTTGTCACCGCGGCCGCGGCGAAACTCGCGCAATTGAAAGACATAGGCAAGCACCTGAGCCACGGCAACATAAAGCCCCGCCGGCACCTCTTGCTCAAGTTCAGTGGTATGAAAAATGGCCCGCGCCAAAGATGGGCTTTCAACCTGCTCGATCTTGTGCTCTTTCGCCATACTGCGAATCGTTAGCGCAATCTGATCAACACCTTTAGCAACGAGCACCGGCGCACTCATTGACTCGGGCTTGTATTTTAAGGCAACGGCAAAATGTGTTGGGTTTGTGATCACCACATCGGCCTCGGGCACCGCAGACATCATGCGGTTTTGCGCCATTTGCATTTGCATCTGCCTGATTTTGCTTTTTACTTCGGGTTTACCTTCCGAGTCTTTTAATTCATCTTTGATATCCTGGCGAGACATGCGTAGCTTTTTCTTGTGCTCCCACAGTTGAAACGGCACATCAATCATCGCAATGACGATGGTCGAAGAAGCCAGGGCGATGCCGGCCCAGAGGCACAAGTCGAGCGCGTGTTGCACCGCCTCGTTTAAGGTTTCGCGTGCAAGCCCCATTAATTCGGCTTTGGTCAGGTACAGCAACAAAAACGCTACGGCAATCACCAAGCTCACTTTGGCAATACCTTTGACCAGCTCTACTAATGAGCGCACACTAAACATGCGCTTAATACCGGCAATCGGGTCCATGCGGTTAAATTTAGGCAACAGCGATTTACCGCTAAACAAAATGCCACCGAGCGCCGTCGGACCGACAATCGCGGCAAACACAACCACGGAGAAAAACGGCAGGCTCGCCCAGAAAAAATCATCAAAAGCCAGGCCTAAGTGACTAAACATCGTATTTTGATCAAATAAGCGATCGCGAGTAAGAGAAAAATTATGCACCAGTATGCGCATCAAACTCTGCGCCATCGCCGAACCAAAAATCATTAACCCCAGGGCACTGGCGATCAACACCGCAAACGTTGTCAAATCTTTAGAGCGCGGAATCTGCCCTTCATCTCGAGCTTTTTGCTGGCGTTTTGGCGTCGGCTCTTCTGTTTTTTCCTGAGCGCTGTCTTCCTCAGCCATCAAGGTGCCTCAATCAGTTCGTGCACGTAAGCAAAACCACCATTGAGGCTCAGCTCAAAGCTCTCGATAAATACGCCCAAGCCGACATAAATGAGCCCCAAACCGCAGATAAGCGTAAATGGAAAACCAATAGCAAAGATATTTAATTGCGGCGCTGCGCGACTCATCACACCAAAAGCGATATTAATAAATAACAAACTGGTCATGACCGGCAGTGCAAACACCAGCGCAGAGGCAAACATCCAGCTGCCGAGTTCAACCATCATATATAACTTGGCCGGGGCAAATGAAGACTGACCAACAGGCAGGGTGTGAAAGCTTTGCATAAGCAAAGAAATAAGATAGAGGTGGCCGTTAACCGACACAAACATCAATGTGGTAAGGATCAAGAAAAACTGACTCAATACTGTGGTCTGCACACCATTGGTCGGATCGTTCATCATCGCAAAACCCAGGCCCATTTTCATCGCCATAAACTGCCCGGCTAAAACAAATACGTGAAAAACGACTTGAAAACAAAAGCCCATCAAAGTGCCTATCGCTATCTCGCGAAGTGCGACAGGTAAAATATTAACCGACAACAGAGGCAGCGGTTCAAAACTCGGCATTAACGGCAGCGCAAGTATGCTCAGTAAACTCGCAAGCGCCAGGCGAACGCGTGGAGATACGAGCTTAGAACCGATAACTGGCACCACCATAAACATCGACGCAATACGCACAAACGGCAGAAAGTACTGCTGAACAAATAAGGCAATCTCTTGATCGCTGATCATCGCAGGGTAATAAGCTCTGGAATTTGTAAAGCTAGTTGCTGAAACAAATCAATAAACTGCTGAGTCAACCAGGGCCCCATCACCATGATGGTAAGCAAGGTGACGATCAAACGCGGAAGAAAACTTAGAGTTTGCTCATTTATCTGCGTCGCAGCCTGAAAAATACTAACCGTCAAGCCAACCAATAAGCTAGGCCCCACAATAATTAACACCATCAACACCACCAGGTAAAATGCTTCACCAAATAATTGCAGGGCTATCTCTGGGCTCATAACAATACTCTAAGTTAAATACCGAAGCTCGCCGCCAGCGTGCCGACTATCAGCCCCCAGCCATCGACTAAAACAAACAGCATAATCTTAAACGGCAGTGAAATAATTAACGGCGACAACATCATCATACCCATCGCCATTAGCACACTGGCGACAACAATATCGATGACTAAAAATGGGATAAAAATAATAAAACCGATCTGAAAGGCCGTTTTTAGCTCCGATGTTACAAAGGCCGGCATCAGTATCGAAAAAGGTATGTCCTCGGCCTTGGCAACGGGGTCGTGAGCACTGATACGAAAAAACAGATCGATATCATCTTCACGGGTGTTGGCTAGCATAAATGCTTTCATTGGCAGCTTCGCCCTGTTTAACGCCTCGATCGACGTGATTTTCTCAGCCATATATGGCTGTAACGCCTGTTGATTCACCTCTTCGATAACCGGCGTCATAATAAAAAATGTTAAAAACAAAGACAGCCCAATAAGAATCTGATTGGATGGGCTCTGCTGCAAACCGAGTGCCTGCCTTAAGATAGAAAACACAATAATTATGCGGGTAAACGACGTCATCATCATGAGTATTGCTGGCAGAAAGGTCAGCATGGTCATGAGTATGAGTATCTGCAAGGTCACGCTGTAATCTTCGCTGCCATCAGCTTTTTTTGTAACCGTTAGTGCTGGCAGCGCCGGCAAGGCCTTGACACTATTTCCCTGCAACAAATTTTCGGCCTTGTTGATAGCCGGGCTGGCGCTTTGTGGCTGGTTTTGATCTTGAGCGTGAAGCGACGAACTTAAAGAACTAACAAGCAGGCAAAAGAACAGGATCAGCGAAGATTTAGTCAACACGGCTGCTGCTTCCTTTATCTGCCTTGTCGGTATTTTTCTGAAGCAGACCCTGTAAGAATGACGAAAAATCTGGTTTTTGGCTAAGCGCCTGCACGGAATCTGTTGCTGTTTTTTTCTCGTCAGCCTGCGAATGCTCAGAAGAGTGCTCAAACGCATGTAAAAGCGCAACAGAGCCATCGGCGACACCGACTAAAAAGCTTTGACCACGGGCCGTAAGCAATACCACCTTTTCTTTTCGGCCCAAAGCTAGTGAGGCCTGCACGCTCAACTGGCGATTATTTGTTAAAGCAGAAATCGGCAAGCGCCGCCCCAACCATGCAAGCACCAGGATAAGAACAACTATAAACGCAAGCGCGGCGCCGACCTGGATCAACATTGCCGCGTAAGAGCCCGCACCCTCGGCAAGTGTATTTACCGAACCCAGTTGCTCCGCTGCAGCCGAATATTTAGTATCGTTAGCTAAGTCAGCACGCATATATTTACCTAACGAAGACGCTTGATACGCTCAGATGGGCTGATAACATCGGTCATGCGAATACCAAACTTTTCGTTGACCACAACAACCTCACCGTGAGCAATTAAGGTTCCATTCACCAGTACATCAAGTGGCTCACCCGCCAAGCGATCGAGCTCAATCACTGAGCCCTGATTCAACTGTAATAAATTGCGAATGGTAATATTGGTGCGACCAACCTCCATTGAAATCGATACAGGAATATCGAGAATCACTTCTAGGTCGGGCTGCCCCTCTCCACTGGGTGCTTCTACGTTGTCAAAATCGTCGAGCTCCACCGCTTGAGCGGGCTCGGCCGCGTCTTGCTCGGCATCGATAATTTCCTGCTCTTCCATCGCCGCGGCCCATTCATCGGCCATGCTGTCCTGATCGACATTGTCGTCTTCATCACTCATTTACTTCTCCCAGAGGGTTGGATTCAGCGCTGCTAGAGGGCCGATCAAAAGGTTCAAGAATACGCAGTGCCAAGTTGTCATTACTTTGACCAAACTCAGCTTTAAATAGTGGTACACCGTTTGCTGTCACGACGTGAAAATCCGGCATCGTAATTGGAATAATGTCGCCATCCCGAAGGTCGACGATATCTCGCAATGAGATCTTTTTTTCAACCACATCACACTCAATTGCGACTTCGGCCTCCATTACATCTTCTTTAAGCGCTTTAACCCAACGCTCATCGCGCTCATCGGTATCACTTTGCAGGCCGGCATCAAGCACCTCGCGAATCGGTTCAACCATTGAGTACGGCATGGTGATATGAAGCTCTCCGCCACCGCCATCGAGCTCCACATGAAAGGTCGACACCACGACCACCTCACTGGGGCTAACAATATTAGCCATTGATGGGTTTACTTCGGAATTAATGTATTCAAACTCAATTTCCAGCACCGCCTTCCACGCTTCGCGCAAGTCGATAAACACTTGCTCAAGCACCATTTGCACCACACGAAGCTCCGTCGGAGTAAATTCACGCCCCTCAATTTTGGCATGGCGACCGTCTCCGCCAAAAAAATTATCAACTAACTTAAAAACCAGTTTTGCATCGAGAATAACTAACGCCGTGCCGCGCAGCGGGCGAAACTTGACCATATTTAAACTGGTTGGCACATAGAGGGTGTGAACGTATTCGCCAAATTTTTGAATCTGTATGCCGCCAACACTGACATCGGCTGTGCGGCGCAATAAATTAAACATTGAAATACGGGTGTAGCGGGCAAAGCGCTCGTTGATCATCTCCAGCGTTGGCATGCGCCCGCGAACAATGCGGTCTTGACTGGTCAGGTCGTAGGCAACAACACCACCTGGGTCCAACTCGCCTTCGGTTTCTATATCTCCGTCATCGACGCCGTGAAGCAGCGCATCGATTTCGTCTTGGCTTAATAAGTCCTGCACAAGTCTTTACCCTACTGCATAACAAAATTAGTAAAGAGCACTTGCTCAATACCGGGTTTGCCAATTTCTTTTTCAAAGGCCGTTTGCAATTCTTTTAAAAGCTGCAAACGCAAAAACTCCTTGCCTTCAGCTGTTTGCACTTCTTCAAAAATCTGCCCGCCGGCCACCAAGGTAACAATGTGATCAACGGTGGCGCGGTGTAGTTCGAGCGCGGCAATGACATCGTCTTCCCGCGTCATCACCGTTAAATCCAGGCGCAAGTAACGCCGCCGCCCGCGAGCTTCGATATTGAGTATGTATTCGGGTTTTAAAGCGTAATAAATGGCAGGTTTGGGAGGGGCTTCAACGGGTTCTTGCTCGAGCTGCTCACCTTCTTCTGGCACGGCTTCGGGTTGCAACATCGACAGAACAGCAACGGTACCGCCCACAGACACACCGATAAGCACAAGGCCTACAAGCAGCAACAATAAAAGTTTTTTCTTGCCACCGGATGCGGGCGCATCGGTGTTGTCGTCGTTTTGTTCTTGTTCTTCATCTGCCATGTCAAAGTTCCGTCGTAAAAACGAGGCTCAAGAGCATGGCAGCAAGACTTATGCCACGAATTTTTGGATTAGCAACTACACAAAATCGTCGACACCGAGCTTTAATTGCATCGATACTGACTGAGCCTGATCTTCATCGTCAGTAGCATCGACTAATTGATCTGCCGCCTGCTCCGCCCCCTGCTCTGAGTCTAGATCATCGCGCTGCTGACGCTGATCTTTGACATCGACATCAACAAGATCAAACCCTTCTGCGGCAAATATTTCTCTAAGCCTGGCCTGGCCCTGTTCAAGCTGTTCACGCACAGCAGAAGATTGCGCACTAAAACTTACAGCGGCTTGATCGTGCTGAAGCTGAACTCTTACCTGCAGAGGGCCGAGCTCGGGTGGATCGAGCTGAATTTCAGCAAAATTTAAATTCTTAGCCGCCAACTGTACAACCTGTTGACCAAGGGCCTCATTCCACCGAGGTGCAGAAAAACTTAGGTTCAGGCTCGATTTTGCCGCGCCCGAGCCCATCGAGTGTAGCTGGTTCAAACGGTTTTCCATCACTGCAGCATCGCCAGCGACAGCTTTCTCTTGTAACAACTCAGCACCGGCAGCTGGGCGATCACTTAAACTTATGGCCTGCTCCAGCTTGCCCACACCGGACATCGCCTGCTGAGCAAGCGTAACGCGAACCGACTGCGAACCAGGTGCCACAGCGCTGAGCTCGCTTGCGACCGCAACAGACGCTGGCGCAGAGGACGCCTTAAGTGCTGTAAACTCGTTTGCCTGCTTGGCTGCGCTGTTATTATTCAAAAGCCCTGCAGGAAACAGCGTAAACTCAGAAACCGCGGCCGCGGCGGCTGGGCTCGCCCCCCCAGCAAGGCCATGCTGATTAACACTGAAGCCTGCGATAGAGCCGCCTGTAAGATCTGAACGAAGCTCGGCGCCGACAAACGCAGCCGCATTAATCTTTGAGGTACTTGCAGTAAGTGCAAACGGCTGCGCCAACTCATCTGCGGCTGCTGCGCTGACTGCGCCCTCCGCATGCGTCATTGCCGCGGCAAGCAAAGGCACGGTGACTTGAGCGCCAACAGCGCGATCACCAGTATCTGGCGATGAGGCCGGCAGCGTATTAGATAGCTCAGCGTGCTCAAGACTCTGCTGCTCAAGGCTTCTTTCGTCGACAACAAAGGCCAAAGCGGCAGCAAATGTCTGCTTGTCATCCATCCCCCCTTCATTACCGCTAGTAACTGAAGCGGCAGCATCAACAAAACTGTGCTGGGCGTCCACTTGAGTCGACTCCGCCTGGGATACATCGGGCGTTGCGCTAACCGTTGGCAAAAGCTGCATACTTATCTTACCTCTAAGCGTGGTTTCATTGAGTCAGTCATTGAGCACTTAATAACAACAAATACCTGAACAACTGCAAAGACCCAGAACTGCCAATGGCATAAGCCCAAACTAGATCTGAGGGTGTCACAAAAGAGAGGCTGCAGACTCTATGCCAATATCAAATCCAGGCCTAAGTGCAGTGAAAGAAAAAACGCAAGGCTACGACAGCACAGGTAGCGAAGAAGAGAGTACTAAATTAGGGAGTATTTACCCGGCGCAATTGCTCACAAACATCGGCAAACATTTGCAGGGCAGAGGCAAGGTTTGGCGCAAGATTGCTTGCATCCTCTTTTTGCGCAGCATTTTCAATATCCGCGCAAATATCAGCCAAGGCGTTGGCGCCAATATTGCGACAGCTGCCTTTAAGACCGTGAGCTTCTGCACGCACGATATGAAATTCAGGCCCTGTTACCGCCAAACTTAAGCGCTCAAGGCGTTTGCCTCCATCGTCGATAAAAGCCGTCACCAGGGTTTCGAACTTTTCCCCCAATAAATCTTTGAGCTGATGCAACATGGCCTGATCGAGGAGCATTTGTTCTGACATGATTACTGATCCTGCTCGTGCCAACTAAAGGCAACCTCGACATCATTGCCCGGTGCCCGCAAAATAACCTCGTCACAGACACTGTTCATAAGTGACAGGCCCCGGCCAAAATAATTGTGCTGCCCGGCGTCGCCCGCATCGGCTTTTTCGTAGAGCTTATCTTGGCCTACCCCAAAACCTTGACCACTGTCGATCACCCTAAGCCGCAGCGTGCCGCACTTACCTTTGTCATCGCTCGACTCGCGATGCTTAATCATAAAGCGCACACTGCCACTATCTAGCTCAGCAAGAGATTGACGACGAGTTTCATAGTATTCAACAAAACCCTCCGGGCTCGATTTAAGAGAGGACTTAAGGCGCAATATACCGTGCTCAAGCGCATTGGAATACAGCTCGGCAACAACGGTATATAAGATGGTGCGGTGCGGACTGAGCCCGCTGATCTCATTGAGTATACTTGTCACCAGCGGTAAAGGGTCGAATTGGCGAAGGGTATTTGCATCTAAGCTCAAATCCATGGTCCAGTCAGCGAGCTTCTCTGAGCTTTGCACCTCGTACTGATGTCGCTTGTTCTCGTATTGAATATCTTGGATAGGAATCTCAACCAGCGACAAGTCATCGTCTTTTTCGGATTCACCAATATGGGCCTGAACTTCATCCAGTACCGCGTGAAAAAGATCATCACTGTGTTTATTCTGCTCAATAAACTGATGCAGTCGATCTTCACCGAACATTGCACCGGCTGAATTTCGGGCTTCAAAAATACCGTCAGACCAGAGAAATAGCCTGTCTCCGGTATCGAGTGCAACGCGTTCGGTTTGCGCTCGAAATTCCTTACTCGACAAAACGCCTAAGGGCAAATTCTTAGACGCAAGCGCTTCAAAACCATCACCTTGTTTTCGGTATAGAAAACTCGCAGGTAAGCCGCCATTCCAATACCGCAAACGCCGTTGCTGCATATTAATGTCGATACAGGTTGCGCAACAGAAAAAACCAACCGGTAAGATTTCATGCAGCTTTTGATTTATCTCTGCCATGATATCCGAGACGGAAAAGCCTTTGCGTACCATGCCATAAAATGTGGTTGCCAGTGGCATCGAGCCAATAGCTGCGGGCAAACCATGGCCGGTAAAATCACCGAGCAACACAATCAGGCTACCCGACGGACTTACATCAGCGACAATAACATCACCGTTAAACACCGCCAGCGGGCTCATGTAAAAGTTGAGATAACCATCATCGAGGCAACCTGTGTGCGCGATTTGATCAAACACCTGCTTCGCGACAGTTTGTTCTTGAATCAAGTGCTGATTATTAAGTTCAATCTGCTGCTTTTGGTGAGTAAGGGTTTGATGCATTTCCCGAACGCGGGCGAAAGCCTTGATCTTACTTTTAAGAACAACAGAGTTGTAAGGCTTCGGTATGAAATCGTTGCCACCGGCTTCGATGCACTCAACCAGGCTTTCGTTATCGGTAAGTGACGTCAAAAATAAAATAGGTACGAGCTCATCTTGGTAGAGCTCCCGTATTTTACGTGCCGCTTCCAGCCCTCCCATATTCGGCATCATCACGTCGAGTAAAACAATATCGGGGCGATGTGCCTCAAATGCATCTAGCGCTTCAATGCCATCGGCAACTGGAATGGCCTGATGCCCCGCCTGGGCAACGATGCTCTCAAGTATTAGGCGATCGGCACTTGAATCTTCAGCGATCAGAATTCGTAAAGAAGGGCTTTCCGTGGTCACTCAATACAGACCTCGTAACCAGACCAAAGGCCTGGCTACTGAATATCGAAAAGTTGAGTAAAGCTAGAGATTGCGAAGATTTTCTTCACTTCGGGGGAGCAGTTTTTAATTTTGATATTAGCTTGATCACCACCGGCAAAATCCCGCAAAACCAGTAGCATTCCAAGTGCAGAACTATCGAGATGAACCGTATCTTGCAAGTCAACTTGATACTCGTTGACCGCGCCTGCATCCAAATCTTCATAGCTGCGTCGAAAATCATCCAAAGAGCTAGCGTCGAAACGCCCATCAATCGATATGGTCAGCACTGCCCCGTCCGACGACACATTTGATTGGATTGACATAAAGTTATTCTCCTGAAACTGACAAACCCGGCTGCGGCTATTCCTATAGGCCTAATGATAGACTAATTCGCGGCCGACAGCACCACGCCCAACGGCTTTTTATTTCGCTCTTACATAGTCTGCGAGAATAGCTGAGGCGATTCGATCTATGCTAAGGACTTTGCTTGCAGCCTGCAGTGCAACCGCCGCACCGGGCATACCCCAAACAACACTGGACGATTCATCTTGCGCTATGGTCATTGCGCCAGCCTTGCGCATACGCAACAACGCCTGCGCCCCATCCTGCCCCATACCAGTTAGCAATACGCCAATTGCGTTTGCACCGTTTAATGTAAGCACCGAGTCGAACAGCACCTCTACCGCTGGTCGATGGCGATTAACCGGTGCGCCCTGATCTAAATGACAATAATAATCCTTGCCTTTGCGCTTGAGCATTAGGTGTGAATGCCCTGGCGCGATATAAACACAGCCACTTTCAACCAACTGATCCTGCTCAGCTTCGTATACCTTGGCCGCCGACTGACTATCGACTCGCCTGGCGAACGACGCGCTAAAACTCTCTGGTATATGCTGCGTAATCAAGGTAGGTGGGCAGTTTTCAGGAAAACAACTCACTACCTCTTTAATAGCTTCGGTCCCCCCTGTAGAGGCGCCAATCGCGCAGAGATAGTTGCTGCGACCGCCCGAAAGCCTGGGCACATCGACAGCGGGTAGTTCTTTACCCTCAAGCGCAAAACTCTGACGAATATTCGCCCGCGCGGCCGCCTTAACTTTTAAACAGATATGCTCAGCATAACGCGCCAGTGCATCTGCGCCCTCATTTTTTGGCTTGGCGACAAAATCAATCGCACCTAGCTCCAGCGCTTCAAGGGTTGCCGGAGCACCCTCTTGCGTAAGTGTGGAAATCATAACAACCGGCATTGGCCGAAGACGCATAAGGTTTTTCAAGAATGTGATGCCGTTCATCTTTGGCATTTCTATATCAAGCGTTAACACGTCGGGGTTTAACTGCTTGATAAGTTCACGCGCTTCGTAGGGGTCACAGGCTACACCGCAGACATCAATTTCTGCATCTGACTTGAGAACTTCAGTTAACAGGGCGCGAATTAACGCCGAATCATCGACAATCAATACTTTAATTTTTTTATTATTCATGCGCGGCTACCTAAGGCCAAATAACAGGAACTTCATGCTAAAACAGCTCGACATCGCTGGAGCTTTTCTTCTCCATCATTGACTCCATATATGCCTTTTCACGGCGTTCGACCGTATCGTTGGCGCGGACACGTAAGCGCTTGAGTTTTACCGCTCCGGTATCGGGAAAATACAAAACCTTTCTCGGGCAATCACTGCCGACATCCTGCGCATCAATCCTCAAGCCTTCTCGCTCAAGATACTCCAGTACAAAACCGACGTTGCGCGCCCCGATATCGATATTGTTCATACCCGAGAGCACCTTACCGCCACCAAATATCTTGACCTCCATATGGCTGCGCGTGCCACCGAGCTTCATAATTTCATTAATTAAGAACTCCATTGCCCAATTGCCGTAACACAGTGCTGAATTCACCAGTGACGGCCGCTCAATCGCTCTATCAGAGTGCTGAACAGGCAGCATGAAATGATTCATCCCTCCGATACCTAGGCGCTTGTCGCGCACACAGGCTGCGACACACGAGCCCAAAACAGTAACGATCATCTCACCCTTATCACTGACATAACATTCACCGGGAAGAATTTTCGCCGCGGGGGTATCCATACGTCGATCCCAATAGCGGTTTACATGCTCAAATCCGGCAAGTGCATTGGGCAATTTGGCCTTCATGTGATCGCGTATCGACATCAGCATTTTTTCCTGTAAATCGTTCGCCCTAACGATTCATATCGATTACTAATATTGTGTAGGTTTTCACTGTGGCCAATAAATAAATGACCGGCTGTACAGAGCATATCCGCGTAGCGATCAAATAATAATTTTTGGGTTTCCATATCGAAGTAAATCACTACATTTCTGCAAAAGATCACATCAAAGGGGCCTTTCATCGGCCATTGATGTAGCAGATTTAACTGTTTAAAGGTCACCAGCGATGAAACCGCTTGCTTAATGCGGTATTTGCCACCACTTCTACTACCCTGCAGGCAGTTGCTATAAGCACTGGGTACCTTCTCGGCCCTGTCACCGTCATAGATACCTTGTTTTGCGCGCTCCACCACATTGGAGTCGAGGTCTGTGGCTAGAATTTTCACATCCCACGAGCGCAGCAGCGAAAACTGCGATAAAACCATTGCAAGAGAGTAGGCTTCTTCCCCCGTAGAGCACCCGGCAGACCAGAATCGTATACGCTTAGAACTTTGATTCTCTCGCAGCAGGCGGGGTAAGACCTCATCTTTAATAAAATCAAAGTGATGAGCCTCTCTAAAAAAAGCGGTTAAATTGGTAGTAATAGAGTTAACAAAATTAGGTAATTCAGGGGAGTTATTCGCCGCTATTAAAGTACAATAATCAGCAAACGAATTGAGGTTCAGCCGGCGCAAGCGCCTGGCCAGGCGCCCGTAGACCATGTCCTTTTTGTGTTCGGTAAGTTTAATGCCAGTAATTTTATAAGCGAGGCTCTGTATATTCTGATAATCGACATCGGTCATTGGAAACTCTCTATCAGAAAATTTACCTCGCGCATTCATCCGGCAACCTCCAGCTTAGGCTCATGAGCATATAATTCGACACAGATAACATCTGTGTCGTCATTCAGCTAAAAATCTTCCCACTCATCATCACCCGCACTGCCGCTTTCTGGAAGACTGATTACATTGGCAGTAGACGCAGCAGCAATTGCTGGCTGAGCGACGTGAGTAACAGCAGGGGCAGCACTTGCCACAACACCGGTACCCGAGCCCGCACTTGTACTAAAGAACGACACGACTTGATTCATATCTCGGGCCTGATCAGCCATTGCCTCACCGGCAGCTGTAGCCTCTTCGACCAGCGCCGCATTCTTTTGAGTCATCTCATCCATTTGACTCACAGCAGCATTTACCTGCTCAATACCTGAGGTTTGCTCCCTCGCTGCATCGGCAATTTCACGCATCATGGATGTGACATTCTCAACCGACTGAACAATTTCGGACAAGGTCTGGCCACTTTGATTAACTAACGCTGTACCGTCATCCACTTTGCTAACGGTATCTCGAATTAAATCTTTGATTTCCTTGGCTGCACCTGCACTGCGCTGAGCGAGATTTCTTACCTCACCAGCAACCACCGCGAACCCGCGCCCCTGCTCACCGGCTCGAGCAGCCTCTACTGCCGCATTAAGCGCTAACAGATTAGTTTGAAACGCAATCTCATCAATCACACCAATAATGTCGCTAATTTTCTTACTAGCCGCATTGATGTCGCCCATCGCGACAACAGCCTTTTCAACAACCTCCCCACCTTCTCGCGCTTTGTCCCTCGCTTCATTGGCCCGCTCATTGGCCGACTCAGCGTTCTCTGCGCTCTGCTTAACCGTTGAGGTCATCTGCTCCATGCTTGAAGCCGTCTCTTCGAGAGAAGAGGCCTGCTCTTCCGTTCGTTGACTGAGGTCTGTATTGCCTTGTGCAATTTCATTTGCAGCCGTCGAAATGGAATTAGAGCTAATACGAATCTTACTAATTACATCAGTGAGTTTATCTGCCGTCGCATTTGCATCATCCTTTAATTGCGAAAATGCACCGGCATACTCACGCGTAATACGCTCTGACAGATCTCCGCGAGCCATCGCCCCGAGCATGCGCAAGATATCGTTAAAAGCGACCTCGACCGTACTGGTTAAGTTATTTAAACCTTTAGCTAGATTTAAATAAAACCCGTCTTTACCGTCGAGGCTGGCCTGCTTGGTAAAGTCGCCCTGCCCGACGGCTTCAACAATGCTATCTATCTCTTTTTCTATAGATAGTTCTTGAGTTTTGTCAGCCCATTCAACAACAGTTCCGACGCGCTCGCCGTCACTAAACACGGGATTAGCAATAACCGTAAAGCTGCGCCCCCCTACTTCCGCCTTGCCAAAGTAAGCTTGTTTTAAGCCCTTAAGCAGCCCACGTTGATGTGCGGGGTTCTTGTGAAAGTCGTCGATATTCATACCCATAAGTTTTGAAGAGTTAAAATTTGGTAACTCTTTACGGATATCCGATTCGGCATTTCTCATCATTTCTAACACCGCATCATTCAAATACATAATGTTGCAATCGGGGTCAGCGATCATGACATTGGCCGACACATTATCGAGCGCTTGGCGAACACGCGCATTTTCCGCTGCGATGCGCCGCTCCTCCTGCTCTTTTTTTAGTCGATCAGTTTTATCGTTCCACTCAACAATAGTGCCGATTCGCTTACCGTCTACGTCAAGCCACGGTGTTGCGATTAAATCAAAAGTTAAGCCACCAACTTTAACATCGGCCTTATAGGCTTCTTTTAATCTTGAAATCATTCCCCGCTGGTGCTGAGGGTTCGCGTGAAACTGATCTACATTGCTGCCCTGTAATTTATCGACAGAGAAACTTGGCAATTCTTGCTGCAACTCTTTTTCTCGATGACGCAACATACGCTGCACTTCATCATTCATATAAACGATGTTTAAGTTTTCATCCGCCAACATTACATTGGCCTGGCAAGACTGCAGCGCTTGCGAAATATTAGCAATCTTGCGATTTTCTTCAGCCTGTCGTTTTTGCTCTGTAATATCGGAGGCGTATTTAATCACCTTTATTGGTTTTCCGTCCAAGCCCAGGACGGGGTTGTATGTCGCTTGAATCCAGACTTCTTTACCGCCCTTACCATAACGCTTGTATTCATTTGCATCGTGCTCACCGCGGTTAAGTTTATCCCAAAACGCTTTGTAAGCGGCACTTGAAGCGGTTTCATCGTCAACAAACATCTGATGATGTTTGCCTTGAATTTCATCGAGACGATAGCCAACCGTAGACAAAAAGTTTTCATTTGCGGTAATAATGCTGCCATCCATGTTGAACTCAATAACTGCTTGAGACTTGGATATCGCGTCAATTTTGGCATTGTTTTCTGTTGCCTGGAGCTTCTGTGCGGTAATATCTGTAGCGAATTTAACGACCTTATAAACCTGCCCCTGATCATCTTTTAACGGGTTGTAAGATGCGTGTATCCACACTTCTTTTCCGGCATTGCCGACACGTTTATATTCCTGAACAAAATGTTCACCTCGATTCAGTGACGACCAAAACTGCTGATACTCTGAACTTAAACGCTCTTCAGGTGTTACAAACATACTGTGGTGCTTGCCAACTATTTCGTCGTGCCTGTACCCCATTGCGTTGAGAAAATTATCATTCGCATCGACAATGGTCCCATCCGGGCTAAACTCAATAATCGCTTGTGTTCGACTTACCGCTTCGAGTTTATCTCTTAATTCCTGGCATCCATCATCTTTATTCGATGAAAAAATATTCATTAAACTCATGTCCTTACTCCTTTGTATNTGCGGTGGTCACACTACTAATTTGCTGCTGTAACGAGCCCAAATTTGGAATATCTTCAAGGTCAAGTAACTGGTCTATATCCAACAAAATAACCATTTTGTCATCAACGTTTACCAAACCGCGAATAACCTCAGTGTTAATTGATGAACCTAAATCTGGTGCGGGCCGCATATCACTGTCAGCCAAGGCATATACATCTGAAACAGCATCAACAACAATGCCCATCACCCGCGAGGTATTTTCCGTTTCAACTTTTAAAACAATAACCACGGTGACAGGCGTATACTCGATCGCCTGCATGCCAAAACACTGACGCAAATCAACAATTGGAACAATCGTTCCACGAAGGTTAATTACGCCCTTAATATGCGGCGGTGCATTGGGTAGTGGCGTCGCTGCTTCCCACCCCCGAATCTCCTGAACTGCGAGAATATCTACACCGTATTCTTCACCGGCCATAATAAAAGTAAGGTATTGGTTATCTGAATTTGCGTTAAGATCCGTCGCATCAACCGCTTTAACAGAGCCTTCCGACGACAATTGTTTTGCTTCCATATTTGCCTCTTAACCCGCAGCCTGGTGCGGTTGCTTAAGTTCCGATTTTTGATTTCCAACAATCAAACCTAGCGTTTGAGTCTTTACCCCCAAGCGCTCCGCAGCGAGTTTCACTATGCTCTGAATATCTAAAATCAATGCAACAGTACCATCACCAAGAATGGTTGCGCCGGATATTCCTTCCACACGCTGATAATTTTGTTCCAAGCTCTTAATAACCACCTGCTGCTGCCCTAACAGCTCATCCACAACAATGCCATATTTTTCGCCGTCTGCCTCAACCACAACCAATAACGACTCTTCAATTGAGGTCGACTCAGGTTCAACAGAAAATGCTTTATAAAGCTCAATAATCGGCACGTAGTCATCACGCAACTTGAAAACACTACAACCACCACCCACCTGCCGAACTAGTTCACCCTGGCACTGCAGTGATTCAACGATGGATACCAGCGGAAATACATAAGTATTATCTCCAACCCGAACGAGTTGGCCGTCGAGAATCGCAAGCGTCAGCGGTAACTTAACAGTGATTTTTGATCCCGCTCCAGGATTAGATTGAATTTCAACATGGCCATTTAGCGCTTGAATATTTCGCTTAACCACGTCCATACCAACACCGCGACCGCTGACATCACTTACTTCCTTAGCTGTAGAAAAACCTGGCTGGAAGATCAGGTCATATACCTGTTCGTCAGTCATCGCTTCGGCATCACGCTCGTTAATCAGTTCGTTTTCAATGGCTTTTTGCACAAGCTTTGAACGATCTAGACCTCGACCATCGTCACAGATTTCAATCACTACGTTTCCGCTTTGATGAAAGGCATTAAGCTCGATATGCCCACTTGGGTCTTTACCCTGCTCCGCGCGCTCAGCTGGTGTTTCTATACCGTGATCAACCGCGTTGCGAACAAGGTGTACAAGTGGATCACCAATTTTTTCCATAACTGTTTTGTCAAGCTCAGTACTCTCGCCATTGAGCACAAGCTCGACTGACTTGCCCAAGCTCTGCCCAAGGTCGCGGACCATACGAGGGAAACGGCTAAACACAAAGCTGATCGGCAGCATCCGTATTTTCATGACGCTTTCTTGTAGCTCACGCGTATTTTGCTCCAGCTGGCTTAGCCCCTCCATTAACTTGGGCACACGATCAAGCTCATACTGCGTGCCAAGCTGCCCCAACATACTTTGGGTAATGACAAGTTCACCCACCATATTAATTAGGCTATCGACTTTATCGATGCCGACACGGATTGATGACGTTTCGCCAGATAGCTTTTTAGCTGGGCTTGTCGCGGGTATTTTCTTATCTTTTTCTTTTGGGGCCGACTGTTTATTCACTGGCTCAGAGGCATGCTCCACCGAATCTTTACCTGCGCCTTGAGCGGCTTCGATTTTTAACGCACAATCATCGAGCACCCATTCAAATACGGCCTCGATTTCGGATCGACTCGCCGTTGAATTACAAAGTGTAAGCGACCACTCAAGATAACAATTTTCGGCATCCATTGATTGCAGCTCAGGTAGCAGCTTGCTGTCACATTGCACCTTGAGCTCACCAAAATCCGACAGCGCTTTAAACATGCGAACGATATCATTGCCGGTGCGAAGTAAATCAAGCGCGGGCTTAAATCGAATATGCCAGGCTTCAGTACCAGAGCACAGTGACTGGTGACTGTTCGGTAGTTGGGCCTCATCATCAGCGGCGATAGCGATATCTAAGTCACATTCATCTTCAATCCATTCAAATATTTCGCGTATTTGATCTTCACTACAAGCACTGAAGAGGCTCATGCTCCAAGATAGGTAACTCTTTTCCGGATCGAGATCGGATAGCGTTGGTAACGCATCAATTGCGCAACACAAACTCAGTTCACCAAGATCGGCTAAGGCTTGAATATTTCTTAAAGGGTCATTACCAGACAGGAATATCTCAGACTTCGGAGCAAAGTTTATACGCCACGTTTGAGCAGTTGCTTGCGCGGCGTCTGTGGTTGGCGCATCAACGGGTGCGGCAGTTTGATCAGTGAGGAGGTTTTCGAATTGTTTTTTTAGTTGCGCAGCAAGTTCCGTTGCTCCGTCCTGGCCGGATTTTAGCTGCTCGAGCATTTCCCGCATACAGTCGACAGAGCGAAGCAGTATATTAATGTCGTCAGCACTGAGTGCGCGCTGACCTGCTCTAACTTGATCAAGAAAGGTTTCAAGAACATGAGTAAACTCTGCTATAGAACTAAAACCAAAGGTAGCGCTGCCACCTTTGATACTGTGAGCGCTGCGAAAAATAGCATTGATGGTTTCATCGTCGAGTGCGTCGACATCGAGCTCCATCAGTGCCGCTTCCATAATATCCAGGCCTTCGACACTCTCTTCAAAAAAGACCTGATGAAATTGTTCTAGATCTATTGTCATCCAGGACTCCTTAGAACTCAGGCAGACTTAAAGAACCTTTGCTATCGTCGCGAGCAGTTGCTCGGGATTAAACGGTTTAACTATCCAACCGGTTGCACCAGCAGAGCGCCCTTCATTTTTCTTATCGGCGCTCGACTCGGTCGTTAGCATTAGAATCGGGGTAAATTTGTAACTGGACAGTGCCCGCAAATGCTTTATTAATGATATGCCATCCATATTTGGCATATTGATATCTGAGATAACCAAATCAATACCACTTTCAGCTTCCGCAAGCTTTAGCGCTTGCGCGCCGTCGCTGGCCTCAATCACCTCGTGCCCGGCGCCCTTTAGAGTAAAACTCACCATCTGCCGCATCGACGCGGAATCATCCACAGCGAGAATCTTTGCCATCGTGCATCTCCCTCAAAATAAATGTCTTAGTGCAGGCCGAGTGCCGTCTCAATGCCAAGGATTTTGGCCGCGTCGAGAAATTTTTGTGAAGGCTGATCCCACACAAGCCCCATTTGTCGCTCTTTGCTCGCATTCACTAAAGCAAGAACCAACTGCATGCCCGCAGTGTCTGCGCGGCTGACCTTAGCGGCGTGAAGCACCAGCTCATCAGCTTCTGCTTTTTCAATTAACGCTTCCAGCTCATCGTGCAAAGCGTGTGCTTGCGCAATCGTTAAATTTTCAGGAAGGGTAAAGTCCAATTTTGAACCCATGCGCTGACCTCATCGCTATATGCTTTACTGCAACTAAGTGTAGACAGCACACCCCTTTTTGCGAATAAAAGGCATAACAAAGCTCAAGCTCTGCGTCAGCGCCTTTTCGGCCGCAAGCTCTGTTCATCAAGCAGCTTCTGCAAAGTGCGCTCTTCTTCTTTGTTTAGCTTTTGCTGATGGCGCTGGCGATAATCCTTAATCGACTCACTTTCATGGTGCTGACGCTGCCACGTGTGGCGCGCTCGCTCTAATTGTGCTTTGGCCTTTTCCAGGGTTTGTTGCTGAACCTGCTCGGCATCGTGCAAGCCGGCAAGAAAACTTCTAGCGCGCGCAAGCTGTTCAGAATTTTGGCGACTTTGCTTAAAGTGCTGCTCGTATTCGGCGTAATAATCAGTCAAGGCCTGGAGTTTCTGCTCACTCTCAGATACAAATTGCTGCTGCTCGGCGAGGTATTGCGCAGCTTCATCTTCTTTGCGCCGCGCCAGTTGTAACAGCAGCTCTATTCGACGCGCTTTTTTATCGGTCACCTAAGTTCACCTAAACCATAGCTAAGCTAAAGCTAAGTTTCCTGCGGCTTATTGGTTGCGCTGTTCAGTGTTCGCTTGCCGGCCTCATGCTGACCGCGAAGCGGGCTTGGCGCTGCCGGCGCAGTGTTTGTATCAGCGCTTTTACGAGTCAACGCGTGTTGTAACTGCACCCAACTTTGCTCAAGGTTTCTGCCCGTACCCAGCGCCTGGCGCACAAAGTCCATCAGTGCAGGGTGGCGCTCTATGGCTTCGTCAAGGGCCGGGTCACTGCCCTTGCTGTACGCTCCTATGGTGATAAGATCGCGATTACTGCGATATAACGACAACAAACGTTTAACATTTTGGGCCTGAGCCAACTTATCCGCGCTAACAATATTTGGCATCACCCGACTGATCGACGCCTCAATATCGATGGCGGGATAAACTCCTTCTTCTGCCAGTGCGCGACTTAACACAATGTGCCCATCCAAAATCGCGCGCGCCGAATCGGCGATCGGATCTTGTAAATCGTCCCCCTCTGTTAACACGGTATAAAACGCCGTTACCGAACCGCCGCCCTGCTCAGCATTGCCCGCGCGCTCAACCAGTTCGGGTATACGTGCAAATACCGACGGGGGATAACCTTTGGTCGCAGGGGGCTCACCGGCCGCCAGCGCGATTTCACGCTGAGCTTGAGCGTAACGCGTTAATGAATCCATCAATAGAAGTACGTTGCGGCCGCGGTCGCGAAAATACTCTGCCACTCGCGATGCCAGCTGTGCGGCGCGAAGGCGCATTAACGGCGCGTCATCAGCCGGCGATGCAACCACAACCGCCTTTTTTAAACCCTCTTCACCGAGAATATGATCAATAAACTCTTTGACTTCGCGACCGCGTTCGCCAATCAAACCAACAACAACAATGTCTGCCTCAGTAAAGCGTGTCATCATGCCAAGCAACATACTCTTTCCGACACCACTGCCGGCAAACAGACCAATGCGTTGGCCTTTGCCTACCGTCATCAACGCATTAATTGCACCAATACCAACGTCGAGCGGCTCGTCAATCGGGTGACGGTGCAAGGGGTTAATATGCTGAATCTTAAAATCGTCGCGACTGAGTTCATCCAGCGGCCCTTTGTCATCGAGGGGGCGACCAATACCGTTAATCACCCTGCCACACAGGTGCTCGCCCATCACCAGCGCCGAGCGCCTGTCTGTCGGCAGCACCTTGGCTCCGGGCTGCATGCCATCGATACGCTGAACGGGCATCAAATAAGAAACATCGTTATCAAAGCCGACAACTTCGGCTTCGATGGCCCGCCCGTCTTTGTCGATGACCACACAGTTGTGACCAACGCTGAGCTCAATACCTACCGCCTCCATGGTTAACCCGACCATGCGAGTTAAACGACCAACGGCCTGAGGCGACTGCTGAAAAATATCAAAATCAAACTTGCCGGCAACGCGTTCGATTAAATTAGGGCCGAGCTCAATCACAACTCTTCCGCCCCGGGTGAACCCACTTCGTTGAGTCCTTGCGCGACTTTTTTATCGCCAGAAGCTTCGCTGTACTCTTTGCTATCTAAGCGATCACCGGCGCCGCTTGCTTGGCCTTGGCCTGCCGGTGTCTCGATATCGACGCGCTGCTCCAGCGCCTCGACACTGCCGCGTTGCTGCTCAACCTTAGCTAAATATTGGGCAATGCGTGACTCAACACTAAAATCAACTTCACTGCTATCACTTAGTACCTGCAGGCCACCACTGGCGATGCTGGCATCCACTTCAAGCTGCCACTGGCGACTGCGCGGGATGAGTTTTTGAATCAGTTCAGCGTCGGCGGGGTTGAGTAATACCCGAATGTTTTCAGCAGATTTAGGAAGCGCCGCTAGCACTTTGTGGATGACTTGTAAAAAAATCTCGGGCCGTGTTTTTATCTCTTCAGACAACAGCGCTTGAGCAATGTCTAAGCTCAGCTGCATTAGCGCTTTTTCTATTAACGCCTCGCGCTGACGCATGGGCTCAAATAAACGCTCAATGCAGTTTTTCAGTTGCTGCTGCAGCGCCTCTATGTCTTTGCGAGCTTCCTGATACGCTTGTTGCTGCCCGGCTTTTTCACCTGTTTTTTGCCCCTGTCGCAAGCCCTGTTGCGTGCCTTCTTTTAAGCCCTGCTCAAAGCCTTCTCGGCGCGCTTGCTCGCTGATTTGCTGCAGCTGCTCTGCGGTGAGCGGTTTAGGTTTTTCACTTTGTTTTAGCTTGTCGATCTGAACATTCTTATTCTGAGCATTTTTCCCAGTGCGCGGGTTTCGACCGCGCATGGGTTTTAAACCCCAGCCTTGCACGCTGTGCTCATCTATTTGTTCGTAGGGAATACGCTCTTTGTTTTCACTGTCATTACTCATGCTTAAATCATTTCCTCTCCACCTCCGCCGAGATTAATTTCCCCAGCATCCGCAAGGCGACGAGCAATGGTAAGAATTTCTTTCTGAGCATTTTCAACTTCACTAATTTTGACAGGCCCTTTGGCTTCTAAGTCATCGCGCAGTAGCTCGGCAGCACGTTTAGACATATTGGCAAATATTTTTTCCTGCAACACATCATCGGCTCCTTTGAGAGCCAAAATAAGCACATCCGAGCTGACTTCGCGCAGAAGAACTTGAATGCCCCTGTCATCAACATCCTTGAGATTTTCAAAGACAAACATCAAATCTTGAATTTGAATGCTCAAGTCTTCATCTACTTCGCGGATGCTGTCCATCAACTCGCCGCTAACACCGCTGTCGAGGTTATTAATAATTTCAGCCGCTGTTTTATAGCCGCCGATATCCTTAGTTTGCGAACCGGCATTGCCAGAGAACTGTTTTTCTAGAATATCGTTGAGCTCTTGCAGAGCACTCGGCTGCACCGTATCCAGCGCCGCGACCCTCAGCATCACATCCAGGCGCACCTTTTCCGGGAAAAACTGCAGTACTTCGGCACTTTGATCCGCATCGAGGTAAGCCAATACAATGGCTTGAATTTGCGGGTGTTCGTTGCGAATAATATCGGCGACCGAACGCGGCTCCATCCACTTTAAGGTATCGAGCCCTGTGGTGTTGCCACCGAGTAAAATGCGATCGATCAAGCCGTGAGCTTTGTCTTCACCTAGTGCACTGACAAGCATATTGCGGATATAACCATCGGCGCCCATACCTAAGCCGGTTTGGGTGCGCACTTCATCCATAAAGTTGTTTAATACCACTTCGACTTCGTACTGCTGAACATTGGTCAGGCTGGCCATGGCCGTACCCAGGCGCTGCACCTCTTTTGGCCCCATATGCTTGAGCACTTCTGCCGCGGAGCTCTCGCCCATCGACATCAGCAAAATAGCCGCCTGATCAACTTTACTTAAATTGACGGTCGCTTTTGATTCTTGTTTCGCGGGCGTCTGAGCACTCATTCTTCATTGATCCAGCGTTTGATAACTTGCGCAACACGGCCGGCGTCTTCGGCAACAAGGGCTTTAACAGCGTTGAGCTGCTGCTCGTAGCTCTCTTCTGGTGAGGGCAGAGCCAGCGCATCGCCACCTGTCAAAGTGACGGTCTCATCGGATAGCGAGTCAAAACTGTCGAGCCCGGATGCCTGCAGCGCCGCGAGCTCTTTTGCCTCTTCTTCCGCACGGGACTGAACACCGGAGGCCGCCAAACTTTTCAGCACTGGACGCAGCAAGCCGATAACTAACAGCGCAATAATCAACACGCCGCCGAGCTGTTTGGCAAGCTTGATAAACCAGTCTTGCTGCCACAGCGGAAGTGCTTCAACATTTTCAAATTCAGGCAGCGGCATAAAGCGCTCGTTGAGAATGTTGACGCTATCACCGCGCACGGCGCTGTACCCAACCGCGTCTCTTACCAGTATAGACAAGCGCTCAATCTCGGCTTCCGTCCACGCAATACGCTGCTCTTCACCTGTTTCGGCATTAATTTGTCGCTTGTCATCAACAACCACTGCAACACTTAGGCGACGCAGGCGCCCCTTTTGGTGCTTGGTATAACTGACAGTGCGATCGAGCTCATAGTTCTTAACATTTTGGGAGCGCGCTCGCGAGGGCTGTTGCGCCCCGTCACCGGCTGCGCCGGCACCGGCTTGCTCCGGCGCTGCGCCATCGGCAGGCGGCTGATTCGCGAGTGCACCGGGCACGCCGCCGACACCACCGGCACCGGTTTGTTGCTCCTCGATACTTTGCTCGGAGCGAACGGCAGGAAGATCGGGGTTAAAGCTCTCTTCAGCTTGTTCAATCTCGGTAAAGTCAATGTCTGCAGCAACTTCCGTTTTAAAATTACCGTCGCCAACAATCGGGCCGAGCAAGCGGCGAACACGCAGAATTAGGTCATTCTCGATTTTTCGGGTGTACTCAATATGCTGGGAGGCCTGCGCAAGCTTTTCATCCTCTTTTTCAACCGAGAGCATATTGCCCTTCTGATCAACCACGGTGACATTATCAATGTCCATTTCCGGTACGCTTGAGGCGACCAAATTAGCAATACCGCGAACTTGTTTCGGGGAAATGGGGCGACCGGGGTAGAGATCCAGAAACACCGAAGCGCTGGGCTCACGCCCGTCGCGAATAAATACGGTTTGTTTGGGTATGGCCAGATGTACGCGCGCGCTGCGCACGGCGTTGACGGCTGCGATTGTTCGCGACAACTCGCCCTCTAACCCGCGGCGATATTTAATCGCCTCCATAAATTGGCTGGTGCCGAGCTGTTGTTCCTGGTCGAGTAATTCATAACCAAAGTTTTGATCACCTTTAATTCCATTATCGGCAAGTACAATGCGCGCTTTGCGCACATCTTCAACCGGCACCAAAAGCGCACCCGTTGAGCCATCAATTTTGTAGGGGATTTCATTAAAATCGAGCACGCGCCCAACTTCGGAAGAATCCAAACGGTCAAGCGAGCCGTAAAGCGGTTTCCAGTCTTCACCCTGGCTCCACAGCACCACAGCAAAACCCAGGGCAACGCTGGCTGCCAGACCAATCATAAGGCCGGCTTGGCGAACCAGGTTTAAGTTATTAAACCCCTCGATTAAATCGTTGCTGGATGCCGATGCTTCTGCCATAAACTAAATCCCACTCACGCCTTAAATTGGCATATTCATCACGTCGCGATAAGCCTCAACAAGTTTATTGCGAACTTGCACCATCGACTCAAACGCAACACTGGCTTTTTGCGAAGCGATCATAACGTCGGTGACATCAATGCCCGGCTCGCCTTTTAAATACGCGTTGCCCATCGATTTTGAAGCCTGCTGAACCTCATTCACTTTGTCGACGGCGCTGGCGAGCACTTCGTTAAATCGCGGGCCGTTATTTTGCTCAAGCGGTGCAACACCGGGGCGGCTGTCGACACCTGTGGCGCCAAACGCCTGGGTTTGGCTTTTTAACGCGCGCATTTCAACAAGCAAGCGATTAACGTCAATACGATCTGTCATAAGCTTTTCTCAGCAAGTTGCCAAAACTTTGGCATTCCTATCTGCGTAAAAGCTTAAGTGCACAAAACAGGCCAAACTTTGCCGTTGGCAAAAACTTGCCTATTTTGAAATGATACTCACAAAAAAGCACGCAGGACGCGTGCTTTTATCTAAGTGGGTGGGTTATCTATTCAGGGATGATTAAAAGTCGAAATCGTATTCCATTAGCGCCTTGCGCAAACGCTGATCTTCGAGCTTATCTTCCAAACGGCGACGCGCATCGGTGCCATTGATCGGGCGACTGAAGGCATGCCAGAACTTTTCATCAAAATGCACCGCTTCGGCCGGCATCTCTGGAATTTCAGTTTCCATATCTCACCTCGGTAGTTGTTAAGCTAACAATCGATAACAAGATATTATGGTGCTAAGCATCAATGACACTTTAATGAAAGAGCGATGAAGCTTTGATAAAACTCCATAGCGCGCTCCCCGTCAAACATTAACCGCCATTCATATGCCTGCCGCTTCGAGGTCAAAACCCTGCTCTCGCAAGCGGGCAATTTTGTAGCGCAAGGTTCGCGGGCTGATACCAAGGCGCTCGGCGGTATGTTTTTTACTGCCGCGTTCGAGCTTTAGGGTTTTAACAATAATGTCAAACTCGTGACGCTTCATATCGTTGCCAAGCAGCGCTTCGTCGCTCTCGATATTTGTGTGTTCATGCGCTGCGCTGTCTGGCGCAAAAGCTTGAGCATGCAGTTCAGTGTTTGTCGGTGGCGAAGAAAGCTTAATAAGCGGCTCATTGCTGTGGACCTGATCCAGCTCCAACCCCAGATGCTCCGCCTCGATAAGCTCGCCCGATTGCAAAATTAATGCGCGCTGCATGACATTGTCGAGCTCGCGTACATTTCCAGGCCAGCGATACTCCAACAGCGCTCGCTGCGCAGATTGGCTTAAACTTACCGCCCTGCGGTGTTGTTTGTGCGCGTGTTTGTCTAACAGGCTGTGAGCCAGAGGCAAAATATCTTCGCGCCGTTCACGCAGAGCCGCCCAGGACAGCGGCAATACATTCAGGCGAAAATATAAGTCACCGCGGAAGCGTCCGGCATCTACTTCCAAGCGCATATCACGGTTAGACGTAGCAATCACCCGCACATCTAATTTGATGCTGCGGCGCCCACCCAAACGCTCAACCTCTCTTTCTTGCAGCACACGCAGCAGTTTGGCCTGCAAGCCCAGATCCATCTCTGATATTTCATCAAGCAAAATGCTGCCGCCATTAGCCTGTTCAAACTTGCCCGGCGCACTTTGATAAGCGCCCGTATAAGCCCCTTTTTCGTGGCCAAAGAGTGTAGCTTCGAGCATATTCTCAGGAATCGCGGCACAGTTAACCGCAACAAACGGGCCGTCGGCTCGCGGGCTGCGTTCGTGAATAAAACGCGCAAGTACCTCTTTGCCTGTGCCACTTTCTCCAAGTAATAACGCGGTTGAGTCGCTCGCGGCAACCCGTTCGGCTAGATTCAACAGCTGCTTGCTTGAAGGCGACTCCGCTATCGGGCGCCCTTCGGCTTTATTCTTAAAGCCGACAAAGCGCTGTACACACTCAATTAAGGCCTCGGGTGAGAAGGGTTTAACTAAGTAGTCAACGGCGCCGTCTTTAATTGCTCTCACACTGTCTTCAACGCTTGCGTAGGCGGTAACAAGCAAAACGGGAATGTGAGGCCACTGATCTTTTACCGCCAGTAATAAATCGTGACCGGACATATCCCCCATATTCACGTCGGATACAATTAAATCAAAATCAATATCTTTTGATAAAATTGCCATTGCCTGCTCGGCACTGTCCGCCTGTTCACAACGCATTTTTGCCAGCAGCAAGGTATCGACTACTGCTTCTCTTAATGAAGCATCATCTTCTACCACCAGAATTCGTGCTTGATTTTTGTTTGCCTTCATTTGTAATACCTTGTGTGTTTGTACAGTAGCGCCAATAAATAGGCTAAGCCGCTGACACTTCGATAAGCGGTAATTGAATACTTGCGCGGCAGCCGACACCGGGCTCCGACTCAAGCGAAAACGTCGCTGCATGGGCCCGACAAACCGCTTTGACAACGGCAAGCCCCAAGCCTGTACCGTTGGTTTTTGTCGTTACAAACATCTTTTGCACCTGCTCGAGGGTTTGCTTATCCATACCCGGGCCGCTATCGCTAATCGTTACGTTCAACTGTTGTTTGAGCGAATCCTCGGCAAAACATATCGTTAGCTTTTGCGACGCATAAGCAGACATGCTCTGTAAAGCATTGTTGACGAGGTTCATCAAGGCTGACACCAGTGCATCGACGTGACACTTTAAACTGGCCTCGGCGCAGTGATTTTGCCAATTGAGCTCAAGTCTTGAATCCTGAAGCAAGTGCTCGGCGGCAAGCTTTAGCTGAAGATCCAACTCGCCGACGGTAATAACATCATTTAACGGCAACTCGCTTTTTACAAACAGCATCATGTCACGCACCTGCTTTTCCATATGGCTCAAACGAGACAGGCATTTTTTTGCAAAGCGTTTTTGCAGTGAAGGCTCAAGTTCAGCGTCGCAGAGATGTCCGGCGTAAAGCATCGCGGCACTTAAGGGCGTGCGTATTTGGTGAGCCAGTGCCGATACCATTTTCCCCATTGCCGACAAGCGCTCGTTACGGCTCAAATGCTCTTGCAAAGCTCTGGTTTCAGTCAGATCTGTCAGCAAGATGATTTGCCCTCGCTCCATCAGCGACGAGGTTGAAACACTGAGGCGCCGACCGCTGTGAGTAGAGACTTCAAGGCCGTCATCGTTTTGGGGTTTAAAACAATCATTGATAATGTGGCGCCAAACTTTATCAACCAGTGAGCTCTGCAGCAGCTTTTCTGCCGCCGGATTTGCTTCGACAATCACCCCGCGCTCATCAAGCACCAAAACACCGCCGGGCAGAAAGTGCAGCAGCGCCTGCATGCGCTCCTCCAGCAAGCTGTGTCGCTTGTGCTCACGCTCGAGCTGCTGCTCGCTCTGATCCAGCTCTTTACTTAAATTCTGAACTTTTGTCTCAAGCGCGCGATAACTGTTTTCCAGCTGAGCACTGGTTTCATTAAAAAAATTAAACGCCGCCTCGAGGCTCTGCTGCTTCTCAAGTTCGGACTGGGACAAGCTGTTATTCGCTGTTGATAACAAAGTCTATAACCACTTCTTTGGCACATTAGTAGGACTATTGGTATAGACAGCAAAGACTTTGCCAACAAAAATTATCTTTTATTATCAAACACTTAAAAAAGATAAAATTCAGGCCAAAGTCAAGAGATTGACATTCAGCCACAGGAGTAAAGAAAACTATGGGGAAAAGCTGAGGGCCCGACTTTACTAAAACTTACGCAAATGCCGGCCACAGCATTAGCGCTGCATACCGTATTTACGCATTTTTTCAACCAGGGTAGTACGGCGAATCATAAGCTGTTCGGCCGCTCTTGCGACCACGCCGCTGTTGTTGTCCAGCGCTTGTTGAATCAGTGTTTGCTCAAGCTCGGAGATATATTCTTTTAAGTCGATACCGGCTTCTGGCAGAAGCACGGTATCACCAACATTTACAACAGATGGGGATAACGCTTCTGTGCTTTGCGTCAGGTCATCGAAGTCGTTTTCAATATCAACGTGACGATATTTCGGCGGCAGTTCGCTGACACCAATAACCGCGCCGGGTTTCATAATCGCCATGCGTTCAACAAGGTTTGCAAGTTCACGTACATTGCCAGGCCACGGGTGCTGGCACAATGACAACAGCGCCGACGAACTAAAACGGATGGACCCCCGCCCTTCGGACTCAAGCCTTTTTACGAGTTCGTTAATAAGCAGAGGAATATCTTCCGAACGCTGGCGCAGCGAGGGCATTTCAATCGGAAAAACATTTAATCGATAATACAGATCTTCGCGAAAATCGCCCTTGTCTATCATCGTTTCAAGGTTGCGATGAGTGGCCGCAACAATTCTGACATTGGTTTTGTAGCTTTTGTTGCCGCCAACACGTTCAAACGATTTTTCTTGCAACACACGCAAAATTTTGACTTGCATATGCAGGGGCATATCACCGATTTCATCCAAAAACAGTGTGCCGCCTTCGGCGAGTTCAAAACGCCCGGCCCGGGCACTGATCGCACCGGTAAAGGCCCCTTTTTCATGCCCAAATAGTTCACTTTCAAGCAGCTCAGCGGGAATCGCACCGCAATTCACCGGAACAAAAGGGCCTTCTCGGCGAGCACTGTGATAGTGGAGATTGCGCGCGACCACTTCTTTGCCTGTGCCGCTCTCACCTTCAATCAATACGGTAACATCGTTGTCGGCGACCTGAGCCATCATATCCCGGACTTGCTGTATGCTATCGCTGCTACCCACTAAAGACGAAAACAAATGTAGTGGGCGTTTTTGATGATGGCTTCGCCTGGCTTTAATTGCTTTGATAAAACACTGAGCACGATGCAAAGCATCGTTTAGATCGTTATAACCCGGGATTTTTATAAACGACGCCACCAGCATCGTTTTGATTCGTTCATCAAGCTTGTCACCAAGCTCCGGCTCTGGGCCGATATTAACAACGGCAATACTGTCATTTGCTTCCGAACAATCCTTAAGGAAATGGGCAAACTGGCCGTGATCCTTCTCCGAACTGGCAAAGGCAATTTCAACGTGTTGTTTATTGTCCTTACTTAACTGCAGCCACTGATCAAAATTTAACTCAAATACATCTTCACCAAGAAAACTCAGAACCGTAACTATGTCGTGCCGGGTCTCGTCCTCATCACACACCACAGCAATCTTTTTTACATCAAACATATACAACGTCTTCCCAAATAAGCTTCGCCACTCTAACGAGAACTCCATTCACGATAGGAAGTCGGCGCTGGTAAGAATTTGTATAGTCAGAAAAATGACCATAGTCAAATTACCGACGAGCAGGCACTGCTTTGGTGTCGGCAAATCAGGAGCATAATAAACGTCGTTATGCGCGAGAATATGGGAAGCCTTGCAACATCTCTTGCTCGCTACTGGGCAATGCCTCAACAATCCGGGCATAGAGCGCCAGTACACGCTCCATTTCAGCAACCAGTTCAACCGCATTGCGGGAGGAGTCTTGAAACGCCTGATCCAGCGCGGCTCCCATGGCCCGGTCTTTTGCCCTAAGCCCCATCCAATCACCGCTTTCAAAACAGCTTTGCATGCCTTTCCTGAGGCGAACGAGATCAACATGTGAACGACTAATTAATGACATACAAAAGCTCCATGACCGCACCAGTTTCAAAGCTTTTCGGCTGCTTTTGCCCAAGCTTTAATAACAAGCTGGCACTAGGGACTTAACACCAATTAATACGCTCAAGTGAAACATAAATTACCGTCCAAAGCGTTCAGAACGCGCCATCGAGCGAGCCCCCAAACAAATCAAAAGAGTCTTTACGCAGCCCGCCCTGCTGGCATTGCATCCCAACCTTCTTTTACTTGAGTCATCAGCGATTCGAGTTCATTCAACGCAAGTACATCGTCTTCTGGGCACTGTGTGCCATCAGTGAGGCGCGCCAACATGTACTCGTAAAGACCATCGAGATTAAGGGCGATCTCGCCACCGTGATTAAAATCCAGGCTTGCTCTTAGCCCCTTGATAATACTGACTATTTTCACAAGCAGGATATCAAAGTCATCTCGCTTGTTGTCATAGATACTCTGCCTGGCTTGACCAATGCGCTCGAGTGTTCCCGCCATTAACAAACTGATCAGTTTGTGCGGATCATTAGCGCAGTGTTGAACCTGAGCTGCAGCAGAAGTTGCGTGTACCGACATAAGTTGCCTCCATCTTGCCGCCGTGCGGCAAAGTCTTGCTTAACAATAAAACAACAGCCTAAATCCAAGGCATTATTAGCAAAAGAGCAAGAGCGGTGCCAACTGATATAAACGTATATGCCGCCAAATAGAGATCCATTGTGATCAAGAAAATTTAAAGCCCGACCAGCAATATAGCCTTAAAAAACAGCGCACTACGACGGGCGTGCGAAAGCTATAAAAAATAACTTGGGGCAACAAACAAGGATTACAAAAGTGCCGTTAAGCAATCTGCTTCCACGCAGTAGAGATATCGGCTAACAGTACAGCGGCCTCATCGAGAAGGCTTTTGTCATTTTTCAAATGCGCTTGGCTGAGTATGCGAGTGATATATTCGTATAAACGCTCAAGATTAGCACTGATATCCTCAGAATCATCGTGATTTAAGTTTTCTCGCAAGCCGTTAACGATGTTAATAGCGCTATTAATTTTCGCACCTTTTAATTCGACATTGCCGTGATCCATTGCGCCCTTTGCTTGAGCAATACGCTCTAAGGCACCGTCAAACAGCATACAAATTAGCTGATGAGGGCTGGCATCTTCTACACCGCTATGAGTTTTTACCTGTGAGTAGGAAGCGACAGCTGCGGAATAGTTCATATCAACCTCTAAGAGAAAACTGATTATTTTTAATAAATACTATTAATTTATTTCGGCGAACAACATTAAAACTTTATGTTTAATTATCGTTCTGAGCGGTAAAAGGAAGTGTCTGAATTAAGTTATCTAAAAAACTACCCGACGTATTCAACGAAGAAATAATTCTCTCCATTGCAATAAATTGGTTTAACAGACGTTCTTCATAAGCGCCAATGCGTCGATCGAGATCATCTTGATCTGTCTCGTAAGATTCAATACGCTGTTCTAACGTATCTGTTCGTGTTGCAATAACACCGTCACTACTCAGTAAACTGTCAATTAAACGCTCTAATTCACCGGAAAAGCCGCGGCTAAAATTCAGCGTGGCGGAACTTGCCGACTCACCAATAAGCAGTGCCAGCCCCTCTCCAGGCTCACCCAGCGCAGGCAGCAATACGTTGGCCGAGCCAAAGCCTGCAACACCATTGATCGTTCCGGCAGCCGTCTGACCGGCTGTGCCTGAAGCATCACTTAAACCGAGCTCGGAAGCGTCTGCACTTGTTGCACTAAACACGATATTTGAACTAGATCCGTACGAGGACGAAGTAAACTCGTAACGGTTGTCACTGGCGTTGTAACTGACAACAACAGACTTATTACCGTCACTAATGGCACTGTCATTATTAATAAGACTTTGTAACGCTGCTGCAATTTCATCCTGGTTGTCATAGCTGGCATCGGGCAGTTGTAGCGCCGAAGATGTCACACCATCAACCGTAATCGTAAAACCGTAAGTCTTGGTTGAAGTATCAATTGGAAAACTTGCCGCTGCACCGTGAAAAAAACCTTTCGATGGCGCCTGGGTAACAATAAGCTCGTATTGCCCGGCTTCTGTCGCATCGTTAAAGCTATTAATTAAAACATCTTCGGAGCTCGACGATGTATGTGGTGCCAGTAACTTTTGCACATCTTCAAAATTTTCGTCAAAAGCTCGGCTGAAATCTTCCTCGTCAATGGTCAGTTTTCCATCAAGATCTGTTCGGATGCCAAGGTTTGTCAGGGAGGAAAAATTTGAATCAGCCAAACCGGGAATAGACGATGCAATCACCGAGCGAATTTGGCTTAAAATGGATTTAGCCAACGCATCGTTCGCCAGGGAACCAACAACTGTTTCCGTTTCACCATCGTCATTTTCAACCTCATTGACCCCAAAAATAGGGTCGGTTGCGTCAATAAAGCCGTTGTAGGCCTCGACAAACGCACGTATATTTTGCTCGGCAAAGTTTTTGTCGTCTTCAATGGTAATGGTGACAAGATCGTTGGCATCCATAACCTTGAGCACATCGAGTTTTAAACCCTCGACGATATCATCAATGGTGTTGCTCTCGCGGCTGATGCTGATGCCGTTTAAAGTCAGCTCGGCATCCTGGCCGGCTTGTTTTTCAAAATCGTCGTAAATATCCAGGAAGGTCGATGCCGCAACCGTTTTATCGGCATTGTATGAGAAAAAACTCAGATCGTTATCGTCGTTGTTACTCGGCGTTCCACCGGCTTCCGAGGCGACAATTTCCAGCTCATTATTCAGCCCGGATTCTGACACCACACTTAAGATATATTGAGAGCCGTCGTAAATAATTGATGCAGTTACGCCTTTCTCAGCATTGTTAATTGCATCGCGAAGCCCTTCTAAGCTGTTGTTATCACTATCGATAACAATATCAAAACTCTCGGCATCGGGATCTTGGCTAAAACTTGGAGCGCTCGACGGTAAACCACTTCGATCCCACGAGCCAAAATTAAAACTCAGTGTACCTTCACCAACTTGATCGGTCGGATCGCTAAAGCCATCAAAGGCAAGCGTGTGAGATTTAGCAATTTGGCTGACATTAAATGAATATGAACCCGGTTGAACATCAGTATCTAACTCAAGGGGAACTAAAGCATCACTTTCGGTGAATGACGCCGTTTTACTAAAAAGTGACTCGGGATCGGTCAGTATGTTTGCAGCATCACGCAAGGTCGACAGTGCGCTCGAGAGCAGGCCAAAATCTGAAATCCGGGTTTCGGCGAGCTCTGTTTTTGAATCGATACGCTGCTGGGGCGCTGCTCGTTCAACTTCAACCAGTTGCTCAACCAGGCTTCTCGTATCAATGCCCGAACCAGCCCCTAAGCTTTGAATGATATTGTTGTCGATCATAGTCTTAAAAAACCAAGGCGTTTATAGCACAGCAAAAGGCGCGCAATTACTCATTTATGAGTATCGCCCGCTTTGGCCGAAACTATAGGAACCTTTAGTTTGTTAAACAGTTTTAGTTATGCCACTTTTCTGACGCCCACAGCGGAAATAGAGCGTTATGTACTTTTACATCTCCGTTTCCGAAAGAGAATATGCGAGATTAATGCCAGCTTAATCGGGCATAAATAAGATAGGGGAAATAAGCTCACGAACGACGGGCTTAACAGATAAAAGCCCGCAAGCCCTAACAACAACTTTAGGGCGCGAGCAAAATGCTGGCACCCTAAAGAAGCTTAAACTCGCGCTAACCGAGCGCGTTCAGTAAATGCATCTCACCGTCTTGCTCAAGACGCCGGGCCAACTCCAAAAAGATGTCCTCGGGAATCTGACGGATCAATTCTCCTGAATCGCTATCGACAACACGAATAATGGTGCGGTCCAATTCTTCATCAACACTAAATTGCAGATCGCGCTGTACATTCTGTACATAGTCATTGACTCTGGCGACCTCTTGCTTGAGGTCAAGCTCACTTGCCGGCTTGGCTTGCTCTGCTTCGTTGGCCTTGTCTTGAACCGCTTGTGCAGCCGAAGCTGCTTGCGATGGCGGCTGCTCTTTAGCATCTGCTGCCCCCTTAGATGAAGAAGAACCTATCACAGCCTGCAGGGCTGCTTGTCCTAGCCTTACTTCATTCATGGGTCACCTCTCTGCGTCAAAGCCGGTGACCGAAGTCACCAGCTTAATTGCTCCCAGTCCTACTTCATCACTACTGCAGCAGTGACAATACTTGCTGAGGCCTTGCATTGGCCTGGGCCAGCATGGCCTGAGAGGCTTGTTGCAGTACCTGAGCGCGACTCAGTTGAGCGGTTTCAGCGGCAAAGTCGGCATCGACAATTCGAGAGCGCGCGGCCGAGGTTTTTTCGCTGACGTTACTCAAGTTCGAGACGGTGAAATCGAGGCGGTTGTTGACCGCACCGAGCTCTGAACGAGTGGTGTTGATCTGCTCAAGCGCGGTATCAATCACTTCGATCGCCGCTTGCGCACCCGCTTCTGTAGAAATATCTACATCCGATACCGCGTTGCCCTGAAACTCCGAGGAATTGGTTTCGATCAAACCGTAGGCGGTGAGAATCTCATCCATGGTGCCCAAGGTGTCGGTAAACTCGATCGAAATCTCCGAGCCATCTACCGAGTTCAGCGAGATTGCCGTACCGCTTGATGTCGCCACCACACCGTGGTCAGCAGATTTCAAGTTAATGGCGTCAACCATATTGGTCAGCTGAGTGGCGAGCGTGGCACTACCGGTCACAGCACCGATTTCAACGCCGTTGATGGTCATGTCACCTTCAACAAGATCCAGGGAGTTTGCAGTGATCGCCGTCGCGCCGGTGATATTGCCGTCAGTGCGCGCTTGCAGACCAATGTCACCAGACATATCAGCAGTGATCGCCGAACCGTAAACAACATCAATATTGTCGACCGAATCATCGGTAATGGTCAGCTCGAGCTGAGCTTGCTGCGCCGTGGCGGTTGTTACACCAATGGCATCGGCCGAGACCACACCGCTTTCGGTGACGGTAATGGTTTCAGCGGTTGAACTAGAAAGCACTAAACGGCCATCATCGTTAAGGCTGGCTTCAATATCGGCACCACCTAACTCGTTCACCTTGTCGACAAACTCTTCCATGCTGCCGGTATCGCCGACTTGCAGAGTTGTGGTTGTGCCGTCTTGACGAAGAATCGCCAGCTGCACGTAGTCTGTGCCGCGAATAACACCGTTGCCGTCGCTATCTGCTGTCAGCGATACAAACGCCGAAGCCTCAACACCGGATACAGCTTCATTAATAGTGCTGAGTTTGTCTTCTAGAGTCGCACCTACGGTGGCGTCAGTCAGGTCACCGACATCTTGATCGTTAATGGTCAAAGTCAAGTTGGCAGCGCCGGTAACTTCGTTTAACGCTTCAGAAAGGTCGGCAACTGCACCGCCTACGGTTTGCGCAGATTCAGTACCGACGATATCCGCAGAGGCCGCACCACCTAAGTTATCAGCATCGAGCTGACCAACGGTAAAGCTAATGGTCTGATTGGCATCGGAGCCCACTTGCAGGCTGACATCACCTAAGGTGCCGTCGAGAATATTTTGGCCGTTAAATGAGGTTGTCTCTGCAATTCGGTCAATTTCTGCTTTGAGCTGCTGAACCTCAGCATCCAGGGTTGCGCGGTCGGTATCTGAATAAATGCCGTTCGACGATTGAATGGCCAGCTCACGCATACGCTGGAGGATGTTAGTTGTCTCATCCAGGGCACCTTCAGCCGTTTGAATCAGTGAGACACCGTCGTTTGCATTCCGGATAGCTTGATCCAGACCGCGAATCTGAGACGTTTGACGGTTAGAAATCGCAAGGCCGGCTGCATCATCGGCCGCCGAGTTAATGCGCCTACCCGATGCGAGTCGCTCACTTGCCTTATCCAGTTCCATACCGGACTGAAGCAGCTGACGCTGGGCGTTCAGTGAGGAGATATTACTGTTAACAACTAAAGGCATGGTGAGCCTCCCAAAATAAGTTTCCGAGAACCTATCTAATGAGACAGGTTTATTATCACGAAGGGTTACATCCCACTTCGCACTGCTTAGTTTTTCGGCTTATTTACGGGGAACTTTAGGCTTATTTTGAAACTTATTATTTAGCGGCAACACGTGTAAAGGCGGCCCACATCCAAAACAATATAAACCTTATTTTTCAATAACTTAAGTAGGGACAGCAGCGAATGACAAGCCATAAGCTAAGCCTGCTGCAAAACTTCGGCAAAAAAATAAAATAGAATTAGTAGGCATAACAAAATCAGTTTACGAACACAAAAGAAATATCGAAATACACTTTAACACTTCTCTGCATTAACGCTTTTCACACCAAAAGTGATACATGCCTATAGATGTGGATGGTGCTGTTTTCTCAAACTCGTGCCAATTCTCCAGTTTCAATCGCGCCCCTGTTTCGGGAAAGGCGCGATCAAACTGCGCAAGACTCGCCTCGGGAGCCTCTACTTTTAGCAACTTAAGCCCCAGTTTATCCAGCGCCTCTTTCACCCCGAGCCAGCTGTACTGATGTTCACACTCGTGAAATATCAAATCTCGGCATTCACTGAGCGACCAGAAATCTCGACACTGGGTGATTGTTGAATCGGGCTCACGCTGCATTAGAACCTGGCGATACTTTTTAATATCCGAGGCCGAAGACGATAAGCCGGCCTGATGCACAAACGCGCGCTGGCGGCGAATCTCGGCTCTGGCAATCGCACTGTAAAGCGCGATGCTCATAACACCGCCGTCTCGCAGCAATCGGGTCAGTACCTGCCAGCCCTGCAAAGGGTCGTTTAAATGGTGTAACACACCACTGCAAACAACAAAGTCAAAATCCTGCTTAAGGCAAGCCGCATCTAAGAGATCTACTTGAGCAAAGTCAACGTTGTCAATACGCAATTTTTCAGACATACGCTTGCCATAACTCAAGCTCGCCAGACTGAGATCAATCGCAGTAACGTGAGTATTCGTAAGTTGCGCAGCAAGAGATAGGGGCTGAGAGCCAGTGCCACAGCCTGCCACCAAAATATCAACACGCTTATTGTCGAGAAATGAAAAACGAGCCCCCGGCAGCGTTTTGTTAAAATATGCCTTGCTCGTCTGAGCTTTGTCCAGGCGCAAACGCTGCCAGCGCGGATAAGGATGCTGCTCATATTGCGCTTGTACTTTGGCCGACACAGCCGATAGTGAATCCATATATGACGGAATCGTCTCTCTTAACCGAGCTTCATGCAGTTTCGCTTGCACGGTTAACGCCAAGGCCGGAAGCAGAATATTCGGCCACTGCTGCCGGCTAAATTCATATAGCTGATAGTTTTGCCACAACTCTTCTAAGGGCATATAAAGAGCCAGCATTAAAATCAGCAAATTGCTTTTTTCTGGCTCCCAGGCAGGCTGCTTTGACGACAATAGCAACAACTGATGAAGGCCCTGAACAAGTTCTTGCTCTATCGGGCTCACAGCCCATAAATATTCATTTTTTATCAGTTGTAGCAGCAAGTGAGACGCAAGATCGATTTCGCCGTGATTTAATGCGCCTTCAGCGCCAAGTTTCATTAATAAAGCATGGCGAAGCTTTGATAAAAGATGTTCAAGCGCAATATTGCTGCACAGCATGCTTTTCAGAAAGGGCTTTAATAAATCATTTTTGAGCGACTGTTCAATCAAATTATCGGCATCAGCGTTTAACTCATCGACAAGTATTTGACCGAGCAAAGCGGTCAAACGACTGACATCCAACGAGTCCAGTTCAAGCAGTTGCAGCAGTGCTCGCCTGGTTTGTGCATCAACGTCACTGGGTTTTAAGTGGCTTAAAAAGAAAACCTGAGTATTAAGATCCGTATCGGGGAGTCGCCCCTGAAGTTGGCGGCGAATATTTATTTTTGCGCACGACACATAGTCTTTATTAAGACAGTGCTTGAGCAGTGCTTTATCTTCCTGAGTTTCGATCATAGAGGAAATCCATAACCAGCGCCGCCTTATTTATTTTCATAGTCGGCGGCGCTGCTGTGCTGCGTTTACCCTTGCAGCAACTGAAGTACCTGTTGAGGTTGGGCATTGGCCTGCGCCAGCATCGCCTGGGAGGCCTGCTGCAACACCTGCGCCCGACTTAATTCCGAGGTTTCGGCGGCAAAGTCGGCATCCATAATACGCGAGCGCGATGCTTCAGTTTTCTCAACAACATTTAACAAATTACCCATCGTAAATTCCAGGCGATTGGAAATTGCACCGAGCTGGGAGCGCGTATCATTAATAGTTTCCAGCGCTGTATCGATAATTGCTAAACTCTCCTGGGCGCCATCCACAGTTGCGATCTGAATATCGGCCACTGAATTGCCCTGAGTCGCCGAGTTATTTGTTTCCAATAAACCCGTTGTGGTTGCGTTGGCCGCGCCGGTTAATTCAATGGTTATTTCTGTTCCGTCAACCGAGTTGAGCGACAACACACCATCGGCAGCCGTGCCACCCGCTGCAACCGTTGCCACAACACCGTGTTCGGCCGATTTTGCATTAATTTGATCGGCGAGATTCTGCACCGTGGCAAAGGCATCTGCGCCGATCGCAACGGCGTCGATCGTAATGCCGTTAATAATCACATCACCTTCAGCTAACGCAGATTCCGTACCATCGGCCACCTCGATGCCCTGAATATCGCCGACCGCCGTGCGCGCATTCACACCGAGTTCCACTTCCGCACCGTTGGTCACAGCCGTGGTGCCATAGGCGATGGTCACACCGGTGCCGTCAGCGGAAGTAAAATCCAGCGACGCCTGGTAGGCCTGGTTAATCGCGATACCGGCCGACGCTGTAATACCGGTATTGGCAGCCGTCGCACCGGTATAGGTTACGTTAATCGCCGCGCCGTCCGAATTTGATAACACAAGTAAGCCGGCATCGTTAATTTCACCGGTGACACTGCCGCCGGTAATTTCACCTACCCGCGCAGCCAGCTCATCCATACTGCCGGTATCGCCTATTTGATAGGTATTTATTGTGCCATCGAGTTGATGCACGGTGAGGTCCATCGTGTCGCCACCGCGGAGAATACCGGTACCGGTCGACGCGGCGACAATTTCGGTAAAGGCTGTTGTCGTCACCCCGCTAACATTGGTATTAAATAAATCTAACAGCTCTTGCATATTGGTTGCCGAGCTGAGATCACCAACGTCCTGACCGTTAATTTCCAAGGTGTTGGTACCGGTGCCGTCGATAGTCATTGCCGTCGGATCAACACTCATCGTTGTGCCCACGATATCGCCACCGGCATCGCCGCCTAAGGTATTAATATCCATTGCTGGAATATTCATCGTGATGGTTTCATAGGCTTGCGAGCCAACCTGTAGATCCACTTCGCCGAGGCTGCCATCGAGCAATAACTGACCGTTAAATGACGTCGACGTGGCGATACGATCGAGCTCCGCTTTTAATTGCTGAACTTCAGCATCGAGTGTTTGCCTGTCGACATCGGCGTAAATACCGTTTGCCGATTGAATGGCCAGCTCGCGCATACGCTGCAAAATATTGGTTGTTGCATCCATGGCCCCTTCGGCTGTTTGAATCAGTGACACGCCGTCGTTTGCATTTCTCACCGCCTGATTAAGACCGCGAATTTGCGAGGTCATGCGATTGGAAATAGCCAAACCTGCAGCGTCGTCGGCCGCAGTATTAATTCTACGCCCCGATGCCAAACGCTCCATGGCCTGACTCATATCATTGCCAGATTGAATGAGCTGGCGCTGAGAATTTAGCGCAGCCACGTTTGTGTTGATAACAAGAGGCATAGTGTTCTCCTACAACCTTTAGTCAATTATCCCCACCAAAAAAATGATGGATTTGCCTGTTTAATAGCCAGCCTCGTGCCAACTATATTTTTCTCTTTATTTTCAACAACTTAAAAAACAAACAAACAAATAATTTACAACTTAGAGCAAGACAAAAATAAAGAGAGACAAAAGTTTGCCGCTCAAGCGGCAAGAGCTTTCACAGGCGCTCAAACAAACTCAGACGACTTACACGAGTAAATGCAGTTTGTGCCGCCTGCAAAATTAAAGATTCAGCAGATAAACGCGTCGATGCTTCGGCGTAATCCACATCGCGCAACTGGGCAATTAATTCTTGGATAACTAGCGTCGCATCGGTGTGCAGGCTTTCCGTGCTTTCGAGCGTATTGACGCGCGCGCCAACCTTAGAGGAAACTTCGAGCACACTGGTTTGTGCATTGCCTAAATTTGCAATGGTATCGCCAACCGTATCTTCCAGCGCATTGCGGCTTTGCTCTGAGCCGTCGAAGTTTTTCATTACTTCACTAAAGCGCGCAACGGTTGTTAGCAAATCCTGTTTATCAGTACTTTCAACTAAGAATTTATCACCCGCATTAAACGGCGTTTGTGACGCAGGGCTGCCAATAATACGAAAACTAAGGCCCGCCACATTAATATCGGCGCCCGGCGTATAGGGCTGATCGGCCGCAACAATACGCCCGGTTGAGCGCTCAGTAACCGTAAAATTTTTCCCGGCAGGAATAATATTGCTATCGAGATTAAAACTAATGACTAAATCTTCGGGGTAAAGCTGCTCAAATGCGGCCCTGTCAACCACCGAACCTATGGAGATTGTCGCCGGCGGCTGGGCGCGATTACTGGCCGAGGCACTGGTGGCAATCTCGGGCCGGTTACTCTGTATATCAACAAATAAATCTTTACCAGAATCCCCGGAGGCTACCGTGGTATTGTTGGCAACTTTAACAAACTTCTGCCCTTCATCACCGACATAAGTAAACCCCGTTTGCACACTGCCCACAAAAGGCTCTGTGGTACTTTTATAACCGCCAAAAATATAATCGCCATTGGCATTTTTTGAATTCATCAGGCTCTGTAGCTCGTCAACCCTGGCATCAACCTCATTGGCTAACGAGGTGTATTCACTCGGGCTGAGTGTGGCGCTGTTACCTGCTTGAACGGCCAGCTCCTGTACACGCTGTATTATATTCAACACACCATCCAGAACGGCTTCTTCGATGGTCAAATCATTTTTTGCAATGCTGATATTGGTTCGATATTGCTCGGTAATCGCCAGCTCTTCGGTTAGCGCCAAAATTTTTGTCGACGCAACAGGATCATCCGAAGGTTCAAGTACACGCCGCCCCGTACTTAATTGTTCCTGAGTTTTCACCATGGCCTTGCTTGCATCAGCCATGCTGTTATTGGCAATATTAAAAATTTGTTGGGTTGAAATACGCATAGCGGCAACAGTTTTCCGTTAGAAAGAGCCTATTAACGTATTAAACAATTCCCGTGCCACACTGATAACTTGAGCATTTGCAGCGTACATCTGCTCAAAGCGAATAAGATCCGACGCTTCTTCGTCGAGGTTGACACCACTAATACTGTCGCGAAGTTTTTGGCTCTGCTCAAGTACCTGTTCGGCGGCATCGCGGTTAATTCCCGATGACGAAGTGTCTATGCCTACCGTTTCCACCAACGCGGCATAAGCATCGCTGTAACTCAACACGCCCTGGCCCACGGTTTTTTGTGCCTCGAGCTCAACCAGTGATAAGGCATTGCGGTTATCGGAGGCCGCGTCGATATTAAAATCTAATGAAAAGGTATCGTTGGCGGCAGGCTCGCCGCGAAGATAAACTTGAATACCTAGATAGGTTGACTGCGCAAAACCTGCGGCGCTCGGATCGCCAAATAAAGCACTGACCGGGGCTCCCGCCGGAAACGCAACGCCATCGGGCAAAAATAAATCCAAGGTTCCACCAACCGCCAACGCAGCCGTTACACCAACACCCTGACCATCGAGTGCAACAACAGGGTTGATGCCGTCACTGACATTCATCGTGTCCGGGCCGGTATTATCCGCCTCCAGGGTGATTTGAATATCATCGCCGTGCGCTGCATAAATACGAAGCTCCTCTATGCCAGTGGCCGCATCAACGGCCGATTTAGCAAAAAAACCAAGCGCCTGAAGGTTGCTATTGTCATTGATACGCTGCTCCAGATATTGATTAAAGGCCACTTCATCGGTGGCAGGATCCGGTACGTTGGCAGCGATAACAAAGGTGCCGAGGCCCGGATCAAACTCGTACTCAATCAAATCTTCACCATTGATATTTATTTGCAGCGGCGAACTGAGGCTTAAATTATTGGTTGCGCTTAATTCTGCATAACTGCTGGCGTTGCTCTCAACGCCTTCAATATTGCTAAATAAACTGGCGATTGCCCGCGCACTGGCATTTGCAGGAATCGTTACCGTATCAATCGATGCGCCACCACCTGAGGCACTCGGCGGCCTCTCAATGCTGATCACTTCGCTGGGATAACCATTAAATAAAGGCCCGCCACCAATCACCGGCACCGAGCCTGCGGGCAGACCAATACTGGCGCCATCCATCAGTACCTGGGTTTCACCCGGATCGCTGGAAAATAAGAAATTATCGGTACCGGGCACGTAGTCGCGCATCGACATCGGTGGGTTGAGCGGCTGCGGGTTTGCAGGGTCGCTGTTATCGAGCACTTCATAAATACTATCCGAGATAAAATTCACCAACAGTGGCGGACTAATTTGTCCCGGTGTCGCAAACAGCGGCAGTGCATTGCCGGCGGCATCGCTTAACGACAGTAGCTGCCCTGCGCTAATATCGGCGCTGCCGCGATTGCCCAGTGACGCATCGGTCAGTAGCGGCAAGGCAAATGCCAATTCATCTGGACTGACTAGCACCGACTCAAAATCGCGCGCGCCGTTGCGCACTGGCTGTAATAAAAACGAGTCTCCAGCTTGAAACGAGCCGCGCTCAAAGTACAGCTCCATACCGTCAAACTCGACACTAAACGGGTAAGAGCCGGGTAATAGTTCACGGACAAGTTCGGCGCCATCACTTAATCGGGTAACGGTATATAAACCGTCATTGACCATTTCGACTCGATAATCGCTGGTGCTCAACTGACCGGCATCGCGAATATACAAGCTCATCACCCGGTCATTTGGCGGCGGATTTTCAGAACTTGCGATAACCCGATCTAAGGTAACTTGCCTGTCGTTAACATCGAGAAAAAAATCGCCACCAAAATTATTATTTAAATCGAGACCGAGGTGATGCATATCGTTATAGCTGTCAGTAAGCACCACTGCCACTCGCCCCACTTGATTGTAGGTATCCGCTAACGCGTCATCGCGAAAGCGAAACAAGCCGCCTATTTCGCCGCCCAGGCTGCCCTCCGGCAATGGCCGCTGCGCTTCGTCCCCAACGAACACAAGTTGCCGCTGCGATGGGTTTTCAGGGTCGGCAACGACTGCTATTTGCCGGGCTTCCGAGCCGACCACCAGGTTCTGGCCATTGGCGATTAGGATATTAATTTCGCCAAAACCCTGATCGTAGGTTTGAAAACTGATGTATTTCGACAGCTCTTTAAGTGTTTGATCGCGCTGATCCATTAAATCGTTTGGCTCACCGTTGCCGGAGCCGAGGGCGTCGGCAATTTTGCTGTTTAGCTCTGCGACATTGGCAACCAGCGCATTCACTTCCGCCGCCGCCGTCTCTAATGCGCTATTGATGCCATCGTTAATCGACACAAGGCGTGAATGGATGGTATTAAAACGATCCGCCAAGTTAATGGATTCGCTAATAATAAGCTGGCGCGCGGGAATAGAAGTTGGGTCGTCTGCGCCGTTTTGCATTGCCGCAAAAAAACTCTCAAACGCACCGGAAAGCCCTGTGGATGCATCGGATAACAGCGAATCGAGCTGGGCGATTTCGCTGTGAAATACCTCGAGCTCGTTGTACAGGGTTGTATCAACGCGCAGCTGCTGAACCAAAAATTGATTTACCTGGCGCTCGACCGACGCAACACTGGCGCCGTTGCCGACATAAAAACCACCTTGAGGCGTCGCCGGTGCAGTCTCAGCCAAAACTCGCTGACGGCTATAACCATCGACGCCGGCGTTGGCAATGTTGTGCCCTGTGGTGCTCAGGGCCGACTGGCTAACCCGCAGACCGGTAACCGCGGTGCCGAGAAGATCGGAGCTCATGGTCTCACCCCAAGCTCGCCAGCCCCATCGCCACTTGAGCTATCGCCGTTAAACCCACTTCTGACTTTATCGCTCTCGCGCCAGTCTTTAATGCGCTCATAGACCGACATAATTTTGTTGCTGTAATTGGGGTCGGTTGCATAGCCGGCATCTTGCAGCGCGGCAACAAATTTCCCGGCATCGGCGGCAAGGCTCAAGGCCAAGTCATAGCGCCCGTTTTGACTAAGTAGGGCTCGGTAGTCTTCAAACGCTGCGGCGGCACCTTCGTAAGAGCGAAATTGCGCACTGACTTTTTTGGCAACACCGCCGATAAATTCGAGAGTTGTTTTGCTAACGCGATCGCCTTGCCAGGACGAACCCGCTTTAATATTAAAAAAGTTAAAACTGCTGAGCCCTTGCGAATCTTTAATTACTTTTTTGCCCCAACCGGTTTCAAGCGCGGCTTGTGCAAGCAGGATATCCGCATCAACTCCCAGTTTTTTTGCCGTCGCTTCAGCGTGCTGCTGCAGTTTATTTATAAAGTCATCCAGCCCGTCAACGTCGAAGCTCTTTTGCACGGAGTCTTGATCTACCCGGCTACTATCGACCTTAATATCATTGGAGTTGGCGCCGTGAACTTCTACATCATTAAGCTTGCCACTATTAACAAGATGGTCTCTCGCCGCGCCACTATCTACAGCGTGGCCATTGGCGTTAACTAGCGCCGCACGCTTAGCTACGGCCGGGGCTTGAAGTTCCGACTGTTGAATGCTGCGCTGTTGCTCGCCACTTAATTGCCGGTACATCGCATCGGCGATGCCAATGCCCCGGCCATGAGCCAGGCTTAGCGATAGCTGTTGATCGTACATATCGCGGTAAAAACGGCTCTCACTGCTATCGAACATCGAGCCTTGAGAAAACACATCGTTGGCCTGGCGCATCGACTTTAGCATCATCGAGACAAATAAAGATTCAAATTGCTGGGCAACTTTTTTTAACGCGGCCTCTTTATCTTTACTGTGCTTAAGTTGCTGCAAACCGCTTAAATCGGTGTAGACATCTGTTGTAGCTAGTGCGGCGGAACTGTGGCCAAGGGCATCGTAGCTCATTAGATCACCACTATCTCTGCTTTTAGCGCACCGGCCTGTTTTAGCGCCTCAAGTATGGCCATTAAATCGCCGGGCGCCGCACCAACCTCATTGACCGCACGAACGATATCATCGAGACTCGGCCCCGGTGCAAAGTTAAACATCTGGCCACTTTCTTCTTGAATCTCTACATCGCTCTCAGGCACAACAACCGTCTCACCATCGGCAAAGGCATTTGGCTGACTGACAGCTGAACTCTCGCTGATCGTTACCGTTAAAGAACCGTGAGTGACCGCAACCGGCGCAACCCGAACGTGCTTACCTACGACAATGGTACCGGTGCGCGAATTAATAATAATTTTTGCTGCAGCTTCGGCCGGTGTAACCTCGACATTTTCAAGTAGGGCCAGATAATCAACCCGATGAGCTGGATTAAGTGGCGCCTGAACTTTAATGCTAGCCGCATCTGTCGGCTGGGCCACATCCGGCCCAAGCAAGCGATTAATACTGTCGGCAACCCGTTTGGCGGTAGTAAAGTCAGGGTTGTGTAAATTAAATTGTATTTCATTGTCGCCGCCAAATTTAGTTGGCACAGAGCGCTCGACCATTGCTCCATCAGGTATGCGACCCACGCTCGGTACATTAACGGTAATACGCGAGCCGTCTTTACCCTCAGCGCCAAAACCACCGACAATCAAATTGCCCTGGGCGATGGCGTAAACCTGACCGTCAATACCTTTTAGCGGCGCCATTAATAAGGTTCCGCCTCTAAGGCTCTTTGCATTGGCAATCGACGAAGCGGTTACATCAATTTTATGACCCGGTTTTGCAAATGCAGGCAGCTCAGCGTGAAGCGCCACGGCCGCAACATTTTTTAACTGAAAACTCGAACCGGGTGGAAGAGTAATACCGAGCTGGCTCAACATCGCCTCAAAGCTCTGCGTGGTAAACGGTGTTTGGTTAGTTTTGTCACCGGTGCCATCAAGCCCCACAACCAAACCGTAGCCGACAAGTTGGTTGCTGCGCACACCGGCAATCGAGGCAATATCTTTCAGGCGTTCGGCCAGCGAAAACATAGGCTGAAGCGAAATGAAAAACAGCAAAATCAAACAATTAAAACGCAACATCAGAACGGCCATATTGCACTGTTAAAGAAGCGGCTGGCCCAACCCATTTGCTGGGCATCGGCGAACTCACCCGTACCGGCATATTGAATACGTGCATTGGCAATTTTCGTGGACATAACCGTATTGCTTGGGCTGATATCATCGGGTCGGATAAGGCCACTGATACGAATAAACTCATCACCGCGATTTAAGGTTATCCATTTTTCACCTCGCACAAGTAGTGTTCCATTTGGATAAACATCAATGACCGTGACCGATATGCTGCCGCGTAATGAATTGCTTTGATCGGCATCGCTTTCGCCAGTAAATTCACGCTCCATGCCTAAATCGGTAACCAGGCTCATATTGCCAAGACCGGGTGTTGTTCCAAGTACGGTACCGCCGTTGGCAGCAGTTGTTGCCAGCTCGTTGTCTTTAGTGATTTCTATATTTGCACTTTTATTTGCGCTGGTATTTTCCTGGAGCACAATGGTCAAAATATCTCCGATACGTTTCGCTTTGCGATCGCCAAATAGATCCAACGCAACATTTTGTCGATACAGTGAACCGTTGTTTGCCTGTGCTGGAATATCGTGTGCACGCATTACCGGGGCGTAATATGGATCGTCGGGTACCGGAGGCGCCTGAACCACACAGCCGTTTAACAGCACTAGTGCAATAGCGCTAAGGGAATAGTTACTCACAGCAAGACGGCACATTTAATTCACTCACAAGTTCTGCGTGACAAACTGCAGCATTTGATCTGCAGTGCTGACAACTTTTGAATTCATTTCATAAGCGCGTTGAGTGGTAATCATATTTACCATCTCCTCAACAATATCGACATTCGAGTTTTCCAGCATGCCCTGCTTGATCTGTCCGAGGCCATCCTCTCCCGGGGTACCGGTAATCGGGTCGCCGCTGGCGGCCGTTTCGACAAATAAATTACTGCCGATAGCTTGCAGGCCCGCCGGATTAACAAAGTCGACGGTCTGAATATTTCCAAGCACTTGCGGGTCCGGGGTTCCGGGTACAAACGCTGAAACAATGCCATCGGTTCCGACCGTAAGCCTGTCTGCATCCTGGGGCACGGTAATATTCGGATCGAGCAACAGACCATTGGCCGTAACAATTTCGCCATCACCATTTAAATGAAACTGGCCAGAGCGCGTGTAAGCAATGGTGCCGTCACTTTGTTGAATTTGAAAAAAACCGCGGCCATCGACCGCCCAATCCAAAGGCTGATCGGTAATTTGCAAACTGCCATAACTAAACTGCTTTTGTGTTCCGGCGACGCGCACACCCGTACCAAGCTGCAAACCCGATGGGATTTGCGCTTCTTCCGTGGCCTGAGCTCCGGGTTGGCGCCGAATTTGGTAGAGCAGATCTTCAAACACTACACGATCGCGCTTGTAACCAACGGTTGAAGCGTTAGCCAGGTTATTGGCGATGGTCGTCAGCTGCATATCCTGAGCGGCCAGGCCTGTTTTACTTACATAGAGCGCAGAGTGCATTAAACTTCTCCCAGCTGACGCTAGCGCGCAGCAGTTTTACTTTTTGTTCTGTTGGCAAGCGATTAATTATGAAATCTGCAGCATTCTTGCCGATGCCTCAGAATTTTGTTTTACGGTTTGCATTAACTTAACTTGCATTTCATATTGACGGCTAAGATTTAGCACCGACACCAATTCATCAACGGCGTTAACATTACTGCCCTCAAGAAAGCCAGATACGACACGCACGGTTGCATCCGCCTCCAACTCCGCTTCCGGATTTTTTAAACGAAACAAACCGTCTTCCGATTTGCGTATGGCATCGGTTTGCGGCTTCGCTAAAAAGATGCGATCGACCAAGACGGTTTCATCGGCGTTGGCACCAACAGGTACAATGGTCACGGCTCCGTCGATGCCGATATCAATTTTTTCAAATGGCGGTACCGCGATCGGTCCGCCATTGCCGAGCACCGGCAAGTTGCTGCCGTTCAGTAACACACCAAATGCGTCAACGTGAAGTGAGCCTGCACGCGTCAGCGCTTCGCCGCCATCCGGGGTTTGCACACCAATAAAACCGTCACCATCGACGGCGATATCAAGCTCGCGCCCGGTCTGTATCATTGCCCCATGCTGAAAGTTCGTGCCCTGGTTTTCAGTGATGGCATAGGCTCTGGAGGCATGGCCATCGCCGTAATACACACCGAGAGCCCTGGCCTGATTAAATTCAGATTTAAACGCTGTGGTATTTAAGTTGGCGAGATTATTTGCGCTGGCTGTTTGCGCCAACATATTGTGTTTGGCGCCGGTCATCGCAATATAGAGAGCTTTATCCATCGCTAGTTTTCTGTCACTTTGCCTACGTCACTAGGAAATTTGCAAAAGCAGTGCCAGATAAATTACAAAATCAAAAACATCTGCGAACAACAGAAAACGCAAAGCCAGATGGAGAAAAAGCGCTGCCCGGATACATAGGCGTCCAGGCAGCGCAGAGACTTAAAACAAGAATACAGACCTTAGGGCCTGTTAACACTAATTAAATGCACCCTGTTGCGCCCCTCATTCCGCTATCAAGGCGTTTGGAGCGCAGTTTGGTTGTTCCAAATAAGCGACAAACAACACAGAGAGCGGGATGAGGGGCACAACCCGAAGGGCTGGGCCTGAATATCCGCCCCGATGCGTTACTTTTCGCTTATTTAGCTTGCTAAACTGCGCTCAAAGTGCCTTTCTGGTCGAATACTCAGGCTCCAGCAGAGCGTATTTAATTAGTGTTAACAGGCCCTATGATTAGCGCAAGTTAATAATTGTTTGTGTTGTCTGATCAGCCGTTTCGATGGTTTTCGCACTGGCCTGGAAGTTGCGCTGGGCGATAATTAGATTTACCAGCTGCTCACTTAAGTCAACGTTGGAGTCTTCCAGCGCACCGCTCTGAACGGCGCCGAGCGACGATGTGCCGGGTTCATTAATAACCGGATCACCCGATTCAAAGGTCTGCGCCCAGGATGTATCGCCTATGGGCTGCAGCCCCTGTTGATTGGCAAAGTCGGCCAGCAGCACCTGTCCCAGCGCCAGTGACTCACCATTGGTAAAACGAGCAAAAACAATACCGCCGCCATCAACCGTTAAGCCGCTTAATTGGCCGGAGGTAAAACCGTTTTGATAAACCGTATTGACCGCAAACGGCGTTCCAAATTGGGTGCTGCCATCAACACTGATCAAAAAGTTAGAACTGATTGGCGGCTCCGGAATCGGTACAGTACCACTCAAGTTGGGCGGCAAAGCGCCATTGGGTAAACCGTCATCGCCGTAGACCGTCCAGTTAGTAATTAAAAAATCACTCGTGCGCTGATCGTCGAGCGAGCCGTTGGGATTAAAATAGATATCAAAACTCGCCCTTGTCGGGGCGGTTGGGTCCGTCGCCGTTGGATCGGGGTTGCCGACATCTCGCCCGTCGATCAACACGTGCATTTCCCAGTGGTTCGGCGGCGCGGTGGGATCGGTGGGGTTAAATGGTTGTTTGACAAAATACTGCGTCATCACATGCGGCACACCGAGACTATCGTAAATAGTTGTTGAGGTTGCCGAGTTATACGTCGCCGGATCGTCGGGGTTAAACGAGTTGACTTCAACTGCAACAAATTCGGGGTTGGCCGGGTCGGTCATATCCCCCAGGGCCTGAAAAATTCCCGTGCCGCTGGGCACTTCGTTGCTGACGATATAACCGTCTTCAACAATAATATCGAGTGTGCCGCCAACGTTAGCGGTGTCGGTCGCGCCGCCGACCACAAGCGCCTGAGCCGCTCCTGCTGGCCCCGCGACGTTGAGGGTTGCCCCGGCATCGCCGGCAATATTAATAACCAAGTCTGAGCCGACACTCGAATTGATCGACAGATCACCGGACACAGGATCCAAACTTGCCGTTACCCCCGGCAAGGTAGAATTAGTCAGCGCGTTCACCGCCGTTTCCAGTTCAGTTAAAGAATTTACATTTAACGGAACGTTATTTACGGTGACCGTTAACGGACTGGTAAGGTTGTTAAAATTTGACAAAGTCGCATCGGTCGATGCCGTCGCGGTTAAACCTAACACTGCGTTCATTTCACCGGCGATAACCGCCGCCGATGCATCGTCAGCGGAAGTGTAGGTTAACACCGCACCATCCGGGTTAGTGATATCAATACTCTGCGCCGGATACCCATTAGTGGCGCCCGCTTGGGCAACACCAATAACCGGGCCGTTCGACATAAATTGCTGACCGCGACTCGGCAGTACTTCGGCGGTTGCATCAAAATTTAACTGCTGATCTACCGCCGTTGTTTGGCGCGGGTCAATAATATTCTGATCAATCTGTAAATCCCCTATCTGAGGAACAATATTACCAGCCGTATCCGTACCGTAACCCTGTAGTCGCGCGCCGCCATTGGAGACAACATAACCTTCCGGGTCAACGCCAAAAGCGCCGGAGCGGGTATAAGTTAAACCGCCCTCTTCACTTAAAATAAAAAAACCTTTGCCGTTGACCGCAAGATCAAGCGCATTTTCTGTAAAGCTAATATTACCCTGGGAAAACTGCTGACTGACATCTTCAATTTTTACCCCGGCACCGATCGCGTTACTGCCCGCCCCAAGCACCGAGGTTGCGTACACGTCGCCAAATTCGGCTCGCGACGATTTAAAACCCGTGGTTGATGCGTTGGCAATATTGTTGCCGGTTATCTCCAGGTCGGCCGACGCGGCCCGAATTCCGCTTAATGCTGTATCAAAAGGCATACTACGCTCCTACTCATTAAACTGTTTGACGTCGGCGAGGCTAACGGTGCCTATTCCGGCCAAATTTAAAGCCAGCGTGCCATCTGCGGCAACGGTGACACTGTTAACATTGGCGCTGAGCGCGGTATCGAGCGCGCGCTCTTCGCCATCAATTCTTGCACTTAATTCAAAACGGTAATTTGCAGGGGGCAGCCCCTCGTCGTGACTGCTCTTCCAGTCGAGCAGTTGGCCGTTGAGCTCGGCATTCATGCCGTCCCAGCGCAACAAAACGGAACCTTGGCGCTGCGCCCCCAGGTCTATTTGCTCAACCAACGAGCCGCTTTCGTTGTAGATATTCAGGCTCAAATCGCTGGTACTTGCCGGCAGTTCACTGCTTAAGTTAACGATGCCCCCGGCTTCAAGAGCTGTTTGTTCAGCGGGTACGGTCACCGAGCGGCCAACCAGTGAAGACGCCTGCAAGGCTTGATTGGCAATAAAATTATCGCTAAAGCTGTCGAAGTTTTTATTGAGCTTGTCGAGACTTTCTACCGAGCTAAACTGCGCCAACTGAGCAATAAACTGGGTGTTGTCTTGCGGGTCGAGCGGGCTCTGATTTTCCATTTGCGTGATCATCAGTTCGAGGAACGCACTCTGACCAAGTTCTTGGCTGGCGTCTTTGTCGTTCTGCTTGCGACTGATGGCAAGCTCGGCAAAGACACTGTCAGCACTGCTGATTTCGTTCATTCGCCTCTCCTTATTGACCCAGGGTCAATACTCGCTGCAACATCTGTTTAGCGGAGTTCATCACCTCAACATTCACTTGAAATGAACGAGAAGCGCTGATCATATTGGTCATTTCTTCAACCACATTAACATTCGGGTAATACACATAACCTTCGTCGTCGGCCAGCGGGTGATCGGGCTCGTAACGCTGCTGCAGCGGTGCATCACTCTCAATCACATCGGTGACATCAACACCGACACCTGCACTTTGCCCCTGCGGCAAACTCATGCCGCCTTGCATCTGCTCGAGCATGCGCGCCTGAAATACCGGATGACGACCGCGATAGACCTCACCGGTGCTTGAACTGGCGCTCTCGGCATTGGCAATGTTTGACGCCGTCGTATTCAGGCGCACACTCTGGGCATTCATACCGGAGCCGGCAACATCAAAAATACTTGTGAGGCTCATATTATTCTCCGCGCAAGGCCTTACTCAGGCCTTTAAATGAACTGTTTAACAAGGTAAAGCCGACCTGAAACTCCAGTGAATTGCGCATAAACTCGGCGTGTTCAACATGTTCTTCTACTGTATTGCCATCGATGCTCTGCTGCTGGGGAACACGATAAAGCTTTTCAAAACCGGCGCCATCGAGCTGGTTTAAGCCCATGTGCATGCTGTGATTAGTGCGCAGATCTTTCTTAAGTGCGCCGCCACTTAGCGCCTGTAGCTCGGCTTTAAAATCCATGTCCCGCGCTTTGTAATTCGGTGTGTCAACGTTTGCGAGATTCGATGACAGCATATTTGCGCGATGGGCTCGAAGACGCATCGCGTGCTCCTTCACCCCCAGTGCCGATTCAAAATTAATTGCCATAAGACCTGACCTTGCCGCTGAACTGAATTAGTGCTTACTAGAAAGCTAAAATGCAATGGCCATGCCACAGGCAAATAAAATCGATAAGACACTGTTTTTATTATGTTTTTATGTACAGCAAACAACAACACAGCCCGGCGTAGCGCCGCAAGCGGCAAAGCGATGCCGCCCGACTTACTAGGGCCTGTTAAGACTAATTAAATGCACTCTGTTGCGCCCCTCATTCTGCTATCAAGGCGTTTTGGAGCGCAGTTTGGTTTCTCCAAATAAGCGACAAACAACACAGAGAGCGGGATGAGGGGCACAACCCGAAGGGCTGGGCCTGAATATCCGCCCCGATGCGTTACTTATCGCTTATTTAGCTTGCTAAACTGCGCTCAAAGTGCCTTTCTGGTCGAATACTCAGGCTCCAGCAGAGCGTATTTAATTAGTCTTAACAGGCCCTAGCAGCCTACACAAACAAAAAAGCGAAAAAGAAGAAGAAAAAGAAAAAGAAAATAACGAAATAAAGGAAGAGCTGGAGTTAAAAGTTAAAAAGGCTCGTTGCTACTTGGCCCGATACACCACGCCGGGGTTGCAGTGCACCATCTCAAACAGCGTCGAGGCGCCACCGAGGCTCTCTGAACTGCCCAGAAACAAATAGCCACCTGGCTTGAGCACGCCGTGTATACGCTTAAGAATGTCGGCCTTCAAGTCGTAGGAAAAATAAATAAGTACATTGCGACAAAAAACGATATCAAACTTTCCGAGCGTCAGATAACTGTCCTGGAGGTTCAACGATCGAAAACGAACGCGCTGCTTGATCGCAGACTTAATAGCCCACCGGTTATCAGCTGTTGCATCAAAATATTCTCTGAGGCGTTTATCAGACATCCCCCTGCTGATAGAGAGCTTATCGTATACACCTTTTTGCGCCTGAGCGAGAATCTCACTGCTTAAATCCGTGGCAACCAGCTCTAAGTTAAAGGCGCTGACACCCCGCGCAGAGCGCACAAACTCATCGGCAGTAATACTAATTGAATACGGCTCTTGCCCAGAAGAACACGCAGCACTCCAGATACGCGTGGTGGCAAGCGCATTATTTTTTTTGATCTCAGGAAACAGTGTCGATTTTAAGTAGTCAAACGGATAAATATCTCGAAACCAGAAGGTTTCATTGGTTGTCATCGCATCGATAACACGCTGGCGCAACTCCCTTTCGGTCGCGCGCTGAATTCTTTTTGTCAGCTCGCCAATACTTTCCAAGCCAAACTCTAGCAGCACGCGGCGTATTCGTGTTGTCACTAAGTACTGTTTATTATCACCGAGATCTATGCCCGCAGCGCTTTTCAAGAAGCGTCGAAACTCAGTGAATTCTTCCGGGTTAAGGCTCACAGCAGCGTTTCCATCATTGCCTACGAATTTGAGGTCAAAACATCGATACGCTCATTGACACGCTTGGCTAATTCATCGGGGTGAAACTTCGCGAGAAAATCATCCGCGCCTACTTTCTTCACCATGGCCTCATTAAACACACCGCTAAGAGAAGTGTGCAAAATAATGTGCATTTTATCTAAAGCGGGGTCGCCCCGAACTTCGGCAGTGAAGGTATAACCATCCATCTCTGGCATTTCAATATCAGAAATAATAAGCAATAACTCGTGATAGGGGTCTTTGCCTTCGGCAACCAAGTGCTTAAGGAAATCGACCGCTTCGGCACCATTTTTTAACGTAGTGGTCTTACAACCGAGTGATTCAACCACTTTTTGCACTTGCTTACGTGCAATTGCCGAATCATCAACAATGAGTACGTGTTTCTGAACCGTAGCGTCATCCACCGTACTTTCGATAATCTCTGCACTGACCTCTTCGTCAACGGGGCTGACCTCGGCAAGAATTTTCTCAACATCGATGATCTCGACCAGTTTTCCTTCAACTTCGGTCACGGCTGTTAAGTAGTTTTCTTTGCCTGAGCCTTTTGGTGGCGGGTGAATATCGCCCCAATTCATATTGATAATGCGCTCTACGCCCCTGACAAGAAAACCCTGAGTGCTGCGATTGTATTCAGTGATAATCACAAAACAATTATTTAAGTCATTTAGTGGTCTGCCACCGGTCGCATGGCGTAGATCCATAATAGGGATGGTGCCGCCACGTATGTGCGCCACACCGCGAACAACAGGGTTGCGTTTTGGAATTTCGCTGAGCTGAGGGCACTGCAGTACTTCTTTAACTTTGAAAACATTAATACCGTAGAGCTGATGCTCTCCGAGATTAAACAACAACAACTCGAGACGGTTCTGGCCAACCAACTGAGTACGCTGGTTCACACTATCGAGAACACTTGCCATCTGTCACCACTTAATTCTTGATCAGTTTTTAAGTTCCGGACAAGCCGGCACGCGCCTTGCTGTTTCGCTTAAAGAATATTCCAAGAACTGGAAAAGCCAAATATTTGGCACATACTTAGGCAAAGTTTGCCAGCCGGATACCTACAGAATAGGTCAAGATCCATGAGACTACGCTTTTTTTTATTCCTTCTACTTAGCACCAGCGCGCTTTCTATCAACGCAGGTGAATTAGACCAACTGCGCCAGGCCGTTCACGATGAGGTCAGGCTAAAATTGAGTGAACGTTTCAGCCAGGATGAACTCAACAACGATGTTTTAATTCGAGTAAGCCAGCTCGATCAGCGCCTCAAGCTTTCCGAGTGTGATCAACAACCGGATATACAGCTGCAGATCACCCGTTACAACCAGCACAAGCTCAGCGCCAAGGTCTATTGCCCCAGCGGTAAACGCTGGAGCATTTACGTACCGGTTAACGTCGACTACTACACCGAAGTGGCCGTTGCCAATCGCCCACTTAAGCGCGGTGATCGCCTCAGCCTCGACGATGTCAGCTACGAACGCCGGCGGAGCTCAAGCATCAGCAAGTTTTATATCACAACGGGCACTAAACTTGATCAGTTTGAACTCAAGCGCAGCATAGGTGAAGGCCAGGTACTAAGTGAGCGCGACCTGCAACCGGTCAAGCTTGTCTATCGCGGCGAAATCGTTCGCCTACTCGCGCGCTCGGGCGCCTTGACCGTCAGCTCAGAAGGAGAAGCCATGTCAGATGCCAGCCTTGGCCAACAGATACGCGTGCGCAACTTAAGCTCACAGAGAGTTGTCGACGCTCGCATCGTTGCCCCCGGCGAAGCGCAAGTCGCGGCGAGATAAAAATTAGTTAAAGTATTGTCAAGCCCGGCCGATACCGAGCTTAAGAGGACCTAAAGGTCGGTTTAAGATAGCATTGGAGTCGGTAGTACCGACACTGAGAACAGCAATGGTTATTGATCCCAACAGCATCAACAACAGAACCAGCGGAGCGCGTAACCAACAGAGTGTGCAACGCGCCGACAACAAAACCGAGGCAAAACCCGCCGAAGCAACGGGCGAAACCGCAAGTAGCGACAGCGTCAGTTTAAGCAGCACCGGGCAGTCGATGAGCAAGTTAGAGCTCGCCGTCGCTGAGGTGCCAGAAATCAACGCCTCGCGTGTAGCCGAAATTCGCGATGCGCTGCAAAGCGGCCAGTATAAAATTGATGCCGATGCCATTGCCGCGCGACTGCTAAACGACGGCGTTTAAACTCAACACAGAACGCTTCCGGCACGAATTTCGCAGCTTTTACCCTAGCCCCCCGATAAGGTTTTTTATCGGCAGATAGAATCAAAAAATTGACGGAAGCTGCTATGCCCTTTCCATTTGATAGCCAAACCTTTCAAAAACAGCTCAGTAGCGACAAACTCGTCAGCGAACAGCTGCTGCTTTTGTTGGAGCAAGAGCAACAGGCACTGAGCGACCGAGATGCCGACCAAGTCGATCAGCTACTTGAGAAAAAAGTACCGCTACTTGAACAACTCGAGCAAAGTTCAAAAATACGCCAGCACTGGGCTCAACAAATGGGCAATAGCAGCGACGAACAAGCGTGGAACAAGATCGTTGAACAACTCGGCGGCGAAACAATTTCCAAGCAGTGGCACGAACTCAAATCACTGTTTGCCAAGGTGCAAAAACAAAATGAGATCAACGGCAAATTATTATCTCGCCACCAAAAAACCGTCAGTCGCCTGCTCGATTTGATGCGCGGAAAGACCGCCGCGCCCAATTTATACAACGCTTCGGGCTACTCCTCCGCTCAGGCTCACAGCAACAATATTGGCCAGGCCTAGGCTCTGTTCAAAGCAGGCCCGCCGCGACAATTCGCAAATTGAATTTTATATATGCTTGTGGCAAGGTAGCGCCCGCCGTCCCCATCGATTAACAGGATAAATCCCGGGCCTCCTAAGCCCGTGCTCCAGGTTCGAGCCCTGGTGGGGACGCCATCAGTCACCCCGCCTTATTATCGCCGCCATGAACACGCTTATTCTTGAACAGCACCAGTTTATAAACGATACGCGCTGCGTATTAAACGCGCGCCAACAACAACACATAAAACAGGTGCTGAAATCCCAAATAGGTGAATCATTACAAGTTGCCAAACTCAACGGTTTAATGGGCACCGCGCAGCTTGTCGGCGACGAACACGGTTTGGCCCTCGAGCATATTGAACTTAAGCAAAACCCGCCCAAACAGCTGCCGGTAAGCCTGGTTCTGGCTCTGCCCCGCCCACAGATGCTCAAGCGTATTTTGCAAACCGTGGCCTGTTTTGGCGTAAAAGAGCTGCATTTAATTCAAAGCCGGCGGGTTGAAAAAAGCTTCTGGCAAAGCCCGAGTGCAAGTGATGATGCGATCTACGAGCAGCTAATACTCGGTCTCGAACAAGCCAAAGCCAGCCAGCTACCAAAGGTCAGCAAGCACCGCCGTTTTCGCGAATTTGCCGAAGATCTCTGCCCCGAGCTCTGCCGCAATAAACAGGCTCTGGTCGCTCACCCCGGCCCCTACCCCATGTTTGCGTTCGAGCATTGCGAAGCTGAAAAAGTCATTGCCATTGGCCCCGAAGGCGGCTTTAACGACTTTGAAATTGCGCTGTTTTTAAAAGCCGGTTTTACAGCGAGACAACTTGGACCGCGCATACTCAAAGTTGAAACCGCAGTGACAACACTGCTGGCACGCTGCCTCTAGATCCAATCGACGTCTCGGTGCTCTAGCAAGCCCACAAACTTCTCGGCCGTCACCGGGCGACTGCACAAATAACCCTGGTAGTAACGGCAGTGATATTGGCGAATAAGATCGAGCTGATCCTGAGTTTCCACCCCTTCGGCAACCACTTCTAAGTCGAGCATTTGCCCCATTGCAGATATTGTTTCAACCAGAACCCTGTCATTGCGGTCAACACAAATATCCCGCACAAAACTCTGATCAATTTTTAATATCGCTACCGGTAGTTTTTTCAGATAGCTGATCGACGAATAGCCGGTACCAAAATCATCAAGAGAAAACACAACTCCCAACTCTCTTAAGGTGGCCATGGTATCTATGGTGACATCGAGGTTGTGAATAACAATGCCTTCGGTGATTTCCATCTCCAGCATACGCGCGGGAAAATCAAGCCGTTTTAACAGCTGGGCGACGTCATCCACAAAGCTGACACTGCGAAACTGTCGCGGGCTGATATTAATACCTAGGCGCATATCTGCCGTCCACAGGCCCTTGCGCTGCCATTCGAGAACTTGTTGCATGCCCTGTTCAAGTACCCACATACCGACTTTTACAATAAGCCCGGATGTTTCCAGCACGGGGATAAATTCAGCAGGGCTTACCATGCCCCGCTCTGGGTGATTCCAACGCAGCAACGCTTCAGCGCCGACAATGCGATCGCTGCGCATATCGACGCGCGGCTGGTAGTACAGCTCAAAGCTCTGCTCATCGAGGGCCTTGTGCAATTCGCCCTCCATCACCAGAACATCGCGCGCGTTCTCAGCCATGCGCTTATTGAAAAACTCTACGTCGTTGCGGCCCTGGGCTTTGACCTGGTACATCGCCGTATCGGCATAACGCAGCAGCTCGTGCACACTGACATCGTCTTCGGGGAACATTACGATGCCGACACTCGCCGTGACATGGAGCTCAAGCTCATTGTAATAATACGGCACGGCAACGCTGCCGCGCAGGCGCTCGGCGATATTTTCAGCCCTGAGCACCGCTGTGTTCATATCTGCCGACAATTCAGTTAACACCACCACAAACTCATCGCCACCGAGGCGCACAACAATGTCATCGTCGCTGATACTGTCTTCGAGCTGCGCGGCAACGTGCTTAAGCACAGCGTCGCCAACCGGGTGGCCCAGTGAATCGTTGATGTTTTTAAACTGATCTAAATCGATAAACAGCAGCGCTCCAAACACTCCGCGCCGCGATGCCTTTTTCACTTCCTCTTCAAGGCGCTCAACCAAGTAACTGCGATTTGGCAGATCTGTTAGGGCGTCGTGATAGGCCATGTGCTCCATCAGTTCCTGCGTCACTTTTAGCTCGGTAATATCCGAGCTCACTACCAGCGCCACCGTCTCGTCATAGAAGTCCATCGGCATAATGTGAGTGTGCATATGCCGCTCTTCGCCGGAGGCGTCAAACCACTTCTCCTCCCAGATCTGGGCATTCACGCCCGAATCGATCACCTCGGCATCAAGGCGCACAACCTCATCGGTATCCGTGGCAAAGTGGCGCTTAAAGTCGCTGACGTGGGCGCCGCGCATCGCCTCAGCGGTGGTGCTTAGAAAATTCGCCAAGGCTTTGTTGGCGAAAATATAGTGGCCGTCTCGATTGCGGGCACCGACCCAGACAGGCAGGCTGTCGATGATCTGGCGCACGTGCTCTTCACTCTTGCGCAACACCACCTCAACTGAGCGACGTTTTGCCAGAGCCAGATCCACCGCCTCTAGCAAGGTATTGGTGCTAAGCACCAGCTGTTTTAATTCGTCGTTGCGCCCTGATTTGGGCAAACTCACCCGCTGCTCGCCCGGACTGCCGGGGTTAATCTCCTTTACTTCCGTGGCAATACGGATCAGCGGCTTGGTTAACATGTGGTAAAACACAATAAATAAAGCAAGCACCAGCACTGAGCTGCGCACCAGGCCTATGCCAATAACAACAGCCGAGAGTTGATAAAAGCGGGAAAACGCTGCGTCCATATCCACAACAAAGCTGATATAACCACTGCTGCTATCGTGGCGACTGACGGACAGCGGCGCCTCAAAATTGACAAATTCTTTGCTTATTAGCGATGTTAACCAGCGGGTGCGGGACTCCCTCGCCGCGCGCTCCTGGCTCGCCACCAGGCCACCGAGCTCATCTTTAAGCGCCACCTCGACAATAAACTCATACTGCATCAGGCCGGTGACAACTTCTTCGGCCAGTTCGCTGTCGAGGGTATAGACGGCGCGCTCCGCCGGAGGCGTCGCAACTTTGATAATGCGATTGATCATCGCATCGGTTTGAATGAGCTGACTTTGATAATCGATATAGATTTGTACCGCGCTCATAACGATACCAATCATCAAGGCGAGTATAACTCCAACCTTCGCAAGCCTGAATGAAATGCCCTCAAAGTAGCCCTGCACCTAGCCCTACCCTATTGTTCTTATCTTACGACCCCAATGAAACGACAAGGAGTACCCGTCAGCCAAGTATATGTTGGGAATCAACTGAGAGCGAATCTGCCGCTTCTCACAGGTTAACACTCGGGATCGCATCATGGTGTTGCACGGCTTCCATTTGTGTATGTTGCTTTTTCTCGTAGGCCGACGGCGGCCTGTCGTCGCTTCGGTCGAGCTGTAAATGAACAAAATCAAACAAATCAAGATCTGCCAGCTGTGATGGCGAAACACGTTGAAGCGCCGCAAATATGGTATCGATGCGCCCTGGGTGTTGTTTTTCCCACGACGCCAGCATGTGCTTAATATTTTGGCGCTGCAAGTTTTCTTGTGAGCCGCAGAGATTGCAGGGAATAATCGGAAACTGCTTGTAGTCGGCAAACTCCGCCAAATCCACCTCTTTGCAATAGGCCAACGGCCGAATAAGCACATTGCGTTTGTCATCGGCTAAAAGCTTTGGCGGCATCGCCTTCAAACGGCCGGCGTGAAATAAATTTAGAAACAGCGTTTCAACAATGTCATCGCGGTGATGACCGAGGGCGATTTTTGTCGCACCGATATCTTCGGCAAAACCGTAAAGGGTGCCTCGGCGCAGGCGTGAACACAGGCCACAGGTGGTCTTACCTTCAGGCACAACCGACTTCACCACACTGTATGTGTCTTTCTCAATAATGTGGTACTCGATGCCGAGCTTATCGAGATACTCCGGTAACACATGTTCGGGAAAGCCGGGCTGCTTCTGATCCATATTGACAGCCACCAACTCAAAATCTACCGGTGCAGACTTTTGCAGGCTCATCAAAATATCGAGCATGGCGTAGCTGTCTTTGCCCCCCGATAGGCAAACCATCACCTTGTCACCGGCCTCGATCATGTTGTAATCAAGTATGGCTTTGCCCGCGTTGCGGCGCAGGCGCTTTTGTAGTTTGTTGAACTCTAGGCGGCTTTTGGCATTTGACTGCTTGGACATAACTTAGACAACTTAAGACGGACGACTTTAGCAACACGCCTATGCACATAAACGCATAGTTTTACGGCGCGTAAATAAGTGCGCAAAAGGCCGCTATTGTAGCAAAGACAGGTGCAACAAAGACAGGCATAACAAAACAAGCCACCGCCAGGCCGGTAAACATTTAGCGACAAGCGCACCCCCGACGATCGGCAAAACGGCGATTGTTTGCCGCTATTTGGCACAGCCTTGTGCTCAATTTCCCTCAAGCACTGCCTGTGCCCGCGCTAACAGTGAAAGCTTAAGTTGGCCTTTGCTTTGCTAACTCTAGGTTAAGGGCCTGCCCCGTTGGCCGCGGGCCGCCACCAACTAGCACGAAACCTTAACGATAAAACTGAGATTATGTTGAAAGCTGCACAAATACAATTGCTACTTCAAGCCCTCAACGAACGACGCAACCTTGAGCTGTGGCAGGCCCAGCGCGGCTGTTCGTGCACAGCTTTACTTCTCGGTGCCGACATTCAGGAACACAGCACCGAGCTGCTGCTGAGTACCGCCAATGACTTACGAGCAAACGAGCACTTCAAACTTAGGTTAAAAGGCGAACAGCAGGATCTGATCTGCGAACTAAGCCGTCGACAAGCCGAGCACGGCCTCTATACCTGTACGCTTATCTCGTGTCACTGGAGTGCCAATCGCCGCTGGGAACAACGCTTAAATTTTGCCAACTGGCAGGGCCCTGAGGTGCAACTTGAGCAGGATTTTTCCCCCGCCATCCGCGGCCACCTGCGCGATCTGTCCAGCCGCGGTTTGGCAGTCGATTTTTGGTTAACTCAACTTGAACACGCCCCACTCAAAGCCAGCCGGCACACGCTGACCCTGAACTTTAACGAGCACTTCTGCCTGAGCCTCAATTGCGAGCTGCTCGATTGCAGCCTGCACCGCCGCCCCGGTATGCACCGGCGCCTGCGCTTTTACATTAGCGAAGGCCAAGCGCTGCAAAAGTGTCAGCTGCACGCGCTGTTAGAAAGCGCCACTCAAAAGCGTACGCCAGCGCTTGCGGCTTAAACTTGCAGGCCCGCTGAAACTGCAGCAAACTTCGCGCTTTTTGCAGCGCGAATCAGTGGAGCCTTATGTCAACGCTCAGCGAACAGCAGTTATACGACCTTGACCGCAAACACGTCTGGCACCCCTATGCCGCACTGAACAGCGACGCGCCAATGTTTGCCGTCGACTCCGCACAAGGCGTTCGCCTAAAACTCAAAGACGGCCGAGAATTGATCGATGGCATGAGCTCTTGGTGGAGTACCCTGCACGGCTATAACCACCCCGAGTTAAACAAAGCCTTAGTCGAGCAGAGCCAACGCATGGCTCACGTTATGTTTGGTGGCCTAACTCACGAACCCGCGGTCAAGCTCGCCAAGCAGTTAGTAGACATCAGCCCGGCGCCACTAGAGCATGTATTTTTCAGCGACTCCGGTTCTGTCGCCGTCGAAGTGGCAATGAAAATGGCCATTCAATATTGGGCGAGCCGGGGGCAGCAACGCAGCCGTTTTTTAACCTTTAAACGCGGTTACCACGGCGACACGTTTATGGCCATGTCAGTCTGTGATCCGGTCACCGGCATGCACAGTTTATTTAGCGATGCAATTCAGCAGCAGCTCTTTGCCGAAGCGCCGCGCCTTCGCATTGACGATATCTGGCACGACAGTGAAAGCTCAGAGCTCAAACAACTGCTGCACAAGCACCACCGCGAATTAGCGGGCGTGATTGTTGAGCCCATCGTCCAGGGTACCGGCGGCATGTTTTTTTACCATGCCAACTACCTATCGACACTGCGCGAGCTGTGCGACAACTACGACTTGCCACTAATCTTTGATGAAATTGCCACCGGCCTTGGCCGCACAGGTAAGCTGTTTGCTTGTGAGCACGCAGCGCTAGCACCGGATATTATGTGTTTGGGCAAAACACTCTCCGCCGGTTACATCACCCTCGCGGCAACGCTGTGCTCTAGTAACATTGCGATGCAAATACAAGACGGCCCCGCTTCGGTTTTTATGCACGGCCCAACGTTTATGGCCAACCCACTCGCCTGTGCTGTTGCCGGTCGCAGCATAGAGCTGTTGCACGAAAACAACTGGCAGCAACAAGTACAAAGCATTGAGCTTGCGTTAAAGAAAGGGCTCGCCCCGTGTAAAACGCTCGAGGCGGTTGCCGACGTGCGTGTGCTCGGTGCAATCGGTGTTGTAGAAATGAAAGAAACCGTGGATCTGCGAAGGCTACAACCGATATTTGTTGAACACGGTATCTGGCTGCGGCCCTTTGGCAAACTTGTGTATTGCATGCCGCCATATATAAGCACTGATGACGATTTATCTAAGCTGTGCAATGCACTGTATTTGAGCCTGGAGAAAGTGTACTGCGCGAGCTAGGCCGGAGTCTGTTGATACTAATGTAAACTCAAGTCATAGCGCGCAAATGCGGTGCGCCCGCCATCTCGATATTCCAGGTGAGAACACAACTGCTCTAATAACAGCATACCGCGCCCGTGGCTCTGTTCACCTTCGTTGATGCGCCGACACACAGCTTCAACGTCAAAGCCCCTGCCACTGTCGTTGATGGTGATATGCAACTGGTTCGGATCGGCGCGCACAAACTTAAACGAGACATTAATTCTTTGCTCAGAGAGTTCTTGTAAGCGCTGCTGGCGCAGCTGATAGTATTTTTCAAAGCCGTCGGCGTCGGCTTTAAGCTGAGAATCCAAGCCGAGAATACCGTGCTCGAGCGCGTTGTTGTAAAGCTCACTGACGATGGTAAAAATTTTATCCTGATGGGCTTCCATTCCACTAATCGAACTGACAAAACTCATTAGCTGGTCGACAATATTGGTGCGCTGTAAATCTTTGTCAAACAAGCTCAAATCCAATGACCAGGGAATGGAATCAATCGTGTGATAATCCGCACCGATATCTACCGGCTCGTTGCTGAGCTTGTCTCTGTGCACAAGCGGCCCGGCGTTCAGCAGGGCGATACTGACATCATCATTTTGCTCGTCACTTTCGGAAAAAGCATTTACAGCATCCACAATAGTCTGCAAGCTGCGCTCCTCGCTGGAGCGAACAATTTGTTCCAGGCGCTGCTGGCCAAATTCATTGCCTTCACTGTCAACGGCTTCGGTAATACCGTCAGTGTAGATATACAGTTTGTCTTGGGCCTCTAGCGTATAAATATCCGGGCTATCATCAAACTCCTCATCACTTAAAATACCAAGAGGCATGTGGCGCGACTCAAGATGCAACAGCCGGCCGTCTGCTTTTAACTGCAGAATATCGTTCATGCCGCCGAGCCACAGTGTCATTTGTTCACCGGTGGCGTCGAGCTCAGCAATTGCTGCGCAAAAGAACATATTCTGCGGCAGGAGTATTTTCAAACGATGATTTATTTCTGTTGCAATCTTGCTGACACTGGCCTGGTGTTGCACCTGCTGATAAAACACTTCTCCAACGGGCAGTGAACCGATTGATGCGGCCAAACCGTGGCCGGTAAAATCCCCCAGCAATAAATAGAGCCCCCCCGACGGTGAAGGCGCAGAAAGCACTAAATCACCATTAAACATCGACATCGGAGAGGTATAAACACTGAGATTATCGCAGCTGGTTTGCTGGCGCTTGCTACCGTTTTCAAAAATATGCTCAACGATGCTATGCTCCCTATCCATTAATTTACGGTGGTAGGTGAGCTCCTCATTGCTGTTCTTTACCTGATCATATAAGGCCTTAGAACGCTCGTGCGCCTTGACCTTTGCCACTAAAATATTCTCATTAACCGGCTTTGGAACAAAATCATCTCCCCCGGCATTCAGGCACGCGGTAATATTTTTTTCATCATCGAGCGCAGTGACAAAGAGCACCGGTAAAAAACGATCTTGGCACTGTTCTTTAATTGCCGTTGTCGCTTCAAGGCCATCCATGACCGGCATCATCACATCCATTAATACCAAATCGATGCTGGTATCACTGAGAACCTGTTCCAGCGCAAGCATGCCGTTTTCGGCATAAACCGGCACACAGCCGTGATCTTCGAGCATAAAACCAAGTAGCTCACGATTGTAGGCGTGATCATCCACGACCAATATTTTCATGAAAGTTTGCTCAAAGTATGTCGAATTTCAGATCAAAACGAGAAATTGAAAAGATTTTTCTAATTTGTGCATTGCAGTTACGCAGCATAATCTTCACTGATTGACCGCTGAAGTGATTTTTTGCATTGATCAGCATGCCAAGCGCTGAACTATCCATGTACTTGGTATTGGCAAAATCCATCACGAGCAAGCAGCGCCCCTGGGGCTCAAGACTTTCGTAACATTTTCGAAACTCTTCAACACAGGCAAAATCAAAGCGCTCTCCGAGTTTGAGCGTTACATTATTGCTATCTTGATTTTCAAGCTGCATGGCCTTTCTCCATTAAAATAAATCGACATCACTGCCGCTGACCGATGAAGACTTATTAGAACTATGGTGCGCCGGCAGGGCTTCAAGCTCGTCTATCCTGCTGCGCAACTGCTCAATTAAATCTTCGTGTGAACTACCCTGACTCAGCACCTGCAGTAAACGCTGAAGTTGAGTGCCTATTGCGTGAATTTTTACTGCCAGCTGGGCAACTTGATCCCCCGCTTGCAGCGCGTCCATGGCATCGGTGATTTCCTGGTTAATTTCGCGCCCGACTTCAGCGCCCTCTTCAACGCTTGAAGCGACCTGAGTGTTAACCTGCTCCAGCTCGTTGAGCATCGCATCGAGATGGCCCTTTGCGTCAATGGCAATATTCATATCCAGCGATGCAATTTCACCGACGACCGTTTCAACACTGCTGACGGTGTTTTTTGCCGCTTCGGCTTTGTCCCGTATCTGATCGGACAAGGTATTCGAATCTTGACTCAGCTTGCGAACTTCATCGGCCACCACGGCAAAACCCCGCCCAGACTCCCCCGCTCTTGCGGCCTCAATCGCGGCGTTGAGAGCGAGCAGGTTGGTTTGATCGGCAATGCCCCGGATGTCCTTGATCAGGCCAAACATCTCGTCAAATTGCAGCACCATATCCTGGATTTTATGTACCGCCTGGACACTCTTATCGCTGATATCAACAAACAAGGTGACGTAGTCATCGAGTATTTTGCCAACCTCATCGGCAAAACCCTTCAGTGATACTTCGTCTTTACCCTCTGACGACAAGCGATCGACAATCTGAGTAAGTAGCTCTTTGCCATGACGCGAGGATTCAGACAACAGCTGAAAACTCTTGTGAAGCTGCAAGCTAGAGCGTTCACTTAAATTCTGAATATCCTCACTGAGTTGCCCAAGGTCATTGCACAGCGGAGTGCTCAGCTCACTTACTGAAGCGTCCAAACGCTGTTTTAACAAAAAGCCATCGCTATCTGTTTCACCCGGCTCGTACTGTTCCTCGCTGGCGCTTAGCAAGTACAAACCAACAGCGCTGAACAATAAAAATGCCGGCAGTAGCAGCCACAAGCTTTGAAAGAATAACAAGCAGCACAAAAACAAAGCCGCAGCAGCGACAAAAACAAAGACCCGATTCTGAGTAGAGATCACAGCGCCCTCTGGCTGAGCAGTAATTGACTCTACTAAGCCTAGCCCGAGGTTTGGAAGGCTGCCAAAGGAAAGCAGAACTGGGCTCCATCACCACTTGTAACACCACTTGTAACACCACTTACAACAACGCGTGCAACAAAGGAGCCCAGGTAGCTAGAAACGAAGAAAAGGAGGCCCTGACTATGGGCCAACGAGCTGCGCCGAATCGCATCTAAAGGCGCAGCTCGGCTAGACAGCTTTAGAGTGGGCGAATACCTACGGCTGCCTTGACTTGGGCAAGCAGAGGACGGCTCAGAGCTCGCGCTTTTTCCGCGCCTTGCTGCAAAACCGCTTCAATGTCTGAGCTGTTGGCCATCAACTGCTCGTATTTTTCACGCGGCTCGGCGAGCTCTTCATTAATCAAATCCGCAAGTTGTTTCTTAGCTTCACCCCAGGCGATGCCATCGGCAAAGGCCTGGCGCATCTGCTCACACTGCTCATCCGTTGCAAAGGCCTGCCACAGCTGAAATACGGTAGAGCCATCCGGGTCTTTTGGCTCGCCGGGCTCGAGCAAGTTGGTTTTGATCTTATTGATGTGTTTGCGCAGTTTTTTCTCGGGCAAAAACAAAGGAATCGTATTGTTGTAGCTTTTGCTCATTTTGCGGCCATCAAGACCCTGAAGTACCGCAACGTTGTCGTCGACACGAGCTTGCGGCTGCACAAATACCTCGCCAAAGTGGTGATTAAAACGCCCAGCAATATCGCGTGCCATTTCAACGTGCTGGATCTGATCCTTACCGACCGGAACATCGCTGGCGTTAAACATTAAAATATCGGCCGCCATAAGAACTGGGTAACTAAATAAGCCCATGGTCACAGCGCTATCGGCATCGAGCCCATCGGCAACATTCTGATCGACCGCGGCCTTGTAGGCGTGCGCGCGATTCATAAGGCCCTTGGCGGTCATGCAGCTTAGCACCCAGTTCAGCTCAGAGATCTCAGGCACATCGCTCTGGCGATAAAATACCGCTTTGTCCGTATCCAGCCCTAACGCCAGCCACGTTGCCGCAATCTCTTTGGTACTTTGTTGAATTTTCTCGGGGTCCTGGCATTTAATCAACGCGTGTAAATCTGCAAGGAAAAAGAAAGCCTGCGAGTCATCGCTGACACTGCGGATCGCAGGGCGAATCGCGCCGACATAGTTACCCAGATGCGGCGTACCGGTCGTAGTAATACCTGTGAGAATACGAGATTTGGTCATGCGAGCTCTCTTGTTATGTTACAGATTATCGGCGGCGAGCTTAGTTAGCCGCGCTAAAACAAAAGCTCTGCATCATACTCGCTGCGCTCGGGAATGAAAATCCAAAGCCGCTTTAAAAGCGCGCTGATAAGCCGGGCGCAAGGCCTGCCATGACAAGCTGTCAACATCATTGGCCGGCCAGCTGCAATCACCGGCGATATAGTTCTGCAGTAGCTTGGCTGCGTGCTGAGCTTCGCGCTCAAGCTCATCAGATGTATCGTAACAGTAAGCGTGAGCGATATATTCCGGGTAAGCCAACCGCTTTGGCACCAGCGGCACGCAGCCACAGGCCATCGCTTCAAGCACGGCAAGCCCCTGAAAGTCGTGCAGGGCTGTCGACACCACAACATCGCAGCGGCGCAGCAAATCCAAATAGTCGCTGCGTGCCTCAAGCGGCCCCCAAGAACCCAGCCAACCTCGCTCATTGAGTAAACTGTGCAGCTGCGCCATACAGCTCGGCTGCTTGCGAAAACGCTGACCCACGATGTGCCAGCTCAAGTTCAAACTTGGATCGAGTTGTTTGACCAGACAAAGCAGGCGCTCCGGGCCCTTGTCATATTCCCAGCGATGATTCCAGACCAAATCAACACGCGGCCCTTGAAGGCGTCGGTCGCGTAAGTTGCTGTGCGCAAATATATCGTCAGCAAGGCCAACGGCCAACACCGCACTGCGCTTTTCTAAGCTGGCGAGTGTATTCGCAGGCACAGCATCCGGTAAACGCTGAAGCAGCGCTTGCAGGCCATCAAAAAAAGTCCTGCGATTAAAAGCACTGTTAAAGACAACATAATCTGCCGCGAGCGCCGAATAAAAATTAATCAGCTGCGCTTCAAGCAGGGAGTGTTTTGACGCACTATCGGGGTAAGCAAACTGATTTTCGTGAAAGAAAACTAAAGTGGGGCACGGCGCCAGCGCTGGGTACAAACCCTTCAGGCCGGCGACATCAACCATCGAGGTGGCGATAAGCAAGTCGTAATCTTTTTGTAATCGGCGCAGTTGATCTGCAAAATACAGGGCATTACCGCGAATACGCCAGGCAAAGTGACGCGCCGGCAGCGTCAGTACCGTGCACTCAAACTCGGTAAAAGCCTGGCAGAGCCCCTCTCGCCAACTGCGATGACTGGCGGCGTCATACGCTGAAAGTAGCAGTACACGCACAATCTGTTTTTAAGCGGCAGCTTCGGAAGACTCTTCGAGAATATAGGCTTCGAAGCCTGCTTGACAGAGCAAATGCGCCGCGATTTTAGAGCGGCTTCCGGCGTCGCCGACCACCACATAGACCTTGGTTTTAGCGAGGTCCATCATTGAGCTTCGCAATCTCGACAGCGGCAAATTAATACTCTCTTTATGGTGAGCAACACGATATTCCAGAGGCATTTTCACATCGATAAGCTTGTAGGCGCGATCGAGCTGCTCCAGCGCTTCCTGGCTAACGTACTGCAGTACCGGCTCACTCAACAGCGCCTGAAAGTCTTCGGCATTCAGGCGCTTAAGCTGCCCGGGCTCAGTCATCGTCACCGTTGCATTTCTAAGTGTCGAGCCCAGTAGAGCCTCTTCTCCAAAGTGCTGACCGGGCCCGAGCTCAACATTAACACTGTCGCTGTGATTGCTGACCCGAGCCTTGCCGTTGGCAATCACGTAAAAGTAGTCGCCCTTCTCCCCTTCTTTAACCACAACCTGAGCCGGCTCGGCCTCAACATCTTCAAACTTGGCAAATAGATCCTGCACGTGGGTAAGCGGAACACGCGAAAACAAAGGCGACTTTAACAGCGCCGACATCCAGTCACCGGCTTCTTCCTCGTGCACCTCTTCAACTTCAATCACGTCAAACGAGCCCGTTTGAGTCGGATCAAAATCCTGGTGGCGAGCACTCATCTCGGCCTCAAACGCCGATTCAGCAGATTCTGACCAAGCGGTGATTCGGTCGAGCGCTTCGGCATCAATAGAAAAAATGCTCGCCGTTGGGCCTTTGACAACACAGGAACAGCGCGTAGGATTCTCGGGATTCAACATTGTGCGCGACTGCACCGTAGAAGACTTGATCGCCGTCGCCTGGTACTGGCTATCGATAAGATCGACGTGACCGTCCAATAAGAAGTAGCGTGCAGCAACAGCGCGGCCGCGCTTAAAAATCATCTGACCCTTTTCAAGCTGCTCGAGCTTAATGTGCTCAAGTGCCTCAACGAGATACTCGTCTTGTAAACCATCAAAAGGGGTAAATTGCTTAAGGAGATCTTTTTCCATTGCTGCCAGTCGGTCGCTATGATTATTTGCCGACTATTATTGCCGAAATTTGACCAGCAAGCAGCGCTAATTGTCACATTTACATATTTTTTTGTACTGAAATGACAACTTTAATAGCTCATCTGCCACAAACCCGGTCTAGCACCCGGTAGGCAATGTCGGGGCTAAAACCGCGGGCATGAAGAAAACGCAAACGCTTAGCTTTGTCTTTGGCTTCGGTCGGTGCATCGAGCTTGAATTTTCGAACATACACTTCAAACGCCTGTTCAAACCACTGATCAGCATAGTGTTCAATTAACTCACTTATGCGTGTTTCAGCTATGCCTTTTTGACGAAGATCCTGACGAATACGCAAGGGCCCTTTACCTTGCTCAACGCGATAGCGCACAAAAGCCTCACTGAAACGCTCATCGCTTTGCAAACCTTGCTCAGCTAAGCTGTCGAGCAGCGCTTCGACCTGGCGCAGGTCGTCACATTTTTGCCCCAGCTTTTGCGTTAATTCGGCTCGGCTGTATTCACGCCGAGCCAACAGCGCCAGAGCCTGATTCAAAAGCTGCTGACGCAGTTGGTCGGCCGCCACAGAAACTATGCCTCGCCAGCGACTTCGCTGTCTTGCTCGGCTGCAGGTGCTTCCACACCGAGCAGCTCGGCTTTAATTTTTTGCTCAAGCAACTCGGCAATCTCCGGGTGCTCACGCAAATAATTCATGGAATTGGCTTTGCCCTGGCCAATCTTATCGCCTTGGTAGCTGTACCAAGCACCGGCTTTTTCTATGTAGCCAAGTTTGACACCGTAATCGATAATTTCGCCAAGCCGGTTAATGCCTTTGCCGTAGAGAATCTGAAATTCAGTTTGCTTAAACGGCGGTGCAACCTTGTTTTTAACAACCTTCACGCGCGTCTCAGAGCCCGTTACTTCGTCACCCTCTTTAACAGCGCCAATACGGCGAATATCGAGGCGCACAGAAGAATAAAACTTCAGTGCATTACCGCCTGTTGTGGTTTCAGGGTTGCCAAACATCACGCCAATCTTCATGCGAATCTGGTTAATAAAGATCGCAAGACAGTTGGCATTTTTGATATTGCCGGTGATTTTTCGCAAGGCCTGGCTCATCAAGCGCGCCTGCAAACCGACGTGATGGTCACCCATCTCACCTTCAATTTCAGCTTTTGGCGTCAGCGCCGCGACCGAGTCGACAACCAATACATCAACCGCGCCCGAACGCACCAACATATCGGCAACTTCCAAAGCCTGCTCACCGGTATCGGGCTGAGAAATAATCAAATCATCAACGTTAACGCCAAGCTTTTCGGCATAGATGGGATCGAGCGCGTGTTCGGCATCAACAAACGCACAGGTACCACCGGCCTTCTGCGCTTCGGCAATCACCTGCAGCGTAAGCGTAGTTTTACCCGAAGATTCAGGGCCGTAGATCTCAACAATACGGCCTTTAGGCAAACCACCGATGCCCAGTGCAACATCGAGCCCCAGAGAACCGGTTGAAATACTTGGAATTGCGACATTTTCCCTGTCACCGAGACGCATGACTGTGCCTTTGCCAAACTGTCTGTCAATCTGGGCTAAAGCCGCAGCCAACGCTTTCTCTTTGTTGCTATCCATTGGGTCACCTCTAAATTTCGGAAATCAAATATCGGAAGCCGATTTCAACTTATAGGCCAAGCCTAAATGATAAATACTGTATATGCAACCATATACTAGGTTTTTATACAGTAGTTGATGAAATAAAAGCGAGCACCGCGCGCAGGCCAAACTCAGTCGCCTGGCGGCGGACCTCGGCGCGATCGCCGTCAAACAGACAGCGCTGCACTTTAGGCTGTTTCAAGCTGCCCCAGGCAAAGCAAACCGTGCCAACGGGCTTTTGCTCAGAGCCACCACCCGGGCCGGCAATACCGCTTACAGCAAGGCCAATATCGGCTCCACTGCGCATTAAAGCCCCGCGCAACATTGCCTCAACAACGGCTTCGCTAACGGCTCCGTGGCGCTCAAATAACCCTGTATCAACACCCAATAAATCGTGTTTCGCCTGGTTACTGTATGTGACAAAGCCCTGTTCAAACCAAGCGGAGCTGCCCGGCACATCGGTAACAGCCGCGGCAATCAGGCCGCCGGTGCACGATTCGGCACAGGTGAATTGCCTATGGCCGCGCTGCAAACACTGGCCGAGCTCTAAACTTAGATTGTATATATCGCTGTTCATGGGCCGCACCTTAGTCGATTCAGCTTTAGCTGAAAACCCTGGCACTACTGCTCAGCCCCTTTGCTGATCTACAATAGCCCTGAAACTTCCACGGACAGACACCATGAAAGGCTTGATTATTAAAGTCGCGATGATGCTATTTATAGTTATCGGCATATCCAATTACCTGATCTATATAAAAACAGGAAAGAGCCCCTTTGCCGACCTTGGCAGCGGCTTAAGCTTTGCTGATCTCAAAGTCAAAGCCCCTTCCCTGCCTGCAGGCAAACAAAAAGCCTATAAATGGGTCGATGAACACGGCGTTACCCACTACAGCAGTGAAGCACCACCAGAACAGATGCAAGCGCAAGTGCTGGAAGTCGATCCCCAACAAAATATTATTCAGGGCATCGAAATCAAAGCGGAACAGGCAGCCGAGCCCAATCAATCCGAGCAGCAGCCGGTTGTCCTGCCCGCCAACCCATATAACCCCGAAACCGTTCGCCAGCTGATCGATGATGCCAAAGCAGTGCAACAAACCCTTAATCAGCGCTATGAAGATTTAGATAAAGTTCAGTAAACGTGGCGGCTTGCGTCGCCCGGCATAACAAAAAGCAAGCCAGCAGGTAAAACAAGGGCCCTGCCGGGCCCCTTTATCTTAAGCCTATACTGCCGCGTTGCGCAGCAAGCAAACGCTTAATCAACCGTTACCAGCACGGTATCCACATAAGCACCATCTTTTGTGCGCACGGTAATGGTTGCGCTACCTGCACGATTTGCTGTTAACAAGCCGCTGGGGTTCGGCGTCACTACCTGCCAGTTGGTGCTGTTAAACGTGACGCCCTGTTGTGATGCGCACGCAGGGAAAACCTGGTAATCGAGTGGCCGCTGCTCACCAACTGACATCGCGAATGTCTCGGCAACAATATCAACACCACTAACACTTACCCATGACGTATCACAGGGTTCCGGCGTTGGTTCCGGTGTTGGTTCCGGTGTTGGCTCCGGTGCAATTGATAGCAAATTAATCACAAAGTTATCGCCAAAATAGTCACCACCCTCGTTGCCCCACATCCAGATGCGGTAGTTGTCGTTTGCATTGGCGCTGGTGCGAAAACGGAACTGATACAACTCATACGTGCTCGAGTGAATCTGGGCGTTCACAATAAATGCTCCTGTGCTTACATTGCTCGCACCTATGTAAAAGGCCTCACCAATAACGCCCACTCGCGCGCGAATACTGACTTCATAGTCGCGATTTGGCTCAAGTTGCAATACTTGGTTAATGCCACCATTACCAGCGATATAAGCGGCGTTTGCACCGGCGTAAACAAAATTGTTCCCCCGCTCAGCAGCGGCCGAAGTATTACCAAAGGTCGTCCAGCCATCTAAACCCTGCTCAAAATCACTGTTTGCCATCAGCGAGCTAAGGCCCGGTTGCGCCGTGGTTTCAGGACTTGGCAACGGCGCAGGGGTCGGCTGCGCCGTTGCACTCGGCACAGGCGTCGGTTGCGCGCTCACTTGCGGCGTTGGCGCGGCGCTTGGCACTGGTGACGCGCTGGGTAAAACGTCAGGGCTAGGCGAAAAAACTGGGCTTGGGCTTGGGCTTGGGCTTGGGCTTGGGCTTGGGCTTGGGCTTGGGCTTGGGCTTGGGCTTGGCAGTAACGCCAACTCATCTGCACTGGGCAGTAACAGGTAATCAATATTCAGCGCGTTGTTGCGCTGCGAACGCAGGGCACTTGCCGGAACAGCCTCGGCCAACCAAGCGGCGGGGATATTGCCGTAGATATACGGGTCGCTCTGCAGAGGTTGGCGGCGGTGATCCTCCGGTGCGTTAACTCCTGCGCGAAATGCCAGCGCGTCGAGGTCTAGACCTCCGCGTCCCTCTTGCGTGTGACAGCTCAAACAAAACGTATTGGCGCGAGATTCAGGCCGGGGACGGTCGCGGTACAGCGGGCCTTCGGGGAAGTTAATCGCCTCGCGTAAGCTAATTAAGTTCGCGGGGATATTTTGTAAATGCGCCGCATAGTCATAACTGTAATCGTGGTAACACGCATACGCGGCGTAACTTGCCTGGCCACTACTTGCCAGGCGGTTGCTGATTTGAGAGTGAGAGACTTGCGGGTAAGTGTTGGCGAGCTCGCGCCAATAGCCCTGCTCTACATCGCGCAGCGCAACTAAGCTGCCTTTTGCGTGGTTGCAAGCGAGCTCGGGATTCACAAGCTCGGCAAAAACCTTGAAATCGTCAATCCAGCCGCGAAACGATCGGTTGCCACCGCCGTTGTCACCGAGGCTCAAGCTACCCGGGCTCAAGACAAACAGCGGCTGATCACTGAGCCAGGAGTCGGCTTTAAAGCCGTTAATATAGGTCTCAATATAGCGGTTGCCCTGGCTAAGCTGAAACGCGAGATGCATCCAACCGCCATCGGGAATCGCGACCAGGGTATCTACCTCGTGCAGTGTTTCGCCCGAAGCATCAACAAACACAATTCGATTGTTATCGCGCAGTCGAATTTGCGATGCATCCGGAAAACTCAGCAAATCCCGCTCGGCGCTGTTGTCGCGGCTGTCGATAAAAATGCTGTAGTACCACGGGCTTTGCAGTACATCTTGCGACTGCTCATCAATCGTGTAGTGAAGGCCTATGCCGTTGCCATCAAGCCAGTAACCTTTGCCGGTCACACCGCCGTTGGCGACAATCTCAGCCCGACCATCACCGCTCATCTCAGCAAACAGCGGCTTGTTCCAGTGCGGGGACGTCGCCGAATTTTGCAGCGCACCGCTAAGCACTGCCTTGACGTTGTACTGGGTATTAAAGCGAAGCTGCTGCACCATATGAGAGACAATAAAACCATGGACATTTAAATAATCGTCAAACACAACTTCGTCACTCGAGCGGCCGCTACTCATCAACCAGCTCACATCAGCTGGGCTGACCGGGCGCATGGATTCAAGCATATTAAAGCGGTGCTCGTTCGAATCAAAAAAACTGCTGTTGGGCACATTGCCATTGGGCATCGTGTGAATATCCCGGCTGCGCGTATCGCCAACACGCTTGTAACCGCTGTCCCCCGCTTCGGGCTCGTACAATAAAACATCGCGGTGCGCGTTGTGCTGCACATTCTCCATATGGTCCATATGGTTGATCATATTGTCGAGCAAGACCATTTTCCCTCGAGTCCAAAGCCCCATCAGCGTGCGCCCGTTCAGCGGTGAATTCTCCGCACTGTCATTACAACCACCGTAGAGCGCAAGAATATCGTCCGGGCAACGCGTGCTATAACCCGACCCAGCCAAACGGCCGCCAATCGAGGTAAAACTGATATTGGCGCCGGCTTTATCTATCCACGGATAAGTGCCAAAACCAAAACCGTCGGGCAACACCAAACGTTCGCCGCGGTGATCAACGGTTTCAAACTCGTGCATGGCAAAACCGTAACGCTGGTTAATCGTCGCATCGTAAGGCGCGTGGCCAATCGGATATCGGTCGGTAAACTGGTCGACGTCACAGGCGGCAAAATCATCTGGGTTGTCGTTTACGTAATAGACAATATCGGATTCAACGCTGCGCTGGCTGCCATCGGGATGGCGCCACGAAAAGCGCGCATTGTCACTGCGCGATACCAACAAGTGACCGTCGCCGGTAATGCTCGGCTCAAAAAACGAAGCGCTGCCAAAACTCACGGGGCCAACCTGAGTCTCACCTACACGAATCTCGGCAATATTTGCATCGATGGTTTTCGGGCTCTCAACCCGTAGATGCACATCAGTACCACCTAAGTGGCCGTTTTCCTGCATTGAAATGACCACCAGGTCATAACAATCATCAGCGCCGTCAAGCCCGCAGCTATAGGGGTTGGCATTCGCTTGCTGCGTTGATGCCTGAGGATCGTGGGCCAGAGCCGCCGCGGGGTCGCAAATACTTACGTGAGCCTGGGTACCGCGCATAGGAATATCGCTATCAGGGCGCATTTCATCGAGGTACTCGCTGTGATTCATAATTGCCATGCCCGCTTCGGACTCAACAAATGGCACTTGAATATTTTCAGGCTTTAACAGGCGAAAGTAGATGCCCTGGTAAGGGCGATGAGTAAGGCCTATGCGGCCATCTTTGCTCGTCGTCAATGGCGGTACATAGGGGTTTAACCAGCGCCTGTCCGTACCGCCGGGTACGTGCCCCTCAGCCATATGGATGTCGCGGTCGATAACCGGTCGTTCGGGTGCAGCTGCGCCAGCTGTCGGCAACAAGGCCGCCAGCGTCAGCAAAGTGATGCGTGTTTTCATCGGGTTTACGTCCAAAATTATTTTTATGATCTAGAACGTCGAAGCATCGTGGCTCATCCCTGGAACTGCAGCTGAAACGAATACTCTAGCAAAGGCTCACTCGCACTCCGTGCGCGTCGTGACTCTTAAAAATAGCAATAAAACAAACATCATACAAATACGAATATCACACATACAAAATTAGAGAGAACTGTGTCTCGTGGATACTGCAGTAAATCGCATCCAAACAACGTCGAAACAACGTCGAAACAACGCTCAAAACGGGCAAACTTCGCGGGCAACAAGGTGCAAGTCGTTCGTATAAACAGCCTGGGGAGCGCTTCTGACAGCGAAAGTCTGGAGGGATACGTAGCGATGTGAATACACCGCTGGGCGGGCAATGTGTTTTGATGTTTAGTACTCAGCAGCCACTAACAAACACACAACAGCAAGGCGCTAGCTAAACTGCGTGCGCTGCAAAGCTCAGCAAGCGCACAAATGGCACAACAAGTAAACGCGGGAATAGCGCGGCTATATTTTGCGCTTAGTGGCTATTTACATTTGGCGTGCTAAAGGTGAGTTCGTACAATTGAACATCGTCTAGCTGCACCTCACCGCCTTGAGGTTGATTGCTAAGGTACAGCTCAATCTCCGTTGTATGCCGGGCTGTGGTGAACTGCAGACTTTTTTCATGCCAGCGATTGTAAAAATAGCGCACATCAAATTTACCGTCGCCGCCGCTAACCTTTAGGCCCCTGGCTCGTACACCAAAGTAGCTGTTAAACCACTTGTCACGCATATTGGTATCGACACTGTTGGCCGAGGCAAGCAACAAATAACTGGTATTTGGTTTTACCGCGACTGTGCGAGTTAAGGTTGCCGGTTTTTTTAGCACCACAGCTTTACCGCCATCGCGATCAATTAAACTAGCCGGGCCAGACCAGTACTTTAAACCTTGTTCAAAATCACCGTTTTCCAACAGGTTGCTTCGCACTGGGCACTTGCCGCCAGACTTACCGTCTTTGCGCTGATAGACACGCGCATAATCAACAATAAAATCAATACCCTGCTCACCGTTAAAGTGCTCAGCCTTTAGCTTGTTCGGATTGACTTCCCAGTCAAAACTTTCCATATCAATCCACGGGCGCTGAGGGTTATTGGCGACCCAGGCGTCGCCGAGGTCACTGCGGTTTTTACACTGGATCATGGCCCCGTCTATATAAATCGCAACGTAATTTTTATCCCACTCAAAACCGTAGGTATGAAAATCGTCGGCAACATTAAAATCAAAGATGTGATCATTTTCCCAAATGCGCTTACCGTAGCTTTTTGAACCTTTACGCCAATCGTGGAAACTGGTGTGAAAGCGTTTTGCAGACCAGCGATTGTTTGGGTTCCAACCATAACTTTCAAAGGCGTCGGTTTCACCGCCTTTGCCCGTTGTCCAATACGAACTGGAAATTGGCCCCGGAGCCGCCTTTGAGCGCATCTCCATATAGCCGTAGTGAAAGAAGTTTTTTCCCAGCAGCGCAGCGGCCGTAAGCGGCACATCGCCGTACTGCCAGGCACCGACCGAATTGCCTCCACCATTGCCACTGGCGAATTTAAATTGTGTATCCCAGCGCGCAGTCATATACAAAAAGCCATCTTTGACTCGCACATTGGCCGGGTCATACTGACTTGGTGCACGCCCCTTCCACTGACCGTTCCACTGGCCGTTCTCGCCTTGATTAAACCAGACATTGCGATCAAAACTGTCGCCATTAAATTCGTCGCTGACAGCTTCATTAATAACCCAGCCTGCGCTATTTTCAGGGTCAGAAAGCGGTGGCGGCGCATCGTACGCTCGCACGGACACACTCAAAAATACAAAAAACAACAGGGGCAAATAAGAAAGCACCTTCACGTTAACTCCCCCCTTTATTTGTTGTTAGCTTAACTTGGGGCGCATCATTGCAGTGTTTGGCACGATACAGTTTTGGGAAGGTTTTTTGCCAATCGGGTAAACCTTTTGTTTTCCAGGCGCTCTCCCAGCCGTAAGACGGACTATCAAACCACTGCGGCTCGCTATGCAAACACGTCCAGTCATACAGAGCTTGAACAAGTTGCCTGTCTTGCTTGGCGGCTTGCTTAGCAGCGTTTTTACGGTTTGATTCACTGCTGTCGTGCTTAAGATCGTAATAAAACCATTGGCCGTTGCCACTGCTGTACCACTTCTGGTTATTGAGCACCACAGCGCTTTGATTTAAACCGCGATCGGGCTGGTGCATCATAAAAAACAAAGGTCGATCGGCGCGGGCGTTAGTGCCAGCGCGAATATGTGGCAGTACATCGACACCGTCAAGGCGCTTGCCCGCGGGAATCTCAGCCTCAGCCAGGGCGGCAAATGTCGGATAAAAATCCAGCGACGAAATAGCGTGCCCATAGTGGCCGTTGTGCAAAGCTCCATCGGGCCAGTGCCAGAACATCGGCACACGAATACCGCCTTCATAAAGCGATGTTTTACCCGCCCTTAATGGTTTATTGCTGGCACTGGCTTGATTGGTTCGGCCGCCATTGTCACTTAAAAAGACAATCAAGGTATTTTCATAAGCGCCCGTTGCTTTAAGTTTTTCAACCAGGCGCTTAACACCTCTGTCTACCGCGTAAACCATAGCGGTATAGGTCAAGCGCTTACCTTGGGCAGCTCGGTCACCGAGAATATTTTGAAGCGCAAGCTCATCTTCTGCTTTCGCTTCTTCTGGCGTATGCGGCGCGTTGTAACTCATATACAAAAAGAACGGCGCTTTATTTTTACTTTCTCTATCAATAAATGCCAAACCGGCGTCGGTTAACATATCGGTAATATAAAGATTGTCGTCGTAACCGCTCTCGGACGCGTAGTTCTCGTTCTCCATCAACGGGATTTTATAATCCCAGATCTGCTTATTTTCCGGGTCGTAGTTCGCCTGGCGAATAAAGTCCTTGCTGTGATATACATGGCCACCGCCGAGCATGCCGTAAAAATAGTCAAAACCGCGCACATTGGGGCGATACTGCGGCTGCTCACCGAGGTGCCACTTGCCAATCAGCCCCGTGCGATAACCCGCATCTTGCAGCACCTTGCTGAAAAATATTTCGTCCGTGCTGATACCGTGCTCGCTGTAAGCGGCAAGATTAAATTGCGAACCAAATTCGTGCTGATAACGCCCTGTCATCAAACCCGCGCGACTTGGGCCACAATAGGGATGGCTGACATAGGCCTGAGAAAACACCGTGCCCTGCTTCGCCAGTTCATCGATGCTGGGCGTATGGATATCAGACTCGGCTTCAGGCATAAACCCAACATCGGCATAACCTAAATCATCCAGCAAAATTAAAACGATATTCGGTCTTTCTCGCGCGCTATCCGCTGGCGTACTTTTCTGATCAGTGGCAGCTAGCGAGTTTTGGGTGTCAACACAAACAGCAGCCACAAACAAAACACATGTCAGCACCCATAAACTTGATTTTTTCACTGTAAATACCTCTATGCTTAGCCGGCAGTTAAATCAAACGGCATATGATATTTTTCGCCGATGGCCTCATCAGCCTTGGACTCAGAGACATAGACAACCCAGACATAGCCACCGGCGGGAATCTTCTCGGCCAGCTTGGTAATTGGCAGGCTCCACTCACCCGGCTTTGTTAACGGATAGACGATGGTGGTTACCGCTTGGTTGCTCTGTTTGTCAAAGAGCTTGATATGTAAATCACGGGGCTGAGTGATCGAATAGTTCACGTGCAGGGTATTCTCTTCATTGCCAACTTCTTTGGGCCAACGCACACGGTCGACCTTATCCGTATCGGAAAACACAACCTGCTCTTGGTACACATCCGAATCGACCACAGTAAATACACTGTTCATTTCATTGCCGACACGCGCGTTCCAGTTTTTTCCTCGCGGCGTCATATAGGCACCAACGCGATATTGCCCCGGTTTTAAACCTTCGGTATCGAGCTCAACATGATAGGTGCCACTTTTCTTTATTCGCAGGCGCCTTTCACTGATATTTTTCCAGGTATCAAAATAGCGAACAAGAATGTAGATATCTCGCGCTTTTTTAATATCAACATCAAAATCGACACGCAACTTTTCTTTGCCGCCAATATATTCAACCGCCGAAAACGTATTGATTTGATCAACCTTTTTTTCACTAGCATGTACAACAGCAACGAAAAAGAATACGCTTACAAGCAGAGCTTTAAAGCAGGTAAAAGAGAGTTTTTTTATTTTCATCGTTATAACCTCGGCTTAGTATCCCTCGCTGGGAAATTGTTATTTACAGGCCTCCAGCGCCTGAAAGTAACTCTTAACAAACGCACGCGCATTTATACGCAGCTGCTGATCATCCAAATCAGGGCGATATAGCGAAGCGCCGAGGCCAAAACCATCGGCGCCCAACTGTAAGTAGGGTTTCATACTGTCAACACTTGGGTTAATACCACCAACGGGTATGCACAATGTGCCTGCCGGCAATACCGACCTCAGCGCCTTAAAACCGTCGAGGCCGACTTGTGAAATCGGAAACAACTTAAGGCCACTCGCACCAGCGGCCAGGGCAGTGAACGCCTCGCTCGGCGTAACCACACCGGGTAAACAAACGCAGCCAGCCGCTGTCGCTGCGCGTATCACACCTTCATTTAAGTTTGGTGTCACCACTAAGCGCGCACCGGTAGCAATAACCGCTTCAGCTTGCGCCAAAGTGGTAACGGTGCCAGCACCGACCAGACGCGACTGACCAAAGTGTTCAACTAAAAGGCGAATCGAGCGCAAGGCCTCCGGGCTATTTAACGGTACTTCGATCATCGTAAAGCCTTCATCAATTAGAATCGAAGCACATCTGACGACGTCATTGGGCGTCACTGCACGCAAAATGGCAATCAGTGGAAGTTGTTGTTTGATATCAAAGTCAGCCATTTTGTTTTTCCTGAATCAATTGAGCCATACCAGCAAGAAAACAGTCGTTGCCACTTATCGTCGTGCTGTGAATTCCTAAGTGGCTACAGGCAAGTTCGTAGCGATTACACAAACTTGCGCCGCCGACAAGGTAATAATGCGCTGCAACAGCCTGTTTTAATTCGTTGCCTATTAATACGCCGCTTAAATAATCAGCTGCGTTTAGCTCATCTAAATGATTAAACAAACGCTGCGTCCAAGTGCGAAATAGGGTATTGCTGAGCGCTGAGCTTGCGAACCCATCATCCACCCCACGCAAAAATGCGCCGTTGTGCTTACCCAATTCATCTAAGTGCAAATCCTTGCCAAGCAACATATTTTCACTGACAACGGCAAACATCTCGCCGCTTAAGTAGCTGGCAAACGACTGTATTTTATTGTCCACCACATGCACATGCTTGTTGTGTGTGCCCGGAAACATCGCGTTAAACTCGCTTTTCCCAACTAAATTTGCCAAGCCAAAAATCTGTATTTCTTCACCGCGCATCACGTCGAATACAGCGCTTTGCACCTCGCAGCTGACGCCCGGTACGATGGTTGCTTTTGCCCCCCAAGGCAAAATAAATTCACAGGCGCCACGGGCAAGATCCGCGAGCGATGCCGCGGTGGGAACATACGCAACATTGACCCAACCTTTGGCTGAACCGACCATGCCCGCCATAAAAACCGGTATTGATTGATAATCTGGTAAAAAGTCACTGAGCACATTTTCAAGCGCGTGGGCAAAAGCGCCCTGCTCAACTTGTAACAAGCCCAAGGGGCGCTCGATTACCCCGAGAACATTTGCATCGCTATCTAGCTGAAAGGCACGAAAATTGGTCGTGCCCCAATCCACAATTAAACTGTTTACTGCGGCGTCTTGCATAAACTTGTCTCAAAAAAAAGCGCTGGACCGCCATCACGGAACCAGCGCTGCTATCTACGAATAAGAAAAGAGGGAGAGCTTAAACCTATTCGTTAATTAAAACCGATACACGCTTGAGCGTCAGATACTCTTCAAGGCTGTAGTGAGAGCAGTCTTTGCCCACCCCGCTTTGTTTTAAGCCACCGTGCGGCAGGTGCACGGCGTAGTGAACTTCATTGATGCAGACACTACCGGCCTGTATTTGTTCTGCCGCTTGCATCGCTCGTTGCAACTGGCTGGTATAGACATAGGCGGCCAAACCGTAGACGTTGTCGTTGGCCAGAGCAATAACATCGTCACTGTCGCTGAATTTAATCACCGGCAATACCGGGCCAAAAATTTCATCACAGGCAATAGGCATATCCAGGCTGACATCTTTCAGTATTGTCGGCTGTAGCCACGAGCCTGCGGATTTTTCCGCGGGTATTTGCCCACCGGTTACCAGGGCAGCGCCGGCATCCAATGAAGCTTGAATATTGCTAACAATAGTGTCGCGCGCGCGGTCATTAATTAGCGGCCCCATCTTGCGGCCTTCACCGCTTCCAGCCTGCAATACAATACCTTCGGCACGCGCTTTAGCCTGCTCCAGAAATTTATCGTAAATACGCTCGTGCACAAAACAGCGATTCGGCGAAACACAAACCTGCCCGCTGTTGGCAAATTTCAAATCGACAATATCGTTGACGGCTTTTTCCAAATCAGCATCGTCGTAGACAACAACCGGAGCATTGCCACCGAGCTCTAACGAGAAACGCTTGACACTGCTACACGCAGTTTTCATCGCCGCAACACCTGAGCGGGTCGAGCCAATCATAGTAAACATGGCGGTGCTTTTGCTGGTTAACAGCGGGTCGGTAATGTCGTAGCGATCACCGGTAATAACATTTATCACGCCTGCGGGAATACCTGCCTCAAGCGCAAGTTCTGCGCACAGCAAACTTGCAAGCGGCGTTTCCGCCGACGGTTTGACTATGGCCGCACAACCCGATGCCAGTGATGGGCCAAGCTTGTAACCCAAATTTAACAGCGGGAAATTCCACGCCAGATACCCGACCACCACTCCGAGTGGCTGGCGCCGAATATAGTGTAAAAAGCGGCCATCAGGGTCGCTAATAGTCGGCTGATCCGTACGCGCTGCTTCTTCGACAAAAAACTTAAGGCAGGTAATTAACATGCCAAAGTCGTAATCGGCATTGTCGTAGGGTTTGCCTGTTTCACTGATCAAAACAGCAATAATATCTTCGCGCTTTGCTTGTAGCAGCTCTGCCCAGCGCAAAATAAGCTCGCTGCGCTCAGCCAGTGATGTCGCCGACCACTGCGCAAAACCTTTATCTGCCGCAGCAATCACTTGCTTTATTTGAGCACTGTTAATTTGCGGCACCCGAGCGATCAATTCACCGTTTGCGGGGTTAAAAACATCGATGCTATTGTTGGCATTGTCGGTACTGTCGCCTGAACTATCGGTACTGTCACCTGAACTATCGGCACTGTCACCTGAACTGACCAAGCCATCAGCCAAACCAACGAGCTTGCCATCGATCAACATACGGTAGTTGTGCTTCATGCTTTGTTTTCCGTTTTGCTAACTAAATAGTGTTTCATTGCTTCGCTATCAATACTCACACCGAGCCCCGGCGCTGTCGGTACGCTGGCCTGCCCCTGTTTAACGTCGATCACTTGTTCATAAATATCATCGCGCAGCGGGTTTTCCGTGCGATCGTATTCGAGCAGTAAACGTTTCTCTTCATAGCGGCCTGGCTCGGGATAGGCACTTGCCAAAAAGTGTGTTGCCGCTGCCAAGTTTAATTGCGTCCCCCAAACATGGGCGACACAATTTAAGCCATTTGCCGAAGCCAGGGCGCGAATTTTTAGCGCCTCGCTCGGCCCGCCGCAGTACGCCATGTCCGGCTGCAAGATCTGCACACCTCCGGCGGCTATCAATTTTTGATAACCAAAACGTGTTTGCTCACACTCCCCGGTTGCAATGGCAAGATCAAGCTTGTCGCTTAACTGGCGAAACATATGGCTGTGTTCTGGGCTTAGCGGCTCTTCAAACCAGCGGTAGTTCAGCTCGTCTAACACGCGCCCAATACGCACAGCTTCAGGTAGGTCAAAGGCGTGATTTGAATCGGCCATCAACTCGGTGTTGGGCAGAGCATCGCGCAAAGCGCGGGCAAACTTTTCGTCGAACTCAAGGTTTTTGCCAACCTTGATTTTCATCGCCTCAAAGCCTTGCTGCGCATAGGTAAGGCCCTCTTCAATCAGCGCCGGCAATAACTTGTCTTCGGGTAGATCGAGGTAATACATACCCGTCGCGTAACAGCTGACCTTGTCTCGCTGACGACCGCCCATCAACTCGCTGACACTCTGGCCAAGCAATTTGCCTTTTAAGTCCCAAAGCGCCATATCGATGCCGCTCATGGCCGCCATCATCACCCCTGCGCGAGCAAAATCGAGTGACGAGCGCCACATATGTTGCCAAATCGCATCGGTGGCCACCGGATTCATGCCGACAATACGCGAGGCGTAGAACTTCTCAACACAGCCCTGAATAACATCGGCCGGGCCATAACACTCACCCCAACCGCTGACGCCGTCGCTGACAACCTCTACCACCAACACGTTGCGCTGGCCGTAATACCACTGAGAAAAACCAAAGGGCGCTTTGAGCTCACAGCGCAAATGGTAGGTGCGTATGCAATCAATTTTCATTATTACTATTTCTTATCTGTCTTTGATCTACGGGGCAAACAGGCAGTACCCAAATCCTATACACCCATTTGTTGCCGTCGAGGCCACATAGCAGCATCGACACCCTACCCCCGCCACTGCAATTCAGCAGATGAATGAATATATATAAACATAATATGTTTAAAACATCAATAAAAACACTTTGTTAGTGCAAATACAGACAGGCCAGCGAGTCACCTGGTTTACGCCGTTATATATCTCAACTCAGCAAACACTACATTTAGAATGAAAACAAAGGTATGATGTTTATATCAAATAATAATTAGGCAACAAAAATGAAAGCACTCAAACCCTCGCTGTTGTTGGCGGCCTTTTGCTCGACAGTGTGCGCCCAAATAAGTCAGGCCGAGCCGGGCTCGGCCTCATCACAAAATATGCAGCCAGCCAGCCTGTTTGCAACGCTGCCAGACAGCTGCCCAACGCCCGACGCCTTTGCCTTAGCCCCGGACGGCAGCATAAGCCTCAGCTGCGTTAATTACGCCGGGGGTAAACCGGGCGTACTGCTTAGCTTAAGCGCCAGCGGCGAGGTCTCTGAAATCGGCGCCATTCCGGGCGTACAAGCTCGCCCTATGGGCCTGGCCTACGGCAGCGACGGCAGCTTGTACGTCGCCAACAATGCCGGCCCGGGCAAAGGCAGCTTGCTCAAACTCACACTTCGCGACAACAAGGTTGAAAAAGTTGAAACCGTAGCCGAGGGCATGAGCTCACCCAACGGCTTGCGCTACCGCCAAGGCAAGCTGTATTTGACTCAGCTACAGCTGCCCAAAGCCAATAGTAAAAGCATGAGCAGTGCCGTATATGTCTTTGATGAAAACGATAGAAATATCAATGTTGCCAGTGATTTAAGTTCAACAAAGCTGCTGTTTTCAACTCAGACCCAAAACCCTGAGCGCCAATACGGCATTGATGGTTTGGTTTTTGACAGCGCAGGCAATCTGTATGTCGGCGACTTTGGCGACGCCACAATTTACAAGCTGCAGCTTGAAAACGGCGCTTTAGCATCACACGAAGTATTTGCTCAGCTAGACCCGAGCACCGGCATCGACGGTATCAGTATCGACAGTCAGAATAATTTATATGTCGCCGGCTTTTTAAAAAACCAGATCTTTAAAGTTTCCCAAGACGGCCAAGCTACGCTGATCGCCGAGTACGCAGACAATAACGGCAGCAAGGGTGAAATTGACCAACCGGCTGACCTGATTGTCTGGAACAACAAGCTGCTTGTTTCCAATTTTGACCTAATGAAAGGCAAAGGTATTGTAAACAGCGGTCACAGCAAACCCTATACCATTAGTGTTATCGAGCTATAAGGCTCGTTTGTGCAGAGATTTTTTATGAAAACAAAACTTAGCTCAAAGGCGCTATTTGCGCTGATCCCAGCTGCCCTGCTCGCCTGTAGCGAAGCAAATATCCAGCCAGCCCAAGCCAGTAATGCCGGCGAACAACGCGCGCAAAATCTAGATACAGACGAGCACAGTCAAAAAATAAAGCCACACAATAGCTACGAGGCAAAAGCCAGGGAAAAGATTACTGAGCTCAAAACCCTGATGCAAAAAGCTTCGACCGAACAGCTCGACATCACCCGTGAGCAAAGCACGCTTTGGTTTGCCGAAGAGTTCCTAAAATTCGCCAATTGGGACGAAGCCAACCGAGATGCAGTGGCCTATATGTTTGCCCAATACGCACCATATAAAGAACAAAAAGATCAGCTCGCCAAAGAGCTGCCAGATTTTGAACGCCAAAAAGTAATTGAAATTCTCGACGCCAGTATTGCTGATTTACAGGCTGTTTTAAATGGTGCTATCAAGCGCCGGCCCGTGCCCAAAGTTGACTGGCAAAATATTGAAGTCGGCGACAACATGCTGCTAAGCGCTGGTAAACCTATTTTTCTCTATGATTATTTTTCAAAATCGGTCGGCCGCCCGCTCAGCGATAGCCAAGTTTACAACGACCACTTAGGCGCTATTTTTCACGGTGGTGAAAATCTCTACCCCGTTGACCACGACCGGGCTATCAACTCATTTTTATTAAATGAAGATGGCAGCTTTAATGAAGAACTTATGCAAGAAGTAACCAACATTGACAACAGCAATGTCGGCTTTTTGATCTACTGGAATATGGGCATCCCCGAGTGGGCTGAAAAACAGGAGCCTGACATTCGCAAAGGCCGATCGTTGTTTACCGGCTACGATATCGATAACCCTCTGGCACGCGACATTTGGGGAAAAATCGCCAGTCACACCGGCGAGCTCACCCGCGGCAAAAAAGTGACTCAGCTGGGTTATATTTTATCAAACGAGCCCCACTGGTTCTCAGAAAAAGGCCACTGGAGCCAGCAGTTCCAGGAAATGAATAACATCAGCACCTATACCCTGGATGGTTTTCGCCAGTGGTTAAACACTAAATATCAGGGTGATATAAACGAGCTAAATAAAAACTGGAACAGCGCGTTTACAAGCTTTAACGACGTCAACTACAGCATTCCAAACGACCCGGCCACACGCGGCCAGCCCAGCTGGTACGACTGGTCGCGCTACAATATGGATAGAGTGGTAGCGTGGTTTAGCTACCTTCAAGGCGAATTGCGCAAAGGCAACCCCGAGGCCGACACCAGCATTAAAATCATGCCGGATATGTTTACCGAAAATGCTCGCTCTCACGGCATCGATACCGAAGCTTTAACAGAGCTGACCTCAATGATCGGCAACGACGCAAAAAGTAGAGAAAGCACTCGCTTGAACTTTAACCGGGCCGAAGAGTGGGAGCAGCACTACAGCTGGTTTTGGGAAGAGCTCAGCTTTAGCTACGACTTTATGGAATCCGTTGCGCCCGAGAAAATCCACGTCAATTCCGAGTCTCACTTTTTATCCGCCTCGTGGTGGCGCAAACTCGATACCTCGGTCGACTATGTACACAGCGTCTACTGGTTGGCCACACTACAGGGCATGGACGCCAACATGGCCTGGTTCTGGGCGCGTGACCCCGATGGCTCACCAGAAGATCGCCTAGAAGGCGAGCTCGACTTTTTTGACCCGGCACTGGCGGGCTCATTTGCAGGTTCGGTAAACCAGCAACCTCATATCGCCAACGCCTATACCCAGGTGATGTATGACCTCAATAGTTTCTCAGAAGAGATTATCGAGCTGCGAAAACAGCGCCGCCCTATCCGCCTGTTTTATTCAGAAACTTCGGCAATCAATAAAGCTGAGCATATGAGCCAGCAGTGGAAACTGTACGAAAGTCTTTTCTTTGACGGCTTTCCCGTCGGTTTTGCCACTAAAAACATCCTGCAAAAACAAGATGTAAGTAACTGGGACCTTGTTGTGGTGCACCGGCACGAGTACGTGACTGAAGAAGAGCTTGCAGCCTTACAAAATTACCTAGATGCAGGTGGTACCATCATTTTGGATCGTTCAAGCAGCCTCAGCATGAACGAATACGGCCAAAAACATCCAAGCCCCTTGCAGCAAAGCGCTCTGAGCAAAAAGAATCAAGGCAAGTTAATGGTACTGGACAGCCACGAGGTCCAGGCGCTGCGCAAAGCCGCGCTGAACGAGGTCAAAGCGAGCTTACCTGCACTAACACTCAATGAAGACAACGGCAGCGCGCACCCCGGTACAACCTGGCGAGTTGTTGAGCAAAGCGACGGCTCTTACTTAGTCAGCGCACTTAATATCGGTAAACATACCGCAACACTTAGTGTCGAGGTCGACGGTGCACAGTCGTTAACAATAACCGACCTGTTTACTGAAAATCCCCTGCCATCAAGCTTTGAGCTCAAAGCCAAAGGCGTCGCGTTGTTTACAGTAAAAGCACAATAAAGGCTGGCAACAATAAAAAGCCGGCGCCGATATTCAGTGCAGAATATCGGCGCCGGCTTTTTTCTGCGCGCTTGTTAATAACTAGTTTTATAGCTATTTTTTCTTCTTTCCCTTGGCGCGATTGTCACAGGGCCTGTTGACACTGGCTTAGTTTCGCTCGTAAACCCTCACCCAGTCGACTTCCATCACTGTTGGAAAACCCTCTTGCGTTGCTTCACTCGGCACGGGGCAGCGATCAAAACCCTGATAAACCCCAGCGCAATTGTAGCTAACGTGAGGTCGACGCAAGCCGAGCGAAAGCGTAACGCGCATAGGTAAATACCAGTAGATATTGGCTTTTTCGGCCACCTTTACGCCATCGAGATACCAGCTAATGACATCTTCACCCACTTCAACACCGTAGATATGAAAATCATCGCGCGGGTCGAAGTCTGCGTGAACGGTATTTTTAGTGAGTTCAGGGTGTGTGCCTGGGCGCTTCCATAGACTCTGATTATTCTCCAGCACCCGGGTGTGCAAATTCATGTCGATGACTTCCGGGCCGTGCCATTGGTTCAGATCAAAATCCCATTCACTCTGCTGCAACTCAACCACGTCAACCTCGGCGTAGTTCGGCTCACCATCTGCATCCGGTAACAGGCCTTCAGCAGCTACATCGGCGTGAAGACTGTAAAGCCAAAATGCGGGGCTGTTGCCGGGAAACGTCGCTGTGCCTTTAATCCTAGCTTCGTAGTACCCGTAGGTTTGGTAACTGCGCGAACGCAATATGCCACTTTTATAAAATAGCTCAACATCTTTTAGCGAACCGTCACCGGCCCAGGTATGGCGTGCAGTGTTGTGTTCTTCATAACGCATTTGGATTTTCAGCACGTTGTTTTCCTGCCAAACATTATCCGGCTCCCACGACCACGGCCCCCAATCAGCAATATTGTGATTCCACTTTCCGGTATCAATCACATCGTCATTAAATTCATCTGAGCGCGCCTCAACATAAAACCAAGCATCTTTATTTACGCCCTGCATTGTTGGAAAAAAACCGTCACTGCCATCGGGTGCCGGGCTTTCAACGGGCACTTGCGATGGTGCCGGCGAAGCTGTGGGGCTGGGTACTGGCGCCGGAGTATAAGATGGCGCAGCAGAGGGTAAGGCACTCGGCTCAACACTTGGCTCAGCGCTCGGCTGGGCTTCGGGCTCAGCAGACGGGCTAACAACGGGTGCGGGGCTGGGCGAAAGCTCGTTAGATGAATTGTCGCCGCCACAGGCGACAAGAGCCAAAGCCAATGCACCCAAACTAAATGTATTTACAGCATTCATATTTTATTCTCACGCTTAAGAGGTATCGACATATACCGACACCGGGATAAATACTTGCCGAGAGCAACTCGGTAAGGGCCTAAAATAAAACAGGCCCCTAAAGGGGCCTGAATCAAAACAACTTATCGAAATAAAATTTATTTCAGCTCGTAAAAACGAATGTTGTCGAGGTAATAAGCCGCTGTGCCATTCCAGTCGAGCTGACTGATTCGAACGATCGCAGGATTTGCTTCCCAGTCGTAATTATCACTGGCTTCCTCATCCACACTGAATACAAATGAACCCGGCACCGTAGACCAGCTGCCGTTGCCAAGACCAGAACCTTCGATAATGGCGTTTTTAGCTCGGCCAGCGCCAATACTTGTTGAACCGTCACCGCTTACGATAAGCGGACCAAAGGCACTTGCGGCACAATCACCTGCACCGGGGCACTGGTAATCAAAAACAATTCGATACTCTTTGCCCGCCTTAATTGATCCTGCTGGCAAGCTGTATTCGATGCTGACCGTCGACGCGTCATTCTTGCCATTGGTATCAAAATACAAACCAAAACTTCCGCCTCTGGCCGCTTCTTCTCGCGCTTCAACAACGGCACTGCTGCTGTCATCCTGGCCGGTTACCACCCAACCATCTAAATCACCGTTTTCAAAATAGCTGGCAATCAGCGGGTTGCTGCTGTCATCTTCAACTAAACGCACGTTGTCGATGGCGGCGTCTTTCACGCCAATTAAACGAAGGCTAATATCATCGGCGCCATTGACCGCAGCCGGAGCGGTGAAAAACATCGGGATCTTAAACCAGTCGTTTTGAGCTCCCCTATTGGGATACCACATATCCGCCGCAATCGGGGCACCGGCCTGGCGCAGCTGAGCCTGCCACCACTGCCACACGGTGCCACCGGCAGGTACTTTGCCTTCAAAACTCAGGTAGTACGCCTGCCCTTCAACTAAGGAATCTGTAGGCAGTACAAGCTCAACGTAGTTGCGCGCAGCGCCGACATTGACACCGTACAAACCGTCGGAAACAAACGCGTCGGCATCGGAAATACTCGCGCCACTTGGCTCCGCAGCCCAATCGCCAGCGTTAAGCGCGCCGCTCTCAAAGCTTGGGTCAGCCAGCGCGACTTCTGAATTAGGTGTTGGGCTTGGGCTCGGGCTCGGGCTCGGGCTCGGGCTCGGGCTCGGGCTCGGGCTTGGGCTCGGGCTCGGGCTTGGGCTCGGGCTCGGGCTTGGGCTTGGGCTCGGGCTTGGGCTTGGGCTCGGGCTTGGGCTCGGGCTTGGGCTCGGGCTTGGGCTCGGGCTCGGGCTTGGGCTTGGGCTTGGGCTTGGGCTTGGGCTTGGGCTTGGGCTTGGGCTTGGGCTTGGGCTTGGGCTTGGGCTCGGGCTTGGGCTCGGGCTGGCTTCCGGAGAAGGGCTCGGGCTGAGTTCAACTGAAGGTGAAGGCGTCGCCGAAGCTTCGCTGTTGTCGTCACCACCACAGGCAACCAGAGCGGTAACAGCGCTACACAGCAGAGCTCGCTTCAGCCACGCGGGGAATACTTGAGTTTGATGATTGTGCGTCACGGATTATTTCTCTTATTTTTAATGAAATGGTTTTGGCCGCCGGTTGCAAATACCGTTCTCGCCCGCCTGAAAAATAGGCAGCGTTATTTGTATCAAAAAACAAAGATCAATACCAGCACAAACATAATATGTTTATTCTTTATTAAGAAAGTATCGAACGCAGCAGCGGCTAGTGACAAAGAGCCGTTAACAACAAAAAGTTTGAGGGCACAAAAAAGCCAACCTAACGGTTGGCTTTTAGTAAAAAATTTAAAAATCTAACTAAGCGTGCAGAAATTTAATTTGTTATCACCAGCGAGTAGTCATCAAAGGTAATGCTATCGCCAACCTCAACACCTTCGATCTCAAATTCCGGCATGACCGAAGAACGGGCGTCAGCGTTGCGAAGCTCACCCGTAGCATCGTCAATACCATCCCATTCAGTTGGGACTTCCCAAAGTACAGCCCCACTTACCGGGTGAGCAAATTCAACGTACTGCCACTGGTTGTGATTTTCTAGCTGAGCCTCGTAGCTCATATTTACGGGGTCATTTCGTCGTCCCCAACCACCCCAGCTTGAAGCACCGCTAAACCACCAGGAAAACAGATTGTGCTTTAAGGTAATCGGACCACTTGCACTGGTATTAAGTTTTACCCAGACACCCGTTTTTATAAGTTTGCCATGGGCGCTTGGCTGGCCGAGGAAAAAGCCGTGCAAGTTGTTGTCGTTTACGTGGCCCCAATCTACTTTGCGAATACCAACACCACCTTCATAACCGCCTTCGATTGTATCTGGGTCGCCACTTGGCAGTGCCGTAACATTTACCACAATGGCGCTGTCACCCTGCAAGCCAGCCCCTGCTACCAGGGCATTACTATTGAAGTTTCCACCGCCGAGGTTGCCCCAGTTCGCAGTGCCGAAGGTGTGATCAAAAGTAAAATCAGGCTGCTCTTCCCAGTTGCTGAAAATATTCGTATCCCAGCACGCAGTATTTTCGACCACACTAACGGCGACAAGCGGCTTATTGATTTTATCTGCATCAGAATTACCCAAATCACCGGACTCGTACGCAGCGATAATATCTACATCCATATCACTGGCAATATTTCCTGCAGCACTTTGCTCGCCGCCATGAATTGTTAGTACCGCCGTTTCGCCAAAACCAACCGGCACGGCTTGAGTGACGTTTGGATCGACCACTGCTTCGTCCCCAGTCGTCCAGGTGTAGGTATAGGTGCCGGTGAGGCTGTCGCCGGGTTTGGGTTCGGGTACAAGATCTAACGCACCGGCCGTACATGCAGCAATTTCTTTTTCAAGATTTTTCGGATCATCACCGGCATTGGTAATACGCAACACCATGTTGTTGTTGACGGGAACCACAAAATCATTGCTAAGCCCGGTATCAAGATGGGTCACACGAATACTGGCGTCCCCTTCGGCGACACCGCTAACTAAACCGGAATCATCAACTGTGGCAATGGCGGGCGTCAGAGATTGGTAACTTAAAGCTGTGCCGTCGCAGGCGTAATTAGGTGTGCGAGTAACTTCCAGCTGACCTGTGCCGCCAACCACCACATCGAGAGGCTGAGCCTCCAGGCCCGTGGTAACGTCCGGCTTTGCCGTTAAGGTTAAGGTAATTTCGTGCTCACCGGGATAGACAGGGCGCGTACCGGTTGGCGAGTCTTCATCTTCGACCAGGGTCGGGGGATAACCATTATCAACAACATAGCTAATGGTATAAACAATCTGACTCGGATTATCGGCAATGCCATCGCCCATGGGGTTGCCATCATCATCAGTTGGCAAGTCGTCGGTATCGTCACACTCTCGCAAACGATCCCCCAGCCAGAGAGTCGTCGTATCGGACTCTTCATCGTAATAGCTTGTGGAAAAATCAATAATCAAATTTTGACCATCGACAGAAAAAGGGGTGCGGCGCTGAAACTCCGGAGGCGATACGCCCGTTTCCGGACCGCCGTCTTCACCTTCAAAAGTAAAGCCGGTAATGGATACCGCACCGTCATATGCAGACAGGGCCTGCCCATTAACGGTCATACCGGCAAAAAGATCGATGGAGTAGGTGTTGTCCTCTCCGGCATCCGCTTCATTTACGCTGTATTCTGTCGGCGCGGCACTGGTGGTGATTTTTGCATCGGTGTTTATTCCAGGGTCATAACCTTCGCCGGGGCCACCGCAGGCAACCAATGAAGTCGCCCCAAGTAATAGTATGCTTTTTGTTAGTAAGTTCATTTTCATCTTACTTCTCCAATTATTATCGCCACCCAAAAAGTTTTGAGTGGCTTTTCATTTATTAACGCAAGGTAATCAAGGCTTAGAAGTTCGCACGAATGCCGACACGGAACTGGCGACCGGTCTTCCAGTTTGAAACCGTGCGTTCATCGTGGGTATCGCCGTAAAAACCCCAATCCTCTGAAACAAAGTGCGGTGTTACACCATCTTCTTCAACACCCATACGGCTCTGATTCAGGGTATAGAAAGTGCGATGTGTTTCATCGAGCACGTTCAATGCATTAAAGGACACGGAGAGGAAGTCGTTGATGTGATAACTTGCGCTGAAATCCATACGGTTGGTCGCATCTTTCCAGATTGCACCACCAACAGTACGCTCAGTCATTTGCACACCGGTGTAACGGTTGGCCAGGCGCAACTCAACTTTTTCGTTCTCCCAGAATAAGGTTAGGTTGGCCGAGTGTTGTGGTGTCCACGGGTTGGGCAGCGGATCTTCGACTCGCCCATCAGAGGTTTCAACTGGGTCGTTCGTTGAATATTGATAGGTGTAGTTAGCTTGCACACCGGTATTGGCCAACATACCCGGCAAGAAATCGTAGATCTGAGTATAACCAAGCTCTAAACCTTCAATTTTACCTTCACTGCCATTTACAGTTTCGGTTACGACAAGGTCGCGACAGTTAAAGCTCCAGCCATCGTTGTCGGCGCTGAAGTTCCCGACACTGCGCTGAGCGGCACAATCACTTGTTAACGGGCTGCGCGAAGTATCGTAATCCATCAGCACGTTAAGGTCCGCAGGATAATAATCACCGCGAATATTTTCGTAGTGATAATAAGACTGCACCTGCAGCGGCATATTTTTTAAGCCTTTGTAAAAGAAACCGGCCGAGAGCATATTGGCATCGCCAAAATACCACTCGTACGACAGGTCAAAGTTATCCGAGGTCAGCGGTTTCAACTCGGTATTGCCTTTTTCGCCGGCGTCTTGTGGGTCCCATACGTTTTCAATAATTTGTAAGCGCGGGTTTAACCAATCAGCTGGCGCACGTGTCATGGTTCGGGAAACGGCGCCGCGCAAAATCATGTCGTCGTTTATTTGGAAGTTTAGGGTCATGCTCGGCAACAAAATATTTTGTGTTGCGCGGTCGCTAACCGGCGCTTCACGTGTCTGAGCGACAGGGTCATTGCCCAAGGGCCCGGTAAACGATGTCGTGTGATCAACGTAACCGTAGATTAAACCGCTGGTATTAAAGTGGCGGAACGCTTCCGAATTCGTATTTGTTGTCGGCAAGGATCCCGGGTTGTTCACCCACGCATCGTAGTTCCACTGGGTGGGATCGTAGATGGTCGGAGTCAAACCATCATTTTGTACAACCACTGGTGTACCACTGCTGTAGTCAACGTGCAGCAGGCGGTTCACGTCATAAATATTCTCGCCGGTATTTGGGTTCACAAAACGCCAGCTTCCGTCGGGGTTCACCGGGAAGGTTCCGGTATTACCAGCAACATAGGCGTGGGTTAAGCGCCAGTCAAAACAGTTGTTAAAATCGGCCTTATTTGCCGGGTCAAATAAGAAATAAGCCGTACCATCTTCATTGGTATCTGTAGGCTCAACCGAATTGCCGTTGTCGTCTACGTATTCCCAGCCGCGACCGTCGGCGGGAACTGGGCACGGGGCAAGATCGGTATTCGCCAGCTGGCGATCTTGAAACAGATCAATCGCATCATAGAGCCAGTTTGGACGGGTAAAACGCGCAGAACCATAACCATCAGCTTCGGTTTCATCGCGTACATAACGCAAACCGACGTTGGCCGTTAGGCGCCCATCCAGAAATTCAAAGTTGGCTTTCACATAAGCCGCAGCAGTGTCTGTGGCGATCTCTCGTGAGCCTGCATCAACCGCAGCGCGACCGATGGAATTTGGATCCTGGCCACTCAACAAGGTAAGTGCTTTATCGATATCCGCCGTTGGCCAACCGCCAAACCATGGCTGACTGCGATCAACATCAAGGCCTTCGGCAAAGTCATCAAACGGGAATGCCTCATCCGTTTGGAACTGATCGAGGCGAATATTCTGCATACCGTTTGTGGAGTACGAGGTGTTCGGGTCATCTCGAGAAATAAGTACGGTACCGGTGGTCAGTGTTTCGTTCTGCGTTTGAACTTCTTTTTCTCGCGTGCCGTACTTTGCACCAAATTCAATGGTGGTTATCGAGAACGCATCAAAATCCCAGTCAAAATCCAGGTTCAATGAGGTATTGGTATCGGTCTGAGTATTGGTTCGCCAAGTCACATTACCAATATGGCTCGAGCGGGTATCGTAGGGATTAAAAATTGTATTTACATCTGTCACCAAACCAAAAACCGGGTCGTAACTGGCATAGGACTCGCCAGTTTGGTAACTACATTTGCCAGTACTACAGTCAAAACCAATCGGTTCTATTTGACTTGAGTCACTCGGTAGGTCTCCGGGGCGTATCGTTCCCCACGTTGCAGTATTGACGCCGCGTCCATCGAGTAGTTCGTCGGTAGTTTGCGAATAACCTGCGCGAAACTTCATCGCCAGGCTATCGGTTAATTGTTGGTCCAAACGCAAAGACGCCACATTTGTCGTCAGTTCACGTTCGCTTTCAAAAGTATTGGTATTGCCTTGCGCGGCGCGACCAAAACGGCGAGCCATTGTTTGATTTTCTACATCAACGCTCGTCCACTCAGTAATCCAGTTAGTGCCGTCAGAACTGTTAATATCGTCTGATTGCGGGGTATCGCCGCTATAACCTAGGAAAAACGATAGATAATCGTTGTCGACCGTTTGTTTGGTATGGGTTAAATCAAGCTGAATATCGGTGCTATCAGTGGGCTGAAATTGCAAGCCTAAATTACCGGTAACACGCTCGCGGTCGGTAATGCTTGTAGATAGGTTTGTCGACTGCATCGCCGCAACAGAAAATGGCGCCTGAACCAGGGTTTCGGTCTCAGGGTTATAGCCGTCTGGCGCAGTACCATCGTAGTCGGCAACACGAATAACCCTTCCCTCCAGGTCGCGGGCGGTAAACACCGACGCACTTTGGGCTTCAAGCGGATCGGCAATACGATAAGAGCCCTCTTCCCAGTTGTTTTCAATGCGATCTTCCCGAGTCGAGTTTTTATCCGCCGTTAGCGTAAAAACCACGCCAAAGCTGTCGTCAAAAAATTTATCGCCGTAAGAGCCAGAGATGCGGTAGTCGTTGGAGCCTCGAAATTCATTGTGGCGGCCCTCTGCGGTTAAAATACGGCGGCGCTCTGCCAACGCTAAAGGCTGCAGCGTATTGAGTTCAATATTCGCGCCTAAAGAACCTTCATTCTGGTCTGCTGCAGCTGTTTTGATTACATTAATTGACGATAAAATATCGGCGGAGAACGAACTTAAATCAACACTGTTATTGGAGGTTGCGTCATCGCCCGGGCCGGCTAAGCCCCCGGTCAATTCAACACCGTTCATCGAAATAACGTTTTGGCTTGGGCTTGCACCGCGAACAGTGATACGAGCCCCTTCGCCTGACTCTTCAGTAACACTAACGCCAGTGATGCGCGACAGAGCATCGGCGATATTCTGGTCGGTAGATTTACCCACATCTTCTGCAAAGATTGAATCGCTGACCGTATCGGCCAAACGCTTTGAATCAACTGCGCGTTCAACAGATTGGCGAAAACCGGTAACAATTAGCTCTTCAGCTAATAGATTCTCGTCATTTTCCGTCGCCGCTTCCTCCTGCGCATAAATAGGCGCACTGACAAAAGCGCCCATAACCGCGGCGGAAAGCGCGTGTAATTTAAAGTTGCGTCTCATGTGGTTTCTCCACTATTGCTATTGTTTTTAGGCTTTCGGTAAAACCGAACCCGTCCACCAGATTATTAAATCCCCAAACCCAGATATTTGGCCGTGACAAAGGTGAGTTAGCGATATTTGTCCATACGATCTATATCGTATTTTTCGTATTCTTTTTTCAGCATCCACAGCGGTCGCTCAAGCGTGAGCTCCCACTCGAACAAAGCTTTATACATTTCCCGATATCGCTGTGGTTCTTGTGAGGCTAAATTATTGTGCTCACCAACATCTTCAGCGGAGATAAAATAAAGCTCCGCCGGTCGGTCTGGAAAACGTATAAGTTTCCAGTCGCCCTTGCGAATTGATGCGCGTGCATCTTTTTTCCAATACAAGTATTCGTGTGGACGAGCGTTTGTCTTGCCGGTAATAAACGGCTGTAAATCAACACCGTCAATATCGGCCAGAGATGTATCAAGCCCCGCCGCCGCAGAAAATGTTGGCAGCAAATCAAGTGTACTTACAGGAAAGTCGTAATGACTGCCCTGCTCGATCACACCCGGCCATTTAATCAAAAAAGGCACTCGAATGCCGCCCTCTAAATGATTGCTTTTAGTGCCACTTAAGGGTTTATTAAGTGAAGCGTTTTTATCAGAAGGGCCGCCGTTGTCATTTGTAAATACAATAATGGTATTGTCGGCAACACCAAGCTCATTGAGCGTTGATAGAATTGTGCCACTGGCCCTATCCATGGCAAGCATCATCGCCGCATAGGTTTTTCGAGTTCCATTAAGGTTTGGAAACTTCGCTAGGTCTTGCTCTGTCGCCTCCATCGGTGTGTGCGGTGCATTAAAAGACACGTAGGCAAAAAACGGCTTATCTGAAGCAACCGAGCGTTTGATAAAGTCATTGGTTTGATCAGCGAGAAAATCTGTCAGGTAATAATCCGGCTCAAAATAGTTGGCAAAACCCTTTTCCATACGCTTATCTTGAAAAATTGGGTCGGAAGACTGGAGGCGCTCTTCAGGATAGGCAAAGAAACTTCGGTCACCACCGCGAAAACCAACAAATTCATCAAAACCTCGCTTTAACGGATGGTATTGATCGGCGTTGCCCAGATGCCACTTACCAAATACCGCCGTTTGATAGCCCGCTGTTTTCAAGTAATCTGCAATGGTTTTTTCACTTAAGGGCAGGCCCATATCGTCGAAATTTAGCGCCGACACAGGGCTCATAAATCCCGGAACATTGTTTTCTTCGTAACCAAAGCGCTGTTGATATTTGCCCGTCATTAAACCCGCGCGGGACGGGCCACAAGTGGGGTCACTTACATAGGCCTGCTTAAATACCATGCCTTGTGATGCGAGCTTGTCTAAGTTAGGCGTACGGATCTCATCACTTCCGGTAAAGCCAAAATCCGCATAACCGGCATCATCGCTGAAGATAAGTACAATATTGGGTTTTTCCCCTGCAACACCATGTGCATTTGGTGTTTGCTCTTTGGCGCAGGCCTGCAGCGAAAACACCAAACTTAAACAGGCTAAAGTGTATGTGATTTTATTCATATTATTCTTCTCGTACTTCTGCACTAAGACATACAGGTTGAGCCAGAAATGTTCTGGCTCAACCTGATGACGCAACAAGCGCATCTAGTTGCCGACACCCTTGTCAAATACGTCAACGGTGCTTCACCTGGCACTCAGACCCCAAGGTCGAGCTGTTTATTGCTTTTTTATTGTTGTTTTTATACGTTATTAACAGTACGTACTTCGTGTAACCGCTAATCCTTTGTGCCTACAAAAATTCATACCGCGTAAAAAAATGGGCACTCCTTTGCCGCTAACTGTAGGCTCGAACTGATTTACAAGCTTGCGCTAAACGATCGCAAACACTTGTCAACATCTTTTCAACGGCTCGCTTTGCAAGCGGGCCGTTGCGGCTGGCAATAGCTTCATAGAGTTCGCGATGAATGGGTACTGATACCGCGTTCTCGCGCGGGTCCTGGTTTGTTACCCTTACACTTAAAAGCAATGCTGAATAAATAACGCTTTCCATCGCCGTTAAAAACTCATTGTGGGCGGCTCGCAATACTGCTCGGTGAAAACGAGCGTCGGCAACAATAAAGTTTTCGATACTGCCCTTTTCATTTTCCATCGCTACGCACGCCGCGCCGATACGCTTTATATCTTCATCCGATGCTCGCTCAGCGGCCCAGCTCGCCGCAACGGGCTCTATAGCTTTGCGAATATCTAACAGTTCATCGAGGAATTTAGGGTTTGGTGTTGCCGTTAAGTGCCACGCCAATACGTCGTCGTCCCACATCATCCACTGATCGCGCGGGCGAACTCGGGTTCCACGCCCCCTGCGAACCTCTAATAAACCTTTGCCAACAAGTATTTTGACCGCGTCGCGAATCACCACCCGGCTAACTTGGTATCTGTCTGCAAGCGCATTTTCATCGTCAATCATTTCTGACGCGGCATAGGCACCAGAGACAATGCGGCGCCCCATTTCTCGCGCTACCTGTACCGGTAAACTCGGGGTAATTGTGGCAGCGCCTTTTAAGTCGTAATAGATCAACTCACTCATAGCAACTATAAAAACATATGATGTTTGATCATTCAATATATATTTTATGTTTTTAAACGTAAAAACTGAAATAAGGGAGACTTTTATGCGTATTTACTGATAAGCCGAAAAAAGAAATAACACGCACAAAAAAGGCGCCGCTTAGGGCGCCTGGATGGCATACAAGAAAAAAGTGATGCGGCCAGCTAAGACCAAATAACCGGCATAAATACCGTCATTTCTGCCTCACCGCGATTCGACCAGCTGTAGTACGGCACAAATTGCACAGCTTGCGAAACAAAGTTCGGCTTTGATACGGCTCTGTACATACCCGGCTCATTGTCTTGGCGCAGCTGTATATCTGCGTGAATGGTGCTCACCCCACCGAGCAGCCCCGCCTGGTGCTTTAAGCTAAACGAGGTATTACTCGGTAAATATACATCGGTAATACTCGCCGACTCGGGAAGGTCTGGCGATTCAATACAATAAACAACGGGGCCGCGCTTTAACGCCACTTGGTTGCGCACTTCCTCGATGCGATGGTGGCCTTCAATCAGGGTAATCGGCATAGGCAAATCAAGCTCTATAACATCGCCTGCACGCCACTCGCGCGTGAGCTTAGCAAACTCACCGGGAACTAAACTGAGCTCAACAGGCTTGCCATTAATACGTAAGCTCGCCTCGTCGGACCACTGAGGTATACGCAGTAAAATATCAAATGCCTGCTCTTTGCAGGCGTCGATAACAATCTTTACCGCGCCCTGCCACGGATAGTCTGTCGTCTGAGTAAGCGCCAGTTGGGAACCGTCGGACATCGTTGTCGACAACTGGTTGCCGCCATAGAGGTTGACTGAAATACCATTTTCAGCCAAACCATAAGCCCACAGCGACGACTTAGCGATGGTGCGAACCAAGTTTGGCGGGCAGCAAAAACAAAATAGATAGGGTTCGCGGTCCGGCGACTCGGTATTCATACTTTCGTAATCGCGAGCGCCGTGAATTTTTCTAAGTGGATTGGCGTAATAATATTTTTTACCACAGACACTAATGCCCGACAGGCTGGAGTTGTGTAACACCAACTCCATAATATCTGCGTATTTAGACTCACCTTTAATGCCCAACATGCGATGACTAAACATCGCATTGCAAATATTTGCGCAGGTTTCATTGTAGGCCGTCATATTGGGCATCATATACTCGTCGATAAAACCTTCTTCGATCATGTCTCGACGCGGCGATGCTCCGTAATGAGTTTGGCCAACGGCACCGGTGGCATACATCTTTTTCTCTGTAACGTTATTCCACAAGCGATCAAGCGCGTCGATCAACGCCTGCTCGCCTGTTTCCGCATACACATCTGCAGCGCCGGCATAATAATAAAGCGCTAGTACCGCGTGGCCAGCTGCTTCTGTTTCCTCTCTTAAAGGCACACGCTCTTGCACCATATCGCCAATCGGATAACCCTCAGTACTTGAATCGTGCACCATTTCCGACTGGCCGCGATTGTTAATAAACTGCTCGGCAAGCTCAAGGTAGGCCTTGTTACCAACCGTTCGGTAGAGTTCAACCAAACCCATAATCTGGGTTTGATTAAAACCAAAACGGCGCAAGTGAGGCGGGTTCGGGCCAAAGGTTTTCAGCAGTAAATCAGCGTTTTTTAGCGCAATATCAAGCAAGTTTGATTTACCCGTCATGCGGTGGTGAATGCAAGCGGTGGTATACAGGTGCCCGCAGTTATACATTTCGTGATATTTACGGTTTGAAAAATGCTCGATGCCGTTGATCTGAATGTAGGCGTGCAGATAGCCGTCGTCTTCCTGAGCTGCGGCAATGACCTCGATTATTTCGTCGAGCTCCTCAAGCAGTTTTTGCTCGCCATTTAAGCCATAGATATAACAGGCCGCTTCCATCCATTTAAAAAAATCAGCGTCGTGCCAGTACTCACCACCAAATTCACCCTGCATTAAACCTGCGGCAATTTTCAGGTTGTTTAAACCGTGACCGACATCCCCCTTTAGTAGCTCCCCCATGTACGGAACCATCGTCTCTTCGCACAATTTCGTTTTTTCCGCCCAAAAACCTTCTGTCCATCGACAGTCGCCCATATTAACGGAGCGCAGTTTTACATGGGGGCTTGCAGAAGTATCTATCTCTGTTTTTTTGTGGCTGAATTTGCTTGTCATATAATAAAATACCTAATAAAAGTCGCTACACGGCCAGTTGCCGAGCACGCAGGCGCTGCGGCAATCTAAAGCTAAAACACTTAGGCCGGAACCAAATCTTTCTCAATCGTCTCAAGAGATTTACCCTTGGTTTCCGGCAGCAGCATGTACATCAGTGCAAAACCGACAACAGCAATCACCGCATACAGCAAAAACACATTGGCAGCACCAAAGGTATTTAGCTTCCACGGGAACAGCTCGCTAATAGCCCACGACGAGAGCGTTTGTACCATCGCAGCAAATGGCAGCGCCACACTGCGCACGTTATTGGGAAATATTTCCGACAATATCACCCAGAGTATCGGGCCAATCGACATATTAAATGCGGCGATAATGGCAAAAATACCGAATAGAACTAAAGCTGGCTTTACCCCATCGATGCTGTGATTAATGACTGCTCCGGTCGCCAGCGGTAACTCTTTTTTACTTAAGTGCTGAGCAAGTGCAGCTTTTAGCTCGACATCGTTTTGATAGCTTTGACCGAGCATCGGCTCAAGCTTGGCAAGGTCTATACCTTTGCCTTGAAGCTCCTGGCTTATACTCTGCATTGCGAGTTCATCGAGGTGGTAGTCGCTGTCTTTAAAACCTACCCAGCTGGAAAGGTGCGCAACAACGACCAGGATTAAGCCCGCCAGTGTCAGAAAACGCCGGCCGAGTTTTTCAACAAAAAATATGGCAATAAAAACTGCGGCAAGATTGACCACGGACATAATCACCGTTTGCATAAAGCCATCTTCCGTACTCATGCCTACCTGCTCAAAAATCATTGGAGCAAAAGACAAGATCGCATTCATGCCGGTACCGCCCTGAACCACCGCATAGACAATTGCAATGGAAAGAACCAGAGTCATACGCTTGCTGAACAGGCGCTTTAACTGGGTAAAGGTATTACTACTGCTTTGCTGATGAAAACTTTCAACAACTTCTTTTATAGTGCTGTCAACTTGCTCTGGTGGAACCGTCTTTTCTAATACTGCACGCGCCTCTTGCTCGCGCCCCTTTTTAAGTAGCCAGCGCGGAGATTCGGGCAGCCGAAAAACCAGCGCCACCCATACGGCGTTGAAAATGAGTTCCGCACCAAGCATAAAGCGCCAGACATTTTCAGCGTTTAACAAGCGAATATCATCGAGATATTTAATTAAAAAGAAGTTGATCGCTGAGGCCAGGAAAACTCCCAGTGCAATCATCAACTGATTGACCGAAACAAATTTACCTCGCTTGTCTGGTGTCGCGATCTCACCGATATACATTGCCGATACAGTAATTGACGCAAAGGCAGCGCCGCCTATTAAGCGGCCAACAACCAGCATTTCATAGCTCAGCGCAAAGGCTGAGAGTATCGACGACAGCGAATAAGCCAGGGCGATGGCCAACAATACGCGCTGGCGGCCAAAGCGCTCACACAGCGTACCGACAAACAGCAGTGCGCCAACCACACCGAGAAAACCGATACCAACCACGCGCCCCGTCTGCAGGTCATCAAGCTCAAATAAAGAACTGATATAGCGGATTGCGCCTGAAATATTCATAAAATCCAGGCCAAAAATAAAACCACCGAAAGCGGCGATCAGGGCGTATTTTGTTACATTATTATTGCTATAAGCCATGGTCTTCCCAACGCTAAATGAGTCATGCCGGGACGCGCAAGCTTTTGCTTACAGCAGTAACGGCAAGTTAATGCACAAATATAAACATATGATGTTTAACAATTCAACTAGTTTAGTCATTTGAAGCACAAATGCCGACTCAGAGAATCTATAGTGCCACCAGCGCAGATCCCCGGTTAAAAACGCATAGACAAGCTACTATTCAGGCAAAAAAAAGCCCCGCTAAGCGAGGCTTTCTCTAAATGTATAAAAGCGGAATAAGCGCAAACTTATAAACCTGCGAAACCTTCGACATTCTTTTTCAGCTTGCGACAGGCGTCATCGAGCAGCTTTTGCGTCAGCTTTTCTGCTTTGTCGCCGTTGCGTGCGGCAATCGCCTCAAATACATCGCGATGGTATTGCACGGTACTTTTATTCTTGCGCGGATCCTGATTGGTCATATTGACACTGACGATAATGGCCGAGTAAATAACGCCTTCCATCGCAGCGAGAAACTCATTGTGCGCGGCTTTGAGCACCACTCGGTGAAAGCCGGCATCCGCAACAATAAAGTTCTCAACGGCGCCTACGTCACTTTCCATACGCTCTATCGCCGCGCGAATATCATCAATATCCTCATCGGTTGCGCGCTCGGCTGCCCAGCGCGAGGCTTTGGGCTCAAAAGCCAGGCGAATATCCATCAACTGCTTGAGAAACTCAGCTTTAGGTGTCGAACTCAAATGCCAGGCCAAGACATCATCGTCGAGCATAACCCACTGACCGCGAGGTTTAACACGTGTGCCGATGCCCCGACGCACATCCAACATGCCTTTGCCAACTAAAATTTTCACCGCATCGCGCACCACCACACGGCTGACTTGATAGCGCTCGGCCAAGGCGTTTTCATCGTCAATTAGCGAGCCAGGTTCTATATTGCCGGCAACAATGCGGCGCCCAAGCTCCCTTGCGACCTGAACGGGCAGGCTCGGAGACATCGTCGCCGCGCCTTTCAGATCGTAATAAACCAACTCACTCACACCATACCCCTTAATTGCTTATGGTTTTCCATACAATCGAAGATAATACCTGTATAGACCACACAAAGATAGCATCTAAGCAGTAAGGCAGCATTGCTGCGCGGTGCATACTTTTCAAGCCTGACGACGCTTGTGCTATGCTTGCCGCCCTCGCGAACAGGCTGTAAAAGCTGGCATCCAGGGCCGCCTTTTTGCCTTGTAGAAAGCCGCAAGCTCTGGCTTATTCCATTGCCTAGCCGCCTAAAAACCTCAAACAATCAGCACACAAGAGCATGAGCGATAAAAACAAGTCGGCCCAACACACGCCGATGATGCAGCAGTATTTAAAGATCAAAGCCGAACACCCAAACGAGCTCGTTTTTTATCGCATGGGCGATTTTTACGAACTGTTTTATGACGACGCCAAACGCGCCGCACAGTTGCTCGACGTCACCCTGACGGCGCGCGGCAAAAGTGGTGGCGAACCCATCCCAATGGCCGGCGTGCCCTATCACGCCGCCGAAGGTTATCTTGCCAAGCTAGTTAAAGTTGGTGTTTCGGTCGCCATTTGTGAGCAAGTTGGCGACCCTGCAACCAGCAAAGGTCCGGTTGAGCGCAAGGTCATGCGTGTTGTGACACCGGGCACAGTGAGCGACGAGGCCTTGCTGGATGCACAAAAAGACAACTTGTTAGTTGCCGCGTGTTCTGGCGGGGGCCACTTTGGTATCGCAACGCTGGACATGAGCAGCGGTAAATTTAGCGCCTTCGAAGTTGAGCACAGCGAACAGCTGCTCGATCAAATCGCAAGGCTCGCCCCAGCGGAATTGTTGCTACCGGAAAATATGGCGGAAAAAAACCTGCTTGCCGAACGCCCGGGCCTGCGCGCCCGCGCGCCTTGGGAATTTGATATTGAAAGCGCCGAGCGCGAGCTGTGCCGCCACTTCGGCACGCGCGATCTTGCTGGCTTTGGCTGTGAGGCTCTGACCGCCGCCATCGGCGCTGCCGGTTGCCTGCTGAATTACGCGCAGGAAACTCAGCGCACAGAGCTCAGTCACGTATACAGTTTGCAGCAGGAAAACCCCGAGCGCAGTGTGCAGCTCGACGCCGCCACCCGAGCCAACCTGGAGATCGACCAAAACGCTCAGGGCAATGAAGAAAACAGCCTGTTTGACGTGCTCAATACCAGTAAAACGGCAATGGGTTCGCGTATGTTGCGCCGCTGGCTCAACAACCCCCTGCGCGATTTGGACACGCTACGCCTGCGCCAAGACGCGGTCGACGAACTGCGCACGGCACTTCACACAGAGCAGCTGCGCGATGAGCTCAAAAACATCGGCGATCTTGAGCGTATTCTCGGCCGCATCGCGTTGCGCTCGGCTCGCCCGCGAGATTTAAGCCGCCTGTGCAGTTCCATCGCATGCTACCCCGCCCTGCAGGCCGTGTTAGCGCAGAGTAACAGCGAGCGCCTTTGCGCTCTGGCAAAAAACATCGCTGAATTCCCCGAGCTACACGCTCTGCTTGAGCGCGCTCTGGTTGATAACCCACCGGTTGTTATTCGCGACGGCGGTGTCATACGCGAAGCTTTTGATAGTGAGCTCGACGAGCTGCGCGCCATCAGCAGCAATGCCGGCGATTATTTAGTCAAGCTTGAACAGCAAGAAAAAGAACGCACCGGCCTATCGACACTTAAGGTCGGCTTTAATCGTGTGCACGGCTATTACATTGAAATTAGTAAAGCTCAGGCCGTCGACGCGCCAACCGAGTACATTCGCCGGCAGACACTTAAAAACGCCGAGCGCTTTATCACCCCCGAGCTAAAAACCTTTGAAGATAAAGCTCTGTCGGCAAAAAGCCGTGCCCTCAGCCGCGAAAAAGCGCTCTACGATGAACTGGTCGAAAGGATCGCCGGCGAGTTGGTCGCGCTGCAGCAAAGTGCCGAAGCCGTAGCCGAACTCGATGTTTTGTGCACACTCGGCGAGCGCGCCGCCGCGCTGAATTTCTGCAAACCCAAGCTCAGCGAAAGCGGACACATGATGATCCGCGAAGGCCGCCACCCCGTTGTAGAAAAAGTACTCGACGGCCCGTTTGTACCCAATGACCTCGAGCTTGATGAGCGCCAGAAAATGCTGCTGATCACCGGCCCGAATATGGGCGGTAAATCAACCTACATGCGCCAGGCTGCGGTTATTGTGTTACTGGCACAAATAGGCAGCTGCGTCCCGGCAAGTGAAGCCGAGCTGCCGCTGGTCGATCGTATTTTTACGCGCATCGGCTCATCAGACGACCTTGCCGGCGGCCGGTCGACGTTTATGGTTGAGATGACCGAAACTGCGAATATCTTAAATAATGCCAGCGCTCAGAGCCTGGTGCTTATGGATGAAATCGGTCGGGGCACCAGCACCTATGACGGCCTCAGCCTGGCCTGGGCCTGCGTCGAGCACCTGGCCCGTGAAATTCAGGCCTTTACCCTGTTTGCGACACACTATTTTGAACTGACAGAACTCGCAGACAGCTTGCGCGGCGTCAGCAATGTGCACCTGGATGCAACCGAGCACGGCGACGACATTGTGTTTCTGCACAATATTAAAAGTGGCCCGGCGAGCAAGAGTTTTGGTTTGCAGGTTGCCAAGCTTGCGGGTATTCCAAGCGCTATTTTAGCGCAGGCTCAGCATCAGCTGGCTGTGCTCGAAGCCGGGCAAGCATCCGACGCCACCACCGCGCAACCCAAACAGCAAAAAGCGAGTGCCAACACTATTCAAGCGGACCTATTTGCCAGCTCCGGCCCGTCTGCAGCCGAGCAGAAACTCGAAAGCCTGGAGCCCGATGAGCTCAGCCCGCGCCAGGCTTTAGAAGCCCTATATAAACTAAAAGAGCTGCTATAACTGTAGAACCGATGGTTAATATCAAAAATATCGGCGCAATTTATTTAGCTTATCTGCACTTTTTGCTTACAAAAATGCACACATTCGCTAAAATGCGCGCCGTTATTTAACGGAGAACTAAGAAAATGACTTTTGTCGTTGGCGATAACTGTATCAAGTGTAAACACACCGACTGTGTTGAAGTGTGCCCCGTTGACTGCTTTTATGAAGGTCCAAACTTTCTTGTAATTCACCCGGATGAGTGCATCGACTGTGCTCTGTGTGAGCCCGAGTGCCCGGTAGATGCCATTTTCTCCGAGGATGAGCTGCCTGAAGATCAGGAAGCATTTCTTGAGCTCAATGCAGAGCTTGCCGAAGTCTGGCCGAACATCACCGAGAAAAAAGACGCCCCGGCCGATCACGCCGAATGGGACGGCGTTGAAAACAAACTGCAGTATCTCGAGCGTTAGGGCTACACAACACCCAAACGCTTGTACGCAGATACAAAAAAAGCCGCTTGATGCGGCTTTTTTTGTATCTGCGCTTTTTACTCTTCAAACAGGTAAGGAACCCGCCTAAACAAGGGCCGTTGGCCCACGTATTTTACTCAACACCAAACAATGCGGTCGCATCCAGGCCCTGACTCTCAAGGATATCGCGCATGCGGCGCAGGGCTTCAACTTGAATTTGGCGAACGCGCTCGCGGGTTAAACCGATTTCGCGACCAACCTCTTCTAAAGTACTGGTCTCGTAGCCCCTGAGGCCAAAGCGGCGAGCGATGACTTCGCGCTGCTTTTCACTTAGGTCGTCAAGCCACTTATCGAGGCTTGCTGTTAAATCGTTATCTTGCAGAATTGACGAAGGGTTACTGACATTTTGATCCGGTACTGTGTCGACCAAAGTTTTGTCAGAACTTGGGCCGATGGGCGAATCCATCGATGTCACTCGCTCGTTTAAAGCAAGCATTTTCTCTACATCGGCAACCGGGCGCTCAAGCAAATTGGCGATTTCTTCGGCTGTCGGCTCATGGTCAAGCTTTTGGCTCAGTTCACGTGACGCACGCAGATACACATTGAGTTCTTTCACCACGTGAATAGGCAGGCGAATCGTGCGTGTCTGGTTCATAATCGCACGTTCAATGGTCTGGCGAATCCACCACGTTGCGTAAGTTGAAAAACGAAAACCGCGCTCGGGGTCAAATTTTTCCACTGCGCGAATCAGGCCCAGATTGCCCTCTTCAATTAAGTCGAGCAGGGCCAAGCCGCGATTGATATAACGGCGACTGATTTTAACTACCAAACGCAAGTTGCTTTCTATCATGCGCTTGCGCGAGGCCTCGCAGCCACGCAGAGCTTTACGGGCAAAATACACTTCTTCTTCAGCGCTGAGCAAAGGAGAATAGCCAATCTCATTTAAATATAATTGAGTGGCATCTAAGCTGCGCTCATTGGTATCTTCGATATCGGTCTCAACAACGTTGGCACGACGTGTCCGCTTTCGCTTAGGTACTTCGTTAGCCGGCGAACTCTTTTTAATATCCTTGTTCTCGGCCGTTGCTGGTGAAATGACTGCATTGTTGCTTTGTTCAAAAACTGCATCGAGCTCTTGCACTGCCATAATCCGTACCTCTTGCTTGGTTATTTGCAAACCTATTTAGGTCGCTATTAGTTGTGTTCCAAGAGATTCTTACATCCCTCTCTTTTCCCCCACCGAGTTTGATTCGGATGCTGACAACAAACTCTCGAGTAGTTATGTGTCGGCAGCAGCGCCATTTCTTTTAGTACTTCCTTTGTAACTACCTCGGCGGTAAATAGGCTAGAGGGTCAACAGGTTTTCCGTCGTAACGAATTTCGAAGTGCAGTTTGACTGAGTCCGTGCCCGTTTCACCCATTTCGGCAATCTTTTCACCCTTGTTTACAAGCTGCCCCTCTTTCACCAACAAGCGGTGGTTGTGAGCATAAGCACTTAAATATTTATCACTGTGCTTGATGATTAGTAGTTTGCCGTAGCCTCGCAGCCCCTCACCGGAATAAACAACCGTCCCCGAAGATGCCGCACGGACAGGCTCTCGCAAATTTGAGGCGATATCAATCCCCTTGCTCAGCCCCGAATTTGCGTTAAAACGCGTAATCAAACGGCCGTTTGCCGGCCAGGCCCAGCTGGGCTTTTTTTGTGCACTTTTTTTTGCCGTATGATTTTTAGGCCCGGCTGCTTGATTTTTTAAACGTGTGGGCTCGGCCTTGGGTGCGACTTTAGTACCAACAGAACTGGTTTTGGTACTAGATTTTGCGCTTGCAGCACTCGACTTACGCGCCGCCTTGCCGCCGCCAACAAGGCTTAGTTTCTGCCCGGGGTAAATAGTGTAAGAACGGCCAATTCCGTTGTTTTTGGCGAGTTTTTTATAGTTCAAGTTGTAGCGCCAGGCGATGCTATAGAGCGTCTCGCCGGGTGCAACTATATGGTAGGTAAGCGCGGTGCCGGGGGGCTGACGGGCGTCGACCACGGGCGCCAGCTTTGTCTGTGAGCTGCAGCTCAAAAGCACAAAAAATATGATTAATATATTAAACAGCCTAAGCATGGCGCCCCGTCACCTTTAGATCAACACCACCAAAAACCCACACTTTTTTATTACTACAACCTATGAGTCTTAGAACTGGATGAAATAGCTTTCCACGTATGCATCGCTAAAAAGTCTATATTTTTTATAACAAAAAGCACATTTTTCTAGCATTGACCGCACATTTCCGAGGCAGTCATCCAAAACAGTGCGTTAAGCCTGGGCCTTAGAGCTGCCACTGAAACGATCTAAAATAAAAACCAGGGCAGCGCCGAGGGCAAAACACAGCAGCACCGCAGGCCATTGATTCGCTTCGCCGTTTAAAAGCGTGTATTGCTCGGGGCTGATATTGGCCAGGCGCAGCGCGCGCGGCTCACCGTGCCGATCAATGGTGGTTTCGAGCACCTGCTTCCAGGGCCACGTAACATAAAGTGAACCGAGCAAAAAGCCGAGCATGACCGCCAGAGTGCCCTGATACCAACGCAATAAAAGCCAGCTAAGAAAACGAGAAAACAACAAAAGACCACAAATACAACCTAGAGCAAATACAGCCAGTGCGACAATGTCGAGTGTCTCAACCGCTTTGAGCACCTGAGGGTAGAGCCCGAGCAAAAGCAGAATAAAGCTGCCGGATATGCCCGGCAGAATCATCGCGCTGATGGCGATAAAACCACCTAGAAACAGCACCCACCAATAAGCCGGAAGCTCAGTCGGCTTGGCCAGGGCCAGGCCGACAACCAAGGCTGCGCCGAGCGCAAACAGTACAATATGCGGCCACTGCCAACGCGCCTGCTGGCGATACAAACTAACAAGCGAAGCCAAAATCAAGCCGCTAAAGCCGCCCCACAACAGCAGAGGGTGATGCTCGAGCGCCCAGGAAACAAGACCAGCTAAGGTTTTTATGCTTAAGAGGATGCCGGCGAACAAGGCCAGTAGAAAATTGCCGTTTATGCTCTGCCAAAAGGCCAGCGGCCCATCTTTGACAAGCACCGCAAGTTTGGCCGGCGTCAAGCCCCTCAAGCTGCTCAGTAACTCAGCATAGATACCCGTAATCAGAGCAATGGTTCCACCGCTAACGCCGGGCACTATATCGGCCGCGCCCATGGCCATGCCTTTAGCACTGATCTTCAGGTAATCCTTGATACTGCGGGATGACATAAAAAGTCCTTAATTTGAATAGACGAGAGGCTCAGGCGAGCCCAGATAAGAGCGGAACAAACTTGACCGCTTCGTAGACCTGCTTGTGAAACTTGTCTGTATCTTCCCGATCGCGGATGACAACTGTAAGTTCTTGTGTGTCCGCACCAATAGGAATCACCAACACGCCGCCCGGTGCTAGCTGATCACACAGGCTCTGCGGCAAGCTGCGCGGCGCCGCTGCCGACAAAATTGCGTCGAAGCTTAACTCGCGCTCGGGCCAGCCAAAGCCGCCATCGGCGTAGCGATACTCAACGTTGCGAATACCGAGCCCCTTTAAGCGCTGCTTGGCTTTATCTTGCAGCGGTTTGATGCGCTCGACACTGAACACCTTCGGCACCAACTGCGCCAATACAGCGGTTTGATATCCGCAGCCAGTGCCAATTTCAAGCACATTTTTGGGTTCAGCAGCCGCAGCCAGAACCAACTCCGTCATCCGCGCAACGATGTAGGGCTGGCTGATGGTCTGCCCAAAACCTATCGGCAGCGCCGTATCCTCATACGCGCGATGGGACAGGGCTTCATCGATAAACAGGTGGCGAGGCGTATTGGCCACCACATCCAGCACCGCTTGATCGGTGACACCCTGCTCTTGCAGGCGAGCGACCAAACGATCCCTCGTGCGCTTGGACGTCATGCCCACACCTTGAAAACTGAGGTTATCCACGATTTCTAACCTTAACGCTCGGGTTGTTCCAATATTGCTAATTCTCTCAGCACCGAGGTTGCAAACTGGCCGGGCTCGAGCTCGAGCTTCAGCACCACGGACTTATCGACAAATTCCCAGTCGATAAAGCGCGGCCTCAATACCAGAGCGCGCCTTTGCTGTTGAAGGCCGACATTTTCTAACGCCGAGCACCAGAGTTCAAATGCCTCGAGCGCCCGCTGCTCAAACTCAAGGCAAGCGCCGTGACTAAGGGCTAAGCCCCGCCCCCAAAGCGGGCCACTCGGCTCGAGCTCGGGGTCACCGTCGAGCACACTCAACCAGTTTGCCGCAGCCACACGCTCACTGAGCACCTTGTTAAACAAATAAGAGCGCGCTGATGACATTAAAATGCTGCGCGTATTGCGGTTGCGCACTGAGCGCACATCTTTTACCCACTGCGCAGCGCGCTCAAGGTTGCCACCGTCGCGGCCAAAGCGCTGCTCACCAAAATAATTGGGCACACCTTTTTCTTTAATCTGCAGCAGGGTTTGCTCAAGCTCGGTTGTCGGCTCAATGCCCTGCAGCCGAATTTGAAAGCGGTTGGCACTGTGCTCGCCCATACGCAGTTTTTTGCTGTGGCTTGCGCTTGCGAGTAACGTCGCATCTAGCTGGCTCTGTTCGATAAAATCCTGCCAATCAATGTGGTGGCTTTTACCGGGCAGGTACAGGCTAAACCACTGCGAGGTCACCGCGTGGCGATCCTTTTTCCCACCGTAACCCACATCCATTTTTTTCAGGCCAAAATAACTTGCCAATTTTTTAGCTACCCATTCCGTGTTTTCACCGCGCTTTTGAATATGCAGCCAAAAGTGCTCACCCTCACCGCTAAAATCAACGGACATCTGCTCGTCGACGACAAAATCTTCCGGGCTCAGGCGAAAGCCCGCTGTTTGCCTGGGCCCACCCCAGGCAAAATTAAAATCTAAATCAGCCATTACTGTTCTTCAGGATCGATAAATAAGAAAAAGGTCTCGCCCTTTTTGATCAGACCAAGCTCTTCCCGAGCTCGAGCCTCAACCGCGTCGAGGCCACTGCGAAGCGCTTCCACCTCTAGCGCCAAGTTCTGATTCTGAGCTTTTAAACGCTGGTTTTCAGCCTCTTGCTTGGCGATATTGCGCTTGAGCTCGGAGACGTGCGCAATGCTGCCCTCACCGACCCACAGGCGATACTGAGTCAGCAACAGCAAAATCAACAAGACCAAGCTCAAAATTTTCATGCGCACGTTTTAACACAAAAGCCCCCACAAGTTGCAGGTTTCTATAGCTTTTCTTCTCTGACGGCGGTGCTTTCATGCCGTAGTCGACTAGAGGGAAGGCATCAGGGCACGCTCGAGACATCCTGTGCGGTGATCGCTCGGGCTTCCTGCCCTCCCCCCCCCTACGGGCGCTACTGCGGATCAAAACTCTCCAGGAGTTTTGTATCTTGCCGCTCCCGGCGGCAAATTGCCCTTCAACCTTCCCTCTATTCAACAACGGCAAGCTTGCTCAAGACTCAAAATAGATAAACCACTCGTTCTGGTAAAAATCGAGCGAGCACAAAAAAGGCCGACATAAAGCCGGCCTTAAGAAACTATGTTAAGCAATAGCTGCTAACTTAGTTTTTGAATTCCGCACGGCCGCGGTATTCAACTTTGTCACCGAGCTCAGCTTCGATGCGAAGCAGGCGGTTGTACTTGGCGATACGGTCAGAACGAGACAAAGAACCCGTCTTGATTTGGCCAGCAGCGGTAGCAACAGCCAGGTCGGCGATGGTGGTGTCTTCGGTTTCACCTGAACGGTGAGAGATAACCGCAGTGAAGCCAGCTTCCTGAGCCATCTTGATCGCGTCAAGCGTCTCAGACAAAGAACCGATCTGGTTGAACTTGATCAGGATAGAGTTACCGATGTTCTCATCGATACCACGCTTCAAGATCTTAGTGTTGGTTACGAACAGGTCGTCACCAACCAGCTGGGTTTTGTCACCAACTTTTTGAGTCAGCTCAGCCCAACCTTCCCAGTCGCTCTCGTCCATACCGTCTTCAACAGAAAGAATTGGGTATTTGGCAACAAGCTCGGCCAGGTAGTCAGTGAATTCTGAAGGCGTGAATTTCTTGCCTTCGCCAGACAGATCGTAAACGCCGTCTTTGTAGAATTCAGACGCTGCACAGTCGAGAGCCAGAGTGATGTCTTTGCCCAGCTCGTAACCAGCGTTAGCAACCGCTTCAGCGATGGCTTTCAGAGCGTCTTCGTTAGACTCGAGGTTAGGAGCAAAACCACCTTCGTCACCAACAGCGGTGTTCAGGCCGCGGCCGCTGAGTACTTTCTTCAGGGCGTGGAATACTTCAGCACCCATGCGCAGAGCTTCAGCGAAGTTAGGCGCGCTAACAGGCTGAATCATGAACTCTTGAATGTCGACGTTGTTATCGGCGTGCTCACCACCATTGACGATGTTCATCATTGGCACTGGCATGCTGAAACGGCCAGGAGTGCCGTTTACGTCAGCGATATGTGCATAGAGAGGAATTTTCTTCTCAGCAGCAACGGCTTTGGCAGCAGCCAAAGAAACAGCCAGAATGGCGTTTGCGCCGAAGTTGGCTTTGTTCTCAGTGCCGTCGGCGTCGATCATGATTTTGTCGATGCCGTACTGATCGGCTGCGTCTTTACCAACCAACAGAGGTTTGATTGAATCGTTTACGTTGGCAACTGCCTTCAGTACACCTTTACCCAGGTAGCGGCTCTTGTCACCGTCACGCAGCTCCAGAGCTTCACGTGAACCTGTAGAAGCACCTGAAGGAGCACAGGCGCTACCAACAACGCCGGATTCCAACACAACTTCGGCCATAACGGTAGGGTTACCGCGGCTATCCATTACCTCAAAACCGATAACGTCTGCAATTGTAGTCATAGACTTACTCTCTATACCTTACTTAGTAGCAATTATTGAATATCCAGTTCTGGCTGACTTTTAATCAAGTCATCCAGAGCTTTGATGGATGATAAAAAGCCTTGCAATTTTTCAAGAGGCAAGGCGCTTGGTCCGTCGCATTTGGCCTGATCTGGCTCTGGATGCGCTTCTAGGAATAATCCTGCGATACCCACGGCGATACCGGCACGGGCAAGTTCAGCTGTCTGGTGGCGGCGGCCGCCAGAAGCTTCCGAAAGTGGGTCGCGACACTGCAGGGCGTGGGTCACGTCAAAGATCACCGGCGCACCACCACTGCACTCTTTCATGGTGCGAAAGCCGAGCATGTCGACAACCAAGTTGTCATAACCCATGCACGAACCGCGCTCGCAGAGAATCAGCTGTTCATTGCCACACTCTGCAAACTTATCGACGATGTTCTTCATTTGCCCAGGGCTTAAAAACTGGGGTTTTTTCACATTAATCACGGCGCCGGTGGCAGCCATGGCTTTAACGAGGTCAGTTTGCCTTGCTAAAAAAGCGGGGAGTTGAATTACATCAACAACTTCGGCAACAGGCTGACATTGATGCTGTTCGTGCACGTCGGTGATGATCGGAACGTTGAATTCACGCTTCAACGCTTCGAAAATCTTTATACCCTCTTCCATACCGGGGCCGCGAAAACTGTTCACCGACGAGCGGTTGGCTTTATCGAAGCTGGCTTTAAATACGTAAGGGATGCCAAGTTGATCGGTCACTTTTACGTAGTGCTCACAAATACGAAGCGCAAGCTCTTCGCTCTCGAGCACGTTCATGCCGCCAAACAGCGTGAAAGGCTTGTCGTTGGCGACTTCTACACCGGCAACATTAATAATCTTGTTTTGCATCGGCTTGTTTTGCATAGGTATTAAGCCTTCTTGTTTTCTTTAACAGCGGCGATATAGCTGGTAAACAGCGGGTGACCGTCGCGCGGCGTCGAGGTAAATTCCGGGTGGAACTGACAGGCGACAAACCACGGGTGGTCTTCAATTTCTACCACTTCAACCAAGGAGTGATCCGCAGACCAGCCGCTAATGCTCAAACCACCTTTGCGCAGCGCATCGAGGTAGTTGTTGTTGACTTCGTAGCGATGGCGATGGCGCTCAAACACCTCAGTTTTTCCATAAATATCGGCCGCTTTCGAACCGGCCTCTAAGTGAGCCAACTGTGCACCGAGGCGCATGGTGCCACCGAGATCGGCGTTTTCATCGCGCGTTTCCGTATCCCCTTCTTTGTTGATCCACTCAGTGATCAAGCCGATAACAGGGTTGGCCGACTTTGGATTAAATTCAGTGCTGTTCGCATCGTCGAGACCAAGCACGTTGCGCGCAAATTCAATCACCACACTCTGCATGCCCAGACAAATACCGAGGTAAGGCACCTTGTTTTCACGCGCGTAGCGCACGGTCATCAATTTACCTTCGAGACCGCGCTCACCAAAACCACCCGGTACAAGAATACCGTCGACATCTTTAAGCAGGTCGAGGCCATTTTCAGCTTCGATATCTTCAGCGTTAATGTGGCGAATATTGACCTTGGTGCGGGTGTGCAGACCGGCGTGTTTGAGCGCTTCGTTCAAACTTTTATAGGCGTCGAGCAGCTCCATATATTTGCCAACCATGGCAATGGTGACTTCGCCATCGGCGTTCTGCTCGTTGTCGAGTACGGTTTCCCACTCGTGAAGATCGGCAACTGGCGCTTCAATGCGGAACTTGTCGAGAATAATCTGATCGAGATTAAAACCCTGAAGAAGCGCAGGAATGCTGTAGATGCTCTTAGCATCGGGCAGCGGCACGACGGCTTTTTCTTCAACGTTGGTGAACAGCGCAATCTTGCGGCGGCTGTCTTCATCGACTTCTTTTTCAGAGCGACACAGCAACACATCGGGCTGTATGCCGATCGAGCGCAGCTCTTTAACACTGTGCTGGGTTGGCTTGGTTTTGGTCTCACCGGCGGTAGCGATATAAGGCACCAAAGTCAGGTGCATCAGCGCTGCGCGCTCGGAACCGAGCTCAACTTTGAGCTGGCGCACCGCCTCTAAGAACGGTTGGCTCTCGATATCACCAACGGTGCCACCGATCTCAACCATCGCCACATCGTAGCCATCGCCACCGGCGAGCACACGCCGCTTAATTTCATCAGTGATGTGGGGAATCACTTGTACCGTGCCGCCGAGGTAGTCACCGCGACGCTCTTTTTTGAGCACGGTTTCGTAGATACGGCCGGTAGTAAAGTTATTTAGGCGGGTCATTTTAGAGCGAATAAAACGCTCGTAGTGGCCCAAGTCGAGGTCGGTCTCAGCACCGTCCTCGGTAACAAATACTTCCCCGTGCTGAAACGGGCTCATTGTACCCGGGTCAACATTAATATAGGGGTCGAGTTTTAAGATGGTGACCTTAAGGCCACGGGCTTCGAGCACTGCTGCCAGCGAAGCCGATGCAATACCTTTTCCTAACGACGAGACTACCCCGCCGGTAACAAAGATAAATCGAGTCATGTATTGCCCTAAATGACGAAGGCGCAACGCGGCAAGCATTGCGCATATTAAAAACTGGAGAACAAGGTTTCACAGTCGTTGCTACAGAAAGACAGCCGACAGCCACTTTAAGCGCGCTGAAAAACCTGACCGGGGAACAAAGAGTCAGCAGCGATCAAGCTGTTTATGCCCCCCAAGGACGGGGCGCCAGACTACCAGAATTAGCCCTCAAGCTCAACGCAAGTAAGCGCGCAAAGCAGCCCTCGCTGCACAAGCCTTAATGATAGACAGTAATTATTGCAGCCCGGCTTGTAAAAAGCGTTCAGCAAACGCTTTTAAACAGCAAAAGAGCCAAACTCGCCGCCAACTAAGCATTAACTAAGGGCAACTTAAACTTAGTCGAGCTCAGTGCCAGCATCGGTATCGCTATCTGAGCCGACGTCACTATCGACCTCACCATAGGACCAGCAAAATGACACCGACTCGTTCATCACTGTATTTTCACACAACCACAAGTCGGCAACGGCAATCAATTGCTGCTCAAAAAACACCAGGGGCACGCGATCTCGAAGCCAGGGTTCTAGCTGATATTCCTGCAAAAGTTTTTTTAAGCTTTGACTGTGCTGGCGGTTCACAGGCTTGCAGCGCAAGCCGGGGCGCCGATAGACAACCTCGAGGCGCGGCTTTGCCAGATGCGAGTCGGCGCCGAGCAAAAATAAGCGCGAGCCATCGGCCAAACTCAAAGGTTTTTGCGCTGTCCACGTCACAGAATAATCGCTCGTCACCGCGTCGAGTTTAGGCAGCAGGTACAGCCGCCCATTAAAACGCCGCAGCTCATACTCCCCCAGCAGCAACCTTGGCTGGGCATCGGCTGCGGCTGCAAGCACGGTGTAAAACTGTGCCAGGCGGCGCTGATTTGGCGCTGGCTGGCCGCACTCAGCCAACCACAAGCGCAGCAGCGCTGCCTGCTTTGCCGGCTCAAACTGCAAAAAAACACCGAGGTCCAGGCTCTGGCCCAGGCGCTCGTTGCGCAGATCACAGCGCTCAAGATCCGCTTTTAGATAAGCCTGCAGCAGCGCCAAATCCCCGGCCAAGTTTTCGGCGCTGCGCGCGCAGGCACTGGCAAAGTGAGGCCAGCGCTGCTTAATTAACGGCAACACCTGAAGCCGCAAAAAGTTGCGATCAAAATCAACGCAGGTATTGCTGTCATCTTCAACCCAGCTAAGCCCGGCAGTTTGCGCCCAGGCTTCAAGCGCAGCTCGGCTTGTGTTTAACAGCGGTCGATACAAGTTTGCAACGCCGCCGCTAACTCGCAGCTGGCGCTGGCGCGGCGCGGCGACCATGCCCCGCAGGCCAGCCCCGCGCGCCAAACGCTGCAGCAGGGTTTCACTTTGATCGTCGGCGTGGTGAGCGAGCAATAGCAAATCGCCAGGGCTCAACGACTTTTTAAAGCAGCTGTAGCGCTCGCGCCGAGCGCGGGATTCAAGATTGTGCGTACCGGAAATGGCCAAACGGTAGTTTTGAAAGACTATACCCAACTCAGCGCAGCGGCGCTCGCAGTGGCGCTGCCATAAATCGGCGTGAGCCGACAGGCCGTGATTGATATGTACGGCGACAACACGGGCGGCAAACTCACTGCGCGCGAGCAGCTCAAGTAATACGCTTGAATCCAGGCCGCCGCTGTAGCCGACATAAAGTCGACCGCCAGCCTCGGTGCAGGCAGAGAATTTCTGTAAACTGTCAGAGCCAAACTGCATGTGAATACTATGAGCGCCTTTGCGCCCTTACACCTTAATAAAATCCATACGACAAAACACCCATGAACACAGCCGCGCCCCACTCAGATGACAGCAACAAACAAAACAAAAGCTGGGGCTGCTGGCCGTCCAGCATCAGCCCGGAAATGGTTGCATCAGCCGCTCCCCGGCTTGGCGAAGCTCAATGTCACGGCCAACAACTATATTGGCTGCAAAGCCTCGCCGAAGAAAGTGGCCGGGTAACTATTATGCGCGGCCGGGGAGAGAACTACGAGAGCATTCTAGCTGCGCCCTACAGCGTGCGCTCCCGCGTTCACGAATACGGCGGCCAGAGCCTGTGCTTCAGTGACACCGAGCTATTTTTTGTAAATGCCGAGGACCAGGGCATTTACCGCCTGGCTTTAGAGGGCTCGGGCGAGCCGGTTTTGTTATTCCAACAGGACAACCTGCGCTTTGCCGATTTGGTGTTTAGGCGGCAAAGCGCCCCATATCAAAATCCCCGAGAACAAGCACATCGAAACCAAGAAAACCTAGACGTTCAAAGCACTGAAACACAAAGCTTAATTGCCGTCGCCGAGCAGCACAGTGACAAAGGCGTCAGTAACTTTCTTGTTTGCATCAGTCTCGACGGTCAAATACACACCCTGGAAACCGGCGCTGACTTTTACGCTTACCCGCGCTTGAACCACGACGGCAGTTTATTGTGCTGGATCAGCTGGATGCATCCCGATATGCCCTGGGACAACACCCGCCTACATATCGCGCAAATCAACAAATACTCACTAACAAAAATAAGCACACTCGACCCTGAAAAAGTCAAAGCACAGAACACAGATGCAGTGGCCAGCCAAGCAAGTATTGTTCAGCCGCTGTGGGCTGCCGACAACAGCCTGTTTTTTATCAGCGATCAAAATAACTGGTGGAACCTGTGGCAGCTCAAACAACAGGACCTGGCCCAGCCAGAAAAAGCCACGGTTTTTTACAAACAACAAGCCGAGTGCGCAACCCCACTTTGGGTGCTCGGCATGCAGCACTATCGGATAAATAAAGATTCTATTTTATTTGCGTTTAACCAGCACGGGCGCTGGCAACTGGCCAAACTGGCGCTGGCAGATAAAACGCTCGAAACTATCGGAGACCCCTGCGCAAGTATCGAAGCGATAAGTTTTGCCGGCGAGCAGAGCTGCTTTATTCAAAGTGGCAGCACTTATGCGGCTAGGGTTTGCTCTTACGAAGACAATCAAATTCACCTTCACGGCCAACCGGGCAAGGTCGATAGAAAAGAAATCAGCTCCGCACAGGCCATGCAATTTGGCGAGGCCGACAAGCGCTGCCACGGCTTTTATTACGCGCCCCACAACAGCAACTACAGCTGTGACCGGGGGGCACCGCCGCTTATTGTACTCTGCCACGGCGGCCCCACTGGCCAAAGCGACTGCAGCCTCAATTACAAAATACAATTTTGGACCAACCGCGGCTTTGCAGTTGTCGATATCAACTATCGCGGCTCAACTGGCTACGGGCGCCACTACCGCCGAAGCCTTTATAAAAACTGGGGTATCTGCGACGTTGAAGATGTGAAAACCGTTTGCACAAGCTTAGTTGAACAGGGCCTGGCAAACCCCGAAGCGCTAATTATCAAAGGCAGCAGCGCCGGGGGGTATACAGTACTCGCCGCGCTGTGTTTTACCGAGTTATTTAGCACAGGGACCAGCCTTTACGGCATCGGCGACCTTGAGAGCCTCGCAACAGACACTCACAAATTCGAGCAACACTACCTCGACCAACTAATCGGCCCCTACCCTGAATGCCGAGAAATTTATAAACAGCGCTCGCCCATTAATGATGTCGACAGATTTTCCTGCCCTTTACTGTTATTTCAGGGGCTCGACGACAAAGTCGTACCGCCGAACCAAGCTAAAAAAATGGCAGCGGCCGTGCGCAATAAAGGGCTTGCGGTGACGCACGTCGAATTTGAAGGCGAAGGTCACGGCTTCCGGCAAGCAAAAACCGTTATCAAGATGCTTGAAACAGAGTTGGATTTTTATCAGCGGGTATTAAAACTGGAGAAACAGGCTTAAAAAGCCCACCGCTATAAAACTGACGCTTGAGAAGGCACAAGCAAAACAGGCAACAAATACCGGTAAGCAAGAAAAATAAAGCGCTAATCACAGCGCTTTATTTTTCATAACGTATCGCATTGATATACCAGCTGACCGTACCGGCTTCAGTTTGCACAACGGCCTCGTCATCTACCTGTTTTTTAAGAAGCGCCTTGGCCATCGGTGAATCGATGGAGATATAGTCTTTGCGATTAAATATTTCGTTGTAACCAACAATACGAAACTTAAGGCACTCACCGGCGTCATTTTCTACTTCAACCCACGCGCCAAAAAACACCCTGCCCTCTTGCTCGGGGTGGTAGTGAACAACCTTCAGGTTCTCTAGCGACTTGCGCAGATAACGCACACGACGATCGATTTCACGCAGCCTTTTTTTATTGTAGATATAGTCGGCATTCTCACTGCGATCCCCCAAGCTCGCAGCCCATGCAACCTTTTTTGTCACCTCGGGCCGCTCCACCCGCCAGAGCTCGTTTAACTCCTGCTTTAAGTCCTGGTAACCCTGCTCGGTAATCAGTGCTGCTCTCATATTCGTGTAACACAAAACTAAAAATGCCTTATAAAGCATTTTACTAAACATTGCAGCTACAAAGCTAAAGTCACCGCCGCCGCAAACTAAAGAGCGCCCACAAAAAAGCCCGGGTTATCGACTAACCCGGGCTTTTTCGAAAAATCAGAGCGTGTAACTGCAGTGGCGACTATTCGTCGTCGTAGCTGTAACCGTTGCTGTAATACACTTCCCACTTGTAATCATAAGCGCTCAGCTTCGAGACCTGACCAAAGAGCTCGGTTAAATCTTCGTCGTACCACTTCATACCTGGCTGACCGGCAACCAGCTGGTCAAACTGACTGAAAAATGAAAAGTGCAGGTGAGAATACAAAGCCAAAGAGCGGTTGTACATGTACAGCTCTGGCTCGTTTGCATAGTTGTTCACTTGCGGAATCATCAGCTTCACCATAACAAATGGGAAGTACTCAAAGTGAGAAACAAAGGCCATGTTCCAGATGGTGTACAAGTCGGCCCAAGCCTTAGGTGCAGGCATCGTCATCTTGATGCCCTTGCCATCTTCTGCGAAACGCGAAGGCAATACACCTGGCAGGTTAAAAGCCAGGATAGCGCCAGATTTTGCGTTGTCGCGACGGTCAGCCGCCAAGTCTTCGGCAGTTGCTTCAAAGATATTTAACGGCAGATCAAGCTTGCCATAGTCGGCCGGAACCTCACCAGTGCTGTGGAACTCGATGTAGTCAGTCATCGGCTTTTCAACAGACATCAGCTTCAGGCGGTGAAAGGTGCTCAAGTTTGCTTCAATACCCAGTTTTTGGCGAGTGGGGACCCAGATGTTCTTCAGCACTTCAATCAGGTTTGGGTCGTTGTACATCGCTTTGGTCAGGTTCTCTTGAACCATTGCGTAGGCAACTACGGCAGGTAAAATTTGAGCGCCTTCGCTTTCGACTTTAGCTTCCAGGGTCTCAAAGTTTTTGTAAGCGGCCTCGTGGAAAAACGCCATCATATAGGGGTTTCTTTTTACCACCGCTTCCATTTTATTCACCAGAGCAATCGCGTCGTTCGCGGTAGTGCTAGCAGGTAAAAGTTCAGCGGCAATATCTTCAAGCTCAGGAGCAACCCACTGGTAATTCTCATCGACAAGACGCATGGTTTTGTAGTGCGTCAGCATAATGCCTTGTACGGTTCGGGCGTCTAAACCGCGAACACTGGATTTCAAAGAGCGGGACACATCGTTAAGTACCTGCTTAGACTGATAGCTTGTGCCGGCATAAGCATTCTCTAACACAGGCTGGACCATCACTAACGTTCCTGTGACGACGACCGATGCCATGATTTTAAATTTTTTGAACATGGTTTTACTGCTCCTATAAACCTGGAAGTGCGAAGTCGAAAGTCTAGAAAAGTGGCTCACACAAAAAAACCACGCGACGCATACGCTGTGACACACATCACACATTCAAACAAATGACCGTTTGGAACTAGTTATTATTTGATCAAAACCAGCGTTTTGTTTGGTTTTTATTTCAATTGTGTGAACTATTTACTTGGAGCTTCGCCAACCACAAGACAAAAAACAATACAAATACACGCTCAAAAAAGCCCCAGCTCCGATCAACAACCCGGCAAAACAAAGCCAGTAAACAAAACCGAATAGCCTCTACAAACACGGCTAAGAGTGGCAGCCCTGCCTCCATCAACAGCAACGGCAACAACGCCATCGGTGGTACCTCGAATAGTTAGACTACAAACACTTGTGCAATCTGAGAGGAATTTAGAAAAGTTACAGCCCGGGCCTGTTTAGGCGCTGCGATTGTCAGCGCCGAGTTGCTCGGCGGCTTTTCTTTTTTGCTCCTGAAGCTTTAAAAATGCGTCTTGCCGCTCTTTTGCCAATTGAGCTTCATCTTTAAAAACCAACACGTATTCAATCACACCTTTTAACATGCCTGGGCGACTTGAATAACTGCGCTCAACAAAAAAGCCGGGCAGAGCCTGCTGGATTTTAACTGAGCTTAACGCAGCGTAAGGCCTGACATCTTTCTCGCCAACATCCGCGCTCAAACCCACCGCAGAGCCCGCCAATATAAAGGGCAGCGGCTGCACGGGTAGTTCAACACTGCTATTGGCCATCAGCATCAGGCGGGTGCCGTTGCGGCTCAGCGCAACCAGGCGCCGACCGAGTTCAAACAGCAAATCGTCGTCGAGGTAATTAAGCAAATCCCAGGCAACAATCACATCAAAAGTTAAACCTTGCTCAAAGCGAAGAAAATGACCATCGCGCAAAAACTCGCTTCGCTCACTTTTACTCATTGCGCTGGCGCGGCGCATAACAACACGCAGATCTTCCGCGCGAACACTGGCGTAGTTCTGTTTCCAGGCATCGACATTGATGGCGGTCTTGCGCCCCAAATCAAGCAGGCGAGCCGTACCAGTAGAAGCACTGCGCAAGCCTGAGAGCGCAGGCGATTGTAATTTGCGCACCAGCATGGTTTTCGCATCGCCAATTTCAGCGCTGGCGAATTCGGCCGTACGCACCTTTCTATCGGGCTCAAAACTTAAGATTTGCTCGGAAAAACCGCCGGCCATGCCCTCGCTGTTGACAAACGATCTAAGCATAAAAAAGTCGGGCAGCGCTTTGAGTATTTGGCTGGTGGTCAAGCGGTGCCGGGGTTTATCGCGCGCGCTATTTAACTGAATCGTCAAGCTGTACTGATCGTCAATAACATAAGTGCACGGCGCAACCGGCACACTCGAACCGACATAAGAAACAATATGGAACAGGGTATTTTTTTTGATTTTATCTTTGAGCGATTCCAATAACGCAACCGTTAAATCAAGCGGAAGGAAATTAAATAAATCCCAGCACAGAACAATATCAAATGCTTGCTTTTGGTTTTTTACCTGGACAAAAGCATCTCGCAGCGCCTGTTCGTCGAGCTCACCTTGCTGCAAACCCTGTGTTAACTGCTCGCCAAAATCATCAAAATGAAAACTGGCACCTAGCTGCGAATAAAAACTTAAATGGCGAGCGATACACGGGCCAAGATCGAGTATGCGATTTTTCTTCGAGGCCTTAACGGCGTTGTAGATCGCGGTTAAACCTGGGGAGCGGTGGGCGTAACTTGTCGGCATAGGTGGGGCTCAAACGAAATAAGCCCCGCCAACTTGCGGGGCTTTCCAGAACTACGATTGAGCATCGCCTTTTGCGGGCTTGCCCTGGGGCTTTTTAATCGCTCCGGCGCTTTTAGAAATACTGGAATCGGCATTAAAGTTTTCAAAGTCGCTTTTGCGATCAGCAATATCCATATCAATGGAACCTTTGAACTTAGCGCCATCTTCCAGGGTTACGCGGTCGGCAACCAGATTACCCTGAACATTGGAAGAGCTGAGTATAGAGATACGCTCTTGACCGTAGATATCGCCTTCAACAGTGCCTTTGATAACAATGTTTTGGGCCAGTACGTTTGCGCGAACAGTGCCCTGCTCGCCAATGATCAGGTGATTTCCTTTCAAGTCGATGGTGCCGTCGACTTCTCCTTGAATCAGCAGATCTTCTTCACCGACAAGCTCGCCTTTAAAACGAATTTTCGGACCGATCACAGCAGCGGGCATTTTTTCCTCTGCTTGCTCGGTTTTCACTGGAGTAACGGCGGGGCTGCTGGTGCTAGGGGCGGCGCCTCCGACTGGACGGGCAGGCACGGAATCACTGGCCTGCTCTTCTGGCTTGCTGGTACGAATCATGGTAGAGCTCTCCGATAGACTGAAGTGTTGATACTGCTCAGGCTTACTTTGAGAGTTGGTTGCCAGCAAGGAGAAGAGGCCTGGCTTCTTTTTCATCAAAGTTTTCGCTTCCAAGTGATTAAAATCCGTGCCGATAGACAAGCCCAAACGCGCAGTACTCCAACCTTAATTAGCGCTTTTGGCGCTGGCAAAAAGGGAAAAATCAAAGCGTGATCAAGCTCTCAGTTAGTTATTTTTTTGGCGCGATTTTCAACATTGAGTCGGCATCAAAAACTGCGCTTAAACGGCGGTAAAGCGTTGACTATGGCGCCACCGTAGCGCTTGCTTATTAAGCGCTTGTCGAGGATGGAAATCGTGCCCTCGTCACCCTCGGTACGCAGCAAACGACCGCATGCCTGAACCAGGCGCACCGAGGCATCGGGCACACTGACTTCCATAAACGCATTGCCACCGCGAGCTTCTACCCACTCGGCATAAGCGGCATCGAGCGGCTCGTCTGGAACCGAGAACGGCAACTTGGCAATGATGACATGGCGGCAGTAATCACCGGGAAGGTCGACTCCTTCGGCAAAGGAAGCCAGCCCCCAAATTACGCTGCCGCGACCGCGGTCAATACTGCGCTTGTGGCCGTCGATAATACGCTGCTTACTTTCGTGGCCCTGACAGCGAATAATATGCTGCAGCTCATCGGGCATCGCGTCGTAGACTTGCTTCATCTGGGCATTGGAAGAAAACAAGACCAGTGTTCCCTGGTCGCGCTCAATCAACTTGGGCAACTCATCAATCAAGCTCTGTGCGTGTTCAAAACTGCGGTTGGCCTCGAGTGCCCAATCCGGCACTTGCAACAGCGCCCGGCTAAAATCGAAGGGGCTCGGCACCGCCTCAAAACTTGCGTTGTCCCAAAGGCCGGCGCGCATTTTAAAACGATCAAATTTATTTAAAGCCCGCATCGTCGCCGAGGTAAGCACAGCGCCACAACAGCGCGACCACAGACCTTTATTTAATAAACCCGACGCCAGCACCGGGCTAGATACCAGTTCGTAGTCAACGGGTTCGCTTTCCGTGTGCAGGGTAATCCAGCGCGCCCACGGCGCTTTTTCATTAAAGGCCGTTTCACGATAGCTCTGCCACAGATTGAGATTGGCCTCGGCCCGGCTAACCCAAATGCCGAGCAAATTTAGCATCGCCTCCATAGCACTTGCCGGGGCCAGGCGACTGTCTTCGTTAATCAGGGTATCGATTTCTTTGTGCAGTTTTTCAAGTAGTTCATGCAGCGCCAGAAAATGCCGGCTCGCCTCTTTGGCGAGGCTTTCAACATCGGCGTCTAACTCGCCTTTTTCAAAACGCAGTCTCGGCGTATATTGCTCAAGATCGATGCTTTCACAAAGCGCTCGAATAAGCGGCAGGCCATCTTCAAGCACGGTGCGACAGGCCTTAAAACGCTGCTCCAGCGGCTCGGCCAGGTGCACAAAATGGCTCAACTCGTCGAGCGCTTTTAGCTGCTTGGGCCACTGCCCCTCGCTCTGCCCTAGCCAGCGGATGCTGCCGCGATAACGCGCATTGCAGGCAAAGTGATTGAGTGCTTTCTCAGGCAGGTGGTGGCCTTCATCAAAAACGTAAATGCTGTTTTCAGGCGCCGGTAAAATCGCACCGCCGCCGAGGCTTAAATCGGCAAGTACCAAGTCGTGGTTGGCGACAATCACATCGGCGTCGTCCATGGCCGCACGCGCATTGTAAAACGCGCAATCGCGAATATTGGGGCACTTTCGGCCGAGACACTGGCGGTGATCGGTCGTTACTCGAGACCAGCTCAGTGCGTCGATCTCTTGCTCCCAACTGTCGCGATCACCGTCCCAAAGCCCCTCAGCGGATTTATCCATCATGCGCTGATAGAGCTGCCTGTCCGCGGCGCTCAAGGCGACCACTTCATCTTCATACATCGCCGCAGCGCTGTCTTCGATATCACCGAGCACGCGCTCGAGTTTGTTTAAACACAGGTAGCGGCCGCGCCCTTTGGCCAAACAAAAACTAAATTTAAGGCCGCTGTGGCGCAATAAATCGGGTAAATCTTTATTTAGCACCTGCTCTTGCAGCGCAATGGTTGCGGTCGACAAAACCAGGGTTTTATCGTAGTGCGCCGCCATCGGTATACTAGCCAGCAAATAGGCAACGGTTTTGCCGGTTCCCGTGCCCGCCTCGACTACGGCAATATTTTTTTCGGCAATATTGTGCCCTTCGTCGTCGAGGTCGATATTGCCAAGCGTGCGCGCAATTTCGGCAATCATCATTTTTTGGCCGTAGCGCGGTTTTAACTCTTTCGCCTGCAAAAACTGGCTGTAAGCTTTTTGTATACTGCGTTTTAAATCATCGGCCAGCATTATTAAGCTTCACCGAGGCGATCGCGCACAGGGTTGGCATAAGCCTGCAGAAAAATATCGCGCTGGGCGACGGGCACACTCTCAAGGCGCCCTTTAAATACCTTTTTTTCGTGCTCAAATGCGCACTGGTCAAAACGCTGCCCGGCTTCACCGACAGCCACCGCCGGCGGCTGGCTTTGCAGCAGCTCGTAGGCAATCGCGTTGCTCGGCTGCAGCTGATAATTGTTAAGTATCTGTTTATCGAGCTCGGCCGTCACCGCGTCGGTGTCTTCAAACTGCCCGGATAGTAAATCGCCAAAGGCGACGTGCACATGGCCCTTGTAGCCGGTAATGCCTCTGGCAATGCTGCGCACATCCTCCTGCTCGCCCTTTTCATAGCTGCCGTGCTCACTTTTCATGTAGAGCTCTCGGGCTTTGTCGGCATCGCAGGGATCGTATTCATAAGAGATAGAAACGGGTACCACACGGGCTTCGGCGATAAACTCCGATAGACTCTGTTTTTTATCTTTACTCAGCGCCAACATCGAAATAATTGCGCTGTTGGTGCGGTCCAAGCCGTCTTTTGCACGGCCTTCGCGCTGAGCGATCCAGACATTCTCGCCATCCTCAAGCACACTGTGGCGAATATACGCACTTAAGTTTTTTGCCGCTTTGAGTTTTTCCCGAGGTTTACTTGCCGAGCGATTGACAATAAAACTCTTATTCAAACGCATAAGATCGCTGGCAAAAGGTTTGGTCAGCAAGTTATCGCCGATGGCAATACGCAAGGTGCCAAAGCCGGCTCGATAGAGCGCAAGATTCACCAGTGCCGGGTCCATCGCAATATCCCGGTGATTGCAGATAAATAGATAACTCTGCTTGCTGTCGAGTTTATCGAGGCCCGAAACACTCATGCTGCTGGTCGTTTCATCGAGCACGCGAACCAGATGACCTTCAATCGCCGCTTGAAAATCGGCAACGGAGTGAATCGGCGCCCGCACCCGGCGCATGGCAAATTTGACCAGCGGCCGCAACAACGCGGCAAAAGCCATGGCTTTTGCCCCAAACTTTAAACGCACGATGGCATCGAGAAACTCCCTGTCACGCAGCAGTCGATCCAGCACCTGGTCGACCTCGTCATCGTTGTAGGGGCGAATGTCATCAAAATCAGCCATCGGTTAGCTGTCCTCAAATAAGCAAAGTTGGTAAAAAGTCGTTAATATGCACGGCCGCGCAGCCGCACCCGGCCAAAGGGGCGCCATTATACGGGCAAGATCAAGCAAAAACGATGCTTCGCGCTGCGGCTACACTCAAGGATAGAGAAAATACTCAACACGGGGTCCACCCAGACCATATGAACATCTTGTTAGTCGAAGACAGCCCAACCATTCGCGCGGCCATGGAGCACTACATCCGTGCCGCCGATCACCACTGCCTGATCGCCGAAAACGGCGAAACTGCCGTGCAAATGGTTGAGACTGAGCAGGTCGACTTAATTATTATGGATGTTGAAATGCCCGGCTTAAACGGCTTTGAAACCACGCGCCTGATACGCGAGCAACTCGGAGACCACTGGATTCCAGTCATTTTTGTCACCGGTTTAAGCGAAGAGAAAAACTTCAAAGCCGGTATCGACGCCGGTGGCGATGACTACCTGATCAAACCCGTCAGCCCAGTGATCCTCAAAGCCAAAATTCAGGCAATGGAGCGGCTGGTGAACATGCGCGATCAACTGCGTGAAGCCAACGACCAGCTGCGCCTGCTCAGTCAGCGCGACGCGCTTACCGGCCTCTACAACCGCCGCTTCTTTGACGACAAAGCCGACGAACTCTGGCGCCACGCCGCTCGCCACAAACGCCAACTAAGTGTACTGCTACTCGATATTGATCACTTTAAACGCTACAACGACCGCTACGGCCATCTCGCCGGAGACGAGTGCATCAAAGCCGTTGCCAAGTGTGTTTCCGATACCGCGCACCGCAGCGATGATGTCGCTGCGCGCTTTGGCGGTGAAGAGTTTATTATTTTACTGCCCGAGACAGGCTTTGACGGCGCCGAGCACCTCGCGGAACGCTTGCGCGAATCGGTCGAAAAGCTCGACCTTCCCCACGCCGGAAGTAAAGTTGGCCGGGTAACGGTCAGCGTTGGCGGCGCCAGCCTGCGCTATACCACCGGCTGGCACATGAGCAAGCTGATCGATTACGCCGACAAGGCCCTCTATGAAAGTAAGAGCAACGGCCGCAACTGCGCACACGTCAGCGAGATTAATAGTCCCCACCAATTGCTGATGATAGAGAGCGAAACATCCATGGCCGATGAGTTTGCGATTATGCTCGACGGCCACTGTGAGGTGCACACCCTTAACAAAACGCAAGAACTCAATACGGCAGTCAAAGCTAAACGCCCGGAACTCGTAATACTGGCCATCGAGAATGAGCTCGACGAGAGCATAGGCCTTTATAAACAGTTCTTAGAATTGAGCAAAGAATCGCAAAAGCCACTGGTGCTGCTGTCTGATCTGAATAAAGATCGGCTAAAACGTATCGCCCGCACCCTCGGGGCCAAAGGCAGCATCCAAATGCCGATGAGTCAGCACCAACTGATCTCGCGCATTGATCATTTTTTATTGAGCCCAGAGTAAACACGCCCCAGCTGAGTAAGGGCTGAATATGCCGCGCACAACACGCAGGCGCAATGAATGCGGTCAATAAACATCAAGCGCAAAAAAGATAAATAGAGCCAACCGGCTCCAGGCGGGCTTTAGTCGAGCGAGCCGCGCACGCACAGCCATAAAAAACAGGCATCCGCTTCGGGTTTGAGCTGCGCTGTTTCACTGTTTTCGGGCTGACTGATCTCGTCACCGCTAACCTGGCCATCGCCGTTGTGATCCATACGCTCAAAACTACCGAGATAACTGGCGTATTCATCACCACTCAGGCGGCCGTCTTGGTCCTGATCGAGCTTATCAAAACGAGCCTTTAACAGCGGCAAGCGTTTTTTGTGATCAAGCTCTTCGTATTCAATAAAGCTGACTTCGCCATCGGCATCGATATCCATGCGCTCAAACGCTTGTTTTCGCTTGAGTTCTACTTCATCGGCGCTGATAACACGATCTCCATTGGCATCGTAACGAGCCAACAGACGCTGATCCTCAGCACTGAGTCCCTCCGCCAGCACGTGCATTGACAATATCAACACAGCTGACCCTAGAAAGGAGCGTAGAAACATAAATGTAGTACCCGTCTAACCTTCTTTATTGTTTGACTTAAATAATAGCCTTTGGTTCACATACAAAACCACAACTAACTCACAGTTTAAAGTGTGTTTATAGACAGATATGAGCTAGCGCAAGTCTCAAACTAAGCTTAAGCCCATAAGGCATACATTGGCATGCTTAACGTCACAAAAACCACAAGACTGAACTGAGAAATTCACTCCGGCCCAAAGCGTATATACAGCTGCGTTGAAGCAGCGAACGCCACACTACGTTGCATTAAGTGCGGCGGTGATACCAGTTCACTTCTCTGGCACTCGCATCCACTTGGTCGGCAACATCGAGAATCAATGCAAATAACGCCATGCGTACCAACACACCGTTATCCGCCTGGCGGAAAATCGCCAGATTGGGGTTTTGATTCAGATCGTTGTCGAGCTCGTTGGCCGCCGAGCGCGAATCCCTTGGCAACGGGTGCATAATAACGGTGTTAGGTTGGCAGTAGCGTGTATAAATCTGCTGGTTTAAACGAAAGCGCCCCCGGTATAAATCGGCCTCCTCCTGGGAATCAAAGCGCTCTTCTTGAATACGCGTCGAATAGACAATATCAACCTGGCCGATACCGTCGGTTAACTCGTGGCTGACCTCGACACTGTGCCCCGCCGCGCGCATCTCCTCGATATAACGCTCAGGCATGCTGAGCTCTTCGGGCGATACGAGAACAACATGAATATTTCGATACAGGCGCAGCAGCCGAATTAAGCTGTGCACGGTGCGGCCAAATTTCAGATCGCCAATCATCGCAATGCGCAGGCCGTCGAGCTCTCGCCCGCGCGCGCCGAGCTCTTTTTGAATCGTGTAAAGGTCAAGCAGGGCCTGGCTCGGATGCTCATTCGCGCCATCGCCACCGTTGACAACCGGAACTCGGCTCGCCGCGGCAAATTCACCCACCGAGCCCGACTCCGGATGGCGCATACATATAACATCGCTGTAGCCGCTTAGCACACGCGCAGTATCGTAGAGGCTTTCGCCTTTGGCGATGGCGGAACTCTTAAAACCGGTGGTCTCTCTGACTTCCCCGCCGAGCAGGTTAAAAGCACAGCCAAAACTCACCCGCGTGCGTGTGCTCGGCTCAAAAAACATATTGCCGAGAATCGCCCCCTCAAGCACACGGGTAACTAGGCGACGCTTGGCGTAGGGCTCCATGCGATCCGCCACTGCAAATATTTGCTCAATGTCTCCGCGTTCAAACTGATCGACCGACAAAATACTTGCTCCGGCAAAATCCACAGGACCACCCCCTTCTCTTTGGCTAAATTTAAACGGCGGCTATTGTAGCGCCGTTAAGGCTCAGCGCCCACGCTTTTTGCCAGTATATTAAAGAGGAAACTTAAGCCCTCAGAGTCTAAGCTGAAGCTAATAACGCCGCTGCAGCTGTGCGCAACGTCGGCGTTGCCAGTATCCACTATGCGATGGGCTGCCAATGACACAAGCGCTGCCAGACAAACTCTATTTATACTGCCCTCCTGCCGAGGCCTTGACCGTGCTGAGCTCCGCAAAGCTCAACACCCTCAGTTGTGACAAGATTAACCAGTTTTTTGAGCTCGGCGCAGAGCAACACGCAGTGACGGATGTCGACAAGTTGCGCCGCAGCGCTATTCGCCACAGTATTTCCTTAATATTTGGCCCCAATGCGCCGCAGGGTGATACCGCGCTGATCAATGCCATCAAACGCTGGCGCGACAGCGAGCGCTTCGCCACCCCGGACGAAGCCGAAACAGTACTAAACGAGCTGTTTGAAAAAATGCTCGATCAGTACGTCAACGAGCGCCAAGCTCAGCTCGAGCAGTGGCACAAGCAAGCGCAAAAACTGCGTATCGTACCGCTGTACGAAAAATACGACGATCTTAAGTTGCTCGCCGAGCACGGCGATAACAGCGGCTGTGTGGTGTTGTGTTTTGAAGTCAATCAAGGCAGCGCCTGGCGCTTAGTTCGAGCGGTGGACTATCGCGATAGCCGGCCTGAAATATTGAGTTTAAAAGAGCAGCTCGCTGCCCTTATATACGGCAACAAACTCAACCCGGCAAATAAACTGCTGGAAAAGCTCAGTATTCGAGCTCGCGTGTTTCGCAGCGAAGCCCAGTGGCGCAGTTTTTACCCCGACGGCGACACCCAGCTCACGCTCGACGACTGTGCACTAAGCCGCGTATATTTGGGGCCAGAACTTAAAAGCGAAGTCGCTGAGCAAATAACGGCGCTGAGCAGCGACAAACTCAGCCATATAAAGCTCTACCAACTTGATTTTGCAGAGGCGAGCTACGAAATAAAAGCCCGGGCGCTTAAACCAGACAACGATAAATAATAACAACGGATATCAAGCCCTAAAAAAGAAAGCCTGTAACACTCACCCTTAACGATACCGCGCATAAATCTGGCTCACCCAAAGCTGCATTTTTTTATAGGCTTTGACTTCATCTTTAAGCTCAAGCGGAAGGTTTTCCGGCCAGTGCAGACCGTATTTTCCCGGTTGAAACAACGGTGCCCACAGTGCGGCAACGGCTAAATCTGCTCGGCTGAAATTATCACCAACTAACTTGCTGTTGTCTTTGTCAAAAAGCAAAGGTGCCAGGGTTTCATTCGCCTCGGCCAGCTTTTCGCGTGCATTTGCAAGCGCCTTCTCGTCGAGCACCAGAGTTTTTCGAAGCGCTGCAGTAATCGCCGGGTAGGCGCGTTTAAGGTAGAATTTACTGTACCAGGGGCCGCCCTCGGCAAACATTGGCAACAATATATCGGGCCGGTCTAACAGCGCTTTATAAATCAGCACCTGTACGCTCGGGCCTATATGTTCAGAGGCCCAGCGCTCCCATTCACAAGCCTTAGCGGCAAGCTCTGACTGCTCGGGGGTCAATAAAAATCGCGGATACTCGGCATCGAGGTAAGTAATAATTTGTGCAGAGTCGCTAACAGCGTTGTTTACATCTTTGATCACCGGCACCAAGCTCTGGCCGCTTAGCTTTCTCATCTTTTTTATATGTAAACCGGGCAACACGTTACAAATTTTGTGCGGCAAGCGCTTGTAGGCGAGCGCCCAGCGAACTTTTTCACAATAGTGAGAAACAGGGAACTGATAGAGGCGAATCATTTAGCACTACCTTTTATTCGTTAAATACTGGTTGGCGAGCCCATCGGCCCAAGCTTCGAGCTCACCAAGCACCGACACCGCGCGGTCATCGAGCTCGCGTTCAGCGCGCAGAGCATGAATGCGCTGCTTTAACTGCGCACAGCTCTGAATGCCAGGCTCACCATCGCGCAGCCGCTGAGCGACAAACTGCTGCCACAGATTTCGCTCAGCCTCACTTAGTAGCTCGGGGAAATTGCGCGCTTTATAGCGCGGTAATATGTCATTTAAACGTTGATCGGCAAAGTGCCACGGGGCCTCAACCCACGCATCGGCACCGGCTTCGCGCAATAGTTTCATTGTGTGTTTATCGGCGTCGCCAATAAAACCGTCGTAGAGCTGCTGTTCGGCATCATCTCGCTTGGCAAAATTTTGCTCGCTAAATACCTCGCGCAACTTGAACTCAAGCTCCATACCCAGCAATTTTTGCCAGTGCTTTTCACAGCGCTGCCTGTCGATGCCGAGCCGAGCTGCCGCCTTTTCATCAAGCATGCGCGTCGGCAATAAAATCGGGCATTTATTTAAATGCACTAATTTCAATGGCAAACGCTCTTGCCCTTCGGGCAATTCGCTCTGTGCGCTAAAAACACGTTGACGAATTTGTTCAGCATTTAAGTTTTCCAAGGCTGCCGGGTCAACACTGAGCTCAAAACATATGACGGCATTGTTGTTTTGCGGATGCGCCGCAAGCGGCACAATAAGGCCCGCGCAACCGCGGCTAGCGGGGAATTTTGAACTGATATGCAAAAGTGGTTTGCGCGAGCGCACATCAATCATTTTTGCGGCGCTTTTTTTTGTTCGCTGAGCGTAAACATAGTTATACAGCTCAGGTTTTAGCTGCCTGACTTTACGCGCCAGCTGAATGCTCGCCTCAACGTCGGAGTACGCGTCGTGAGCGGCTCCGTGGCTGATACCGTTGGCTGCGGTTAACAACTCAAGTCGAAAACTCGGCTTGCCATCCACCTCTGGCCAGTGAATACCCTCAGGCCTAAGCGCGTAGACCAGGCGCATCATATCGATGATATCCCAGCGCCCATTGCCGTAACGCCACTCCCGCTCATAGGGCTCATAAAAATTGCGATAAAGGCTATAGCGCGTCATTTCATCGTCGAAACGCAAACTGTTGTAGCCTACGCCAACGGTTCCCGGCGTCGCCAACTCGCGATGAATTTCGCGCATAAAACGGTATTCCGGTAACCCTTTTTGTTGCGCAAGTTGAGGGCTGATACCGGTAACCAGGCAGGCCTCGGCGTGAGGTAAAACATCCTCAGCCGGCTTACAGTAGAGCACCAGCGGCTCGGAAATAATATTGAGCTCTTCATCTGTGCGCACGCCGGCAAACTGCGCCGGCCGATCGACCGAAGGATTGGCCCCCCAGCTTTCGTAGTCGTGCCAATACAGTGTTGTCATGCATGCCCCCATTATTCATCGCCGCGCGCCAATTCGCGGCCGCGCAGAAATCCGCTATGGTCTCCTCTGGCGACAGAAAGTCAAGCCGGCCCTTGCCGGGCTCAGTGATTAGCCCCTTATTGCACACAGCGCGCCCAGGTATTGCCCGCTATGCTAAGTGAAACGCTACCGTAAATAGGCGCTGATATGAGTGAACTTGAGCTGCCCGGCTACGATATTCTTGAGCGCATCGGCCGCGGCGGCATGGCTTCTGTATTTCGGGCCCGCCAGCACACCTTCGACCGCGACGTTGCGCTAAAAATACTAAAACCAGAGCTCAGTGAAGACGAACAGTTTTGCCAGCGCTTTGTGCAAGAAAGTCTTATTGTTGCCAAGCTGCATCACAGCCACATTGTGCAGGTCTACGATGTCGGCGAATACCAACAGCATTTTTTTATTGCGATGGAGTACCTGCACGGCGGCGACTTAAAGCAGCGCTTAAAGCATGGGCTCAGCGTCCAAGACAGTGTCGTTATTATGCGTCAGGCCGCATCCGCGCTCGAGTTTGCCCACCGCAAAGGCATCATTCACAGAGACATCAAGCCCGATAACATTATGTTTCGCGAAGACGGCGCCGCCGTGCTCACCGACTTTGGTATCGCCAAAGAAATTAACTCGGATATCAACCTGACGCAAACAGGGCTGGTTGTCGGCACCCCTAAATATATGGCGCCGGAACAAATACGCGGCGCAGCGCCGAGTGCCCAGGCCGATATCTACAGTTTAGGCATTCTTTTATTTCAGTGCCTGTGCAACAAAGTTCCATTTGATGGTGCGGACATGGTTGCAACCGCGTATCAGCACTTTAGCGCCCCCGTGCCGACACTGCCAAAAGACCTGGCGGTGTTCCAAAACATGTTAGAGAGCATGCTTGCTAAAAAAGTCGAGCAGCGCTGCCAAAGCGCAGCCGATGTAGTACGCCAACTAGATGCCATCGATACCCGTGAGCTGCCTCAAATAAACAACCTTGAGCGAGAGCGACTGTTCCACAAGCCGGAGTCCGACCTAACTGTCACACTCGTGGCCGGCGTCGATGACGAAGCAGATAGCTCACTCACAAATGAGCGCCCCCTGCGCGCCAGTGCCGCTGCAAACTCAGATACAAGTGATAGCAGCACCGCAGCTACAAACAGCAAAAATCAATCACAGCCGACAGCCCAGCCCAGGCACACACCGGATCACCAAGCTCGGCAGACGCCGCAAAAAAAAGCGCGCCGCTTCGCCATTTACACAAGCATTTTTATTGCCAGCGCATTGGGTTTAAGTTTGGCTTTGCTGGATAAAAACGAACCACTGCCCGAGCTACAAGAAGCACACAGCAAAGCGATGGGAAATAAGGCCCAGCAAATAAACGCAGGCCAGCGATTAATTATTAAGCGTTTATTAAACGAAGCTCAAGACGATATTCAAGAAAAGCGTTTAACCAGCCCGGTAAGCAATAACGCTTACGACAAACTCACACGCATACTTAAACTGGACCCAAAAAATCCCCAGGCACAGGCGGCCATGAGTCAAATCGCCGAGCTCTATGTAAAACTTGCCGAAGCAGCACTGCAACAAAACCAGCTGGCGCTTGCCGAGCAGCAATTAAAGCTCGCCGAAAAAACAGGCGTAAACTTGCCTGAAGCCAACAAAGTCTCTGCCCGGCTATCACAACAAAAACGGCAACAACAAAACCGACAAAGCGAGCTTGCGTCAATGGAGCACAGTTTGCGCATTGATGCACTGCTGCGCAGCGCAGCTCTGGATCTCGATGAAGGCCGGGTGGATGAACCGCCCGGCGACAACGCGAAAGAAAAGTATGAAAAAGTGCTCGAGCTTGAACCAAATAACAACGAAGCTTTACAGGCGCTCAAAAAGCTTAAAACGTACCACTAAGCTCGAAAAAAGCTCACCAGTTTATCGAGCCTGTGCGCCTCATCCGCCATATTTTCACTGGATGATGAAGCCTGCTCAACCAGCGCAGCGTTTTGTTGGGTAATTTGATCCATCTGTGAAATCGCCGCACCCACTTGCTGAATTCCGGCGACCTGCTCATTTGCGCTGTCGAGTATCTGCGTCATCATCGCACCGACACGCTCAATTTCGCTAACAATGTTCGCCAGTGTTGTGCCGCTTCCCTCCACCAGCGCAGAGCCCTGCTCAACCCGCTCAACAGAATTATTAATCAACTCTTTGATTTCTTTGGCAGCAGAGGCCGATCTCTGCGCAAGATTGCGCACTTCCGATGCAACCACCGCAAAACCGCGGCCTTGCTCACCGGCACGGGCAGCTTCAACAGCCGCGTTGAGAGCCAGCAAGTTGGTTTGAAAGGCGATTTCATCAATGACGCCAATAATATTGGCAATCTTCGCGCTGGCCTCGCTGATGCCGTGCATGGCGGCAACGGTTTTTTGCACACTGTCATTGCCCTGTCGTGCGATCTGCACGGAAGTCTGCGCCGCCTGATTGGCCGACTCTGCGCTATCGGCACTGTTTTGAACCATACGGGTAATCTGCTCCATGCTCGACGCCGTTTCCTCAAGTGACGATGCCTGCTCCTCGGTGCGCTGACTTAAGTCGTTGGTACCGGAGCTAATCTCACTCGACGACCGGGCAATATTTGCTGTGCCGCTACTTATTTCACTGATAATCTGCCGAAGCTTTTCAACCGTACTGTTGGCATCGAGCTTAAGCTGAGCAAATTCACCATCGTAGCCACGCTCAATTTTCTTGGACAAATCGCCCTGCGCAAGTGCAGAGAGCACACGCATAATATCTTCAAGTGCAATATTAGTTGTCGACAGCAAACGATTTAAGCCGTTGCTAATACGAAGAAAAAAACCATTTTTATTGTCCGTATTTAAGCTGCGACTAAAATCACCTTTTGCAGCTGCATCGATAAGGGTATCGATTTCAGCTTCAACGGCGACCTCCTCAGTTCTATCGAGCCACTCAACAACGGTGCCTATGCGCTTGTTGTCAGCGCTAACAATCGGATTAGCCGTAAGGGAAAAATGGCGCCGCCCGGCACTGACTTGATTGTTATAACTCTGTTTTAAGCCCGAGAGTAAGGCCCGCTGATGACTTGCGTCCCGGTGAAACATATCCATATTACAACCAACCAAGTTCGACGCATCAAAGTGACCGAGGTGCTCACGCAAATCACTTTCGGCGTTCGCCATCATTGTTTGCAGCGACTCATTGGTATAAATGATATTAAAATCTTCGTCGGCAATCATCGTGCTTGTTGACGAACAGTCGAGCGCCTGGCGTATACGCGCATTCTTCTCGGCGAGTACTTTCTCCTGCTCTTCTTTTTCTAAACTTGCAGTCAGGTCCTGCCACTCAATCACCGCGCCCAAATACTCGCCACCGTGACCGCGTATCGGCGTCGCAGCGAGAGCAAAGGTTAAATGATTTAGCTTAATTTCGGTTTGGTAGCTCTGGCTCAATGACGATAACAAACGGCGCTGGTGCTGCGGCTCGGCGTGAAACTGATCTATGCTTGCCCCCATCAAGCGGTCTGCGTGAAACTGTGGCAAGCTTTGTTGAATCTCTGCTTCACGCTCGCCCATCATGCTATCGAGCGAACTGTTGCAATAAATAATCGTAAACTGCTCGTCGGCGATCATCACCGCAGTGGCGCTGACATCGAGCGCCTGCTTTATAATAAGTGTTTCGCGCGCCTGCTGTTTCGCCGCCAGCGCGGCTTGTTCCGCTTCTTCTGTTTTGCTTGCCGCCAACGCTGCCTGTTGTTGCTGAGCGATATCGGCCAATTTGACTGCATTGTTGGCCGCATTCACCCCCCGACCGAGTTCACCTAGCTCGCCAGGTAATGCTTCATCAACGCGCTCTGAAAAATTGCCCTTACCTAATTCATTTAATACAAAGTTGGTCGAGCGTATTGCCGAACTTAAATTTTTCAGCAGCTTGTTAAACGCACGGCTAGTCTGCCCAACTTCATCGCGCGCCTGGTTATTCACACTCAGAGAAAAATCACCTTCGCGCTGTACACGCTGAATCAGCTCGGCAAGCTGCAATATCGGGCGAGACAACAGCCTGCTGATATAAAATGCAAACGCAGCGATGCTAATAGACACCACGAGCACCAGAACCAGTACGGTATTGCGCAGAGCGCTGACGCCCGCCAGCGCCTCGGCAACATCTATCTCCGCCAGTACCGCCCAGTCAAAACCGGCCAACGACAGCGGCGCATACGCCGACAGGACAGGGTTGCCGTTGTAATCAATAATAATGGCCGATGAGCTTTGCCCCGACAGAGCCGCCAAACTCGCCTCGGTTTTTACCTGCCCGCTTTCGGGGTGGCGAAAGGAGCTGACAACACTGTGCGTCTGCGGTGCCAGGTACGAATCCGAGCGCATTAAATGGTCGCGGCCAACCAGGTAACTTTCACCGGTCTCACCCATGCCCGAGCGCTGAGACATAATTGCATTGATCGGCTCCAGCGGCATCTGAAATACCAAGACACCAATCGTTTCGCCGCGGCTGACTATCGGGCTGGCAATGAAACTCGCGGGCGCTTCGTACGAAGGGCTGTAACTTGCAAAGTCGACAAGCGCAAACTCACCGGCATTCATACTTGCCGCCGCCGTAAATGCCTCGGCAAAGTTTGTATCGCGGTAAGGGCCTTCGCGCAGCGAGCTGGCAAAGTCGAGCTCTTTAAAAACAGAATAAACAATATCCCCACTATCGACATCAACCAGAAAAATATCGTAATAGCCAAACGCTTCAAGAAAGCGCCGAATACCCGGGTGATAGCGTTGATGCACACGGTGATAACTTGCCTTCCCGGGGGCGGCGTTTAATTGATGTTTGTTGCCCAAAGCAAAATCGCTCGACGAGATATATAAATACTGCAACAGCTTTGCCTGCTCATTGAGCCCGGCGATCAATGTGTCGGTATCAATATTTGCTCCGTCGTTTTCGCGCTGATATTTTTGGCCAAATTCATTGCGATAATACGCCTCGAGACTGCGCCGCTCACCCTGTAAATCCCGGCCACGCTGCTCGGTTAGCAGCCGGTCAAAAGACTGTGAGAACTCGCGCATCGCGTCAATGGTGCTGCGCTGGGCGGCCACCGTTAGAATCTGCTGCTGCACGGTTTCAAAATAACTCTGCACCGCTTGTGCCTTGATGTCCCGAACTGCCTCGAGCTGATCGAGCGCCTGGGTTTGCACTTCACGTTTAGCAACCTGCAAAGCAATGACAGCCACTACTGACATCGGCAATAATCCGGCTAGCAACAGCGTTAAGACCTGTTTTTTCCCCAGCGACAGATTCATAAACCAAAGTTTCATGTGCCTTCCTTGTTCCGTTTTGAGCTATTGAATTCACTATAGAAGAGCTGAGGGAATATGCGCCTCGAACGCACACACCCACAGATATGCAAATTGGCGATAAAAACTAAAGGTTTAGATAGCCGTACCGAAAAGCTAAGTTGTGGCAGGCACGAGTTAGCGAAGCCTTGTACTGGGGTCTAAACTCACTGAGGAGTCGCCAGTTTTCCTGGTTCAACTAAGCAGCGGATGCTTGTCCAATTCATCTGCACAGCGAGCAATAAAAAACACATGGTCACACAGTCGCTCTCAACCAAGTATATCGGTGCACTTACCGCCACCATCGTCATTGTTTCAGCCTTGGTCTTACTGGCCAGCTACCAATTTATTGCCAGCAAAGAGCAGAGCAAGTTTGAACGAGACACTCAAGCTCAGCTCGAGCTTATTAACTCCTCCTTGCTCGAGCCTGTATTTGCCTACGACGTGCAACAAATAGATGCCATTGCCCAGTCGCTCGTCAATACAGACTTAATCACCGAAATTGATATCACCGACCACCGGGGTAAAGCGTTGTCGAGCACAGCCCAAGACGAGCGCGACTACAGTGCCAAAGTGAATCAGAACGACATTGAAATTATCCGCAACGACAAGCTTATCGGTTATTACGACATCACCTTTAGCAAACAGCAGCTCGAAAACGTACTGAGCACACAGACCAAACTCAGCATCAGCACCGTGTTTGTACTGACCATCTGCATCCTCGCCGCGGCGTGGTGGTTAACTAAAAAGATGGTTGTCAGCCCCGTGCAAAAAGTCAGTAACTCTTTGCATGAAATTGCCCAGGGCGGCGGCGACTTAAGCCACCGCCTGGAAATACGAAGCCACGACGAAATTGGCGAGCTATCGACAAACTTTAACGACGTGATGCAGCAAATAGGCAGTATTATCGGCCAGGTCATACATGTCACAGGCAAAGTTGGTGAGAACGTTGTCGAGATCAGCTCGGCCAGCTCCAGCACTGTCACCAATACCGATCAACAGCTACACGAGACCGAGCAGGTCGCCACAGCGCTTAATGAAATGTCGTCAACAGCCGAAGAGGTCGCGCGCTCGGCCAGTGCAACCGCCGATAAAACCAAAGAGGCCAGTGACGCAACCGAAGCCAGCGCAAGAGTTATGAACAGCTCTCAAGAAACCATACAAAAACTAACCGGGCAAATCGAAGCGACGGCGTCCAAAATTCAGTCTCTCAAAGACAGCAGCGAAAACATCGGCTCGGTGATGGAAGTGATTCGCTCGATTGCCGAACAAACTAACTTGCTTGCATTAAACGCGGCCATCGAAGCGGCGCGCGCGGGCGAGCAAGGCCGGGGGTTTGCAGTTGTTGCCGACGAAGTTCGCTCTCTTGCACAAAAAACCCAGACATCAACCGAAGAGATCGAGTCGATCATCAGCCAGTTACAAAAAGCTGCCGACGAAGCTCACCTGTCGATGAACACATCCATAGACTCAGTACAAGAGACGATTGATACCTCATCACAAGTGAAAAACTCACTCGAAGAAATTCAGCTGTCGGTCAACACGATCAACGATATGAATCAGCAAATCGCTACCGCCGCCGAAGAACAAAGTGCGGTTGTCGCCGATGTCAGCAAGATTGTCACCGCCATTTATTCGCTGTCGGAACAAGTGGCCGATAACGCTAGGCTTGTCTCCGGTTCAGCCGAACACCTGAGCCAAGAAAGCCAGGAACTCAATAAACAAATCAGCAAGTTTTCTCTTTGAGCTGCATGCAACTTAGCAAGTAAATTAAGGCCTGTTAACATTATGCCCCGGCGAGGTTTTCGACCTCGCCAGAGGTAAAATAAGTATTCAACTTAGCCACAGCAAGATTCAAAAGCTGCTGTTGGCTCTGCAGGCTTGCCCAAGCCGTGTGGGGTGTCATTAACACATTGTTTTGCCCCGCCAGCGCTAGCAGCGCATCATCGTCCGGTGGTGGCTCCTGCGCTAACACATCGATGCCTGCGCCAGCGATGCTTTTGTTTTTTAACGCCTCGGCCAAGGCCGCGCCATCAACAATGGGCCCGCGAGCGGTATTAATAAGCAAAGCCGTGCTTTTCATTTTTGCCAAGGCCTGTGCGTCGATCAGCCCCGATGTTTTTTGCGTTAACGGGCAGTGCAAAGACACAAGGTCGGCATTTCGCAGTAAATAATCCAGGCTGACACATTCACAGCCGTTAACCTTTTTGCGCCCTGAGGGGCTGTACCACAGCACGGTAACACCAAAGGCTGCGGCCAATTTTGCCACCGCACAAGCGATGGCGCCGGTTCCAATAAGCCCCAGTGTAGAACCTTTGATGGTGTCGATCGGCTCGTGAAAATAGGTAAACTGCTCTGATCGAGCCCAAGCGCCATCGGCAATGCTGTGCTGATAGGCTTTAATTTGTTTGCGCAAAGCAAGAATAAACGCAAATACATGCTCGGCGACCGCGTCCGTACTGTAACCTGCGACATTCGTCACCAGGACACCCCGCCTGCGACAAGCATCGAGATCGATATTATTGTAGCCCGTCGCGGTAACACCGATGTATTTCAATTGAGTACACTGGCTTAACAAAGCATCGTCAATAATAACTTTATTGGTAAGCAGAGCCTGTACATTCGCAAGGCGCTCAAAGCGCTGCTGCAACGATGTTTGAGCATAAAAATGCCAGCGATGGGCAAACTGAAGTTCGGGGAAAACAAGCTGCTGCGACAGCGTGTTCCTATCGAGAAATGCAATCTCTACGGTCATTGGCCAGCCTTAAAAAAAGCTCCCACAGCCGAAACTGCGGGAGGGCTTTCGCCAGCACTGAGGATAGTAACTCCGCACCATCACCCGTCCCTAGGGGCGATAGAACGGCACTGACCGCTACAACATACAACAGCTGTCAGTAAAACTAGTACAGCACGGAATGTGCCAAGTACTAAAAGCCCCCAGAGTGGCGCTGTTTTCTGTAAATACGTGTTAATTCACGCATGATAAATAAAAAAGCAGCGCTCAAGCGCTGCTTTTTTATCAAACCCTGCCCGTTATCAGCGCAAGCTAGCGCCATGTTTGAGCATTGAGAGGCTTATTCCCACTCAATGGTTGCAGGTGGTTTAGAGCTGATATCATAGGTCACACGCGATACACCACTGATCTCATTGATAATGCGGCTGCTGACTCTTTCGAGTAAATCGTAGGGCAAATGAGCCCAACGAGCGGTCATAAAGTCGACCGTTTCAACTGCACGAACAGCAATAACCCACTCATAACGACGGGCATCACCGACCACACCAACAGATTTCACCGGAACAAATACGGCAAAAGCCTGGCTGGTTTTGTGGTACCAATCAGCCGCGTGCAGCTCTTCCATAAAGATCGCGTCAGCTTCGCGCAGGATATCAGCGTATTCCTTTTTAACTTCACCGAGTATGCGAACACCGAGGCCAGGCCCCGGGAACGGGTGGCGGTAAACCATGTCGTAAGGCAGGCCGAGTTCAAGACCGATCTTGCGCACTTCATCTTTAAATAACTCACGCAAAGGCTCAACCAGCTCAAAAGCCATATCTTCAGGCAGACCACCGACATTGTGGTGGGACTTAATGACATGGGCCTTACCGGTTTTGGCGGCAGCACTTTCAATAACATCCGGGTAGATCGTACCCTGAGCCAACCACTTCACGTCTTGAAGCTTGGCCGCTTCCTGATCAAATACCTCAATAAAGGTATTGCCAATGATTTTGCGTTTTTTCTCAGGGTCACTTTCGCCTTTCAAACGACCAAGGAATAACTCTTCTGCGTCAGAACGGATAACCTTAACGCCCATGTTCTTAGCGAACATGTCCATCACCTGATCACCTTCGTTCTTACGCAACAGACCGTTGTCGACAAATACACAGGTCAGCTGGTCACCGATGGCGCGGTGTAAAAGTGCAGCGACGACTGAGCTATCAACACCACCGCTCAGGCCGAGCAAAACTTTGTCAGTGCCGACATTCTCTTTAACGCGGGCGATCGCATCTTCAATAATATTTGCCGGTGTCCACAGCTTTTCACAGCCGCAGATATCGAGAACAAAGTGTTCAAAAATACGGGTGCCCTGCAGTGTGTGGGTAACTTCCGGGTGGAACTGAAGGCCGTACCACTGTTTCTCGGCATTCCACATGCCGGCAATCGGACAGCTCTCAGTGCTAACCAGCAGTTCAAAACCTTCAGGCAGTTGAGTTACCTTGTCGCCGTGGCTCATCCATACATCGAGCAGAGACTCGCCGTCGTGACCTACGTGGTCGCGAATATCTTTAAACAGCGGGCTTTCGTTTTCGATCTTAATCTGGGCGTGGCCAAATTCGTGAACGTCAGAACCTTCAACCAAACCACCGTGCTGCATGGCCATGGTCTGCATGCCGTAACAAATACCAAAAACCGGCACACCGAGCTCAAAAACAACTTGAGGCGCACGCGGGCTGCCCTCTTTGGTAGTCGACTCTGGGCTACCTGCGAGAATAATGCCCTTAGGGTTGTATTCGCGAATTTCTTCTTCGCTCATATCAAAGGCGCGAATCTCAGAGTACACACCCACTTCACGCACACGACGTGCAATCAACTGAGTGTACTGGGAACCGAAATCGAGAATTAGTATCTTCTGGCTATGAATATCTTGGCTCATAAGAGAATCCCAAATGAGAGCTCATTCTTAAAAAGCTCAAATCTTAAAATATACGATGGACTGGGCGGGGCTGTTTACTTGCGGGAGCCTCTGCCGCATGGATGCGGCGGCGGAGCCTACACGGACGTATATACGGCGTCTCCCGAAAGTGAACAGCCCCACCCATTAGTGGCACTTAGCCTGAAAATACCTATTGAAGAATATCGTGGCTTGGGTGCCAAATTTGGGTTGGGGCAAGGCATGCGAGACTCGCCGTAAACCCATCCTTGGGGGCTCCGCCGCGCCATCCATGGCGCAGAGGGTCTCTCATACCTTGCCCCAACCCGCTCTGCAGTGCGCGATGCACTAAAACAATTCAGAGCGGAATTTACTTCTATTAACCGCCACTAACTGGATAGTTAGGGGCTTCTTTGGTAATGCTTACATCGTGAACGTGACTTTCGCTCATACCGGCGGAAGTGACACGAACAAACTCTGGTTTGGTGCGCATTTCATCGAGGGTCGTACAACCGGTGTAACCCATAGAAGAGCGCAAGCCCCCCATTAACTGGTGCACAATCGCAGACAGCGAGCCTTTGTAGGGAATACGCCCTTCAATACCTTCCGGAACCAGCTTCTCAGCACCCTGGCTTGCATCCTGGAAGTAGCGATCCGAACTGCCCTGGGTTTTAGCCATCGCCCCGAGTGAACCCATGCCGCGATAAGCTTTGTACGTACGGCCTTGGTAAAGCTCAACTTCACCGGGTGCCTCTTCCGTACCGGCGAACATCGAGCCCATCATAACCGCACTTGCGCCGGCAACAACGGCTTTACTCATATCGCCAGAGAAGCGGATACCACCGTCGGCGATGACCGGCACGTCAGTGTCTTTCAGCGCTTCAACAACGTTGGCAATCGCAGAGATCTGGGGCACGCCCACACCGGTTACGATACGAGTCGTGCAGATAGAGCCGGGGCCAATACCGACCTTAACGCCATCCGCACCGGCATCAACCAACGCTAAAGCCGCGGCACCGGTAGCAATATTACCGCCGACAACCTGAATTTCAGGGTTCTTTTCTTTGATCATACGAACACGATCAATGACGTTTTTACTGTGACCGTGTGCGGTGTCAACCACCAGCACATCAACACCAGCTTCAACCAGCGCGGCGACACGATCATCGGTATCTGGGCTGGTACCAACCGAAGCGCCGACACGCAAGCGACCTTCAGGGTCTTTACAAGAATTCGGGTAACGCTCGGCTTTATCAATATCTTTTACGGTAATTAAACCGGTCAGTTCGAAGTTGTCGTTAACAACCAGAACTTTTTCAATACGGTGCTTGTGCAACACAGCGCGCACGTCGTCGGCTGATTCACCTTCTTTAACGGTAACCAGCTTGTCTTTCGGGGTCATAATGCTGGCAACACGCGCGCTTAAATTTGTTTCAAAGCGCAGATCGCGGCCGGTCACAATGCCGACTAAATCGTCGCCATCGAGCACCGGCACACCGCTGATATTGTGCTGACGAGTCAGGGCAAGCAGCTCTTGAATGCTGGCGCTCTGATCAATGGTGATCGGATCGCGAACCACACCGGCTTCAAATTTCTTCACCATGCGTACCTGCTCGGCCTGCTGCTCGATACTCATGCTCTTGTGAATAATGCCGATACCGCCTTCCTGAGCCAGGGCGATCGCCAGGCGCGCTTCAGTGACGGTATCCATCGCCGCTGAAATAAGCGGGATATTGAGGCTAATGCCACGGGTGAGCTGGGTCTTCAGGCTGACGTCTTTGGCGGTCACTTCGGAATAACCCGGGACCAGGAGAACGTCGTCAAAGGTGAGTGCTTCCTGAGCGATTCTCAACATAGATGCGCGTACCACTAGTTAGTAAAGTTAAACGAGAAATTATAACAGCTCTTAACCTAGTACTCTATATAAGAAGAAGCTAGCTACGCAGAACCGCCATGCGAATAAGAGTGAAAGGCCGCCCGGCCATTGCTCATGCCGGCCTTTCACGCTACTGTCTGCGCCACCGCTATTACTGCAAACGAGCCTCATGCCAACACAAGCTTCATCACACGCGCAAGCTGCACTTAGCGTAAGTGAACTCAATCGCCAGGCGCGCCAGCTACTTGAACAACAGCTCGGTCAACTATGGGTCAGCGGCGAGCTGAGCAATTTCAGCCGCCCGGCTTCCGGCCATTGGTACTTCACCTTAAAAGACAGCCAGGCCCAAGTTCGCTGCGCGATGTTTCGCGGTCGCAATATGCTGCTGCGCCAAACTCCCAAAGCAGGCGACCAAGTTATTGTGCGCGGAAAAATCAGCCTGTATGAAGCCCGCGGCGACTATCAACTTATCGCCGAACATATGAGCCTTGCCGGTGAGGGTCTGCTGCAGCAACAATTTGAGCAGCTTAAAAACAAACTCAACAACGAAGGTTTGTTTGCCAGCGAATGGAAAAAACCACTGCCGCAGGCAAAGCGCATTGCCATTATTAGTTCCGCCACCGGTGCCGCCGTTCACGATATTCTGCATGTATTACAGCGGCGTGACCCAAGCCTGGAAGTTGTATTAATACCTGCGCAAGTTCAAGGTGCTGAAGCGCCATCAGATTTGTTAGCGGCACTCAAACAGGCTCAGCAACTGCCTGAAATCGACGCCATTATTATCGGCCGGGGCGGCGGCTCACTCGAAGACTTATGGGCCTTTAACGATGAAAACTTAGCCCGGGCCATCTTTGCCTGCCCCACCCCGGTGATTAGCGCCGTCGGGCACGAGATCGATTTTAGCGTATGTGACTTTGTCGCCGATGTGCGAGCGCCCACGCCCTCTGCCGCGGCAGAGCTGATCAGCCGCGACCGCAGTTACGACAAGCAGCAGCTCAACCAGCTCGGTGCGCGCCTGCACCGCGCCTGGCAGCGCTATGCCAGCGCGCGCACGCGGCAGCTGCACGAGCGCCGCGCCCAACTCAAACACCCGGGCGATCAGCTACAGCAGTGGGCCCAGCGCTGCGACAGCGCCGAGCAGAGCCTAAAAACACATATAAGGCGCCTGACGGAGCAAAAACGAAGTGAGCTAAAACACTGTCGCACTCGCCTCAACAACCAAAGCCCCGCGCAAGAGTTAACGCAAAAACGCTTAAATAGCACCGCGCTAAGCGAGCGACTCAAACGAGCGCTGCTGCTTAAACTCAAGCAAAGCAAATATCAATTTGAAGCCTGCGCGTCAGAGCTTGACCTCGTCAGCCCCCTGGCGACAATTAAACGCGGCTACAGTATTAGTCGCCAAGCCGACGGTAGCATTGTGCGCAGTGTGCAGCAGGTATCGGCAGGCGATACACTCTGTGTTCAACTCGCCGACGGCCAAGTTGAAACTCGCGCAATAAAAACAAATACTGAAAAATTATCCACACTATAAATATCAAAGACTGAATTTCAGCCTTTACACTCCATACCTTTAACGCCAATTTAAGGACAGGCCATGGCCGAAGAACACAGCGTTGCCGTTCCCTACCTCTTTGAAACGCTCGCGTTTTTATTGACGGTAGTTATTGTTGTTCCACTGTGCAAAAAACTGCGCATCAGCCCCATCATTGGTTTTCTCGCCGTCGGCGCCATTACCGGCCCGCATGCTATCGCTCTGGTCGACGACGTCGAAGCGGTGCAGCACGTCGCCGAGCTCGGGGTTATTTTCCTGTTATTTACCATCGGCCTCGAGCTGAGTTTTGAACGCTTAGCGGCCTTTGCCAAGCAGATTTTTGGCCTCGGCACCGTGCACTTTTTACTCTGTGCAACCGTATTGAGTTTCTGCGCGTGGTTCTGGGACAACAGCGCCGAAGCCAGCATTATTTTGGGCTGCTGCCTGGCCTTGAGTTCGACTGCGGTAGTTATGCAACTACTGACCGAAAAAGGTGAAATAGCATCGAGCCACGGCCGCTCAGTTTTTTCAGTACTGCTGTTTCAAGACTTGATGGTTGTGCCACTACTGATCCTGGTCACCATTTTTGGCGCCCACAGCGACGCCAGCATAGGCAGCATTGTCGTGCGCGCCCTGCTCAAGGCCGTTGTCGCCATCGCCGCGATCATTGTTGTCGGGCGCTATTTACTGCGCTACTTATTGCGCCTGGCTGCGCGCACACGCACGGTCGAAGTATTTATGGCCGCGACTTTATTGGCGGTTTTGTTCACAGCAACACTCACCGGCATCAGTGGCTTAAGCATGGCACTTGGCGCCTTCCTCGCCGGTGTTTTACTTGCCGAGACAGAATTTAAACACCAGATTGAAACCGACATCGAACCGTTTAAAGGCTTATTCCTCGGCCTGTTTTTTACCGGTGTCGGCATGAATATCGACTTCTTGCTCGCCGTCGAAAAAAGCTGGTGGGTATTAAGCGCGGTAATCGGCCTGTTGTGGATTAAAGCCGCAATGGGTTTATTGGCCGGGCTAATATTTCGTATGAAGTTCAGCGCATCGCTGCGCACAAGCTTGCTACTCGCTGAGGCCGGTGAATTTGCATTTTTGGTCATCGGCCAGGCCTCACTCAACTACGACATTGTCGATGTTGAAGTAGGCCAGTTCCTAGTTGTTGTTGCAGGTATCAGCATGGCGCTAACACCAGTTCTGGCCTGGCTATCGCAACAACTGGGCAAGCAGCTGGAAAAACGCGGCAAAAGCCAGAGCTTTGAATGCCACGCCGAAGATGAGCACGACCACATTATTATTGCCGGCTTTGGCCGCGTTGGGCACGCCGTTGCCAACATACTTAACAGTCAAAGCATTCCGTTTGTCGCCCTCGATACCGACCCGGAAACCGTCGCCGCGCACCACCACTATTTTGATGAACCGGTCTATCACGGCGACGCCAGCAATAAAGAGCTGTTAAAACGCGCCGGTGTCGATCGCGCACGCGCGGTGGTACTCACTATGGACAACGCCCGGGCCGTGCTAAAAACACTTAAAGTTATTCGCAGTGAATGGCCCGACCTGCCGGTTATTGTACGCGCGCGCAACGACGAGCACAGTGCCGAATTATTTGCAGCCGGCGCTTCAAAAGTGGTGCCTGAACTACTTGAAAGCAGCCTGCAAATTGCAGGTCACGTATTGTGTGCCTGGAACTTTAGCAAAGACGAAGCCGAAGCCTGCCTCGAACTTGTACGCCGCCACAACTACGAAGAGCTGCAAGACCAGGAGCCAAGTGCGGCCTCAGCTAAAAATAGCTAAGGCCTGCTCACGCTAAAAAAGGGGGCACAAGCCGCCCCCTTTTTTAGCCCCCCCAACAAATACCCCCTAAAAAAATAGCACTCAAACCGCGCGAGTTTTTTCTTTTCAAGCCCTTCGCTTTCTGCAATAGTAGCGCGCCACCGCAAGTGCTTGCCGTGGCACCGGTGTTCTTTTGGCGACACCTATTTTCTCAACCTGACTGTGGAATAAAGCAAGATGTGGTCAGCAGCCGATTCAGCATCTCTATACGGCGTGCCCGACTGGGGCAGTGATTATTTTTCCGTCGATGAACGCGGGCAAGTCTGCGTCAGCGCCAACAATGGCGCCAGCGCCCAAGTACCGCTTTTAGATATTATTCAAGGCTTAGAGCAGCGCGGCCACGCGATGCCAGTATTGCTGCGCATTGAGAACATACTCGACCGGCGCATTAGCCAAATCAACCAAAGTTTTGCCGATGCTATCGACAAACTAAATTATCGCGGTCAATACCGCGGCGTGTTCCCGATCAAGGTGAACCAGCAGTGCCACGTAATTGAAGAGATCACCAAATTTGGCCAACAATTTCACCACGGCCTAGAGGCAGGCTCAAAAGCCGAGCTCATTATTGCCATGAGCCAGCTGCAAGACCCCGAGGCCTGCATTGTATGCAACGGCTACAAAGACACCGAATTTGTCCAGCTCGGCCTGCACGCAGTCAAACTCGGCCTTAAATGTTTTTTTGTGGTCGAAACGCCGAGCGAAATTGCCACCATTATTGAGCAGAGCCGCGCACTGGATGTCGAGCCGATGATAGGCGTGCGCGTGAAACTCTCTTCAAAGGTTGAGGGCCACTGGTATGAAGACAGCGGCGACCGCTCGCTGTTTGGGCTCAGCACCGCTCAGCTTATTGATGTTATCGATACACTCAAACAGCACAAAATGCTGCACTGCTTGCAACTTATGCATTTTCATATCGGCTCGCAGATTCCAAATATTCGCAATATACGCACAGGCGTACAGGAAGCCTGCCGCTATTATGTGGACCTAAAAAACGAAGGTGCACCACTGGGTTATCTCGATCTCGGCGGCGGCCTCGCTGTCGATTACACCGGCGCCAGCAGTAACGAAACCCACAGCCGAAATTACAGCCTCGAGGAATACTGCGTCGATATAGTCGAAGGCATTAGCGAAGCACTCGATGCCCACAATATCGAACACCCGATCATTATCACCGAAAGCGGCCGCGCCACTGTTGCCTACAGCTCAGTACTGCTATTTAACGTGCTTGAAGTCAGCCATTTTCGCGCCCACAGTTTGCCCGAAGCCCTGCCCGAACACACATCGGAAATCACCAATAATATTTGGCTGACACTTAAAAACTTTGACAAAACAGATGTGCAAGAAAGCTGCAACGACGCCATTCACTACCGCGAAGAAATTCGCCAGTTGTTTAAGCAGGGCCGGGTCAATGTTCGCGAGCTGGCGCTGGCGGAAAATATCTACCTAGAGATACTGCAGCGTGCGCGGCGAGAACTGCCTAAATTCAAACGCGTACCGCAGGAGTTACAGAACCTCGATGAGAGCTTGGCCGATATTTATTACGGTAATTTCAGCCTTTTTCAAAGCCTGCCCGACGCCTGGGCCATCGACCAGGTATTCCCGATCATGCCGATTCACAGGCTCGACGAAAAGCCACAGAACTCAGCTGTTATTGCCGATATCACCTGCGATTCGGACGGAAAAATTGATCTTTTTGCCAACGCCGATGGCGAGCAGCGCACCCTCGCCCTGCACGATATAAAAGAAAACCAGGAATACTATCTCGGCGTTTTCCTAGTTGGCGCCTACCAGGAAACCCTCGGCGACCTGCACAACCTATTTGGTGATACCCACGTCGTCAGCGTGCGCCTCGACAGCGATGGCAATTACGAAATGGTTGAAGAAATTCACGGCGACAGCATTGGCGATGTACTCAGTTATGTTGAGTACACCCCCAAAGAACTCTATGAAAAATTTCGGGTAAATGCCGAATCTGCCGTCAAGGCCGGAAAAATTAATGTCGGCCAGCGCCAGACCATGCTCAAGGCATTTAAAACCAGCCTTGAGGGTTATACCTATTTTGAACGCGAAGAAAGCTAGCAGCTAAACGTAAGGAGCAAACATCCATGTCCAAAGTCCTGATTATTGGCGCCGGCGGCGTCGGTGGCGTTGTCACCCACAAGTGTGCCCAGCTGACAGACGTGTTTACCGAAATTATTCTTGCAAGCCGCAATGAAGAAAAGTGCAAAAAAATTGCCGCGCAACTCCCGCGCGCAATCAAAACCGCTCAAGTCGATGCCGACAAGGTACCCGAACTCGTCGCCTTATTAGAAAAAGAAAAGCCAGAGCTGGTTATTAACGTCGCCCTGCCGTATCAAGATTTAACCATTATGGACGCCTGCCTCGAAGCGGGCGTGCACTACCTCGATACCGCCAACTATGAACCGCTCGATACCGCCAAGTTTGAATACAAGTGGCAGTGGGCTTATCAGGATAAATTTCAACAAGCGGGGCTTATGGCTCTGCTAGGTTCGGGTTTTGACCCCGGCGCAACAAACGTATTTACCGCTTATTTAAACAAGCACTATTTTGACGAGATTCACTACCTCGATATTATCGATGTTAACGGCGGTGATCACGGCTACCCCTTTGCCACCAACTTCAACCCCGAAATCAATATTCGCGAAGTAACCGCCGAATGCCGCCACTGGGAAGACGGAAAATTTGTTGAAACACCGGCAATGAGCGTAAAACAGCAGTTCAATTGCCCCGAAGATGTCGGCAGTTACAATATTTACCGCATGTATCACGAGGAGCTTGAATCCTTAACAAAACACCTGCCAAGCATCAAAAAGGCCCAGTTTTGGATGAGTTTTGGCGACAACTACTTAAAACACCTTGAAGTGCTCGGCAACGTCGGCATGACAGGTATTGAACCGGTTGAGTTTCAAGGCCAAAAAATTGTACCAATTCAGTTTTTAAAACAGCTGTTGCCAGACCCGAGCACTCTCGGCCCGCGTACCGTTGGCAAAACCTGTATCGGCGTGCACGCGCGCGGCATTAAAGACGGCAAAGAACACAGCGCATATATTTACAATATTTGCGATCACCAAGCTTGCTACAACGAAGTTCAAAGCCAGGCCATTAGCTACACCACTGGCGTGCCAGCTATGATCGGTGCAAAAATGATACTCGAAGGCAAGTGGAAGCAGGCCGGCGTATTTAATATCGAGCAAATGGACCCCGATCCATTTATGGAAGACATGAACAAGTACGGCCTACCGTGGAAAGTTATTGAAAACCCAGGTTTTGAATTAATTTAAACCGAGCCGGCACAGCCCTCAAAAGCAAGTCAGAGAGCAAGCTAAGGAGACCATCGGCAGCATGGACGCTGCCGTTGAGCCTACACGGATGTATTGACGGCGCGTCTCATTAGCTTGCTCTCTGATTTGCCCACTACCGTACGTATAGCGAACGAAAGAATATGATCAAATCAACCACCTTTTACAACTTTGATACAAGCCGCGTGCCTTCGCCTTGTTTTGTTATTGACGAGGTGGTCATTGAAAACAATTTAAAAATACTCAACCGAGTACAACAAGAAAGCGGTGCCAAAGTGCTCGCCGCGCTCAAAGCATTTTCATGCTGGTCACTGGCGCCACTTTATAAAAACTATTTAAGCGGTGTGTGTGCCAGCGGTTTACACGAAGCCATGCTTGGCCACGAACACTACGGCGGTGAAGTGCACACCTACAGCGCGGCTTATAAACACGAAGACCTGGACAAACTGTGCGAAATTAGCGAACACCTTATTTTTAACAGCTTTGCCCAGTGGCAGCGCTTCCAACCCCTATTAAAACAAAAGGCCCAACAGGGCTTTAAGCCCAGCTTTGGTCTGCGCATAAACCCCGAGCACAGCGAAGGCGAGGTTGCGCTCTACGACCCCTGCGCTCCGTGCTCGCGCCTGGGCATACCCCGCGCACAGTTTGAAGGCCAGGATTTAAGCGGCATTAGCGGCCTGCATTTTCACAGCTTGTGTGAACAACTATTTGAACCGCTCGAACGAACACTCGACAGCATAGAGCATAACTTTGCCGATATATTGCCGCGCATGCAGTGGCTTAATTTTGGTGGCGGCCACTGGATCACCGCACCGGGTTACGATATCGACAAGCTTATTCGGCGCATCAAAGACTTCAGTGAAAAATATCGAGTACAGGTTTATTTAGAACCCGGCGAAGCGGTGGCGATTCACAGCGGCGTATTGGTGACCGAAGTGCTTGATCTACCTGTCAACAACAGGCCTCTGGCCATCGTCGATTGCAGCGCAACCTGCCACATGCCCGACACCCTGGAAATGCCCTATCGAGCCGATGTATTTGATGCAGGTGAACACGGTGAAAAACCATTTAACTACCGCTTGGGTAGCACCAGCTGCTTAGCTGGCGATGTGCTTGGCGACTACAGCTTTGATAAAGAGCTTAAAATCGGCCAGCGCTTAATGTTTGACGACCAAAGCCACTACACCATGGTAAAAACCAGCACCTTTAACGGCATCAAGCTCCCGGCAATTGCGCTGTGGAACTCTGAAACAGACCAACTGAAAATCGTCAAAGAATTTTCTTACAGCGATTTTTTGAACAGGCTCTCTTAGGGCCGGTTACGCTAACACTCAGCCCACCACCCGTTATGCCGGGCCTTAGCGCTACGGCAGTAGTGCCGCGCCACTAGTGCAGTGCCATTTAGTGCAATGCCATTAGTGCAATGCATAGTTATAACAAGCCACACCCCGATCGCGCAGGCGCTCAACCAGCACGGTGCTTTCCCGCTCTTTTAAGCGTTTGATCATCAGCGCTTTAGCAAGGTTTTGCACTTCGCCAGCGCAGTCATTTTGAGTCTCGGCGGCGTCGGCCAAGGCCAGATATTTAAGATCCTGATCTTTTAAGCGCTCGACCAGCTTGGCGCCAATATCGCCGGCAACCTGGCGCGCAAGCGCATCCAAAATTTCCACATCAGAAGGCAAATCTGCGAGCTTAAATGGAATCACAAACTCCCCCATCTCAACCCCCTCACTGCTATCGTCCTGATATTCGCTATTGATAGTAATTGAGTCAGGGAAAATCACCTTGCCAGAGGCCGCTTCAACTAAGCGGTAACTAACGGAAAAGATTCCAACCTTGCGGTGGCGGGTGACTCCGACACTGATATTTTCGTACTTGCTGACATCAATGGTTTCTGAAGGTTTGTCGACTTTTTTGCGCTCGCGACTGCTCATTTCCAGCCAGCTGATATAACTCGGGTTTGGAATGGTCTCGCTGCCCACCTCAACCCTCATCATTTTTTTATTATTGGCCTCAGAGCTATCGACCTTGCTTTCCAACACCGAGCCACTAACCAGCAAATTCACCGATGATAAATTGGACGTTTCACCACTGATATCGCGCTCTCTGAGTATGGCTGCGTACTGCTCGCGCTCGACAATACGCACATCGTAGGGCACGTGCTCAAATAAATACTGCGTGATAAATGAGGAAATCACATCGCCGTAGTCCTGATCTTTATACGGCGATTGAAAATCGGTGGTACTCAAACGCAGCACTGCGGTATCTCGCACGGCAGCTTCTTGCTCCACAATGGCCTTTCGCAAACCCGGCCGACTTGGCTGAAACTCCTGAATCGCATACAGGTGAGCAAGCACGGCTTCACTCTCACCCTGCTTGGCCAAGCTGAGCTGCTTCTCCCAAAGTTGCGCACACAAGGGCTCGTAAGCCGACGCCGGAGGCAGGCTTACCTCAAGCATGCTGCGCACCCCGCGCGCCTGGCTGTACCAGCGATAGCTCTGACCGAGCTTGCTTTTATCTTTAATGCTTTCATCGGCCAGGGCACTGAAATAATCGGCCATTTTCTGGCTGGTCGCTGCGAGCTTGTCTTTGATTAAAGGGAAGTCCGGCTGCGCGGCCATGCCCTGCAAAATCTCGTAGGCCTGATCGGCCTCACCTTCCGCTAGTTTGTCAAAGAACTGTTTTGCGTAAATTTTGGCATCAACGCCAATCATTTCATCTAACAGCGCCGCATCATCGCCGCGCACGCGTTTGATAATCTCGACTTTCGCTAAGGTATTGCTGTCAAAGCGGCCCTGCTCGGATGCAAAACGTACGTCGGCAATTAAGCTATCGAGCAGCTGCTGCTTTTTTTGCTGCCATTCATCGTAGCCGGTTACTTTGTGCAGACGCGAGGCCAGTAATACTTGCTGCTGCGGTTCTTTTTCATCGCGCAACAAGGCTTCGAGCTGTTCAATATGGCGGCCGGTTTTTATTGCTTCGGCCTCAACTAACGAAATAACCGGCTGCCACTTGTCTGCGGGAATAGGTGTCTGCGCTTTTAAACGGGTCAGCTCCGCCTCGAGATAACTAAGCGGCAGCACCGCTTCGCCATCGAGCCGCTTGGCGGCAAAGTCACTGCTAAGCTCAGACTTTTTTAACTTCACTATCTGCGCATCAATCAGTGCCAGCTTGGCGTAGTCTTCGGCGTAGCGCTCGCTCGGCTTGCCCTGCAACTGCCCGGCTAACTGCCCGCGCATAGCAATAAGTTCATCAATATTTTGCAGCGATTGAATTTGTGCCGTTGAGCTGCTTAGCAGCGGCTCGCTCTTGGTTGGCGCCCCGCCGCAGCCACTTAACAATAAGAAAAAAAAGGCGAGACAACTACTCGAAATTTTGGTCGGCATGCTAAGTGTCCTTTAGGCAAACTAGCTCCCGGGCCTGGGAGCTCAGACTTCTTAGCTCAGTATAGAAGAGCGCCACTGCGCTGCTGGAGAAAGCAACAGACGACCACGCCGACACGCTCACAGCGGGCCGGAATAAGCGCGGCGAGGCTTAAGACCTGTCCAGTCAGGACCTATGCAACCAAGGCCTAGCAACCAGAAGCTATCGAATTAAAGCCTCTCAAAGCGGCTTAGCTTAGCGACCTAGCTAAGCTAGCCAGCAAAAAAAAACGCAACACACTTATTTTAAGTTTTTGGCAAGGTAACGCCGGTTTGCCCCTGGTATTTACCGCCGCGATCTTTATAAGAGGTCTCGCAGACTTCGTCACTTTCATAAAACAACATCTGCGCAACACCTTCGTTGGCGTAAATTTTGGCAGGCAGCGGTGTGGTATTACTAAACTCGAGCGTAACGTGACCTTCCCATTCGGGTTCGAGCGGGGTGACATTGACAATAATGCCGCAGCGCGCGTAGGTAGACTTGCCCAGGCACACAGTCAGCACCGAGCGCGGGATACGAAAGTACTCAACCGTGCGCGCCAGCGCAAAAGAATTCGGAGGGATAACACAGACATCACTTTTGATATCAACAAAACTGTCGTCGTCAAACGCTTTGGGGTCAACAACAGCGCTGTGCACATTGGTGAAGATTTTAAACTCATCAGAGCAGCGAACATCGTAGCCGTAGCTGGAAGTACCGTAGCTGACAATGCGCTGGCCATCTTCGGCATAGCGAACCTGATCGCGCGCAAACGGCTCAATCATGCCTTCATTTTCAGCCATGCGGCGTATCCACTTGTCGGATTTGATACTCATTGTCTTACCTCATACTAACGAAGGCGCGATGGTACAAGATATTAAGGGCAGAGTCAGCGCTTGCCCTAGATTATTAAACAAGCGCGGCTTCCAAATATAGCTTCGCTCACGGGCTGTTCAGCCTTGCATCAATGCCGCTTTTAACCAGCCACAATAATCTCAGGCCCACCATCATCGGCCTGCGTTGCGATGGCCGCAGCCGCCTTACGTGCGATACGACAATACGCCAAGGCTTCCGGGCTGTCTGCTTCGCTCACCACGACAGGCTCGCCGCTGTCACTGCGCTGGCGGATATTTAGCGAAAGCGGCAGTGCACCCAAGGCTTCGACACCGTATTCCTGCGCCAGGCGCTCCGCACCGCCTTCACCAAAGATATGCTCTTCATGGCCACAGTTGCTGCAGCGATGCACGGCCATATTTTCGATAACGCCGAGTACCGGTACATCGACTTTGCGGAACATCTCCACGCCCTTTTTAGCATCCAGCAGGGCGATATCCTGGGGTGTGCTAACCACCACAGCCCCGGTCACCGGCACTTTCTGGGCGAGCGTCAAAGCGATATCGCCGGTACCGGGCGGCATATCGATAACAAGGTAGTCGACATCCTGCCAGCGCGTGTGACCGAGCAGCTGCACCAGTGCGCCACTGGCCATTGGCCCGCGCCATATCATCGGCGTTTTTTCAGTCACTAAGTTGCCCATGCTGATCATCTGTATGCCGTGGGCGTAGATCGGGCTGATATTTTTACCGTCGCTGACTTCTGGGCGCTGCCCGGCAACACCCAGCAGCTGAGGCTGGCTCGGGCCGTAAATATCGGCGTCGAGCAGCCCTACGGTGGCGCCATCGGCAGCCAGAGCCAAAGCCAGATTGACCGAGCTCGTACTCTTGCCAACCCCGCCCTTGCCCGAAGCCACTGCAATAATATTTTTAACACCGCTTAACTGCTGGCTCTGCACCACCGCAGAAGCAGGCGCAATGCGCTGGCCTATTTCAACCGCCTGCAGCTCAATACCTTGGCGTTCACACTGCTCTTGTACGCTAGTCGCCAAGCTAGCCGCAAGTGTGCGCACGGGTACGGCAAAGTCCAGCTTTAAACACGCGTCGCTGTAACTCGGCTCGTCGCTCAGTAAATCTACCAGAGCGCAATTTGTATCGGGAAAATTGAGCGTCGCCAGAACGGCGCGCAGATCGCTGGGCAGAGCCATAGTACACCTCGTTAAAACAGTAGGCGCGCAAGCATAACAGCCGGCCCAACAAGCTCAAAGCAACTCTGGCGCAGGCAACAATAAACTGCAATTCCGATCAATACGCGATTTGATACAGGCATAACAGATTAATCATATGGAAATTACGCGCTTGTTATTTGCGTGCAGAGCCCGAAAATAGCGGCGATCAAACAGATTCACAGGTGCCTTTGAGGCCTGTTTCTGCTACTATTGCGCGCCTTTTTTTCGCTGCCAGATCAGTAGCTTACAGATCGCAGCCTCAACTTGACCGAGCGGTTCGCCAGCTATCAATATGACAGATAAACGCAATATTCTCGTTACCAGCGCCCTGCCCTACGCCAACGGCAGCATTCACCTGGGCCATATGGTTGAAACCATTCAGACCGATATTTGGGTGCGTTTCCAGAAACAGCGCGGCCACAACTGTTATTACGTCTGCGCCGACGACGCCCACGGCACCGCAATTATGTTGAGTGCCGAAAAAAACGGCATCAGCCCGGAAGAGCAAATTGCCAATATCAAACAAGAACACCTTGCGGACTTTGAAGACTTCCTGATCGGTTTTGATAATTATCACAGCACCCACAGTGAAGAAAACCGCGAGCTCGCCAGCCTGATTTACGAGCGCGTAAAAGCCAACGGCCATATCGCCGAGCGCAATATCACTCAGGCCTACGACCCTGAAAAAGGCATGTTCCTCGCCGACCGTTACATCAAAGGCAGCTGCCCGAAGTGTAAAACCGAAGACCAGTACGGCGATAACTGCGAAGCCTGCGGTGCGACCTACAGCCCACTCGACCTGATCAACCCAGTTTCTGTTGTCAGTGGCGCAACCCCGGTTGCCAAAGAGAGCAAACACCTGTTCTTTAAACTGCCGGACTTTGAAGACTACCTCAAAGAGTGGACCCGCGCCGGCCACCTGCAAGATGAAGTTGCCAATAAACTTGCAGAGTGGCTCGACAGCGGCCTGCAAGAGTGGGACATCAGCCGCGACGCTCCGTATTTTGGTTTTGAAATCCCCGGCGAAGAAAACAAGTTTTTCTACGTCTGGCTCGACGCACCAATTGGTTACATGGCCAGCTTCAAACAAATGTGCGAGCGCGAAGGCATCGACTTCGAGACCTACTGGAAGCCAGATTCAGAAGCTGAGCTTTACCACTTTATCGGTAAAGACATTGTCAACTTCCACGCCCTGTTCTGGCCCGCGATGCTCAGCAACGCCGGTTTCCGCACGCCTACTAAAGTCTGTGTACACGGCTTTTTGACCGTCGACGGCAAAAAAATGTCGAAGTCGCGCGGCACTTTCGTGAATGCCCGCACCTACCTCGAGCACCTGCAGCCTGAGTACCTGCGTTATTATTACGCCAGCAAACTCGGCAACAGCGTCGACGACATTGACTTAAACCTCGAAGACTTTGTTCAGCGTGTAAACTCAGACCTCGTCGGTAAGGTCGTTAACATCGCCAGCCGCACCGCCAAGTTTGTACAAAAAGCCGGTGGCAAGTTGAGCACCAATATCGACAACGCCGAGCTCTGGCAAAAATTTGTCGACGCCAACGCCGTCATCGCCAAACTCTACGAAGAGCGTGAATTTAACAAAGCCATGCGCGAAATCATGGCGCTCGCTGATCTCGCCAACGAGTACATCGCCGAACAAGCGCCTTGGTCTCTGGCCAAACAAGAAGGTCAGGAACAAAAAGTTCTCGACGTCTGCACGCTCGGCATCAACTGCTTCCGCGCGATCATGACTTACCTGAAGCCAGTGCTTCCTCACACTGCAGTTGCCGCTGAAGAGTTTTTAAATAGTAAACTCGACTGGAACGAAGAGCTGAGCTTCTTAAGCGAGCACGAGATCAATAAGTTCAAACCACTGATGACCCGAGTTGAAGGCAAAAAAGTAGAAGCAATGATAGAGGCCGGCAAAGAAGCCGCCGAAGCTCAGGCAGCAAATAATCCCGCCCAAACCACTAACTCTGGTGTCACAAATAATGGCTGGTTAGAGAAAGAGCCCGTTGCCGACGAAATTGAATTTGACGACTTTGCCAAAGTCGACTTGCGTGTAGCCTTAATTGCCAACGCCGAACACGTTGAAGGCGCGAACAAGCTGCTGCGCCTGACTCTGGATCTCGGTGGCGAGACCCGCAATGTATTTGCCGGCATTAAAAGCGCTTACCAGCCAGAAGATTTAATTGGCAAACACACCGTCATGGTCGCCAACCTCAAGCCGCGCAAAATGAAGTTTGGCATGAGTGAGGGCATGGTATTAGCCGCAGGCCCTGGCAAAAAAGACATTTATATTCTTGAGCCGAATGAAGGTGCCCAACCGGGAATGAGGGTGATGTAAATAGTTTTCTTGTGGTGCTTCGTTTGCCAGTCGGCACTTGGTTGAAGCTTTTCAGACACGCCGTGAACCCATCCGTGGGGGCTCCGCCGCCGCATCCATGCGGCAGAGGCTCTGAAAAGCTTCAACCAAGCACCTCCTTAACAAAGTGCCAACTCGATAATTTTTTAAAACTTGGTAGTGAAATCAGTTTCAGAGAAAGCTCTACCAAAGTTTAATTACCGCAGTACAGCAATTATCTGGCCACTGCAATAGAACAAATACGACTCCTTGCGAATTAGCAGGGACTCAGGTCTGAACTGGGCACGGCCTATGAAGACCATCTGCGCCATGGATGGCGCGGCTGAGCCCCCACGGATGGGTTTACGGCGAGTCTGAATAGGCCGTGCCCAGTTCAGACCGAAACGAACAACCCAACTAGACCAGTCACAATATGCTGGGAAGAAAATGACAGAATTTGCCGTACTACTACTTAGCACCGTGCTGGTAAACAACTTTGTACTCGTACAGTTTTTAGGGCTGTGCCCATTTATGGGCGTGTCCAATAAACTTGAGACCGCCATCGGCATGGCCAGCGCAACCACCTTTGTGCTGACCCTCGCCTCCATATGCAGCTACATGGTGTACAACTGGGTGCTTGAACCACTTAGCCTTGAGTACCTAAAAACCATTAGCTTTATTTTGGTCATTGCTGCCGTCGTGCAGTTTGCAAAAATGTTTATCGAAAAAACCAGCCCGCTTCTGTACCGCGTGCTCGGCGTATTTTTACCACTGATTACCACCAACTGCGCGGTACTCGGTGTCGCTTTGCAAAACACCAGCAAAAGTCACGGCTTTTTTGAAAGTGCCATCTACGGTTTTGGTGCGGCCCTGGGTTTCTCTTTAGTATTAATTTTATTTTCAGCCATGCGCGAACGCCTGGCTGCGGCCGATGTACCCGACAGTTTTAAAGGCGCCGCCATTGGCATGATCACCGCCGGCTTAATGAGCCTGGCCTTTATGGGTTTCGCGGGGTTAGTCTGATGTTGATTGAAGATTTTCCAATTATTGAAGCGCTGATTGCACTTGGCCTGCTCGCCGCAGTCTTTGGCGCCGTGCTCGGTTTTGCCGCAGTTAAATATAAAGTCGAAGGCGACCCAATCGTTGAACAAATTGACGAGCTATTGCCGCAAACTCAGTGCGGCCAGTGTGGTTACCCCGGCTGCCGCCCCTATGCCGAAGCCATTGCCAACGGTGACGACATCAATAAATGCCCACCCGGCGGCCACACCACCATTCAAGAAATCGCCAATTTACTCGACGTACCCGCGCCCGAACTCGATGAAGAACACGGCGAAGAAAGTGAAGTGCGCAAGGTCGCGGTTATTCGCGAAGACGAGTGCATCGGTTGCACCAAGTGTATTCAAGCCTGCCCGGTCGACGCCATTTTGGGTGCGGCCAAGCAAATGCACACGGTCATCGGCTCTGAGTGCACCGGCTGTGATTTATGTGTCGAACCCTGCCCGGTTGACTGCATCGACATGGTGCCGGTGGCTGAAGGTTTGAGCGCATGGCGCTGGCAGCTGCCAGAAAACGTCGAGCTGATCGCAAGCGACGTCGCCGGTGAAATAAAAAGCGCCGAAAAAGATGAAGAAGGAGCCGCAGCGTGAGAAAAATCTGGGACATCCCCGGCGGCGTACACCCGGCTGAAAATAAAACTCAGAGCAACCACAGCCCAATAACAACTATTGCCCTGCCAAGCCAATTGCTTATCCCGCTGAACCAACATATTGGTGCGCCTGCCGAAGCCATTGTTGAAGTGGGTGAGCGTGTGTTAAAACACCAGCAACTGGCCAAAGCCAGCGGCTTTGTCAGCGCCGCCGTGCACGCGTCAAGCTCGGGCACCGTAACTGCCATCGAAGAGCGCCCTATTCCCCACGCTTCCGGGCTCAAAGCCCTGTGTGTGGTCATCGAATGCGATGGTGAAGATCAAAGCGCAGAGTTAACGCCACTACAAAATTGGCAAAGCATCGAAAAACCAGCGCTGATTGATTTTCTGCGCAATCAAGGCATTGCCGGCATGGGCGGCGCAGGTTTTCCAACGGCGGTAAAAATGCAGCCGCGCGCCGATCAACACATCGACACGCTGATTTTAAACGGCACCGAATGCGAACCCTATATCACCGCCGACGATAGGCTAATGCGCGAAAAAGCCGACGAAATTGTCGCCGGCATGAAGATACTTGCGCACTTGCTTGGCGAGCCCAACAAAAAAATCATCGGCATTGAAGACAATAAAGCCGAAGCTTTTGCCGCAGTTAAAAAAGCGGCCAAAGGCAGCGATATCGAAGTGGTGATGTTTCCCACCAAGTACCCAAGTGGCGGCGAAAAACAGCTGATTCAAATTCTTACCGGCAAGGAAGTACCCAGTGCCGGCATTCCCGCCGACATCGGCATCGTGGTGCAAAACGTTGGCACCGCACGCGCGGTTTATCGCGCAGTTGAGCACGGCGAAAGCCTTATCGAACGCGTAACAACCGTGGTAGGCCAGAGCCTTGGTACACAACAAAATATCTGGGCGCGCATCGGCACACCCGTTAGCCACATACTTGCCGAGCACCAGTGGCAGCAACAAGATTGCGCCCAGTTAATTTTTGGCGGGCCAATGATGGGTTTTGCAATGCAAAATCAAGAAGTGCCCATCATTTTGACCACCAACTGTGTATTGGCGCCGAGCCGCGAAGAAATGCCCGAGCCCGAGCCTCAGCAGGCCTGTATACGCTGTGGCTTGTGTGCTGAAGCTTGCCCCGCCAGCTTGCTGCCCCAACAGCTTTATTGGTATAGCCGCAGCGAAGATTTTGAGCGCCTGCAAAGCCACAATTTGTTTGATTGTATTGAGTGCGGTGCCTGCTCGTTTGTGTGCCCGTCCAATATTCCTCTGGTGCAATACTATCGCGCCAGCAAAGGCGCTATTCGCCACCACGAACAGGAAAAACAAAAAGCCGAACACAGCCGCCAGCGTTTTGAGTTTCGCAAAGCGCGGCTCGAAAAGGCCGAAGCTGAAAAAGAAGCCAAGCGCCTGGCTCGAAAAAAGGCGGCAGAAGAAGCTAAAGCCAAAGCTGCATCGGCGCCAGCAGCTGCAGCTACACCTACAAAAACAACAAAGCCCGCTGCGATGGAAGCTGCAGCACATAATGATGAAGCCTTAGCCAAAACGCAGAAAAAACTCGAGCGCGCGTTAAGCAGTGCCGAAAGCAGGCTAGAGCGCGCGCAAAAAGCGCTAGCTGATGCCCAGAGCGAAGGTCTGGAGCAAACACGCCTCGACAGTTTAAGCGCGCGCATTAAAGATGCTGAAAACAAAGTTCAGGATGCACAAAAACGCCTGCAGGAAAATACTGCCAGCAATAACAACAAAGCGGCCAGCGCTACTGACTCACCAATGCCAAGCGCCGAAATGCCAAGCGCCGAAGAGTTGAGCAAAAACCGAAAAAAACTTGAGCGAGCCTTAAGCAGTGCCGAAAGCAGGCTCGAGCGCGCCAACAAAGCATTAAACGATGCAAGCAGCGAAGGCCTGGAGCAAAGCCGCCTCGACACATTGGCCGCACGCGTCAAAGACGCCGAAGCCAAGGCGCTTGAGGCCAAACAAAAACTAGACATATTTGAAAGCAGCGCAAAAGCGCAAGCACAGAACGATACAAACGCGCCCGCAGACAACGGCGCCAATAAAATAAAAAACAAACTCAATAGCAGCAGCAAAGAAAAAATTGAGCAAAGCATCAACACCCTGGAAAAGCGCCTGGCCACAGCCAAACAAAAAGCGGCTGACGCTGAAGCCTCTGGTGCGGCCACACTCGAGGCGCTGCGCCTGGGTGTCACAAAGCTCGAAGAGAAACTTGAGCTGAATAAAAAAGAGCTGGCAGAACTTAACAGCTCTACCACCAGCCAAGATTCAAAAGAGGCCCTTAACCAGGAAACTAACGCGGCCGACGCAGCCATCGCCAAAGCCCAGGCCCGCGCGCAGGAACTGGCCGCGATGAGCGACGATGAAAAAGCCAAAGCCCAGCTTGAATCGTTAAAAAAACGCCTGGAAAAAGCCCGCGCCCGACTAACAAAAGCCGAGGCCGACAACGATGACAACATCGATGCGTTTCGCGCCGGGGTAGAAAAACTCGAGGCCAAACTCGAAAACCAGCTCGCGGCCGCGCAGGAGAACAACTAATGTCGTTTATGAAACAACAGAGCTCGCCTCACGCTCACAGTGCTCGACTGGCCACCAGCAACAATGTTATGCAGCAAGTACTGCTGGCAACGGTGCCGGGCATTGTTGCGCTGAGCTGGAACTTCGGCCCCGGCACGCTGATTAATATCGTGCTTTGCAGCCTGTTTTGCCTCAGCTTTGAAGCAGCATTTTTAAAACTGCGTGGGCGCAATGCACTTTTTTATATTAAAGATTGCAGTGCCTTAGTGACGGCGTTTTTACTAGGCATCGCCCTACCCGCGTACGCGCCGTGGTGGTTATTAGTTGTCGGCTGCTTTTTTGCCATTGTCGTGGCCAAACAGCTCTATGGCGGTTTGGGTTACAACCCATTTAACCCGGCCATGGTTGCCTACGTTGTATTGCTAATTAGCTTCCCGGTTGAAATGACTCGCTGGGCCCTAGACGCCGGCACACTTAGCAGTTTAAGTGGTGTTGATGCCGCGCTGCCAAACCTTAGCCAAGCTCTGCAACTTGTATTTACCGGGCACGCACCAAGTTTAGCCGATGGCTGGACAGCAGCCACACCTCTCGATGTTGTCAAACAAAGCCAGGGTTTGACTCTGGATCAGCTTTATCAAAACCAGGCGATCTTTAATTCGGCCGTGTTTGCCGGCGGTGGCTGGGAATGGGTAAATATCGCATTTTTATTAGGTGGCCTTTATCTACTCTATAAAGGTGTATTTACCTGGCATGCACCGGTGGCGATGCTTGTGAGCTTGCTGTTATTGTCGGCACTGTTTTACGACGGCGGCAGCAGCGCAAGTAAAGGCTCACCGCTGTTTCATTTATTCAGTGGTGCCACCATGTTTGGTGCTTTTTTTATTGTAACCGACCCGGTCAGTTCGGCCGTCAGTACAAAAGGCAGGCTGATTTACGGCGCCTGCATCGGGGCTTTGGTGTTTGTGATTCGCGCCTGGGGCAACTACCCCGATGCCGTTGCTTTTGCCGTGCTGCTGATGAATTTTGCCGCACCGTTTATTGACTACTACACCCTGCCCCGCACCTACGGCCATAAAAAAGCGCAAAGCGGGAGGGTGAAATAATGCTCGGTCAATCTATCGCCCGCAACAGCCTAATACTTGCCGTGTTTGCTTTTGTTACCGCAGGCACCTTAGCCTGGATACATAAAAGCACCGAAACACGCATTGCCGAACAGGAAAAACGTGCTGCGGAGAAAGCCCTGTTAGAGATACTCAGCGCCGATCAATTTGACAACGACTTGCTCGCCACAACCTGGACCTTAACCCATAAACAGCAACAAGAACTGAACCTGCACAAGGCAGAGAAAGTTCATATCGCCAGCAAGGCCGGGCGAGCAGTTGCACTGATTATCCCCGCCATTGCTCCAGATGGTTACAGTGGCGATATTAAACTGCTTGTTGGCGTAAAAATGGATGGCAGCTTAAGTGGCGTGCGAGTACTCGCTCACAAAGAAACCCCCGGGCTCGGTGATAAAGTCGAAACAAAAAAAAGCGACTGGATACTTAAGTTCAAAAATTTAAGCTTAATAAAGCCCAAGGCCGAACTGTGGTCAGTAAAAAAAGATGGCGGTTATTTTGATCAATTTACCGGCGCTACCATCACTCCGCGAGCCGTCGTTAAACAAAGCAAAGCCGTCTTGGAGTTTTTTGCCAAACACAAAGAGCAAATCTTAGCCAGCCAAAACCTCGAGGCGACGGAGTAATAGCATGAGTGAATACAAAGAACTCAGCCTCAACGGCTTGTGGAAAAACAATCCGGCCCTGGTGCAACTGCTTGGCCTTTGCCCGCTGCTCGCGGTCACCGGCTCGGTGGTTAACGCGCTCGGACTCGGCCTTGCCACAATGGCGGTGTTAATCGGTTCCAATATCGCCGTTAGCCTGATTCGAAATGCCGTAAGCGACGCGATCCGCTTGCCCGCTTTTGTAATGATTATCGCAAGCTTCACCACCGGTACCGAGCTGCTTATGCAAGCGTTCACTTACGAGCTCTACCAAATACTGGGTATTTTTATTCCGCTAATTGTTACCAACTGTGCAATTCTTGGCCGCGCAGATGCCTATGCAAGTAAGAACTCACTTTTGCCATCGGCATTTGACGGCCTGATGATGGGCCTGGGTTTTATGTTGGTATTATTAGCCATTGGTGCAATACGCGAAGTTTTAGGCGCAGGCAGCTTGTTTGCAAATATGGACTTACTTTTTGGCGCAAGCGCAAGCTCTTGGGAACTGCAGCTCTTTGGTGCGAACTACAAAGGTTTTCTTGTTGCAGTATTGCCACCCGGTGCTTTTTTAGTCACAGGGTTGCTTATCGCCATTAAAAACGGTGTTGATACGTATATCGAAAAACGGGCCGCCGCCAACAAAGTACTGGTTAAGGGCTCCAAGAGAGTTCGAACAACCGGCAATGTGGCTTAGGGTGTGTTTTGTACCTAAGCCAAAGCGCTTTGGGAGGCTAATACCAAGCCTCTGAAAAACAATCCCCCAAAAAAAGCCCCTGAAAAAGAAGCGCTTAAAAATAAAGCCAGCATTGGCTGGCTTTATTTAAACAGCATTTACTTCACGCCGACTGGTACGTCGACGGCCTCTTGTCAATCAAACAAAACGCATCGCCTGGCGGGCATTACTATTGGCGCGGTTATCAAGAGAGATAAGCACGCTGCGAATAATGCTGCGGTCCAGCTCGTCTTCCGATTTGGGCTCTTTCATACCCAAAGCTCGACTTAGTTTGGCAACAAATAACAGTACCCACTGCGCAGCGCGGCTGAGCACATTGGCGCCTTGCAAAAATAAATACGCTATTTTATCCGCAAACGTAAACGCACCGATCATTAGCGACTGCAGAGAATACAAAGCTGCAACACTTATTTTTCGCACCACAAAAATCAGTGCGGCTTCACACCAGCGCCAGAAAACATGACTGTTCAGATCAACCGGTGAGCGAGACCTCAACCAATTTTCAATGGCACTTTCAAGCTGATACGGCGCTTCAACATTGTGTTTTAAATCAGCCCAGCTTTTGCCTTGCACACGCTTAATATACAAACCTATGCGATGGGCCTGCCCCGAAATTAATGCCTCGGTTGATGGAATATTTGCGCTAAAACTGTTGAGCGGCGCGTGGGTATAAGGAAACAGCGGCACCATTGGCACCGGGTCTGTATGGTGATATGCACGATTAATATTTTCCGGCCTTAAACTTTGCTCCGTGCTGCGGGCAAAACTCTCGGTACCAACACGCGGCGCACCAAAACTATAGAGTTTGACTGCTCTCCCCCCACCTTGTTTGGAAAACCAGTCGGCAGCCAAACTTGCAATCGCACCGCCCAAACTGTGGCCAATGCAGTGCACTGTTGTACCCGGCGGCGCCGAGGACAAAAAAGAGCGCAACTGATCGAGCATGCTGTTAAAGGTCTGATTAAAACCGAGATGTATCGGCAGGCCTGTTCGTGAAAAACTTAAACCAACCCGGCCATTTGTCAGCCAATCCGCGCCCATATTGCGAAACGTCGAACCGCGAAAAACTAAAAACAAATCACCTTGATAGGCACCACCGCCAACAGCGCAAATACCAAAAGCATCGCGGGCACGAAGTAAAACTCGGCCGCCGGTACGGGCTTTAAGCACCTTAGCTCTAGACTGCTGGGAAAACACCCTATGCTGAAGGAAGTCGGATACCGACTTTTCGCTAGTTTCATTTATAAGGTAAACATCTCGAGCTAGCGATGAAGCATCGCTAGGAGGCAATTCCTTTGCCATTTCTTTCTCCTGATTTTAATAATTCTGAACTTCTTGATGATCCTCTGGCATGCCCTCCCAGCGACATCGGGTTAGCATTCGTGCGGATCCACTTCCTTCGTAGTAGACCGCAACCTCAACAGCCAAGGGGTCACAAACCAACGCTCTAAGACTCTCCCCCCCAGTGTCATCCCAAAGATCATTCGAAACCTTTCCGCTATACCATATGTCAACGGGGGTATTATCGACAGAAACTGTAATCTGCTGAGTAGAGAAAAACTCCGTCAGCACATTTAGAGTAAGCTGCTTTGTATACAACGGCAGATCAAAAGAACCATTTTTATCTGTATAAAATTCCTGCAGCTCACCTTTGTCTTCATTGCCAGTCCAACGCATATGCCTTGTGATTAACGTATCCGCTAAAGGCTTACCTTGATATAGCAACACGCCCTTAAGGGGTGAGGCAATAACATATTCACTGGTTTCTTTTTTAAAAAAAGGCAAAGACATAGCAAGCTGCACATCCTTTTGGGCTGACTGGCTAAAGGCGGGAATACTTAGCGCGAAACTGCAAATAAGCAGAAAATAACAACGCATATAATTCATCCATGAACGATACACACACAGCTTAGACAAAAGCTTGAAAGGAAACACTGACAAAAACGCTCATATTTAGTGACATATTTGTTCATTTTATCTGTTCCGGCCAATATCGCGCATAACGCAACGTCAATGTCCTACAAAATTTGCCGCTATTATCGTTGGCAAGGCAATAAATTAGCGTCTACTATGATTTTGCAAGGATGCAGTACGGAAGGACACGGAGACAGGCATGTCGAAGTGAAGGCTCAAGGATGAGCCGACGAGCAAGGATGCTCGGGGGGAAGCGCCACAGGTTGTTCACGGATGAACACCCCGTGGTAAGCTTTCAAAAAAAGGCCGCTTAGTTCGCTAAGCGGCCTTTTCTTTTTACGGAGTTTTTTAGCAGTCTTTTAGAGCCTTAGAAAGACGCTTTAGCTGCGTTAGTCTGAACCAAAAAGATCACGCGTATACACCTTGTCGGCAACATCGCGAATCTCATCCACCATTCGGTTTGCGACAATCACATCACAGCTGTCTTTAAATTGCTGTAAGTCTTTAACCACTTCAGAGCGGAAAAACTCAGCCTCTTTTAGCACCGGCTCATAAATAACCACTTCGATGCCTTTGGCTTTGATACGCTTCATCACGCCCTGAATGGAGCTGGCGCGAAAATTATCGGAGCCGGCCTTCATAATTAAGCGGTAAATACCAACGCGCTTTGGCCCACGAGAAATAATGGAATCGGCGACAAAGTCTTTGCGTGTGGTATTGGCATCAACAATCGCACGAATAAGATTATTCGGCACATCGTTGTAGTTGGCGAGCAGCTGCTTAGTATCTTTCGGCAGGCAATAACCGCCGTAACCAAAACTCGGGTTGTTGTAGTGGCCGCCAATGCGAGGGTCCATGCCAACACCTTCAATAATTTGGCGCGAATCCAGGCCGTGGGTTTCGGCATAGGTATCCAGCTCGTTAAAATATGCAACACGCATAGCCAGGTAGGTATTGGCAAACAGCTTAATCGCTTCGGCTTCAGTGGATTCGGTAAATAATAACGGAACCTCAGCCGCGGGTTTTTCAGCACCTTGCAGTAACAGCTGGGCAAAAGTCTCGGCGCGCTCACTGCGCTCACCAACAACAATACGCGACGGGTACAAGTTGTCGTACAGTGCGCGCCCCTCACGCAAAAATTCTGGCGAAAAAATTACGTTTTCCGTGCCGAGATCTTCGCGAATACGAGCGGTAAAACCAACCGGAATCGTCGATTTAATAATCATCGTTGCACCCGGGTTTAAGGCGAGCACATCTTTAATCACCGCCTCGACCGAACGAGTATTAAAATAATCTGTTTCTGGGTCGTAATCTGTTGGCGTTGCGATAATGACAAAACTGGCGTCTTTGTAGGCAAGCTCTTTGTCCGTCGTCGCCACCAGGTTCAGCTCTTTGTTGGCGAGATAGTCTTCAAGCTCACGGTCTTCAATTGGCGACTTGCGCTGATTGATCAGCTCTACCTTGTCTTCAATGATGTCGAGCGCGACAACTTCATTGTTCTGGGCCAGTAATACAGCATTGGACAGGCCGACATAGCCCGTACCGGCAACGGCAATCTTCATTTACATATCCATAGTAGGTTTATACTCGAGTTGGCGATTTTACACCATAAATCCAAGCTTTTAAGCTCCTTTTTGCGCCGGTTTGTGCTTGTATTGTCGAAGCTTTGTGCCAGCCGCCCTATCAGCTTGCGCGTTTTCTAAGCGCCTACGCTCTCCCAAGCAAGGCCCAGCTACCCAGTTAACTGGAGCCTTTGCGGGGCAAACACCGTTTTGCCTACAGCCTTTATGGTCAATGTCTCACAAGCTTTTAGGTGATTTGCCGTAGTTTGCATTGGGTGAGAGCACTAATATAAGCGCCATAGGGATATGGAACGGAAGCATGAACTGCCACGGACACGGGCATTAAGGACTCATCCTAAGGAAGGATGTAGGGAACGCAGTCGGCCAGGAAGGTCAAAGGAAGCGACAATTAGCTTAAATCTACACTGGACGTAGGTTGTTAGAAGCAAAGGGATGTACCGCCGCGAGGCGACCTTCAAAAAAGCCATTGGGGAAATTCAATGGCTTTTTTGTTTTCGGGTTTTGTTTTGGGGCCTTGTTTCGCCTCTCAATTCCCGCGCGCCCCCCCTCTAGCCGCCTATTCGCGGCTCCTGCCCCTTGCCTACCAATCACCCCTACTAATACGTAGGCACGCCCGGCTTTGCCCCAAGGCCAAGCAAGCGTAAACTAGCGGCCATGCTAAACCGACTCCTAGTTACCGGCGGCGCGGGTTTTATCGGCGCCAACTTTGTATTGCACTGGCTGCAGCAACACCCCAATAGCGAAGTTACCGTGCTTGATGTACTGAGCTATGCGGGCAATCGCAGTAATCTCCACCAAGTCGAAACACTCGAGAACTTCAGTTTTGTGCACGGCGATATCTGTGACCAGGCTTTGCTTGAAGAGCTGCTCAAACAGAAAGCCATTAACTGTATTGTGCACTTTGCCGCCGAGAGCCATGTCGACCGCTCTATCAATGCGCCCGAAACCTTTATTCAAAACAACGTTGTCGGCACCCAGCGCCTGTTGCAGGCGGCCAAAAAACTCTGGCTCGATAACAGCGATAAGAACAAATACGGCGATATTGAGCACCGCTTTCACCATATCAGCACCGATGAAGTCTTCGGCAGTTTAAGCAGCTCGGCCCCGGCATTTAACGAAAACAGCAACTACCAACCTAATTCACCCTATTCTGCCAGCAAGGCCGCAAGCGACCACCTTGTAAGAGCGTATCAGCAGACCTATGGCCTAAAGTGCAGCCTTTCTTACTGCAGCAATAATTACGGCCCAAGGCAGTTTCCGGAAAAACTGATCCCCCTACTTATTCTTAATATCCTGCAAAACAAACCGTTACCCATCTACGGCGACGGCCAACAAATACGCGACTGGATACACGTTAACGACCACGTTCGCGGCATTGAACAGATCTTGCTCAACGGCAAAGCCGGGCAAAGCTATAACCTGGGTGCGAACAAAGAAATAAAAAATATCGACTTAGTCAGCGCAGTGTGTAAAAGCATGGATCAGCAATTTGCTGCAAATAAAAACTTTGCCCAGGACTTTCCCGAAGCCAGAGCCGCCATCGCCGGTAACAGCCAGTCACTTATCCGCCATATTCAAGACCGCCCCGGCCACGACAGGCGCTATGCACTCAATACAAACAAAGCCAAAAAAGAGCTGGGTTTTAGTAGCAAGATAGGTTTTGAACAGGGCATCAATGACACCATAAATTGGTATCTAAATAACAAAACGTGGTGGCGAACTATTTTAGCAGTGGCTTAAGCAGCACTATAGTGATTAGTGCCCAGCGCACAGCTAAGGCCAGAAAAATCTATTCCCCAAAAGCGCCGTAACAAAAAGCCCAATACCCCTAAAAAAAATGCGGTTCCGATCAAGCTGTTGATCGGAACCGCATTTTTTACAGAGCCTAAAGAGGCATTAAGCGAGGCGTTTAAATTCTCTTAGCTTACGCAGAACCTGAGCAATAATTTCATCTTGCGTTTGCTCAGCTACGCTGATGCTGATATCGGCCTCGGCGCCAACATCTTTGCCAAGCGCCAGGGTCAAGGTCGCAGACTCATCAAGCTGAGCGTAAAACGCAGCGCGCGAATCGGCTTCTTTTGCACTTAAATCGGCAACAACAAATAAACCGGCATCCAACAGCGCAGAACATACCCCGGCTTCGGCTGAGGGCACAACGTAGGTTGCCAAACCACTAGCAAACAAGGCTTTTTCGAGCTCCGCCGCATAACCGCTGGCTGCGTCACCGTATACGCACAGCGCTGTCGCTTTTTGACCAAGGCTCGCCTCACGTGTTTGGCGATTTAGCTCAAGCTTGTGCCAGGCAGCCTGCTCTTGATCAAGCGCTTCAACCACCATTGCCGCGCCGACGGTCACGTTTGTTAAACGATCAATGAAAATTAGATTCCCGGTATGGCGACTTTGCTGATAAGCATCAACACATACGGCCTCGGTCAATTCCAATTTAACGCGGGCAATGCCGTTTAACGGCAGCGACTGAACCGCACTTTTTTCAAGTGTATTCACATCCACCTGGTACTCAATATCAGTGACGGTACCACTAACTTCGGCCGTGCCAACTTTCACGTAATAGCTTTTGCCAACTTCCAGCGCATCTTCGTGCATCCACACCACGTCAATCATCATTGCATTAACAGGTTTAACACTGTCGTTGGCTGCAACAATCATATCGCCACGGCTGATATCGATTTCATCGTTTAAGGTCAAGGTAACTGCATCACCGGGATAGGCTGCATCGATAGTACCTTCGTAAGTCACCACCTCTTTGACCGTAGATTTTTTATGCGAAGGCAGCGCCATTACTTCATCACCGGCCTTAAAAACACCGGCGGCAACCGTGCCACAAAAACCACGGAAATTCAGATTCGGGCGGTTTACATACTGCACAGGAAAGCGCTTGCTTTCGGTGTTTTCATCGTCGGCAATATCGATACTTTCAAGGATGTCCAAAAGTGGCTGGCCCTGATACCACGGGCTCTTTTCACTTAAACCGGCAACGTTATCGCCATCTAAGGCCGAAATAGGAATAAAGGTAAATTCCGGCTGGCTCGGTAAACTTTTGGCAAACGCTTCGTAATCGGCTTGAATTGCGTCGAATTTCTCTTGCGAGAAATCGATTAAATCCATTTTATTTACCGCAATAACAAAATGCTTAATACCAAGCAGCGAGCAAATAAAGCTGTGGCGACGCGTTTGTGTTTGTACACCGTAGCGCGCATCAATCAACAAAATCGCCATCGACGCCGTCGACGCACCCGTCGCCATATTGCGCGTGTACTGCTCGTGCCCCGGGGTATCGGCGATGATGAACTTGCGCTTGTCGGTAGAAAAATAACGGTAAGCAACATCAATAGTAATACCCTGCTCACGCTCACTCTGCAGGCCATCAACCAACAACGCCAAGTCAATTTTCTCGCCGGTGGTACCATGAGTTTTAGAATCCTTAGAAATCGCCGCCAACTGATCTTCATAGATCATTTTGGTGTCGTGCAACAGGCGGCCAATCAGTGTGGATTTACCGTCATCAACGGAACCACAAGTAATAAAACGCAGCAAATCTTTTTCTTCATGCTGCTTCAAATATTGATGAATATCTTCTGCAATCAGATCACTTTGGTGAGACATAATCGTTTCTCGTTTAGTGTTGAGACCGGAAGCTCGTATCCAATCTCACAATTCTCTTTGCTTAAATCTCTCGACATAAAATCGAATGATTAGCGTAGGTGTCGCAGCCAGCGTGGTCGCTTTTGGCCGCGAAGAAGCGGAGTTTACACGCAGTAAATGAGCATTCTGAGCGGCCAAAAGCGGCCGCGATGGCAAGTAAACTAGCTAAGCATCGATTTTTAGAAATAGCCTTCGCGTTTTTTCTTCTCCATTGAACCGCTCTGGTCGTGATCAATCGCACGCCCTGAACGCTCTGAAGTCGTCGTCAGCAACATTTCCTGAATAATCTCAGGCAGAGTCTCAGCCTTAGACTCAACCGCACCGGTCAGCGGGTAACAACCCAGAGTACGAAAACGCACCCACTTCTCTTCGGGTACTTCGCCCTCTTCCAACGGCAGGCGCTCATCATCGACCATAATCAGCATGCCGTCGCGCTCAACAACCGGGCGCGGGGCGCTGTAATACAGAGGCACAATCTTGATGCTTTCAAGGTAGATGTACTGCCAGATATCCAGCTCCGTCCAGTTCGACAGAGGGAAAACACGGATGCTCTCACCCTTGTTTACACGGCTGTTGTACAGGTTCCAAAGCTCTGGGCGCTGGTTTTTAGGGTCCCAACGGTGATTTTTATCGCGGAAGCTATAGACGCGCTCTTTTGCACGGCTCTTCTCTTCATCGCGACGGGCACCACCAAAAGCAGCGTCAAACTGGTACTTGTCCAGCGCCTGCTTCAGGGCCACAGTTTTCATAATATCGGTGTACTTCGCCGAACCGTGATCAAAGGGGTTAATGTTCGCCTCTTTGCCTTCTTGGTTGGTATGAACCAGCAGCTCCATACCCACTTCTTCGGCCATCTTGTTGCGAAACTCAATCATCTCCTTAAATTTCCACGTAGTGTCTACGTGCAGCAAAGGGAAAGGAGGCACACCAGGGGCAAAGGCTTTGCGAGCCAGGTGCAGCATAACCGCACTGTCTTTACCAATTGAATAGAGCATGACGGGGTTATCAAACTCCGCCGCAACCTCACGAATAATGTGAATAGACTCGGCCTCAAGCTGCTTGAGGTGAGTACGTCTGGATTCATCCATTGCTTAGACCTTTATCAGACCTGACTAAAAATTTGGCTGTGCATTATACGCACAAAAGCAGCATTCAGAAATCCGATTAAAGCGATGCATAATATCGATTATACTGACGCATAATCAGCACAAACAAAACACACGCAGCTAAATAATGAAATACACCCTGCGCCAACTCGAAATCTTCCTTGCCGTCGCCCGCCACCAGAGCATTAGCCTCGCGGCAAAAGATCTAAATATGTCGCAGTCTGCGGCCAGCACAGCCTTGCAGGAATTTGAGAAACGCTATGAGCTGCAACTATTTGAACGCAGCGCCAAGCGCGTGCGCCTGAACCAGCAAGGCAGTAAGCTGCGCGCCAAGGCCGAACGGCTGCTAAATGAAGCCCAGGATTTTGAAAACGAGCTGCTCAATTACGAGCAGCAAGAACAACTGCGTGTCGGCGCCAGCCTAACCATTGGCAACTACCTGGCGTTTAACTACTTAGCGCGCTTTAACCAACTCTACCCCGAAGTAAAGGTCGATATCCGTGTCGGCAGCTCGCCGGAGATCATCAGTAAAGTTTTGAACTTTGAAGTCGACATAGGCCTAATTGAAGCCGAGGTTCACCACAAAGATCTAACGCTCAGCCCCTGGCGCCCCGACAATATGCTTGTTTTTTGCGCGGCCGATCACCCAATGGCGCATTGCACAGAACTAACAGACAAAGACTTGCTCAAAGCCGAGTGGATTTTGCGCGAACCCGGCTCGGCGCACAGGCAAACCTTCGATAAAAGCATGAGCGACCTGCTCGCCAAGCTCAATATCCGCGCCGAACTGACCCACAACGAAGCCATAAAAAACGCCGTTAAAGCTGGCCTTGGCCTTGGCTGCCTCTCTGAAATTGCCGTCGCCGATGAAATAAAACTCGGCAGCCTCAAAGCCCTGCCACTAAAAAAACGCCCAATGCGGCGCCACTTTAATATCGTCAAACAGCGCCACAGTGCGACAAGTAAAGCGGCTGAGCGCTGGTTGGAGTTGTGTTTGAATAAAGTTGGCTGAATAAGAAAAACCGGCGGGAACTACTGCGTTTAGAAAAATTTCGCCATCAAAATAGGCCTTTTATGAGTAGCATAGCACCCATAAAAGACGTTGACAGCACATTTATGCCCCCATAAAGTACCCATATGAATCGTTTATGTGTACAAATCTTTCTGGGCAAGCAGTGGCATGACGCCGCTGAAATTTCTTTTGATAAACCCGAAGCCGGTCACCAGGGGGCAACAAAGCTTGATTATTTAGCCCCCTTTGTTATCGATCATATGCATGCCCCAAACAGCGCCGGCGCCGTGTTGAGCTGTCGCTACCCGGTGGACTTCACAAGCCATACCGAAGCGCAGTGGCCTGCGTTTTTGCTTGATTTGCTACCGGGGGGCGAAGGCCGCAGGCGCTGGGCAAAACGCCTGAATATTAGTACCGGCCTAAGTGGCGAGTTTGAATTATTAAAACACGCCAGCGCCAACCCGGTAGGTAACCTGCGTATTAAAGAAGCGGCTGCGTATCAATCAAAAATCTCTTCTACATTACCGGATTCAGGCGGAGAGCTTCAGCCAATAAATGAGCACCCGGGTTTTAGCAAAGCTGAAATCATCAACAAACAAGAAGGTTTTATAGAATACGCATATCAACGTGGCGCAGCCGTTAGCGGAGCGACAGATGTGCAAGGCGAAGCCCCCAAATTTCTCTTGGTTCGCGACACTCAAGACCGCTGGCACGCCGAAGGCGCAATCAGCGACAGTAAAATAAGAGACCACTGGATTGTAAAATTCCCTCGCGGTAAAAAACCGGCCGACACTAAAGTGTTAAAAAATGAAGCGCCCTATCTTGAAGTGGCAAGGCAATTCCAACTAAAAGTTGCAAAGCCACTGGAGCTACACGAGCAAGCGCTGTTTATTCCACGTTTTGATCGCTTACAAAAAGACGGGCGGACAGTGAGGCTGGCCGTCGAATCGCTCTACTCTGTCGCAGGCATCGCCCATTTTGGGCAAGCCGCCAGCCACGAACAATTGTGCCAAGCATTGATGGCACATACGGCCCCAGACAAGCATTACGCCACGGCTCTGGAATATATAAAGCGCGACATACTCAATACAGTTATGGGCAACACCGATAACCACGGCAGAAATACAGCTATTCTGCGCAATCGCACAGGCGATTGCGAACTAAGCCCCCTCTTTGACTTCGCCCCCATGTACCTAGACCCCGAAGGTATTGCCCGTGTAACCCGATGGGACAAAGACAAAGAACACGCTGGCCGCCCAAACTGGAAAGCCGTTGTCAATTTTTTTGAACCCTGGGCAAATACACAGCAACTTGAGCGGGATCTAAATCCACTCACAGAAGCTCTGCAACAGCTCGATAAAACCATGCACGCACTTGGCATAGACCAAGACATCATCACTCGTTGCAGCAAAGCCAGCCAAACAGCCCTACAAACGCTAAGGTAACGCTGACATGCCTAAAGCTAAAATCGAAAAACTCGACCCCGAACGCTTTAACAGCCAAAAACGACAGTTACTTAATAAAATTCCAAGCGGTGAACTCAGCATCGGCCAAGCCACCAAACAGATGCGCCTATTATTAGGCATGACACAAGAAGAGTACGGCAAGCGCATCGTCGGACTTTCAAGAAAGGTAGTTAGCGCCATCGAAAACGACAAACACAACCCAGAACTAGAAACCCTGCTAAAAATTGCTAAACCGTTTGGGCTGAATATTGGCTTTGTAAAATGCGAGACAAAGCCCGAACCCCAAAGATCTAGCAAGCGGATAAAATAGCATTAGGCGGCGCTAGCAGCAGCGGCAGCCTAACGCTTACCAACAACGTAACAACTGGCTATAATCAGTCATGCAAATGTAGGCAATCCACAGCGGGCAGCTTATCAGGGAGTTTACACAGGGCCGGGCCGCAGAGCAGGAAGGCACCAGCATCAACCAATTTGTAACACTTACAGTGGCAGAAAAAATAATGGCTCTGGAAACCAGCTCATTCTTTGAAAAACGCTCGCAAAGTGCAAACCTAGACGACTTCAGGGAAATACTCACCCGCAAAGGGGGAAGCCCCCCTCTCGACGAAGACCAATTGGATGCCAACTAATCATTAAGATTAACCACCTAAGCCCCAGCTCTGCCTAGCCATACCCTAAACACTCGCTACGCTCGCGGGGCAAACTTTTGCAGCGACCTCCGACCCGCAATCTAGATACCGGATCAAGTCCGGCATGACGGGTATGGATGTGACTACCCCTCGCATACCATCATCGCCCCACCAACTTACCTCACAGATGCAAAAATGATTAAAATAATCAAAATGATCACTTTTGGAGGGCTCCATGGAGACTTATAGAGCATCTGATGCAAAGCGTGAATTTGGCGAACTGCTGTTAAAGTCACAATCAGGGCCAGTAAGCGTTACACGTAATGGAAAGCCAGTCGCCGTTGTACTGTCTGAAACAGAGTATCAATCTTTGAAGCTAAACGCTCTTCGTGCAGCCTTAACCGAAGGCGAGCAGAGTGGTTTTGAACAAGGCTTATCTGCTGATGGAGTCAAAGCCATAGCGAGACAGAGACTGCAAAAATAGTGCGACACATAAAGAAGTCAAAGCTTGCAGATGTAGACCTGATCGATATTTGGCAATACTCCTTCGAACAATGGGGGGGCTGAAAGTGCCGACAGCTACATTGACGATATTTTTTCTGCCCTCGAATCCATCTCGAACAATCCCGATTTAGGTACAAGTGTGACCTACGTGCGAAAGGGCTATCGAAAATTGCTGTTGGCGCCCACGCTATTTTTTACTTTTGCCAGGAAGGCGAGATCAGGAAACACTCAACCAGCACGGCCTGAACAAAAACTACCTGCAACAACTTAGCGAACGCGTTGGCGCACTGCGTGAAGCCGAAGCACAGTGGGCCGAGCAACAACAAAACGCCTACGACATGCGCGACAACCTGCTACGCAACTTCCGCTACGCGTTCAGAAAACACCAAGACCTACTCGGCCGCGTAAGCCACATCGCCGACGGCAACAGCCACGCCGACATGATTCAAGACCTAAGCACGCTCGCCGCACTGGGCCGCCAACACAGCGAAGCCCTGCAAGCCATCAACTTCGACCTGGCACGCCTGGACCAAGCTGCCACCACCGCCGACAAAATCGCCACCTTGCTGGCAAAAGCCAACGGAGACAAACTCGGCGGCAGCAGCGGTCGCGAACTGCACGACAAAGCCTACACCTACCTAAAAGAAATCGTCGACGAAGTACGCGCCTGCGGCAAATACGCCCTATACAAGCAACCCACAAGGCTGATTGGCTAGACCAGCAAATACGCTTGTAAAAGCAACAACAACCGCAACCAAGTGCCAGAGCAAGAAAGCACAAACGCCCACGCAAGCTGATAGAAAGGGCTCATATCCTAATGGGAACGGCTCCTTCCTTGATGGGAAGAGTTCATCCTCTGATGGGAAGGGCTCATCCCCTGACGGGGACAGCCCCTCCCCGTTATACCCAATGCACTCGCTTCGCTCGCGGGGCAAACCTTCCTCGGGCAGGACCCGAATCCAACTGAAAATTCCATACCAACAAAACATCCCTCATGTCATCCGTGGTAAAATTGATTCACTCGTGGCTGCGACTGGCCATCAGCCGACTGTTGATATTTATAAAGGGGTCGAAAGCTTTGTTAACTGGTATAAAAGCTTTTACACCAACTAATGATAGACTCGCTCATAGAAGGGCTGAGCTACCCTGCAAACTGAAGTTGCTTTGTTTAACAGCTTTAACTGACTCAACTTCATACGGGAATAGCTTCGCCATATTATCGTGACGCAGAAAAACAGCACAACAAGTAACAACAATATGAATCGCAAAGGCATAATCCTTGCGGGAGGTAGCGGCACGCGTCTCTACCCCCTCACCCAAGTTGTAAGCAAGCAGCTAATGCCTGTTTACGACAAGCCGATGATCTACTATCCCTTGGCAACATTAATGCAGGCGGGAATAAGAGAAATTTTGATCATCAGTACTCCGATTGAGCTTCCCCGCTTTGAGGCACTGCTTGGTGATGGCGCCAAGTGGGGCTTAGAAATACGCTATGCAGAACAACCCAAGCCCGAAGGCCTTGCGCAAGCCTTTATTATCGGAGAACAGTTTCTCAATGGTGAGTCTGCAGCTCTGGTATTAGGTGACAACTTATTTTACGGCCATGATCTGGCGACCACCCTGCAAAATGCCTGCGCACAAGAACGTGGCGCGACTGTTTTTGGTTACCACGTAGCCAACCCTCAGGCTTACGGTGTTGTTGAGTTTGACGCAAACGGTAAAGCTCTATCAATTGAAGAAAAACCAACTCACCCCAAAAGTAATTACGCAGTACCCGGTATTTATTTCTTTGACAATACAGTCTGTAAAGTGGCTGCAAACGTTGAACCCTCTCCTAGAGGTGAGCTTGAAATTACCGATGTAATTGACCACTACCTCAAATCAGGAAATCTCCAGGTTGAAATCATGGGTAGAGGCACGGCCTGGCTTGATACCGGAACCCACGACCACCTACTAGAAGCAGCGCAGTTTATTAGCACGATTGAAAAACGACAGGGCTTAAAAGTAAACTGCCCTGAAGAAGTAGCCTACCGCTCAGGCTTTATCAGTGCCGACCAACTGCGCTCCCTCGCTAAACCACTGCAAAAAAGTGGTTACGGAAACTACCTGCTTGGTCTACTTGACCGTGATGTGTACTAATTCAACAGATATAAATAAGAATGAAATTCATACAAACAAAAATCCCTGAGGTCGTCATTCTCGAACCTCAAGTATTTGGAGATGATCGCGGTTTTTTCATGGAAACCTTCCGTGCCAGTGAGTTCAATGAAAAATGCGCACCGCGCGAATTTGTGCAAGAAAACCATAGCTCCAGCGCACAAGGAATACTTCGGGGCCTCCACTACCAAATTCAAAACCCTCAGGGAAAGCTCGTACGAGTGGTAAAAGGATCTGTCTACGACGTAGCCGTCGATATACGCAAAAGCTCTGCAACGTTTGGCCAATGGGTGGGGGTAGAACTAAGCGCAGCAAACAAACGTCAACTGTGGGTTCCCGAAGGCTTTGCTCATGGCTTTTACGTCACCAGTGAAAGTGCTGAATTTGTCTATAAATGTACGAACTACTATGCACCGGAGTATGAACGCTCTTTGCTTTGGAATGATTCAAGGCTGAGTATTGACTGGCCACTCGTTGATAATCAGGCACCAACACTCTCAGAAAAAGACGCTCAAGCACCAGGTTTCGAGCAAGCAGATAAGTTTAAATAGGCCCGGTTCGGGACATCTTTCAGGACAAATAATGAAAGTATTAATCACCGGCGCTGGCGGACAGCTAGCATGGGAACTCAAGCGTAGCGCAGGCGCCTCTACCACCCTACTGTATGCAAGTGCTGACGACTTAGATATTACCGACGCGGGCGCTGTAGAAAACTATCTGGGCACACACAAACCCGACGTTATTATTAACGCCGCAGCCTACACCGCAGTCGATAAAGCTGAAGAAGAACAAGAGCTAGCGTACGCGGTAAATGAAACAGGCGTTGCCAACTTAGCTAAATACGCAGGTAGCAACTGCTACCTTCTGCAGATAAGTACTGACTTTGTTTTTGACGGTACTCACACTACGCCACTTGATGAAAACGCGACGCCTCGCCCACTCAGCGTATATGGTGCCAGTAAACTAGCGGGAGAAAAAGCGCTAGAACGGTATGCGACAGGCCCATGGGCAATTATTCGCACAGCCTGGGTCTACTCCGCTCACGGAAACAACTTTGTAAAAAGCATGCTGCGCTTTATGAATGAGCGCGATGAGCTAAATATCGTCGTTGACCAAGTAGGCACACCTACCTGGGCAAAGGGCCTCGCCGAATTATGCTGGCACGCAATCGATGAAAAGATCGAGGGCCTATACAATTGGAGCGACGCCGGCGTAGCCAGTTGGTACGACTTCGCTGAAGCCATCCAGTCTGAAGGTCTGAACTTAGGCCTACTGCAGAAAAAAGCCAAGCTTAATGCCATTCCTAGCTCGGGCTACCCAACCCCAGCAGAACGCCCAGCATTCAGTGTTCTCAGCAAAGACAAAGTACTCAAAGCAATCTCTCAGATCGAGAACACACACTGGAACGAACAACTTAAAGCTATGCTGCAAGAACTAAAGGCCTTGCAGCAGAATCAAAACGAAGAGAAGAATCTAGACCATGCCTAAGTCACTACTCGTAACCGGCGGCGCCGGATTTATTGGCGCCAACTTTGTTCACTACTGGTTAGGCCAATACCCTGAAGACAAAGTTGTTGTTCTGGATGCACTGACCTATGCGGGTAATATCGCGAATCTAGACCCAGTAAAAGACAATAGGAACTTCTCTTTTGTCCACGGCAACATCTGCGATCAAGACCTAGCGGAAAAGCTACTCCGCGAGCACGATGCAGACACCATTGTTCACTTCGCAGCAGAAAGCCACGTAGACCGCTCAATTACCGGCCCAGATGCCTTTATTGAAACCAATATCATCGGTACACACAGCTTGCTAAAAGCAGCCAAAAAACTGTGGATAGATGAAGGCCTAAAACCCGAGCACCGCTTCCACCACGTAAGCACAGATGAAGTTTACGGTACGCTTGAAGCAGACGACCCGGCCTTTAACGAAAGTACACCTTACGCACCAAACTCTCCGTATTCAGCAAGTAAAGCCGCTAGTGACCACTTGGTTCGCGCATACTTACACACCTACGGCTTACAGGTGAGTACCTCCAACTGCTCCAACAACTACGGCCCTTACCACTTCCCGGAAAAGCTGATACCACTAGTCATCACCAATATTCTGTTCAACAAAGCCCTTCCTATTTATGGTGACGGAAAACAGATTCGTGACTGGTTATATGTTGAAGATCACGCAAGAGGAATTGAGCTGGTTATCAACAAAGGCATAGTTGGCGAGTGCTACAACATTGGTGGTATTAACGAGTGGACCAATATCGACATCGTTCAGCTGGTTTGTAAGCTTATGAACGACACATTTGCTGAAGACAGTGAGTTAGCCAAGCGTTTCCCAGAAGCCCAAGCAGCCATATCTGGTGATGCTGCATCGCTTATCACCTACGTAAAAGATCGCCCTGGCCATGACCGTCGCTATGCTATTGATCCAACTAAGGCTGAAGGCGAGCTAGGTTATGTACCTGCAGAAAGTTTTGAAACAGGTATTAAGAAGACTTTACAGTGGTATCTGGATAATGAAGAGTGGTGGAGCAAGGTGATGGATGGTTCTTATCAGGATTGGGTTGAGTCTCAATACGGCTAAAATATACTGAGTCAGAGTAAATTTTACTCTGACTCAGTATATTTTATTCCGAATAAAAAACGGGCTCAGTAGAATTATCTTCTAAAAACTCAAACTGAAGAGTTTTATCTAAGGCATCTTCTAGTTTTACAGGCGGGACAAAACCCGTCTCTTCAACCGCAGTAGAATACATAGAATCTGCACAGAATTTTTTTACACGAATAGAGCTAATAGCAAACTTTTTCCGGGTAAAAAAAGCCAAAAGGTCAAACGCATAACCAACACACAAGCCAAAAACCTTTGGCAAGCGCATACCAATTAAAGCTTCACCCCGCAGCTTGGCATTACAGTTACTAACAAGGGTGTTCATATCAAAATCCGGCTTATCGATATAATTATAAGTATGAATACCCGGAGAAAACCGTAGAGAATGCTCAATAAATGCAGCGACATTTTCAACATACGCCATCGACTTTCGATTATTCCCTTTACCGATCATGCAAAACTTCCCTGAAGCGATTTGCTTTAGAAGGTTATATACATTCCCCCTGTTACGCTCACCGAAAACGACAGTAGGACGAATAATAGTCAAGGTTCGACTATCGGGATCTTCCTGCTGCCAGGAACGAAATATTTTTTCAGCCTCCCACTTTGTACTGCCGTAGTCGTTAAAAGGGTTAATTTCGCCATCCTCACCGGTGCCAAGCGGAGCAAAACCATATACTGCCACTGAGCTAGTGAAAACAATTGAGTTTACGTTATTCGCACGAGCAGCTTCGCAAATGTTTTTTGCACCATCTACATTTACTTCGCGATAAAGACTTTTTGGGCTCACATCATCTCTATGCTCAGCTGCAAGATTTACAATTCTAGAGCAACCCTTCATAGCTTTTGAAAGAGCTGACAAGTCTCTAACATCAACATTTTCAGAAAGATCAGGAAAAACCGGCGACGAGGCTTTATCAAGTATATTAAAGTCCTCTTTGGAATCCCGAAGCCTTTTACATAATCTAGACCCTATAAATCCAGCTCCACCAACGACGGCTAACATTTCGCCCCCCTATCCTTCAAAAACGCTTTAATAAACTCAGCGATTTGAAATAACTCATCACTAACATCATGGTGATGATTACCAATGAAAAAGCCACACCTATCAACTTCATCGGCATTCACCAAGCTACCGTGAATGGTAGAGTCAAAATAATCAACAACTGAGTTGTTAGCGAAATTTCCAGCAACAATCGGCCTACAATCAACACCTCGATCTACAAGAGAAGAAATCAGCCCCTCCCTTAGATCAGGATATTTTTCAAGCACTATTGAAAACCCAAACCAAGAGCTACTACCAACTTCCTTCTGAACTCTGACTCCTTCAATATCCGAAAACGCCATCTTAAAAGCAGCAGCGTTTTTTCTTCTTCCATCAATTAATTTGTCAAGCTTCTTAAGCTGTTCCAACCCTAAAGCGCCGGACATTTCTAAAGGACGAAGATTATACCCAGGCAATACAAACCTAAATGATTCGTCAAAATCATTGTCACTTTTATCACAAACCCTATTATCAAAAGGAAGGTGGCGTGTCCAACCATGCGAACGCAATGAAAGCATAATATGGTATAGCTCTTCGTCATCTGTAACAACCATTCCCCCTTCCATCGTGGATATATGATGACTAAAAAAGCTACTAAAAGTACCTAAAACACCAAACGTCCCAGCTTGTTTCCCATCAAGCGAGGCACCTAGAGACTCACAGTTATCCTCAATTAACAAAATACTCTTTTGATGAGCAAGATGCTTTACTCTTGTATAATCGACCGGGTTACCCAATAAGTTTACTGACATGATCGCTTTTGTATCGTCAGTGATCGCTTGTTCCAATGCATCTAAACATATGTTTAGTGTGTTTGGGTCAACATCAACAAATTTTATTTTTAGCCCATATTGATAGAGCGGGCTATACGTTGTTGACCAAGAAACTGCTGGTACGATAACCTCATCACCAGGATGAAGTGCCATGCCTTGCTTACGATATCTCAATGCTGCAATTGCGAGCAAATTTGCAGAAGAGCCAGAGTTCACCATTACACAGAACTTTGAGCCAACATACTTGGCAAACGCCTCTTCAAACGCCTTAACCTTAGGACCCATGCTAAACATGCCCGACTCAACAACGTCTTGAATTGCTTGGTATTCGCACTCATCCCAAGTTGCTGTCGCAAGTGGAAGCCTCATATTTGCTCCTCCAAAAAGTGTTTATATGTTAACTGAATACCGTCCACCAGACTGGTTTTAGGCGACCAGCCAAGTTCTTTTTGCTTTGAAACATCTACAAGTTTTTGAGACATACCTGAAGGCTTTGTCAAATCATGTACAAACCGGCCGTTGAACCCAATAATCTTTGCAATAGTCTCGTAATACTCAACAATACTATGATCAATGCCAACCCCTGCATTAATAAATGAAGGTATGTGATCATAGTTCCTTATTGCATAGAGTATAAAGTCTGCTAAATCCTCTGCGAACATGAATTCTCTTCGAGCCTTGCCGTCCCCCCAAATTTCAACATCATGAGATCCAGAAACTGACGCTTCGTGAATTTTACGGATTACAGCTGGAACCATATGAGAGTTATTTGGAGAAAACTTATCCCACAGACCATACAAGTTACACGGAACAATTGTCTTGTACTCCACCCCGTATTGTCGATAAAGATATTCACACATTCGACCCACGGAAAGCTTTGCTAAAGCGTACCCTTCATTTGTAGGTTCCAGGTCGCCAGAAAGAACGCAATCCTCCCTAAGAGGATTCGTTGCGTTTTTGGGATACATACAAGAACTACCGAGGTTTATAAGCTTATCCACTCCATTTTGCCAAGCTGCATAAACTACGTTTATACCCATCTGCAAATTATCATAAAAAAAATCAAACGGAGATTGAATATTCGCTTGAATGCCGCCAACTTTTCCAGCCGCATGAATGACAACATCCGGTCTAAACTGTTGTATAGAGTCATGGATAGCTTGAGCATCCAATAAATTTAGCTCAGAACTGGACGGAGAACAGATCTCGAAATCATGCTGCTTAGCAAGAGAAATTACATTTCTCCCCACCATACCGCGACCACCGGTCACAAAAACTTTCAACGCTAACCCTCCACGCTTACCGAAATATCGTGACCGTGAGACTTGAGCAGTGCGTGCTGCTTTGCCTTCTGCAAATCAGCCTCAACCATCTCTCGACACATTTCTTCCACTGTAATTTCTGGAACCCAACCGAGCTTTTGTTTAGCATTAGTGGGGTCACCCAGAAGAGTTTCTACCTCTGCTGGCCGGAAATACCGAGGATCAACCCTTACTAGCGTATCGCCAACATTTAGGAAGCGAGCGACATCTCCTGAAATAGATGCAACCCTACCCACCTCATCAATACCCTCTCCAGAAAACTCAATTTCAATACCTAAAGCTTTTGCAGACATTGCAACAAATTCACGAACTGATATCTGTTTACCCGTAGCAATTACAAAATCTTCGGGCTTATCTTGCTGAAGCATTAGCCACTGCATTCGAACATAGTCTTTGGCATGCCCCCAGTCTCTTAAAGCATTCATATTCCCCAAATACAAACATTTCTCAAGGCCTTGAGAGATGTTTGCTAGAGCTCTGGTAATTTTTCGCGTGACAAAAGTTTCCCCTCTACGAGGCGATTCGTGATTAAACAAAATGCCATTGCACGCATAGATACCATAAGACTCACGATAATTCACGGTAATCCAGTACGCATATAGTTTTGCAACTGCATAGGGCGACCTTGGATAAAAAGGAGTAGTCTCTTTTTGAGGCACCTCTTGAACCAAGCCATATAACTCAGATGTAGAAGCTTGGTAAAAACGAGTTTTCTTTTCCAAGCCACTAAATCGAATCGCTTCCAAAAGCCTTAAAGTCCCAACCGCATCACAATCAGCGGTGTATTCTGGTGACTCGAACGAAACCGCCACATGCGACTGAGCCCCCAAGTTGTAGACTTCATCGGGCTCAATCTCCTGGAGCAACCTAACTAGGTTAGAAGTATCGGTCAGATCTCCATAATGCAGCTTAAATTTACTGCCCTCTATATGAGGATCCTGAAAAATATGATCTATGCGATCAGTATTAAACGAAGAAGCACGACGTTTAATACCGTGAACTTCATACCCCTTTTCTAACAAAAATTCCGCAAGATAGGATCCGTCTTGACCTGTAACACCTGTTATTAAAGCCTTCTTCATATACCCTCCTAAAAAAAACGCCAGATATTGCCACTAATCGTGGCAACCTGGTAAAGCCCTACTAAAATAGAAACTGCCATGGCGTAGGAAAAAAGCTGCACAACCATAACACTACGTCCTATTTGTTTTTGATAACCAATATTAGTAGCATACAAAAACATATACACTACGGTAACATGAAACAACAACTCAGCTACTCGCCCTAAATATACTGGAGACATCCCCATCCGAACGAGGAAAAACAGCGCAAAAAAAAGCCCGCCACAAACCTGTATTTCAGGAGCAGAGAGCCTCAACCTAAATAGCCCCCATATGATGGGTAACGCCAGAATCACATAGATCAATATGTTTTTTGGTATTTGGTGACCTTCAAAGACTACTAAATAACGGGGAAACACGATTGGCACCACCATCACTATTAGAGCTAGTCCCCCAACAAGACTTATTACCCTAAGAGACTTCGGAACAACCCTATATAAAGCCAAGGGCCAAACAAGGTTATGAGTCAGCATCGCCAACACAGCCCAAGAAGGCCTTTTTGAAACCAAAAACAGTAAATAGAAACTAAATGCGACCGACAACCTCGCCTGATTAAGATCAAAAGCCCAAGTAAATGCGAACAAAAGACAAACTGCTGCATAAGGCCGGAAGATCAGAAACAATACAAAACATCGAACGAACGCAGCGAATACATAAAGTAACTTCGTTTGCTCTAATGGAGAGAGCCCAGGGAAAGCTAAATCTAAAAAAAACAGCAGAAGTGTATTACCGGAAAAGGCCCAATAAAGTTTTGCGCCAACGCCTTCCACCTCCCGGAAGACACTAATAACCTCAACAATTGGCTGAAAATCTAAACTAACCCCTTCCACGACTACAGCAATCAGCAATGCCCACATCAGGGAGAGCAGAAACACCGCCATCACATATAGTACGCTCACTTCTCCAACAAGCCAATCGCACCCCCACCTAAGGCTAATCTTAAAGGGGCTAGCCACGCAAAAAGGCTCGATATACTATACCAAGAAGTCTCTTAGGTATGAGCCGGACAAAAAACCTCAACATTAAAGCAACAAGTGCCTCAAACAAAGAAAGAGCACCACTCTTATAAAATGCCATATATGCCCGAACTTCGGCCCCAAAATATGACCAGCCGGATCGACGAGCCAACATTCCATTACCTACTCGAGCATATACCAAAACATCGCTAAGATTTCCAACTTTGTATCCTGCCGCAATTACACGCGTCCAAAGCTCATAATCTTCAAACCCAGGAAAATCCCTATAGCCTCCCACGGAAAGGATCACACTCTTTCGAAGCAGTACAGTCATATGATTAAAAGGATTTCTTGTTTTCAAAAACCCACATATCGCTTTGTATGTAGTTGGTGTAGACCTAACCCTAGCTAAATCTCCGGGAACAGTATCAAATTCTTCTATTGCCCCCCCCAAAACAGCCAAGTCTGGATCATCGACCATATTGCCAACCTGTTTATAAAACCGATCTCCCACGCAAATATCATCAGTATCCATCCGAGCAACTAGTTCATAGCTACAACGTTCCATTCCAATATTGAGAGCTCTTCCGAGGCCCACATTAACACTCAAGGGAAAACGAGCAATTGGTAGCGCATCACTAAACTCGGAAATAGTTTGGCTAAGCTCACTTGAAATTGGCCCATCTTCAACAATTACAACTTCGCTGGGCAACAGGGTCTGATGAGATAGACTACTAAGCGCCTCTCTGAGGTACTCTGGGCTCTCTTTTTCATAAACAGACATTAAAACGGAAAATTTTTCCACTACTATTCAGCCCGCTCATACCTAACCAAAACAGGATGAAAGTCCTTGTAAACCGGATCCTCATATGTTCGAGCTTTAAACCAAGGTGAGGGATATACAGTTCTTCCATTCCGTGAATGGGTATTCCTTAAAATTCTTGCCGCGAGAGAAAAACTACTATTTGCACAAATACAGTTTTGCGATGCATATAAAAGACTGAAATCTTCCCACATCCCCCTAGGCGCAACCTCAAAACCAATACCATCGAAATGCCCCTGAAGATCTTCAAGCACATTCGAAACTGCATCCAGGTCGTTAGTAACAACAACCACTCGAGAAATATCAACCCCGCTCTCGAGCAACTCTTCAAGAGCGTTTCGATAATATTCCTCATCAAGACTCACATAAGTAGCTAGAGACTTATTATTAAGATAGTCCCCACCCCGAACATGCATTACTACTGGCTCTTCAGACACATCGACCAAATGTTTCTTGATAGAGTTTGCCACCCACAAAGGGAAAACAGATGGCACCTCCCCGTATTGCCAATAACCGTCTTTTAGAAAACTTCCATCTAGGTCTTTTTGGGATCTAGCCATTACACTAAGTATCTTCCTAAGCCCCCCACCTAAAAGATGGCAAGCAAGTGAAGAAAAGGCTTTTTCTTTTAGAGCTCCAACAAAAGGGGGGGCCAAATTAGAAGAGTATATATTCACTCGCAGGCCATCCAGCTCATCAACCGATTTAAACTGGGATAACTGAATACACTGATTTCCAAAGCCACCCCTCAAATTTAATATCACTTTACACCGCCATATAAATACGTCGAAAAAAATAATCCAAACCAATAAGAGCTTTAACAAAAACCTTTGAGAATAATCTTCCTTCTAGCATTTCATCCACACAGGACAAATGGGAAGTCAGCCTATAACGAAGCATTTTGGGGCTCCCCTTACCAGCCTTGTGCCCGGTCGTAGCCCCCACTTCATGAAGAACACTAACATGCTCATCAAGGTAACCCGACTTTACGCGAGCTCGATGCGCAAACAACAATTCCTCAAAATATAAAAAATTATTTTGCGGAATACCTCCAGATTGCTGCAGCACTTGCGTTTTCACAAACACACAAGCTCCAGAGGGAACAAAGATACTTTGAGTGTCCGCGTCTTCACTTGGGTATACACGAAGGACCGCTAGTGCAGATATGCATCCTCGAAGAAAAGTATAAGACAACAATAACGGTACAGGCGCGGCATGTCGCAACCCTTGAACTGACCGAGCACCTCTAGAGTCTATCACTCTTGGCTGAAAATAGGCCGCCTCACTACGTTCAAAACGGGCTAAAGCTTCCTTCATCGACTCAGGCTCAGCGATGCAAACATCAGGATTTACCAACCCAATAGAATGAAACTGAAAGCCGAGATCAAGAGCAAACTCCACCCCCAGATTACACCCCCCACCAAAGCCAACATTTGATTTTGAATAGACAACATACACACCAAGATTATTCGCCTCTAGAGACTCTAAAGCCCGCCGTTCAATGGCGCAGCAAGAGTTGTCAACCACGACAACTTTTCCAAGCAAGACCAACTTAGGCAGATTTTTTTCTAAAAGTCTTGATGAGAAATAATTTACAACAACAATAACAACTTTATCGTCATCTTTCTTTAAAGACTCGCCCAAACTCTGCCACCTCCCTCTCAAACAAAGACTGCTGCCCACGAATTAGATCTTGATACCCTTTAAACTTTTCGATCTTCTGATCAAATTCATCTACACACTCATATATTTTTTTCAATACAAGCTGGGAAAACTCGGGACAATCTTGATCAAACTTAAACTCATCTCGGATAGGGACATCTTGTGAAAAGCCAGCACTTCCTTTTTTCCCTGTAATTACGCAGCACCCAGACATACAAGCTTCCCTAGGGATTCGATCTTTACCAGGATGACCGCCAAAATCGACGTAGACCATAACCTCCCTTAAAAGCTGATGAACTCCATCGGGTGATAACCCAACAATAGGAACCCACTCAAGATCAGGACGCGACTCCTCAATTAGACGCATAGTGTACTCCCGCCCCTTAGCCGGATTGTAAGCGACAGCTTTCCGCTTTGTGACTGCACTACCCGGCTCAAAGAACTTTGAATTGAGATAATCAGATAGCATCATTACATTCTTAAACCCTATCTCTTTAAGATGGCTACGAGCATATTCCGACTGCGCTAGATGCCAAAAAGCCCCCATCTGATTTACTGAAAAAGATCGATACCCATCAATAAAACTACGAACCCTAGCTTTTATTAGGCTGCGTGACTTATAGTAATTATCAACGCTTAACCACCAAACACAGCACGTAGCCTTTTTAAACTTCCTCAACACCCCAGTTTCAGTCTCACAAGCAACAATCACAGACTCCGATGAGTCATCAGCGCGCTCTGCAGTATTTATATCGTACTCTCTATAAACCTCTGGTACTTCCCACGCTCGACCAACTGGGTAGTACACAAGACAAGCATCCAGACCAACCTTTTTTGCTGCAGCTGCAAGCTGATGCATTGCCTCCGGGCCACCTGTAACAGCCCCCCCGCGACATAAAAAAAAGTACTTCATTTAACCCCCCTCTTAAACCCAAACACCCGACTCAGAGCTCTAAACCGGTGCTCTAGCATAATAGCCATAACGACAACGACACTTAATTCTGCCAACAAATATGACCACGCGACCCCATTTACTCCCAAAAGTGGCGCTAATACAACGACAGACAGACCAAAAGAAATAGTAGATACAAGAACTGAAAAGCCAAAAGCTCTTGTCATACCCAAGTTAGTTAGCATATGCACGCCAAGTACGCTTGAAAGCCCCACCATCATAGGTATAGGAGATAGTATTAATAGCACTGAGTAAATATCAAGCGCGTCTTGCCCCACAACGAGGTTCATTACCCTCTCACCCACCAAAAAAACGCCTGAAATCACAGCCCCGCCGAAGACTAAAGCTATGACAAGTGGCATTCGCATATACCTAATAAATGCATCTATTTTACTATTTGAGGATACTTGGCTAGTCACCGGATAAAAGGCTTGTGATACTACTCCCACCCCACCTAAAACAGCCTTGATTAGACGGTCTGCAACCCCATATATTCCTGCAGCGCTGCTACCGGCCAACCCGGATACAATCACTACGGATGAGTTTGTATAAACAACTGAGCAAAAGTTCGAAATAAAAATTGGCCACCCCTCTTTCAGCTCAAAAAGTACATCTCGAAAATGGACTTGCCGAGTAAATCCCGACAGCTGCGTCGCCAGTAACCCCAGACCTACCACACCAACAACCAGATAAGGGAAAGATAAAAAAAACACAAAGATCAATATTGAATCATCACTGTCAAGGAAAAACACCAAAACAAGCAATGAAAAAACACGAACAATTACCGACAAAGCTGTAACACCAATTAGCCGCTCCAACCCTAAAAAATACCAATATGGATATAAGCTCTGACCAATCACAGCAACAAAGCACAGCAACAGCATGTAAGTCAACTCGGGCAGAAAAAGCACATAACCTAAGCAAATAATTGATGACAGCACTAAAAATAGTAGCTTGATAGAGTATATCGTTACTACCTTCTTTTGCAGCTGAGCTCGATCTCTGTTTTTCGCCACATAATTTGTAGCAGTAATATTAAAACCAAAATCTACAGCCACCATGAAATACTGCATTAATGCTTGGCACAAAACCAGCTTACCAAACTGATCGACTCCATATCGATCAACCACAAGCTTCATCGCAACCAAAGGTAACACCAAGTTAAAAAACTGCTGCAAGAATAGTAAGGCAGCGGACTTCGATACTCGAGCAAGCATCTATGCTAAAGGGTCCACGAAAAAGGAAGGAGGCCTGCGACCTTCAAGCCAGCATGCTATGGACTGATTCGCAACATTCATCGCTTCAGAGATAGTTACATCCATATCTAGATACCTATAAGTACCTAAACGGCCGACAAATGTGACACCCACTTCCTTACTTGCTCGTTCAACGTACTTTTTGAGCAACTCTTTCTCTTCTACCAACCTAATAGGGTAATACGGTGTATCGCCACGAGCTGAGGCCCGACTGTATTCGGTATACACAACGTGTTTTTTGGCTTCTTCCCAAGGTGAGAAATAGTCATGCTGCGCGCGGCGAGTAAATGGGACTGACGCATCACCATAGTTCATTACCGCACACCCTTGAAAATCAAAATCATAGACCTCCCTTTTAAATTCTAAAGTTCTATAACCTAGATCTCCGTACTCAAACCCGAACCATGCATCAATGGCACCAGAATAAAAAACATGTTTATACTTTTTTCGATCTTCACGAGAAAAATCACGTCCCAAAACAACATTAATATTTTCATGCCCTAGGAGTTTTTCAAAAATTGACGTATATCCATCCTCTGGCATACCTTGGAACCGATGACTAAAATAATTGTCATCGTAATTAAATCTAACCGGGAGTCGTTTCAAAATCGAAGCAGGTAGTTCTCGGGGAGAAACACCCCACTGCTTTTCTGTATATCCCTTAAAAAATGCCTCATACAGCTCCTTCCCGACAAACTTCAGAGCTTGATCTTCAAACGTAACAGGATCGGCAATTGATTGATCCCCCATATTAGAAACAAACTCCCGCGCCTCTCCAGGAGAAAGCACCTTATTGAAAAACTGATTGATAGTATGGAGATTAATCGGCAAGGAATACACACTCCCATTAACCGTAGACTTTACGCGATTGGTGTAACTACGAAACTTCACCAAACTCGTAACAAACCGCCAAACATCTTCGTTATCAGTGTGAAAAATATGGGGGCCGTAAACATGCTCAACAACACCCGAATCTTCATATCTCTTGGTAAAGCAGTTCCCACCAATATGATCACGAGAATCTAACACATCAACATAGAAGCCTTCTTTAGCGAGCAAATTGGCAATAACAGCACCTGAAAAACCCGCACCCACGACCGCAATTTTATCTTTATTTTTCACATTAAGTCCCATAAAGCTCAATCAACTACTCCAAGCTCACCTTTACGCCAAGCAACAAACAAAGAGGCGAACATCCCAGCCCCAAAACCAAACGCTATGCCGAATATCAGATACAACAACCTGAAGGGCCCAGCAGGCGCTTCAGGCACAATCGCCGGATCAATAACACGGAATACAAACTCAGCACTCACTTCCGCAAACATACGAGATTTAATCTGCTCTTCGAGTAACGAATAGAACACCGCCCTAGCTTCTACAACAGAGGTACCCTCAGACTTATTATTCAAATAGGCTATATTGTTGTTCGCATCCCTTAGAGCACTAGCTCTCATATCACTATCAAGATCTACTACTAACCAACCGACTACATCATGTGCTACAAAAGGAGAGGGGTGCTCATAAGAAATCCGAACAAAGCCATTCTTTTTATCTACCAGCACCTGGAAGTTTTTCACAAAATGATCATACGCCTTTTGAAGGCTAGGGCCGCCCCCTCCCCTTTCCTGTAGAGCAGTAGACCAAACGCCTGTTTCATTATCATAAATAGATTCATCATATATCAGATCACCACTTACGTTGTCCCAAGATTCTGAAGCTAGCACCACAGCTTCAAGCTCATGCTTTTTAATGAACCCCATTAAAAAGCGTCGTGATTTTAAAACCTCGATAGCTAGATCAGCCTTACTATTCCCCCCACTCAAGTCCACCCCGGCGATGGAAGCTAGACCACCCAGCTTACCAATCCCTCCAGCAGCACCAGACTCTACTGGAGATAAAAGAACCTCCGAACGGTAAATATCTGGCAACGACTTGGCGTACCATCCCATACTCACCACAATCACCAAGGCGATAGTTATAACCAGCAGTTTCCGCCTTAGAATTAAGCGGGCAAGCTTTAACAGATCGATTTCAGCTTGTTCCATTATTTCCTCACCACACTAGCAAACACTAGAGCACCTCTTTTTCCAACGGATGAAGCGCCATGATCTTTTTAGAAAGTATTGATACAAGGCGACTAAAATTAAAGCAAAAGCAATAGACAGTAGTGCATCCCCAGCTAATACGATCCCCAAAACGACACAACCAGATTGAGCCAGAACTAATATACAAAGAGCATCAGACCGGCTATATCCCGCCCTCAACAAAATGTGATGAATATGGGTTCTATCAGGAGCCATAGGAGATCGCCCTCGCTTTACTCTTCGATACATAATGGTGAACATATCCGTCATAGGCAACAGCACAAACCACAAGGCCGTAATAGGCTCAAAACTCCGAATTGGATTCTGAGCCCCATACACAACAAGAACACCTATACATAAACCAAGAAACATTGACCCAGCGTCACCCATGAAAATTTTTCTGAGCCTATTTCCTCCAGGACTCCCCCAAATATTAAAAATAAGAAACGCAGAGATAGCACCAACAAAAGTCAAACAAAGGAATTCAGGAACAACGTTAGAGCTTTGGCAAAAAAGATAAGCAAGGCCTGCAAAAACCACCAAGCAAAGCGAGCCAACCAAACCGTCCATACCGTCCATCATATTAAAGGCGTTCATTACACCCATTAATGAAAGCACGGTTAATGGGTAGCCAAGCCAACCAACCGTAATATCCCCCATACCAAAGAGGTTACCGAAGTTCGTAATACGAATATCTAAACCATAAACGAATATGCCACAAACAAGTAATTGGCCAACCAAGCGAAAACGCGCACTTAATTCGTACCGATCGTCAACCATACCCATAAATACAATCAAACCACCGGCCAGGAGAAATAGCCGTATAAACAAGGGCTGATCAATAAAGAAGAAGGTACTTATAGATACGGCAGCATAAATAGCCAAACCACCAATAAGTGGGATAACACCTTTGTGGTCTTTGCGCCCGCCCGGTTTATCTACCAGCTCGGCCCAATAGGCTAAAGGTTTGAGCAGCTTGATAATAATAAAACAAGCTGTGAAAGATATAGCTAGCAGCGCTATGGCTTTTTCCATGGTTTACCTTTCTTTACCCTAATTCGTTACGCCTAGCAGTAGCGCTACACTCGGCCAAAAGTATCTTCAAAACGAACAATGTCATCTTCCCCCAGGTAACTCCCACTCTGTACCTCAATCAGCTGCAACGGAATCTTCCCAGGGTTGGTTAAACGATGCGTTTCACCTAGCGGTATATAGATACTTTGGTTTTCACTTAACAAGTGCTCTTCTTCACCGCGATGCACAATGGCTGTACCACTGACTACAATCCAATGCTCGGCGCGGTGGTGGTGCATTTGCAGGCTTAGGCTGGCGCCCGGCTTCACTTCAATACACTTCACTTGATAGCGCTCGCCGCTGCCTATGCTGTCGTAGCTGCCCCATGGCCGGTAGACTTTGCGGTGCAGGCTACTTTCACTGCGCCCTTCCGTTTTGAGCTTATCGACGATGTGTTTTACATTTTGGCTATCGGCCAGGTTACAGACGAGCAAGCTGTCATCGGTATCAATAACGGCTATGTCTTTTAGGCCAATAGCACTGATAAGTTTGTTTTCACTGTGAAACAGCGAATTACTGCATTCATACGTAATAATATCGCCCTTGCAGACATTGCCGTTTTCGTCTTTTTCAAGGCTTTGATATAGGCTTTCCCAGCTGCCCAGGTCGCTCCAGTTGGCATCAAGTGGCACCATCCAGGCTTTGCTGGTTTTTTCCATTACCGCGTAGTCAACACTTATATCATTGCACTGGCTAAACGCGGCTTCATCCAGGCGGCAGAAATCGAGGTCTTCTTTGGCGTCAAGCAGCGCGGTATTTGCGTGCTCTACAATGGCGGGTTCGAACTGTGTTAACTCGTCTATAAAACCCTGCGCTTTAAACACAAACATGCCGCTATTCCAGAAAAACTCGCCGCTGTCTACATAGGCCTGGGCGGTTTCGCTATCTGGTTTTTCAACAAACTTCTTTATCTCAGCGCCGGTTTCTGTGCTGCTTGCGGCATTGATATAACCGTAACCTGTTTCAGCTGCACTTGGCACAATGCCAAAGGCGACTAACAGCCCCTCTTCGGCCTTGTTGATGGCAATATCCAGCGCACCTTGGAAAGCTTTGGTATCTTTGATTAGGTGATCAGCAGGCAATACCACAAGCACCGCATTGGCGTCGGTTTTTAATGCTTGCAACGCAGCCACAGCAATCGCTGGCGCGGTATTGCGGCCAATGGGCTCGAGTATGATTTGTACTTTTTTTTCTGTGTCCGTTGTAAGTTCAGCAAGCTGCTCTGCGACCATAAAACGCTGGCTGTCATTGCAGATCACCATCGGCGCAGCTTTTGTGGCCACACGCAAAACCGTATGCTGCAACATGGTGTAGTCACCGTAGAGGGTGTGCAGCTGTTTTGGGTAGGCTTTACGGGATTTGGGCCAGAGACGGGTGCCGCTGCCACCGGAGAGAATAACGGGTTGTACAAAGCTCATGCTGGGTCCTGAATAACTGGGCTTGCGTTAGCTGAGTATTTGAATGAACAAACGTCAAACGGTGGCGTCTTGCAAGCTGATATCAAGGGGCGGCATTCTAGCAGAAAGATGGGCGTATGTGAGCCCTAAGGCCCTGAGTTTGCTAGCTTTTTGTAACAGTTAGTAATAACTCACACAGCAACATCAAACAAAGACAAAAAAAGTGAAACCTGACACTAAAATCGACACCAACTGACCGTTTTTGTTAGTGACTTTTAGTTAAAAAAATGATTCTGCTTATTACTTAAACAACTGTATTAACAATAAGCTCGCCGTGAATGCGAGGGCCCTTTGTAAGCTGCGGCACTTTGACATACAAACAAGGCAAAGCCCCCCCCAGAAACACAAAAGCGCCAGAGATTCACCAATCTCGGGCGCTTTTAAGCTGGTGACGATACAGGGTTGCCTCTCAAACAAGTAAGGGCGAAAGCGCTGATAGTCGCATATTCACCAAGCAGAACAAGGCTTACAAACGCCGCACGGGCAGCTCTTCCATCGCGTCATTAACCCTATCTCTTAGCTCTTTACCGGGTTTAAAGTGCGGTACAAATTTGCCCTCAAGTTTAACGGCCTCGCCGGTTTTGGGGTTGCGGCCCATACGGCTGTTGCGGTAGTGCAGTGAAAAGCTGCCAAATCCACGGATCTCTATGCGTTCACCGCATTCCAGCGCACCCGACATCTCTTCGAGTATCAACTTCACGCCAAGCTCAATATCTTTCGGGCTTAGCTGATCTTGCTGATCGGCGATACGTTCAATAAGTTCAGACTTTGTCATAGCTTGCTTTATCCGTGCACTATTAATAGCACCGGGCAACTTTTTGCAGCCCGGCACTTAAGACAAAGCTAAGTTTAGACCTGCAACTTATTGTTATTCAAGGCTTTTTCTTTTTATTCGTACAAATAGCGTAGATTAGTAGGGCAATCTGATAGGCCCCGGCCCCGCTTTGCTCAAACTTTAGCCTCAGATTTGCCTGCTGAGCACGCATTGCCGCCACACAAATATGCTCGCCAGAAGCCAGCCTAAGCGCTCTTCTTATTAGAGCCACCATTAGACCTACTGCTAGAGCGCTTTAAAGACTCGCGGCCGGCCTTAAGCGGCGCATAAATAAACAAGTAGCTCTTAACCACCCAAGAGGCATTTTGCAGTCGCCAAACAATCGCCAAAAACTTGCCTGGATTTTTGATCATCAGCTCTTTGTAGCGCCAGCGCTGCCCCCGAAGAAATTGAAACTCCAGCGCCACTCTGGCCCAGAAGGCTAAGCCTGGCAGCTTTTTGTAGTTTTGCAAAAAGTCATCAATCAAACCGTCATCGCCGTAGCTCCAGTCTTTACTTTGCTGGCCTATCGAGGTCACCCTAAGCGGATATTGCGGCAACAAGCGCCCGCCACGATTCAATGCACTAAAGATTACAAAAAAAACAAAAGGGTAGAGATTTGCACAGCCGGCCTGCCGATAAGTTTCATAGACACCCGCACGCACAAAACACAAACCGCTCATCTGATGTGAACGCCAGGCCAGCCACCAAAGCGCTTTGAAACCTGGCTTAAAGTCTTTCTCGCCCAAACCTTCATCGCGCGCGCGGCTAAACGGCACACCGTCAATATCACATTCGCGAAATGACGGGCACAAGCACTCTTGCCTGCCTGCACGAACGTGAGCCAGCACTTGCTTCAAATATCCTTCAGACAAAAAGTCGTCGTCGCCCAGAAACATAACATAGGGCGCAGTTGCCGCCTGTAAACACGCGAGCGCGTTGGGCTCAAGGCCAATATTAGTTGACTGCTCTATACACTGTAGCGGCATCGGCGCTTGAGCCGAAAACGTATTTATTACTTCTGCCGTGTGATCTGGGCTTGCGTTATTGGAGATTAACAAGGCTACATCGTCACACGCCTGCAACTTAATTAATAACTCTGCAAGCGAATTTAAATTCTGCTCAAGCAGCTCGGCCCTGGCATAAGTTGGAATTAAAATCTGCAATAGAGCTTTTTCAGGTGTTGAACCACTCAATTGTTTTGCCCCAATCTTGATTTTATATAGTCTTTCACCGTGGTTGTTTCGATAAGTGAAGATGCGGCGGGGTATAAAGGCTGGCTAAGCTCAACCGCCCTTAGGTTTTTTGCCCCGAATACCGCTTCAAAATTTTTCTCGGCTTGAACCAACGAAACAAGCTCTTTGATCGAATAGTCATGCTTGGCATATAGGTAAGCCTCGCTGTAGCCCTTAGGCATTGATTTACTCAAAACCTGAATGGAATGTAGTAGATCATCAATATCTGTAAGGTTTAAGCGCTGATCACCAGCACTTAACTTAAGCGGCTCGCCCTTTTGCGCGGCGTTAATAATTAAATCTAACACTTTACCGCGCTTATCACCTTCGCCATAGGTACCGTATAAAATACAGTTTAAACAACTGACACCACGGTAAAGCGCGTAGTGCTGCATTAGCGGCAACAACGCCGCTTTTGTTGCTGAATACAGATCAATCGGCGCACCTGCTTTACCCGCATTGCCTAACTGCCAATAACTACCCAATTGAATAAATTGGCTGCCATGCTCGGCACATCGTTCAAGCAAATTTAAAGGCAGCTCAAAATTAACTTCAGTGAGCGCAGAAATATCGCCGTTGTCAAAGCTAGCAACCGCATTGATCACCAGCGATGGTTTATAGCTGTCAAACACCGCTGTTAAGCCGTTTAGGCCTGCTGCTGAACCAGCTGCTTCCGAAAGACCAGCACTATCGATATGCACACAGTCAATATCCGGGCGGCTTCGCCCCCAAGAAATAACTTGCCGGCCAGAGTTTAAAAAAAGCCTTGCCAGTCGCTCACCAATAAAGCCGGATGCGCCGGTAATAAGTATCGGCGCCGACATTAAAAACCCAAACCAAAAAACTCTTCAAATTTCGCAGCAACAAACTCAAGCTGCTCTTTGCTTAAGCCGGGGTAAATACCAAGCCAAAATGTTTGATTCATCACCCTATCGGTATTGCTCAGTTCACCACTTATGCGATAGTTCACTTGTTCAAAATAGGGCTGGCGCGTTAAGTTGCCGGCAAACAATAGGCGTGTACCTATTTTTTCACCGTCGAGAAATTTTAATAAATCCACCCGGCTTACCCCGGCACTTTCTTTTAAAGTAATCGGGAAACCAAACCAGGACGGGTCGGAGTTAAGGGTGGCCTCGGGCAATTCAATAAACTCACTGCAGCTTTGCAACAAGTCTTTTAACAGCTGAAAATTTTCTTTGCGCTTTTGCACAAAATCATCGAGCCTGTCCATCTGCGCCAACGCACAAGCGGCTTGCATATCGGTAATCTTCATATTAAAACCGACGTGCGAATAGGTGTATTTGTGGTCGTAGCCGTGCGGCAGTGAACCGAGCTGCTGATCAAAACGCTTGCCACAGGTATCGTCACAGCCCGGCGCGCAATAACAATCGCGACCCCAATCCCGAAACGATTCAATAATTGTGTGCAACTCTTTAGAAGCGGTAAACACGGCACCGCCCTCGCCCATGGTAATATGGTGGGCCGGATAAAAACTAACGGTGCCAATATCACCAAAGGTGCCAACGTTTTTACCGTCGTAGCGTGAACCGAGTGCATCACAGCAATCTTCGATTAACCACAAGTTGTATTTATCGGCAATGCGGCGCACTTCTTTTAAATCAAAAGGGTTGCCAAGCGTATGGGCAATCATAATTACTTTGGTTTTATCGCTAATGGCCGCTTCAATTAATGCCGGGTCGATGTTGTAGCTGGGAATGTGCACATCTACAAATACCGGCACCAAGCCATATTGAATCGCGGGGTTCACCGTTGTCGGAAAACCTGCGGCAACGGTAATCATCTCATCGCCGGGCTTGAGGCACCTGTCGCCAAGTTTGGGTGAGGTCAGCGCAGCCAAAGCCAATAAATTTGCCGATGAGCCAGAAACGGTTGTCAGCACATGCGGCACACCAATGTAATCGGCGAGGCGCTGCTCGAACTGATCGTTAAAACGCCCGGTGGTCAGCCACGCATCAAGAGAAGCCTCAACCATTAACTGGCGCTCTTTACAGCCAACTACCTTGCCTGAAGGTGGTACTGGCGTTTCACCACCAACAAAAAGCTTGGGGCTGTCTTCCAGTTCTGAATACTGCGCAACAAGCTTAGCGATCTCGCTGCGAATTTGTTCTTTGTTCATCTTTTATTCTCGTATTGGTGTCGCCATATAGTCGTCAATTTCACTCAGGCTATAGGCTTTCATATCTACTTGCTTGTTATCGGCCAGCGAATGATTCGCTGCGCTGTTATTGCCGCCATCACTAAGGGCATAGGCTTTGTGCCAGGCAACAATGCGCTCAAGAGTCTGCTCAAGGCTCCAGCGCGGCCGCCAGTGCATTCGCATTTTTGCTTTGGAGCAGTCGAGCTTTAAATACGCGGCCTCATGCGGCTGCGGTTTTTCATCCAAGTTCCAGCTCGCGCCCTCGCCCCACAGCGCCGTTAATCGCTCAACAATCCAGCTTACCGGTTTTGCATCGCTGTCATCCGGGCCAAAATTCCAGCCTTCGGCAAATTCAGGCCCATCTTTATACAGACGCTCTGCGGTCAGCAAATAGCCCGAAAGCGGTTCCAACACATGCTGCCATGGGCGAATAGCGTGAGGGCTGCGTATGGTTACCGATTGTTTTGCTTCAAACGCTTTAATCATATCGGGAATCAAACGATCGTCCGCCCAATCGCCGCCACCTATTACATTGCCAGCGCGAACAGAGGCCAGCGCACAGCCGTGCTGCGGATACTGTTCGCGATTAAAATAGGAATTTCTGTACGCATCGGCAACCAGCTCGGCGCAGCCTTTGCTGTTGCTATACGGGTCATAACCACCCTTGGGCTCATTTTCGCGATAGGCCCACGGCCACTCTTTATTTTCGTAACACTTGTCACTGGTTACATTTACCACAGCCTTTACGCCGCCAAGTTGGCGCACGGCTTCGAGCACATGCACCGTACCCATCACATTGCTACTGTATGTTTCAACTGGCTGCGCGTATGAAAGGCGCACCAGAGGCTGTGCGGCCATATGGATAACAATTTCCGGCTTAAAATCATTAAGCGCTTTTTGCAGCAACGCTAAATCGCGAATATCACCAAGCTGAGACTGCATGCCCTCGGCAATATTTAACGCCTCAAACATACTCGGGCTTGTTGGCGGCGCCAGCGCAAAACCTTTTAACTGCGCCCCCAAACTTTGCAACCACAGACTCAACCAGCTGCCTTTAAAGCCAGTATGGCCGGTTAAAAAGACTTTTTTCCCCGCCCAAAAAGTGCGATCGATCATTGTTAGCTCCAGATCTTCCACGGTGCTTGATTTTGAGCCCAGAGTTTTTCCAAATAGACCTTGTCTCTTAGCGTATCCATCGGCTGCCAAAAACCTTTGTGCTCAAAGGCCATCAACTCACCTTGTGCCGACAAGTTATTTAAGGGCTCCTGCTCCCAAATACTGTCATCGCCATCAATTAAATCAATCACATCGGGTGAGAGCACAAAAAAACCGGCATTTATCATCGCGCCGTCGCCGCGCGGCTTTTCTTTAAAACTTAATACCTGGCCATTTTGGATATCCAGAGCCCCAAAGCGCCCAGGTGGATACGCCGCCGTCAGTGTGGCTTTTTTGCCGTGGTTTTTGTGAAACTGAATCAGGGCCTGAATATCGACATTGCCAACACCGTCGCCATAGGTAAAACAAAAAGCCTCTTCGGAGCGCAGATGCTCACGCACACGCTTAAGGCGGCCTCCCGTCATTGATTGCTCGCCGGTATCAACCAAGGTAACACGCCAGGGCTCTGCGCGCTTTTCGTGCACATGCATTTCGTTGGTAGACATATCAAAGGTCACATCCGACATATGCAAAAAGTAATTGGCAAAATACTCTTTGATGACATAGCCCTTGTAACCACAGCACACAACAAAATCGTTAACACCGTGAGCGGAGTACTGCTTCATAATGTGCCAGAGTATCGGCTTGCCACCAATTTCAACCATTGGTTTAGGTTTTATCGCCGTTTCTTCACTTAAGCGTGTACCTAAACCACCGGCAAGAATCACCGCCTTCATATTTTTCCTTTACGCTAACGCGCGTTTTTAATTTTTATTGCGCTTTTTTAATCTAATAATGTCTACAGTCGACACTCAAACTTGCGCACCATTCTACTTATCGCTCAAGTGCCCCCTAAAGCACAGTCGCGGAGCCCGATATCGCTAGGATGTTGCGATAAAGGCATCAGAATAAAAACTGCCTTCATTCAAGCCCCGCTGCACAAATGCATTTTTCGCCGAATGAATCATATCGGTAGAACCACAGGCATAAACATCAAAGGCGGCTACATCCAGCCCGTCTTCAATAACGGCGTCTTGCACGTAACGAGCGGTGTTTTGCCCAAGCTCTGTGTCCGCCTCTCTGGAAATAACAGCCCGAAAGTGAATATTGGGGTGCTCAGCAGCCCAGCTAAGCGGCAGTTCCGTGTAAAAATCAGCGCGATAGCGGTTGCCCCAATAGATATAAATATCGCGCTTGCTGTGATCGGCAATTAACTTTGCCACCATCGCCTGAACTGGCGCAAAACCTGTTCCTGTAGCGAGGAAAATAAGCGGCTTTTGCGAGTCGCGCACAAAAAAGCTGCCAAACGGCCCATTAATACGCAGCAAAGTATTCAATTTAAATTCATCAAAAACTTTGGCGCTCATCAAACCCTGATCAACACGCTTAATATGCAGCTCGATCAATGCATCATGCGCTGTGCTTGCGATGGAATAACTTCGTCTAAGCCCAGCATAAACAATATCGAGGTATTGCCCCTCAAGAAAAGGCAAGCTTGAGCCGGGCGCTGTGCGCAACTTAAGCACGGCCACATCAGTACGAATGCTAAGCTCAGATATTTTTGCCGGCATCAGCTTTGGTTTAATATCGGCCAATTCAGGCAAATGCTCTGCATCGATACGGCAGTCAGTTAGCGGCCTGGCTTCACAGCTAAGTATTAATTCACCGGGCATTTTCAACTGATCGCGCTGCTCGGCCTGCCCTTCAAGCAAGGTACACGCACAGCTATCGCAGTCACCGCGCCTGCAGCTATAAGGCAGCGCCAAACCTGCCACCAATGCAGCGTCGAGCATCGAGCTCTCAGCGCACTCGAAACTTTCACCTGTTTTTAACGTTACTTTCATACTTATCAATACTGCTTGCGGGCGCTTAGCTAAATAGCAGCCATCTTAACATTGCCCGGCGGCTGAGCCCATCGAAGCCAAGCGTTTAAAAACCTGGGCCTGCTACTCCCACTAAAAACAAAGCTCAAAAAACAGGCACAAAAAAGGCGAGGCCGTTGCCGGGCTCGCCTTTTTCTTAAGCAAGAAGCACCGCTCTCGCACATCCATGTGCTCCACGGCGTTAGTACATCCTGTACGTTACTTCTGGCTTTCGATCTGAGCTTTGATCAGGTCGCCAATGGTTGCAGGCTGGGCAGCTTCTGCAGACTTTTGGCTGTGCTCTTTAATCGCCGCACGCTCGTCATCGCTGTCTTTTGCTTTGATAGACAAGATGATTGAACGGTTTTTGCGATCAACAGCAGTGATCTTAGCTTCAACTTCTTCGCCTTCTTTCAGCACGTTTGAGGCATCTTCTACCTTGTCGCGGCTGATTTCAGAAGCCTTCAGAGTTGCTTCAACATCGTCGGCCAGCTTGATCACAGCTTCTTTGGCAGCAACAGAAACAACAACACCCTTAACAATGGCGCCTTTGTCGTTAGTGCTTACATAGTTGCTGAATGGATCGTCTTCAAGCTGCTTGATGCCGAGGCTGATGCGCTCGCGCTCTGGATCGATGGCAAGTACAACTGTTTCCAGCTCGTCGCCTTTCTTGAAGTTGCGAACCGCTTCTTCACCGGCTTCGTTCCAGCTGATGTCAGACAAGTGAACCAGACCGTCGATGCCGCCGTCCAGACCAATGAAGATACCGAAGTCAGTGATAGATTTGATCTTACCGCTGATCTTGTCGCCTTTGTTGAACTGGCTAGAGAACGCATCCCATGGGTTTTCGTGACACTGCTTGATACCCAGAGAAATACGACGACGCTCTTCGTCGATGTCGAGGATCATTACTTCAACTTCATCACCTAGGTTTACAACCTTAGATGGGTGGATGTTTTTGTTGGTCCAATCCATTTCGGATACGTGAACCAGACCTTCAACACCCTCTTCGATTTCAGCAAAACAGCCGTAGTCGGTAAGGTTGGTAACTTTGGCCATGGTCTTGGCACCTTCTGGGTAACGATCTTTGATCGCTGCCCAAGGATCTTCACCCAGCTGCTTGAGGCCGAGGCTTACGCGGTTGCGCTCGCGGTCGAACTTAAGCACTTTAACGTCGATTTCGTCGCCAACGTTAACAATCTCAGAAGGATGCTTGATGCGCTTCCAAGCCATGTCGGTGATGTGCAGCAGGCCGTCTACGCCGCCCAGATCAACAAAGGCACCGTAGTCGGTAAGGTTCTTGACAATACCTTTAACAGACTGACCTTCTTGCAGGTTAGCCAGCAGCGCTTCGCGCTCTTCAGAGTTGGCCGCTTCCATCACAGCGCGACGACTGACAACAACGTTGTTGCGCTTGGCGTCGAGCTTGATAACTTTAAATTCGAGTTCTTTGCCTTCGAGGTGAGTGGTTTCGCGCAGAGGGCGAACATCAACCAAAGAACCAGGCAAGAAGGCGCGGATGCCAGCAACGTCGACGGTGAAACCACCTTTAACCTTGCCATTAATAACGCCGGTAACCACTTCTTCTGCTTCGTGAGCAGCTTCAAGTACTTTCCAAGCTTCAGCGCGCTTGGCTTTTTCGCGAGACAGACGCGTCTCACCGAAACCGTCTTCTACGGTTTCCAGGGCAACCTGCACTTCGTCACCGATGGCCAGCTCAAGCTCACCGAGTTCGTTTTTGAACTGCTCAGCAGGGATTACACCTTCAGACTTCAGACCAGCGTGAACCGTCACCCAGTCGTTGTCGATGTCGATAACTACACCAGTAACAATTGCACCGGGAGCCATTTCGACTGTTTTTAAGCTTTCTTCAAAGAGTTCCGCGAAAGATTCGCTCATAAGGTTATACCTATAAAATCAGCCACTTACTGAGGGAGCAAATGACCTGCCGCAGGATCAGGCTACGGGTTAGTTAGTTTGGGCTGGCTGAGCTGGACCTGACCTGAGCGCTCGTTACACAGCCGTTTTAGCGCGCGGGATTATATAGGGCATTGGGGCGTGGAGCAAGGATTTTGAGAGGATCAACAGACAAACAACTTAGCCCGTGGATTTGCTTGCTTTATAGGGAGACTGGAGGGGATTCGGCATCTGTCCGCGGGATTATGGAAGCCTTCCTGGCTTTCACCCTTCGGGCCGCCCGTTCGGACGTTTAAAATTGCTCCCGGCAATTTTTTGAACCGAAGCCAAGAACAATCCAGCTGGGCGATCAGCAGACAAACAAAAAAGCCCGCATCTTGCGATGCGGGCTTTTTTGTTTGTTTGGTGGAGCCTAGCGGGATCGAACCGCTGACCTCAACACTGCCAGTGTTGCGCTCTCCCAGCTGAGCTAAGGCCCCTAAACAGAGGCTGCGCATTCTATGGATGGGCCCAGGCTCTGTCAACTGCTAATTTTTTATTTTTTGAGCGCATTCCCTGCAGGCTGGCTCAACAACAGAAAAACTGGTGAAAACAGCTTATACACTGGCACTTTTGCTCGTAAATCAGGCGATTATCAGAGTTTCTTATCGAAAACTACCCTCGCCCGTGTATTTACGATAATCTCGTAATTTGAGCGCTCCTGGCATCTCATTCCCAAGTGCTTTTGGCGCCATTTAACACCTCGGGCGCTGAGTCACAAGGAGCTTTGTTGTAAGCGTGGCTCGTGCCGAGTTTTTGTTGCCCTGCTGTAACTGTGCAGCTTTTCGACTGACAAATGAAGTTCAATGATGAAGTTCAGCATTCGTACCAAGTTATTTTTAAGCCACTTTCTGGCCATTGTTTTTGTTAGCGGCTCTATTGGCTCGTTCTTTTTTGTCAGCGCCATGGCGCAGCTGACAAACAGCCTACAGTCGCGCCTTAAACACAGTGCCGCGCTGCTTGCGCAGAGTTTCGACGGCAGCAAACTCGACAACATTCTTGCAAGTTCGGGCCGGAATTCAGCCGATTATCAATTTTATTTAAATGAAATTCGCGATTTAGCCGAAGCTAACAGCGATATCGCCTTTATTTACGTTATGCAGCAGGACGGCTCAACCGTGCGCTTTGTGCTTGACTCAGATATCGAAGCGCCTGCAACAGTCGGTGAGATTTACAACGAAAACATATCCGCACTTCAAAGTGGCTTTAGTAAACTGAGCGTAGACAAAGAAATCACCCACGACCGCTGGGGCAGTTTCATGTCCGGTTACGCGCCGATTGCCGGCGGCACCAGCCCGTATTTGGTCGGTATAGATATGCGCGCCGACACCTTTGCTAATAAATTAGTTGATTTGCGCAACAAAGGCATCGCCTCGCTTGTGCTATCAATTATCTTTGCTTACGCCTTTGCCCATGTGCTCTCGCGCAATATGCTTTCGCGTATAGACAACCTGCACCGGCGCTGCGCGTCTTTAGCCCCGCTAAAAGAAAACGCCGTTAAAAACACCGGCGATGAGCTCGACCATCTAAGCACCGCGTTTAACTACCTGCTAGATCATATGAGCCAGACCCAAAACGAGCTTGAACAGCAGGTGCAACATCGCACAGCCGAACTGCGCGACAGCCATAACAAGCTCGAACAAGAAGTCAGCGAACGCCGCCGTATGGAAGTGGTGCTAAAAGAGTGTGCACGCACGGATTATTTAACCAAGCTCGTCAACCGCCGCGAAATGACCAACCGCCTGCAGCACGCAATCAATATTTACAAAGAATACTACATTCCGTTTTGTGTCATTCTTGTCGATGTCGACCGCTTTAAATCCATTAACGATGAATTTGGCCACGATATCGGCGATCAGGTGCTCAAAGACTTTTCATTTTCATTAAAATCTCTAGTGCGCGAAGAAGACACTGTCGCGCGCTGGGGCGGTGAAGAATTTTTAATTTTAATGTCCGACTGCGAACGCGAGGCTGCCGTGCGCCAAGCCGAAAAGATCCGCCTCGCGCTCAACACCCGCAAATTCAACTGCGGCGACAAACCTTTAATCATCAGCGCAAGCTTTGGCGTCGCCGAATACTTCCCGCAGCACAGCCTCGAATTCACCCTAAAACAGGCAGATCTCGCCTTACTGCGAGCCAAACAGCAAGGCCGAAACCGGGTGCTTATGGCGGAGCTTGGCTACGCTTAAGAGCATCACTCAACAAACGGGCCCACAACTGCTAGAGAAGTAGGCCCCGCAAACCAGCAGCCTTAGCCAGAAATCAAACTAAAGCCTGATACTCTTTCTCGTAACGTTTCAGAACCTTTTTACCTGCACCGCCTAATACCTCAACAGCAAAGCGCAGGCGGGCGCGGCTTAGGTCGGCGCCGAGCAAGCTCATGCCATCCATTACCGAAAACGAAGAGGTCGAGCCGGCAATGGCAATAAATACCGGCGCGAGAAAATCTTTCATTTTGATATTGAGCCCATCGGCGAGCGATTTTAATTCGGCAAAAATTTGATCGCGCTGCCAAGTACGCAGCGCTTCAAGGCGCCACAGGGCAAATTGCAGTACCTTTTTCTGCTCTTCTAGCTCTAATTTGTTTTCGGCAAAACTCGCCTCAGTGAGCGGCAACATGCCCGAGGCCAAAAAACTCACCGCTGGAACAAAATCACTAAAGGTTTCCATACGCGGCTGTACCTGGGGCAGTACCGCCAACATATTTTCGCGATTAAGCAGCCATTCAGCCAGGCGATCGGCCAGCTGCTCCTGGCTTAAATCTTCACGTATCCACAGGCCGTTAAGCCAGCTTAACTTTTCGACATCAAAAATCGGCCCACCGAGGCTAACACGCTGAATATCAAACGCCGCCTGCATTTGTGCCAAGCTGAACTTCTCTTCGCCGCTGGGCATAGACCAGCCCATACGGCCGAGATAATTACACACCGCTTCAGGTAAATAACCCATTCGCTTGTAATACAAAATACTGGTTGGGTTTTTGCGTTTGCTGAGCTTGCTTTTATCCGGGTTGCGCAGCAGCGGTAAATGGCAGAAGGTCGGCGCCTGCCAGCCAAAGTACTTATATAAAAGTAGGTGTTTGGGCGCCGAGTTAATCCACTCTTCACCTCGCAAAACGTGGGTAATACCCATCAGGTGGTCATCGACAACATTGGCCAGGTGGTAAGTCGGCATGCCATCGCTCTTCATTAGGATCTGAGCGTCAACCAAAGTCCAGTCAAGCTCCATCGTGCCGCGCAGCATATCTTCTACCGCGCAAGTGCCCTCTTCTTCCGGCACCACCATGCGCACCACATAGGGCTCACCGGCCGCTTCGCGTTTAGCGTATTCAGCATCGTCAAGCTTAAGGTCAGAAGCTTTCAGCGCCGTGTGTATGCCCGCCTCTTTTCGCTCGGCGCGCAGAGCATCCAGCTCTTCACCGGTGCGGTAGCACTTAAAGGCGTGGCCGGCGTCGAGTAGCTGCTGTACATATTGGCCGTAGATATCTTTGCGCTCGCTCTGGCGGTAGGGGCCAGAATTACCGCCAACATCCGGACCTTCATCCCAGTCAAGACCCAACCAGCGCAGGCTGTCGAGAATGGCCTGCTCACTTTCCGGGGTGGAGCGGCTCTGATCGGTATCTTCGATACGCAAAATAAACTGGCCGCCGTGCTGGCGAGCAAAACACAGATTAAACAGTGCGATATAGGCCGTGCCTACGTGCGGGTCGCCAGTTGGCGATGGCGCGATACGGGTGCGAACCGTCATAAACTACCTCAAAAGCGGGATTGTAATCTAAGCAGTAGCTCGTTAAGCCACTCTTAGGGACAGAGAAGCGACAGAATTATAAGGACTCCAATAGGCCGAGTCATTACTTCGTGCCCAACAACACAATTGCAACCGGATCTGCCTAGTATTTGGCCTAGATACAAGCTACCATCCTCGCCTGCTGGTATTACGCTAACTCTGGTACACGCCGCCGTGACTGAGTATTAGGCCTTTGCGATTTCGGGACATAACATCAATTACAAGAAACATGGCCTGTTTCTATACCGCTTCGAGATCTCCTTCAAACGCAGTTTAAGATATTCTGATAAGCTCAACATCAACTGACAGCAATGCACCAGCACTTCTCTCAAAGCCGAATTTACGAGTCGTGGACATACCGAACCAAGCGACGATCTATTCGCGCCCCGTTTTCAACACGAGACGAAGCTGATGCTTCTCAATGCTATTAAATTTGTTATCGTCGGCGTGCTTGCTGCGTGTGCACATTTCTTTGTCGCTCTGTTAAGCGAGCACTTACTCGAGGGACGTGTGCAGATAGCCAACACACTAGGTTTTGTTTGCGGCTTTATAGTTTCATATGTTGGCCATGCGCTTTTTACATTCAAAAGCAGCATCACATTAAAGAATCTCATGCAATATGCCTCCCTAGGTACGCTCAATTGGTTAATAAGCGCAGTGGGAATTGAGTGGTTGACACACATAATGCCGTTTACTTGGGCCATGCTGCTTGTGGTTATCAGCCTGCCGATAATAAACTTTTTTATAAGCCGTGTTTTGATCTTCAAAAGGAGGCACAGTGCAAGCTAAAAGAATATTAATAATTATCCCAGCATACAATGAAGCAGCGAGCATTGTGGGTGTTGTCAACTCTATCAATGAGCAAAAAAAGGGCTACTTCTGTGTCGTGATCAACGATGGCTCTCAAGACGACACTGCGCAACTTGCAGAAAATGCAGGAGCAAAAGTCCTCGACCTACCAGCCAACTTAGGCATAGGTGGCGCAGTACAAACTGGCTTTAAATACGCAAAACGCTTTAATTTCGACGTTGCAATTCAGTTTGATGGGGATGGCCAACATATGGCCAGCGAAATCCCAAAACTTATCCACAAACTAGATGACGGTTACGATATTTGTATCGGCTCGCGTTTTGTAGAGCAAACCCAAGGTTTTCAATCTACTCGAATACGTCGCTTAGGTATCTACTTTTTTGAAACGCTAAACCGTTTACTTATAAAGCAACGCGTCACTGACAGCACTTCGGGTTTTCGTGCTTACGGACGCCCCGCAATTGAGTTCTTAGCTGATAATTACCCTACAGACTATCCAGAACCGGAAGCCGTTATTGAGTTAGCAAGAGCCGGGTTCAAGCTAACTGAAGTCGCAACAGAAATGAAAGCACGGCAAGGCGGCGAATCATCTATTTCAAGCTGGAAAAGCATTTACTACATGGTCAAAGTGAGCATATCAATGCTCATGGCATACTGGAGGTCACGCAAAAATGATGAATCCAAATGAGCTTTTCGCGTCGCTGACCACTCAGCGCATGCAAATTTTTGCGATAATATTAAGTGTTTTGCTCTTTCTATTTGTTGTTCGCCTAGTCAAACGCAAACATATCCGAGTGGAATATTCACTGGTATGGTTAGGGTTCACAGGCTTGTTTGTTGTCCTCGCAGTTTTCCGCGATCTAGTTGACTTTGCAGCCTCGCTATTGGGGATTGCTTACGCCCCTACGGCAATTCTGATGCTGTTAATCATCAGCATTTTCTGCATACTTATTCAATTTTCTATCGTTATTTCATCCTTATCTGAAAAATGTAAGTTGCTTACTCAGGAGCTAGCAATTTTACGCAGAGAGTTTGAAGACAAAACCAGTGTCGCCCCCAAGGAGAACCCCCATGGCGAAAGCTAAGGCCGCAATAATCGTTACAGCCATACTATTAACGACACTCATCGCACTTATTACAACGGTTAACGTAAACCAGCCCAAATACTCTAACTTCGAATTAGTAACGCCAGCCAAAGAAACTATCGACGTTGCAACTCCGGGTTTTTGGCAATCCAAAGGCACAGGCCACTATACACTGCGCGGCGACATTTATGTCAGCATGCAAGGGCAGCAAACCTTTCGTATCGTACCCGACGATAGAATAGATAAGCTGGCCATCAATGGTATCGACGTAGACCTTAACCATATACCAAATAAAGCCCGCTCCGATTATCGCAATGGCTTTTTGATAGACCTAAGCCCGTACCTCAAAAAAGGTGATAACACCATTGAAGCGAGCTACTATGACCGAGGCGGCTTAATGGGGTTGGTGATATCCAAGGAGCTGCCGAGCTCATCAGTCAGCTTGATGTATCTGCTCGCGTTTATCTTCGTTGCTGTCTTTTATATCGCATGGGCAAGAAAGCTTAAACTATCCAGCCCACTGCTAATTATTCTAGTTTTTGCCTTAGCCCTGAGAGTTTTTTATCTCTCACAAACAGATGCCGAAGAGCGAAGCCATGATGTAGGCGATCACTTTGGCTACACCACTTACCTTGCCGAAAACTGGAAGCTCCCACCAGTTGACTACGCTGTAGGAGGTGCTTTTTTTCACCCCCCCCTTTATTACTACGCAAGCGCCATTGTCTATAAACTCACACAAATTGTTTTACCTGGCTCACAACACGCGGGCCTAAAAGTTCTACAATTTTTCAGCCTTTTTTGTTCAGCAGCGTTTTTACTCTACGGCTTACTGCTACTACAAAAAGTATTTTGGCCAGAGAGTGACAGGTTAACAAGCACCCGCTTTGACGACTGGAAAAGCGCGCTGGGTTCCAACCTAAAAGCCCAAACCCTGATAATCGTCAGCCTTGTCCTTGCTTGCTGGCCATCCGCGATCATTCACTCTATCCGTATCGGCAACGACCCGCTGCTCTACGCCCTTTTTGCAATCACCATGTACTACATCTATTTGTGGTATCACAGCGATAGCAATAGAGATCTAATAATCGCATCAGCGCTCGCAGGCGCCACTACACTCACTAAAGCCAATGGGGAAATATTAATTGCGGTTATCGGCCTACTAGGCTTTGTTCGCATGATCAAGACAAAGCAATGGCTTCTCTACCTCAAACGCTCAATTATCCCGCTGCTGATAGTTATACCATGCGTCGGAATTACCGTTGGCCCCGCACTAATACTCAAGATGGAAGGCAAGCGCGACAAACTCTACATTGATGATATTGAAGGCTTATCAAAAGCCAACATTGTCGGTAACACCGCCGCAAACTACTTATGGTTTGACGCAAAAGTGTTCATAACCAAACCGTTCACCGACCCTTACGACGATCGCTACGGCCGGCAATTTTTCTGGAACTACCTTGGCAAGACAGGCTTAGTTGGCGAATTTAAGTACCCTTATCCAGCGGGTATTAATAGCGCGATTATATTAAGTGCCGTATTTGTATTTATGCTTATATACATTTTTATCGGGCTCTACTACACACCCCAAATAACAGTGATACAACTTGCACCAATAATCCTCGTTGGCTTTGTATTGTGGGCTGCTGTCACCTATATGAGAATGACCTTCCCAGCTAATATCGATTTTCGTTACATATTACCAATACTCATAACCTTTTGTACCCTTTACGCAAACAGTGTGCTCCAATTCGCTCGTATTGGAGCCAATAGAGCCGCTCGAATTGGTCAAATTTTTGCTCTAATCTTCGCCTTTGTTTCATCAGTATTTATCCTTACTGTCAACTAGGCATGCGTAACACCCCAAGGAAAAAGCATGAGCTCAAATACCCTACTCAACGCACTTCACAGCCGCCGCTCGGTGCTCGCCAACAATATGTGCGAACCGGGCCCGAATGACGAAGAGCTGCACGATATACTCAAAGCTGCGCACCGTGTACCCGATCACGGCAAAATCGGTCCGTGGCGTTTTTTTGTATTTCGCGGTGATAAACGGGCCGAATTTGGCGCCATTTTAAAACTGCGCTTTGCGCAGAAAGAAAACTCGGCATCTGCAAAACTGCTTGAGTTTGAAGCCCAGCGTTTTATGCGTGCGCCTATAGTCATTGGCGTGAGCTCCAACCCCAACCTACAGCACAAGGTACCCGTGTGGGAACAAGAGTTAAGCGCCGGCGCGGCCTGCCAGAATATTTTGCTCGCGGCACAGGCGCTAGGTTTTAAAGCCCAGTGGGTGACCGAGTGGTACGCGTTTGACGAAGACATCAACAAAGTGCTCGAACTCAATGAAAACGAGCGCATGGCGGGCTTTATTTATATAGGCTCGACCAAAGAAGAACCCAGCGAGCGCGTGCGGCCAGATTTAAACGAGCGCATCATCCATTGGGGTGAATAACACAAAGCCGACAGAAACAAAAAGAGGGCATCAATGCCCTCTTTTTAATTTAATGTGCTAGTAAAAAAGATATTAATTTTACCTGTCACATCTTATTTAGCGGCCTCTTTAGCCGCCGCTATTAAGACACATCTATTTCATAGCTTCTTGCGCATCGCCAGACACTTCAGCAACAGGGTTTTGATGCATATAAACATCCTGCTGAGGGTAAGGAATGGTAATACCGTTGTTATCAAACTTCTCTTTGATGGCTTCGGTTAAATCCCACTTTACCGCCCAATAATCAGGGGTTTTACACCAGGGGCGCACAACAAAGTTAACGCTGCTATCGGCCAGCTCATCTACCGCTATCACAGGTTCGGGCTCTTTTAATACACGCTCATCGGCCTCGATAACCTCGAGCATCAATTGCCTGGCTTTTTTCATATCGTCGTCGTAGCTGATACCCATGACCAGGTCGACCCGGCGCGTTGGTTTAGCACTGACATTGACAATAGTACCGCCGTAAATCTGTGCGTTTGGCACAATAATTTCTTTGTTATCGGGTGAGCGAAAGATCGTATTAAAGACGGTGATTTTTTCCACCACGCCCGCCGTGCCGCCGGCCTCAACAAAATCGCCGAGACGAAAAGGCTTAAAGACAATCAACATAACACCCGAAGCAAAGTTTGACAGTGAGTCTTTCAGCGCCAAACCGATAGCCAGACCAGCCGCACCAAGTACCGCCAGCAAAGATGTTGTCGGAATGCCGACAATATCAAGCGCCACAAGCACCACGACAAACTTCAGCGCCATCGATAACACCGCATGCACAAAGTGCTGCAGAGCCTGATCAAACTTTTTCAGGCTCATGGCTTTATCAACCAGGGCCAAAAAGCGATTAACAATCCAGATGCCGACGATATAAACAACAATCGCAATGCCGACATTGGTGAAAAATGGAATCAGGGCTTCAATCCAGCTGCCATCGGCAAAAAAGGCTTCGGCCTGCTTTACCAAATCGGGATTGGCGGCGGTTTCGTTACTCATTTGTGACACTCCATGTATGCGTTAGATGGCACAAACTATAACACAGAGCAAGCAAAGTGAAGCTGATGAATTTACGGCCCAAGTGCTTAAAAATCAAACAACGGAAATTGCACAAGCCTAAAAATCAAAACGCAAACCAACGAGCGGAAAGGCGCTGCCATCGCTGTCGGGCACCTCACCGGTGCGCTCATTAAAACCGCTTTGGTTTTCATTGGCCGAGCCAAGTAAATTAATCACATCAACAAACGCAACAACCGTTGTTGGCCCGAGCGTGCGCTCGTAATCGACACGAACATTTAATGAATTGTAGGCATCAAAGCGCTGGTCATTCTGGGTGGTAATTTCTTTGGAGTAACGCAGCGGCTGGCCTGGGCCCAAATCTGCTAATACATCGTCGTGGATAATATAACTGTCGTCCGGACGGCCACTCATCCACTTCCAGCGCGCTGACATTTTCCAGCGCTCGTTAAATTCCCACAGGCCACCAATACTAAAAACATGGGGGCGCTGATAATCGGCATGCAACTGCCCAAGGCCGTCATCAAAATCGACTTTGCTTTGATTAAAGGAATAGGCCAGGTTTAACGACCAACGATCGGCAAAAAAGCGATTCAAGACAAAATCGACACCGCGAGAATAACCGCTGCCGCTGTTTGTTGTGATACCCGTAGCTCGATCGCGCGGAGCAATTAAATCATCCAGCTGCTGATAATAGGCCTCGCCAATGAGCTGCCATGTTGCCGGAAGATCCTTAGTGAACCCCAGGTTGAACTGATCGGAAATTTCGCTGCTAAGATCGCGATTAGCCGAAGCCGCCGCCCTATCCAGCGCTTCGGGGGCCTGATAATAACGGCCGAGACTGGCATTTAACTCAAGCCCGGCAGCCACCGGCCAACGCGCGGCCAGGCGCGGCGACCACAGCGATTGTTCAGACCACGCATCGTAGTCAAGCGCCAAACCGGCCTGCATAAGCAACTGCCCTGCGTAAAAATTCTGATCTGCATAAATTGAATACTGCGACAGGCTCTCACTGTAGCTGTTATTAACAAACTCGGGCTCTAGTAATAAATACTTTTGATTCGGGTCTGGGCGATAATCATTCTGATCGTAAACATAGCGGATCCAGTCTTCTTGCAGCTCACTTTCATAGTCGCTATCAAGCTGAGTTAAACGCAGGCCGCTGCGAAATTGCCCCAGGGCATTGTCGTAGCTTAAGTCCAGGCGCCAGCCAAGTTCTGTTTCCTTTTCTTTTTGGCTTAAGAGCTCTGGTTTTTGTGGCACACTTGCCGCTTGCGGCGGCTGCGGCCCCAAATCTGGATACGCTTCACCGACAACACTGGTTTTATCCAGGTATCGATAATACAAACTGTTTTTAATTGAATAGTTATCGGCCTGAACCATCCAATTCAGCGCCGCAAGATTGTTATCTTGCTCGGTACTGACCAACGAGACATCGTCTATTTCATCGTCGTCATTTAACACCAGTACATTATCTATCGTGCGCTCGTATTTTTCCGGCGCAGCAATCAACAGTACATCCAACTGATTGGCACTGTTTAATTCCGTACTTGTTTTAACAATAAGATCGGTCAGGGTTGGCGAGCCAATGCTGTCTTGGTCTATCAACTCAAATACACGGCCAAAATCCAGGTGGCGAACAGAAAACAACAAAGAGGTCTTATCGTGTACAAAACTTGGGCCATCATAGGTCAGCTCCGGCCCTGAAATATCTACGCGGGCAGTTAAAGAAGGCGACACACTGTTGCCCGAGGCAACCTGTAAATTTAACAACGACGCATTTTTACCGCTGTAATCGGCCGACCAACCGCCGGGTTTAAAATCGGCATTGGCAACAACATTCGGCGCAAAGATGGAATAGCGCCCACCTTCAAGCTCCTCTTGTTCGCCAAGGCTCTCGCGAAAATGCACAACATTCGCAAAAGGAATACCGTCCACAGTAATTAAGTTGTCGTCCGGCCCGCGGCCGCGCACACTGAAACTTGCAGAATCGCCGGTTGAACTTAAACCCGGCAGACCATCGAGGGCTCTTAACACTTCGCCGCCACTGCCCGCAGCACTGCGAAGCTCTTCGCGCCCATAACTGTAAGACGGACTTAAATCGCCCGATACCGAGCTTAAACCGCGCCCGAGCACCAAGGTCTCTTCAAGTTCATAGCTGCGGCTTAAATAAACTTTAAGCTCGGTAATTTTATTTTTGCGCACACGAAGCGAAGGCACAAGCTCACTTTGATACGTATCGGCACTTACCCGCAGCTCGTAAAGCCCCGGCGCAGCGTCAAACTCAGCGCCCCCGGCATTATCAGCGCGAAACTCACTGCGCTGCCCATCTCGAGAAATCAGTTCAAGCTTGGCGCCGGAAAGCGCTTCAGATTTGGATTCGCTGAGGATGGTTATTTTAATGCCTGAACCTTCGGCAACAGCAAAGATGGGCAACAGCAACAGAAAAAAACAGGCGAATGAAGACCGGGACATAGATACGCTCGCTATAAAAACTTGCTTACGTAACGATCATAACACTAGATCACTAAAACTAGACCAAGAACAACAAGCAAAAAAACCCGCTCATTGAGCGGGTTTTTTTAAGATCACTTCCGCTAACAGCGGAGGGGATTACAGCTTATAAAGAACCTTCAATGGTCCAACCGGCCCACCAAGCTTCATTCGCTGCTGTACCTGGTGCAACCGCACCGACATAGTCAGTGGCGTCAAAAGTAAAGCCTGAACCGTTGTCATATGCTGTAGGAGTTACTTCAGTTACCTGTGCAGCAGCATCAGTCAATGCGTATGCTGCATCAACAGTAACACTAGCGCCTGGGCCTTGAACATTAGTTTCAGAATCGGCAACACGTCCTTTTGCATGAAGCTTGTCGTCACACTCACCGAGGATATTTACCAAAGTCACATTAGAGTAAGCTTCTTTCCCGTTCGCATCACCAGTTTCAGGCTTGTCGTCAGCATCTACATCATCAATACGCACACAGTCGTCAAAGTTTTTAACCGCTGTGTTGTATACAGAAGCAGTCAGACCACCGCGCAGTCGCATACCTGGCTGCTTGCCATCACCCTTGCTATTTTCTGCTTTATTGACTTCGGAACCCCAGATTAGAATGTTAGCTAAAACACCGCGCGTTTCAGGCGCGTACTCAGAGTCAGAAGAGTTAGCTTCAATACCGCGAGGGTCATTTTTACCTTGAGGAGCTGTAGCGTCTTGATCTTTCACAATGATGGCGTACTGAATATTACCCATGTAGCCTTCATCAAAATCGATGTCGTCGTCGTCGTTGCCAGTCAATACCAAATACTTAGCATTCACCGTTCCACCAAACCACTCAACACCATCGTCAAGATTGTTGTGAACCTGAACATATTCAATGGTAGTGCCATGACCAACACCTTGCAGGGTCAAGCCGTTAATTTCGTTGTCAGGACCTGCAATTTTTCCGCCTTCGGCAATACGCACATATTGAATCGTACCGCTGTTATCGGCAGGCTCATTACCACCGTAGTTGCCTACAACAGTACCGCCTTCGCCTTCAACATTACACCAGGTGTTTTCCCCCCAGCATGCACCCGTAGCGCGCTGGCCATATTGAGGTGCAAAACCCTGAATAATGACACCGCCCCATTCACCGAGACCGTCGTAACCATTGTCAAGCGAGCTAAAGGTAATCGGTGCAGTCTTAGTACCAATTGCATTCAATTTAGAGCCGCGAGTAACAAGCAAAGAACCGTCATCGTAACCACGAATATGAACGCCAGGCTGAATGCTTAAGGTAACACCTTCCTCTTTGATTCGAGCAACACCATCGGCACTTGAGATAGCAACATTACCGCTACCTACAAGTACTTCTCCACGAAGTAGGTACTCAACGCCACTTACCAGAGTGTAGTTTTCATCAACAGTACCCTGCAACGTACACTGGGTCATCTCATCGTTACAGGTTGCAAAACCAGTTTCTTTAGGTTTCGCACCAAGGGTGCCAGGAAGAGTCCAGCCTTGCCACCAAGCGGAAGTGCTAGCAGGGTCAACTGCACCAATAAAATCCGTTGAATCAAACGAGAAACTTGAACCGTTGGCAACAGGAGTGATTGCAACCGCAGAATCCAGCTTGGCGAACTCTTCTTGAATTGCGTATGTGGGGCTTAAAGAGAACGGGGCATTCTGCATTACACCACTTTCGTTGTCCGCCGCGCGCTTTGCGTAGAACTTGTCGTCACAAGCACCAGCGACATTTGTCAAAGTAACAGTTGAGTAGAACTCTTTACCGTCCGCATCACCAGTATCAGGCTTTTCATCAGCGTCAACATCGTCAACGCGAACACAATCATCAAAGTTAGTCACTGCAGAGTTCACGATTTCAACCGTTAAACCGCCACGCAAACGCATGCCAGGTTGCAAACCATCACCTTTTGAGTTTGCAGCTTTGTTCACCTCTGAACCAACGATAGTTACATTAGCAATTACCGCGGTTGTCTCACTAACAAAGTCTTTGTCACTAGAGTTAGCTTCAATACCACGAGGATCATTTTTACCTTGAGGTGCGACCGCCAGAGGGTCTTTTTGAACGATGGCATACTGAATATTACCCATGTAACCTTCGTCAAAATCGATATCGTCGTCATCATTATTAGTCAACACTAAGTATTTAGCGTTAACTGTACCGCCAAACCACTCAATACCGTCATCGAGGTTCCCGTGAACTTGCACGTACTCAACAGTAGTACCGTGGCCAACACCTTGCAAAGTTAAGCCGTTTATTTCGTTATCGGGGCCAGCAATTTTTCCGCCCTCAGCAATACGAACATACTTGATAACACCACTGTTATCATCTTCTTCGTTACCGCCATATAGGCCAACGACCGTACCACCTTCACCTTCAATATTACACCAGGTGCTGTCTTTGTGGCATACGCCAGTACCGCCCTGACCGTATTGAGGAGCAAAGCCTTGAACAATTACACCACCCCATTCACCAAGACCGTCATAATTTGAATCAAGGCTAGAGAAAGTAATTGGGTCAGAGGCTGTACCTTCAGCCATTAGCTTTGAACCGCGAGTAACAATCAAGGCGCCATCATCATAGGCCTTAACCTCAACACCGGCATCAATAGTCAGAGTAACGCCAGCATCTTTAATTTTCTGAACGTCGTCGGCGTTAGCAACGGTACCGTTACCTTGACCAACTACAACTTCACCGCGGAGCTGCCACATGCGCTCAGCATCAAGTGTGTAATCTTGATTAACGACACCACTTAAGGTACCCACGCTACAGTCTTGGTTAAAACTAACAAACGAGGCCTGAACAGCAGAGCCGCAGTCACCAGGAGCTGTTGGGTCAGAGCTGGGGCTAGGGGTAGGCTGAGGTGGGGTAATAACAACGTTATCACCGTCATCACCGCCACAAGCAGTAAGCATGCTAACAGAGCCAAGCATGGCTATGGTCGCAAAGAGTTTATTGTGTTTCATATTAAGTCCTACATAAGGAGGGTGTTTTAATCAGTGCTGGAAATTCTGGGCGCCAAATATTTCACACATGTTACAAACACAAGACAAAACCGTGTATTTTTGTACACCAATCACCACAAAAAAACAGAGACGCAGATACAAAAAAAGCCCGTCACTTAAATAAGGAAAGTGATGGGCTTCGTAACTTAAAAACTTATACCTTAAAATTCAAAACTTGCTGAGAGACTATAGTCAATACCTTCTTTATATGATTCAACTATTTCATCATCAACAGAATATTCAACCGGCTCATCTAACAAGTTACCAAGTTTAGCTTTGAGCTTGAATGCTTCGCCAAACTGTTTTTCGTAATTAAAGTTAACCATGGTGCGACCGATTTCATAGCGAGGCCCAACAAAACTTCCGCGATTCACCGCATAAATTCGATCGTCGTAATAATTAACTAAAAGAGTAAATTTTTGATCCCAAGGAAAATGATCAAAACCAAACTGCAAGTTAGCTAACCACGGACTCTGGCCCTGTAACTCACGACCGTCGGCATTCTCTCCCTCCAACCTCAACGACGTGCTGTTTAGCTCCACCTCAGATGAAATGTAAGTTATGTTTCCTGCAACAAAACCAAGCCAGGACGTGGTCTCAAACATATTTGCACTAGCATCAAGCTCAACACCATTTAAAGTTGCAGACTCATTATTTCGGAAGGTGTAACCCTGAGCAGCCGATCCTGAACCATCCAGCACTGCACGCTCAATGGGATTTGAAATTTTCTTATTAAATAAAGCTAAAGAAACGCTTTCTTCATCACTGAAATAATACTCAACACGAAAATCAATATTGTCGATGTCCGACACAACTAAGTTCGGGTTACCAACAACAAGCTGATCTGTCTCTGGGTCATAAAAACGAGATTCAGAACGTTCGATAATCCCGGGATAGGAAACTGTCTGGCTACCACCAAAGCGGAATTGCCATGTGTCACCCGGGGCAAAGGTAAGCATTGCTGCGGGTAACAACTCACTTGAGTCTAACGGTTTTGAGGGGGTAGAGCGATCGTCATTAGGGTATACAATAGACTGGCTAAAATCCTCTTGACGCACGCCGGCCTCTAAAGTCCACTCACTGCCAAATTCGGTATTAGTATTTAAATAAACCGCCTCAATATCTTCATCGGCATCGTAAGAATCCGTTTTTGCCGTTAATACATTCAGGCGAATAACATCATCAACGTAATTTTGATAAGAAAGAATATCACTCGGACTATTCTCGATTCTCCTATCAAGTTGAGAAGCATTCTGGCCATTTCGGCTACCAACACGGTAAAGCTCATAAGTACGACTCTTATCAGACAGCAAAGCACCAAAGGTGATATCTGTGTTTACGCCTTCAGAAAGAGACACAGGAGCCAAATAGTCAAAGCCAAAATCCACGCTATCTTCATCAAGGTCGGACCAACGACGCTCTACACCGTTGAGCTGGAGAAAACCATTGAGGTAATAATAAGCACGACGGTCTGGCTCATGGCGCTGAGTATTCGAATACGCAATACGCCAATCAAACTGATGCGAATCAGCCGCGAAATCAAAAACATGTTTACCAGTGATTTGCTGAGATACGAACTGGCGCTCTACCCATTGTAAAAATCCTGTATCAAACGAGTTACCCTCTTTATCGATGTAACTTTCAGCACGAGCGAGCTTCTCCCCCTCTCGAATAAACATCGTGCGACTAAGGATTTCATCTTCAGCGCGAAATTCCGACCCTAAAACAAGGTAACCGTCAATCGAATAAGTCTCTTCGCTACGATCGTAGTCACCTACAGCACTTGAACGATCACTTAACTCAGCATCAACACGAGCACTTGTCTCGTAGTTGTAATTCATCGCGCCGTAATAACCAAACACACCGCTGTCTAAAACATCACCAAAAGACACCGACATCCCTACATCTGGGTTACCTGTCGTCGTTTTTAAATCGTATTCGTTCTGAAACTGCACAGCGTAAACAGCCGCTGAGAACTGGTCGATACAGTCATCCAGATCACAGCCAATAAAGAGCTCACTTGCGCCGTTTGTTTCTTCCAAAAATCCGCTGGGCATATCTCTAAGGCCAGAGTCATAAGTAAATGCATCACTCGAGCTGCCCTTATAGCTAAGGATGTCTTTACCTGTCACCTCGGAATTACCACCTAGCTTCACACTAACCTTGCCAACACGCTCGTCAGGTAAGCCTTTGGTTTTAATCTTCAGTTCACCACCGGTAGTTGTACCGAGCGCTCCAGCAGAAAAGTTTTTCTGAACCTCCACACCAGATAGAATGTTTGACGGGAATAAATCCAGCTGCACATCACGACGCATAGGGTCAGTACTGGGCATCAAAAAGCCGTTCAAACTCGCAGAAATATAACGACCATCAAGACCGCGGATATTTGCATATTTGCCGGCATTAACGGTAACACCTACAAGGCGAGTTAATGCAATTGCAACATTGCTATCACCTAGGCGCTCAAGTTGCACAACATCCATTGCATCCACAACACCGGTAGAAAAGCGCTCAATACCAGAAGAACTATCGAGAGGCTTGTATGTACCTAAGGTCATTACTTCTTCAATTGGCCCTGCGATAACAGGCGCAGCAACATCAACACCGTCAGCTTTTGGGTAGAGTGTAATAGAACTCGAAACCCCCAGACCCGCCAAGACACGAACGTCATCGATACTCGCAGAGCTTAAATCAGGGTGAGAGATATTGAGGTTGTAAGTGCCTCTAGGCAGCGCCAGCTCAAACGCACCATCTTGGTTTGTTCGTGTCTGAACATCACTCTCACTGTCTTTGATCAGGGCATCAACAACTGGTTTGCCGTTGGCGTCACGCACAATACCACCAACAAAACCCACAACACTCTTGTCATCTGTTGCGAACTTTTTAACCGTTACCTTGGGCTCACTCGCTTTATCAGAGAAGGTCACACTGATCTCTGCATCTTGGTTCGCTTCGGTGTAATAGTCAAAGCGACTGACGATCTCACCTGCACGAAGTAATTCGATTTTATGATGACCTTCTTCAATAGCACTTGAAGCGCGGCCTACAGCATCAGTCGAGCCAATTAACTCGCCATCAAGGCGAACTTCAACACCTTCAATCGGTGCTTTGTCGAGAAAAACATTGAGGTAGGTATCAGCCGACCACGCGCCTTGCGCGGCCAGGGCGACAGCAGCTGCGAGCAAACTACGAGAGCTCTTAATCATCATCATGCCTTGCTTTAGGTTGGTCCCAATGGGAATAGAAATAACTGGTAAGCAGGCCGCTGGCTTAAATGTTTGTCAGCCTCCCCCGGGGATCAAACAAACACCAACTTGGCGCGCAAACAAGCAAATACGCGCGCTATGATGCAAAGCAAATATGACAAAGACTTGAAAGCTATATTTCAGATATGTGACACGAGAGTGACACAAATAAGGAAAGTAGCGTCATCTATGACTATAAGCCCATATCCCTGTATTTTGTGTGAATAAAAAAATAATTATTTTTTTCAGTTTTGTTTCGGGCAGAGTTGAAATGTCGACCACGCCTCCCTCTAACAGTATTCGTTATGCGCTAACGTATACAAACAAAGGGCCAACATCGACCAAGCAACCAGAAAAAATCGGCAGTTAAAAATGCCGCATAGGTGGAAATTTTCGTTTTATCGGGCCTAATCCTTGAAACAGACATAAGTACAAGGATTAGGCTCTTAGATCATCGGAGATTAGTCTGTACATCCACGATCGAAGTTAATGGTAACCGTACGAGCTTCGTCACTAGTATTACGCAGGAAAACATAGCTCATTTTTCTACCAAATGAACGACCATTCTCCCCAACGCGATAAGCTCCATCATACACTTCAACCCCCTGCGGACTAGAAGATACTTTTATTCCGTAATCTTCATAATAATCACCACCACATTTTAGCTCTTCTCGAGCCACGTAGGCGTAGCTCTGACCGGAAAGAAGTCTTTTTGTTACTGTCCAATCACCACGACCTTGAAATGTCTCGAAATTATCTTCACCTAAACAATCTTCAAAGTACCCTTTCATACGAGGACTATTTTTATGACGTATACCAGTACGACAATACGATTCCACCGCATCGCCATAGCCGTCGTTATCACTGTCAGCATAAAAGTTGTTCGCCCCTAAAGCCCGCTCTTCTAGGTAATTCAATCCGTCGCCATCGATATCGCGATAAGCAAGCGCTACGGCACGAAACATCAAAGTCTCCGAAATAGGGGCGTAGATGCCCCGCCATTCATTTGAATACTTTATCAGGTCTGCAAACTGTGGCTCTTTAGATAAGGTATAGTTAAAAGCTCCTTCATGAAAAAACAGCTCTGCATGACGGGAGTCAACAGTCGGATTATGAAGAAAGTCCACCACATCAAGAAAAACTTTACTCGCACATCGAGTGTTATAACGCGCACTAAACAAGACCGTTTTGTCACTGTCTCTCCAATGGTCCGAAGCATTTCGTATGCCATAGGTTCTCGCATCTAACCAGTCTGATTCAGAGTATTTTTTTGCCCCTTTCAGGAAGGTATAATCGTTGACAAAGCGCTCGCCGGCTGAGCCTTTTTGAAAACGGTAGCTAGTCGCACAATACCCGTAACCAGATCCGAGAGACTCCCTAGCATCGCAATCTGTAATTACACCTAATCCCGAATCATCTAACGCAACTAATTGTTTGCCAACCGCAGGTCGTTTATTTAACCTACCATCATCAATTAAGTCACAGCCCGCCCCCCAAATATTTCGGTAATACTCGCTAAATGGCTGATCAAGTAACGCTTCACCGAATGTTGTCGAAAAAAATGCCTGATCTTTATCGTAAAATAGAGCAACATTTTTCAATGTGATTCGAGCTTGCTCCAAATAGTCAGACGACGCATCGTAAGGCGTACCGCTCTCCACAGCTGAAGCAGTCATGACAAGAGCCTGCAAAGCCAACTGCATTGAAACCAACTTTGCATGGGTATAAACGTCAAAATCCGGGTGAGTCTGAAAGTCATAACGAACTACCCGAAGATCTTCGATTAAGTTAACCGCAAGTGTCTTGTAGCTTTGTTGCAGCTTTCTAGATGATGATAGAGCCATGTAGGACTCAACGGCTTCAGCTAAACGATCAAAGTTTGCGTAGTCTCTCTTAACAACAAGCTCATCTATCGCGTTGATTATATTTTGTTCCGATTGACGAATTTCTTTAATAATAGCTTGCACTGCGGCGTCAAGAGCAGCGTTTCCATCGTCACCGAATAGTATTAGCGCCAATGAAGGGGATATGTACTCAATTGCCGTTTGGGCTAGCATTTCGGCAAGAGCTGAGCCGGCATCATCGATAAGTGCCTCCCCTGAGTCTGCAAGTTTTTGTTTAGCGCAAGCTCGCCAATCATCTTCAAAGAAAAACAACTTAGAACAACCGTCGTCCCCAAGCGCACTTTGTGCAGCCGTCGTTATGATGATCCCTGCAAGTGCATTCTTAATAAACCCCATTGTTACTCCCTCATATATGCCAAAACGAAATATAAAGAATACACGCCAAGCACTATTGGAAATAATTAAGATTCAGTTAAACGATTGTTTAAATGCCAAATAAAGAAGGACAAGAGTACGTTAGAAAAGCTCCTACCAAGGAAAGGTCACACCCTCTAAAACATCAGAACAAAAAACTCTAGAATGCTTTAGCTTCCCCACCCAAAAAAAAGCCCGCTGGGGAGCGGGCTAATAACACTAGTCTTTCGACTTGGAGTAATCATTGTTTGCTCAGCTAACGCTGAACAACATAAATATGGGCGGGTTAGGATTCCTGCCTGCGGCCTTTGAGCATGCCCAAAGTCAATAAAATTAAGCCACATAAACTCAGGTAGAGCGGCTCAGCAGAAGCGAGGTGCACACCGGCTTGGCTATCTGAAGCAAAGGTCAGCTGGGCAGCTAAGGCGCCGAGCACCGCAAGTTTGATTACCGCTGTAAATTTGGTCATGGAGCTTACCGCCTTATTACCTTGCTAGCTGCTGCTTAAATGCCTAATGCTTTAATGCCGAATGCTTAACCAGCGTACGCTGTTCTACGCTTTGCTTAATCTAGCTGGGCCGAGAGACAATCCTTTGACCAGATTGTTGCCAGCCGAGCGGATCAACTTGCCTTTGAGCTATCACAGCAAACACATTGCAGAAGCTGTATTTTGTACATACCTTGGCGTTTAAGAGCGAAACTTGTGCCAGGCCACGAGCAAAAGCGATAAAAATAAAAATCACTTATGTATCAGCAACTTAGCTAGTAGCCATTTACAGGTAAAGCAGAGAAAGAGATTATTGGCGTAAAGGTTCTCGACATCGAAGCGTCGAGCCTTGCGGCATGAACTGCGACGCAGTTCATGCTTTTTTATGGAAAGAGCAAAAAGCTGGGCTTATTAACAAAGAAAGTACGTAAAAAAAACCGACACCAACATTGGCGCTAGCTGTATAAGCTAGCCGGCTTTTTTCAGCTGAAATTGCGCGTGAAAAACGGTGCCCTGCTCGGCGTCCGACGTCACAGCAAGCTCACCGTCGTGATGTTCGGTAACAATAAAATAAGAAAACGACAGGCGGTTTTCCTGCAGTACGGGTTTGGGCTGGGCCGGGCTTGTATGCTGCACAAAAGGCTCAAACACTTCTTGCTGCTCTTGCGGGCTCAGGCCTTCCCCGTTGTGCTTAATTTTTACCCAGAGCGCGTCGTAGGCTTCATTTATCTCTACACAGAGCTCGGGAACGTAGTCGCCGCGTTTGCGCTTTTTACTGTCCATTGCACGCACGCAGTGGCGAAACAGGCTCAAAAATACCTGTTGTAGCTCGGCGCTGTAACACATTAATTTTGGCAGGCCATCGCTGTAGTGGCGGCTTAAGTGAATATCACGAAAGCGCAAGCCCTGGGGTTCGGCCAATACATTTTTAGCAAGCTCAATACAGTGATCAAGAATCGAGCACAGATCCGCTTCATGTTTTTCCGAAGCATAGGCCTCGGAAAACTCAAGCAAATTATTAACGATGGCCGAGGCCTGCTTGCCGCGATCTGCGGCATCTTCAAGCAGCGCAACTAACTGCGGGTGCTTTAAACCAAGCTCACTGGCAACCGCTTGCACATCGCGCAAAATACCCTGCAGAGGAATATTCACATCGTGGGCCATGGTCGCTGCCAACTCCCCCATCGATGCCATTTTATCGCGCTGAATCAACATATTTTCAGCGAGGCTGCGCTGAGTGACGTTGTCGACGACCACAACTACCCCGTCGCTGCTGCCACCGAGCGGATAAATGGTAATATCAAAATAATATTGGCCGCGCTGACTGTGTTTGATACTTTGCGGCTGCCCGCCCTGCTGCACAGATTTTACCTGCGCTTCGCTGACAGTTATGGTTGGATAGACCTGCCACAGGTTTTTACCTTCAACATCTGCAGCGCTCAAACCTGAAATACTCTCAGCCATGCTGTTCCAGGTAATAATTTCAAACTCGTTATTTAAACCAATCAACATCGACGGCATTGAAGAGAGAATGCTCTGCAAATAATTTTCAGAGCTCTGCAGTAGCTGTGAAGTCGCCTTGTGTTCGGCAATTTCCCCTTCCAACGCCTCGTTGCTGCGGCGCAAGTTTTCCGTGCGTTTGGCCACGGTCTTTTCTAGGTTTTGTTTAATTTCCCTAAGCTCGCGGTTGCGTGTGCGCAATTTAAAGCGGCTAAACAGCAAGCTCGCCATGGTAATGCTAAGCAAAATAATCAGCACCGAGCCGCTGAAATTCGCTACGTGCTGCCACTTAGTGTGACCGTCCTCATCCTTAAACACATCGAGCGCACAAGCTTCAATACTGAAGCCAAGTACAAGTGCCGGGGCAAGACTTAGATATTTAAACATCTTAATAATCATCAATTCTTTTTCTTCGATTGCAGAGTATAACGCGACAATGGGCATTCAACACGAAGCTTCGTAACTATCCCAGTGATGGCAAGCCGGGCAACGCCATTGCATCTGCACACTGTGGGCGCCGCAGTGGCTGCAGTGCCACTGGGCTTCGGTATTTAACGCGGCGGCAAAGCTTTGTAAAAAACGCGGCAACTCAGCCCGGCCTTCATTTAATACAATTTCCAACATCGCTCGCCACGGTGTCAATGCCTTTAATTGCACCATGGCCTCGCGCCATAATTGCGCCTGAGCTTTTTTTTCACCGAGCTCAAACATCAACCCGCTCGCTGCCAGTAAAAAAATTAAGCTGCTCTGCTTACTTTGCAGCTGCAGCAATTTGTCTAGCAGCGCCTGCTGATCATCTTGATAACAGTGCTGAAAATACGGCAAACACAAAAGCGCCAAGTCGCTGCGTCGGGCAACTAACTGCTCAAGTGCAATCAAGGTAGACTTGGTATCGCCATCAGCCAGGTGCTGCTCGGCTTCAATAAGGTGCGCGCGGGCACAATCGGGGTCAAAACGCAGTGCCTGGCTCAAGCGCAAACGCAACTCCCCCATGTCTGCTTGTGCGCGCGCCTGCTCGGCTAACTCACAGCAAAACTGGGCCTGCATGCGCCGCCACGAATCCGGCTCGGCAGAGAACTTGGCTGTCGTCAGCTGATCGGCCAAATCGATGGCCTGCAGCCACTCTGAGAATTCCTGCTTAATATCTAACAGCGCTTTTAGCGCTTGTTTGCGCACATGCACACTTAGGTTGGCACAGTCGAGCAATGCCTGCAGCTCGGACTCGGCCCGCCCAAGAAGGCCTGCGCCCCAATAATCACAGGCGAGCTCAAAGCGAACTTTTTGCCCAAGCGCCAATGGCAGGCCACCGTGGTGCTGCAATAAATGCTCGTGTAATTTTAATGCCTGGGCAAGATCGCCCTGGCTTCTTAGCAACGAGGCCAGATCGAGAAAAAGATCGATGGATTGCTCGCTAACATCAACCGCGCGGATTAATTGCTCAACACTTTGCGCCTGACGGTCTTTAAAAAAACTCGGCAAGTTGAGCTTGTGCTGCTGCGTGAGTTTGGGCTTGAGGCGGCGCTGAAGCAAAAAATTCTTCACAGCGCTTCGCAATTGGGCGTCGGCAAGATACCACAGCGCAGCGAGCACCAGGGCAATGACAACAAAAACAAGCAGATCAGCCATGACCTTTAGCGCTCGGCTGAGGCTGCGCTAGTTTGTTTGGCGCATTGGGCTCGTTGACCGAGTCGGCAGCGGCGGGCACGCTGGCAGCGCCCTTTTCAGAAAGATCGGATTTTGTATCACCAGTAGCGTCAAGCTCACTTTCGGCCTTGCGCAGCGATTTTTTTAAGCTGCGAATCTCAGCTCTAAGACCGAGAATGCGGCGCTGGTAATAAACAAAGTTCCAGCAAAAGGCCACCAGCACACCGACGGCAATGCAGGCGCTGAAATACAAACCGAGCGAGAGTTTGGGCAGCTGCAGGCCAAACAATAACGGCGCGACTAAGTCGGGGTTTTCACTGGCAAACCAAGCGCCGGCAATCAGCGCCGCCAGTACAATAATGACAAAACTCAATCGTTTTATTAGGCGCAGCAGTTTGGCCATGCTCTATTCCTTAAAGCGTTAATTTAGACGTTATTACATCCAATACTTGCACAATTGAGAGCTCGGTGCTGTCGATTAGTTCCGCATCGGCAGCGGGTTTTAGTGGCGCCGTGGCGCGGTTCATATCTCTGTCATCGCGCGCTTTAATATCGGCCAAAATTTTGTCTTGGTCGATATCATTAGCGCCGCTTTGCTGCAGTTGCAAAACCCGGCGCCGAGCGCGCTCTTCGGCCGACGCCGTTAAAAAGAACTTATATTCGGCCTCGGGAAATACCACAGTACCCATATCCCTGCCGTCGGCAATTAAACCCGGTGCCCGATTAAAGGCGCGCTGGCGCTCGAGCAAAGCCTGACGCAACGCTGGCAGTGCAGCAATGGTCGATGCCGCCATACCGGTCTGCTCTTCGCGAATAGCCTTGCTGACATCCTCGCCATTTAACAGGGTTTGAGTCTGCTGCGCGTCAATTTTAAACTCGATATCAAGTGCCGCGGCCAGGCTTACCAGCGCGGCTTCATCATTTAGATCACAGCCGTGCTTTAGCGCTGCGAGCGCGGCAATGCGATAAATCGCACCGCTGTCGAGCAGGGCGTAGCCGAGCTTGTCGGCCAGTAAACGGGCGATGGTGCCTTTGCCCGCGCCGCTCGGCCCATCAATACAGATAAGCGCCATTAAATGCCCATCTCCTTATATATTGCTGTCAAGGCCGCGATTGGGTCCTGCGCTTGGGTAATCGGGCGGCCGATAACCAGGTAGTCACTGCCTTTTTCCAAAGCCTCGGCGGGTGTCATCACGCGGCTCTGATCACCTTTGTCGGCAAAAGCTGGGCGTATGCCAGGGGTTACACACAGAAAGTCCGAACCGCACAGGGTTTTTATTGCCGCCACTTCCTGGGCACTGCTGACCACGCCGTCGACGCCGCTTTGTTTGGCCAGATTTGCCAGGCGCAGCACCTGCCCTTCGGCATCGGCTTCAAGGCCTAGATCAAGCAGCTCACTTGCAGCCATGCTGGTCAGCACCGTCACGGCAATCAAGTGGGGTTTGTGTTCACTGTGCACAAGCGCCTCAGCTGCGGCTTCCATCATGCGCTTGCCGCCGGATGCGTGTACATTCACCATCCACACTCCAAGACTGGCCGCAGCGGCGCAGGCCTTAGCGACGGTATTTGGGATGTCGTGAAATTTCAGATCTAAAAATACATCAAAGCCGAGCTTTTGCACCGACTCGACAATAGAGGGCCCAAACCAGGTGAACATCTCTTTGCCGATCTTTAAACGACAAAGCTTTGGGTCCAGCTGTTTCACCAGCTCCAGGCATTGATTTTTGTTTTCGTAGTCGAGCGCTACGAGAATTTTGGCGTCGCTCAAGTTTGTTTCCGTATGGACTGAATAAGAAAACCCGGCCTGAGCCGGGTTCAGAATGGAGCAGATTGTAGCACTTTGTTTTTACAGGGTTAACTTCGCTTTGTTTTTAGCCAGGGTCGCCTCGCCGATGCCTTTGACTTCAACAAGCTGCTCAACACTTAAAAACTCGCCGTGCTGTTCGCGATAAGCAACAATCGCCTGGGCCTTTTTTTCACCGACGCCATCGAGCATATCGGCCAGCACTTCGGCATTGGCCTTATTAATATTCACGCGGCCATCAACCACCGCGGCCTCAGCTTCGGCGTGCACAATGGATGGGCTAACAAGACACGCAGCGCAACTGAGCAGCAGGGCAACAAAACGAACAAAAACAAAACTTCTAATAGGGATCATGGCATCTTCCTTATGCAATTAATTGAACGGCCTTCCTGGCCAATAGGCGGCCCTAGAAAAACGCGCCGCTAAATCTAGGGTAGGACAAATAGATAAGAACACCAGCGCAGCCTAGGTTGAGCTGCCGCTATGGGTAACAGCGCCAGCATCAGCCAGCTTGCGAGCCGAATTAAAAACGAAAGAGCAGATTAAAACCGATGCCGGTAAACGTGTCGATATCACTCTCGACCAGCGAGCGGTATTCGAGCGAGGCGTGCACACGTTTACTGACTTTTAAACCGAGGCCCAAACCCCAGGACATGCCGCTGCTGATATTGCGGCTAACGCTGTTGTCATCGGGGAAATAGCTGCTGCTATTTAGGGTTGTCGAGCCAATTAACGTGTAGGCGTGGGCAACGTCGTGATCGTACTGCAAGCGCAGATAATAGCTGGTGTAGTTATCGAGGCTGGTCTCGGCGAGCCGGCCAAAATCTTCGCCGGGCGCCGGGTTTAACCTGACGGTCTCATTGGCAAGGCCCTGACCTGCGCGCATTTCCAGGCCCAACCAGCGCCAATAAGCACCGCCAACAAATTCGGCAACACGATAGCTCAGGTCTTTTTCAAATACATCCTGGTCTTTAGCAGCGACAAGCAGGCCGCCGCCGCCGAGATAAAGGCCAAAATCGCGCTCGGCTGCAGCGGGCGCCGCCAACAGAAGACAACAAACAACACTGACGGCGGCTCTGATCACACTTCACTCACTTCTTAACTGATAATTACTGACTAATAACGTCTAGCTTAATACCGATTTTAGTCGCAAGTTCAGCAAAGTTCGGGAACGAGGTCGCAACATTGGCACAGTTGCGCACGGTAATCGTATCTGTCGCCGCCAGCGATGCGACAGTGAAGCTCATCGCGATGCGGTGATCGCCAAAACTTTCAACTTCGCCGCCACCGATTGGGCCGCCTTCAACGATAATGCCATCGTCAGTGGTTTCGCATTTCACACCAAGAGTCACGAGGCCGTCGGCCATGGCTTGAATGCGGTCGGTCTCTTTTACGCGCAGTTCTTCAGCACCGCTAACAACGGTTCTGCCCTCAGCGCAAGCTGCGGCAATACACAGTACCGGGAATTCGTCGATGGCCAGCGGCACTTGCTCTTCCGGCACCTGTATGCCCTTGAGTTTGGCGTGACGCACGCGGATGTCGGCAACGGTTTCACCGCCGATTTCGCGCTCGTTGCTAAGAGTAATATCGGCGCCCATCATGCGCAGAATATTAATCACACCGTCGCGGGTTGGGTTGATGCCAACATGGGTCAGGGTCAGATCCGCGCCCGGAGTAATAGAGCCGGCAACAAGGAAAAACGCTGCAGAAGAAATATCGGCTGGAATATCGATATTACAGGCCGTTAACTTGCCGCCGCTTTTCAGGCTGATGACATTGCCTTCGCGCTTAACATCGTAACCAAAGCCACGCAGCATGCGCTCGGTGTGATCGCGGGTTGGCGCGGGCTCACTTACTGAAGTTTCGCCGTCGGCGTAGAGGCCAGCCAGAAGTACACAGCTCTTCACCTGGGCCGAGGCCATTGGCATGTCGTAGTGAATACCTTTGAGGCCACCTTCGTTGGCGCGAATCTGCATCGGCGGGCGACCGTTTTCGGCGGTGTCGATGCTTGCACCCAAAGCACGCAAGGGAATTGCGACACGGTTCATTGGGCGCTTGGTCAGGCTCTCGTCACCGGTCAGTTCGCTCGCAAACGGCTGGCCAGCTAAGATGCCGCTTAACAGGCGCATAGAGGTGCCGCTGTTGCCGACGTACAAAGAACCTGCCGGCTTTTTAAGGCCGTGCAGACCCACGCCGTGCACGGTGACTTTGCCGTTTTCCGGGCCTTCGATTACCACGCCCATATCGCGAAAGGTCTGCAAAGTCGCAAGTGCATCTTCGCCTTCTAAAAACCCTTCAACATGGGTCGTACCTTCGGCCAGCGAGCCGAGCATAATGGAGCGGTGAGAAATACTTTTATCGCCAGGTACGCGAATTTCGCCGTTGGCTTGGCCGCCGGGCTCGGCGATGTAGGTGACGTTGGGGCTATCTGGGTTACTCATGGAACTACTATAGGCTTGATGACTTAACATTAGGGTAAAGCGATCACGCGCGGCTTTGGCTCGCGTAAATACGCCGGTGAGTTCGGTGACATCTTCGTTTTCAACAGCGGTGCGCAAGCGCCCCATATTGTCGAGAAACATGTCGATGGCACTGAGCACTGCCTGTTTGTTCGCGAGCATAATGTCACGCCACATTGTTGCATCGCTCGATGCTATGCGGGTGAAATCGCGAAAACCGCCAGCAGCGTAGCGGAAAATATTTTCATTTTGACTATCGTGGGCCAGGGTATCGACCAGCGAATAGGCAATTGCGTGCGGCAAGTGACTGGTGCTCGCCAGCACCTCATCGTGCAGGTCGACATCCATTTCCAGCACATCGGCACCGACCTTCTGCCAAAGCTCGCGCACTCGCGCCAGGTGCGAGGCACCGGTCTGTTCGGCGGGCGTCAAAATCACGCGGTGATTGATATAGAGCTCGGCATTGGCAGCGTCGACACCGCTTTTTTCAGAGCCGGCTATCGGGTGGCCAAGCACCAACTGAGCGGGCAGATCACCGTAGACAGCGCGGGCATCTTCGCGAACCGAACCTTTGACACTGGCGCCGTCAGTGATGGTTACAGTGGGCGCCAGCAGGGCCTGGCACTGCTCGAGTATCGAGCGTGTGCTCAGTGTCGGCACCGAGATAAACACCACATCGCCTTCGCCGAGTTCGGCAGCAATGCTTTCAAGGCCAACAACAGCTTCATCAACGACGCCGAGCTCGAGGGCGCGCTCGCACACTTCAGCCCGGCGGGCGATGCCAATCACGCGCTCACACGCGGCATTTTTACGTGCGGCAGCGGCAAGTGAACCACCGATAAGGCCGAGGCCAATGACAACCAGAGTACGCGTTTTTGCCATGCTTCAGAGCACGCCTCGCGGGTAAGAGCCGAGCACTTTCAAATCGCTGACCCGGCCGGCAATTTCATCTAATGCGCGCTGGGCTGCGGCGTCATTTTGGTGGCCAACAAAGTCGATAAAAAACACGTAGTTCCACACGCCGCTTCTCGATGGCCTTGTTTCAACGCGCGTCAGGTCAACACCGTGGCGGTGGAAAGGCTCGAGCAAGTCGTGCAAAGCGCCGGGCTGGTTCAGAGTCGAAGCAACAATCGAGGTTTTATCGTCGCCGCTCGGGCCGACCATTTCACTGCCGATAATTAAAAAGCGCGTGCTGTTATCGGGCATGTCTTCGATATTTTTGTTCAGCACTTGCAGGTCGTAGAGCTCGGCGGCCATCTCGCCGGCAATTGCAGCGGCATTCCACTCACCTTTGATGCGCTTTGCCGCTTCGCTGTTTGAGCTTACGGCAATGCGATCGGCTTTCGGGTAATTCGCATCCAGCCACTTGCGGCACTGGCTCAAGCTCTGCGCGTGCGAATAAATGCGGGTGATGCTATCGGTGCGTGTCACATCGCTCACCAGCATATTGTGGTGAATACGCAAAACCACTTCGCCGCAAATTTTAACGCTGCTGTCGAGGAAGTTATCGAGCGTGTGAGTCACCACACCTTCGGTACTGTTTTCAACCGGCACCACACCGTAGTGAGCAGCGCCAGAGGCCACTTCGCGAAAAACTTCATCAATGGCGGTCATCGATACCGCTTTGGCACTGTGGCCAAAGTGTTTTAGCGCCGCCTGCTGAGTAAAGGTGCCTTCGGGCCCAAGATAAGCAACGTGAATTTGCTCTTCAAGTGCCAGACAAGCGCTCATAATTTCGCGAAAAAGCCGGGCAAATTCTTCATCGGATAAGGGCCCTTGGTTGCGCTGCATGGCCTTGCGCAATACCTGGGCTTCACGCTCAGGGCGATAAAACTTTGGTGCTCTTTCGGGGCCTTTGCTGCCACCGGAATTGGCCGTTTTTACCTTAGCCACGTCCATCGCACAGCGAGCGCGATCAGAGATCAGCTCGCCAATTTGAGTATCAATTGCGTCGATTTTGTCACGCAGCTTGCCAAGTTCTTCGGCCTCACTGAGTTTCTTATCGTCTGCCATTACTCGTCACCGCCCTCTTCTGATGCGCCTTGCGCCTGAGCTGCTGCCGTGTTGTTTTCGGCATCAGCTGCTTGTGCGCTTTCGCCGTCTTCAGAGACTTCTGCGCTGGCAGCCAAACCCTCTTCAATACGCTCAACACCAACAATGTGCTCGCCCTCTTTCACCTTAATCAGGCGCACACCCTGAGTGTTGCGACCGAGCACACCGATTTCATCAACGCGGGTGCGAACCAAGGTGCCCTGGTCGGAAATCAGCATAATTTCTTCGCCGTCAAAGACCTGCGTGGCTCCAACAAGCGCTCCGTTGCGCTCTGTGCACTGCATGGCGATAACACCTTGAGATCCGCGACCTTTGGTTGGGAATTCAGTGACGGCGGTGCGTTTGCCGTAGCCGTTTTCACTTACCGTCAGCACATTGCCGTTTTCTTCAGGAATGATCATGCCGATGACGCGCTGCTCGTCTTTAAGTTTGATACCGCGCACACCGCGGCTGACACGACCCATTGGGCGCGCTGCTTCTTCGTTAAAGCGCGCGGCTTTGCCGTCGGAGCTCAGCAGCAGAATATCTTTTTGGCCATCGGTGATGGCGGTGCCTACAAGGTGATCGCCTTCATCGAGATTAATCGCACGCAGGCCAACCGAGCGCGGGCGCGAGTACTGGCTCAGGGCGGTTTTCTTAACGGTGCCGTTTGACGTTGCCATCACAATAAAGTGATCTTCGTCGAACTCTTTCACCGGCAGAATCGAGGTGATGCGTTCGCCGTCTTCAAACGGCAGCATATTTACAATCGGGCGACCGCGGCTCTGGCGACCGGCCACAGGGATCTGATAAGTCTTCAGCCAGAACACCTTGCCGACATTGGTAAAGCACAGAATGTAGTCGTGAGTATTCGCGATAACGAGGTGCTCAACAAAGTCCTCGTCTTTAACCGAAGTCGCCGATTTACCCATGCCGCCGCGGCGCTGGGCCTGGTAGGCATCAAGCGGCTGGCTCTTGGCGTAACCGCCGTGAGAGATGGTGACCACACGCTCTTCTTCGGTGATCAGGTCTTCTTCGTTCAGGTCGAGCATGCTCTCCTGAATATCGGTGCGGCGCTCGTCGCCGTACTCGGCCTGAATCGCTTCAAGCTCTTCGCGAATCACTTCCATCAAACGCGCGCTGTTACCGAGAATTTCGAGGTACTCAACAATTTGCGCGAGGCGCTCTTCGTATTCGGCAACAAGCTTGTCGTGCTCCATACCGGTCAAGCGGTGCAGGCGCAGCTCGAGGATGGCTTTAACCTGAGCCAAACTTAAATAGTATTTACCGTCGCGCAGGCCAAACTCTTCGCCGAGGCCGTCCGGACGACAGGCATCGGCGCCGGCGCGCTCGAGGTACTGACCAATCAGGCCGACATCCCAGGCGCGAGCCAGCAAAGCTTCTTGTGCCTCTGCCGGGCTGGCAGAGTTTTTAATCATGGTGATAACTTCATCGATATTGGCAATCGCCACCGCCAGACCTTCGAGCACGTGGCCGCGCTCGCGCGCCTTGCGCAGCAGGTAAACAGTGCGGCGGGTGACCACCTCGCGGCGGTGTTTGATAAAGTGCTCAAGCAGCTCTTTGAGGTTAAGTACCTTGGGCTGGCCATCGACCAGGGCAACAATATTAATGCCAAAGACACTTTGCAGCTGGGTCTGGGAGTAGAGATTGTTGAGCACCACTTCGCCGCTGTCGCCGCGCTTAATTTCGATAACTACACGCAGGCCGTCTTTGTCTGACTCGTCGCGAATTTCGCTGATGCCTTCAAGTTTTTTCTCTTTCACCAGCTCGGCGATGCGCTCGATCAGGCGCGCTTTGTTCAGCTGGTAGGGAATTTCGTGAATAACAATGCGCTCGCGATTGTTTTTCTCGTTGATTTCAACTTCCGCTTGCGCGCGGATATAGATGCGACCGCGACCGGTGCGGTAAGCCTTTAGAATGCCGGCGCGACCATTAATAATGGCACCGGTAGGGAAATCCGGCCCGGGAATGTAGTCCATCAGCTCATCGATGCCAGTTTCGGGATTATCGATCAGCGCAATACAACCTTTAACCACCTCGCGCAAATTGTGCGGCGGGATATTGGTCGCCATACCAACAGCGATACCGGAGCTGCCGTTTACCAACAGGTTGGGTACACGAGTGGGCATGACCTCGGGAATTTTTTCAGTGCCGTCGTAGTTTTCTACATAGTCGACGGTTTCTTTGTCGAGATCGGCGAGAATTTCGTGGCTGATTTTAGCCATGCGAATTTCGGTATAACGCATCGCCGCCGCGCTGTCGCCATCGATCGAACCAAAGTTACCCTGGCCGTCAACCAGCATGTAGCGCAGGCTAAAAGGCTGGGCCATACGCACGATGGTATCGTAAACCGCACTGTCGCCGTGCGGGTGGTATTTACCGATGACGTCACCAACAACACGCGCAGACTTTTTAAAGGCTTTGTTGTAGTCATTTTTGAGCTCGCCCATCGCAAACAACACGCGGCGGTGCACCGGCTTAAGGCCGTCGCGCACATCGGGCAGGGCCCGGCCGACAATGACACTCATGGCGTAATCGAGGTAGCTCTGTTTGAGCTCGTCTTCGATGGTAATCGGTAAAATTTCTTTTGCTATATCACCCATGAAACCGTGATTTTCCTTATTGTCAGCGAGCTTTGTTGGTCTCGTTTCGGTCCAATAACTGCCCGCCCCAGAGCCTGGGCAAACGCGGACACATAAAAGGACGCTATGTTAGCACAAATGCAGTGGCAGACTTAAGTTCTTACTGCCTCGTTTAACTGGTCAAATTACGAACACCCCGCCATTTTTAGCTTCGCTTTCCACTTTGAGTCGCAGGCAATGGCATCGAGGGACGCGGTGAACCCATCCAGGGGCGCTTAGCCGCCGCATCCATGCGGCACCTCTCGCCTTTAAGAAAGCCTCTCAACCTTCACCTGCGACTCAAAGCTACCAAAGTGCCAACACCACCGAGTCAATGCTTTCACTTACCGGATCAAACTAAACACCATTTGAACCGGCATACAATCGAGACTCAGAAAAAGGTGCTTAACGCACGCTCCCCCCTATTCTCTATATCGACCGGCTTAATAGGATTGGCACACAGCAACTTAAGCTGGCTCAGGAGCTTGATTGGGCCGCTCTTAAAGGAATGAGGTGCCGCATGGTCGTTACATGGATGTAACCAATAAGAGCAGCCGGATGCAGCGGCTAAGCGCCCATGGATGGGTTCACAGCGTCCCACGATGCCTGCAGAGCCAGCTGAAGCGGAAAACCTAGAACAATCGTATAATGCCGTCGAAATTACCCAGGCTGCTTTATGACTGACTCCGACGCTTATTTAGAACGCAAAAAACGCTTTGCTCAGATGTTAACGATTTACGGTCGAAATACCGTCTATGAAGCCTTGAGCATGGTTGGGGTGAAAGCCCGGAGACTGCACCTGGCCAGCAGCAACAAAAAAGCAAAAGTACTCGACGACATCGAAGCGATGGCCGTCGCCCAGGGTGCAGAAGTGCTGTATCACGATAAACAAGCGCTCTCCCGAATTAGCAAAAACAGCAAGCAAGACCAGGGTGTCGCGCTGGACATACACACCGAAGCCTTGGCCGAATTTGACGCTGGCGCACTTGAGAGCGGGGAATATATTGCCCTGGATCGCGTCACCAACCCGCAAAATCTCGGCATGATTATTCGCAGCGTTTGCGCATCGCCAATTAAAGCCTTGATCCTGCCGCGCAAAGGCTGCGCCAAGCTCGATGCTCTGGTCATAAAAGCCAGCGCCGGCAGTTTATTTCGCTGCCCTATTTTGCGCTGCGACCATTTAGTTAAAAGCTTAACAAGCGCTCAACAATGCGGAGCCATCATTAGCGGGCTCGACTTAAATGCAAATGCCAACTTTGACACACTCAGCTCAGGCAAAACGCGCATTTTTGTACTCGGCAACGAAAGCGAAGGCATAAGTAAAGAACTGCAGGCACTTTGCGACGAACGCCTGCGCATCACTATGGCGCGCGGGGTTGAATCACTGAATGTTGCCGTTACGGCGAGCTTAATTGCTTTTCGCACGCAGCTTTAACTTGCAGCCCTTGCAATCAACTGTTGTGTTGAACTGCTGTGCTCAACCCTTGTGCATCAACAAATGCGCAAAACGTACACTCACTTTAAACCACCTCAACTACAAACATCCATGTCCTTGTTTAAAAGCGCGCTAATTTATCATTTAGTACTAGTAACCGCCGCGACCGGCACAACAAGCGCCGGGATATACAAGTGGACAGACGCAAATGGCAAGGTTCATTTTAGCGATAAAAAACACGGGCATATTCAACAAGAGCAAATCACACTCGACACCCAACAAAGTGCGTGGAACCGCTATAACATTGAAGTCAAAACCATAGGCGCGACGCTGAGCGCAAACGAGCAAAGGCAGATTGCCGAAGGTGTAAACTGGGTTTACGAGTTTTATGATCGTGTGTTGTTTTTTGATTTTTACAAAACCGTTCCGGTAAGCATCACTGTTCTAAGTGACAAAAGCGCCTACATCAGCCACTTACAAAAAACTTACCACTATGACGCCCGCCACTCACTGGGTGTTTATCTGCGCTCACACAATAGAATATATACCTATATAAACGAACAAGATCGCAGCCGAACATTTAGAACAATTAAACATGAAACTAGCCACGCAATTGTTGACACGCTAAGCACGTACACCCCGCGCTGGCTAAACGAAGGCCTCGCCGAGCAAATGGAGTTTATTAGCAAAAACAATGGGCGCCTGAACATTCAAGCCCACAAGATAAATCAACGCATAGTCCAACAAGATGTTAAAACCGGGAAAATATTAAGCGTTGAACAGTTGCTAAAAATGAAAAGCAGCGATTGGGGGCGACATATGGCTAACAATTCCAGCCTACAATCCCAGGCAGGGCAATTTGTTAACCTTCTTATGCAAACCGGCCCGGATCGAAGCTTTATCTCACGCTTATTACATAATTTTGTCCGCGGCGACAGAACCCTATCCTACTACCTTGTGGATGATAATTATGTAGGCGGCATTAAAACCCTGGAATTAAAATGGCGGCGATGGGCTAAGACACCGGGTGACAAAAGCATCACCCTGTGAAATAAGCCCTAAGCGATACTAAGCGAGCGCATCCAGATCTTCGATAAGTTGCGCCATCACGCTCTCTGCCTGAGCGCCACTTTGCTCAACTAACTGTTCGGGCAGCGCAGAAAACAGCCCCAAGGCCTGCGATTTATGCCTCATATCTTCAAGCGCCTGAACAAAACGCGCCAACAGCATTAATTGCTCATCGTGTTTATCAAATGGCTCACCGGTCGCCTCAGCTTTTGCCGGCGCGGAAGCATAAGTTGTATCGGTTTGAGCGCTGTATTCGTAGCGCAGCTTCAAAGAAAAGCGCGCAATTTCTTCGCTGTTAAAACCAAGCTCGCTTGCGTGCTCAAATGCGGCATTGATATCACCGTTAAAAAATAAATCGCTGACCTCGCGCACCTGGGTGAGCAAATCTTCGATGGCAGCGAGCTCGTCATCGTCAAGCTCGCCCTGAATATCGAGATAAAAACCCGCAGCCGCGTGAAAACTGCCCGACAGCGTTTCATCGCCATAGGCCACTTTTTGCCCCTGCAAGACGCTGCCCTGGGCATAGGCCGCGCGAATCTGTACACGATCACCATCTTTCGTAGTTAAATCAAACGCAAAACTTCGGCTTTCACTGCGACGATAATCAAAACTTGAAGCCTCGATCAGTGAACGCAAATTATCGGCTTCAGAGTTGCCCCCCGGCCTTGTTTCACCAGCCTGCGCCGGCGCCGAAAATACAGGCAGCGGCTCAGCCTCAACACTATTTAGTTTTGCCGTCGCGCGGCGCTCGGCCTGCTGTTCGCGAAGCTGGTCTGTCACCGGCGAGGCGATACCGAGATCTTCTGCGATCGCGTCGATGCCGTCGAGCACATCACTAAAGGTCTGCTCAATCGCTTCTTCGACTTCAGGATAAAGCATCGCCAAGGCACTTAGCTGCTCGTAAGCTTCATGATAACCCTGCAAAAAACCCTGGAGGCCGGCTTCAAGGCGCGAGACTAACTGCTCGTCGCTGGCGCCCTCGGCGGCGTCGATCTGCAAGCGGCCATTAATAAACGCAAGAATGGTATTAGCGGCGTCAGTGCGGCCGGAGCCCTCGAGTGCCTTTGACGCCGGTTGCGAATACGCAGAAGCCTCTGAGGCCTGATTCCCGGCGCCCCCGGCTGCCGAAGTGTGCCCGTCATCCGCGCCGCGCTGTGAACTTTGTACGCCGGAGCCCGAGCGTTGGTATTGCAATTGTTGATAGTGGTTGCGCTGGTGAAGCGCAGTATTCGACGTAGAAAGTGTCATGGGGCCTCCTGATTTCATCGATGGCAAAGCTCCGAGCTGCAGCCTGCTTAAATTAACGACGCCTGTTTTATCAAGCGTCTAATTTACAAAGGTCTAAATTCCCAAGGCCTAAGTTACGAAGGTCTAAGTTACGAAGGTCTTGAGCAAAGACTTTGTTAAAAACTCCCTAATATTAGAAATCTCGCCGCTGTTAGAAAGCTAAGCGGTACAGACGAGTTCCCTAGTGCCAGTCATCGGCAGGGCCGGTCAAAACTTCAATACCGTTCAGCACTGAACACAATGATTTTTATGCCAAGTGTCTATTCAATTACACAAGGTCGAACACACAAGGCCGGGCACACAGGCCGGCCAGATCAGTAACAGCAGCGCCGATATGCAGCGCTGCACTTATGCATTCAAACAACACAAGCTTGACCCCCGTCAAAAGCAGCGCGCAGAACACGGCCATACTGGCCGGTCAAATGCGATAAGCTCGCCAGGGACGCCGAGCTGTCGCCGATCAACAACATAAATAGAGCACAATTGCGATGTGCGCTGCTGCGCTGCACCCGGCACCACGCTTGGCACCACGCTTGGCACTAAGCCCAGCACCACGTCCAGCGCAGCGCTATGTCTTAACGAGGGGGATACCATGGCTTTAACTTTCGAAACGCAAGGAGATCAGTTCTGGGATCTTGAACTGATTCGCAAATACGATTTAACCGGCCCGCGCTACACCTCCTACCCGACCGCACCACAATTTGATGGCAATTACTCGGAACAAGATTGGCAGCAGGCAAGCGACAGTGTGCTCAACCGCAGCCAGCGCATTTCGCTCTACCTGCACATCCCGTTTTGCGACACCATTTGTTATTACTGTGGCTGCAGTAAAATTGTCACCGCCAACCGCAGCCACGCGGCAAAGTATCTGAACTACTTAAAAAAAGAGATCGCCCTTAAAGCCAAACGCATCCCCGACTACGCCGAAGTTGAGCAAATTCACTTTGGCGGCGGCACCCCAACTTACTTAGACGATGAACAACTGCAGGCACTAATGCTTTTTATTGCCGAGCAGTTTCGTTTTGCCAGCGACAACTTTGAATGCGCCATTGAAATCCATCCGCAAAGTGTCGACGGCCAGCGCCTTGAGCATTTAAAAAACATCGGCTTTAACCGCCTAAGTCTGGGCCTGCAAGACTTTAACCCCGAGGTTCAGCAAGCGGTGAACCGCTTTAACAGCAAACAAGAAGTGCAGGCGCTGATCAAAAAAGCGCGCGAGCTCGAATTTAACTCCATTTCCGTTGATTTGATTTACGGCCTGCCAAAACAAAGTGCCAGCAGCTTTCAACAGACCCTCGATGAAGTCATCGAACTCAGCCCCGACAGACTGAGCCTATTTAACTACGCGCACATGCCGCACCTGTTTAAATCACAAAAACAGATCAATGCCAGTGAACTGCCCGAGCCTCAAGAAAAGCTTGAGATTTTGCACAACAGCATTAATCAGCTGTGCAGCAATGGCTATCGTTATATCGGCATGGATCACTTTGCCAAAAACAGCGACGCCCTTAGCCTCGCCCAGCTCGACGGCAGCATGCAGAGAAACTTCCAGGGTTACGCCACCCACAACAACGGCGTTCTGCACGCCTTTGGTTTAAGTGCCATTAGCTCGTTAGGCGAGCACTACGCGCAAAACGTCAAATTACTCGATCGATATTACGGCGCGCTCGATGCCGGCACCTTACCTCTAGACAAAGGCTACGACTTAAACCGAGACGACCTTATTCGCCGCGACGTGATCAATACCTTGCTGTGTCAATTTAAACTCGATTTTATGCAGCTAAAACAAAACTTTGGCATCGATTTTCACGAGTATTTTTCCGACGCCCTGCCCGCGCTGCACGAACTGCACAGCGACGGCCTTATCGTGCTGCGCGACAACAACCTGGAGATCCTCGACGCCGGGCGCCTGCTGGCGCGCAGTGTGTGCAAGCTCTTTGATCAGTACATCGCCAAACGTTCAGCCGCCGATCAAAACCGCTATTCGCGTATTATTTAAAGCCGGCGCCGGGCTCGGATACAAACGCCTGCGCTGACCAAACCAGGCGCGCCTGCATTAACAGCCGCGCGCCAAAGCAGTACACTGCGCGCTTTTGCACCGAGACTTACCCATGACCCCGGCCTATCGCTGCCCGCTGTGTGAACAAACGCTTGTGTTCGAAAACAAAAGCTGGCACTGCTTAAACAAACACTGCTTTGATGTTGCCAAAGAAGGTTATGTCAATCTGCTGCCCGTGCAGAATAAAAAAAGCCTCGAGCCCGGCGACAGCCCGGCAATGATGCAAAGCCGCCGGCTATTTTTGCAGCGCGGCTTTTACCAGCGCTTTGCCCAGCGCCAGTTTGAATTGATTCAACAGCAATTAATTCGCGACGCTCGCGCCATCAATGCCGTACTCGATATTGGCTGCGGCGACGGTTATTACCTTATGCAGCTTGCGGAAAAACTCGCGCCCAATCAGCTCGATCTGCACGGCATCGATATTGCTAAAAGCGCGGCGCGCCTCAGTGCCAAACAACACAAACAAGCACACTTCAGTGTAGCCAGCGCCAAAAACCTGCCCTACTTTGACAACAGCTTTGACCTGTTACTGAGTATTTTCTCTCCGCTGAATATTGCCGAAGCCGAGCGAGTGTTAAAGCCCGGAGGCCTGCTACTTATTGCCGGCGCAGGCCCGGAGCATCTCAAGCAACTTGCCGCCAGAGTCTACAAACAGGCCAAAAACCACGAGGGCGCCAAACTTGAGCTCGGTTTATCACTTGAGCTTGCCTGTGAAGAACAGCTTAAATACAGCGTGGAGCTCGACGGCCCGGCGCTGCTTGAACTGCTGACGATGACGCCGTACTACTGGAGCGCCGACGACAGCTGCAAACAGGCGCTTCGCGAAATGACAGCCACGGAAATACAGCTCGATTTTAAATTTCAGCTATTAAAAAAACCGTAATTACAAAAAAATCGATAGACGCACAAAAAAACAGGCCTGACAACGTATGCTTTAGATGAGAATCAAGTACCATAGCTGCTCCAAAATTTAGGCCTCGGCCCCCACCCAAGTAAGGCAGCTGTATGAGCAAGTTCAAAGCGCCACTGATCGTTCTCGGCGTCGTTCTCTTTATTGTTATTGTTGTTGGCGGCATCAAAGCCCTGCAATTTAAATCCATGGCAGAAGCCGGCGCCAATGCCAGTATTCCGCCATCGGCGGTCAGCGTATTTGCCGCCGAAAAGCAGCAGTGGAGCAACTCTATTCGCGCCATCGGCACCGTGCGCGCCGATGAGGGTATCACCGTTATGGCCGAACTTGCCGGCCGCGTCGAAAGCATACACTTCAAGTCCGGCGACAGCGTTAACGCCGGCGACTTGCTGTTAAAGCAAGACAGCAGCAGTGAGCGCGCCATGCTAAAGGCCGCCGAAGCTCAACTGCGCCTGGCTCAGTACAACTTCAAGCAGGTTAACGAGCTGCGCCGTAAAAATACCGTCAGTGAAAGCCAGTACGAAACCGCCAAGCAAGATCTCGACGCCGCCCAGGCCAATGTACAAAACCTAGCCAGCGCCGTTGCCAAAAAAGAAATTCGCGCAAGCTTTAGCGGCCGCCTGGGTATTCGCGAAGTCGACATCGGCGAAGATCTGCGCGCCGGCAGCGCCATTGTTGATCTGTATTCCCACAACAACCTGAAAGTGGACTTTCCGGTGCCGCAGCGCTGGCTGGCCCAGGTACAGCCCGGCCAAGCGGTGAGTGTCAATATGATCGAAAACAAAGACGCCAATGTCGCCGGCAGCATTAGTGCCGTCGGTGCGGCGGTCGATGAAATTACCCGCAATATCGACGTACAGGCCACCCTTGAAAACGTCGATGGCCAACTGCTGCCTGGCATGGCGGTCGAGGTGCGTGTGGCCCTGCCCGAGCGGGAAGAGTTTTTGGTGGTGCCGTCAACCGCCGTGATCTACGCCCCCTACGGCGATACCGTCTTTCTAATCGAAGAAAACAAAGACAGCGGTCAGCTACAAGCGCGCCAGCAATTTATTCAAATTATTGCTCGCCGGGGCGATTTTGTTGCCATCGGCAAGGGTTTGAACGTGGGCGACAAAGTTGCCAGTGCGGGCGCCTTCAAGCTCTTTAACGGCCAGCCGGTGATTATCACCGACAACGAAGAAGCTGAGTACAGCCTAAATCCTCAGCCGCAAGACAGCTAAGGGGCGACGATGAAATTTACCGATATTTTTATCCGCCGGCCGGTTTTAAGCATTGTCGTGAGCATGCTTATTTTAATCGCCGGCCTGCAGGCGGCGATGAACCTGACCGTGCGCCAATACCCCGAGAGCGACTCGGCGGTGATCAGCATTCAAACGGTCTACGTTGGCGCCAGTGCCGAATTGGTTCAGGGTTTTATCACCACGCCGATCGAGCGCGCGATTTCGTCCGCCGACGGCATCGACTATGTCGAGAGCGTCAGTGCGCTCGGCTATTCAACCGTCAACGCGGTGCTCAAGCTCAACTACGACCCAGTGCGCGCGATGTCCGAGATCAGCGCCAAGGTCAACCAGATTCGCGGCGAGCTGCCACCGGAAGCGGAGATACCGGCACTAACGATCACCTCGCCCGATGAAGAGGTCGCCTCAGCTTATTTGAGCTTTAGCTCCGATGTGCTGAGCCAAAGCCAGATCACCGACTACCTGGTGCGCGCGATTCAGCCGCGTCTGTCCGCCCTGCCCGGTGTACAAAAAGCCGATATTCTCGGCGGCCGCACCTTCGCCATGCGCGCCTGGCTTAAACCCGAAAACATGGCCGCGTACAAAGTCAGCCCGGCAGAGGTTTACCAAGCGCTGGCGGTCAACAATGTGCAGAGCACGCTCGGCCAAACCAAAGGCGCACTGACGCAAGTTAATTTAAGCGCCAACACCGACCTTCGCACCGTTGAAGATTTTCGCAAACTGATAGTGCGCCAAAGCCCCGACGGCACCATTCGCCTGGAAGATATCGCCGATGTTGAGCTCGGCGCCCAGGATTACAACACGGTTGTAAACTACAGCGGTAAAACGGCTATTTTTATGGGCGTTTGGGTCCTGCCAACCGCCAATGCGCTCGATGTTATCGCCGACGTTAAAAAAGAAATGGACCTTATCCAAGCGGTGCTGCCGAGCGGCCTCGACGCCGAACTCAGCTACGATGCAACGGCCTATATCGCCGAAGCCATTACCGAGGTCACCGCCACCCTAATCGAGACACTGATCATCATCACCATTGTGATCTTTTTGTTCTTGGGCTTTAGCCGTTCGGTGCTGATTCCGCTCTTGGCCATTCCGCTGTCACTGATAGGTGCGGTATTTATTATTCAGATCTTTGGTTTCTCGCTGAACTTGCTAACCTTGCTTGCGATTGTTCTCAGCGTTGGCCTGGTGGTCGACGATGCGATTATCATGGTCGAGAACGTCGAGCGCCATATCGAAGAGGGCAAAAGCCCCTTTGACGCCGCCATTGATGCCGCGCGCGAACTAATAGGCCCCATTATCTCGATGACCGTCACCATTGTTTCGGTCTATGTACCAATTGCTTTCCAGGGTGGCCTGACCGGCTCTTTATTCCGGGAGTTTGCCATTACCCTCGCCGGCGCCATTGTTGTCAGCGCCATTGTCGCCGTAACCTTGAGCCCCATGCTCGGCTCCAAACTGCTGCAGGCCAACAAAAAAATGGCCGGGCCTTTGGAAGCGCCGTTTGAGCGCTTTCGCGATTGGTACTCGGCGTTTGTCGACGCAACGTTGCGCCATAAATACTCGGTGTACTTCTTGTGGTTTGCGCTGACCTTGATGATCGTCCCCCTTTATGTGCTCTCTCCCAAAGAGCTGGCACCGACGGAAGATCAGGGCGTTATTTTTGGTTTTGTTGAGACCCCGGCCGACGCCACCATCGATCAAAGCGCGTTTTACGCCAAGCAAGTCAACACGGCGTTTCAAAATGTTGAAGAAACCGACTTCACCTTTCAGGTGACCTTCCCCACTGGCGGTTTTGCCGGCATGGTTACCAAACCCTGGAGTGAGCGCGAGCGCACCGTTTTTCAGATTTTGCCCGAAGTACAAGCGTCTTTGAGCCAGGTTGCAGGCCTTAATGTAATGCCGGCTACGCCACCGTCTCTGCCCGGCGGCTCTAACTTCCCGGTGAATTTTGTCATTTTATCGACGGCGCCAGCCGGAGAAATCTACAATTTTGCAAGCGAGTTACAGCAGGCTGCGGCAGCCAGTGGCAAATTTGCTTTTCCGCCTATGCTCGATATGAAATACGACCAGCCCAACGCCCAGGTGTTGATCGACAAAGATAAAGTTGCGGACTACGGCTTAAACCTACAAACCGTTACCCGCGATCTTGCTATCTTGCTCGGCGGCAATTACGTCAACCGCTTTAATATGCACGGCATGAGTTATCGTGTTATTCCCCAGGTTCAACGCAGCGCACGTTTAACGCCGGAAGATTTAAAAGATCTTTATATTAGCGGCCCCCAGGGTGAGCTCATTCGCCTTGCGGAAATCGCCAGCATCAGCGACAGCACCGTGCCGCGTTCACTGAACCGCTTCCAGCAATTAAATGCGGTCAAACTCAGCGGCTTCCCTATCGTGCCACTGGATGACGCCCTGCAATTTATGGAGCAAAAATCTGCGGAGATTTTACCGGGTAATTATTCTATCGATTACACCGGCGAGTCTCGCCAGTTGCGCACGGAAGGCAATAAATTTATTCCGGCCATTAGTTTTGCCACCATTATTATTTTTATGGTGCTGGCAGCGCAGTTTAATAGTTTCCGCGACCCGCTGATTATTTTACTTGGCTCGGTACCTATGGCCATTTTCGGCGCATTGGTTTTTACTTTCTTAAAGTCGTTTATGCCCCACTGGACAGACGGCTGGACCAGTACCTTGAATATTTATTCTCAGGTGGGTTTGGTAACCTTAATAGGCTTGATTGTGCGCAACGGCATTTTGGTGGTTGAATTTGCTAACAATCTGCAAGAAAAAGGTATGAGTAAATTGCAAGCCGTTAAAGATGCCAGTTTTGTGCGCTTGAGGCCGGTATTGATGACCAGCATTGCAACCATCGCAGGCCATACCCCGCTTATTTTTGCAGCCGGCGCCGGTGCAGAGGCACGAAACTCCATCGGTTTGGTACTTGTACTGGGCATGGCGATAGGCACCTTGTTTAGCCTGGTGGTGCTTCCGGCCATTTATATGCTTTTTGCCCGAGATTTTAATCAAGCCAAACAGCAAAAACCGGAGCTTGAACAGGCGCACGCTTAATAAATAATGCGTGATATTTGCGCTTACCAGCGCTTACCGCTCAAGGATTGAGTGAGTATAGAGGAACTCGCACATTGTCAGCCCTTGCCCGCTTAAGGGTTGAGCGGGAATCGATGGCAGGGAAGCCATCGTTTAGCCCATCGTTTAGCTTATATGGATATATCCACAGCGTCCCGCGAGAGCCCCTGAGCAGCCAAGGGCTAACTACGGCAGCGTTTCCCAACAAGCTGTTAATTTGTAAACTTTGACTGTGCTAATTTTCCGCCGACAAGTGGCTTAAGGCCATCGCCGGCGCCGTCAATACTTCCGTGTAGGCTAAACATCGCCATCCATGGCTCTGATTCCGGCTCAAACCTTAAGTCACTTGTCGGCTAGCTCAGGTCTACTTTTTAAAAAGCTTTAACTAATTGGAAGAATAGTAAGAAGACAATACTAGGGCTTAAACACTGTCAGCCCCTGCCCGCTTAAGGGTTGAGCGGGAATCGATGGCAGGGAAGCCATCGTTTAGCCCAACGTTTAGCTTATATGGATGTATCCACAGCGTCCCGCGAGCGCCCTTGAGCTGGCAAGGGCGAGCTACGGCAGCAGCACTTCCCAACACGATGTTAATTTGTAAATATTGACCGTGCTAATTTTCCGCCGACAAGTGGCTTAAGGCCATCACCGGCGCCGTCAATACTTCCCTGTAGGCTAAACATCGCCATCCATGGCTCTGATTCCGGCTCACACCTTAAGCCACTTCTCGGCTAGCTACGGCCTACTTTTTAAAAAGCTTTAACTAATTGGGAAAACAAAGAAATAATTGGAAAAATATAACAAGACAATACTAGGGCTTGCACACTGTCAGCCCTTGCCCGCTCAAGGGTTGAGCGGGAATCGATGGCAGGGAAGCCATCGTTTAGCTTACACGGATGTATCCACAGCGTCCCGCGAGCGCCCTTGAGCTGACAAGGGCGAAAACGGCAGCAACGCTTATTCTTTAGAATCTAATAGTTCTTTTTCCGTCAATGCGGCGGGGAGTTTTTCTTTGACGCTGACCCCCATATCAACAAACTTATCAACCTGCTTGGCGAGCGAGCCGCGGCCATCTTTTAAGGTGTTCCAGCTCTCGTCATAGGTTTTTTGCACCGTCCCTATTTGTGTGCCGAGCTTTTGCATTTTTTCCGCAAAAACCCTCAACTTGTCATAGACCTTGGCCGCCTGTTCGGCGAGCTGGCGAGTGTTGGCATTTTGCTTATCGATGGACCACAGATGGGCAACAATGCGCAAGCTCGACAACAGTGTATTTGGCGTCACGATGGCAATGCCTTTGCGATAGGCCTCCTGGAACAGCGCCGGTTCGTAGTCTGCGGCGGCAAGATACGCGGCCTCGTTGCCGATAAACATAAAAATATATTCAGGGCTATTGAGCCCTTTAAGCTGCGCGTAGTTTTTTTCACTCAAGCTTTTTACGTGGCTGCGAATGGCCTCGACATGGCGCTTCATACACAACTGCTGCTCTTCTTCTGTTTTAGCAGCGGTCGCCTCTATGTAAGCCACCAGAGAAATTTTACTGTCAATAATAATGTGTTTGTCATTTGGCAGGTTCACAATAAAATCGGGCCGTTGATCGCGGCCGTCTTCCGTTTTATAACTGGCTTCGCGCAAGTACTCGCGCCCCTGAACCAAACCGCTCATTTCCAACAGTAGTTCTGCTTGAACTTCCGACCAACTGCCCTGGGCTTTTTTATCACCTTTCAAGGCAGACGCTAAGGTCTTTGCTTCATCACTCATTTTCAGGCCGACGTCGAGCACGTGTTTGATCTGCGCTTCGAGCTTTGTTGTGCCCTGCAGGCTCTCGCTGTGCACTTCATTGACACGCTGCTGAAAGGCCTGCATCTGCTCTTTAAAAGGTTTGAGCACACTGTCGAGCTGGCCTCGGCTCTGAGCGTCAAAGCTTTTGCCTTTTTCATCAAAAATCTTTGCCGCGAGTAGCTCAAACTCTTTTTTCAAACTCTGCTTTTGTGTTTCAAATTGCTCGAGTTGCCGCGCAAAGCTTTGCTCGCGCTCTTTTGCGGTGGCCTCGCTAACCTCCAGCTGCTTTTGTGCATTGACAGCAGTACTGCGCTGCTTGTCAAGTTCCAACTCAAGGCGCTCTCGTTCGTCTTGCATTTGCTTAAGGCCCTGCACCTTAGCCTCAAGCTCTGTTTGCAGTTGCACGCGCGCCAGGGCATCGGCAGCGAGCTGCTGTTCAAGCGCTTTGTGTGTCGAAGCTGCTTCACCAGCTCGCAGCTCAAACGCTTGCTTTTGCCGGTGCAAAAACAACCACATTAGCAGCAATGAAAAAACCAAGGTAAAAGCAAAGGTGCCAGCAGCGCTTAAGAGCGGTACAAGCGCGGCGTCAATATTCATAGAAGAGCTCACTTTTTGGGCCGTTGGCCGTTGGCCGACAGGGCCAGTTAAGGTAGGCTATGCGGCGTTTTTACAGGGGGATAGACACAGAGCATGCGCCTGATTTCGTGGAATGTTAACGGCATTCGCGCCGTAATGAAAAAAGATTTTATGCAGAGCTTCGAGGCGATGGCGCCCGATGTCCTGTGCCTACAAGAAACCAAAGCGCAGGACGAGCAAACCCTCGAGGCTCTCAAGCAGCTTGATGGCTGGCATATTTACACCAACAGCGCCGAGCGGAAAGGTTATAGCGGTACGGCCATCATCAGCAAAGAAGAGCCCCTATCGGTCAGCTACGACATCGGCATTGCCGAGCACGACCAGGAAGGCCGCGTTATTTGCGCCGAATACAGCGACTACTTTTTAGTCACCGTTTATACCCCTAACTCGGGCTCCGAGCTCAAACGATTAGCCTATCGCCAAAGTTGGGACACGGCGTTTTTAAGCTATCTCAAAGAGCTAGAAAAACAAAAACCGGTGATACTCTGCGGCGATCTCAATGTCGCACACCAGGCAATCGACCTTAAACGCCCAAAAGAAAACTACAACAAAGCCGCAGGTTACATGCAAGAAGAGATCGACGGCATGGACAATTACATCAACGCCGGTTTTATTGATAGTTTTCGCGAACAGCGCGGCGAAGAAGTTAAATACTCATGGTGGAGTTACCGAGCCCAGGCCCGCGCGCGCAATGTCGGCTGGAGAATTGATTATTTTTTGTGCTCAGCAACACTCAAAGAGCGCATTACTGATGCCGATATTTACTGCGATATTATGGGTTCCGACCACTGCCCGGTTGTACTGGAAATATAAGTACTGAGAAAAAGCGAATTTATGTCCAAAGCAATAAAACGCCATGCAAAGACACTGCTTGCCGCCGCGCTGTTTTTTACTGCGCACGCCAGCAGCGCCGGTTCTTTGTATATGCCGCTGAACGTATCGCCCGAGATTGATCGGCGCATCAACGAACTCTTTGTTGTTGCACAGATGCCTCAGGTAAAAAAGCCCTACCCGGTCAAACTAATTCATCAGGCGATGGAAAAAGTTGAAGACAGCCACCCGGGCTTAAGCTCAAGTGTGCGCAACTACTTGCAGCGCTACAGCCACAAAGTCGGCCTGAGCCATGTCTCTGCTGAAATTGCCGACGGCAGTGGTGCCACCTATGTCGAGCCCAACAACCGCGGTTACGACAGCAAGTCGCGCTACCAGGTCTCCGCCAATGCTTATTGGGTGGTCAACGATTTATTTGCGGTCAATGTCGGCGGCATGGCTGGCGAGCGCGAAGGCGATGCACTGAGCGAGTACGCCGAGGGCAGTTTTTTATCCATCGGCAGCGACTGGTTGCAGGCCGACATCGGTTATCGCAGCCACTGGTGGAGCCCGCTGCAAGACAGCGCCATGCTGCTAAGTTCACAGGCAGCGGCGATGCCAGGCATCACCTTAAGCAATATTAAACCGCTGACAGACTTCGGTTTTAGCTACGAAATTTTCTTACAGCAGATGTCCGAAAGCGACAAAATTCTAAGCGCTGAAAACCCGCCCGAGCGCCTTAGCGGCAACCCCAGATTGTTTGGTATGCACTTAGGTTTTGCGCCATTTGACGGTTTTCAGCTCGGCCTTAACCGCTTAATGCAATATGGCGGCGCCGATAGGGACGACAGCTTTAACACGCTGATTAAAGCCTTTTTTCAACCTTATGAGCAGGACAACAAAGGCGGCCAGGGCAATGACTTTGGCAACCAAGTCAGCTCTATTACCGTAAGCTACAGCTTTGAACACATTATCCCCATTGCTTTGAGCATGGAGTACGCCGGCGAAGATACTTCCGAAGCTTCAAGTAGCGGCTTGCTTGGCAATACCTCCTTGCTTTACGGCATCAACCTTCCCCGCCTCGGCAAGTTTTTTGCCCTGAACTGGGAACACGGGGAATGGCAAAACGCCTGGTACACCAACGGCAACTACGGCGATGGCCTGCGCCATTGGGATGCCATTATCGGCCACTGGGGCGCCGAGCAGAGAAACTTCAGCCAGGCCGTTGGCGCCAGCACCGACAGCCTCAAGCTTTACTGGGATGTGCGCTCAGGAACGTCTGTGGCCGCAACCTGGCGGCAAGTACGCAACAAAGAAACAAACAGCGCCATCTACAGCACCGGTGAAGAGTGGGGGCTGGAACTCAGCCAGGCTGCCGGCGAAATGATTTTCAACGTCAATATCAGTGCCGGCCAGACCGTTTTTGACGAAAGCTTTAGCCGTATTAGCGGAGGTCTGAGATGGTAAAACAACTCGCTATTGTCGGTATCGCTGTTAGCCTGCTACTGAGCTCAGCGGCACCCTTCGCCGCCGAGCTTGTGCTGCAGGCCGGTGTTCAGCAGTTCGATGGCAGCCAGGATAAGGGTCCGCAACAAGACGGCAGCGACGGCACGCTTGAGCTCAGCGGCTCATCGCCAAGCTTTGGCTTGGTGCTCTACAACAACATCGATACTAAGCAGCGCCACTGGCTTGGCGCCGGCTTTGATTATTACGAGCTCGAATCAATGGCCTTAAAAGGCTTTCGCGCGATTGATTACCAGTGGCGTTTTAGCGAACGTTTTTACACTGGTGCCTATATCGGCGCGGCCAGCCTGGACAGTGGTTATCCGCAAAACGGTTACTACTTTGGCGCATCGCTCGGCGCTTTTGTATGGCAAGACAAACTCAGCCTCAAAGCCGAATTGCGCCGCGGTGAAGGGCTGGCCAGAGACAAACTGCCCGATGAACAAGACGGCTCTGTGCAGCCGGATCTGTTTTTGGACTTTAACTCGCTTGCCCTGCAGTTGGGCTGGCACTTTTAGTGTTAGTGTTACTGGTACTGATACTGGTACTGGCTTGAGCCCGATTTAAAAAAGAGACCAAACAACAACTAAAAACAACAGAACAGGCGAGTTTAAGTCGCACAGCCGTCAGACTTAGACTCGCTCTGTGTTTGCCCGGGCCTGTTTTAGGTCAAGCCTCATCAGCAGCGCATCTTCACGACGGCCATCTGCAACACCGCTGCGGTAGTAGTTTTTACGCCGGCCGCACAGACTAAAGCCGAGCTTGTTATACAGAGCTTTAGCGGCGTCATTGCTCGCCCGAAGCTCCAGAAAAACCGAATTGATCGTTGGCCCCAGCTCATCGATAGCTGCGCGAATTAAAGCTTGAGCCAAACCCTGGCCGCGATGCGCTGGATGCACGGAAATAATTAGCAGCTCGGCTTCATCGGCGACAAAACTAAAAACAGCGTGGGCCAACCAATGGCCTTCAGAAACCATAGCTAAGCGCAGCCGTTTGGGGGCCAAGCTTGCCTGCTCAAGCGCCTGACGCGACCAGCCGTGTGGTGACGCAGCTGACTCTAAGCGAGCTAACGCATCGACATCTTCGCTCTGCCAGTGGCAAAGTTCAGCTCTCATCACAGCTTGGCAACGAGCGTCAGGGCCTGCCACAAACGGGCTTTCAGACGCGGCTGATAGAGCAAGTCTCTAAGTGCAGGTAACAGTAATACCGGCAGCTGATACGAAGGGCTGTGCTGCAGCGAAAAACACATCGTATCAAACGATGCGATATCGCGCTGGGGCGCTAACAAGAGCCGGGCGGCGTCCGCGCCCATTGCCACAAAAGCTTTTGGCGGCTGCCGGTGAAAACGGCTGTCAAAAAAATCAAACATCATATTCGCCGCCGCCTGCCAGGTTCTATCTTCAAGCGCAGTGCCCTCTAACGGCCAGCGCTGAAGCTCCATCGACGGGAGTTCGGTGACAGCCAGACAGCGCTTTAACACGGCGTGTAAAAGCGCTTGCGTCGGCAGCGCATCACCGGGCTGCTGGCTATCAATAAATTGCAGCTGCGCCGCGCTGTAAAGGGCAAGCTGAAACTCAGCTTCTGCGGGTGTTGCTGTTTTTTCCGGGCCGGAGGGCTCTTTATTCGCTGAGGGCTCTTCATGGGCTGAAGGCTCTTTATTAGCTAAAGGCTCTTTATTAGCCGATGACTCTGTATTGGCAGAAGGCTCTTTATCAGCATCTGTAGTGGATAGTGAAGAGTAAGACTCGCTATTAAAAGGCGCCGCGGGGGCTTCGGCAATGGCCTGTGCTGCTTGCGGTGCTGAACGCTTGGCGGCAGCTGGTTTTTTGTCAGGCTCGCCAGTAAGAGACTGCAGGACGCTGCTAAGCGCGGTTGGGCCCGTTAGGCCTGAGGCCGTTGCACCACTGTCTTGCGCCGTATCAGGCGCTGAGCCAGGCGATGAATTATAAGATTGAGCACGTTGTTGCGCCTCATGCTCTGTGTCGACAATCTTTATCGGCAGTGGGCAGGCGCGAGCAGCGGCGCTGTTGAGTAATAAGCGCCGCGGCACAAAACTTTCGATGCCCATGGCATCGAGGTAGTGCATACGGGATAGTTCATTCATGGCGCCAGTGTAACAGGAAAGCGCCCCCTAAACTGCGCTGCAGCGAGTTAGGGGGCGCTGCAAAACTTGCCAACAATTACACGCGTTCTACACGCCGTCGTGCTGAGGGTGACTTTTGCTGGCCGGCGCCGACAGTAAATTCAGCGCCATTAAATAAGCCTTCACCGAAGCCACAACAATATCGGTATCAGAGCCAACACCGTTGACAATATGGCCGTCTTTTTCAAGGCGAACCGTGACCTCGCCCTGAGAATCCGTACCCTGAGTAATGGCGTTGACTGAATACAGCTGCAGATCAGCCCGGCTTTCAGCAACGGCTTCAACAGCTTTGTAGGCGGCATCAACCGGGCCACTGCCATCGGAGCTGGTTTTCACATCTTTGCCGTCAACTTGCAAACTCAATTGCGCATGAGGCTTTTGGCCAGTTTTTGAGCTCACTTCCATATCAACCAACAGGAATTTCTCAGCCATGTCCTTGTGAGACGAGGATGAGACCAGAGCTTGCAAGTCTTCGTCAAAGATTTCGTGTTTTTTATCGGCCAGCTCTTTAAAGCGCGCAAACGCTAAATTTAAAGCGTCTTGAGAATCAAAGCTGATGCCAAGATCTTCAAAGCGCGCTTTTACCGCCGCGCGGCCGCTGTGCTTGCCGAGAACAATTTTATTGGTATTCCAGCCGACATCTTCGGCTTTCATTATCTCGTAAGTTTCGCGGTGCTTAAGCACCCCATCTTGGTGAATGCCGCTCTCGTGCGCAAAAGCATTGGCGCCAACGATGGCTTTATTCGGCTGCACAGGAAACCCCGTGACAGTGCTGACCAAGCGCGAGGTCGGCACGATATGCTCGGTTTGAATAGCCGTTTCAACCGGGTACAAATCCTTGCGTGTGCGCACGGCCATCACCACCTCTTCCAAGGCCGCGTTTCCGGCGCGCTCACCGAGGCCGTTGATGGTGCATTCAATCTGGCGCACCCCGTTCATCACCGCAGACAGCGAATTCGCCACCGCGAGCCCTAAATCGTTGTGACAGTGGGTTGAGAAAATTGCTTTATCGGCATTGGGCACCGCCTCGATCAAGCGCTTAAACATGGCGCCGTACTCGCCCGGTTCGCCGTAACCGACGGTATCGGGAATATTGATGGTGCCGGCACCGGCATCAATCGCCGCTTCGACAATGCGGCACATAAAGTCAAACTCTGAACGCGAACCGTCTTCGAGGCTGAACTCAACATCGCCGGTGTAATTTCGCGCGCGCTTTACGGCGTGAATCGCACGCTCAAGTACTGCGTCCGGCTCCATACGCAGTTTGTATTTCATATGGATCGGCGACGTCGCAATAAAGGTGTGAATGCGCGAGCGCTCGGCGTTTTTCAACGCTTCGGCCGCCCGGTCAATGTCGGCATCAACGGCGCGGGCCAAACTACAGACCGTGCTTTCACGCACGGCTTCGGCCACCGCTTTGACACTTTCAAAATCACCGGGGCTGGCAATAGCAAAGCCGGCCTCAATAACATCGACGCGCATTTTCTCAAGCATTTTGGCGATGCGGACTTTTTCATCGCGAGTCATCGACGCGCCGGGGCTTTGTTCACCATCGCGCAGCGTCGTATCAAAAATCACTAACTTGTCTTTAGACATGGTTTTTTCCTATAGGCTTCGCTTTTGGCCAAGCTCATCTTTGTGAATACGGTTTATATGGATTGTGCATAGAAACGCTTGCTTAGAGCTGTATTGAACAAACGTGTAACAACAGCTAATTCAAAGCAAATATTGGAGCGCTGATTCAAACAACTTCTTTACAGACAACCAAGAAGCCACTGAATCAGCTAGATAAGTCGACAGCCTAGACTAAGACTGCGAGCCAGCGCGGAAAAACAGGCAGACAGCATCGCACAGCCTGGAACGGCTGGGCAAAAAACACTGTTGTCGCGGGAAATAGACACGGCCTGTAAACTCAATCTGGCTTATTCAATGAGCACAGTTTAAGCACTACACAGGCACGCATCAAGATCCATCCTAACAAAATAGATATATTAGGATGAAAAAACACATATTTTCGGGTTAGACCGGAAGAAAGAAAACGCCCATCCTACGATCAGACGTTTTCCAAGCAAATTACTACTGCCGCGCTATAGGCTTTCCAGTAGATAGGAATAACGTAAGAGCGCAGCTGCTCGGGCAATTGGATTTTGCTGCCGTCGCCTTCAATCATTACCGGCACGCTGATCATAAACTCCTGGCCAAACTCAGAGCGGGCGTTACCGCTGATGGTGTTGGCAACTTCACCAACAATATCCATGATATTTTCGTTGCTGGTATCCTGCTCGCCGAGGCTCAGCAACAGGTGAGTCAGTAGGATCTTTGGCGCGGTGAAATAGACGGTGCCTTTGTAGGGCCCGCTAACACCGATAATGCCGGTGTAATCAAAGCAGGTCGGATCTCTATTTTCAACCAGGTAGGGCGCACCCACTTTGACATCTTTGTCGGAGGTGTGCTGAAAATAATTGAGCACACCATTGATAAAAATTTTAAGCGTATCTTCAGACATCAATGCCCTCCACCAGCTCTCCAAGAGCATCGTTTAATTGTTCACTGCTAAATGGCTTACACAAAAAACCGCGCGCGCCTTTTTCCAAAGCGAGAATGCCGGTTTCAACATCACTAAGTGCCGACACCACAAGGATGCGTGTTTCGGGCTTAATAGCAGTGATGCGTTCAACACATTCAATGCCGTCCATTTCCGGCATCGTTAAGTCCATGGTCACGACTTCGGCATCGGTTCGCTTGAGCATTGCTACCGCTTCTGCGCCGTTGCGTGCCATGCCAACAACATCAAAACGCGCGGCATCAGCGCTGCGCTCAATCTTTCGCCGAATGATATTGCTATCATCGACGATCATCAGTTTTAACATAAATCTACCTTGAACAAAGGAGGCTAAGCTGCGCAGCGGCGAGCTTAGCTCAAACAAAAAATCAGGCTAAATAACAAGTGCGAGCTCAGCCGTATCCGGCTAAGCCGCTTCAGATACCGCCGCAGGCGCCGGTAAAAACACCGATATCTTGGTGCCGTGGCCGCTGCGACTGGCAATGCGAATACGCCCGCGCATGGCGTTGACACGCTGGCGCAGTAAATCCATGCCCGCACCGGTACCTGCATCCATCGTGTGCTCGGCCGCGGTGCTAAAGCCCGGCTCAAAAATCAGCGAGGTCAGACGCTTGGCACTCCAGGATTCCAGCTCTGTCTCCGAGGCGATGCCGAGCTCGGCGGCTTTTTCCCGGATACGGTCAATATCAATACCGCCGCCATCATCTTTGACCACAAACTCAAGCTCGCCTTTCGAAGACTGGCTAAGGCGCAGCTCGATTTTGCCCTCGATATCTTTATTCAATTGCTCGCGCTCGCTTGGTGTCTCGATGCCGTGGGCAACGGCATTGCGGATACCTTGTATAGCAAAGTCGCTGAGCAGGCCGGACAGCTCTTTGCTCATCGGCACTTCCGACAGGCCACTGGTAAACAGTTGCACCTGCTTGCCACAGCGCAAACTGCTTTTGTTTAGCAGGTCCTCGAGGTGATGCCAATCACTGCTTATCGACTCGCTGCGAGCAGGCGCCTTGGCCCCGCTTGAAAATGCACCGAGTTTCGCCGTCAGTACCTGTACCGACTCGGTGTGTTTTACTAGTTTTTCCAGGCGCACAACCAAAGGCAGAAAGTCGTCTCCGGTAATATTATCTTTGCCGTGTACATCTTTGATATTGAGTTCAAACTCGTGTGTGAGCTCCTCAAAACTTTCGAGGTTCAAAGCTGAGGCCTCCCCCTTAATACGGTGTATCGCCACAAAGATCTGATCGAGTTTTCGTTTTAACGCAACATGACCTTTACTCGGTTCTCTAAGGATCGTATTGACATCGTCGGCGGCCTCTTCGACCTGTTTTAAATACAGCTTCAGCAAATCGGGGTTTGCGTGCAATATGCTGGTAAGTACTTCGATCTGCCTTTCGTTTTGCTCTTTACTCAAAGCCAGTTCGCGCTCGAGGCGAACTTTTTCACTAACATCAACAACAGTCACTAGTATGTCTTTTATTTTTCCGTCGTCGTAAACACGCTCGAAGGTAAAACTAAAGTACTTGGTTAAATAGTGCCCTTGGTTATCGCTGATATTTACCTCAATTTCTTTTAACGGGTTTAGATCGCCAATAAGATTACTTTTGATATCCTCGCGAAAAAGCAAAGCAATAAAACGCTGAGCAGTGCGCAAATCTTTATCGCTAACCATGCTTTCAAGTAAAGCTTCAAGGCTCAAACCACCGAGCTCTTTGCGCACAAACATGGTTTCTAGTGCTCGTGAATACTGCGAGCTGATAATGCGCTCTTTATCGAGTAGAAACAGGCCTTCGCCGACGGTTTCAAGAATTTCCGTGGTTTCTTTACGCGCACTTTCAATTTGTTTATCGGACTCGCGCAGCTGCCCGAGAAAATGCACAAGAATAATTAAGAAGTTAATAATCGCTAAAGTAATACCGACGGTTTGAATCCAGCGCAGGCGCGTCGCCTTTGAGGTTGCGACGTGCTCAAGTTCAACCGTTAAATTATTCATAAGCTTGAGCAAAGCCAAATTGTTCGCGCGGGCGTAGGCCAGCGCCGGCATCAGCGCTTGATTTAAGGCGAGCTCACCGTCGGCATTCAGCACGGCATTGATAAGTGTACTGTAGGGCTGCCAGATTTCTTTTGCTTCGACAATTGCCAAACGCGCAGCTGAACTGTTGGCCGCCTCCAGCACAACCTCACTGCCATCGGCACCGATCGCTTCACCGCCTTGGTCAAAAGCATTTAAGGTCGACGAAAATAGACGCTGAGTTAAATCGAGCTCATCAAGTGCGCGCTGCCGGGCTTGCTCATCCCCGGCGCTGTATTGAATATCGTGCAAACTTTTTACCATGCGCTGACTCAACATACGCTGGCGACCACTTAAGTTCACTCCAACTGCATCGTCGGCAATTTCAAAACTGATATAAAAGTTTAACGTCAGAACTGACGCATCAAGTAATAGGAACAGAGCAATCGAAACAACAATGTTTCTATATTTTCCCATAAGCGTGTCAAACACAAACCGCCCCTCAAAGATCCATTAAGCGTTATTGCAATAGGACTCGCTTTGCAGGGCTTGTGCCACAAAAACAAACTTAATAAAAAAGAATTAGAAAAATACAGAAAATGCACCAGTTACGCACTGGCGACGCTCAATAAGCGACCAAAAAAGAAAAAAAGAATAAAAAGGTGAAAAAAACGGGGCATGCTGCGCACCACGTTTTTACAAATTGTAAATACGCATGCGCACTTATAACGCATAAAATGGTTCTAAGACCATTTTATAACCGCTTGTTAATTATGCTTTGAAGTCGAGCATGCGCTGCAGAGGCAGTAGCGCTTGTTTAGCAAGCTCGGCATCAACCTCAATTTCATTATCTGCTTTGTCAAAAACAGCGGCGAGGCGCTCGAGCTCGTTCATTGCCATCCACGGGCAATTTGCGCAGCTGCGACAACTGGCACCACTGCCGCCTGTCGGCGCAATAATCAGCTCTTTGTCCGGGCAAGCCTGCTGCATCTTGTAGAAAATGCCCTGATCGGTGGCAACAATAAACTGCGGGTTCGGCAGCGTCGCCGTCGCCTGAATAAGCTGAGAAGTGGAGCCTACGGCATCGGCCAACTCAACCACTGGGGCTGGCGACTCGGGATGCACAAGCACTGCGGCATCGGGGTACTGAGCTTTTAGCTCGAGTAAACCCTGAGCCTTAAACTCTTCGTGAACAATGCAGGCACCATCCCAAAGCAGTACATCGGCGCCCGTCTCTTTGGCAACGTAGGAGCCCAGGTGTTTATCCGGCGCCCACAGTATTTTCTCGCCTTTTTTATCGAGATAATCAACAACCTTTAAAGCAATGCTCGATGTCACCACCCAATCGGCTCGCGCCTTAACGGCCGCCGAGGTGTTGGCGTAAACAACAACGGTTCGCTCGGGGTGCTGATCACAGAATTCGGCAAACTCTTTTGCCGGGCAGCCCAAATCAAGCGAGCAGGTCGCCTCGAGTGTCGGCATCAACACGCGTTTTTCCGGAGATAAAATTTTGGCGGTCTCCCCCATAAACTTTACCCCGGCGACAATTAGAGTCTCGGCTTCGTGGTTTTGACCAAAACGAGCCATTTCTAACGAGTCGGCCACACAGCCGCCGGTCTCTTCTGCCAGGGCCTGTATTTCAGGGTCACAGTAATAGTGAGCCACAAGCACGGCGTTTTCGCGCTCAAGCAGGGTTTTGATCTCTCCCTTTAACGCTTCGGCATTTTTGGGCCGCTCGTGCTTTTCAGCTAAGGCCTGATCTAAGAAGTGCTTAACCTGCTCGCGCAGCGCTTGGGGAGTGGGGGCAGTCTCTGTCATAAGAAAGGCAGTCGTGGATTTGCTTAGCATTATACCGAAACAAAAAAGGCCACCCAAAGGTGGCCTTTTTCTCAAAGGAAACAGCTTAATTGTTTCCTTGACTATGGTGGGTCGTACTGGATTCGAACCAGTGACCAATTGGTTAAAAGCCAACTGCTCTACCAACTGAGCTAACGACCCATAATTCTTTAACAATGTATTGCGCAACACAGTAGGTTGCACCAGCGCTGATCGATCTTGGTGAATCGAGCCTGAGCACACAGCTAGGTCTTTTAAAGCGCTTAGCGTGCTAGCGATGTTTTGCCAGCTGCCTCAAAGAGGCGCATATAGTAATGATTTAACCTGAAAACACAAGCGCTTTATTGCACTTTTTTAAACAAGCTTGCCTGCGGCCTTAACTGCAGCAGACGGCCTCAAATTCATCGGCCGCCATCACGCCTGATAGCGGGTTGGGTCGGCGATACCGGCGGCCTTAAAGCCCTCGGCGCGCAAGCGGCAACTATCGCATTTGCCACAGGCTTCACCGGCTTCGTTGGCCTGATAACAACTAACGGTTAACGCGTAATCAACACCGAGCTCAATACCCCGGCGCACAATTTCAGCCTTTGACAGCTTTAGCAGCGGCGCCTTGAGCTCGATCGGGCGTCCTTCAACACCGGCTTTTGTCGCCAGCGCCGCCATCGTTGCATAGGCACTTAAATATTCGGGCCGGCAATCGGGGTAGCCGCTGTAATCAACCGCATTGACGCCGATAAAAATAGCCTCGGCACCGAGTACCTCTGCCCAGCCGAGCGCAATCGATAAAAACACCGTATTGCGCGCCGGCACATACGTAACAGGAATGCCTTCAGATTCCGTCTCGGGCACGTCGATGCTGGCATCTGTCAATGCCGAACCGCCAATCGAGCGCAAGTCGAGGCCGACGGTTTTATGCTCAACAACCCCCATCGCCGCGCTAACTCTATCTGCAGCAGCGAGCTCTGAGCGATGGCGCTGGCCGTAGTCAAAGCTCAAACTAAAGCAGTCGTAGCCCTCTTTTTGGGCGATGGCAATAACCGTGGTTGAGTCCAGACCACCGGAGCTCAGCACAACCGCTCGTTTATTTGCACTCATATCAAACTCCCGGCTTATCGCCCCATAAAAGCTTGTGCAGTTGCAGCTGAAAACGCAGATTCAGACCTGAGTCGATGACCCACTGCGCCAACTGACTCGGATCAACTTGATTAAAGCTCGGTGATATCAGCACCGCAGCTACTCGCTCACACAAATTCAGCTCGCGAATTTTTAACTCCGCCCAGGCAAAGTCCCGCTCAGAGCAAATAACAAATTTGAGCTGGTCGCTCGGTTTAAGCAGCTCGATATTTTGCCAGCGATTGCGCTCGAGCTCACCGGAATCCGGAGTTTTCAAATCCATAACCACACTGACACGCTCGTCAACACCGGCAATATCCATCGCGCCACTGGTTTCCAGCGAAACTTGATAAGCGCGCTTACTCAGCTCGCTTAGAAGTGTCAGACAAGCCGGCTGGGCAAGCGGCTCACCGCCGGTCACACACACTTGGCGCGCGCCAAACTCGTCTAAGCGGGCAAAAATTTGCTCAAAGTCCAGGCGCTCACCGCCGTGAAAAGCGTATTCTGAATCGCAGTAGTGACAGCGCAAAGGGCAGCCGGTCAGGCGCACAAAACTTGTCGGCAGGCCAGCGGCCAAGGCCTCCCCCTGTAGCGACAAGAACATTTCAGTAATACGCAAACTGCGCTCAGTCATAGCTGACCTCATGCAAAAGCGCGGATTCTAGCGGCTATTAGCACAAAGCGCGAGAGCTAAAACAAACTCAGCCAGCGAGATAAGCCCGGGTAAAAAGGAGCTCGACAGAGCCCCTTACTACAAACACAAGCACATCAAAGCGGCTTAGAAATTCTCGCGAAGATAATTTTGTGCCAGCTTTGCGGCGCTGCTATTGCTGATCGAGACTTCCTGCAATAAAGCTTTGGCCTGACTGTCGTCACCCTGCTGATGTAACACGGTCGCCAATTTGTATTTGGCGTCGTTTGCCTTACTGTGCAGAGGGAATTCAGCCAGTAAACGCTCGAACCACTGGCGCGCCTCGGGCAACTCTGACTTGGCGAGGTGAACCTCTCCGAGCCAATACATTGAATTACCGGCATAGCGGCCTTTGGGGTACAGCGTTAAATGCTCCTGCAAACGCGCAACGCCGGCATCGTAGTTTTTCTCAACTAAGATCAGCTTGGTTGCACTTTTGTAGTGAGCCATTTCCGAGGCACTGTCGGCCTGCCCCGCTTGCGCAGCTTGTTGGCTCGCTACAGGCAGCGACGACGAACTTGCAGCGGGGCTGCGTGTCGCGCCGGCAGGTGCTGGCGCCGCCTGACCCAGTTCTGCGATGCGCCTGTCGAGGTCGACATAGTCGTCGAGGCGCTGCTGCTTTAACTGTTTGATCAGGTGGTTTTGCTCGTCGACCTGGCCACGCAGCTCCATCAATTCCTGCTGCATGAGCTGGATTTGGTAAAACAACTCTGCAATATTGTTGCTGGCAGGCGCTGCGGTTTGAGCGACAGGTCGCTCAATGGCACTGTCTTGGGCTTGTTCGCTAGTGGGCTCAGAGACGGGCCGGTCAACAACTTCGACCTGAGCCAAAACGAAAGAAGCCGCTGCCCAAAGGGCAACGGCTACTGGAAGCTTACTCATCATTGATGAATAAAATTACTTGAGTTCAACGCGACGGTTAGCAGCCCAGGAAGCTTCGTTGCTGCCAGTCTTGGCAGGACGCTCTTCACCGTAGCTAACAGTTTCGATGTCGGCAGCGGCGACACCGTTCAGTACTAAAAAGTCGCGTACAGCGTTGGCACGGCGCTCGCCGAGAGCCATGTTGTATTCGCGGCTACCGCGCTCATCAGCGTGGCCTTCTAAACGAACTGAAGAGGTGTATTTTTTCAGGCACTCAGCTTGAACCAACAGCGCTGCACGAGAGTTAGCAGTCAGCAGGCTCTGGTCAAAATCAAAGTAGAAAACACTTGCGGCAGAGGCGCACTTTTGTTTTTCGGCGGCTTCAGCAGCAGCGGCAGCTTCGGCAGCAGCAGCTTCAGCAGCGGCGGCAGCGTCGGCGTCAGAAGTATCTTCTGCTTCTTGGTTTGAAGAACAGGCTACCAGCGCAGCCAGAGTTGCTGCAGTCATTGCAGTTTTAAATGATTTAACCATTAGATCACTCCCGGTATTTTTTTAAAGCAAGTCGAAACTTTGTGCAGTCCCTTTAACCCTGTTAAATCGCGGCTATCGAAACTCGTTTTCTTTAGTTGGTTTAATTCACAAACGGCGACCAAGCCGGTTCGCGAACGTCCCCTTTTTTAGATGGCAGTCTAAACTTCAAACCGGCATCCATAGATACTGCTGCCAGTACCCCCTGATTGTTGTACTGCGTCGCGTACAGCAACATCGCGCCATTTGGTGCTATTGTCGGCGATTCATCCAACCAAGTTTCGGTCAGCACTCGCATCCGCCCACTGGCTATATCCTGCCAGGCAATGTGGAAAACCCCACTTTCCCGGTGCACCATCACAATACTGCGCCCGTCTGGACTAACCCTTCCGCGCGCATTGTAATCACCGTCGAAGGTTAAGCGTTCTACGCGCCCGCTGGCAAGCCCTATTTGATATATTTGCGGACTTCCGCCTCGATTTGACGTAAAAATCAGGGATTTCCCATCGGGCGACCAATTGGGTTCGGTATCGATAGCACGGTTGTGTGTCACCCTCGTTAATTTTTTTGTCGCCAAATCCAAAGTGTAGAGTTCGGGGTTGCCGTCTTTCGATAACACAAATGCAAGCTTGCTACCATCGGGCGACCACGCCGGGGCGCCATTGAGGCCGCGAAAATTTGTCAGCTGTTCGCGCACACCACTGACCAAATCGTGACGAAAAATTGCCGGCCGCGAGGTTTCAAAACTGACATAGGCCACCTGGTTCATCGACGGCGACCACGCCGGGCTCATTAGCGGCTCGGACGACTTAAATAATATTTCAGGGCGGGCGCCATCGATATCCGCTTTGACAAGGCGATAACGCGTCGGGCCCTCGACATTCATATCTTCGACATAAAGCATCTTGGTAGAAAAAATACCGCGAATATTCGTAATCGCCTCGTAGATTTGATCACTGGCGGCGTGGGCAATATCGCGTATCGCCTCGGCGCGCCCTTTTGTCACCTTCTGAAAGACTTTGCGCTGGGCCAACACGTCAAACAGCTGGTAGTCGAGCGCGTAGAGCTCGCCGTCCTGATAGACGCGGCCAATAACAATATAAGCTGCGCCAAGCAGGCGCCAGTCGCGATAATAAATATCCTGCTCGGAGCTCGGAAACGCGAGCATATCTGCGGTGGGAATCGAGTGAAAAAAGCCACTCATTTGCAAATCGTTGCTGACAATATTGCGAATATTGTCGTCGGACTTCGGTTTAATACCGGCAAACGGCACCACCGCAATCGGTGTTGGATCGTCCATGCCCTGAGTAATTTCAATCGTAATTTGCGCAAGTGCCTCGCTTGCGCAAATTACACACAAAACCAGTGCACTAAAGCTTTTAATTAATCTCACTGTCTTAAATCCTGAGGGTTAAACACCAAACGCAGCTGTCGATAATACTTCTCAAACACCTGCGCCGACATAGTTTTTATTTCCGGAAACTCTTCCGCTTTTTGCACCGCCTGCTCCGCCGAGCGATCAAAAGCGGCGTTGCCGCTCGTCTCAACCACCGCGACATTCACTACCCGCCCGGTCGGCACCAATGTAATAAGCAGTTCACAGCGCATGCCATTGCGCGCCGACGGCGGCCGGCTCCAGTTTTGCTCGATGCGCTGACTAATTGCGGCTATGTAGCTCTGCGCTTCGAGCTCTTGCTCTTGTTCAGCGACGGCGAGCTGCTCATCTTTAAGCGCCTGCTCAAGCTCGAGCATACGCTGGCGCTCTTGTTCTTGTTTTTGCTGTTCACGCTTTTTCTTCTCAAGCTCCTGCTGTTTTAGCTTGTCCTGATCCGGCGTTTTTTTCGGGGCTTTTTTCTCCACAACCGGTGCTTTTTTAGGCGGCGCAGGTTTCTTCTTTTTGGTCAAATCCACTTTTTTGGGCTGCGCTTTTTTTTGTATTTTTTTGGTTTCGGGCTTTAACTTAACCAACTTAGCTTCGATATAGCGCGGCGGCGGCGTAATACGCTTTGCCTCTTGCTCACCTTTCCAAACAAACAAGAACACTCCGCCCAACAACAGGTGCGCCACCAGGCTGAGCACAAAAGCACCGGAGCTAAAAACTGAACGAGGTGGGCTAAGATCTCTGGGCACAGGACAAACTCAACTTAAGGTTCTGTCACCAGGCCAACAGATTCTGCGCCCGCATTTTGTAAATCTGTCATCAGCTGCACAACTTTGCCGTACTCAACTTTTTGATCACCCCAGACAAGAATGGGCGTATCGGGTTTATTGCGCAGCACCTTAGCCACGGTATCGGCAATGTCTTTCAGCGGTTTTGCGACCTTTTGTTGTTTGCCGGTATTAAGGTACAAACTGCCATCTTGTTTAATGGACACAATTAATGGCTCCGCCTCTTTTTTATCGAGCGGTTTAGATGGCGCCTGCGGCAACTCGACCTTGACCCCTTGCATCAAAAGCGGTGCGGTGACCATAAAAATAATAAGCAGAACAAGCATCACGTCGATATAAGGTACGACGTTGATTTCCGCCATCGGCTTGTGCTTTTTTTTTGTCGCCATCGCTGCGCCCTACTTGCTGTGAACCTGACGATGCAGAATGGATGAAAACTCTTCAGAAAATGTTTGGTAAGCGCTGACCAAGGCATCGGCATTGGCAGAAAAACGGTTGTACGCAAGCACTGCGGGTATCGCTGCAAATAGGCCCATCGCTGTCGCCACCAGGGCTTCGGAAATACCCGGCGCTACCGTCGCCAAAGTCGCCTGATGCTGACTAGCAAGACCGCGAAAGCTGTTCATAATGCCCCACACCGTACCAAATAAACCGATATAGGGGCTGACAGAGGCGACACTGGCCAAAAACGGCAGGTTGTTTTCGAGTTTTTCTTCTTCGCGACTGACGGCTACACGCATTGCCCGCTGCGTACCCTCCATCACGGCGTCGGCATCGGCACTGCCCTGCTGACGCAAGCGCGAAAACTCTTTAAAGCCGGCGCGAAAGATATTCTCTGCGCCGTCTATGCGCTCGTCACCATTGCCACTGCGATACAACTGAGTTAAATCGACGCCGGACCAAAAGTGACTTTCAAAGTGGCGAAATAGTTTTTTTGCCCGGCGCTGGTACGAGCCCTGCTGCACAATAATGGCCCAGCTCAACACCGATGCGAGCACAAGAATAAGCATCACCAACTGCACCAATAAGCTGGCGCCACTGATTAAATGCCAAATAGATAAGGGATCCTGGCTCATGCCTCGGTCTCTCCTGATTCAGAAGTAATAGAATTTAATTGGGGTAAATGCGCACGGAGAATATTCGCCAACTGCGGCGTAAACGCCTTAGGCTTAAAGCTCACCCTGTCGACACAGACTATGCGGATAGAGCCCTCAGCGATCAATTCAAAGCCTTCAGCGATTAGATCATAGCCCTCAGCGATTAAATCAGAGCCTTTAGCAATCAAATCAAAGCCTTTAGCAGCTGGATCAGAGCCGTCAGCGGCGAGTGTGTCAGAGCACTCAGCGCTCGGCTTAGATAAACCTGCGCCCTGTCGCCAAAGCTGCTGTTCAAACAACACAAAACTGCGGCCTAATTTCACGGGGCGGGCACTGATAAACAGCTCGTCGTCGAGGCGAGCACTTTTTTTGTAGTCGATGCTCGCCGAGGCAACCACCAGCGCGTGTTCAGCGCTGGGCAGGGCCGCTTGAGCAACACCGTTCTTGCGCAAAAAATCGCTGCGGGCGCGCTCCATAAATTTGAGGTAATTGGGGTAATACACTACACCACCGGCATCCGTATCTTCGATGTAGACACGCACGCGGCTGAAAAATTCCGTTGCCGCCATAGGGAGTTACAGTCCGGGCAAACCTTCCTGCTGCTGTCGCTTCGGGGCTGCCATCGCAAAATGTTTATAACAAGCATCCGTCGCCATGCGGCCACGCGGAGTGCGCACAACAAAACCCTGTTGAATTAAGTAGGGTTCAAGCACATCCTCTATCGTATCACGCTCTTCGCTGATTGCCGCAGCGAGGCTATCGACGCCAACCGGGCCGCCGCCAAACTTTTCCATAATTGCCAACAGCAGGCGCCTGTCCATATGATCAAAACCAAAGCTGTCGACATTGAGCATATTTAAAGCAAGGTCGGCAACTTCGGCCGAGATCAAACCGTCGGCTTTTACCTCGGCGTAGTCTCTTACGCGGCGCAACAAACGATTGGCAATACGCGGCGTGCCGCGCGAGCGGCGAGCCACTTCGGCAGCGCCACTGTCATCGATGGCCACGCCACTCAAACGCGAAGCGCGGCTGACGATTCTAGTCAGGTCCTGCTGATTGTAAAACTCCAATCTCTGCACGATGCCAAAACGATCACGCAATGGCGACGTTAACAGACCCGCGCGCGTGGTTGCACCAACCAGCGTAAACGGCGGTAAATCGAGTTTGATCGAACGCGCAGCCGGGCCCTCACCGATCATAATATCGAGCTGAAAGTCTTCCATCGCCGGATACAGAACTTCTTCAACAACGGGGCTCAGGCGGTGAATCTCATCGATAAAAATAACATCGCCCGCTTCGAGATTAGTAAGCAGAGCAGCCAGGTCGCCGGCTTTTTCAAGCACGGGGCCGGAAGTGCACTTAAGGTTGGCGCCCATTTCTTCAGCGATAATATTGGCCAGCGTGGTTTTACCCAGGCCGGGCGGGCCAAAAATCAGGGTGTGATCAAGCGCTTCAGCGCGCTTGCGAGCGGCGGCAATAAAAATCTCCATCTGCTCTTTCACCGCCGGCTGACCGATATAGTCGGCCAAAGTCTTCGGGCGAACGGCCCTATCCAATTGCTCTTCTTTGGGCTGGGGCTGGGCTCCGATTAAACGGTCTTCTTCTATCATGCTCGCAGTTCGGTGCTTTTGTAATTCAATGATTTAGTGCTCAGGCAGCAGACAATGCATAAGTAAATTAGGCGGGCAGCATCGACTTTAACGCCAGGCGGATCAGAGCCTCGGCACTTGCCCCCTCTTCGGGCGCAACCTTAGACACAGCCTTGGCCGCTTCGACCGGTTTGTAACCAAGTGCCACCAGAGCACTTTCCGCTTCGGCCAGGGCCAGCTTTTGCTGGGCGCGATTCGGTGCGGCATCGTTAACAAGCGGCTCCGGCGAGCTCTGATAATCCCAGGCTTTGAGTTTATCGCGTATTTCGATGATCAAGCGCTCTGCGGTTTTTTTACCGACGCCGGGCACCTTCACCAAGGTACTGAGCTCTTCTTCCATCACACAGCGCACGATGTCATCGCGCGACATGGACATAAGCGCCAACGCCATTTTCGGGCCTACACCGCTGACCTTGATCAACAGCCGAAACAGCGCTCTGTCTTCTTTGCTGATAAAAGCAAACAGCTGCTGGTTTGTCTCCGACACCGCAAAGTGGGTGTAAACAATGGCCTCTTGACCAAGCTCCGGCAAGGCAAAAATGCTGGTCATCGGCGCCTGTAATTCATAGCCGACACCGCCACACTCCAGCAACAAATACGGCGCCTGCTTTTCCAGCAAACACCCGCGCAAGCGACCGATCATAAGCTTATTCTTCCCCGTCGAAAGCGCAGCCCTGGCTTAAGCTGCGCCAGCGTTCGCTCACTGTTGATATGGCACAGGGCAACGGCCAGAGCATCGGCTGCATCCTCCTGTGGCACGGCACTTAGCTTTAACAAGCTGGTGACCATGTGTTGAACCTGAGTTTTATCGGCCGCGCCCGTACCAACCACGCTCTGTTTAACCTTGCGCGCCTCGTACTCGCTAATTGCAAGCCCCCGACACGAAGCCGCAACAATGGCTGCACCGCGCGCCTGCCCGAGCTTCAAGGCCGAGCGGGCATTGTTGGCCATAAAGACGTCTTCAATGGCGCAGTGCGTGGGCCGGTACTTGTCGATCACAAGCAGCATGTTGTCGTAAATATAAGCGAGGCGTTCGGGCAAGCTCAATTCACTCGGGATGCGAATAAGGCCGCTGGCAACATAGACAGGCTTCGCCGCCGACGCATCAAGCACAGCAAAACCGGTTTTGCGGGAGCCCGGGTCCACCCCTAGCACTAGAGACATAGCTGGATATTTACTCAGTATTTCTCGGCGGAGTTTTTCAGTTTCACCAGGGGATGTCAAGCTGAGTACAGGCTGGCGAGATGACATAGTACCGCTAACAGCATTAATGCCCGCAAGCGCACATTGCTTTATAATCCGCCGGCAAAATCACGGCATCCCAACTTCATGAAACTAAAAGAACTCCCCGCTTCGCTGCTGCGCTCGGCTCAGTTGTCACTGCAAAAGCCATCGAGCTTAAGCGCCAAAGCCAACAAGCGCGCCGAAGGTTTAATTGTTTCATTCACCTCGATAGCACCGCGCCTGCACGTCGTACATCTAACGGTACGCAGCCTGCTCGCCCAAAGTGTTGAAGCCGATTTTATTGTTCTGTGGCTGCAAAAAGGCCTTGAAAACAAAGTGCCCAAGCGCTTGCTTAAACTGCAAAGTGATCAATTTAAAATCAACTACGTCGATGAGGGCTGCTCTCATCGCAAGTTAGTCGAGGCCATGCGCCACTACCCCGGTAAAAGTGTGGTCACCTGTGACGACGACATGCTCTACGGCCCGGACTGGCTCGAGCGCCTCTGGCACGAACACCAGCGCTTCCCGCACAGTGTTATCGCCCACGAGTGCCGGCGCATTGCAACGGACAAATCGGGTAAGACCCTGCCCTACAAATACTGGCAGAGCGAAGAGTGTGGCCTCAGCCACCGCAATACCTTAGCCATCGGTTACGGTGGTGTGCTCTACCCTGCCGGCCTGATGCCCGAGCAGAGCCTTGAACGCGAACTGTATATGCAGCTGGCGCCGCGCGCCGACGATCTGTGGTTTAAAGCCATGAGCCTTCGCGCCGGCATCGACACCCGGCGCAGCGAACTGAGCCGCCCCAAACCACAACCGATCGCATTTAGCCAAAGTTTTTCATTAAAAAAACACAATGTGCGCGAAGACGGCAACCTGCTACAGTGGAATGCTTTGGCCGAGCACTTTGCGCTCAACTTATAAGATCACCCAAAAACAACAGCTTAAAGTTAACAGTAAATAGGCACCGAGCTTGAAAATCAGCGTTATTTTTACCACCTACAACAGCCCGGCTTGGCTTGAAAAAGTACTGTGGGGTTTTAGCTGTCAGACCGACAAAGATTTTGAAGTCCTGGTTGCCGACGACGGCTCCGGCGACGAGACCCGAGCAGTGATAGAACGCTTCCAGCAAAGCGGCGAGTTCTCACTCAAGCATATTTGGCACAAAGACGAGGGCTTTAAAAAATGCGAGATACTCAATAAAGCCATTATCGCCTCGAGCGGCGACTACATAATTATGACCGACGGCGACTGCATTCCGCGCAAAGATTTTGTTGCTGTACACCGGCAGCACGCCCAGCCGGGCCACTTTTTATCCGGTGGCTATTTCAAATTACCCATGGGCACCAGTCGCCAAATCAACCGGGAAGATATTCAAAGTGGTCGCTGCTTTAACAAAAGCTGGCTGCTAAAAAACGGCGTAAAAAACTCACACAAGCTGATGAAGCTAAGTGCAGGCCCGCTGCGCGCAAGCCTTTTTAACGCACTCACCCCAACCAAACGCACCTGGAACGGCCACAACGCCTCTTGCTTTAAAAGCGACATGCTCAAAGTTAACGGCTTTGATGAGCGCATGGGCTACGGTGGTCAAGATGTCGAATTTGGCCTGCGCCTGAAAAACCTCGGTTTAAAAGCTAAACAAATACGCTATAGCGCCATTGTTATCCATCTAGACCACAAGCGCGGTTACGCCACACAAGAAAGCATCGAAGCCAACCGAAAAATGCGCGCCCACACCATTGAGGCCAAGGTTATATCCACCCCCGTCGGCATCAGCCAGCGCCTCGAAATCGACAGCAAAAATCGCGTATAAAATCAGGCGTAACCACCGCCGCGCTTTAAAAAAGGCAAAAGGCGCATGGTGATAAGTTTGCCGTCAGCGGGGTGCTGAAGCAGCGAGCGAATCGCCGCCTCTGGTGCAAGATAACTCTGGTAGTAGTCAATCGCAGCGGCGCTCATCTGTCGCCACCTCGTTTCGGGCATGGCCATGGCATCGGCAACAACCTGCTTAAGAGAAGTGTCATCGCTGTAGACAAGGCAGTTTTTGCCGTGCTCAAGCGCGGGAAACAACAAGCGGTTGTACTGCAAAATAGGCACAACCCCAAGCGCTAAGGACTCAATCAAGTTGTGGGACATTGGGTAGCGCACCCCCGGTAAAGCCAGAAAAAAGCGCGCTTTTGCCAAACTTGCCAGCCACTGATCGGCGCCAATCTTGCACTGTGAATTCTCTATCACTTGAATACCGGGCCAATCAGAATTTAAGTGCTCGCCAAGTGTTTGCTGCTCGCTAGTCTGACGCCACTGGGGCCCAAAAGCCGACTTTAATACGGCCAGGGCCTTGGCGCGCGGCATCACCGAGTATATTTTTTCTATCGCCGCTTTGCTGTACTTGCCTTCCTGAGCACCGCCGCCAAAAAACACCGACCACTGGCGCCGGGTTTGACGCAAGTGCTTAAGCTGTAAATCCTGGGCACTGCGATAGACACCGGAAAACATAGGGAAAGGCATCGGGAAGTCCGTCGATGCCTCATTGAAATCGCTGTCAAAACTGACCCGCACGGCTTTCTGGGCCGCGTTGAAATAACTGCTGCGCTTCGGTGCATCACTGACAAGCACAAAAGGCTGGGCCGGCGCCTGCCCGCGCAATACTTGCAGGGCCTGCTGCTGCACAAAGGCTTTGTGTTTGTGGTGCAGGTTGCTCAAAAAACTATAGCGATCCACCACGAAAGGCTGAAAACCCGCGCGTTGAAAAAAAGTGTAGAGCGCATAAAAGCGCCGCCCCTGGGGCCCGTCGATACGCTTTGAAAAAAAATCAAACAACACAACGGCGCTATTGCTCTGTTCAGGCACAGAAAATACCGGCGCCGCTGCAAAGTGCGCACGCAACTTGCGATAGCGCTGAAAACTCTTAAAACACAAAAAACAGCGGAACTCTCGAATAGAGTGATCGAGATAGTGAGAAAAATTCTGCAAAGCGTACATCGCCGCGCCCTCCAAAACCCGAAGCCAAGCCAGCGCAGCATCAAACTGCTATGATGCGGGGTTTTTCAGCTCAGCTTCGAAAATACAACATGGACAACGAGATAGACGCCGTCATTACCTGGGTAGATGGCAGCGACACTAAGCACCTGGATAAGCTCACAGACTATTTACGCAAACGCGGCCTTAGCCGCCCGGCCTCAGTCAACGCAGACCGCTTAAGCGACCTTGGCGAAATCGAATACTGCGTCGCTTCGCTGCTGGAGTTTGCCCCGTGGCTGCACAAAATCTATATCGTCACTGACAAGCAGACACCGGCGTTTTTAAATAAACAGCTAAGCCCAAGCGCCAAAAACAAAATCACAGTAATCGATCACCAACAGATCTTTAGCGATCACGAAGACAAGCTGCCGTGCTTTAACGCCCGCTCCATCCAAACGATGCTGCACCGCATACCCGGCTTAAAAGAGCGCTATCTCTATCTGAATGATGACTTTGCTTTGTTACAGAACGTTGAAATAGACGACTTTTTTATACAAAAAAAAATGGTGCTGCGCGGCCAGTGGTCGCTGCTGCCACCAAAAAAACTCAACCCGTCGGGGCTAAAGCGCCAGCTGAAAAGCTTGTTAAATCGGCGCTTCAGCCCGCGCCCGAGTTATTTATATGCACAACAGCTGGCGGCGTATCACGCTGGCTTAACATACCGCTACTTAAAACTCGAGCACAATGCCCACCCCTGCCTCAAACAAGACATGCTTGAGCTGGAACACAACAAACGCGAGCTGTTTAGCAACAACATAACACCGCCATTTCGAGACCACCGCCAGTTTATGGTCTATGCCTACAGTGCCTATCGCCATATAAAATCCGGCCAGTTTTGCATCGACAAACAGCACAAGACCCTGACGCTCTACCCCGGCAGGCAAGATCTCGCGCAGACAAACAAACTCATGCAGCAGGCAAATGAAGACAGCAGCTACATGTTTTGCTGCGTGCAAAGTTTAAGCAGCGGCAGCCCGGCACAGATAAGCAGCATTAAGAGCTGGCTCGGCAGTCGTATCCCGGTCGAGAAGTACTGGCACTAGCTGCGCGGCATTGCCCATCGAGCATTGCCGGCCCCAGGGCACCCGCCAACAGCGTAAATCTGGCATAATAACCAGCTAACCGCAGCAGATCGCCACCATGTCAAAATCTCAGAAGCCGCGCATAGAAGTTATCATCGGCAACAGCAACAAGCGCTTTTCGGGTGTTAGCTCAACCATGCTGCAAACCCTTGAGTACCAGCGCCACGAAACAGATATCGCCGTGCTCGGCAAGGCCCACCTCGACGGCGAGCTCAGCGAGCTCGGTTACAGCTTTAACAGCTTGAGAAAAGCGCTAAAGCAGCCACTGGAGCACGGCCGCTTTCGGGTTTTTCACGCCAGGCGCAACGACGAGATGATCCAGGCGCTGATTCTCAAACACATATGCCGGGTAAAAATGCGCATTCTTTTTACCTCAACGGCGCAGCGCTATCACAGCCGTTTTAGCCGCTGGTTGATGAGTAAAATGGACTGTGTTATCTCGACCTGCGCCGCCGCCGGCAAGTACTTAAACCCGCCGCCTGCCAAACTCATCGCCCACGGCATACGCACGGATATCTATCGCCCCGCGACACAGCGCTCAAATAAGAGCATTCAAATTGCTATGTTTGGCCGCGTGCGCAAACAAAAAGGCAGCGACCTGTTTGTCAAAGCCTGTTTAGCCGTATTGCCGCGCTTCCCCAACTGCAAGGCCCTGATTGTCGGCGCGATCAGCCCGGAGAACCAAAGCCTGGTTGATCAGCTGCGCCAGCGCATCAAGCAGGCAGGCTTAGAGCAAAGAATCGAATTTACCGGCGAGCTCGACTTTAATCAGCTGCCCGAGCTCTTTCGTCAAAGTCACCTTGTTGCGGCCTTAAGTCACACCGAGGGTTTTGGGCTTACCGTGCTTGAGGCCATGAGCAGCGGCGCCGCCGTGCTGGCAACTGAGGCCGGCGCCTGGCCGGAAATTATCGAGCAAGGTGTACAGGGCTGGGTGGTGCCAACCGGGGCGCAGCAGGCCATCAACGAAAAACTCGAACTTATGCTCAGCGATACGGACAAACTTATTAGCATGGGCCTGGCCGGGCGCGAGCGTGTGCTGAAATGTTATCGTATCGAACACGAAGCCGAGCAGCTGTGCGAGCTATACCGCGCCATGCAGGCGGCAGATTTTAACAGCGCCAAACTAAACTGAGCACCGACTGAATTTTAACACCGATGACTCCCGATCAATTTCGCAAACAACTGCTTCACCCCCGCTACTGGCCGTCGTGGCTGGCCTTTTGTTTGTGGTGGAGCTTTTGCCAATTGTTGCCGCTAGCCGCACAGATCTGGCTTGGCCGCAGAGTTGGGCGCTTGCTCTATAAACTCGGCGGATCAAGAAAACACATTGCCGAAAGAAATATCGAGCTGTGCTACCCCGAGCTCGACAAAGCCCAACAGCAACACCTGGTCAAACGCATACTCGAAGAAACGGCGATCGGCATCTTTGAAAGCGGCTGTGCATGGTTTTGGCCCAACTGGCGCTTTCGCAGGCTTTATGAAATTAAAGGCAAAAACCACATCGATAAAGCGCTTGCCGACGCCCAGGGTGTACTGTTCTTAGGTGTGCACTTCACCACCATCGAAATTGGCGCATCCATGGTCAACCTGGAGTTTCCTATCTCTGGTTTTTATCGGCCGCACACCAATGCCGTCTACGAGTGGGTGCAGGCCAAAGGGCGTGTGCGCCGCAACAAAGGCAGCAGCGTTATTCCCAACGGTGATGTGCGCGGCATACTCAAAGCACTGCGGGCGGGTAAAATCATTAACTACGCCCCGGATCAAGATTACGGCAAGCGGCGCTCGGTTTTTAGCCCGTTCTTTGGCATCGCCGCCGCAACGGTTAAAGCGCCGAGCCAACTGGCGTCTGCAGGGCGCGCACAAGTGCTAACCTGGGTCACACGCCGCTGCCCTAAAACAAACAAATACCTAATCGAAATTGGCGACAGCCTCAACGGTAAACTCGGCCAGGGTGAGCTTGCCGATGCCGAGTTAATCAACACCTTTATTGAAAAAGAAGTCAGGCAGAACACCGAACAGTATTTGTGGGTACACCGCCGTTTTAAAACTCGCCCGGACGGCGAGGCCACACTTTATTAAGCTGCATAATTAAGTTTGAGTTGAACTATGAGCAAACTATTTGGATCCTTTCGACTGCTTAGCTGGATAGCCATTGCCTGTTCTCTGGCGGGCTCCTTATTAATGTTTATTGCCGGCGCGGTAAAAACCTATAACGCCTATATCGCAGCCTTTGCCCCGCACTTACTGCCGGCAAGCACAAGTAACTTAAATCGCATCGACCAGGCCACAACCTATATGATCCAGGCCTTTGATGTTTTTTTAATCGCCTTGGTGTTGTACATCTTTGCCTGCGGTATCTATTCACTATTTATTGACGATGGCAATTCAAAAACGCGCCCACCAGTGCTCGGCTGGATCCACGTGCCGTCGATCAGCCACTTAAAACACGTACTCGCCGAAGTCATCGTTATTATTCTGTTTGTGCAGTTTCTCGAGGCTGCATTTGAGAACAACGACAACTTAAGCTGGAATTTACTGGTTCTACCGATATCCATTCTCCTTCTTGCGGGCAGTTTGAAACTACTTAATTTGAAAAAAAACTAACCGCTTATGCCGCACACTAAGCCTGCCATCAACTGCGCCGTTTCCATTGTTATTCCGGTCTACAATGTCGGCTGCTATATCGAAGAGTGTTTAAACAGTCTGTTGCAGCAGCAGTTTGAGTTGGGCCTTGAAATTATCGTTGTCGACGACTGCTCCAGCGATGACAGCCTCGCCAAAGCCCGGCACACACTCAAACACCAAAGCAACTGTAAAATCATTGCCCTGCCCCAAAATAGCGGCTGCGCACACGCGAGGAACACTGGCCTTGAAGCGGCCTTGGGCGACTATATCGCCTTTGTCGACCCGGACGATCACCTGCCCGAGAACGCAGTTTCCCTGCTCTACCGGGCGGCAACAAAACACGGCGCCGACATCGTCAAAGGCGGGCACACGCTCTTTAGCGATGAAAAACAGAGCCTGGCTGGGCAAAATACCGATAAAGCCCACTACTTCAAAGGCCCGGCGGTACTGAGTAATTTGTTTGCTCACGAGCTCGTTCGAGGTCACCCTTGGGGCAAGTTATTTCGCCGGCAACTGATAGAGAAGCTGCGCTTTCCGGCGGGCGTAACCATGGCCGAAGACCTGATCTTTTGCGCCGAAGCGTTCAGCCAGGCAAAAGACCTGGTTGTATTGCCCGATATTGTTTATCACTACCGTTTGCACTCGAGTAGCTGCACGGGAAATAAATATCACAACGGCGCTTATAATGCATGGTTAGACAGCATTGAAAGCTGCGCCAGGTTTATCACAACACCCGAGCAAAAACGTCAATATCAAAGTTTGCAGGTGCGCACGCTGTTGCAAATGGCAAAAGAAAGCCGCGATATCGCTCCGGGCATGCGAAGCGACGTGCTCGCAGCGATGGTAAAACGCCAGCAAGACTGGCAGATAAACCTGCTGAGTTTGCTCACAGCGCGCGCAACACTGCCTTCGCTATTTCGTTATCAGCGCTATTGCAGTGTGCTGCGAAAACTTAAAAAAACCTGAATAGAAAAACGAGCGCTTGCGCGGCCAAAACCCAAGCCCAAACACCTTGTTAACGCGAGACAAAAACTAACTTCGGTAGCAGCCCTTAAAAAGGGCGGCAGACAAAGCCAGGCGCTTGGAAAAAGTACCGCGTGTTTTATCTCTATCTTTGAGGATTTTTAGCAGGTCCTTGCAGAAAAACTTAAACTTTTCGCCGCCATCAAAACAGCGCTTTAACACCACACCTTTTGAGTAGGTGTTTTCTTTGCTAACAATAACGCCAGTGGAAATATCTGGGTGCACCACTAACGCGCTAGCGCAGTGCTGCACAAGGCCGCCGGCGCGATAAATATCGCTGAGCAGCACACTCTCTTCACCCATAGTGATACCACAGCCACTGCCTACGCCCATATCCTCGCGCATGCTGACGCCGCGCTCGGCTAAAAACACCCGGTTAACCACTATTTCAAAGCTCGCAACACGGAGCCGCTGCCTGGCGTTAAGCTCAGCACCGTCCTCAGGATACACAGCGCGGCGTCCGCCCGATTCGCGCAGCGATTCAAAACACAGACAGGCCAAGTGCGAAGCGCCGGCTAGCCGCTGGCAAAGCGTTAAAAACGCGCCCTCACAAAAAACAATGTCGTCATCCATTAACCACACCCACGCGTGCCGGGCGTGTTCAAACGCTAAATTCCTGCTTTTAGTCAGGCCTTGAGTCGTGGACAGCACATAGTTTACATCGCCACTGCGCTGCCAGCGTTGCTGCAACCTAAGCGCCGCCTCATCCAGCACAAATACCTCTGGCACTTGATGTATCAGCACAATATCGAGCTCGGGCAGCACTTTTTGAGCCTGTTCAACAACCGCCTGCGCCATAAGCAGGCGGTTGCCAAAGGTCGATATCGCAAGCGTAAATTCGGCGGTCATAGTTATCCTCAACAGCTGTCACCAGCCCCAAACATCAACGGCGAGTTCAGGGCAAATTTAAGCGGCCAAGAATACCACTTTAACTAGTGCTTAAGCAGCTGCTGAAGTGGCAGTGCGGGAAGCTCAAAAAGCTCGGCAAAATCGCCGCTGATTAGCGAGCCTTTATGGGCACTGAGACCCTCGGCAAAGTTGTTATCCGCCTCAAGCGCTTTTAAAGCGCTATCTGCCAAGTGTCGAACGTAGGGGAACAAAGCGTTCGTCAGGGCCTGGCTCGATGTTCTCGCGACGGCGCCGGGAATATTCGCCACACAATAGTGCACAACACCGTCGATCACATAGGTCGGCTCTGCGTGTGTAGTTGCACGACTGGTTTCAAAACAACCGCCCTGATCAATGGCGACATCAACCAGCACGGAACCACTCGCCAATTCGGCCAGCATGGCCCGGCTCAGTAATTTGGGCGCGGCGGCCCCCGGAATCAGCACCGCACCGACCACCACATCGGCACTGGGCAAAAGCTCCAGCACGTTTTGCTCACTTGCATACAGCGTTTTTAAGGCCGGGCCATAGAGCGCGTCTAATTCGCGCAGGCGCTCAAGAGATTTATCGAGGATATAGACGTCGGCGCCGAGCCCCATAGCCATGCGCGCAGCATTAATGCCGACCACACCGCCGCCGATCACCACCACCTTGGCCGGGGCAACGCCGGGCACACCACCGAGCAGCAAGCCGCTGCCACCCTGGGATTTTTCAAGGCAGTGCGCAGCCGCTTGAATGCTCATGCGCCCGGCAATTTCACTCATCGGCGCCAAAAGTGGCAATTTGCCAAACGAGTCGCGAACGGTTTCAAAGGCGATGGCGGTGACCTTTGAGTCGACCAGCGCCCGGCTCAACTCCGGTTCAGCGGCCAGGTGCAGATAAGCAAACAGAATCAAGTCTTCGCGCAGAAAAGCATATTCCTGTGGCTGAGGTTCTTTAACTTTTACCAATAGCTGTACACTGGCCCAAAGCTCAGCGGCTTGTTCAACAATAGTGGCGCCGGCCTGACGGTAGAGCTCATCGTCGTAACCAATGGCACTGCCGGCGTTTTTTTCAATGAACAACTCGTGCCCCTGCTGACAAAGCTCTTTTACCACTGCCGGGGTCAGCGCAACCCTGTACTCCTGCGCTTTAACCTCTTTTGGAACACCTATTTTCATTCTCGCCTCCGTCAAAGACTGTTGACTTAAGTTTACGCAAAGGCGCAATCAAATGCGCTGTCGCTTCGTTGATTAAGCAAGGCTGTGTAAGCCCGCCTGTTAATTACGTAATCAGAGGACGAAGCAATGAAAAAATTCCACAAAATAAGCTTGGCGCTTAGCGCAGGACTTATTAGCCAAAGCGCGCTAGCCGTTCCCGACAGCCCCAAAGCCTGGGAAAAATGCGCCGGTATTGCCAAGGCGGGAAAAAACGATTGCGGCGCACTCAACGGCAGCCACGACTGCGCGGGTCAGGCGCAAAGTGACAATCTCGACTACGAGTGGGTATATGTGCCCGAGGGCAGCTGTGAAAAAATTGTTGGCGGACGCGTAGCCAAAATTAAGCCGGCTAAAACTCACAACAGTCCCGTCAACAAAATCGAGAGCTAAACGCGTGAACAACTTCGTCCGCGGTGCCGGCCTCGGCTTGCGCCTGCCACACTGCCGCGAACTTTTGCAGCAGCGCCCCGACATCGACTGGCTGGAAATACACTGCTGTAATTTTTTGCGCAGCGAGTTCAACCAGGTAATACTCAGCGAAATTGCTGCGCATTACCCGCTGAGTTTTCACTGTGTCAGTTTAAATCTAGGCGGCCACCAGCCGCTTGACCAAGACTACTTAAAGCGCCTGCATGCGCTTTGCCTAACACTGCAACCGGCGCTGGTTTCATGTCACGCCTGCTTTAGCGCCGATGGCGGCGACTACTACCACGACCTGCTGCCGCTGCCATTTACCAAGGCCAGTCTCGACAATATCTGTACCCGTGTTAGCCAGGTTCAAGAGCGCCTCGGCCGCCCTATTTTGGTCGAAAACGTCAGCCGCTACGTCGACTACAAACACCAGGACATGAGCGAGGCCGACTTTCTTAACCAGCTTTGCCGGCGCACCGGTTGCGCATTAATTCTCGACCTGAGCAACGCCTATATCAACGCGTTTAATGTAGACGCCGATCTCAGCCAATTTTTCACCGAACTTAAACCCGGCTACGTTCAGGAAATTCATCTCGGCGGCTTTAGCGACAGGGACGGGCTATTTGTCGACAGCCACGACAGCGCCGTGGACGAAGCGCTGTGGGCCCTACTCAAACTCTATTTGGAATTCTGCCTAGACAAACACCGCACGCTCACGCCCGTACTTATTGAGTGGGACAACAAACTGCCGCCGCTTAGCGAACTGATCGCCGAGCAACAGCGCGCCAAACAATTATTGAACTGTGTGCAGACAAAGCACGCAAATAGGGATAGAGACCATGCAGCCTAATCGCAGCGAAGCTGAACAGCCCCACCCTGCACTGACGCCGCTTCAAAAACAGTTGCAACAGTTTTTAGACTACGTCGACGACAGCCGCCAGCCGGCGGCAAAGCTCTATAAAAACTTTCGGCTTAGCAGCCTGTGCAAAGCCTTAAACGACAGTTACCCGGCGGTAAAAAAAATACTCGGCAGCCGTTATTTTAACGTTTTGTGCCGGGTCTACGCCGAGTCGTTTCCGTCTCAGCAGTGGGATTTAAACCTCTACGGCAAAAGCTTTGCGAGCTTTTTGAGCGCTCAGCAACAAGCTCGCGCCGCGCCGGTGGCAAACTGGCCACTGCTTGCCAGTTTGGCCGAGCTTGAATACGCTTTTTGCCGCTTGTATTACGGCGGCGATATTAAGTGCCTGAGCTTGGATCTACACAGTACAAACACTTACGCTGCACTGGACTCATCAACGCTTTTGCGGCTTGTGAACGAGCACAGCTTGGTTGAGCTTGTCGGGCAGCTGCCGGCAAGCGCACGTTATTTTGAGCTTCGCCCTTACCGGTACCGCCTCTTGTTAAGCTGTTATAAAAACCGCACACTGCAGGCCGAGCTGTCCGAGCCGTGACCATGACCGAAACCGAATTAAACAGCCTCTATCAGTACGCCATGACTCTGGCGCAAGACAGGGATGACGCCTATGATTTACTCCAGCAAGCCTTAGAAAAGCTGCTCGATGGGCGCGCCGATAAGAACATGACTCAAGCGGCAAAAATGCACTGGCTGCGCCGAGTTATTCGCAATCAATTTATCGACGCATATCGAAAACATCAGCGTTTTCCTGCACAGAGCTACGAAGAACACAGCAATTACGACATCAGCCCTTTAGACCTTGAACAGCTACATATACAGCAAGACGAGCTGCACAAGCTGTGGCCCGAACTGCACGCCATCGACAGAGACATTCTCTATCACTGGGCGGTACTCGGTTACTCCACCGACGAAGCCTGCGCCCTGCTCAATATTAAACGAGGCAGCTTTTTATCGCGCATGCACAGGCTGCGCAAATTCTGGCAAAAGCGTCAACTTGAAGAGGGCCGGAACTGATGTACTCTAAACAGACTCATGCACTTGACGCTGCGGTGAAAAACGAAGTTGAGCAACATACGCTCGACGATCAACAACTGCTGCAACTGCAGCACTTGCTAAGCAAGCAGGCAAACGCCAACGGCGCGACGTTTATGCGCCACAAACGCGTGTTTTTTGGCGCTGCCGCGGTTTTTGTTATCGTTTTTGCCCTGTTCTTTTACCTCAACAGTCAACCCGAAAACCTACACCGAGCCATCGCCCGCGAAGTAGTCAGCAATCACTTAAAACTCAAACCACTCGATCTAACAAGCAGTGACTGGTCTAAAGTTAGAGGCTTTTTCACCCTGCTCGATTTTTCACCTAGCAACTCTAAAAATATTCAACAGCGCAGCTCTTTGCAGCTGCTTGGTGGCCGCTACTGTTCAATTCGAGGAGAACAAGCGGCTCAGCTGCGCTACACACAGTCGGCAGATATCACAGCAGATAGCAGCGATCAAAGCGATGCAAGTTCAGCCAATGTCGCCACACTTTACCAAGCCGCCTACGACAGCCAGCTATTTGGCGCTATACCTAAGCGCGGTGACGCCGTAGTTGTACAGGAGCGAGGGCTCCAAGTCAGCATGTGGCAGGAAAACGCGCTGCTGATGGTCTTGGTCGAAACCATAGAAAACTAAGATCGGCCGCGGCCAACTCCACGACAAGCTGGCACCAATGACTCAACTATTAGCAGCGCAGTACCGGTTGCTCGCCCCTGCTTTTAATTCAATAGCGATTCATTCAATTGCAACAACTTCAGCGCATGTTTATTAGCAGGCCCGCGCCCGAGGAGAATTTGTGCAAGATACAAATCAAAAGCGAAAAAAATCCCGCGTTGACACGGATACAAACAGCGAGCCCGTAAACCCGGAGCACGTCGCCACCCACATGACAGCAAATTGGCTCAGCGCCGCACCCGAAACTAGTGCTGCAGAGGCACTTAAACAGATCAGGCAGTTAAATAACCCATACGACTTACACGATGTGTATCTGTGTGACAACAAGCAGTTGCTGTGCGGTAAAGTATCACTAAACACACTGATCCGCGCCGATAAAAATACGCAACTTGCCCAGTTGAGCCAAGCAACGCTCTTAAGCGTCGGTGCCAGCGACGACAAAGAGCGCATTGCGCAGTTGTTTCGCCAACAGCCCTCGCTTCTCAGCCTGCCTGTTGTCGACGATCAAGGCCACATGATTGGCCTGATCAAACACAGCGATGCACTGGCAATTCTGGTCGATGAAGACCAGGAGGATATGGACCGCATTATGGGGGTCGTGGGTTCGGGCAGCAGCTTGACCTATCGAGAACTCAGTGTCGGCGATCATATTCGCAACCGTTTGGGTTGGCTGGTGGGCCTCGCCCTGCTTGGTTTTGTCTCTGGCTCGATATTAATGCGCTACGAAAGCGCGCTCGACGAGCTGGTCATCCTCGCCATCTACTTGCCGATGTTAGCCGATACTGGCGGCAACGCCGGAGGCCAGAGTGCGTCGATTATTATCCGCGCACTGGCACTCGGCGAACTGAGGCTTAGCGACCTGTGGCGCGTACTCTATAAAGAATTGATTATTGCGCTTGGCCTTGCCGCCGTACTTGTACTTATTGCCAGCATGAGAATCTGGCTGCTAACCCCGGAGCACCACGTGCCCGCTGAGCTCAGCCTCGACCGCATTATGCTCTGCATCGGCCTGGCACTGGCAATACAAGTGTTGAGTTCAAATTTAATTGGCGCAGCACTGCCGCTCGCAGTACACGCTTGCGGCCGCGATCCTGCGGTGATTGCCAGCCCGGCCATTACCACCATTGTCGATATCAGCGGTTTGTTAATCTATTTTTCGCTGGCGAGCGCACTGCTGCTTTAAAACCCTCTCTATAAGCAATGTTGTTCACTTAAGTGCAAGCTTCCCGGAACGAAGCTTGAGAGGGCTTTCTTGGGACGCCGTAAGCCCGTCCATGGGGGCTTCGCCGCCGCATCCGGCAATTGCTCCTGCATTGCCCTAATAAGCTACATCCATGTAGCGACCTTGTGGCAGAGACCCAATCAAACCCACTTCAGCTTCGCTCCTACCATCTCGTTACATCATTTAGTGAACTGTGTTGTCTCTATAAGGGCCTTTCTTCATTGGCCTTACTTCGAGGCTTAGGTTTAACGGGGCAGCTCGGCAAGGTGCCACAGGCCTGATCAAATAACTCAGCTTGCAACAAGAGTTCAGTTTCACTTTGCCGCCATGCAGTGTTGGCCGGCTCGAGAGCTTGTGCGCAGCCGAGTGCTGCCAGGCTCACACTGCAGCGCTGCCGTGCCAAGCTGTAGGCCAGGTTATTCCAAAGCTGTGCTTGATCGCTCTTTAACGCAAGGGCCCCAAGGTAATATTGTTGCGCCAAACGACTGTCTTCTAACTGATAAGCTGCGTTGCCAGCGGCAAATAAAAACTGCCACTGGTCGGGCCAGTGCTGCTGGGCAAGCTGCCAGCTCGCCAACTGCGCTTGCCCACGGACCTGCTCGTAGTCACTTAAGCTTTTGTAGACTTGAGCCCAGGTTAAAGAAGCGGGCAAACGATTCGCTGGCAGTGCCACAAGCCCCCAGTAATTGGCCTTGCGCCACGCCTTAATAAAATGCCGCCAGTGCATCAGACGCTTTTTTGTTTTGCCCGAGCGCAAAATCACAAGCTCTCTGTCTTTATCAAAGCCGGCCAGTACCGCGTAGTGCCACTGCTCTATGCCGAGCGTGCCAAGATCAAGCAAAACAATCACCGGATGCCCCGCACTAAGCTCTTTGAATAAGGCCTCAGCGGCCATGGGCTGGGCGTAGGCGACAAGGCCGTAGCGTCGAACGCTCGCCTGCATTTCCAGCTGCCAGCTGCCCTTGACCGCCGGTGTCCACACTTTCGGCACTAGCTCATTGGGCTGTAGCATCAACGCTGGTTGCCAGTAGTCAATCACCGTCGCCAAGCTAGCCGGGCCACACTGATAGGCCTCTTGCGCAAAAAAGCCGAGCTCGGAAAGATAAACACTGCGCTCAGTTTGCGAGGGTAAAGGTGGAAACGTCGGCACAGAACTGCATGCAGCTAACAAAAAAGCCAAATACAGACAGCTAGCGAAGCGTAAGGGCTTAAATAAACGCTCAATCAAAGCTAAAAAAGTGTTGCGAATAGTGTAAAAGATAGAAATAAAAAGCGGCCGCCCAAGCGGGCAGCCAACCTTATCGAAAAAAACTATACAGCCGTGCAAGCCCTACTATTTTGAGGTATTGATGCTATTGATAAACGGGAAAATATCGGTCGCGCCAAGTAAATCAGTCACCACAAAAACCAAAAAGACCAAAAAAGCAATTTCCAGTACGCCCTGACCGGCCGGCATATTTTCTAAAGCCGCATTGAGCTCGGCGCGCTCACTGGCAGTCATCGCATCCACACGCGCCTGAACCTCCGCAGGGTCAATGCCTTTGTCCAGCATTTTAGCGACAAGCGCCGGCGAATTTAGCCACTCGGCCGCGGGGTCAACAAGCGCTTGGGTTTTCACCATTGCAGCTTGGCTAAACAGCGGGCTAAACAACATAAGCGCAGCTAAGAACATCACACTGATTTTTTTCATAAATAAACTCCGATAAAGACAGGTACGCATACTACAAAAATTTTGGCAGCACTAAGCTGCACTTCAAGAAACAAACTGAACGAAGCGATTGAGCATCAATCGCCGACTCGCTCAACTTTGCCAACTAAAAATAGATAACTACACACTCCGGTGGCCGCCAGCGCGGCAATAAAAAATAACGCGGGCCTAAAATCGCCGCCTTCGACAAGATAGCCAATAACAACGGGCACCGTCATGGCCGACAAACCGCCAACAAAATTAAAACAGCCGCCGACCAGGCCGACCATGCGCGACGGCGCCAACAGGCTGACAAATACCCAGGCAATCGAAGCGAGACCATTGCCAAAAAAAGCCAGCGCTAAAAAGCCGATGACCGCCAGCTCGGATTCAACATAGTTGGCACCGATCACCGTTGTCGACAGAGCCAAACCGATAATAATAGGCGCCTTGCGACTTAGCTCTTTGCTAACGCCCCGGCGTACGAGGTAGTCCGAAACGGTGCCACTGATTAACACACCAAAAAACGCGGCAATATACGGCAGCGCACCAAGCAGGCCCGTTTTTAAATTTGAAAACCCGCGATACTCCATTAAATAAGTTGGAAACCAGGTCAAGAAAAAAATTAAGGTTGCGCCGAGGCAAAACTGGCCGATATAAATACCCCACAACTTGCGATAGGAAAAGGCCTCAAGCACATCTGCCGGCTTAAAGTGCTGCACTTGTTCGGCCTGTTTGGCTTTTTCTTGCGCTCGATTTTCAGCCCCCTTGGGGTCTCGGTACAACAGATACCAAATGGCCGCCCAAGCAAAACCAATCAAACCCGAAATAATAAACAGCCCACGCCAGCCCACGCTCGCCTGAATAAAAATCAGCGCCGGCGTTAGAAATGCCAAGCCTATAAACTGGCCAGAGGTATAAACCGCAATGGCTGAGGCGCGCTGATCTTCGCTGAACCAGGCGGTAACAATTTTATTGTTGGCAGGATAAGACGGCGCTTCAAATACGCCGATGGCCAAGCGGCAGCCAACCAAAGCGGCAACCGAGCTAACCAAACCTTGAATAAGCGTCGCCAGTGACCAGGCAACCAAAATAAACGGGTACAAAATTCGCGGTTTGACATAGTCAACCACAACTCCGCCTGGAATTTGGAACAGCGCATAAGTCAAACCAAAAGCCGAGAAAATCCAGCCCATGTGCACCGAGGTAAAACCGAGTTCCTCACTGATAAGTGGTGCAGCAACAGCCATGTTACTGCGATCCATATAGTTGATAACCACACTGATAAATATCAGCGCCAGTATTTTAAAACGCTCGGGAGAGCGCTGTTCAGCCGTTGCCACAGCTTCCATGTAGAAGTCCTCGTTTATTCATTATTGTGTCGACAAAACAAGCCAAACGGCCGCCGCTGATGTCATAAGAGGGGCGTCGTTCAGCGCGCGTAAAAAACCTTACCAATTGGTGTAAGAACCGTCGCGCCTTTGCAAGCGCGGCGCTTCCCAATAACGAAACTCCAAATCTTTGATGAGCTCTTCATTGACATCAATGCCCAAACCGATACTCGCCTCGACGTCAAACTGGCAATTTTTCATTTGCGCAGCGCCGACAAAATAGCGATCAAAATCTGAGGTATCGCCGCTATAGGGCAAAAACTCGAGCGCGGTTAAATTGGGTATCGCCGCGCAAAAATGGATCGACGCCGCCGTGCAAATGGGGCTCAGCGGGTTGTGAGGCATCATATCGATGTAGTGCGTCTCGCACATTGCCGCGACTTTCATCGCCTCGGTAAAACCGCCGACATTGCAGATGTCTATGCGCCCAAACTGACTCAGATTTTGCTGAATGTACGGGGCAAAATCCCACTTGCTGGCGAACTCTTCACCGATGGCAAACGGCACGTCAACCATGCTGCGCAGCGCCTTGTAAGCCTCGGGGCTCTGATCGCGAATTGGTTCTTCTAAATAATCTAACGTGCCTACGGGCATGCGCTGAACAAATGATGCACACTCTGCGACACTTAACCGGTGGTGGTAATCAATGCCCAAAAAGACTTCAGGGCCAAGTGCAGCGCGCGCGTTTGTGCACCAGTGCGCCGCGTTGGCAATGGACTCTCTCGGTTCAAACACACTCGCTTTGTTTGCATCGCCGTGTTCACCGGTCGTGACGCGCAGCGATTGCCAGCCCTCGGCTTTTAATTCAAGTAAGTGCTCGACCAACTCCGGGCCCATGGCCTTTATCGACGTTGCAAACAGCGGGATTTTATCGCGCTGACGACCGCCGAGCAGTTGGTACACAGGCAGACCGAGTTCTTTACCGAGTGCATCGTACAGAGCAATATCTATGGCCGATATGGCTGCGCTCAGTACGCGCCCACCTTCAAAATAAGCGCCGCGGTACATCTCTTGCCACAGAGCGGAAATATTTCTTGCATCTTTGCCGAGTAAAAATTCGCGAAAGTGCTTCACCGCCCCGGCAACGGCCAGCTCGCGACCGCTCAGCCCCGACTCACCCCAACCGTAGCTGCCGTTGCTCAGTTCTACTTTTACAATACAAACATTTCTAAAGCCGGCCCAGAACGCATAGGCTTTGATGTCCTTAATCTTCATGATGCTGCCGCCATTTATTTTTGTGCCATGTTACTGGCCGCAGCTCGACATGCAAGCGCGCATTGCAATGGCATTGAGGCTTCGCGCCCCAAGTGGCTCAGTTGTGCTATTACTTTTAAGCAAAAGCAATAATTTACCCAGGCCCATGCCCCGTTTATCTTCGACCAATAACGATCACTTTGTCGCCGCATCCATCGTCGCTGCCGAGTTACACAAGGCCACCTCGGTTGCTCGCGACATCAGTCTCACCGCCGGCAATGCCAAAGCGCTGGCACTGCGCGCTGGCGATGCGGCGCGGGGCTTTCGCGCCTTGACCGACTTTATTGACGAGCTCGCACGTTTGACCATTAGCACCGCCCGCCACGTCAACAAGCTCGCCGTCGACATCAGCCGTGAAGCGGCGGATGCGACGCGCACCCAACACGCCATCGAGCACTTTGTTCGCGCGACAGCCAAGGCCACGGACGCACATTTTGCAGGCACCTTAAAACCTGCACTCGACGCCGCCGAACGCCAGCGCAGCGAGTCGCTCAAGCGTTTTGACACGCAAGTCTGGCAGCTGAAAATGGAGCTTGATGACCTCGCCCGCGAGCTGAGGGCCGGCGTTGTTTTAAGTGCAATGTCGCGTGTTGAAGCAACTCAGGTCGGCGAAGATCACGCCATATCTTTGCAGGTTATCGCCAATAAAGTGGCCGAAGCGACCGAGAGCATTCGCCTGCATATAGAAACCTCACAAAAATGCTTTGCCCATATTCACTAGGGAACACTCAATATGCTCAGCAAAGAAATCTACCGCGACAACCAGCACACTTGGTACGTATTTGGGCGCGACCCGGATAAGCCCGACGGCATTATCGACACCAACCAATATATGATTAGTTGCGGCGACCAGGCGCTGCTAATGGACCCGGGAGGCATCGAGCTGTTTGCCTCGATGCTCGCATCGATAGTCAAACATATTCCGGTTGATCAAATCACCCACCTGTTTGCCTCTCACCAGGACCCAGACATTATTTCGTCGCTCGGCCTGTGGGACCGCACGCTAAGCAAGGCCAGTTTGCATGCATCGGGCCTTTGGGAAGGGTTTATTCGCCACTTCGGCATGGACAACATCGAGTATCAAGCGATTGCCGACGAGGGCGGCAGCCTCAGTTTAGGCGCATGCAGCGTCGAATTTATTCCCGCCCACTACCTGCACTCATCGGCCAACTTTCACGTCTACGACGCCCAGGCAAAAATTTTGATGAGCGGAGATATCGGCGCCGCACTGGAAGCGCCGGGCGCGGCAATGGAAATTGAAGACTTCGAAGCACATACCCACAAAATGCGCTATTTCCATCAGCGCTGGATGCCGTCAAACAAAGCTAAAGATCGCTGGATAGATAGGATCAGCAAGCTCGACATCGACATGATGTGCCCACAGCACGGTCGTATTTTTCGCGGCGACGACGTCAAACGCTTTTTAGACTGGTTTAGTAAACTGGAAGTTGGCATCGCTGCGCAATAACAGGCCGAGCCCCCCAAGGCGCTGTAAAAACCACGAGAATACCTTAATCAAACAAACCCGCTTTTATTGCACCCTGCCTGAGCTGCTCTAACTCGCGCGCGCAGCGCTCAACGTCGCGATGCTCGAGAAAATCGATAAACACGTCCGGCGTATTGTGCGCCAGACCTATTGGCGTATCGCGATCAAAATATTGAATACTGCCCGGAGACTCGGCAATTAATTGTTTTGTTTTTGCCAATATAGCCGCTTCACCCGGCCTTAAAGTATCGCGCTTTAAATCGCGCTCGCTGTACATATTATCCGGAGCTCGCAGTTCATTTTCCGCCAGATAACTCAAAAAGCTCTTCAGGCCCTGAGTCATTTTTGCGTGACTCGGCACAACATAAACATCGACAGGCGCGACAGTATAGGCGGGAATACCCGGGCGAATTTCAGGGAAGGCCGCGACATCCAGATCTTCTATCACTGAATCTGGCAGTTCCATTTCTACATGAGCCGATGCCAGCGACATCGCCGCCAAGCCGTGATACATGCGCGGCAGCACCTGACCGTGGCTGTAGCTGCGATGCTTTTCAGTAAAACAGTTGGCATCGAGTAAACGCTTCCAGTGCTGCAAGGTTTCAAGCACTTTGTTATCGGTGTAGGCAACATTGCCGTCGAGCAGGTCGCGGTAAAAATCGAGCCCGTGCAAACGCAAATTCAAATAATCAAACCAAGCGTGCGTGACCCACGGTGTTTTGGAGCCGAGCGCAAAGAGTTCGTGATTATTTTGGTGCAATACCTGACAAGCATGCAGCACCTGCTGCCAGTTCGCCGGGGTTGTTAAACCGTACTTATCAAGCACAGAGGGCCGAACGTAGAACGCCCACAAAAAAATAGCATTGGGAATGGCGTACGGAACATCGTCAAGCATCACCGCATCAACGGCGACTTTGGAAAAACGCTTGCGGTAGTTCTCGCTACTCCAAACGGAGTTAAGCGGTTGAATCAAACCTTTTTGCGCATAGTGACGAACGCGGGAGCCACCGTACCAATAAATCACATCCGGCCCGGCATCCGCTTCCAGCCAACGCTCAACCAAACTGATATAAGAACCGTCGCGGTAACTTAGAAGCTCGACTTTGACACCGGGGTGCTGCTGTTCAAAATCCTTTAGGCTCTCTTTAACTTGAGCCCGGTGATAACCGTCGGAGATTTGCAGCGCGAGCTGGATCAGCTCCTCGGCCCGCGCCGTAAGCGCAAGGCTAAGCAGTAAAACAGAAAAAAATATTCGCATAATTTAGTGGGGCCCAGGCCCCCAAGCGCCAGCGCGCAGGGCCTGCTGACGCAAGCTTTCTAACTCTTTAGCGCAGCGCTCGACATCGCGGTGCTGCAAAAATTTCACAAATACCTCAGGGGTAAAACGCGCAACTGCTAAAGGCACATCCCGGTCAAAGTACTGAATGCCGCCCGGGCTAGACTGAATCAACGCGCGGGCTTGGCTCTCTACCATTCTAACACTGTCTTCATCAAGCAAACGAGCAGGATGCCGAGAAGAGTGGCGCGAATTAGCCAATTGAAACGTTTCAGAAGCCAAAAATTTAAGCACGCGCACCAGCGTCGAATTTATTTGAGTGTAGGCGGGAACAAGGTATACATCCACCGGTGCAACCGTCCACGCTTTTAAGCCCGGTTTTATCTCGGGAAATGGCATAACCGCAATATCGTGCTCAGCCAGTGACGACATTTCCACACGACCGTAACTTAGGATCGCAGCAGACATGCCGTGCATTAATCTCGGCAGTGCATCGTCGACCGTGTAGTGGGCGTGATTTGCGGTCATGCACTGCTGATCTAACAAGCTGCGCCAGTGTTCAAGCGCGTTAATCACCCGCGGGTCGGTAAAGGCTATTTCACCTGCAAGTAGGCGACGATAAAAAGCGAGCCCATTTAAGCGCAGGTTTAAATAATCAAACCAGGCATGAGTCGCCCAGGCACTGCGACTGCCAAAGGCAAAAAGATCGACGCCCTGTTTGCGCAGCAGGCGACACTGGTTGAGCACCTCCGGCCACGTTTGCGGGGGCTTTAAACCGTATTTCTGAAAAATCGAAGGGCGATAATAAACAGCCCAAAGGTTGATCACACCCGGCACCGCATATACGCGCTCATCCACACTGACGGCATCGACGGCGATATGGGCAAAGTCTCGCTGCAATTGCGCCCGGCTCAGCACCGAAGTTAAATCGTGAATTTTTGCAGATCGCGCAAACTGGGCTGTGTGCTGGCCACCGTACCAAAACAACACATCCGGCCCCTGTCCCGACGCCAACCAATCGGCCACGCGCTGCTCATAACCATCGTTGCGAAAATAGCGCAGTTTAAGTTTGATATCGGGGTTTTGCTTATGAAAAAGCTTAAACGCGGCACTGACCTGGCGGCGGTGATCGCCGTCGAAAATCTGCTGAGCCAGGGTCAGTTCCTCTGCGCTTAGCCCACCGCCGCAAAACCATAACAATAAACTTACGCCAATCCATCGCATCGCTGCTCTACTCCCTCAAGCCTAAGCATAGGGGCCCAACCCTGGGCCCCAAACACACAATCATAAAAGGCCGCCAGGCGATACGCAGCCCCCAAATCAAAATAAAAACGGCCAGGCAGGGCAGATATTTAGTGTATAAGCTCGCCGGCATCGCTATCTGCACGTGTTTCTACAGCAGGTATCGCAGCTGCAGGGCCCGCCGCGCCTGGGCTAGAGCGATTGCAAAGCATATCAAAGCGATAGTTGCCAAACCCCTCGGCATTTCCTGTATACTACCGCGCAATTTTTGACCCAATACAATTAAACCTTAGAGAAACGAAATGGCTGTTGATCTTTCCAAATACCGCAATATCGGTATTTTTGCCCACGTTGATGCGGGTAAAACGACCTCTACTGAGCGTATCCTTAAGCTGACCGGTAAAATCCACAAAACTGGTGAAGTACACGATGGTGAATCCACCACTGACTTCATGGAGCAGGAAGCTGAGCGTGGTATTACCATTCAATCAGCAGCTACCACCTGTTTCTGGAATGACCACCGCTTAAACATCATCGATACCCCAGGGCACGTTGACTTCACCGTAGAAGTTTACCGCTCACTGAAGGTACTCGACGGTGGTGTCGGTGTATTCTGTGGTTCCGGCGGCGTTGAGCCTCAGTCAGAGACTAACTGGCGCTACGCAAACGAATCAGAAGTATCCCGTCTGATCTTCGTTAACAAACTCGACCGCCTAGGTGCCGACTTCTACCGCGTTGTCGACCAGGTCAAAAACGTATTGGGCGCCAACCCACTGGTTATGACCCTGCCCATCGGCCGCGAAGACGACTTTGTTGGTGTTGTCGACGTACTGAGCAAAAAAGCCTACGTTTGGGACGACTCCGGTCTGCCAGAAAACTTCGAAATCACTGACGTTCCAGCCGATATGGTTGACGACGTTGACATGTACCACGAGCAACTGATCGAAACCGCCGTTGAGCAGGACGACGATCTGATGATGGCCTACATGGAAGGTGAAGTACCTTCTGTTGAAGACATCAAGCGCTGTATCCGCAAAGGTACCCGCGAGCTGGCTTTCTTCCCGACTTACTGTGGTTCCGCATTTAAGAACAAAGGTATTCAGCTGATGCTGGACGCCGTTGTTGACTACCTGCCTGCACCGACCGAAGTTGACCCGCAAGATCTGACTGACGCCGAAGGTACTCCTACCGGCGAGAAAGCCATCGTTAGCGCTGACGAGCCTCTGCGCGCGCTGGCATTTAAGATCATGGACGACCGTTTTGGCGCCCTGACCTTTATCCGCATCTACTCTGGCGTACTGAACAAGGGTGACACCATCCTTAACAGTTTCACCGGCAAAACTGAGCGTGTTGGCCGTATGGTTGAGATGCACGCCGATGAGCGTACCGAGCTGAGCAGCGCTCAAGCGGGTGACATCATCGCCATTGTTGGCATGAAGAACGTTCAAACTGGTCACACTCTGTGTGATCCTAAGCACGAATGTACTCTGGAACCCATGGTATTCCCTGAGCCGGTAATCTCTATCGCGGTATCACCTAAAGAAAAAGGTGGCGCCGAGAAGATGGGTGTTGCTATCGGCAAGATGGTTGCAGAAGATCCAACTTTCGTTGTTGAAACCGACGAAGACAGCGGCGAAACCATCCTGAAAGGTATGGGTGAGCTTCACCTCGACATTAAAGTAGACATTCTGAAGCGTACCTACGGCGTTGAGCTGAATGTTGGTCAGCCTCAGGTTGCCTACCGCGAGACCATTACTCAGAAGATCGAAGACAGCTACACCCACAAGAAGCAGTCTGGTGGTTCTGGTCAGTTCGGTAAGATCGATTACCGCATCAGCCCGAACGAGCCTGGCACTGGCTTTACCTTCGAGTCTACCGTTGTTGGTGGTAACGTTCCTAAGGAATTCTTCCCGGCTATTGAGAAGGGCTTCAAAGGCATGATGGAAGAAGGTCCTCTGGCCAAGTTCCCAATGCTGGACGTTCACGTTGAGCTGTTCGACGGTGGTTTCCACGCAGTTGACTCCTCGGCCGTAGCCTTCGAAATCGCCGCTAAAGGCGCTTACCGTCAATCCATGCCTAAAGCCGGCCCTCAGCTGATCGAGCCCATCATGAAGGTTGACGTGTTCACTCCAGACGATCACGTTGGTGACGTTATTGGTGACCTGAACCGTCGTCGCGGCATGATCAAAGATCAGGAAGCTGGCGCTACTGGTGTTCGCATTAAAGCTGACGTTCCTCTTGCAGAAATGTTCGGTTACATCGGCCACCTGCGTACCATTACTTCTGGCCGCGGTCAGTTCTCAATGGAATTCAGCCACTACCTGCCTTGTCCGCAACAGGTTGCTGAAACTGTTATCGCAGCTGCCAAAGAGCGCGACGAAGCTAAATAAGCCCAGCTTTATCAAGCCAGATCAAAAACCCTGCCGGCGCAAGCCCGCAGGGTTTTTTCATGCCCTTCACAAACGGCGCCCGGATAAAAATGCATACTTAGTGGGTGTTTGGCGACACAAACCTGCAACTATAGTCTTAGTTAACAAAATAAATGTGAAGGCTCACTCAGCACGCCTACCGGCGATTACAGTAAACTTGCAAAATTCCAGCGAATTGAACGAACAATGATCAAGACACGCCTATTTGCATCCCTCGCACTGTGCTTCAGCAGTCTCACCACACTAGCGGACGACGATACCAGCTGGCTTTACAAACCCGAGCCCCTTGCCCTAGAAGTCATCGACTCCTACCTCGAACTACACACTGGCCCCGGGCGCGGCTATCCGGTATTTAATGTTGTTGAGCAAGGCGATCATATCGACGTGCTCACTCGCCGGCCAGATTGGTACGAAGTGCGCACTCAGGACAACAAGGTTGGCTGGGTCAAAGCCGCGCAGCTCGGCCGCACCCTGCAGGCCTCGGGCGAGCCGGCCGACCTCCCCTCCGTTGGCTACGGCAACTATTCAGTTAATCGCTGGCGCATCGGCATGAGTGCCGGCAGCTTTAGCGCCGAAGAGCTCGCCGACGCCGAAACCTTTAGCGCCAGCTTAAGTTATCACCCGTGGAGCTTTCTCGGCGGCGAACTCGAAGCCGGGAAGTTTTATGGTGACGAAGCGCGCGGCAGCCAGATCGCGTTCAATTTTGTCTTTGAGCCCTTTCCACTTTTTGATGCCACAGCCGGTTTTAGGCTGTCGCCGGCGCTCATTTACGGCCTCGGCAAAACCGATTTTCAAGTCCAACCACGGCAAATTGTCGGCGATCTCGAATCCGCCGATCACAGCCTGATTGGCGCGCGCCTGAACTACTACCTCGGGCGCAATTTTATTATGCGCGGCGAATACCGCACACTTACATTAGATACAGATGATCAAGAGGAATTCGACACATGGCTCTTAGGCTTCACCACCTTCTTTTAAGCCTACTTCCCTTCGCCGCCACCGTCGAAGCAGAGCAAAAAAGACCGGATCTCGACAACGAATTGTTTGAATTTGGCATCGATGCAGGTTTGCTCGCGATCCAGGATTTTAATACCGAGATCGGCCTCGGTTTTAACGCGACTTTTCACGGCTCAGAGGATTTTTTTATCCAGTTTAACTACCTCGCTGCCGAGGCAAGTTACAGCGCCTTTGAAAATAGCCAGGGCGCCTACTTCGAGGGTGGAGACAGAGACTTTATTCACTACGATTTACTGCTTGGCTACAACCTCTTAGCCGGCGAGCTCTATGTCAGCGAAGCCAACAGCACACTGAGCAACCTGTATATCGTTGGCGGTGTCGGCAATATCAGTTTTGGTGGAGAAGAAAGCTTTAGCGCTACAGCCGGTATCGGTTACAAGTTGGGGTTAAGCCGCCGCTTAAACCTGCGCTTAGACTTTCGCGATCACATATATCAAAGCAACCTGATTGCCGAAGACAGCACCAGCCACAATATGCAGTTTACTTTGGGTGTGGGTTATCTGCTTTAAGTAGACTCCAAATTTCAGATCGCACCGGAGCCAGAGTTCGGCAAAGACCCTCGGGACACGCGGTAAATACTTCCATGTAGGCTCGTCGACAGCATGCCCGCTGTTGACGGCCCGGCTTAACTCTACTCCAGCCCAGCCATACTCAACCCCGGCCCAGCAACAACAAGCTTAAGTTTTTAAAACAAAGCGCTAAGCCCAAATACCAACTCTAAATTCTGAGTGGTTTTTTCTTCGCCGAGAAAACTGCGGCTGACAACGTGATCGCGCATACGTAAATCCGCGGTCAACCAGTCGTTCAACACTAGTTTATAAGTCGCACCAAAAACCAAACCGATATCGCTTTCACCAGCAAAATTGACATTTTCTAAACCGAAGTCGGCATAGAGGTGCGTACTAAGCTTGCGCCCCTGCCCCCAAAAACTTCGCCCCTCCAAAAATTCATAAGCGCCGAGCAGTGAAAGATATTGAAAGCCCGAGTCCCGGTCTTTTACAAAATCACCGCCGACAACATCCTCAAAAGAAGCCTCCGGTGCGGATGACTTTCCATAGGCAAGAGCAAGCAACCAGCGATCGTTCAAATGGTAGTTCCCGCTCGCCCCGACAATCGACACCGTGTCGAAATCTTCAAGGGAAATAAAACCAACGTACGCCCCCAGCTCAAACGATTCATCATCGATCGCCGCCGATTTTATTTCCGGGACTTTTTTCACCGGCTCAACAACCGTTACTTCTTTATCGTCATCAACGGCCTGACCTATGGTCTGCGCATACACTGAAGTAGTAGAAAACATAAGCGCCAGCGCAGTAATCGTTTTTTTCACTTTTCGCCTCGAGAAAAATTAAATTCCAATAAAAAGAAATAGGCGCCATTTTTTTGGCGCAACTTGGCTGTCGCCAAAAAACTCTTAGCTCAACTATAACAAAAGGCTTAAGATTCGACCGCAGACGAATGAAACAATAGTGACACAAGTACCAATCAGAAGTATTAGATTCGCTCTAAATCACAACCGCGACTTTTGAGCGGGAATAGCGTGATGAAAATCACACTTGATCACAGAACATGCTTTATAGTTCCGCCCTAAATAGCAAGCTCAAATATCTGTGTATAAATTGACGTTTGCCCACAGCTTGACCTCCGGCTCCAGCCGCCCAAAGCTTAAAAACTGCTCGACCGTTTGAGACAAAGAAGCACACTATGATGTTTAAAAAAACAGCCTCTTACTGCCTAAGCGCATTTATTATGCTTAGTTCAGCACTCGCGCAGAGTACCGAACAGGCCGAAGTACTTGGCACCCCCGCTAACGACAGCAAAAACTTAGAAGAAATAGAGAAGCTCAGCAGTGATATCCAGGCGCTTAAATTGAGCATGATTGATCTGAACAAAGAGCTACTCGAACTCGAAGAGCAACTGTTGTATCCATCGAGTACAAAATACAGCGTATTTGTCTCAATTAAAGGCGGCCAGTTTTTTAGCCTGGAAAGTGTCAAGCTAAAACTCGACGGCAAACTTGTTGTTACCCAACTTTATGATCAACAAAAACGCGACGCACTCGCCCGCGGGGGCATACACAAGCTTTTTGTTACCAATCTGAGCGAAGGCGAGCACACAGCCACCGTCTTTTTTACAGGCCTTGGCCCCAACGCCACGCCCTATAAACGCGCCGCTGAACTCAGTTTTGAAAAAGGCCCAGGGCAAGGTTTCCTCGAGCTGGCCATCGAAGATAAAGGCGCCTCACAGGAGGCCGAATTTAAACTTCGGCAGTGGTAATTCTGGAGCCCACCTTGCATCGTTATATCCGCTACACCGTTCTGAGCCTTAGCTGCTTACTCGCTTTGTCGCCACTGGCCCACGCCATTAGTAAAAAAGCTGAGAAAAAAAGAGAAGAATTACAGTACGGCACCGTTTTATATGAATTTTACCAGCGCGACTTTTTTAATGCGCTGGTGAACAACGCCTATGTTGAAACTCAGCAAAATCGCTTTGCTCTGGTCGATGACGGCCAATTATTAAAAGGCGGCATGCAGTTAAACTACGGTTTACCCGAAGCTGCGAAACAACTGTTTGAAGACACACTGCACAACAGTGATAAAACAACGGTCCGCAATGCCGCCTGGTATTACCTGGCGAAACTGTATTACGCAAAATCAAATAGCCCCGCCGCGAAAGAGGCACTCGATCATATTCGCGGAGCCATTCGCCACGATTTGCATATTGACTATCACTACCTGAGCTCACTAATCGGTAGTGATGGCAAACATACTCAGGCCAGCCGGGAAACACTCGACAAACTCAAAGGTGACCTGCCCGAATACCCATATTATTTATTTAACTTTGCTGTTAGAGCGCTCGAACAGGGTCGCACCGATGAGGCCCGGGCACTGATGAAAGAGGTACAAAGTTATGCCTACCTCGGCGAAGAATACGAAGTACTCGCCGACCGCAGCAAACACGGCTTAAGCATTATCGCCAGCAAAGAGGGCAACTTACTCGCCGCCTGGCAAGAGCTTTCCAGCATACGCACCACTGGGCTTTACTCAAACCGCGCTCTGCTTTCTTACGCCTGGACCGCAATCAAGCTGAAACAATATAAAGCCGCTATTCCGGCCCTGCAGATTCTCGACGAGCGCGCCATTGCGCTGCCGGAAGTGCAAGAAGCGAAAGTACTTTTAGCTCACCTCTACGAACAAGATCAGCTGCCTCGCAAAGCGCTTAAGCAAAACATTGTTGCTGAAAAAGAGTTTGATAAGGGCCTGGCCATGCTCGATGAAGCCGAACGCATCATCGATATGAAAGACGTGCCCAAAGAATTTATTGCCAACTTAAATAATGTTGTGCGCGAAACCGACTGGTATGGAGAACGCCCGGAAGTAGACTACCGCCAGCTTACGCCATTTTTGATCGACCTTCTGGCGGCCAACAATTTTAACGAAGCCCTGCGCGAGCTCGGCGACCTGTATTCAATTCGCGAAAACATCGAGTTTTGGCTGCTGCAACAAGACCAGCACCTGCTTATCCTCGACGAAGCTCAGCGCAAAACCTACGATGATGCGACCCGCGCCCATATTCAAAGCCGCGACCAGCTCGCCGCACAGCTGGCTCGCCTTGAAAAAGAACAGCGACTGTTATTGTTGTCGTTAGAACAGCAAGATCAGCAGCGCTTCGACAGTTTACTCGAATCGACCCGCGCAGAACTGCGCAAGAGCGACAATCGCCTCAACTTTATCAAAAGCATTGACGAGCCCTACCGACCACCGGCGAACCTCGCCCCCGACATAGAACAAAAGCGAGAACAGCTGCTGCAAAAACTCAGCGAAACAAATGAATTGGTCGAGCGCCTGGAAGTCATTGTGCGCGCCCAGGTCAAACACGAACTCGGCCGTCACCGTTCGCGCATGACCTATTACCAAGCCCAGGCGCGCCTGGCCAAAGCCAGACTCTACGACGCCACCTTGCAAGATTTAAACAAGGCCAAAAAACGAGTGCAAAAAAACGCACCCGGAGCTAAGAATTAATGAAGTACCGCCATCAACTTATTTATCTCAGTTTGCTCAGCCTCGGCCTCAGCGCCTGCGGCGGCAATACCAAAACTCTCGGCCAGCTTGAGTACGAGCCGGAGCAAGAGGAGAACGTCGAGTTTGAAAAGCTCAGCCACGAACAAGTGCGCCAGGAATACAAAGAGCTGCTCGATGTTTTTGAAGACGAGCAGCTCAAAGAAAATATCGAGCGTCGCATCGCCGACGTGTACATGATCGAAGGCACGCAAGAGCAAGCCAACTCGAATGAAGATTCAAGTTATTATGTCGATGCCATTAAGGCGTATCGCAACATACTTGAGCGCTACCCAAACAGCCCCGACAACGCCGAGGTGCTGTATCAACTCGCCAAAGCCTACGACATGGAAGGCGAGCAAGATGAAGCTCAAGCCATGCTCGAAGAACTGGTCAACTTACACCCGAGCTACGCCAACAACGCCGAAGCTTATTTCCGCCTCGGCGATATCTATTTTGGCCAGCAGCATTACAGCAAGGCTGCCAACGCCTACCAAGCGGTCACCGAGCTCGGCGATAGCAAGCTCAAGCTCAACGCGCACTACATGCTCGGTTGGGCCCAGTACAAACGCTCGCAGTTTCGCACCGCGGCAACGAGTTTTGCGTTTGTGCTCGACTCCCTGCTCGGCACCACCGACAACACCGATCAGCTCGACAAAAAGCAAGCTGCGGTTGCCGATGACGCCCTGCATTCACTGAGCCTTGCGATCGATAAAATTGGCGGTGCCGACGCCGTCGCCAGCCTCGATAAGCTCGATCAAAAACCCTATGCCTGGCTGATCTACGAAAAACTCGGCCAGTTTTATTTTGATAAAGAGCTCTACGAGCAAGCTGCGCACAGCTATCGCGCCTTTCTCACCGCCAACCCTATGCACGCGCGCGCACCGAGCTTTCATCAACAAATTATTCAAACCTATGTCGATGGTGGTTTTCCACGCCAGGCCCTTGAAGAAAAATATAAATTTGTCGACAGCTACGGCATCTATTCGCGCTATTACAAAAAACTCGGCGCCGACAACGCAACCCTGGCTAGGCTGAAAACCTACCTCGACGAACTGGCCCGCCACAACTACGCCGAAGGCCTGGCCTACGGCGAGGAAATCGACAGTTTAATCACCGGCAACGGCGATAAAGGCGAACTCGACAAACTTAAAAACAAACAAAAAAGCAGCTTTGCAAAAGCCGCCGAGTTTTACGGTCAATACCTCGCCAGCTTCCCGAACGACGAGCGCTACGACGAAATCACCTTCTTGCAAGCTGAAGCCTGGTTTATTGCCGGCAACTACGAAGCGGCCATCAAAGGCTATGAATTTGTCGCCTACAGCCCCAAGGGCAGCAGCGCAAAAGCGCACGCCGCCGACGCCGGCTACGCCGCCATTCTTGCCTATCAGAAACAAATCGACGGTTTAGCCCAGGCCAGCGACACGGCCAAACAATGGCAAGCCCAGGCCGTCGACTCCATGCTGCGCTTTGCCAAGTTTTACCACGCCGATCAGCGCTCACCGGGCGTGCTCACCAACGCGGCGGAATATATGTTTGGCTTAAATGAATACGAGCGCGCGATTGAAACCGGTGTCGCCCTGCTCGATGGCAACGACAAGCTCGACCCAGAGCTGAGCAAAACCGCACTCGGCATTGTTGCGCACTCCTGGTTCAAGCTTGAAGATTACGCGCAGGCTCAGAAGTATTATCAACAGCAGCGCGCACTCACGGCCGATGGCAGCGAAGAATACCGCGCAATCTCCGAGCGCCTGGCAAACAGCACTTACAAACTCTCCGAGGCCCAGCTCAGCGAAGACAAAGTCGACGAAGCCATCGAGCAACTGCTGAACATTAAAGTTTGGACGCCGGACTCACCGGTCCGGGTTGTCGCCCAGTACGACGCCGCCAGTTTAATGCTCGAGCACCAGCGCTGGCACGACGCCATTACCGAGCTGCAAGAGTTAAAAACCCTGTACCCGGAGCACGAACTTGCGCCTGAATTCCCGCGCAAGCTCGCCTACGCCTACCGCGCCGATGAGCAGTGGAGCGAGGCCTCAAACGCCTACCTTTGGCTCTATCAAAACGACGCCGATCCGGAAATTCGTCGCGAGGCGCTGTTCAGTGCCGCAGAAATGTTTGAGCAAAACAAAGACTACGAGGCTGCCATTGAGCACTTCCGCCGCTACGCCTACGCCTACGAACAACCCTTTGAAGTTCGTATGGAAGCGCGCTACAAGCTGGCCAGCATTTACGCGCAGACCGGCGACGTCGGTAAATCACAGTACTGGCTGCGCCGCATCGTCGACGGCGATCGCAAGGCGGGCAGCCAGCGCACCGAGCGCAGCCGCTGGCTCGGCGCCTGGGCCCATATGCAATACGGCGATTATTTTGCCGGCGAGTTTGAGCGCAGCCGCCTGCGCCAGCCTCTGCCTACCAGCCTTGCCAAAAAACAGAAATTTATGGGCGACGCCATTTCGCGCTATGAACAAAGTGCCGAACTCGGCTTTTTAGAATTTACCACCCAGAGCAGCTACAAAATTGCCGGCCTGTATAACGAGCTCGCCAGCGCACTGCACAACAGCCCGCGCCCGCAAGGTTTGAGCGCGACCGACTTGCAAACTTACAACCAGGTTATCGAGCAGCAGAGCGCCCCGCTTAAACAGCTTGCCGCCGAGCTCTATAGCGCCAACGTCGAGCGCGCCTGGCAAGGCCTGTACAACGAATGGATTCAAAAGAGCTTTGACGTGCTGCAAGAACTCAACCCCGACCGTTTTAACAAACAAGAGCGCCTGACAAACTATGGTGAAGAAATCCGTTAAAACCATGCTTGTCGCGCTCGCCGCGTCAAGCATGGTCGCCTGTACTAGCACGCCGACAAAACAAGCTGAGCTCGCAGCCAATGGCGAAACTGCGCAACTTAACTTGCTTGCCAGCGAGCAATTTATCCCGCAGATTCAATACGACAAGCAGAATCTGCCGCTGCCCTACGAAGCCGAGGCCAACCCTTATAGCCGCCAACAAGGGCGCATCGACAAACAAGCCATCGTGCAATTTATTGATGCCCAGCGCCAATTTGACGCAGGCAAACTCGATCTGGCTCTGAGCCAGGCTCAGGCTTTGACCGAAACTGAGCCCAAGCTCAGTGGCCCGTGGTTGATCATTGGCAATGTAGCCGCCGAGCGAGAACAGCTCGACAAAGCGCAACAGGCCTACAGCAGCGCCATCGATACTAACGCTAAAAATGTCAACGCCTATCTGCGCCTGGCCCTGACTCAGCGGCGCTCGGGTGAGTATTTACTCGCGCAGAACACCCTGGTGCGAGCCCTTGAGACCTGGCCGGACTTTCCCGAGGCGCACTTAAACATTGCCGTGCTCTACGACATCTATCTGAACCACCCGATCCGGGCTCAGCGTCACTACGAGGCCTACCAGTTTCTAAGCCATGGCAAAGACGCCGAGGCAAACAAGTGGCTGGCGGAAGTTCAGAGCCGTACCGGCCTGGCAAGCAAGTTGGAGGTGGGCATGGACCAGCGCCCCGAACTGGAGCTTGAAGATGAATAAAGTTCGCACTATTAGCACTTTTCTCATACTTTTTGCTCCACTTGTGAGCAGCGCCTCAGACGATGAGGCGGAGCATCTGTTAAAAATAGAATCTACGATTACTGGCGATAAAGAGCAGCCCGCCGTCAGTTATTTTGTGCCCTGGCAGGAAGTCGGAACCCCCGACAAACTGCAGTGGCAAATGGATGAAAAATACGACGACACGCTCAACAAAGCTGATCGAGACATCATGCTGCGTTCCACGCGTATTTACGAACAAATGAACATTGAAAAACCTCAGTCTCAAAACTGAGCGAGAAGTATTAGGTGATAACACCGGGAGCCCAAATCATGACCGACACTTACAGTCTGATCGTAAAATTCTTTCAAGATGGTGGATTTTTCCTCATCCCTATTGGTGTCGTTCTGGCGATCGGCATCGTTATTTGCATCGAGCGCTGGGTTTTCCTCGCCGCCGAAAAAATTCGCAACGCCAAAGCCTTTGAACAGTGGCTGCCCCTGCTGCGCACAACCGATCTCGAAAAGATGCTGCACTTCAGCCGCGAGAGCACCGCGCCGGTCAGCCGCATCCTCGGCTGCGGCCTCGACATGATGAAAGTCAGCGATCAGCGCGCCGACATCGAAAACGCAATGAGCGAGGGCATACTTGAAACCCTGCCGCGCCTCGAGCAGCGCACCGGCTACCTCGCCGTGCTGGCCAACGTCGCCACTCTGCTCGGCCTGCTCGGGACAATTATCGGCCTGATTGGCGCCTTTACCGCCGTTGCCAGCGCCGACCCCGCCGAAAAAAGCCGCATTCTTTCAGAGTCGATTTCAGTTGCGATGAACACCACCGCCTTTGGCCTGATCGCAGCCATCCCGCTGCTGGTTATGCACGCCATCCTCAAAAATAAAACTGCAAAAATTACCAACAGCCTGGAAATGGCCGCGGTTAAATTTCTGAACCTGATGACTGTGCACCGCATGATTCAGAGCAACAGCCCGCGCGTGCTTGGCGAGCCGCAGAGCTCCATCCCCCCGGAGCTTGAAAAAATTCGCGGCGAGCCTCTCAATCTCGGCGCCAACCAAGCTGAAGCTCCCGCGTAACTGAGGCTGCAGTCATGGCTTTAAAGAAACCCGTGCAAGCCACCGACGACGCTGAACTGGACGTGACCGCCTTTCTCAATTTGATGATCGTGCTGGTACCGGTGCTACTTCTCAGTATGAGCTTTGCCAATGTCACTGTGCTTGAGCTGCGCCTGCCCGAACTTACCGGCGGCCAGGCGGTCAGCACCACCGCCCAGAGCAAGCTCGAAGTTGAGGTCAAAAGCGAAGGTATCAACGTGTATTTTCCCGAGGGCCAACTGCTTCGCCAAGTCGACGCTTTACAGCAAGGCGATGAGCACAGTTACGACCTCGCGACCTTGTCGCTGGTGTTAAAGGCAGTGAAACAAGAGCACCCGGATAAAAAAGACGTTGTCGTCAAGCTGGCAAAAAACATCGACTACCAGAACATCGTTGAGATTATGGATGCCGTCAGCAGCTACCAAGATTTGGTTGTTGCCTCCGTTGTCGAGTTTGAGCTTTTTCCCGATATTTCGCTGGGGGATGCACAATGATTCAGAATAGTTTGCTGCTGAAGCGCCGCAAAGACGAGCTTGTCGCCAAACTCAGTTTGATTTCACTGATGGATATTTTCACCATCTTGGTGTTTTTCCTCATGCTCAACTCTGGTGAAACTCAAAACATTGAAACCGTTAAAGCGGTCGACCTGCCGAACTCATCGTCGGGCAAAAGCCCACACACAGACTTAACCGTCTATGTTAGCGAAGAACACATTATCTTCGACGAGCGAGAGATCGCGCAGGTAGCAGAGGTATTGGAAACACCTGAAGACCCGATTGAAGCCCTGCAAAGCGTGCTCAAAGCCCAGAAAGAGTTAATGGGTGAAGACGAGGTAAAACTGCAGGAAAAAATCGGTCACGCCATCACCATTCAGGCTGACAAAGACGTCGACTACGAGCTGCTCAAAGTGGTCATGGAAACCTGCCAGCTCGAGAATTTCCGCAATATCAGCCTCGCGGTCAACCGCGTGCAAGAGATACCGCTGGGCAGCCCTGAGAGCGCCGCAGCCAGCGTTGCAAGCATCAGTGTAACGACGGAGGGCGAAGGCTAATGAGCACCATCCCCATGCCCAACTCGCCCTATGAGCCGCTTGCGCTGGAGCTCGAGCTGCCCTGGGTGGCCGACCTTGAGCGCGAACAAAAGCTAAAGCGCAATATCAAACGCGCCAGCGCGGCGGTAATCGTATTTGTCAGCGTACTGCAGTTTTTACCCGTACTCACCGAGCCCGAGCAGGACGAGAGCGTTGTTCGCACGGTGCTGATGCTCGAGCCCGAGCCTCTGCCCGAACAAGCTGAGCCCGAACCGGAGCCCGCCCCGGTAGAAGCGCCTAAGCCTGTGCAAAAGCTCGCGACCACGAGCAAAGCTGCGCCGGCCGAAAAAAAACAGCAGAACCAAACCGTGGTTCAAGCTCAGGGCCTCGACACGCTTAGCAGCCAACTGGCCTCGCTCAGCTCCGCCGTCGACCTGCAGAAACTGCGCCGCAAAAATGTCAGTAGCTCGAGCAACGGCACCAAGGCACAAAGCGCCAGCTCTAAACTCGGCGCCGACAGTGTCACCCGCCGCAGCGGCGGTGTGGTTATCGACGACAAAAGCATGCGCAGCGACGCCGCACAACTGGCCTCTCACCAAGCCACTGAAGTTGATGGTCTCGACCTGAGTTCCGGCTTGGTCAGCACCAGCGACGCCTACGGTGAAATCCGCAGCGGTGTTAGAGATATGGAAAGTGTTCGGCGCGCATTAGAGGCCGCCAAGAGCCGAGTATATGCACGCTACCAGCGGGCCCTCAACGAGAACCCGGAACTGGCCGGCAAGTTTCGCTTTCAGCTCGTCATCGAGCCGAGCGGCCAAATCAGTTCACTGTCGCTCTTATCGAGCGAACTCGGCTTGAACAGCCTCGAGCGTGAAATTCTCGGGCAAATAAAGCAGGTCAGTTTTGGTGAAGAAGATGTCATCACCACTAAGGTAGAATACACTTTTGTGTTTTTACCAAGCTAATCAAACTGTTAAAATAACTTCCTAGAAAACACCTTAAAAAACGAACAAAATTTCGTCAACGGCGACAAAATCAAGGGGCTAATACCCCCTTTTTTTGCTTGCCACAAGCGCCTATACGGAAATGAGAAGAGCATCACAAAACTCTGAAAGCCGCGTGCCGCCTGTCGCTGCGCGGCGCGTAATGGAACTGAATCTCAGTAATTCGTCGTAGTTTCTGTCAAAATTCTCCCCCGTAATAGAACCCACTTAAGCATTAGTTCCTGGATCTGAACATGAATACGCAAACACGTCGCTTTCTGTCAGTTGTAAGCACGGCCGCTAGCCTGCAATTATTGGTCGCCTGTGGCGGCGCAGGCAGCACAGACAATCAAAACAACGGCCCCGATGCCAGCTTAAGTGGAGACATCACCGCAGATACCCCACTTGTTTATGTACAACGAGATCTCAGCGCCAACAGTAAAAGCAGCGCTGAATTCTTTAAAGCCAGTGTCGAGAGCGATCGCTTTGCACCTCAGGATTTAAATTCCCCGTACCGCCGCAAACCCGGTGCGAGCCTGCTGCTGCAAACCAGCATCGATGTCGACGCCAATATCAGCGATCTTCTCAACAACTACTTTGGCTCTGACGACTACGATGTCAAAGACCTGAATGTCAGCCACGACGGCTCGACCTTGATTTTTGCTGCCCACGGCCCAGCGGATAGCCAGAGCCACCACAGCTGGAATATCTACACTCTCGACTTTGTAAGCGGTGAAATCACACGTATTATCGAAGACGACAGCATCGCAAATGCCGGCCACGATACAGCGCCAAGCTTTGCCGCCAACGGCTTGATTGTATTCTCCTCAGATCGCGCCGCTGGCGACCCCGATAGTGAGATCGAGCGTTTTGTCGCAGAGAACGACCACTGCGTTAAAGTTGGCCCCTCTGAAAAGCCCTCGCTGCTGCACAAAATGCAAGCAGATGGCTCCGATATCGTGCAGCTGACCTACGGCAACAATCACGATTTAACGACCACGGCCCTGAAGGGCGGCGCCGTCGCTTTTGTGCGCTGGTCTCAGAGTTATGAACTGGTTGAAGAGTGCGGCAAGAGCTATTCTGCACCGTTTAGAAAAACCAGCGATTTGCAGCAGGCTTTCTCTGCCAGCTACCCTTCTGGGCTCGACAAGCCGGACGCCTGGAGCACCGAACAGCTTTGCAACTACAGCATTGATACCCCTGTCGGCGCAGCAATTGCGCGCAACCACTACACAGTTCTGCGTATCGACGCCGAAACCGGCAAGCTTGATCAGCTCTACGAGACTGTCAGTCTCAATGCCAGTGCAGAGGGTTTTCTCAGCATCGACAAACTTGTTCAGGCAGAGAACGGCCACCTATTAGGCTTGTTAAGCCACGGTTTTAGCTCTCCCCAAGGCGGCAATATTCTTGAGTTTCACGCCCCGGAACGCAGCCGTGATGACGGCCTGTTTGGCGAGCTCGCGCCGGAAGCATTTATTGACGCGGAGGTAAATCTCTATCCAGGCCAACTGAGTAACCCCGGCTGGTACAGCGCCGTCTGGCCCTATCGCGACGGCTCAAATCGCAGTGTCGTCAGCTGGTCGAGCTGTACGCTCAACGACGACGGCATCAGCAGCTTTTGTAATACCGGCGGCGATGCCAGCCAACTTGTCAGCAAGTACGGCCTGTGGGTATACGATGCCAACACCGACAGCCAGCTGCCCCTACTCGCAGCAAAAAACAATACGGTATATAGCGACTTAGCGATCAGCCGCCCCCACCTCGGCGCCGAATGGCCTTACGCCCCGGTCAAACACAATTATGTCGACAACGACGAAGGTGCGCGCTTGGTCTGCGACAACCCGAGTGTTGACCCTCAGCCGAGCCCAAGTGCCAGCCCGATGGCGAGCCCTCAGCCAACAAGTAGCCCTCAGCCAACGAGCAGCCCTGTGCCAACGAGCAGCCCGGTAGCCACATCTAGCCCAAGCCCGGTGCTCAGCCCGATGCCGAGCAGCACACCGCGCCCGATCACAAGCGCTAGCCCTGTCGTTGTGCCCAGCCCGAGCGTTAGCTCAGCGCCGAGCCCAGTACCATCGCCGGCAACAAGCACTATGCCAACACCAGTGCCGAGTGTTTTGCCCTCGCCTGTGATCAGCCCCATTGCCAGCCCAGAGCCAAGCGCGATACCGAGCCCAACGCCCAGCTACGAGCCAAGTGCCGCACCGAGTGCTTTACCCAGCGCTAGCCCTATAGCTAGCCCTGTACCGAGCTCAACGCCAAGTGCAGTGCCCAGCAGCATGCCTTCGACAAACCCCAGCCCTGCGGTAAGTCCAGTTGCGAGCCCGCTACCTAGCGCCAGCCCTGTGCCTAGCCTTAGCCCCAGCCCGGTTTCAAGCCCACTAGCAAGTGCTAGCCCAGTGCCGAGTCACAGCCCGAGCGCGAACCCGTCACCGAGTGCCAGCCCGGAAGCGAGCCCATCTGCTAGTCCAGAACCGAGCCCATCGCCAAGTGCCAGCCCGTCTGCCAGCCCTGTGCCAAGCCCAAGCCCTGTTGCGAGCCCATCGCCCAGCGCCAGCCCGGAGCCAAATCGCGCCCCCGTCGCGAACGCCGGCGCCGACCAAACGGCAGTACTTAATCAAAGTGTAAATCTAGATGGCAGCGCGAGCTCGGACGCCGATGGCGATACGCTGAGCTATCACTGGAGCGTGGTTAGCCGCCCAGCGGGCAGCAGCGCTCAGCTTAATAACAGCGGCGCAGTCAGCCCCAGCTTTGATATTGACGCCCCGGGCATCTATGTATTTAGCCTCGTCGTCAACGACGGCGAGCTCGATAGTGTTGCAGATGAAGTGCTGATTACCAGTGAAGATCCAAATCAGCGCCCGGTTGCCAACGCCGGCCCGGACCAAAGTGTCGCTCTGCACACTGAAGTTATGCTCGACGGCAGTGCGAGCAGCGACGCCGATGGCGATGCCTTGAGCTACAGCTGGCAGCTTGTCAGCCGCCCCGCAAGCAGCAGCGCCAACCTGCTCGATGCGCAGCTGGCCATGCCAACGCTGGCCATTGATGCCGCTGGAAGCTACGTGCTGCAGCTGATCGTCAGCGACGGCAAGCTCGATAGTGAAGCGGACCAAGTTGTATTAAGCACCCTTAACAGTCGCCCCGTTGCCGTTATTGACGATATCAACGACCAGATCAAATCGGAGAACACGGTGCAGCTAAACGGTGGCAACAGCTACGATGAAGATGGCGACGCATTGAGCTATCGCTGGAGCTTGCTGAGCAAGCCCCAGGGCTCCTCTGCGGCCCTTAACGACAGCAACAGCAACGCGCCGAGCTTAAGTCTTGGCACCGACGGCGACTATGTTGTTCAGCTGATTGTTAGCGACGGCAAAGTCGACAGTGTGCCAACAACCATCAGCTTTGAGGCCACCAGCGACCCGATTGCCTGTGATATCAGCGATGAAACACGCCGACTGCTGCCGGTGACTCTGCGCGACTTCAAAGCCAGCCACCCCGACTTTGAATACGCCATTGGCTCTGACCCCGGCATTGTTACCGAATACCTGGGCGCCGACGGCAAGCCGGTCTACGCTCACCCGGGCAGCTACACCGATACCACAACCGGCCAAGCCAACTTCGATCAGTGGTTTAACAACGTCAATCGCGTCAATATCCCCATTGAGCGCAACCTGACCTTAAAACGCCAACAGGGCTCCAGCATCTGGACTTATGAAGACAACGACTTTTTCCCTCTAGACAGCGAGGGTTGGGGCAACCAGGGTCAGAGCCACAACTTCTGGTTCACACTCGAAGCCCACCTGCAGTTCGACTATAACGGCGGCGAACAGTTTAGCTTTACCGGCGATGACGACCTCTGGGTCTACATCAATGGGCACCGTGTAATCGATCTGGGTGGTGTACACAGTGCTGAACACGCCAGCGTCGACATCGACGCGGTCGCCCATGAGCTCGGCCTGGTGATCGGCGAAACCTATAGCTTTGACTTATTCTTTGCTGAACGCCATACCACTCAAAGCCAGTTTAAGTTCCAGACCAGCATCAACCTGGAATGTGTAAAAAAATAAAATTTGAGAAAAACCATAGCAAATTCAAGGGCTCTTTTTAGAGCCCTTTTTTATGGCTGTATGAAGCTCACGATCTAGATTGCCCCGGCCCAATTCAATTCCTGCCGCGGCTCACCAAGGCTGCACCAGCAGTAATCAACCAGATAAGAACGGTGACAGTTAGGGAGTGTTGTTGTAGCGCGCGATCGCGGCATTTAGCTTGGACATAAAATCGGGGTGCTCAGCCAAATAGCGCTTAGAGATGTAAATTCCAAACGGCTTTGCCACCTCAACAACCTGGACAAAGTCATCGGCCTGTAAACCTAAGGCTTCAACCTCAGCACTGAACACCACTTCGGCAAGGAAAACCGCATCGACCCGCTCCAGTTCAAGCAGGGTTGGCAGCAGCGAAGGTTTCATAACCGGCATAATGTGGCGAAAACTATTTTTCTCGAGCCACTTGTGGGTATTGGTGTGCAGCAGAGTCGCCACCCTAACCATTCTATGAAACTGCGGCTGAGTATTATCAAGCACATTGCGCCGATGAAAAAACCAGCTCCAGTTATTGAACATCACCGGCAGGGAGAATTCGGCAATCGCATCGCGCTCTGAATTTTGTGACGCGAGGAAAAAACCGTCGGCCTTGCCCTGCTCAGTCGCTTTGACCGCCCGACCATAATTCGGGTACATATCCAAACTCAGCTCGAGCCCCAAATCGCGTTCAATAATTTCCCTGATGGCAGTAACGCCGCGGCCCGTCGCTTGCCCTTCGTGCATATATTGGTACGGAGCAAATTCGGCAAAAACCAGGCGCAAAGTTTCGGCTGATACCGAAGCCACGTGAGAAGTACAGATTAAAACCGCTGAGAGTAAATAACGCTTGGGGAGCAGACGAGCGAACATAGGACCCTGGGCTCAAACCACTTTTTGGCAAATTGATGCCCCCAGTATAGACGCAGTCTGGCCCCGCCCCTTTACCGCGCGCTCAGGCGTGAAAACCAGCGCTTAAACAATCTAGCCGCTGCTAGCTAACGAGCGTTTGCCGCTTCCTGGGTTGTATCAAAGTCGGTCGGCACTTCGTTGATCTTTTGCATGGCGTAACGCACGGCATACCCGAGAAAAACGCAGGTCAAAACAACAATGATCAGGCTTAAAGTAATTACCCAGTCGATATACATATCCCCTCCTATGTATTAGCACTACAAATTATTGCTCGTTTTCTATACTACTAAACAGGGGCAAGCGACTTTTGATCAGAGTCAAGCCTGGGCGGCGCCCAAGGCCATATTTACAGCGGGGCGCTGTGCCAAAAACTGGCGAACAACAATCAAAGAACAACAATAATGAATGATATTCTCAGTCAACAACGTCTGGCCGACTACCTCGAGCTGTGCAAACCCAGGGTACTCGCATTAATGCTGCTAACCTCTGCCATTGGCATGCTGTTAGCCAGCGACGGTTGGGTCGCTCTCAATGCCCTTATATTTGGCAACCTGGGTATCGCTTTGCTCGCAGCATCCGCGGCAGCTATCAACCACCTCGTCGATAAGCGTGTTGATCAGCATATGGGTAGAACCTTTAGTCGCCCCATTGCCCAGGGCCGCATTCAAGACCAACACGCTGCGGCGTTTGCCGCTGTGCTCGCCGCTCTGGGTTTTACCCTACTGTACACCTTGGTCAATGCACTTTGCGCCTGGTTAACACTCACCGCCTCCATTGGCTATGCCGTGGTGTACAGCTTGTTTTTAAAACGCGCCACGCCTCAGAATATTGTTATCGGTGGTCTAGCTGGCGCGGCGCCCCCGCTGCTCGGCTGGACGGCTGTCAGCAACAGCGTTGAGCCTCAGGCACTGCTGCTAGTGTTAATTATCTGCGCGTGGACACCACCGCATTTTTGGGCTTTGGCCATCCACCGAAAAGAAGAGTACGCTCACGCAAAAATACCAATGTTGCCGGTGACTCACGGTGAGCGCTATACCAAGTTACAGGTTCTTCTCTATACGCTGATCCTGATTATCTGCTCACTGCTGCCTTACCTTTGCCAGATGCAGGGCCTGCTTTATCTTGTTACCGCTTCGATTCTGGGTTTTATCTATTTAGTCGTGGTCATCCGAATGTGCGCAAGTCACAAGCGGCAACACAGCCTCGATGCGTTTTGGTACTCAATCATCTACCTCGGTTTACTGTTTGTTTTCATGCTGGTCGATCACTATTTACGCTTACTAAATTAATAAGAGAAATAAAATGCATATCGAGGCCGAACGCAGCGAGTTAAATTCAGCAGCAAAACAACAGCAACAAAAAAACATCTGGCTGACCGTCGTCGCCGTTATCGCACTAATGGCCTTATTTTTAGGCCTGTTTTTAAACAAAGCCTTGAGAGCAGAGCAGTTTGACAAACAGAGTTTACGCCAAAACGGGGTGCTTGTATTTGAACAGGCAAGACAGGTAAAAAGCTTCACCCTGATAGACGAAAATCAACACGAGTTTTCAAAGGATCAGCTACTAGGGAAAACAAGCTTTATCTTTTTTGGCTTTACCCACTGTCCCGACATATGCCCAACAAGCCTCAGCGAACTCGCCCGCTTTTACAAAAAGCTAAATACCGAACAGCAGCTACAAACACAGTTGCTATTTGTAAGCCTTGATCCCGAGCGCGATACACCGGCCGTATTAAAGCCTTATGTTGCGTATTTTGAAACGAGTTTTAAAGCTTTGAGCGGCGATTTTACCGAACTAATGAAATTCAGTCGCAATGTAAATATTGCCTTCAACAAGGTTGCGCTCGCAGATGGCTACACCATCGACCACAGCGCTCAGGTGGTTATTCTAAACAAGCACGGCGACTATGCGGGTTTTATCAAAGCGCCGCTGGAGCCGGAGTTCTTAGCCAGAGCTTTTCCTTCAATAAATGCGCAAATGCACCAGTAGCCAGAGCTACTGGTGCATACAAAGGGCGTAAAAAGATTATTTTAAGACAACAAAAAACGAGCGGCCGTTGCGGGCGATACGCAGCAGTATTTGCTCATCGTTTGAGCCAACCAACTGCTTGAGTTGCTCAACCGATGCTACCGACTTTCTGTTAACGCTGTAAATCACGTCGCCGGGGCGCAGGCCGGCGTAGCTCATTGGGGAACTCGGTGCCAATCTGACCACAACCACACCGTTGCCATCGTTGGCGTTTTCAAGCACCGCACCCTCAAACAGGGGGTTGGTTTTGCCGCTGACCGACATGCTTTCACCGGGCTCGCCAATTTTAACCTTGTAGGTCTTTTCTTTGCCATCGCGCAACACCGTAACTTTCACACTGTCGCCGATTTTGCGCATGCCGATCTGGCTGCGAAGCTGAGAGGTCGAGGCAGTCGCTTCACCGTTCACCGCAATAATAATATCGCCGGGCTCAAGACCCGCTTTTTGCGCTGGAGTATCGTCAAATACACCGGTAATTAACACGCCTTGCTGACCATTTTTCAGGTCAAAAGCCTTTTGCAAATCCGCGCTGATATCCTGAATGCCAACACCAATCACACCGCGCTTCACTTCTCCACTTTCGAGAATTTGCTCCATACTGGCCTTGGCCATATTGACCGGAATGGCAAAACCAATTCCGACATTGCCCCCGGCAGGAGAAATAATTGCCGTGTTAATACCGACCAGCTCACCGCGCAAGTTCACCAGCGCACCGCCGCTGTTCCCCGGGTTGATCGACGCATCGGTCTGAATAAAGCTCTCATAGCCCTCTATGCCCAGACCGCTGCGGCCGAGCGCCGAGACGATACCTGTGGTCACCGTTTGGCCGAGACCAAAGGGGTTGCCAATTGCCACCACAAAATCCCCAACCTCAAGCACATCAGAGTCGCTGAGCTTTACATCAGTAAGTTTAGAGGCGTCAATTTTTAATATGGCAATATCGAGCTCGGGATCAGAACCGGCAAGCTCAGCTTCGTAAGTGCGGCCATCTATCAGGTGCACCTGAATTTCGTCAGCGTCTTTGATTACGTGATAGTTGGTCATGACAACCCCGTCTTTAGCATCGACAATAACACCGGATCCAGCGCTTTGCTGCCTGCGCTGAGGGCGATTATCTTGCTGGGGCTGGCGCGGCTCACCAAAAAAATGGCGAAAATACGGGTCGTTCATTAGCGGGTTATAGGCCTGCTTGCGCGTTGAATACGTGGCAATATTCACCACCGCAGGATTTACCTGCTTTAACATCGGTGCCAACGTTGGCAGGGACTGGCCGTCACCGGTGTGCGACGGCAACGCGGCAAAGGCCGAACTTGCAAATAGACCAAGTACAAGCGCAACAATTGCTTTACGCATTGGAACTTCTCCTGTTTTTTGAAGTTTGTTTTTCTAAGGTTTGGCTTTGGACTTTGTATTGACGCTTTAAGTTCCATCTTCCGGCTACGGCATTTGCCACTTTAATGGCCACAGCCCCACCGCCTTGTTTGCGGCCATCTCAACCCGACATTAAGCTCAGCCGGCCGCTCGGCGCTGCAGCCAACTCTCATAAAAGGCCACACCGACAATCAGCGCACCACCTAAATACACCGGCCCCGCCGGTAGCTCGCCGAGAACCCACCAGGCAATCACAACAACAATTAGCGGCTGCACACAGCTAATCATGGATACCGACTTAGCCGGCAGCGATTTAAAACTCTGTACAAAAAGAGTGTGGCCAACCGCCGTGACCAGTAGCGCCAGAATGAGTAAATTTAACCAATCGCGCGACTCAAACGCTGCAAGCTGCTGCCACGAAAGCAGCGGCGTGAAGACAAGAGCAACCACACACACCTGATAAAACATGAGTGTGGCCGAGTTTAAGTCGGCGAAATAATATTTTTGGCCGAGATTGCGAAGACTGAGCAAAAACGCAGACAGCAAACCCCAGAGTACCCCGTAAAGGTAGTCGTTTGCCTTCAGTTGCAACAGTTCACTGACGTTATCGACAAGCAGTAGCGCGACACCAAACAGTACAACCAGCGCTAGCACTAAATCCCGAAACAAAAGCTTGTGCCGCCCCCACAGCGGCTCGAGCAAAACCGTCATCATCGGATAGACAAAAATAGCCAGGGTCCCGACGGCCACCGTACTCGATTGCATTGCTTTAAAATAACTTGCCCAGTGGCAGCCCATCAACAGTCCCAACAGCAGCACACCGAAGACTTGCCGCAAGCCGCGCAAACGCAGAGAAACCTTTAGCAACTTAACAATAAGCAATAAAAAAAGCGCTGCAAAAACACAGCGCAACTGAGTGATTGACAGCGCATCGGCAGGTAATAACTTGGAGAAAACACCGGCGCCGGCCATCAGCAGGTTCGCCAGGTACAACAACAAAAGCGCAGAGTGGCTGCGCATATACCGCCTCCATTAGGGAAGATTTAATAGCGTGACAAAGTAAAGTACGCGGCGCAGCTAAGTTATTGGCTGTTGAGCGTCTGCTCCATCCACGCGGCCGCACCGTGAAAAGCCGGTAGCTCGTGCACCATAACATCGACGGGAATATCGGCGAGGTAGTGGCTCATCACCCCTTTATTTAAAAAGCGTTCCTTAAAGAGGCTTTTACGCAGATAGTCAACAAACCTTGGCACGATGCCCCCACAAAGATATACACCGCCCTTGGCCCCGTAAGTCAGCGCTAAGTTCGAGGCAACGGTGCCCATAAACGCGCAAAACTGATCAAGCGCCTTGCGACACAGTACATCACTGTTGTCGAGGCCTCGCTGACTGATTTCATGTGCGGCGAGGGCTTCGGCCGACTGACCTTCGAGTTCGGCAAATGCCTTATAAAGGTTAATCAAGCCCGGGCCGCTCAGGCACATCTCAGCTGAGACATAGGCGTGTTGTCGCAGCATTAGCTTTAACAGTTCGGCTTCTTCAATTGTTGCCGGCCCCAAAGTCACGTGCCCGCCTTCAGACGGGATCGGCAACCAATAGCGCCCATCGTGACAGAGTCCGGCGACACCGAGCCCGGTACCAGCGCCACAAATGGCCTTGTTGCCGTGTTTCTGGCGCGAACCGGGGAGCACGTAGTTTAAGCTCTCACCCTTGAGAATGGAGCTCGCCATCGCCATCGCGGTAAAATCATTAATGGCATTAAACGCTTGCAAATCGAAACGCTGCTTTAATTCCCGCTGAGAGAAATGCCACGGTAGGTTGGTCATTTTGACTGCGTCACCATCAATAGGCCCTGCAATCGCCACGCAAGCCGCGTGAGGTTTGACGCCGTCGAGCTGGGCGAGATAATCCTCCATGACCAAGTCAAAATTAGCGAACTCAGAGCCTTTGTAGATGCGAGTGCACTTAAGTTGAAACTCGCCGTCCAATTTATCCGTGACAAGCGCAAAACGAGCGTTGGTGCCACCGACATCGGCGACAATAAAGGGGTACATAACCCATCCTTCTGTTAGTTGTCCTAAGCTCGATTCTGCAAAGGGCCCAATGCCCAGTCAAGCGATTACGTCGCCCCAGAGCCAATGAATTTACGCCATACGTATGCGTGTCAACGCCCTTTAGATAAAAGTTGACAAGCACAACAAAATACGGATAATACCGCGACCTTGCGCACCGACTCGGCCAGCTTCGCTGGTTACAAGTCAGCAGCGCAAAGCAATTCACAGGTAATTTTACAGGAGCTACGCGGTGGCAAACTCACCTCAAGCACGTAAACGCGCTCGTCAAAACGACAAAGCTCGTCAGCACAATGCCAGCTTGCGCTCTATGGTTCGCACCTACCTCAAAAAAGTAGTGGCGGCAATTGAAGCCGGCGACGCCGAAGCAGCCAAAGCAGCTTATGCAGCGGCCGTTCCCGTTCTCGATCGCGTGGCCGATAAGGGCGTCTTTCACAAGAACAAAGCCGCTCGCCATAAGAGCCGCCTGAACGCTCAAATCAAAGCTCTGGCAGCTTAATTGATTTGCAGCTTCAAGCATAAAAAAACCGGCCTTGGCCGGTTTTTTTATGCTTGAGATTTACCCACAACAACAATTAAGGCAACACAGATGCCAGCACCTGCATCAGCGCTTGAGTTTGCGACAAGGTGCCGAGCGTAATACGCAAACCCTTGCGCCCCGAAGCATCGTCCTTTGGCCTTACCAATATGCCCGCCGCCCTCAAAGCGTGTTCAACGGCCTCTGCATCGTCAAAAAAGACCCAGATAAAGTTGGCCGAGCTCGGCCAGTAATCGAGCCCATGACGATCAAGAAAAGCCTCAAATTCGGGCTTGCTCTTTTGCATGACCTCATCAATATACGCTTCGATTGTCTGCCTGTGCTTAAACGCCGAGTTCAGCGCAACAATTGCCAACTGATTGACATCGTAAGGGCCGCGAACTTTGAGCAGCTCGTCGATATTGGCCTTCGCACTAACCACGTAACCCAAGCGCAATGAAGGCAAACCCCAGGTCTTGCTAAACGTGCGCGTGACAATGATATTTGGATATTGCTCAACCAAGTCGACAACCGAAATACCACAGTATTCAAAATAACACTCATCAACCAAGATAGCGGCACGAGGTGCAGCTTTAGCCAACCGCACAATCGCCTCACGCGAGACACTGGTGGCACTCGGGTTATTTGGGTTCGACACCACCACAACCCGCGTCTTAGCATTGATTAGCCCCAGTACCTTATCAAGCGGATAACCCCGGTCTCGGCTGTATTGAGGCTGGTGCACCTGCGCCGCCTCAATTGCCGCAGACTGCAAATACATCGGAAAACTTGGCCCCGGCACAATAACCTCTGAGCCGGGCTCGCAACAGCAGCGAAACACCAGGTCGATACCTTGATCGGAGCCGTTAGTGATCATCACCTGGGCCGCCGCAACTTGACAGTAGTCGGCAATCTGATCACAAATATCACCGTAGCTCGGATACATCTGCAAACGCCCGGCAAGCACCCACTCGGCAATATCGCGAGCAATCTCATCGGCGACAGGCACGGTGCGCTCATTAAAATCAAGCAAGGTAAAACGCTCGGGATCGCGGCCATCGAGTGGCGGCTTGTACGTACCCATCTTGTAGATGTGCTGCTTAAATAAAGCCATTAGCTCAATACCAGGTTATCGCGGTGAATAAGCTCGTCATAATCGCTATAACCAAGCAACTTTTCTATTTCACCACTTGCATGACCGACAATCTTTCGAGCGTCGTCACTGCTGTAATTCACCAAGCCGCGAGCAACCTCGTTGCCCTCGGCATCGCGGCACACCACCAGCTCACCGCGAGTAAAATACCCGACAACGGTTTTGACTCCGACCGGCAACAAGCTGCGGCCCTTATCTCTGAGCACGCGGACAGCGCCATCGTCGAGAATCAACACCCCGCGACTTTGCAGCTGACCCGCCAGCCAGCGCTTGCGCGCAGCCAGCGGTTGTTGTGACGCATATAGCAAGGTGCCGATCATGGCGCCCTGCGCAAGCTCTAAGATTGCGTTGTCGACGCGGCCGCCGACAATAATGGTATCGGCGCCGGAGCGAGCTGCCAGGCGCGCAGCACGCACCTTACTGACCATGCCCCCGCGCCCGAGCAATGAGCTCGAACCGGCCATCTGATCCAACTCAGGATCGTGAGCCGAGCGCTCATATATAATCTGCGCCAAGGCATTTTGGCGCGGATCACTGTCGTACATCGCCTCCTGGTCCGTCAGAATGCACAGTGTATCGGCCTCAAGCAAGTTGGCCACCAGCGCACCGAGCGTATCGTTGTCACCAAAGCGAATTTCGTCAGTCACCACCGTGTCATTCTCATTAATGATCGGCACAACGCCCATCGAACACAGTGTGCGGATGGTAGAGCGCGCATTTAAATAGCGCTGACGACTGCCAAGATCATCGTGATCTAACAAGATCTGCGCGGTTTTTAAGTTGTAGCGCGCAAACGCCTGCTCGTAAGCCTGCACCAACACACTCTGCCCCACCGCCGCACACGCTTGCTGCTCGTGAATTGTTTTGGGTCGAGTGTCAAAACCAAGGCGAGTCATACCAGCGGCTACAGCGCCAGAGCTGACAATCACCACCTCATAACCGCGCTTTGTCAGTGCGGCCACCTGCCTTACCCACTCGGTAATAGCACTACTATCGAGCCCCTTGCCATCGTTGGTCAGCAGCGCGCTGCCAATTTTCACCACCCAGCGGCGGCTCTGTTTAATTTGATTGCGTCTAGACATTCGCCCAGCTATTCCATGTACTGCTGTATCAATTCGAAAAACACACCTGAAGGCGCCGGCACCAGCCGGCGACAAAAACGCTAGCGAGCATAAACGATTTCGACGTCATCATCATCGTCGTCATCATCATCTTCTGCGTCGTCAGACGTTTGCTTGCGCTTATTGCGCAAGGCCTCAATTCGCGCGCGAGCCTCGGCCTGCATTGCCAGCTGAGTATCGTGCTCACGCTCGGCCGCCTCTGGGTCTTCACGCTCGCGCAGCCAACAACTCTCAAGATAAGCAAGCAAGTCTGCGCAAAGCTGCTCCGTTCCCTGTTTCGCCAGAGCACTGACAACGTATACCGGCCCCGACCACGCCAGCCCCTCAAGCAGGACATCAACCGCCTGCTGCAATTCGTGCTCGGGCAACAGGTCACTTTTATTTATCACCAACCAGCGCTCACGCTGCGCCAAGGTCGGACTAAATTCTTCAATTTCACTGATAATACTTTGCGCACTCTCAAGCGCCGAACTGCCATCAACGGGCTTTATATCAACCAAGTGCAGCAGCACACGACAGCGTGTTAAGTGCTTTAAAAAACGCACCCCAAGCCCTGCACCATGCGCCGCGCCCTCGATAAGGCCGGGAATATCAGCAACAGTAAAGCTGCGGTGCTTTTGAACCTTAACCACACCCAGGCTTGGCACCAGGGTTGTGAACGGATAGTCGGCCACTTTAGGCTGGGCGGCGGTTACTGCGCGAATAAACGTTGATTTACCGGCATTGGGCAAACCGAGCATGCCGGCATCGGCAAGTAGCTTAAGCTCTAATTTCAGCTCTTTGACTTCACCCTCAGAGCCTTCAGTTGTCTGCCGCGGCGCGCGATTCACCGAGCTTTTAAAGCGAGTATTGCCAAGGCCGTGAAAACCGCCCTGAGCAACAAGCATCTTTTCGCCGTGCGCCGTCAAGTCAGCCACGGTTTCGCCGCTCTCAAGATCAATAGCTGATGTGCCGACAGGCACCTTCAACACCAGATCAGCCCCCTTCGGGCCAGTACAGTTACGACTGCCGCCTTTTTTTCCGCTTTCAGCTGAATAACCACGCTGATAGCGGTAATCGATCAGAGTGTTGAGGTTTTCATCCGCCTCGAGGTAGACACTGCCGCCGTCACCGCCGTCACCGCCGTCCGGACCGCCTTTAGCAATAAATTTCTCACGGCGAAAGCTACAGCAGCCGTTGCCACCATTGCCCGCACGCACAGTAATCGGTGCTTCATCAACGAACTTCATTTAATCTACCTCGCTCCCACCGGAGCCAAATGTCAGGCAACACACCCGAACATACTAACGAACCCTTAACACGACCACCACGGGTGGCGCAAAGTCGACCCCGCAGGAGCAAAAAACTTCTGCCACATCCTGTGCATATGCACTCCTTCGCTTCCTTGCGACCGCGCTATACGAGCGCCAGGGATGACGCGAATGCCGACGCTGCAGGAGCAAAAAGCTTCGGCCGCATCCTGTGCATATGCACTCCTTCGCTTCCTTGCGACCGCGCTATACCGCACATCCTGTGCATAAAAAAAGCCCCTCGACCGAAGCAGAGGGGCTTTTCAGAAAGAAGGGCTAGGGCAAATTAGGCAGCAACAATGCTTACAAACTTGCGCTTAGGAAGACCTTTTTCTTCAAATTTTACAACACCGCCTGCTTTGGCAAACAAGGTATGGTCTTTGCCGATACCTACATTTTCACCAGCGTGGAATTTAGTGCCGCGCTGACGAACGATGATGCTACCAGCCGCTACTTCCTGACCGCCAAAACGCTTAACACCAAGGCGTTTACTTTCCGAATCGCGGCCGTTACGAGTACTACCACCAGCTTTTTTGTGAGCCATGACTTATCTCCAAATTAACCTTTGATACCAGTGATTTTCACTTCAGTGAACCACTGACGATGACCTTGACGCTTCATGCTGTGCTTGCGACGACGGAACTTGATAATCGTTACCTTTTCCGCACGACCGTGCTTAACAACTTCGGCTTCTACCGTAGCGCCTTCAACAACTGGGGCACCAATTTTAACGTCGGCACCGGCACCCACCATCAACACTTGGTCAAAAGCGATAGTCTTACCAGTTTCTTCTTCAATCTTTTCCAGACGAAGGACTTCGCCTTCTTCTACGCGGTGCTGCTTGCCACCGCTTACAAATACTGCGTACATTTAAGTATGCTCCAATGCAAAACGCGAATGGACGACACGAAGCAGGCGAACCCGTTAGGTTCTATGCCATTTTTGAGCTTGTGCTCGCTTGCGGCGTTGTTCAATCCCGAGCCAATGAGGCCAAGGGGCGCGCATTCTACTAAAAGCCCGTTTTTTGCGCAAGCTTTGTCGCAAGCCTGTATTTGAGGAGTCAGCCGACAACCAATATACGTTCTTTATTCGAAGCTCCCGGATATTCAGCTCGTAAGATTAAACAATCGAAGCTCCAATTCCCTCCCACCTATCAAGAAAACCGAGGAATGGCTCATTGGTAGCTTTTCACTGCGCAGGAGGGTTGAGCGGGTATCTGCCGCAGGGATGCGGCGGCTAAGCGCCCAAGGATGGGTTCACAGCGCCCCGCGATGCCCACCTCCGCAGTGAAAAGCGGAAATAGAAGCACCAAACCAAGGCTGTTCTTGACTTACAGCCCACTGCCCCCTAGCATCCATGCTCAATTTTGGGACCCATCAAGATAAGGCCATCTATGTTGCCCTTCCTGGAAGCCGTGCAGCCAGAACTGGAGCGCGTCAACCAAACCATTCTTAAGCGCCTCTACTCCGAAGAACCTCTCGTTGAAGATATCGGCAATCACCTCATTAATGCCGGCGGCAAGCGCCTTCGCCCAATACTGGTTTTAATGTGTGCCCGCGCACTCGGCTACAGCGGCGACAAACACTATGAACTAGCAGCCGTTATCGAGTTTATTCACAGCGCCACCCTACTTCACGACGACGTTGTTGATGTCAGCGAGTTGCGCCGGGGCAGGCCAACGGCCAACGCAAAGTGGGGCAATGCCCCGAGTGTTTTAGTCGGCGACTTTCTCTACAGCCGGGCCTTTCAAATGATGGTTGCAGTTGGCAGCATGGATATTATGAATACCCTCTCCAACACGACCAATACCATTGCCGAAGGCGAAGTGCAGCAGCTCGCCAACGCTCGCAAGTCAGATTTAAGCGAAGAAGCTTACCGCAAGGTTATCTACAAGAAGACCGCCGCACTCTTCGAGGCCGCCTGCGAATGTGGCGCCAGTGTTGCCGCTGACGAAAATGCTGAAGTTGATGCATATCGCAATTCTTTAAAGCAGTTTGGCTATCATCTCGGCCTAGCTTTCCAGCTGATGGACGACCTGCTTGATTACGATGGCGACGCCGAAGCTCTGGGCAAAAACGTAGGCGACGATCTCGCCGAGGGCAAAAGCACTCTGCCGGTGATATACGCCCTTGCGCACAGTGGCGAAGCGGATGCTCAACTGATTCGCGAAGCCATTAGCAGCGCCGATCTCAGCAAACTCGACGACATCATCAAGCTGGTCAAACAAAGCGGTGGCCTCGACTACACTCGTCGCGCAGCCTGCCATCACGCAGAGCAAGCTATTGAACACTTGCAGCAAGTGCCCGAGTCCAACTGGCGCCAAAGCCTTATTGAACTCACCCGCTTTGCTGTGGAGCGCGCCTATTAACAGCATTTAAGTTAGCAGGCGCAACGGAAACCCCACTTCAGGAATGCATATATATGTCTGTACAGATCACTGACCTTTACGATAACTGGGCCGAACTCACACAACACGCCGAGCAATGGAAAAGCCGCAGCCTGAAACAAGCCTTTGCCGAAGACAGCAATCGCGCCGAGCGTTACAGCACCGCCGCTGCAGGCCTTGAGTTCGACTACAGCAAAAACCACATCGACGACAAAACCCTGGAGCTGCTGCTTGGGCTGGCCGAAAAAGCCGACCTGCAAGGCGCCATTAAACGCCTTTTGCGCGGCGATCACGTCAACAACACCGAAGACCGCCCCGCCCTGCACAGCGCACTGCGCTTTGAAGGCGAAGCACAAAGCAACGAACAAAAAGAAGTCGCCGCCGCACTCGAAAAAATGGGCAAACTTGTACAGCGTGTGCACAGTGGTGAGTGGCTCGGCCACACAGGCAAACGCATCACCGACGTTGTCAATATCGGCATCGGCGGCTCCGACCTCGGCCCGCGCATGGTGACCAAAGCCCTGACGCCTTATCACACTGGTGATGTAAAGGTTCACTTCGTTGCCAATATCGACGGTGCCGAAATCAACGACCTTTTCAGCCAGGTCAATGCTGAAAGCACCCTGTGGATTGTCGCCTCTAAATCCTTCTCCACCCTCGAGACCCTCGAAAACGCCCTGACTGCCCGCCGCTGGATGCTGGCGCAAGGCTGCGCCGAAGGCGATCTGCCCAAGCACTTTGTGGCGATTTCTTCCAAGGTCGACAAAGCCATCGAGTTTGGCATGGACGCAGACAACGTATTCCCGATGTGGGACTGGGTCGGCGGCCGCTACAGCCTGTGGTCGGCGATTGGCATGCCGATCGCCTTTGCCGTGGGCATGGACAACTTTAACAAGCTCCGCGCCGGCGCCGCCCGCCTCGACAGCCATTTCGCCGAAGCCCCGCTCGACAAAAACATTCCCGCGCTGATGGGGCTATTGATGTTCTGGTACAGCAGCGTGCTCGGCGCAGACAACCAGGCCGTATTACCTTACGCCAACCACCTGCAACTGCTGCCAAACTATCTGCAGCAGCTCGAAATGGAAAGTAACGGCAAGAGTGTCAACAAAAGCGGCCAGCGCATTAACTACCAGACCGGCTCCGTCGTCTGGGGCACCGAAGGCACCAACGGCCAGCACAGTTTTCACCAGCTGCTACACCAGGGCAATGTGCTGACGCCAATTGACTTTATCGCCCCAATGAAAGCCCAACACGATCTTGCCCACCAGCAAAAATACCTGATTGCCAACTGCATCGCCCAGAGTCAGGCACTGATGGAGGGGCGCGACCTCGAGGCCTCGAAGGCCGAACTTCGCGCCCAGGGTGTCGCCGAAAGTGAAATCGATGCTCTGGCCGAGCACAAAGTTCACCCGGGCAACCGCCCGAGCAGCACCATTGTTGTCGAAGAACTCAGTCCGGAGACCCTCGGCGCACTGATTGCCGCTTACGAACACAAGGTCTACACCCTCGGTGTGCTTTGGAACATTAACAGCTTTGACCAGTGGGGCGTTGAACTCGGCAAGCTGCTCGGCACTAATGTCGCCAACGCCATGGAGACCACGGATGTGCCCGCAGACTGGGACAGCTCAACCCAAAAACTAATCAAGCGTTTTTTGCAGGCAAACAACGCCTAATACGATTTAAATCACGAACTGCTTAAGCCCGCTTACGCGGGTTTAAGTGGTTGCAACAAGCAAGCACCACCCCCTGCAGAACAAACTATACTTTTTGAGCCTTAATATTCAAAAAGTACCATGCAAACACACCCGTTTATTGTCGCCCTCGCACTGCCGCTAATACTCTGCGTAATGCACAGCAGCAACGCAGAAGACAACAGCCTGCGCGAGGTACGCATCGCCGCATCGGGCAATATCGCCAGCGAATTTAACCTGCTGAGTAAAAAAAAGCGCTGCGGCGACGACAAACTGCTCGACAAACACAACTTTACCCGCGGCACGATAGAGCTTGTCCTTATCTGTCGAGCCCTAAAAGCCGCGGGCAGCAGAGCCTTACTCCACGTCGTACCTAGCCCCAACTACGGCCGCGCGCTGCGTATGACAGAGATCGGCGAAGTTGATATGAGCGCTGAAACAGCGTGGATTTTCGACATCCATGAAGACCTACTGCACAAAAGCAACGAGCTCATCGCGTGGGGAGGCTTCGAAAAAGGCCTCTACACCAGACTTGACCACCCCCTGCTAAACACCCCCATCGACAAATTGGACATCAGCCAGTATCGCGGCGTCACCATTCGCGGCTGGCACTCAGATTGGCAGGCACTTAGCGCCATTACCGCTCAAATATATAGCGCTACGCGACATGACTCACCATTTAAAATGCTTGAGGCCGGACGAGCGGATTTCATCCTGATGAATTTTAGCAATAGAAAAGATCTGGCCGTGGTGCGCGCGGACGTGAAAATGAAACCCATCCCCGGAGTTAAAGTGAAGCTGCCGGGCGCACGCCACTATGTCACCAGCCGCCAAAGCAGCAAGGGGAAAAAACTGCAAAACCTGCTTAACCTCGGCCTGGAGAAGCTCAAACAAAACGGCGAGCTACAACGGCTATTGACCCACGCCGGCGTGAATATCAAACAAACAAGAGACTGGAAAATACTCAACAAAACATCATTTGAGCAGGCAAAAAAACTTCACCTTCGCCACCAAGAGCGCCTCGACAAAAAAGCAGAGCAAAACCAATAAACGAAAACAAAGCCCGCGTTAGCGGGCTTAGAAAAATAGGTTAAAAAGGATATTCACAACGCAAGCTAACAAACGTCAAAAGCCTTGATCAATTCGAGCATTTGCTCGGTCTTCTGCTTCATCAGCGCCTCATCCGCGCGCGACTCAACATTCAACCGCAGCACAGGCTCAGTGCTGGACATACGCAAATTAAAACGCCAAGCATCAAAACTCATCGACAGGCCATCGACCTTTTCAACCGTTTTTGCCTCTGTGGCAAAGTGCGCTTCCATTTTTTCAATAATCGCCGCCGCATCGCCAACCGTGTCGTTTATCTCGCCGCTACAAGGGAAAGCCTTCATGCGCTCGCCGACCAATTCACTCAAACTTTTACCGCTGCGGCTCATCAACTCAAGCACCAGCAACCACGGAATATTGCCGTTGTCGCAGTAGGCAAAGTCACGAAAATAATGATGTGCGCTCATTTCTCCGCCGTAGGGCGCATCTTCAAGGCGCATGCGCTCTTTGATAAAGGCGTGACCGGTTTTACTCTCGACAGGCTGACCGCCTGCGCGCGTGACAATATCAACGGTATTCCAGGTCAGACGCGGGTCGTGCACAATTTTGGCCCCGGGATATTTAGCCAAAAACGACTCGGCCAGCAAACCAACAACGTAATAACCTTCGATAAAATCGCCGTTTTCATCAAAGAAAAAACAGCGATCAAAATCTCCGTCCCAGGCGATGCCAACATCTGCGCCGTGCTGGCGCACCGCATCGATTGTATCTTGACGCATTTCCGGCAACAGCGGATTGGGAATACCATTGGGGAAGTTACCGTCGGCCTGGTGATGCACCTTGACCAACTCAAAAGGCAGATGCGGCTCAAGCCCGTCTACAACAGCACCAACACCGCCGTTGCCGGCGTTCACCACCGCCTTTAATGGCTTGAGCGCGGAGGTATCGACATATGAAAGCAAGTGCTGAATATAGGCCGGGCGGTTATCTACGCGCTCAACCGAACCTTTAATCTCGGCAGGCTTAAACTCTGCCGCCTCGGCCATCGCCTTAATTTCATTTAAGCCCGTATCGCCCGAAATTGGCTTAGAGTTTTCGCGCACCAACTTCATACCGTTGTAATCCATTGGGTTGTGACTGGCCGTCACACAGATGCCGCCGTCGGCCTCAAAATGAAAAGTAGCGAAATAAACCTCTTCGGTGCCGCCCATGCCAATGTGAATAACATTAGCTCCGGCATCAGTAATGCCGTCAATCAGCGCCTCACACAGGCTTTCACTGGTTAAACGCACATCGTGCCCGACTACTATCGTCGATGCATTTAAAAACTCGGCTGTAGAACGACCAACGCGGTAAGCAACATCCTCATTTAACTGAGAAGGCACCTTACCGCGTATGTCGTAAGCCTTAAAACAAGTTATAGGCTCGTTATTCATTAATTAATACTGCTTATTTTCCGTAGACATTTTCATAAACATAATTTGTCGCATCGACAAAACCACTGACCGCACCGCAGTCAAAACGCTGACCTTTAAACTTGTAAGCCAGCACACAGCCATCTTTGGCCTGCTGTAAAAGCGCATCGGTTAACTGCACTTCATCATTCTTACCGGGCGCGGTATTTTCGATAATATCAAAAATATCTGGGGTCAGAATGTAGCGGCCGATAATCGCGAGGTTGCTCGGTGCATCTTCCGGCGCCGGTTTTTCAACCATGTCATTCACCTGATAGATGCCGTCTTTCATTTGCTCGCCGGCAATTACACCAAACTTGCTGATATCTTCCTGAGGCACTTCCTGCACAGCAACAATACTGCAGCGGAACTGCTTGTACAGACGCACCATCTGGCTGAGCACTCCGTCATCGGCAACACATAAGTCATCCGACAATACCACCCCAAAAGGCTCGTTGCCGATCAAGCGCTTACCCTGCAAAATCGCATCGCCGAGGCCGGCCATAGATGGCTGACGCGTAAACGAAAACGAGCCTTTGGACATCACATCGCGAATGGAGGCCAGATACTCTTCTTTAGAAGAGCCGGCAATCTGGTGCTCAAGCTCGTAACTGACATCAAAGTGATCGGCAATGGCTCGCTTGCCGCGGCCGGTCACAAAGCCAATTTCGGTCAAGCCGGCCTCAATAGCCTCTTCAACACCGTATTGAACAAGCGGCTTATTCACAATAGGCAGCATCTCTTTAGGCATTGACTTAGTCGCAGGCAAAAAACGAGTACCGTAACCAGCAACAGGAAAAAGGCATTTCTTGATCATATCGTACATCCTTAGTAGTTGAGCAAAGTAAGTCCAAGACGAATCAGATGCACGGAATATACCACAGCAATATAAAAAAACCCGTGTTTACAATAAGATGAGCTGTATCGGGTCAACTGGACAAGCGCTGCGAAGCCGTTAGAATGTCGCATCCGTCGCGAGAGCGGCCATTAACCCTATAATCACAGATCAATTCCCATGATTGAAAACTTCAAGCCCCAGTCTTCTTACAACCGTGAAGAACTGCTTCAATGTGGTCGCGGCGAACTCTTTGGCCCTGGCAATGCTCAGCTGCCTATGCCCAACATGCTTATGGTCGACCGCATTACTCACATCGCCAGCACCGGCGGTGAGTTTGGCAAAGGCGAGATTATCGCCGAACTCGATATCAGCGAAGATCTGTGGTTCTTTGATTGCCACTTCCCTGGCGATCCGGTCATGCCTGGCTGCCTGGGCCTCGACGCCATGTGGCAACTGGTCGGCTTTTTCCTGGCGTGGAAAGGCAACCCCGGCCGCGGCCGCGCCCTCGGTACCGGCGACCTTAAATTTACCGGCCAGGTACTACCCAGCGCCAAAAAGGTCACCTATCACATTCACTTAAAACGCGTGATTGAACGTAAACTGGTAATGGGTATTGCCGATGGCCGCGTCGCCGTTGACGGCAAAGAAATCTACTTTGCGAAGGACCTGCGTGTCGGCCTCTTTGGCAACACCGAAACCTTCTAATAAAATTTGGCCTGCAAGGCCTAGCTTGGCGGCGCTCTGTGCAATAATAGAGGCTGTCGCCCCCAGCTCCAGCGAGCAAGACTTAGACAGAGGCATACTATGAAACGTGTCGTTATTACAGGCCTTGGCATCGTATCGTGCATCGGCAACGACAAAGATACCGTGCTGAACGCACTAAAAGAAGGCAAATCCGGCATTAAAGTCAATCCCGACTACGTTGAGCACGGCTTTCGCAGCCACATTGCAGGCTCCGTAGATATTGACATCAGCGAGCACATTGACCGCAAAGTCGCTCGCTTTATGGGCGATGCTGCCGCATTTGCCTACATTTCGATGAAACAAGCCATCGAAGACAGCGGCCTCAGCGACGAACAAGTCAGCAACGAGCGCACGGGCATCATCATGGGCTCCGGCGGCGCTAGCACCGCCAGCGTCGTTGAAAGCGCCGACATCATCCGCAACCGTGGCGTTAAACGCGCCGGGCCCTACCGCGTTACCCAAACCATGGGCTCAACCGCCTCTGCCTGCCTGGCCACACCATTTAAAATCAAAGGCGTTAACTACAGCATCAGCTCGGCATGTGCGACCTCTGCCCACTGCATCGGCAACGCAATGGAACTGATCCAGCTCGGCAAACAAGATGTTGTCTTTGCCGGCGGCGGCGAAGAAGAACACTGGACGCTCACCGGTTTATTTGATGCGATGGGTGCCCTATCAACCAAATACAACGACACCCCCGAGAAAGCTTCTCGCCCCTACGACGCCAACCGCGACGGCTTTGTTATCGCCGGCGGCGGCGGCTGTGTTGTGCTTGAAAGTCTCGAGCACGCCCAGGCACGCGGCGCAAAAATCTACGGCGAGCTTGTCGGTTATGGCGCGACCTCCGACGGTTACGACATGGTTGCCCCCTCAGGCGAAGGCGCTGCGCGCTGTATGCGCATGGCCATGCAGGATATCGACGGCGACATCGACTACATCAACAGCCACGGCACCTCAACCCCTGTTGGCGATGTTGCCGAACTCGGCGCGGTGAAAGAAGTCTTTGGCGACAATATACCGCCAACCGCTTCTACCAAGTCTCTGACCGGCCACAGCCTTGGCGCAACGGGTGTTCAGGAAGCCATCTACACCCTGCTGATGATGGAAAACAACTTTATTGCAGCCTCCGCCAACGTTGAAGAACTCGACGAAGCCGCTGCTGACTGCAATATTGTTACCGAGAAGCGCGAGGCCGATATCAAGCTCGCCATGAGCAACAGCTTTGGTTTCGGCGGCACAAATGCCACACTGATTATGAAAAAATACGAAGGCTAAGGCCAATATCAAGGGCCCTGAGCCCGACACAAAAAAGGCGCCGGAAGGCGCCTTTTTTTGTGTATGTATTTGCGATTGCACGCAAAAGAAAAAGCATGACAAAAACAAATCAAGTTAACCGGAGACCTGCACCTCAATCACCGGTATTAGAGCCCGGTCTTGCATCCAGGCCCTCAGCAGACGACCAAACCCCCGCCGCCAAGTCGGTAACTGAATACCAAAATCATCGGTGATACGCCGCCCCTGTAAAGCAGCCTCACCGCGAAGCAACACTCGCTCATCGTCGACACCGGCAACAGCAGGCAAATCAAAAGGCCTGTCGAGCTCCTTACTTAACTGGCGAAGCAAGTGATCACAAAACTCGGCTTCAGAACAGGTATCGGCACTGTGCAGATTAAAAACACCCCAGTTTTCAGCGCCACAAAAAATCTGCTGCAATAGAGCCTGCAGCACCCCAGCCACATAAGCCGAAGACAACGGCGCGCCAAAGTGGTGATCACTAACCAAGAGCCCCTGATCGCCACTCAGTAAACGCGGCACCATCAGTGCGAGCAGCGCCTCATCACCGGCATCAAGCATCCAGCTGCAGCGCAAACGAATATGCTTAACCAGGGAACAAACCTTGAGCTCACGCTCCGACCAGAAACTTGCTTCGACGTCCCGAGCTGAAAGCGATTCATTAAACTCACCCTGAAAAGATTCACCGGCAATACGATAGGAGCCCAACTGCAGCAGCGGGCAAGCCAGCTCGGCACTTAGTCCAACCAAGCTCGACAGCGCTGAATCGTAACAGCCTTGCAACGGAGGCTCGTCAACAAGATCAAGCACAGCGCTCACATGCAGCCGATCAAACTCCGGCAATACTGCCTGCCGACAATCTAGCTCCTGCACGCGCCACGGGCCATCTTCAAGCAACGCCAAAAACGATGCGGCGACATGCCCTCCGGCATGCAGTACAACAACGCGATAACTCACGCTCAGGCCCTCATCAAGCAACTCAAAGCAAGCAGGTTAGCGCAAAGGGCTTAAAAAGGAATATCGTCATCAAAAGCATCCATCGCCGGTGGCGCTGGTGGTACCGGTGCTTGCGACGGAGCTTGCTGAGGAGCTGCCTGCGGCGCCGCTTGCTGAGGTGCCTGCTGCATCGGCTGTTGCGCCTGCGGTGCATAAGCCGGCTGCTGAGCCGCCCCACCTGCCGCCATTGCCCCACCCATTGGAGCCTGAGCATAGGCGCCGCCCTGCTCTGCACGACTGTCGAGCATCTGCATCTCGCTGGCGACAATTTCAGTGGTGTAGCGATCCTGACCGCTTTGATCTTGCCACTTGCGGGTACGCAAACTGCCCTCGATATAAAGCTTGCTGCCCTTGCGCACGTATTCGCCAACAATTTCCGCCAGGCGATTAAAAAACACGACGCGGTGCCATTCCGTTCGCTCTTGATTTTGACCGGTCTGCTTGTCCTTCCAGGTCTCCGAGGTCGCCAGGCTAACATTGGTCACTGCCGCACCACTCGCTGTAAATTTTGTTTCGGGATCCTGCCCGCAATTGCCAACCAAGATGACCTTGTTCACTCCGCGTGACGCCATATTCTTACCTACCTAGTACTCTTTTAAACTTAACGATTGCTATTTATTTATCTATTACTGACTTGAGCGCTACGATCAAGCCTTTAAATGAGCAGCCAAGTGCTGCTCTAGCAGGGACATATCTAAACGACTTTTGTCGACCTTTAAATAAAGCTGCGCTTCATCTTCGACATAAATAACATCGCTGACACCGTCCAGAGCCAATAAATCGACATCGACAATGGAGTTAGATACCGCGTAACTCAAACTGTGTGCAGCCTCAGGGGCCTTCATCGGCAAAGCCAACAACAACCAAAGCACCACACACAGCCCGGCCACAACAAAGACCGCCACTTCGGCACCACTATCAAACAAATAACCACCAGCCACACCGCCACAAAAGGCACCGAGAAACTGGCTGCTACTATATATACCCATCGCCGTGCCGCGACCGCCGGCCGGACACATCTTGCTAACCAGAGAAGGTAACATGGCTTCAAGCAGGTTAAAAGCCACAAAAAACACCGACAAACTCAGCAGAACAAACACCGTGGATGCGTAGCCAAAAGCAAACGCAAACAAACTCAGCGCCAGGCAAGCAACCGCGCCAATAAAAGCAAATTTAGCTCGGCCTGCCTTTTCCGCCCTCATCATCAGAGCCACCGCCAACACAAACGCAACAAGCATCAACGGCAAATACAACTGCCAGTGCTCTTTGGCCGGCAAGCCGAGCGACGACACCAGCAGTGAGGGCACCACTACAAACACCGCGGTCATCACGGCGTGAAGAACAAAAATACCGACATTTAAGCGCGCCAGCGCCGGATTTAAAAAGCTACTTAAAAACAGCGCCGGCACCGCCATACTGTCTCGACGCGGCGAATTTAGCTGCTTGACTTGCGGCACCAAACACAGCGCCAGTATCAGCGCCACCGAACCGAGCCCGGCGGTCACGACAAAGATCGTGCTCAAACCACCCTTTGCAGCCAACACCGGCCCAAGCACCATCGCCAACACAAAACTAAAACCGATCGATGCGCCAATGGCAGCCATCGCCTTTGAGCGATTCTTATCTGTGGTTAGATCTGCCAGCAGAGCCATCACGGTGCTTGCGATGGCCCCACAGCCCTGCAGCGCGCGACCGAGGATCAAGCCCCACACCGATTCGGCGCAGGCAGCAACAATACTACCGATAATAAAAACCAATAAACCGAGCACAATAACAAGCTTGCGGCCAATCAAATCCGAAAGCAGCCCCAACGGAATTTGCAGCAAAGCCTGACTAAGCCCATAAATGCCCAAAGCTAAGCCTAAAGTCGTAGCACTTGCCCCACAATAATCCTGGCCATAAATAAACATGACCGGTAAAACCATGAACAGCCCTAACATACGGACCATATATAAGGAGGCGAGAGACAGGACAGCGCGCAGCTCGTGCTTCACAACAAGAAACTCCAAAACATAGGTGACAAAGGCCGCGGATTGTAGCAATGTAGCGCCCCCTGGCCTAGCAACTCAGCCCGCAAAAGCAGTGGCGCAATATTCAACAAGGGAATGCAGTGAAAAAAAATGTTGATCAGTGCCCAACTTTGTCATGTCAGTTGGTACTTTTTCAGCAGCTCAGTTACACTAGGTTCCAGAAAAACTCAGACTTGTCCCAAGCAGACGCGTAAAAACAACTACTATTTATTACTCGGAAGTCATTCCCCAAGGCCATACTGTGATTGCACCCGAAGCGATATCGAACAAAGCGACAGCCAACGTTGCCCTGTACTCAGTAAACAACAGCTTGCAAACAGGGCTGCTCGCCAAGTTAATCTCCCAGGAGCTCGAGCTAAATTGTAACGTCTACCGCGAATTTAGCGCCGTTCCAAGTGAAATATCCCTTTTACTTATCGACTGTCAAGGCGAAAACCTCGACAGTCTGAATCAAATTGCTCGCGATATTAACGAGCATTGCAGTGGCGCTAACGCCGCACTACTTAACGCCGAATACGACAGCGAGCACGAAAACCTGCTCGACTGGCCCTGCATCAGCGGCCTGTTTTATGCCGATTCCGACCAGGACCAACTTCTGCGCGGCCTGCGCTCTTTGCTCGACGGTGACTACTGGGTACCGCGGCGCCTGCTGCACCACTTCCTGGATAAAAACCGCAAAGTTCCATCGATGGCGAGCCAGCCTGACGTCAAACTCACCAAGCGCGAGCGCCAAATACTGAAACTAATTAATGACGGCGCCACCAATGCCGACATCGCCGGCGCACTCACCGTTAGTGAGCACACCGTCAAAAGCCACCTGTACAACGTGTACAAAAAAATCGGCGTGCGCAACCGCCTTGAAGCCAGTAACTGGGCACGCAACATGCCCGAAAGTGAACTGAGTTAACTCCCTCCTCACAAGCAAGTGACACTGAGCAAAGCACTGGATATAATCCCAGTGCTTTGTTGCATCCCTCCGGTGCAACCCACCACAAACATCAGCTAAACAAGGGCTCAGGCGTGGAAAAAATCGTCGTTGAGGGTGCGCGCACGCACAATCTCAAAAACATCAATGTAAGCATTCCCCGTGACCAACTGATCGTCATTACCGGCTTGAGCGGCTCGGGCAAGAGCTCTCTGGCCTTTGATACGCTCTATGCAGAGGGGCAGCGACGCTACGTTGAGTCACTGTCTACTTACGCCCGGCAGTTTCTGTCGATGATGGAAAAACCCGATGTCGACCATATCGAAGGCCTGAGCCCGGCGATCTCCATCGAGCAAAAAAGTACCTCGCACAACCCCCGCTCCACAGTCGGAACCATTACCGAAATATACGACTACCTGCGCTTGTTGTTTGCGCGTGTTGGCGAACCGCGCTGCCCGATACACAACGAACCACTGGCTGCACAAACTGTGTCGCAAATGGTCGATCAACTGCTGGCCCTGCCCGAGGGCAGCAAATTGATGTTATTAGCACCGATCATTAAAGAGCGCAAAGGCGAGCACTTACACGTGCTCGAAAACCTGCGTCGCGACGGCTATATTCGCGCGCGTATCGACGGCCTCGTCGTCGATCTCGACGACGCGCCCAAACTCGACAAACGCAAAAAGCACAGCATTGATGTAGTGATTGATCGCTTTAAGATTCGCGACGACATCAGTGTGCGTCTCGCAGAGAGCATCGAAACTGCGATTGCGCTTAGCGACGGCATTGTTATCGCAGCCGATATGGACGGCGAGCGCGAAGACCAGCTATTTTCCGCCCGCCACAGCTGCCCGCACTGCGATTACGCTCTCGGCGAATTAGAGCCGCGCCTGTTCTCGTTTAACAATCCAGCAGGGGCCTGCTCAAGCTGCGACGGTCTCGGCGTTAAACAGTATTTTAGCGAAGAGCTGATTGTGCAGTTCCCCGAGGCCTCGCTCGCCGATGGCGCCATCCGCGGCTGGGATAGACGCAACCTTTATTATTTTCACATGCTGAAAAGCCTTGGCGAACACTACGGCTTTGACATAGAAACACCGTGGAAAAAACTGCGTAAAAAACATAGAGAAGCGGTTTTATACGGTTCAGGCAGCGAGGAAATTGACTTTCGCTACGTCAACGACCGCGGCAATGTTTACGAGCGCAGCCACAGCTTCGAAGGTGTTATCCCCAACTTTGAACGCCGTTTTCGCGACACGGAGAGTAATTCGGTGCGCGAAGAGCTGGCCAAGTTTTTATCAACCAGCGAATGTCCAAGCTGCGGCGGCGCGCGTTTGCGCGAGGAAGCTCGCCACGTTTTTATCAACGAACAAAACCTACCCGAGCTGACAACCCTGCCCATCGGCGAAGCCTTTGATTATTTTAACCAACTGAGCTTCAGCGGCGCCAAACACGAAATTGCTGAAAAGATTATCAAAGAGCTGCAGGACAGGCTGCGCTTTTTGGTGGATGTTGGCCTGAACTACCTAACCTTGAACCGCAGCGCTGAAACCTTAAGCGGCGGCGAAGCTCAGCGAATCCGCCTGGCAAGCCAAATCGGCGCCGGCCTTGTCGGTGTTATGTACATTCTCGACGAACCATCGATTGGCTTGCACCAGCGCGATAACGACAGGCTGCTAAAAACGCTGACCCATCTGCGCGACCTCGGCAACACCGTTATTGTTGTTGAGCACGACGAAGATGCTATTCGCAGCGCCGACTACATCCTCGACATCGGCCCCGGCGCCGGTGTACACGGTGGAGAAGTCATTGCTCAGGGCAGCTATAAACAGGTCGTCAAAAATAAAAAGAGCCTGACAGCCGACTATCTTAGCGGCCGTAAAAAGATTGAAGTTCCAGCAGTGCGCACAAGCTTCGAGCAAGACAAAATGCTGCACATCAGCGGCGCCTCGGGCAACAACCTGCAAAATGTCGACTTGAGCATTCCTCTGGGAGTGATGACCTGCATCACCGGAGTCAGCGGTTCGGGCAAAAGTACCCTGATCAATCGCACGCTATACCCACTGGCAGCGACGGCTCTGAATAAAGCGACAACACTAAAAGCCGCCGCCCACAAAAAAATTGACGGCCTGCAACTGCTCGATAAATGTGTCGACATCGACCAGAGCCCGATTGGCCGCACTCCGCGCTCCAACCCGGCAACCTACACCGGCATTTTTACACCGGTGCGCGAGCTGTTTGCCGGCACCCAAGAAGCCCGCTCACGCGGCTATAAGCCGGGTCGCTTTAGCTTTAATGTTAAAGGTGGGCGCTGCGAAGCCTGCCAAGGCGACGGAGTAGTTAAAGTTGAGATGCACTTTTTGCCCGATATTTACGTGCCCTGCGACGTCTGTAAGGGCAAGCGCTATAACCGAGAAACCCTGGAAATTAAATACAAAGGCAAAAATATCCACGAGGTACTCGACCTGACCGTCGAGGACGCGCGCGAATTTTTTGATGCCATTCCCGCCATCGCTAAAAAATTGCAGACACTTATCGATGTTGGCTTAAGTTACATTCGCCTCGGCCAGGCGGCCACGACCTTAAGTGGTGGTGAAGCCCAGCGCGTCAAACTCGCCAAAGAGTTAAGCAAGCGCGACACCGGCCAAACCCTCTATATTCTCGACGAGCCAACCACAGGCCTGCACTTTCACGATATTCAACAATTGCTGGCGGTGCTGCACCGCCTGCGCGATCACGGCAACACCATTGTTGTTATTGAGCACAACCTCGATGTTATCAAAACCGCTGACTGGATCGTCGATCTTGGCCCCGAAGGTGGTTCGGGTGGCGGCCTGATTATCGCTGAAGGCACTCCGGAGCAAGTTAGTCGCAATAAAAAGAGCCATACAGGCCGATTTTTAGCTCCGATGCTCAGTTAGAAGGCAATAAAAGAAACGTTTGAGCTATTGGCGCAAACCAGCCGCGTTACAACAGCTATTTTATCGAGGCTATTCACTCCGCCCTCGATATTATCAAGCCGGAAACCAAGCAGTGCAGCCACGATAAACAGAGGCTGCACTGCTTGGCGGCTCTTGAGCGCGGCGTGGGCGCCTGGTTACCCTAGGAGCCAACAAAAAGCTACTCTCAAACTAGCAGAAAATTATTTTTGCAAAAAAAGCGTGCGAGTCGAACGCAAGCTGGCTTTATAACCCAAAGCCCGGGCCAATGCCGGAAGCAATTGCTCAGCATAGAGCCGGTAGGTCGTTAACTTGCCACCACAAATTGCCCAGTACGCGCCAAAATCACTCTCGTGCCAAACAACATGCTCGCGACCTGCGGCGTGCATTTTTTCTTTGCACGCGGCAAGCACACGGGAGCCACAAAAGCTCGCCACTAACTCATCTGCAGAAAGTGACCGAGCGGGAAAATAATAATTGTGAACGGCAATTAAATAGTGCAGTTCTTGCTCACTGCACGCGAGCGTTTCCAGCTCACCGTCGTCTTGCAGCTGTTTTTCAGTCGTCCCGATTAACAGCTTGCCCTGCCACGGTAAAACAAAAACTGGCCGACCGTCCTCCGGGGACTCGAGATAACAGTGACGGTAATCAGCCTTTAAAGAAAAGAGTACATGGCTGCCGGCAAGCTTACTGATATTCAACGCCTTGGGCAAAGGCTGCAATGCCCCGTGTACACGATCAACCCAGGGACCCGCCGCATTAATTACAACTCGCGAACGCATATTAAACGCCGAACCTCGCAATTCAAAACCCTGCTCAGTCTTGCAAATTCTGTCGACCTCGGTGCAAAAAAACAGCTTGGCACCCAGAGCTTTTGCGCTTTTTAATACCGCTAAACCGAGCGCCCTATCGTCTGTTTGTGCGTCGTTATAAATAAACAACGCACTTAACCGGTCACAATTAAGCCCCGCTTCAGATGCTTTTTTTTGCGCACGCTTGCCCCAGAACACAGAAAATGCGCCATCGCGACAAAAACCAGCCAGGGCCCAGTAACACAATAAACCCAAAGCAATACACCAAAAGCTACGAACACTGTGTTTATAAACCGGAAGGTAAAAAGGCTGCAGGCGAACCAAATCCGGCGCCAGCTTGCACAACAAGCGCCGCTCCTTTAAGCACTGACGCACCAGTGCAAATTTACCCTGCTCTAAATAACGCAAGCCGCCGTGAATAAGCTTAGTGCTGCGGCTCGACGTTTGCGTGAGCGGCTCGGGCATTTTTTCAACAACGGCCACCTTCCAGCCCTGCAACGAACACGCTTGCGCCAGGCCAAGGCCCTGAATGCCGGCGCCAATGATGGCAACATCATATTCATCACTAGAGCTCATAAGAACGCCAATCTCTCATTAATTTATCGACATCCCAACTTTCCACCCAATATAAGCCGCGCTGCTGCCAGAGCTTTAATTCTCGGGCGCCACTTATGTCATATAGCATCCACTGCCAGGGGCCCGTAAACAACGGCTCGTTAATCTTGTTTTTGTTGCAAATAAGAAAATCAGGCTGTAACTCACTGGCGATATTTAAACTGTGATTATCGTAAGTGCTCAATACCCAACCGCAGCGAAGCTTCGAGCAGCACGCTTTAAATTCCGCCAAAAATTGCTCGTCGTAGCTGATAAACACCACTCGCTCACACCACTTTTCAGCCAGTACCGATTGAGCTTCATTCAGAAGTGACGCAAACACCTCGGTATAAGTGAAGTGATGAAAGACCTCTCTTTTAATTTCTGCAAAGAACAATTTCCCTGGGTAATTACGCATCAGACTTAAAGCATCAGTAAAGCGGCTAATACGACAGGGAAAATACTTTTCAGCAAAACGCTCGGGTTCGTGCACACTGATATGCTTCAGTTGAGCCGAATCGAGCTCAACTAATTTACTGCGACTGCGCGAGGTGCGGCTCAAACACACATCGTGCAGAAGAAAAGCGTGTTTATCGGCGCTAAATTGTAAGTCACACTCCACTGCATCCGCGCCGCGCTGCAAAGCGCGGGCAAGTGCCAGCAGGGTGTTTTCTGGATACAGAGCCGCAAGACCGCGATGCGCAACAAATTTCATAATATTTCACTCAAGCCCAAAGGCGCCGGTATTTGGCACGGACAAAAACCAACAAACGCTGCTAGCCAAAGGCAAAAACGGATTAAAGCTCACAGCTGGCTCCGAGCTCACGCCGCATTAACGCTCGCCAACAGGCAAAGCGCCGTTTCAAAGCCGGCACATTAATAGCTGCCTTTTGTAGGCATTGCTTTTGTAGGCATTGCTTATGTAGCGCCGGCCTTAGTCGCTTGGGCTTTAACGCCTCTGCTGTCAGCGTTTCACCAGCAAGGGCGGCGCCACCCGAAACCGACAGTTCTGTCTGTGTTAATAGGTAAATTTTCAAGCCGGATAAAACACAGAGCCTATCTGTTAAAAAGCGGCTTCGCGCCAAACCTCCGCTGAGATAGAGCCGCTGCAACTGCATCAAGTTAGTATTGCAAAGCAACATAAAAACAATACTCTCCAGCAGGGCTTGCGCTCTAAACCTAAGCTCGGCACTTGGGCACTGGCAGGGCAATTCAGCCCCGCGCAGATTAAAAAAGCGCAGCGGCTCGCCACGCTCGACCTGCCACCAAGGTGAAGCGAGGCCACCACACTGATTTAAGCAGCAGTAATCTAGTTCGCCCTCCCCTTGTGTGTCGTCAACATCGCAAATTAAATCCCGCTGGCTGTCATAGGCTCCGCTTAACTCAAGCCAGCGCGCCAAAGCACTGCCACAGCCGTTAATGCAGGCTTCCTCGGCCTCATACCGCCGAACCTTATCGCTGACGATCAGAGTCTGAAGTAAACGCTTGTGCGCTTTTTGTGTCGTCGTTAATGCTTTTAGAATAAAGGCCCCGGTGCCCAAATTAAGTAGCGCCGAATCGCGCTGAAGAGACTCGGGCAAAATCTGCTGCAAAGCAAAAAAAGCCGCGTTCTGGTCGCCAATCACAACGGATAACTCAGGTGCTTTGTTTGTAGGCCGGATATTATTAACGGGCGCTTTTGTCGTCGCCGTGGAAGCTGCATGCTTAACATCGACATTGCTTGATACGGTATTTTTAATACGCCCCCACTTGCGCAGAACAGGAAGTGGCTTCGGCAGCGGTGCCAGCGACACATTAAAGATAGCGGCAAGTTCGACATCCCAATTTGCCTCTGAGCGATTCCACAACAAGCTGCGAGCAGCGTGGCTCTCGTCACAGAAAAAATCTTGGTGTTTATCGGTTAACAGCGATTGTAGCCAGCAGGCTAAAGGACCAAAACAAAACGGGCTTAATATATCGTCGCCCGCTGCACGGTGCCTTTTTTGTAGCAAGCCTTGTTGTAGCAAGCTTTGTTGTAGCAGGCCTTCTTGTTCCAGGTTCTCTTGCAACAGGTTCTCTTGCAACAGGTTCTCTTGCAACACGCTCTGTTGCAAAAAGGCCAGTTTGAGGGCGGCACAATGCGCATTTGGCCAAAGCCCACTTCGCTGCTTGAGCTGTGATAATTGATCCGCGCTAAGCTGCTCAAGCGAGCCCGCCGCTCGAGTATCCATCCAACTGAGAATCGGGCTTCGGGGCTGCAGTGAATCGCGCTGCCAAGCGAGCACACTCGAGCGCTGACAAACCAAAGCCGCCCGGGTAAACACATAAACCTTGGATATTTTGTACAGGCAGGCAAATAGAGCATCTCGAACTTGCCGGGCATCCTGCTCAACCCGCCCCGAGCCGCGCTCACCGTGCCGAAGGGCAATGCCGTGCTGTTCAATTGCGACAATACGGTTGTTGCAAACGGCCGCCGCCCTGACGGACTGGGTTCCGACATCAAAGACCAGCGTGCACGCCGGTGCTTGTTTTCCAATAACGTCTTTAACAACGTTGTTAATAACAACTTGCCCAGGCACAGCCCCTCCACGCGCAACACAAACGCGAGCTTTAACCCTATAAATAGAGCCTAGGAGTTTTATTGCATCGAAGCGAATGCAAACCCGAGCGATCAATCAGAGGCAGCAGCTTTTTCGCCCCTACCATCTCGTTTCATCATTAAGTGAACAGTGTTGCGGCCATATACAGCCTGATTAACGCACAAGCGCTTGAACCTCACGGGCTTTGCGCTCGAGATGATGGCGCGAGCGAATTTGCCTCACTGTCCCCGAAGCGCCGCTGACAACCAGGGTCTCGGTGCTGGCAAGATCGCCATTGCGCTGCACACCGTCGACCAACTCACCTTTAGTAATGCCAGTCATTGAGAAGACCACCTGATCGGTCGACACCAGGCTCTGCAAATCTAAAACACTATCGATTTGCACCCCCATCGCCTCACAGCGTAAACGCTCTTGCTGCTCTATGCGCCTAGTCTCGTCACTTTCGCCTTTGGCCTGCGTTCGCGGCACCAGCCTAGCTTGCATATCGCCGCCAAGCGCACGCATTGCTGCGGCGCTAATCACACCTTCAGGCGCGCCGCCCATGCAATACATCATGTCGACATCACTCTGATCAAAGCAGCACAGCAGCGACGCCGCCACATCGCCGTCGGGTATTGCAAATACACGCACTCCGAGACTGTGCAAAGCGTCGATTTGCGCTTGATGCCGGGGCTTGGCAAGCGTGATTAAAGTCATATCCTGCAGCGCTTTGCCCGCTGCTGTCGCTACATTTTTTACGTTGCTGACAATGTCTAAGTTCAGGTCAATGACTCCACGGCCAGAAGGGCCTGCGCAGAGTTTTTCCATATACATATCGGGCGCGGCTAACAACCCACCTTTGTCGGCTGCGGCCAATACCGCCACGGCACCGCTCTGCCCCATGGCCGTCATACGAGTGCCGTCGATGGGGTCGACGGCAATGTCAATTGCCTCACCGCCTAAACCGAGTTTTTCACCGATATACAGCATCGGCGCATCGTCAATTTCCCCTTCGCCGATCACGATCTCACCTTGCATATGCGCCTGGTTTAACAACAGCCGCATCGTCTCAACCGCTGCGGCATCAGCGGTGTGCTTGTCACCGCGACCGAGCCATTTGTAGGCCGCGAGAGCTGCCTCTTCGGTAACACGAGAAAAATGTAGAGCGAGATCAGGATTCATAAGAGTTTCACTGTTAAAACGGGGCCGATTTGGGCCGGCATGGTAGCATAAGCCCCGCCATGCAGTATTAACCCGAAGGAGCATCTATGAGCGAGATCAACGGCATCGACTACGGCCCCCTGGCCGCACTAATAGGTAAATGGTACGGCGAGCGAGGCATGGACATTGCCCCTGAGCGCGATGGCCCCGATGAGAACCCCTATTGTGACGAACTGACCTTTGTCCCGTCAGGCCCGGCCGAAAATGCCGAAGAACAGGCGCTGGTCAGCTTGCGTTATCACCACGTTGTGCGCAAAAAGAAAAACGGACAAATCTTTCACGAGCAAATCGGCCACTGGATTTACGAACCCGCCACCGCGCTGCTGATGCACTCGCTGAGCATTCCCAGAGGCGTCACCCTGCTCGCTGGCGGCGTCGCAGAACAACAGGGCCAAAGCTGGCAATTTAAAGCCCGGGCCTCGGCCGACAACCAGGACTTTGGCATCGCCCAGAGCCCGTTTATGCTGGAAAAAGCCCAAACCAAAGCCTTTGAAATCGAAATGCAGCTAAGTGATAACGAACTTCGTTATCAGCAAATCACCTCGCTGTTTATTTACGGCAAAGATTTTGAACACAAAGACAGCAGTGTGTTAACACGCTTGATTTACGCTTAAACCTACACTTACAAAAACTCAATGAGCCCGTCCGAACAAGGTCTACACTTAGCTTTGCTCGAACTTATTTCAGACCCGCGCGGCAAGCACCGGGAAGCAATAGGAGGGCTCATGACTCAAGTTCCGTGCAACTACAAAGGCCCGAATGGTGAACGCTGTGATGACAACGCCGAACACGACGGCTTGTGTTACTGGCACAGCAGCAAAACCAAAACCGACAGCGATCTGGCTGAGCGCCTAGAAAAACGCGCACGCAGCGGTAAAGCCATGGTTGGCTTTAATTTACGCCGAGCGAATTTAAGTGGTATTGACCTAGTGAACCACGGCCACAGCCAAGGCTTTAAGTTGCAACACTGCGACCTGTACCGCTGCCAGCTCGATCGCGCCCACCTGTTTCAACTTGACCTCAGCTCCAGCTCACTAATGAAAGCCAATGTCAGCCACAGCAACTTAAACCGCGCTAATTTAAGCCACTGCAATTTACTCGGGGTGATGCTCGACGGAGCCAAATTAGACAATGTTCAGTGGCACGATAGTGTTTACCAAGAGCAACTGGCGCTGCGCGCCAAGCCTGGCAGCGACGAGCAGCAAGACTTTTTTGAACAGGCCGAAGAAATTTATCGCAACTTGCGCCGCACTATGGAAAGCCAGGGCCTGTTTGAAAATGCCGGCTACTTTTTTAAGCGTGAAATGGTGGTACGCCGCTATCAACTGCCGCGTTTTAGTTTAAAGCGCATCTACTCAAAAATCGTCGATTTATTTTGCGGCTACGGTGAAGAGCCCATGCGAGTGGTCGCGTTCTCATTAGTTATTATTTTCTCGTTTGCCCTGTTGTATTTTTGTGCAGGCGTCAACGACGGCGATACCTTGATAAAAATTAGCCCAAGCGCCGGCCTGCGCCACAACCTCGAGCAGTTTTTACATATGCTCTATTTTAGTGTTGTCACCTTCACAACCTTGGGTTATGGCGATCTCAGCCCGGTGGGTATTACCCGCGCCTTTGCCGCTATCGAGGCATTTATTGGCAGCTTTACACTGGCCTTGTTTGTGGTGGTATTTGTCAAAAAGATGACCCGTTAGTTTAAGCCCTGGATACAGGCTGCGCACTGGTTCTGTGTCAACGATAAATGCTAGGCTGGAGCCTTTAATTGTACCTTACGGCTCAAACCCAATGCTTTGCTTTCGCTACCGCACTATTTTCACCACTTGTTTTGCAATCCCCCTACTTAACTTCAGCCTAACTGCACACGCGCAAAACACCGGTGCGTTTCAAAATAATAAGCAGCAAACTGATGCAAGCTATAACAACTGCATTTTAACCCTTGTCGACGAGCACGCTCATCTAAGCGCAGAGAAAATAACCAGCATCTGCACCGACGTAAATGAGCTCGAGCCTCAGCAGCGAGAAAGTACGATGGCCGAACGCATCGTCGATGAAAAAACCAGCCTCTACGATCCATTTTCACTTACCGCACACAAACCCAACTACGTGCTGCCGCTCTCTTACAACGCCAATCACAACAGTGAGCACTATGACAGCTTCGAAGAGTTTCCGATTCAAGATGTCGAAATGCAGTTTCAAGTCAGCGTTAAATTCCCGCTGTGGAGCAATATTTACGGCAAAGACTTCAGTTTTTTAGCTGCCTACAGCGCACGCTCATTTTGGCAGGCCTACAACAGCGACTTTAGCCGCTTGTTTCGCGACACCAATTACGAACCCGAAGCCTGGCTGGAGTGGCACCCGAACGACTACGCCCTAGGTTCAGCCAAGCTGCGCTGGCTGCGCGGCGGCTTTGTACACCAGAGCAATGGCCAAGCCGGTGGCATCTCGCGCAGCTGGAACCGTATTTTTGCCGAAGCCGCCGTCGATTGGCGCAACTATATGTTCAGCCTGAAACCTTGGTACCGCCTGCCCGAGCCGGAAGATGAAGACGATAATCCAGATATTGAGCAATATCTCGGCAACTTTGAATTTTTAACTGCTCGCCGTTTTGGCGAACACACAGTGTCGATGATGCTGCGCAATAATTTGCGCAGAGAAAACAAAGGCGCAGTCGAGCTGAGTTGGTCAATACCGATGGGCGAGAAGGTCAAAGCCTATGTTAAATATTTTAATGGTTACGGTGAGACCATGCTGAATTACGACCACCGCTCAGAGCGCTATTCACTGGGTTTTGTTGTCGCCGACTGGCTCTGAATGACTTAACAGAGGGCAAGCGCCCTCTGTTAAAGGTTTTGAACTTTAATCGCTAAACTAAAATGGGATTTTTTCACAGGCGATAAAACGATCGAGCAAGGCCCGCATCGTATGCGCATCGTCGACCCCGGCGAGCTCGCGACAACTGTGCATAGCAAACTGAGCATTGCCGATATCCACCGCCTTGATACCGCTGTTGCTCGCCGTCAGTGGGCCAATGGTTGAACCGCAGCGCATATCCGCGCGGGTGACAAAACTCTGCAGTGCGAGCGCCGGCTCTTTCGCTGCCAGCCAACGCACAAAGGCCGCTGTATCACTGCTGGTGGCGTAACTCTGGTCGGCATCAAACTTAATCACCGGGCCGGCATTGATCAGCGGGCCGTGATTATCATCGTGCTTGTCACTGTAATTCGGGTGTACGCCGTGGCTATTGTCGATGCTGAGCATCATTGAATTGCGCACGAGCTGTTGGCGCTGCGCCGCTTCGGGCACAAGGCGCGCAAGTAAATCGTTCAACAGCGTGCCCTGAGCGCCAGCCTCGGTGCGCGAGCCGATTTCTTCGTGGTCGTTACACATCAATACAGTCGTCTGCTCAACACCGGCATGGCGAATTGCATCGGCCGCCAGCCAGCAACTGAGCAGGTTGTCGAGGCGGGCACTGGCAATAAACTCATCGTGAAGACCAATGGTCGCCGGCGCCTGCACATCGTAAAAACTAAGATTAAAATCGAGCACCTCGACAAAGTTGAGCTCGGGGTGTTCAACCTTCACTTCAGCCAGCAGCAGGTCTCGAAAACTAAAGTCCTCGCGCAAACCCGACAACAGTGCATTCATTTCTTTTTGCGCGTTGACGCTCTTATTTTTATTGGCCTCTCGGTTCAGATGAATAGCCAGGCTCGGAATGGTCGCAATGGCTTTTTCAAAATTGATCAGCGCCGACACCAGCTTGCCGTCTTCATCCACGCCAGAAACTTTGCCCGCAAGGCTCAAGTCCCGGTCAAACCACGGGTTTAATAAAGCACCGCCGTACACTTCAATGCCGAGGCGACTATAACCTTTGTTATTTAACTCAGGGCTCGGTTTGACCTTTAAACAGGGGCTATCGGTGTGAGCTCCCAGCAGGCGCAAACCTCGCTCAGCCATATCCTGACCAACAATAAAAGCAACAAAACTCGCATCGGAGCGCGTGTAAAAATAACGCCCCCCCTTTTTAAGCTGCCAGGTTTGTTTTTCGTCGAGGCGCAAAAAACCTTCGCTTTCCATCATCTGCGCCAGGTTTTCAGCCGCGTGGTAGGGGCTCGGAGAAGCGTTGATAAAACCGAGCAGGCCGTCGATATCGGTTGTCGAGTTCACAGTCATTAAAACACCATCATCGCAATAAGCACCGCACCTAAAGCTAATCGATACCAGACAAAAGGCATCATGCCGATACGGTTAATAAAACTTAGAAAGTAGTGAATACAAAGATAGGCGCTGATGGCCGATACCACTACTCCTACCGCAATCGCCGCCCAGTCAACATCGTGACCATCTAGCAACTCCAGCCCTTTAAAAGCACCGGAAAGCACGATAATAGGCACCGACATAAAAAACGAAAACTTCGCCGCGGATTCGCGATTAAAACCCAGTAGCAGCGCCGCGGTAATGGTAATGCCCGAGCGCGAAGTACCGGGCACCAAGGCCAGGGCCTGAGCACAACCAATAATCAGCGCCGCTTTTAAGCCAATATCAAATAGCTCTTTATTAAACGACGCTTTTTTATCGGCATAAGCCAGCAGCAAAGCAAAAATGATGGTCGTCGCGGCGATAACCGCAGCCGAACGCAAGTTCGCTTCTATAAAATCGTTAAACAATAAACCGGCAAGCCCGGCCGGTACCGTTGCCGCAACCAGCATCCACGCAAGGTGAGCGTAGGGGTCGCTAAAGTTACCCGTTAAGCTCTGCACGCCACCTTTAAGCAAGGCGGCAAGATCTTTGTGAAAATACAGCACAACCGCACTTAGGGTGCCGACGTGCACAGCGACATCAAAAGCCAAACCCTGATCCGGCCAGCCGAGTACCTCTTTGGGTAAAATCAGGTGACCAGAACTAGAAATAGGTAAAAACTCGGTAATGCCCTGAATAAGCGCCAGGACCAGCGCATGAACGATATCCATATGCGGGAGTCTACAGCTAGAGTAAAGGGGCCTCGCTGCGAATACGCTGGCGTTTTTGCCAGGCAACTTCGTTGCGAAGATAAAGGGGCTCAAGCTTATCAGCCGCAACTTTGAGTTTATCGAGGCTAGCTTCTTTACTGAGCACCTCAAGCACCGCTTCGGCGCTCGGCTCTATATTCTGATGAAAGCAGTGGAAACGCTCAAGCTCTAGTTCATCTAATTTAAAACCCGAGCCCACGCCGACAAGTTCAGTGTCAAACTGGCGCAGCGCGTGATTAAACTCGGCATAGCCCATCACGCCTTCAGAACCGGCGGGTTTGATCTGCTTGCCATCAAAGTGAAACGCCGCCCAGTACAGCTCTTGCATGCGCGCATCGATGGCACAGACAAGCGTGCAGGGTTCACTCGCTAATGGCAGAGCCCGTTCAGCCAGACAGCGCAGAGAACTGACGCCAATCAGCGGCAAGTTAGCACCGTAGGCAAGGCCCTGAGCCACACTCAGGGCGATGCGAATTCCAGTAAAGGAACCTGGGCCGTGCACCAGCGCGATGGCATCGAGCTGCTGAAGCTCAATACCAGCCTGGCTTAATAGCTGGTCGATAAGGGGAAGTAACGAGCGCGCGTGAGATCGCGGCTCATCGCTGGCCAACGCTATACGCTGACCGCGATAATTTAAGGCAACGGAGCAGCCCTGTGACGAGCTATCGATAGCGAGTAGCGTCTGGTCCATCACCTAAATCCTGACTGAATTAGGAGCGCAGCGCAGCAAACGCGGCCTGTTTGATATCGTCGAGTGCACCGACACCTTCAACGCGGTGGTACTGGCAGCTTGCCCCCTCAGCAGAGAGTTTGCTGTAAAACTCAACCAATGGCTCGGTCTGATCGTGATATACCGCCAGGCGCTTGCGCACGGTTTCTTCTTTGTCGTCGTCGCGCTGAATCAGCGGCTCGCCAGTTTCATCGTCAACGCCCTCGTCTTTTGGCGGGTTGTACACAACGTGATACACGCGGCCGGAGCTTTCGTGTACACGGCGACCGCTAAGGCGTTTGACGATTTCTTCGTCTTCAACATTGATATCGAGAATATGCTCAATTTCTACGCCGGAAGCTTGCAGTGCTTCGGCCTGAGGAATGGTGCGCGGGAAGCCGTCAAACAAAAAACCGTTCTGGCAATCATCTTGAGTGATGCGCTCTTTGACTAAATCAATAATGATATCGTCGCTGACCAGGCCGCCACTGCTCATTATATCTTTAACTTTTAAGCCCAGAGGGCTGCCCGCCTTCACCGCAGCGCGCAGCATATCGCCTGTGGAAATCTGAGGTATACCGAACTCTTCCATAATAAATTTAGCCTGAGTTCCTTTACCTGCGCCTGGCGCACCCAACAAAATTACTCGCATGTTTGGACTTCCTCCACTTGTATGCCTGCAGCATCTGCAGCCAGCTATATGTGCCCCACAATAGAGGCCGACCGCCGGCAGCTGGCACCGACGGCAATAACCACAAAGATAAGATAGCAACTAGGGTCTTGTTGTAACTGAGCGCTCTACAGCCAAAGCTAGCAGGACTGGCGCTTTGCCCCCTAAAATTGAGGGCGTAACGATACACATGCGCATGCACTTAGACAAGTTTTGCCCCCAGTGCCAGATCAATGTTTTTATACTCATCCACCATTACCCAAGTACGAACAGCCGAAGCCCCATGAGCCGCCGCCATTGCCCCACATGCGCCTACCCGTTAACAAACTGCCTCTGCGCAGCCGTGCACCCGGTTGTATGCCGTACCCAAATCGACGTCTTACAGCACCCACGAGAAGCAAAAGCTGCCAAAAACAGCGTGCGCCTGTTAAAACTCTGCCTTAAACAGCAGTTGCGCATTTGGCCGGGGGAAAACGCCGATGATTTTAAAACCCTGCAAAACGAGCTTGGCAGCGCTGCAAACACCGCCTTGTTATACCCTGGCGACAGCGCAGCTCCACTTAGCGCGCTGACTCATTCGAGCCAACAGCAGGCGCCACTTCGTTTATTGCTAATTGATGCGACCTGGCGCAAGGCCTATAAAATGTGGCAACTAAACCCGTGGCTGCACACTCTGCCGCGCTACGAGCTGTGCGGTATCGACTCTAACTACGAAAGAAAAACCAGCATTGCCAATGCGCTCTCAAGCTTAGAATGTGTCAGGCACGCCTTGGCACTGTTAGAACCGGAGCTAGAGCTCAGCGCCCTGGATCATGTTTTTGCTGCACGCCAGCAGCAATTGCGTGCGCCGGGCTAACTAGATGTAACAGGCAAAAAGCCCAAAAATCACGTTACATGCTGAATAATGCTTAAACCTTAAGCTTTGGCATCACAATAATGCAGAGCCAACCAGTGAGCATCGCTACTGCAGTTCTCTACCCGATGCCGGCAAGCCGCGGCGATATGCAGGTAGTCCCCCGCTGCCAGCTCTAACTGCCTGCCATCAGCAAATACTAAGCGCGCACTGCCGCGCAGCAAGCACACCCACTCATCGCGCTCCTGTTCATACCAGAAGCCCTCCGGGCTCGACTGCCCATAAGAGACGATACGCTCCAGTGTAAAAGCCTCTGTTTTAAGCAGCGTACCTGCAACCTCCTCGCTGCCATCACCCAACACATCAAATACATTGTTTACACTCGACACCTTAAACCTCCATCAGACAAGTCAGCCGCCGTCGATCACTCTAAGTCGACCAAGTTTGACCTAAGTCACAACGCGAAACCAAATGAGAATTACTCTTGACTACAGCACAGACAAAACCTAAACTAACCAAGAATCATTCGCATTATTACTTGAGCTAACTTCTTCTTTATGTACGTCTGCCTCTGCAAAGCTGTCACCGACAGCCAAATCAAAAGCGCCGCCGAACAGAGCAATGGCTGCTTTCGCTCCGTGCGCGAGAGCCTGGGCGTGGGCACCGTATGTGGCTCGTGTGCATGTGAAGCCAAGAAGTTAGTCAAAGCCTCCGCGCGCAAGCAACTATCCGACAACAGCTTATTTTATCAACCGGCCTAAAACCCCCTCTCCGACAAGCAGCCCACACAACTCACTGTTTTGCCCACCAGCGCCGTGCTAAGCTGAAGACGCTTACAGGCCATGCCGTCGCTCGTCTTTCTGAGCCTGTTCTAGACTTACTACAGATACACCAGTCGAGGCAGCACATGCATATTGAAGAACTCGGTCGCCAGCTTAAACAGCTTCAAGAAGAACTCGCCTGCCTGCAAGCGGCTGAGCAACACGTACAAGATAAAATCGATCACCTGATTGATGACTTGAACTACGAATTGCAGCACCCCGACGAAATTCCCGAACAGCACGACTTGCGTGATCTTCCAAAAATGCTCGAGAAGTTTGAAACTGAGCACCCTCAACTGACCGATAGCATCAACCGGGTGATGGTGACGCTGTCGAATATGGGGATTTAGCCAGTTGCTACTCGAGTGCGTCGCCTTAAGGGGTTGTTACGCAAAGAGAATTGCACACTAGGTAGCACCAGAGAGAAGGCAAGGTTAAGCGGGTATCCGCCGCAGGGATGCGGCGGCTAAGTCTCCAGGGATGGATTCACCTTGCCTTCTCTCTGATGCGGAATGTGAAGCACCCACTACGCACCTCGGATACAAAAATCCCCAGCCAAGGCCGGGGATTTCCAGTAAGAACGAAGAAGGGGCTGCGCTTAGCCTTCTTTCTTCTCTTCAGGCTTAGCTTTTGCCTTCAAACGAATATTCAACTCGTTTAACTGCTTGGTGTCGACAACACCCGGGGCGTCGGTCATTACACAAGCCGCCGTCTGGGTTTTAGGGAAGGCAATCACGTCACGGATGCTTTCGGCGCCAGTCATCAACATGATCAGGCGATCGAGACCGAAGGCCAGACCACCGTGCGGAGGTGCACCGTACTTCAGAGCGTCTAGCAGGAAGCCAAACTTCTCTTCTTGCTCCTCTTTTTCAATGCCAAGAATACCGAATACAGTCTCCTGCATGGCTTGATCGTGAATACGAACAGAACCACCGCCAAGCTCAGTACCGTTCAGTACCATGTCGTAAGCGCGGCTCAGGGCAGTGCCCGGGTTAGCAGCCAGCTCTTCAGGCGAGCATGAAGGCGCGGTGAACGGATGGTGCAGCGCAGTGAAGGCACCGCCATCGATCTCTTCAAACATCGGGAAGTCGACAACCCACAGAGGCGCCCACTCACAGGTGTACAGGTCGAGGTCTTCGCCGAGTTTGCAGCGCAGTGCGCCGAGAGCGTCGCTAACCACTTTATGGCTGTCAGCGCCGAAGAATACGAGGTCACCAGTTTTGGCGCCTACGCGCTCGAGGATGGACTTAACCACGTCGAGCGGCAGGAACTTAACAATTGGGCTCTGCAGGCCGTTTTCGAGATCGTCGATATCGTTGATCTTGATGTAAGCCAGACCTTTCGCGCCGTACTCGCTAACAAACTTGGTGTAAGCGTCGACTTTCTTACGCGGAATAGAGGCACCGTTGGGCACGTTCATCGCGGTTACGCGGCACTTGGGATCGTTCGCAGGCGCGGCGAATACTTTGAATTCAACGTCTTTGAGCAGGTCTTTAACTTCAACCATCTCCAGCGGAATACGCAGGTCGGGCTTGTCAGAACCGTATTTTTCCATCGCTTCGGCGTAAGGCATGCGCGGGAACTCGCCGAGCTCAATGCCTTTGATTTCGCTAAACAGCTTGGTGATCATGCCTTCGGTCACGCTCATGATCTGCTCTTCGTCCATAAAGCTGGTTTCGAGGTCGATCTGGGTGAATTCTGGCTGACGGTCTGCACGCAGATCTTCGTCGCGGAAACACTTGGCGATTTGGTAATAACGATCAAAACCACTGACCATCAGCAGCTGTTTAAACAGCTGAGGCGACTGAGGCAGAGCAAAGAACTGACCTTCGTGCGTGCGCGAAGGCACGAGGTAGTCGCGGGCACCTTCAGGGGTCGCACGGGTCAAAATCGGGGTTTCGATATCGAGAAAGCCGTTATCGTCGAGGTAGTTGCGAATCGCGTTAGTCACCTTGGAACGCAGACGCAAGTTGTCCTGCATGGCCTGACGACGCAGATCGAGGTAGCGATACTTCAGGCGAACTTCTTCACCGACATTGGTGTGGCCATCGAGCTGGAACGGAACAGTTTCAGCGGCATTCAGAATCTCGAGGTCGAGACCGTAAACTTCGATCTCACCGGTCTTCATATTCGGGTTAACCGTCGCTTCGCTGCGCGCACGGACCTTACCTTTAACCTGCAGCACGTACTCAGAGCGCACTTTATCAGCCAGGGCAAATTTGTCGGCTGCATCCGGATCGAATACCACCTGAACAATGCCTTCACGATCGCGAAGGTCGATAAAGATCACACCGCCGTGATCTCGGCGGCGGTCCACCCAACCGCAAAGGGTGACTTCCTGATCGAGATTGGCTTTGGTTAAGGTTCCGCCGTATACACTGCGCATGCTGATATTCCAATAAAAATAAAGTTAATTAGTTTGCGTAAATCAGTGTCTTAGGCTGATTTACTTTCACCCGAGCTCTTGGGTTTACCGGCGTCACCGGCAAGATTTTTTTTCTTGCCCGACTTAAAGTCGGTCTCATACCAACCACCGCCCTTTAGGCGAAAACCCGCGGCGCTGACTTTTTTACGCAGCTCGGGCTTGGCGCACTTCGGGCAGTCAACCAGCGCTTTATCACTGATTTTTTGCAAAGCTTCAAATTCGTGAGAACACGCTTTGCACTGATATTCGTATATGGGCATCTATCTATACTTCCGCAGCTTTCTATACTGAACTGACTACAGCTATTCTGCCCGGCTTTAGCACTTCGGCGGCAGAAAAGGCGCGGCATTATAGCCCACGCACGGCCGAGGAAAAAGCACCGCCGAACGCTGTGAGCCAGCCTCACTGCCTGGGCTTTCGATCTGGTCGCAAATGTCTATGCTTTTAAAAGAGCCCAAGCAAGCAAATTTAGCGTGAACACCAGCAGCCCCAAACAAGAAAAAACTCAAGTCCAACCGCTGTGCCTTATCTCCACCAAAGACGGCTCACGCTTTGAGCTCGGCAGTGAAACCCTTGTCGGCCGAGAGGTCGAGTGCAAAGTACTGCTGGACTCGCCACTGATCAGCCGCTACCACGCCAAGCTGAGCATCTCCGAGCGGGGGGTCTTAGTTGAAGACCTGAACTCCGCCAATGGTACTTTTGTCAACGGTCGCCGGATCCGCGATATAACCGCCGTCAGTATTGGCGACGAACTGTGCTTTGAAACTCAGCGCTTTCGCTTGACCAGCCCCGAGTCCGGTAACTGCGATGCAACAGCTATGCTCACTCGCCCTTCGCCGAAGGTCGCCTACGAGCAAGATGCCACCATCTATCTGCAACCGGTGACGGCCGCGAAACTACTCGTTCACAACCCGAGCGCAGCTGCCTACGAGGTTAAGCTCGATGCCGACAAAAAAAACTGGTTAATTGGCCGCTCAGCCGCTGCCGACATTCAAATTGACGATGCCAGTATATCGCGCGAACATGCGAGACTCAGGTTAAGCGAAACAGGTTATTACATTGAAACACTGAGCCGCCAACGCCCGCTGCTAATAAACGGCGTGCGACGCAGCCAGTCGGAACTGCGTAGCGGCGACGAAATTCGCCTCGGGCAAAGCCAGCTAAAGCTCTACACTAACGACGATGCCAGGCCCGGCGCCCGAGAAAAGCGCTCCGAGCTTAGTGCAGGCATAAGTTGGCTGCTAACGGCAGCGATTAGCCTAATTGCCATCACCTTGCTACTTCTGTTTATTTTTGCGAGCTGAGCCCACAATAAAATGTGACGATGCGTAACAGCGCGCTAAATAAAACAATATCGACGTCTTGACAGCAAAGCTTAAAAGTCGTTTGAGCCTATAAAACAGCTGGTTTTTGCTTTTTCTTATTGCCAGCGTCCGGCAATTCATCTATGTTTAGCCTTGTTTGCCAGCAGGCAAACTTTAATTTGTGAGGTGGCTCATCGTCCATGACCATCCACGCAGGGAAGCTCGCATTTCAGCGCCCCTGCTATCGCTCCAAATCGACAACAACAGCAAAACAACACCAAACAGGGGAAATCATGGCCGCTCGTAAAGCTCCAGCTAAAAAAGCACCCGCACGCAAAGCATCAGCCAAAGCGCCTGCAGAAAAAAAAATCAAAGCCATTCGCGAACGTTACTCTAAAACTCAAATCTTGAACCAGATCGCTGAGAGCACCGAGCTTAGCCGCAAAGAAGTTAGCGCCGTACTCGAGGAGTTAAGCGATATTATCGAAGGCCATATCAAAAAGCGCTCTTGCGGCGAGTTTGTTATGCCCGGCCTATTTAAAATCGTTACCGTTAAAAAGCCTGCCCGCAAAGCGCGCAAAGGTATCAACCCTTTCACTGGTGAAGAAACCACGTTTGCGGCCAAGCCTGCCAGCACTCAGGTCAAACTGCGCCCGCTGAAAAAGCTTAAAGAAATGGCTGAATAAAATAGCTAAAGCCATGCGCTTAGCTTGTGCTTAAACACAAAAAAGCCCGCACTATGCGGGCTTTTTTGTATCTTTCTTATCAAAACAAAGGTTTTTATGGAGTAAAACCTGCGCTCGATTCGCTGCTAATAGCAACATCTGTCGCCGCTTCAAAGTCCTGCCCAACAAGCGACGCTCTCAGGCGGCTTACACGCTTATCCAGCAGCTCAGGTTCATAAGCCAAAGGCTCGGTCGCCCCCCATACCGCACCGGGCCAGGCCGGATCGCTGTCAAAGCGAGCAACGTGATGTAAGTGCAGCTGCGGTACGCGGTTGCCGAGCGTGGCAACATTCATTTTTGTCGGGGCATAAATCGATGTCATCACCTCACTCAAGTGTGAGCTTTCGCGAATCAATTGCAGCTGATCGTCGTCGTCGAGATGATAAATCTCTCTGATGGCTTCACGTTTTGGTACCAATATCACCCAAGGGTAGTTAGCGTCCTTGTGCAAAAGCACCAAAGACAAGCGAAACTGACCTAGCGCCACCGTATCGGCGGCCAGTTGGGCATGCAATTCAAACATATGCTATTCCTCGCTGCTGTCGCCGATTACAATACGCGACCAAAAGCAATGATGACAAGCGTCCTTGCGACCTTTTTAATTTTAGCTCAAAGCCTGAGGAGCCCCATGCGCGCCAGCAACTTCCTAATCGCCACCACCAAAGAAACCCCGTCTGATGCCGAAGTGATTAGCCATCAGTTGATGTTGCGCGCGGGCATGATCCGCAAATTGGCCTCAGGCCTTTACACCTGGTTGCCACTGGGCCTTCGGGTACTGCGCAAAGTCGAAAACATCGTGCGCGAAGAGATGGACAAAGCCGGTGCCCAGGAAGTCATGATGCCGGTTGTGCAGCCGTCAGAACTCTGGCAGGAAAGCGGCCGCTGGCAGCAGTACGGGCCCGAGCTGCTGCGCATTCAAGATCGGCACGAGCGCCCGTTCTGCCTCGGCCCCACTCACGAAGAAGTGATCACCGAGCTCGCCCGCGGGCAGCTCAGTAGCTACAAACAACTGCCCTGTAATTTCTACCAAATTCAGACTAAATTCCGCGACGAAGTGCGCCCTCGCTTCGGTGTGATGCGCTCGCGAGAATTTATAATGAAAGACGCCTACAGTTTTCATATTGATCAGCCAAGCCTGCAGCAAACTTACGACCTTATGCACGCAACTTACAGCAAGATTTTTTCACGCATAGGCCTGGACTTTCGCCCCGTGCTCGCTGATACCGGCTCCATCGGCGGCTCCAGTTCACACGAATTTCACGTGCTGGCAAGCTCCGGTGAAGACGCTATCGCCGTGAGTACCGACAGCGCTTTTGCCGCCAACGTCGAACTCGCCGAAGCGCTGGCCCCGGAAAAACAAGCCGCCAACGGCCAAGCCGCTGAAGAAGTCGCCACCCCCGGCGCCAAAAGCATTAGCGACGTAGCCAAACTGCTGGGCAAACAAGCGAGTGACTGCGTTAAAACACTTATCGTGCTCGGAGAAAAAGACGAACAAAGCGGCGAACAAGCACTGATCGCACTGGTATTGCGGGGCGATCACGAGCTCAATGACATTAAAGCGGAAAAGATTGCCGGCCTCGCCGCACCACTTTGCTTTGCGCCAGAAGAGCGTATCGCCAAAGAAATTGGCGCTGAAGTTGGCTCTCTCGGCCCGATCGGCCTCGACATACGCTGCATTGTTGACCGCGCCGCCGCGGCGATGGGCAATTTTGTCTGCGGCGCCAACCAAAACGACAAGCACCTTCTCAATGCCAGCTGGCAGAATGAACTTGAAGTAGCCGATCTTCGCAATGTTGTCGTGGGCGATCCGAGCCCCTGCGGCCAGGGCACACTCGACATCAAGCGCGGCATTGAAGTCGGCCATATTTTCCAGCTCGGCACCAAATACAGCGAAGCGATGGGCGCAACAGTACAAGACCCCAACGGCAAAGACGCTACCATGACCATGGGCTGCTACGGTATCGGCGTTACCCGCGTCGTCGCTTCGGCAATTGAGCAGAATCACGATGACAACGGCATTATTTGGCCAAGTGCGATCGCGCCTTTCCAGCTTGCAATTGTGCCAATCAACAAACACAAAAGCGCAGAGTTAGAAGCTTACTGTGAAAAGCTCTACAGCGAGCTCAGCGCCGCCGGCATCGACACCTTGTATATGGACGAAAACAAAGCTCGCTTAGGCGTGATGCTTGCCGATGTTGAACTGATGGGCATACCGCACCGCATCGTTGTTGGCGAGAAGGGCCTGGCCAAGGCGGAAGTCGAATATCGCGGCCGCCGCGATAGCGACAACACCATGCTCAGCACCGAACAACTGCTCGAGGCACTTAAACAACGTATTGGTGGAGACGCTGCATGCTGTGCAGATTCCCAGCCCAGCTGCTGCTAAGCCTCTGCTTGAGTTATGGCGGCGGTCTTTGTGCCGCCGACAAGCCAGACCCGGACGTCGATCCAGAACTCAAGCAGTTGCTGCTGCACGCGGCTAGCACAGCGGACAGCTTTGTTGACCGCTTTGACGCCGAAGTCTGGCTGCTGCAAAAAAGCACCGTGCTCGAAAAGTTTATTAAAGATGCCGACGAGCGCATTAATCTGCTCAAAGAAATTCACGCCGCCGCCAAGCGCGCCGATGTGCCGCCGGAGTTTGTCCTAGCAGTTATCGAAGTCGAGAGCCGCTTCGACCCCTACGCTGTTAGCCGTGTCGGCGCGCAAGGGCTAATGCAGGTAATGCCGTTCTGGAAAAATGAAATTGGCCGCGAGCAGGACAACCTTATCGACCCGGTCACCAACCTGCGCTACGGTTGCACGATACTCAAGTACTATCACGATAGAGCCAAAGGCAGCTGGGTAGAAGCCCTCGCCCGCTATAACGGCAGCTATGGCAAACTCTGGTATCCAGACCTGGTGATGACAGCCTGGCAAAAACACTGGCGTTAGTCTGGTGTTGATATGGTTTGGTGCTTGGTTTGGTGTTTGGTTTGGTTTGCTATTAGCACCGTGAATGCACAGATGTGCACCTAGTGGGCAAATACAACTACAGCGAAATATAGTCCCTAACCTTAATTTTCAGCGCTTCGGCATCGTGCGCTTTGACGATCTTTATCCCCAACTCAAGATTGCTCAAATCGACAATCCTATCGGCCTCATACTGGCGCAATTTTAAATTAAAAAAAGTTTTGACCTGGGGCCTGTCGGGCTGCCTGTCGTGAGGCTGCACCACCACCCCGAGGCGACCGTTGCTCAGCTGTACCAAGGTGCCGACTGGGTAGACACTCATACAGCGAATAAACTGATACACCAGCGCCTTATCCAGGCTGTCACCAGCCAGACTCGACAGTATGCGCATGGTTTCAAAGGGGCTTTTACCTTTTTTATAACAGCGCTCCGCAGTAATTGCATCATAGATATCAACGATAGACGCAAGCTTGCCGTAAGTGGTGATTTGGGCGTGATCAATGCCGCGAGGGTAGCCGCCACCGGCTACTTTTTCGTGGTGCTGAGCACAAATTGACAACGCGATATCGCTGATGCCCTCGGATTTAAGCAGCACCTCTTCGCCATAGAGTACGTGATTGCGCATTTCAACCCACTCGTCATCGGTGAGCTTACCCTCCTTATTTAAGATATGGTAAGGCACCCGGATTTTGCCGACATCGTGCAAAATCGCCCCTGTAACCGCCTGGTGAAGCTGCTCGCGCTCGTAACCTAAGTAGCGACAAAACACCCCCATCAATATGCCGACGTTAATGCTGTGCTCAAGCAGGTACTGATCTTTTTCGCGAATTTGGCTCAGGCATAAAAGTGCATTGGCGTTGGCCAGCACAGAGTTACACATCTCGTCGGCGAGCTCTTCAACGGGGCCGACCTCAATGGCCTTGCCCATTTTTACGTCTTTGACAATATTGCCAACTAACGAGCGCGCCTCGCCGTAAACCTTGTCGGCACGCTGCCACTCTTCAGCAAGACTTAGCTCAGGTTTTTGCGCGACGTTCGCACTTTGCACAGGCTCGGAATAGCTCGAGGCTTTGCCGCGATTGGTATCAATATAAATTTCAGCAATGCCAGACGCTTTTAACTTGGCCAGCGTCTCTTTTCTGCTAATCAAACCGCGGCTATTTAATCCGCTTTGTTCTAAGTTTGGAGTCTGCTCTGAAACAAACATACCGAGCTCGACATGGCCCGTTGGAATTCGATGAATAGATGTCACGTTTCGCTACCTCTGACTACTTTTGCAGTATAGTCAGCGCAGGCTAGGCAGGAGACTTAGAACAAAGAATTTTGTCAGTATCGACTGTTAGATTCTCGGCCGCGCACAGTGGGCAAGAACTATTCAATAAACACAGATAGGTTACAAACAAACGCCCCCGCGAGACTAACGGAAGTGCTTAATCGGGGTTGTTTTGCCCTTCAGCCCCGAGCCTGCCTTTTAAGCTCTGATAGACCTCGGCAACACGCTGCTCAGAGCGCTCAATCAATGGCTCCAGCGCTGCCGGCCTGGCCATATAAATAAAAAAGCAGAGCGAAAACAAAACAAAGCTCGACGCAAAAAACACCGGTAAAAACGAACCCGGCTGAGCTTCAGCAATCTCGGTGTTTTCAAACTCAATGGTAAAGCGCTGGCTGTCGGAAGCATGGCCCTGCTCGGTTGCGCTTTCATCGGCCACACTCGCCTCGGCCACGGCCGTTGGTACCTCAGTGAGTACCGTCGGCTGTGAGGCACTCAGCTTTTGCTGCTGAACGATGCGCTTCACATCGAGCCGCGCCAACTCATCTAACAGAGCCTGCCCTGTTTGAAAGCGCTGCTCGGGCTTTTTCGCAAGCAGGCCATCTAAGATAGGCTGCAATTCACGCAGCTCATACGGTAATTCAGGCAGCGCCGCAGTGATATGCTTAATGCCGATCTCAACTGCCGATTCCCCGTCGTAGGGAACCTGACCGGTCAACATCAAATAAAAGACCACGCCAAGACTGTACAGGTCGCTGCGCCCGTCGACATCAGCGCCCTTGGCCTGCTCGGGGCTCATATAGTGCGGTGTGCCTATGGCGGTGCCCGCCTGCGTCATCGCCAAGTCACTTTTTTGAGCCTTGGCAATGCCAAAGTCTGTCAACACCGCACTGCCGTCAACACTGCGAAACATAATGTTCTCGGGTTTGATATCGCGGTGCACATAACCTTTAGCCCCGGCGTAATTCAGCGCTTTAGCTATATCTGCAATCATGCGAATTTTGCGCTTGAGCGAAAGTTTGCCGCGCACCGAGCTCAAATCTTTGCCGTCGATATATTCCATCGACAGAAAATAGTGGCCGTCGTGCTCACCGACCTCGTGCACCGTAACGATATTCGGATGAACCAGCTGGCTGACTATGCGCGCTTCGCGCATAAAGCGCTTGTTGAAATTTGGATCCGAAGCCGCATTCGGGTGCATGACTTTTAACGCGACTGTGCGCCCCAACAACGCCTGCTTGGCAAGATACACCGTGGCCATGCCGCCCTTACCGAGGGTGCGCTCCAACTTGTAGCCAGGAATGGTGATAGTCATGAACTTTAATAGTCCTAGTAGCGGCAGTGTTACGGCAGCTCTTATTCTTATAGGGCAAGCGAGGCACATTTGCCGGCCAGCTCAAGCAAAAGCCCGAAAAAAGCTAATATAACGGTAATTAATGTCGATTTGCAGGGTGCTGTTTAGGTTTTTTCTTCGACTCCCGGCTCCACAGATAGACGCCACTTACAACCAGAAAAATAAAAAACAGCGCAACCAAGTCCATCAGCCAAGGCCCCCAGGCGCCGAGAAAACGCCCAGCGTGCAAGTCGAGTACAACCCGCTCCCACGTTAAATCGGCGCCGCTGAAATTACTAACGATTGCGTCAAAAATATGCGTCGGCGTCGATTGTACAAGTGCGGCCCGCGGAGCCTCCGCGCTCGGCAGCCAATGCATTGTTTGCTCATCGAGCACGTAGTTTTTCCCGGCAGCGCTTGCGCAGTGCTGAGCCCGACAAACACCAAAACGCTCTAACTGCGCAGGCAAACCACTGTAGCGATCGCTGATGTCAATCATGTTTAATTGCGCGTCAAATAGTGCGACCGACGTCACACAGGCAATAGCCAGGGTACTGGCTGTTGCGCTGACACCGACAAATTCCTGCTCACACTCATAAATTGGTGCGTGATCAACAAATAATTGCTTGCCAAAAGCGGTTACCAGCATGGTTTGCCCGGCAGGCGCCAAGCTGAAAGACTGCGCCTCGGGCAACTCAATGCCGTAGGCTTTTAATAACCACGCTGCGCTCACCGGCTTCTGTGCGAGCTTAAATGCATCACTGTGATTAAGCGCAATGCCGGTTAAACTGAGAATTAAGACAAAAAACGCGCAGAATAAACCCGCCCGTTTGTGCCAGCGCCGAAAAGCGCGGCGAAGATGTTGTTTGCTCATTTACTGCGCGGTTGCGCCGGCCTTCTGATCGAGGAAAAGAGCGACTTTAGCAACTTTTTGCATGGCTCGCACACTGAGTGTTGCACCGGTAATGCCATCGATGTTTTGGCTGAGCTCATTTTTTTCCGTCAAGCTGGCGTCAATAAACTGCTTGCGGAAGAAATTATGGCGAATTTCACCGCCGCGACTTTCGCGATAGGCGAGCACTTCAATGGCGCTGACCTTCTGATCTTTGACCGCAACGGCCATGGTAATAGGCTTTTCTTTACCCACCTCTTCAAGCACCCACACCGAAGCCTCATCGGCAAACCAATAGCGCTGGCGCAAACGGTTAAGGCGGTAGTTGAAGCGCTGATAGATTTCAGCTTTGTCATCGGCGCTCAGCCACAGCGACTTAGCGCTCGGCGGCGCACTGTAAACAGAGTCGAGAAAACGCTGAAATTTTTGTTCATCCGCGACAAGCTGGCCGCTGCAAAGCAGCAACCAGCTTGTGAGCACATAAACAATGGGCTTAACAGACACTTAGAAAGACCAGCCCACACCTAGGTTAAAGCTGTCATTCTTGTCATTGTTTTGATCGTCTGACCAGTCTGCTTTAAAGACAACATTGGGCACCAGCCAGAAGTTCAAACCGTAGTCGATCACTTCTTCAGCTTCGCTGTCATCGGCGCCGGCAGTGTTGTCCCACTCGTTGTAGCGAGCAAAGAAACCGAGCTTAGACGTTACTTTGTACGAAGGCTCAATATACCAGCCGTTTTGTACGTCCATGCCCGCATCTTTTGCCGCGTCGCCGTCAATGTTCCACTGAGCTGCCAGGGCGCGCAGGCCAAAACCGGCAACGTTGTAGATCACGTGGGTCTCAAACAGGGTTGCGCTCGCATCGCTGATGGCGCCCTGAGTTAAGTTTTCCTGATACTGGGCTGTCGCAGCAAGCTCAAGCCCGGGTACACCGGTGTACTTAATACGGCCAGTGTAGGCAAAGTCGTTGGCGTACGCGTTGGCAACCTTCTGGCGACCGCTGCGAATTGAGCTTAAGTTGCCCTCATCGTCGGCGGCCTTCAGACCACTGTGCATAGCAAAGTCGTAGCTCAAACCGGCAGCAATCTCACCGCGAAGCTGAGCGCCCGCTTCCCACCACGTCACAGGAATAATGTTTTTCTCAACCGGGTTGCGCTCGGTACCGTAGAAGGTCTCAGGCTCGTGTGTCTCATTGAGGATGCCCACAGGAATCAGGAACTGACCGGCCACTAAACGGTGGTTTTCCGCGTAATCCCATTCAACGTAGGCCTGCTCCAGCTCAACTTCGCCCGGTTTGCCGTCGCCAGCGAGGCCGTGCTCGAGTTCAAGCTCGGAGAAAAAGCGCACTTTCTCATTAAATTCATGGCCGATGTACAACACAAAACGGTGGGCATCGATCTTGTCATCCTTGCCCTCAAAATTGTTGTAGTGCAGCTCGCCGTAACCACCGATTTTGGTGCGCGCGGCCCAGTCCAGGCTCTTATCCACCGAGCCCGAGCTGCTCTCAACGGCGTCGGCCGTCGCTTCAACTTTGGCGTCAGTGGCCGACTGAGCTTTTTTCAATTCGGCAATTTCTTTATCTTGCGCATCGATGCGCTTTTGCAATTCTTCCAGTGTGGTGTCAGCAACGGCATTGGCCGCCATGGCACTGACGGCAATCGCCAATACAGTCTTTTTCATTGTTCCCCCAAAGAACAGTCGTAAAAATGATCGTGGCGCATTCTACAACGCAATGATAATGATTATCAACAGCCTCTTTTTTAGTATTTATTGATGGAGATCAAATATAAAAAAACCTCCACAAGGGAGGTTTTTAAAATAGCGAAGCGGGCAAAAGTTATTCGGAGGCGGGAGCGGCCTCGTCGATCAACTCTTTTAATTCACCGTTTTCATACATCTCAGTGATAATGTCACAGCCGCCGACGAGCTCACCTTTTACCCAAAGCTGGGGAAAGGTTGGCCAATTAGCATATTTGGGCAGCTCGGCGCGAATATCTGGGTTGCTGAGAATATCGACAAAAGCAAAGCGCTGACCACAGGCCATAATCGCCTGAGATGCGCGCTGAGAGAAACCACACTGAGGTGCGTTTGGTGAGCCCTTCATATAAAGAAGGATGTCATTTTCAGCAATTTGCTTTTTGATGGTTTCCACAGTGGACATCAGTAAGACCTATATAAGTAGTGAGCGTTAACAAATACGTAACAGTGACGCAATTCAAAAGAGCGAGCAGATCACTCTGTAAACCTGAGTATTTTACTCAAGTACTTCTCAATAAGTAAGGGGCATCGTAACCCCGGCGATTGCAAGCGCTCTGTACTGCGCACAGCAAAAAACAAAACAACAACAAACACAAAAGCCACATGATCTGGGCGTATTGCGCTGAAAATAGCCGAATTTAGTTATAAAAACGCCTTGAAGCGCTTGTCACTGTTCACATTTTGTAGGTATTATCGTTTTTTTGATCAGGCAGCCTTTCGCTGCCTTTTTTGCTTTTAGGGGTAGAGCTTTATGTCGGAGTCGGCACTTATGAACACCTATGGAACCAGGTCCACCACCATCGTTAAGGGCGAAGGCCCCTACCTTGTGGATGCCGACGGCCGCCGCTACCTCGACGCGATCTCCGGCATCGCGGTTTGCGGCCTGGGCTACAGCCATCCGGCGGTAACCGAAGCCCTGTGCAAACAGGCCCAAACCTTGATCCACTGCTCCAACCTGTACAATATTGAACCTCAACGACAGCTTGGCGAAGCCCTGATCAACGCCAGTGGCATGGACCGGGTGTTTTTCTCAAATTCAGGTGCGGAGGCAAATGAAGCCGCCATTAAAATCGCACGTAAATACGCGCAGTCGCAAGGCATTAGCGAACCTGAAATTATTGTTGCCGACCGCAGCTTTCACGGCCGCACCATGGCGACACTCAGCGCCACCGGCAACGCAAAAGTACAAGAGGGTTTTGCCCCCTTAGTCAGCGGTTTTAAACACGTCGCCTACGACGACGTCGCAGCCGTTGCCAACGCCGCATCGGCCAATACCGTGGCCGTTATGGTTGAGCCTGTGCAAGGCGAAGGCGGTGTGCGTGTCCCCGCCAATGACTACCTGAACAAGTTGCGCGAACTGTGTGACCAACAAGGCTGGCTGCTGATACTCGATGAAATCCAAACCGGCAACGCTCGCTGCGGTGCCTATTTTGCTTACCAGCTAAACGACGTCGCTCCCGATGTTGTCACCACCGCCAAGGGCCTCGGCAACGGCGTGCCCATCGGTGCCTGCCTGGCGCGCGGCAAGGCGGCCGAAGTACTGCAACCGGGCAACCACGGCTCAACCTTTGGTGGCAACCCGCTGGCCACGGCCACGGCCCTGGCTGTCGTTAACGAGCTCAACCAAGAGGCAACTTACAAACAAGTTGCCCACTTGAACAAGCTGCTCATGACCGGCTTTCAAGAGCAGCTTAGCAATGTTGCCGGCGTGCTCGATATCCGCGGCAAAGGGCTGATGATAGGCATCGAGCTCGACTGCGACTGCAGCCAACTGGTCGAAAAAGCCAAGCAGGCCGGCTACTTAATTAACGTCACCAGCGGCAATGTCGTGCGCCTGTTGCCGCCGTTTATTATGAGTGACGACGAAGCTCTGCACTTGGTTGGGGCTGTTGTAAGACTGGTGCACGAAGCGTTGAACACCGGCGCCTGAGTGCGCAGCGAAGGAGCAAAGCATGAAACCCAGACACTTTCTAACCCTGCTGGACTTGAGCCCAACAGAACTTAAAGAAGTCATCGCCAACGCGATTGAGCTCAAGAAGCAACTCAAGCACGGCGAAATCAACGACAGCTTCAAAAATCGTGTGCTCGGCATGATCTTTGAAAAAAGCTCAACCCGCACCCGCGTCAGCTTTGAAGCCGGCATGACCCAGCTCGGCGGCAGCGCTCTGTTCCTCAGCCCGCGCGACACCCAACTCGGTCGCGGCGAACCCATCGAAGACAGCGCGCGGGTGTTATCGAGCATGGTCGACCAGGTAATGATTCGCACCTTTGGCCACAACATCGTTGAGCGCTTTGCGAAATACAGTTCAGTGCCGGTGATCAACGCCCTGACCGACGATTTTCACCCCTGCCAGCTGCTCGCCGATGTGCAAACCTATGTCGAACACCGCGGCCAGCCGAGCGGAAAAACCGTGGCCTGGATAGGCGACGGCAACAATATGTGCCAGAGCTACATCAATGCTGCGCGCCAGTGGGACTTCCAACTAAACATCGCCTGCCCCAAAGGTTTTGAGCCCAACGCCGAGCTTATGCAAGCCAACAAAGAGCGCATTAAACTGGTACACGACCCCATCGAAGCCATTCGCGGTGCCGACTGGGTCAGCACCGACGTCTGGGCGAGCATGGGCCAGGAAGCCGAACAAAAAGAGCGCGAGCAAGCGTTTGCCGGCTACATGGTCGATCACGAGCTGATGAGCCACGCCAATAGCGGCGCCGTCTTTATGCACTGCCTGCCCGCCCACCGCGGTGAGGAAGTCAGTGCAGAACTGATCGAAGACCAACAGCTTTCTGTGGTTTGGGACGAAGCCGAAAACCGCCTGCACTCACAAAAAGCGCTGATGTTATTTTTGAGCCAACACAGCGGCCAATAAATACATTCATTTGCTCGGGCGCGCCGTAATTCATATGCGCGCGCCTGTTTTGTGGTCTGCGCTGCCAGATCACTCAAATGTCATGATACCGCCCTAAAGTCTTAGTCACTTTACGCATAAGAAACCTCTCGTGCCATAATAACTTCTTCTAGTTCAAACTGTGACCTAGTGCATAAACCCAGCCGTACTAACCACGCTGATTCGACGGTTAGTAACCACTGCAGCCACAAAAAACCAACAATTTATCCACAGCTTTTCCTCTTCTTAGCAAACTTGCAATAAGGCGCTAAGCGCATTATCTTGTTACGCAAGCTCCACCCACCCCCAATATATGGTGTTTGGCTCAACTCGAGCCCCAAGCGCAATAGATCGTTTGCGCAGCTTATGCACAAGGCATGGTGCTAGTTCATCACACCGAGCAGTTTGGGGCCCCAACAGGGGATGGGCCTGAGGACAGGCCCCGCACTAAACAGAGATTACAGATTTCATTGCACCTGCCCTGGCTGAGCCTGCGGCAGGTCTTTAGGTATAAACATAAGAGACACGAGTTAGGATTATGCAGACGACTGAAACAGACGCCTCCGCTAAGAACCCTCATAGCCCGGAGGCTTCTGCCCTGGAAACTGGAAGTTCCGCCATCGCCGCCACTGCACCCGGCCAAATCAGAGTTATCAAGCGCAACGGTAAAGTTGTGCCCTATACCAGCGATAAAATCGCCGTTGCCATGACCAAAGCCTTTTTGGCTGTCGAAGGTGGCACCGCCGCGGCATCATCGCGCATCCACGAAACGGTCGAGAACCTGACCGACCAGATCGCAGCAACCTTCAAGCGCCGCATGCCTTCCGGTGGCACCATCCATATCGAAGAAATCCAGGATCAGGTTGAGCTGGTGCTGATGCGCTCAGGCGAGCAAAAAGTGGCGCGCTCTTACGTGCTCTACCGCGAAGAACGCGCCCGCGCCCGCGATGAAGACGAGCAAGAGCTAGACGGCATGAAGCTGGAAATTCCGGCCATCAACGTCACCGCCCGCGACGGCTCCGTGCAGCCTTTAGACGGCAAGCGCATTAAAACCGTCGTCGCCGAAGCCTGTGCCGATCTCACCGATGTCGACGGCGAGAGCATTCTCAAAGAAGCCTTGCGCAACCTCTACGACGGCGTAAGTCTCGACGATGTCAACACCTCCCTGGTCATCTCCGCCCGCACCCTGGTTGAGAAAGAGCCCAATTACAGTTTTGCCACCGCCCGCCTGCTGCTCGACAAACTGCGCGCCGAAGCGCTGAGTTATTTAAGTGTTGCCGAACAAGCGACCCAGGCAGAGATGAGCGATTACTACGCCAAAGCCCTCAGTGCATTTTTGAACTTCGGTGTCGAAAAAGAACTGGTCGACCCCGAGCTTCTGAACTTTGATCTTGAAAAGCTCGGCGCCGCCATCTTGCCCGAGCGCGACTTGCAATTTAGCTACCTCGGCCTGCAAACCCTCTACGACCGCTACTTTATTCACCACGAAGAAAACCGCATTGAACTGCCGCAGGTGTTTTTTATGCGTGTCGCGATGGGCCTTGCCATCGAAGAAGAGCAGCGCAACGAACGCGCCATTGAGTTTTATCGCCTGTTAAGCTCGTTTGACTATATGAGCTCAACCCCGACCCTGTTTAACGCCGGCACGCTGCGCCCGCAGTTGAGCTCTTGTTATTTAACCTCGGTGCCCGACGACCTGCACGGCATCTACGGCGCCATGCAAGACAACGCCATGCTCAGCAAATTTGCCGGCGGCCTCGGCAACGACTGGACACCCGTGCGCTCACTCGGTTCGCACATTAAAGGCACCAATGGCAAGTCGCAGGGGGTTGTGCCTTTTCTCAAGGTTGCCAACGACACCGCCGTCGCCGTCAATCAGGGCGGCAAGCGCAAAGGCGCCGTTTGTGCCTACCTTGAAACTTGGCACCTCGATATAGAAGAGTTTCTTGAGCTTCGCAAAAACACCGGCGATGACCGCCGCCGCACCCACGATATGAATACCGCCAACTGGGTGCCCGACCTGTTTATGAAGCGTGTATTCACCGACGCCGACTGGACTTTGTTCTCACCCGCCGACACCCCCGACCTGCACGATCTTTACGGCCAGGCTTTTGAAGAGCGCTACCAGGCCTACGAAACCATGGCGGCCAACGGCGAAATCAAGCTCAGCAAAAAAGTCAAAGCGCTCGACTTGTGGCGCAAGATGCTCGGCATGCTGTTTGAAACAGGCCACCCGTGGGTCACCTTTAAAGACCCGTGTAACCTGCGCAGCCCCCAGCAGCACGCGGGTGTTGTACACAGCTCCAACCTGTGTACCGAGATCACACTCAATACCAAACCTGGTGAAGAAATCGCCGTGTGTAACTTGGGTTCGGTCAACCTCGCCCAGCACATCGTCGACGGCAAGCTCGATGAGAGCAAGCTCGAAAAAACTATTAATACTGCCGTGCGCATGCTCGACAATGTTATCGACATTAACTACTACAGCGTCGATACCGCCAAAAACTCCAACTTGCGCCACCGCCCCGTCGGCCTTGGCTTGATGGGTTTTCAAGATGCGCTGTACAAAATGCGCATGGCCTACAGCTCCAAAGAAGCGGTCGACTTTGCCGACCGCTCCATGGAGCTGATCAGCTACTACGCCATTAACGCCTCCAGCGATCTGGCCGCCGAGCGCGGCGCCTACAGCACCTTTGACGGCTCGCTGTGGAGCCAGGGCATTTTGCCTATCGACAGCATCGAGATTCTGAAAAAGAATCGCGGCGAAGAGTTTATTGAAGTCGACCAGAGCACAACTCTCGACTGGGACAGCGTGCGCAACAAAGTCAAAAGCCAGGGCATGCGCAACTCCAATGTTATGGCAATTGCACCGACCGCGACCATCGCCAACATTACCGGCGTTAGCCAGAGCATCGAGCCGACCTATCAAAACCTCTATGTGAAGTCGAACCTCAGCGGCGAGTTTACCGTCGTCAACCCGCACCTGATTCACGACCTAAAAGAGCGCGGCTTGTGGGATCAGGTCATGGTTAACGATCTCAAATACTACGAGGGTTCGCTGGCCAAGATCGACCGCGTGCCGGCCGACTTAAAAGCCCTTTATGCCACCGCCTTTGAAGTTGAGCCGCGCTGGATAGTCGACGCCGCCAGCCGCCGTCAGAAGTGGATAGATCAGGCCCAGAGCCTGAACCTCTACATCGCCGGTGCCAACGGCAAAAAGCTCGATATCACCTACCGCATGGCCTGGTATCGCGGCCTCAAAACCACCTACTACTTGCGCGCCCTCGCCGCCACCACTACCGAAAAGAGCACCATTGATACCGGCGCGCTGAACGCGGTTAGTGCCGGCGCCACAGGCTCCAGCAGCAGTGCAGCCCAAGCCGACTCAGCGCAGGCGAGCACAGAAGCCGGCCCTGCCGCTGTGCCCAAGGCCTGCTCGCTCGACGATCCAGACTGCGAAGCCTGCCAATAATCATCAGGGGGAGGGGTTTGCGAGCGAGCTAACAAACAACAACAAAACTGCTCGCACGCAGTTCGCAGACCAGAGCCAGCCGGGCCCAGGGCCCGGCAGAGCTCAAATAACAGCAAAGACAATACAAAGAAGCTATTTGCCAACGCAGGCAAACAACAGATTAAGGTGAGAACAATGCTCAGCTGGGACGATTACCAAGAAGAAAGCAGCGACGCGGCACCGGCCGCCGCCGCGCGCAGCGAAGCCATTCAACAAGAAACTAAAGACAGCCAACAAGCACAGCCACAAAGCGCTGCCGCCGAGGCCAAAGAAGAGCCTCAAGTAGAATTCAAAGCCGCACCGTCAGCCGCGGCCGCAGGCGATGAAGTTGAACGCGCCAAAAAAGCCATCGAAAATATTGATGTTGCCCCCGGCCTTGAAGATCTCGAAATGGGTGCCAAGCGCATTCAGGTCGACGACAAACGCATGATCAACTGCCGCGCCGACTTAAACCAGCTGGTGCCATTTAAATACGACTGGGCCTGGCAAAAGTACCTCGACGGCTGCGCCAATCACTGGATGCCGCAAGAGGTCAATATGACCGCCGACGTCGCCCTGTGGAAAAGTGCCGACGGCCTCACCGACGACGAGCGCACCATTGTTATGCGCTCGCTCGGCTATTTTTCTACCGCCGACTCCCTGGTAGCAAACAATCTGGTACTGGCCATCTACCGCCATATTACCAACCCGGAAGCGCGCCAGTATCTGCTGCGCCAGGCGTTTGAAGAAGCCATTCACACCCACGCCTACCAGTACTGTGTGGAATCGCTGGGCATGGACGAAGCCGAAGTTTTTAACATGTATCGCGAAGTGCCAAGTGTCGCCGCCAAAGCTGCGTGGAGCATTGCCCACACCTCCGATATCAGCAGCCCGAGCTTCCACACCGGCACGCCGGAAACAGATCAAGAGCTACTGCGCAACCTGATCGGCTTTTATGTCATCACTGAAGGTATTTTCTTCTACTGCGGTTTTACCCAAATTCTTTCGATGGGTCGCCGCAATAAAATGACGGGTGTCGCCGAGCAGTTCCAATATATTTTGCGCGATGAGAGCATGCACCTGAACTTCGGCATCGACGTGATCAACCAGATCAAACTCGAAAACCCGCACCTGTGGAGCGAAGACTTCCAGCAAGAGGTGCGTCAAATGATACTCGAGGGCACCGAGCTAGAAATCGCCTACGCCCGCGACACCATGCCGCGCGGAGTGCTCGGTATGAACGCCGCAATGATGGAGGAGTACCTGCACTTTATCGCTAATCGCCGCTTAAGCCAGCTCGGCTTGGAGCCGGCCTACCCCGGCGCGGAGAACCCCTTCCCGTGGATGAGTGAAATCATGGATCTGCGCAAAGAGAAAAACTTCTTTGAAACACGCGTGATTGAATATCAAACCGGCGGCGCATTAAAGTGGGATTAAAACCCAGCGGCACAACAGACTTTTTCAAAAAATAACCCCCCGCGTTGACGGGGCAGCAAAATCGGAGTTAGCTAGATGGATTACCGCGACGACGAAGTACTGGTGATGACCTCATCAACAGATATAGAAAAACTCACCGAGTGCCTGCTCGACCTGAACCTAAGTGTGATGAGTCTGCAGAAAATGATTAAAAGCCTGGCACAACAACAGGATGGTTCGTTCCAGGAAGATATCGAGAACCGTCTCGATGCCGAATTTGCTGCCCAGCTGAGCTTTAAAAAAGTCCTGCATTAAACCGTAGCGATAAATAAGCTACTGAGCAAAGTACTAAAAGCCGCCCTAACCAGGCGGCTTTTTTATTGTTGCATCAAACCAAGTTAATTAAGCCTCGGCCTGTTGGTACAAATGTACATCGCGCTGCGGGAATGGAATGGTGCAGCCAACACTTTCAACAGCCGCTTTTAAGGCCGGGCGCGCATCAAAGAAAAAGGCCCAGTAGTCATCGGTTTTAACAAAGGCACGCACTAAAAAATCAACCGAGCTATTGCCTAAATCCACCACGGCCACCACATTGGCTTCGTCTTGCAAAATACGCGAATCCTTGGCTAAGACCTGCTCCATCGCTGTTTTGGCATCGGCGATATTATCGGAATAACTAATACCGATGGATATCTCCACCGCCCGCACCGGGCTTGTGGTGTAGTTAATAATATTGCCACCGACGATGGGGCCATTGGGAACAATCAAGGTGCGCTTATCAAAGGTCTGCAATGTCGTGACAAAAATACCGATATCCGTGACGATGCCTTCGACATTCTGGACATCAATGTAATCACCGACCTTAAACGGCCGAAAGATCAATATCATCACTCCGCCGGCAAAGTTGCTGAGACTGCCCTGCAGCGCCAAACCCACCGCCAAACCTGCAGCGCCGAGCACGGCAATAAACGAGGTTGTCTCAATACCGACCATCGACGCAACACTGATAATCAACAGCACCTTTAACAGTATGTCGGTGACATTGGCAAGGAACTTCGCCAGGGTCTCATCGGGCAGAGCTCTGACCGAGTAGTGGCGCACAGCCTTGCTGATGCGGCCAATAATCCACAAGCCGAGCATCAAAACAAGCAGCGCGGTTATAAATGACGGGCCGTGCTCTTTGACCAAGTCCATCGCCTGCTGAGCAAGTTGAGTACCTTGAACTTCTATCTCTTCCACAAAAATCTCCCTGATTTTAACAACTTGTTTATTTAGCTTTGTTTATTTGGCCTCAGTTATTTAACTTGATGTATCAAAACAAGGCTAATTAACGCGCCCGGCTAGCGACACCCAGCGCCACCAAAAACTCCAAGCACCACTAAGACCTCCAAGCACCACATCGACATCATCACTGGCGCCGAAACACAGCGACCTTAGCGCGACTTTAGCCCTGCGGTCAATGAATGCGCTGGTGCAGAATGATTGCACTTGGACTTTATTGTTTAATAGCAAAATACCCGAACGCAGATTTGGCGCAAAAGTCCACCAATGTTAAACGGTAAATAAAAACACAACGCAATAAATAAAGGGCATTCACAGCCAAAAGCGCTTCGCGCTACAATAAACAGCTTCAAAAAAGTGCCACCTGGGCGTGGCAAGTTAAGAGACAGAACTAACGGCGACAATTAACAATTGGCAGGAAGCACAAATGAGCTGGATGCAGTTTAGCCTTGAATTATTAGATCGTTTATTGTGGCCGGCGATCACCTTGCTGGTATTGTTTAGCTTAAGAAAACCGCTGCATTTATTGCTGCCGCAAACTCGCAGCTTCAAATACAAAGACCTGGAGTTGGAATTTGGCGATTCACTGCAGCAAGCCAGCCAGCACGCCGAAGGCGCATTTCCCGAACTCAAGCAAGACCGCCGCGGCGAGCTGCAGCTCAAAGCCGAAAACAATCCCAAACTCGCGGTGATGGCGGCCTGGGAACTTCTCTTTGACAAAGCTTTAGCTTTGCTAGAGCGCAGTGATGTCGACGCCGAGCTCGATCACAGCACTCGCTATAAAATGCTCGGCCAGATTCTCGGCGGCGACAACATTGTCGACAACAACAAAGCTGCGCTTTATCACGAATTGCGACAACTTAGAAATCGCGCCGCTCACGCAAAAAGTTTTCAAATCAGCCTAAGTGAAGCACTGAAATATATCGAACTTTGCTTCAAACTTGGCGAGTACTTTGACAGCTTATATGCAAATAATCAGAACATCTCACAGCTTTCAAGCTGCTCAAAACAGACAGCAAACAAACCGTATTCTTAATCGCTAAGCCGTAACGATATGAAATCACAAACACTCTGCGCAGCCCTCGCCCTTAGCGGCACCTGGGCTTTAACTAGCCAGGCCCAAGTGGCCGTGCCCGACTACGTCAGCCAGGCCGTTAACGAACAGCAACAGAGCTTGCCGCCAGCTAGGCAGTGGGATTGGCTGCAGCTGACCAGCGGTGAGTGGCTCAAAGGCGATGTCAAAGTGCTCTACTCTGACAGCCTCGAATTTGACAGCGACGAGATGGGCCTAAACAGCTTTGACCTTGAAGACGTCGCCTACCTCAAAACTAGCCATATTCAAGCCGTGCGGGTAATGGGCCACAAAAACCGGCTTATTGGTTATGTCAGCATCGAGGGCGATGAATTAATCATCAGCTATCAGGGCGACACCCAGCGCTACCCCAAAGACAGTATTATCGCCATGGTCAGCGGCGCGCCCAAGGCGAGTAATTACTGGCGTATTCGCGCCTCAGTCGGTACCAACTACCGCACGGGTAACTCTCCGAGCACCGAGTTTAACGGCAAGTTTAATGCTAAGCGGCGCACAACACTGTCGCGTTTTACCCTCGACTATCTCGGTGTGTACAGCGAAGCCCAAGAAGTCGAAACCGCCAACAACAACCGTATCAGTTCGGCCTTTGATATCTTTGCCACCGACCAGGTATTTTACCGCCCATTTTATCTCGACCTTTATCAAGACACCTTTCAGAACATCAAAGCGCGGGGCACACTCGGTGCCGGTATTGGTCGCACCGCATACAACACTAGCGAGACCGAACTCGATTTTTTCATCGGCCCGGGCTGGCAGTTTTCTCACTTTGACGAAGTGCAAGAAGGCGAACAGCGCCAAGAAGACTCTGTGGTCGGCATTGCGTCAATGAACCTTGATAAAGAGCTCAGCGACAGCGTCGATTTTATCTACAACTACCGTATTCAGTGGGCCGATATGGAAAACGGCGGCTACACCCACCATATGCTCAGCACCCTTGAGTACGAATTAACAGGCTCCATAGATATCGACATCACCTACGTCTGGGACTACATCCAAAACCCCAAAGCCGGCGAAGATGGCGTACAGCCCAAGAGCGACGACAACCGTCTTATGTTTAGCATCAGTTATGAATTTAATTAAATGATCGATAAGCCCCAAAAACTACTAACGGGCTCTAAGCACTTTCAAATTCAATTTTTAAGTAATTTGCCGGGCTGACACCACAGATGCGTTTAAACGAGCGGCTAAATTGAGCCGTGCTTGAATAACCGAGCTCGGTCGCCACTTCGTTAATGGCGCGCTGCTCTAATAATTGCTGCGCGGCATCAATGCGCAGCTGTTCAAGCATATGACGGTAATTAATACCGTGGCGAGCCAGAAGGCGCTTAAACTGTGCCCATTCCATACCGAGCAGCTCAGCCATCGCTTGAGGCTGAAAAAAATACTCCGGTGCAAAACTCGCCATTACCTGCGCCAGGCTTTGGCGAAAATCAAACCCCGTTAAATCAGCGCGATAGACCGGTGCGGCGCAATGTTTTTTTGGCGGGGTGCGCTTGTATAGCAAACTATCGGGAATCAGCACCGCAGTCTCGTTTGCGGCAAAGACAAGTTCACTTTGCTCAAGCAGGCCTATCGTGTTGCGATCGACAAGCAGCTTTGACTGCAGGCGAATTTTTGTGGGCAACCAGCTGTGCTGTCCAACCCAGCGAACAATCTGCACAAGCATCGCAATGCGGTAAAGCTCGTGTTGCTGTACTTCCATCGCCGTGCCATCGATCACACCAAACGAAAACCAGCAGCCCTCAACATCGCGCTTGAGCACAAACGATGCACACGTGAGCTCAGATTTAGCCGTCAGAGAAAAACGCTGCAAAGCCTGCATTAAGGTCGGCGCAACAACAAGGTTGTGGCCAAAGTCACTGTGTTTATCCAGGGGCGTGGCTCCGGCCAGCGCCGAAAAGCCCGGGTTATCCGTGTAAGACACCGCCAAACTCGCCAGGCGAGAAACCAGCGTAAACGGAACAAAAGCATCGCGCTTTAACAACAGCGACTCATTTAAACCGACTTTAGCTAAAAGTAACTCAAGCGGTGCCCCCGAGTGTTTTAACACACAGGCAAATGCATCCGCGTAACGCATGCGAAGTAAAGGTATTGCAGCCATAAAAGCATAAGTAGTGATCAGTGTTGACAACAAATACCACAAAACAATTTTGTACGCCATGGCTATGCATACGTATACGCACAAACAAAAGTTGTACGTATACGCAGCGATTACAATTGCATCTTTTATCCCGCGCACAAAACAGAAAACCTGCAAAGGTTAAAACAAGCGCGTAATTGTCTGTTGATAAAAAAGAGGTACACTAAAGCTGCAATTGAATTTTAGGAGCAAGCGCTAGGCCTGCCCGTACATACTTAATGGAGTAACTATGAAAAACCTCTGCACCACAATCGCCTTGACGGTTTCAATCGCCGCGTCCACAAGTTTTGCCGACGAAGCTGCAGTACAGTTCTCGTCGCTCGACGGCTTTAACGCACCGGATACTCAAAACGTCAAGGGTGTGCGTTTCCCTGCACTTTACGGGAAAACCAGCAATGTAGTTGGCGCGGACTTACACCTGCTTGCCATCGGTGAAACCGATAACTTCAAAGGTGTGCAGTTTCCGCTTTTGATTGTTGGTGCAAATCACGTCAATGAAAGCATGACCGGTGCGGCGTTTGGCCTGTGGAACTGGAACAAAGGCACTGCCAAGGGCGTACACTTTGGCACCGTAAACGTCACCAATGATGTTCATGGCGCCAACTTAGGCCTGGTAAACTACAGTACCGGCCACACGGTATTTGACTGGTCAGCGGCGAATATCTCTAAGTCGTCCAATGTTCAATTAGGTATTTTTAATAAAACAGACGAAGTAAAAACCTTTCAGTTTGGCCTAATCAACTGTGCTAAAAACGGCTTTTTACCCTGTTTTCCAATTATTAACTTTGCCGTTAAAAAGTAAATACCTGCGCCCGCCCCCGGGCGCAACTTGCCACTTTTGCTGTGCAGCACGTTCAGGCATTTATCTTTTGCCTGTGCAGTTAAAAAGCCTCGCCGGCGCGGATGTATATTTCGCCTTGCCCCTTGCTAAACGCAAGGTCGATTCCTAAATTAATCTGTTTGGCTTTTGTTGCTCGCCAGCGCAAACCCAGGCCGGCGCTGCTAACTTTGCGGCCGTCGTGCAACGCGTCAAAGTCTTTAGCGGTTGCCCCGCCTTCGGTAAAGGCCACCATGCCCCAGCGCGACAAGAAACGCCAGCGCCACTCGGCGTGCAAAGAAAGGGTGGTCATATCGCGATAGCGAGACGTATCAAAACCACGCATGCTTAAGGTCGGCTCCATAAAAAATGGCACATGGCCATCTGCCGCTTTTAACTGCGCTTTAAGCGCAAGCACATGGGCCGGGTTTAAGCTTAAATAGTTGCGATAGTCCGTTTCCAGGCGCCGAAAGCTAAAGTCGCTGCCAAACTCTGAGCTATCCGCCGTTTGGCTGAAATTAAAACTCTGCCCAGTTGTTGGGTAGTAGTTATCGTCTTTAGAGTCAAAGCTGAGCATCCAGCCCAAACCGGATGTTCTCAGATCGTCCTTGAGCACAGGCAGGCCTTTAATAAACTGGCTAAGGTCAAACGAAACGGTCGATTCGCTACCGACATATTTAAGCCCACCGTACCAGTGCTCGGTACCACCTATACGCATCAAGAACTTGGTATAGAGCCCGTTGGCTTCGAGGTTATATTCAATGGGGTGCTTTTCCAAAATCGGCTCGTTTCCCGAACCGTAATAATTTAGATTCAGATTGCCGTAGCCGTACAAAAAGGTAAAACGATAGCGGTCTTTATCCCAGTAATCATCGTGAAAAGCACCAACAAAATAACTATCGGTATCGGAGTACATGCCGCCAACACCGGATGTCGCATTGGGTGTATCCGGGTCTTTTTTTGCGTGCATATATAAAAGCGCAGCTTGCAAACCAGCGCCGATAGTTGGGTTGGCAAAGGGGATGGGTACCGCCATCCACGCACCCTTACTTTCTTGCACTTTGTCTTTGGCCAGCGCCCGGCTACTGCTGGTCGACTCTGTCGCCTTGCGATAATCCCCGTGCCCCTCTGCCGCATTGGCAGAAATGAAAGGCCCCAACAAAAAAAACAATCCTACAGCGCGAAACATGCAACCCATGAGAAAACACTATGCCAAAGTCCGAAGCTCATTATACATAGGCTCAGACAAACATCGCACTTAGGTTGGCGTTGGCCTAGCTCGTAAATACAGCGGAGATAACTTTGCCGGAAGGCACACGAATATCCAGCCTGTCATCGGCGATACCCGCGGCTTTCATAATGGTTTTGCCATAGGCCGCCAACGTTGACTCAGCGTCAATATCGGCATTCTCAGCGGAGCCGTTGGCTGAATTGATACCCGTCGCCGCGAGTTCGTCTTTTTGATCAAGCTGTAGATCGCCGTAAAGCCCGCCTTTAAAACCACTGCCGTGCATTAGGCCCAAGGTCATTTTGCCGTAGTGATCGCGCCCACCACTGTCATTGCGCAGCGGTGTACGACCAAAACAGTCGAGGGTAATTAAGTTGACTTGGTCAACCATGCCCTGCTCATTGAGCATGGCCCAGTACTTCGTTAACGCATCGAGTGAAGCCAAGCTTTCAACCGCTTCATCTCTTAATTCCGTATCGCTGTGGTTGTCGCGACCAAAATCGTGCTTGACTACAATCACCGGGCTGAGCTTGATTTTGGCAAAAGCAATCGCAGTGCGCAGCTGATTAACAAAATCGTTGCCGTCGATTAAGCTCAGGGCATCACCCAAACTATCGCCAAGATCTCTGGCCTGGGTACGAGTCAAGGCGTGATTGTCCAAAAACGCTCGCTGTTTGGCGCTGCCATTTTGTTTTAAACCTTTGTACAGCTCATCCATTGTCTGGCTATAGAGCGCGGCAAAGTTTTCAACACTGATGCCAGAGCTTGCGCCATCGCCAAACAAACTCTGCAAATTTGTCGGCCGATAAACCGCAATGGGGTTGCCTTTGGAAAAACCTTCGTCGTCGAGCAGCAGCGGAGTGTTTAGTGCCGTACCCATTGCACTGGCATTTTCCAAACAAATCGCCGACGCCAACTCTTCGCTGCGGCTCGAGTTTTCATCGTCGCGCAGCGCTTCTTTCAGCCTGCGCACCGATGCCATTTCAGGGTGCGCATTGGCCCCCGTTCTAAGCCAGAGGCAGGCGAGATTCTCGCGCAATGCTTGCGGTAAGCTCGCCCACGGGCGAGAGGCCTTTACTTGCTGGGCGCCAAGCTGCAGATCGACGGCTGTTTCCAGGTCAGCGGCATTGTGATCAACGCCATTCACTGAGCCGAGCACATCGGCGCCCAACTGGGCAGCCATCGGGTGCTCGATTGCAGCGGCCAAATTATTTGCCGCGCTGGCAAACGCACCGGGGCCATTAACATTGATCGACTCGCCCTGCTTGGACTGCGACAAAATCGTTACTTTTTCATTGCCGGTTGCCGCGTGCACGCGCCCGCTTAATAAAAAGCTTGTCGGCACACCGACAACACTGGCGCGCAGCGAGGTACTGAGCGCGCCGTAAAAACTGTTGCGTAAAAAATTGCGTCTTTTCATTGCTCAGCCCCTTAAAAACCCATACCCACACCGACATTGGCCGGAGCAGAACAAACCATGCGCCACAGCACCTCCATAGATTGCTGAGCATTTAATGCCATGCCGCAACTTGGATTACCGCCGTGATTAATATCGACATCCGCCGGGCTTGCGCACTCTGGTGTCGCACGCGCTAACTGGTAACTTCGCTGCAACGCATCGCGCGCGGCCTGATAATTTTCATGGCTGCCCGGCACACCGAGTATGTGCTGCGTAAAGTCATCGAGGGTCTGCTCAACTTGATCGCGATTAAAGGTTCGGCCGTTCGAAGTATTGCCTATTAATCGCCAGTCTTGCTCTGCACACAAAGCCTCAATAGATTTTAAATAAAACGGGTCCAGCAGGGCCGGCTGCAGCAGCGAGATACGGCCGCGGCTGTAAGTATCATTCGGTATCAGCGCCATCATTTGTTTGGGTAAGTAGCGCGTGTTTTCACAGAGCTTTTGACTATTGTCGATATTGCGCAAGCCGCGAATGTCCTCGAGGCGTTTGTCCATCGCAAAACAGTAGTGATCGCGGCGCATCACGCTGATCAACATCGTACTGTTATCCGTTACTCCGTAGAGCACCAAAGGAGAGCGAAATAAACCCATCAGCAAGGTCTTAAAGCTGTAACCCGAAGCCACAAACGCATCGGCAAGCTCTTGTACATGCACAGGGTAGCGCTGATCACACTCAACCGAAGTAAAGTACTGGCACACCTTAGCTGCCCACGCAAAAGCAAAATCCTGGTGAGTGGCCAGCGTTTGCGCAAACTCATCCATCGTCGATATCTGCTGGCTCAAACCGTGAAAGGCAAAGTCGGGCTTGTCATCACCAATGTTTTCTCGAGCGCGCGTATCCCTGTCTTTGTAGTACTTCATATAAATATTGCGCATTGGGTCCATGCGCTCATGACAGCTGTAACAGTCTGTGCCGGGCAGCGCATGTTCAGCAGCAATACCCTCGCGGTGATTGACCGGTGTTACATCACCGGCTTCAAAACTCTTCGCCGTTGCAACGATAAGCGCCTGGTTGGTCGGCAGGCGGAACTGGTTACTGGTGTTTGTTTGCCAACCAAAAATAAAGGCCGGCGAATTAAAAAAGCCAACCCGCGGAGCAAGCGAATGAAACTCCCCGCCTTCGGGTATTGAGCGCATGCTGCCAATAAAGCTCTCACTGAGCTCGTACGCTGCCATGCTATCAGACTGAACCATCGTCACCGTGCGCCAGTCATCGTAGTCACTGTCGACAACACCGGGCATGGAACGAAGCCAAAATTCTTTGTTGTTTTCCCAAATGTCGCCCCGGTCAGCTCGGGCCATTGCCGCCAACGCCATTGTTGTTACTTCCCATTCCCGGGTGGTAATAATTTCGCGGAAGTCGTCGTCGTCATTGATAATGCGAAGCGCTGTACGCACAAACATTAAATCGAGGTTGGCCTTGGCACGACTAGTATCAACCGGAGCATCCGGCGCATAACCCAGGCCGCCGTTTTGACGATAATAATTGGTGTTTTCTATCGGAATTTCATTCTGCTGCAGCAACAATCTGAGCATGCGCATCAGTTTTTGCTGAAACGCCGCATCGCTCATCCATTTATCGAGTAACAACTCGTATTCCGTCTGATCAAAGGCCCCACCTGCCGTTAAAGCGCTGTATTCTTCAGCCGTCACGGCAGAACCGAGCATTAAGGTTTTAACGTAGTTGGCAATGCTAAACGCATCACTTTTATTTAGCGCCTGAGGAATAATTTCACTCGGCACCTCCGGCTCAATATTAATAGGCGGTGCAAGCTCAATTAATTTATCGACCCAAGCGACAAAACGCTCATAGTGCTCTTCGCTCACCCCTTGCTGACCAAAGGGCATTTTGGCCATGCACTGATCACCAGAGTTCACATTGATTAACCTTAGGAACAGGGAATTATCCCTGTCCATTGGGTCGATAATAAGCTCGTCACCACAAGCTGAATTACCCGACTTATGGCCAACCATGCGCGCAGCAATGTCTTCGAGTGAACCGCTAACCAAGTCGATTCGGGCCTGGCCGGGCGTTGCATCGTGACAACTTGAATTGGCGCAGCTGACACCGGCTTGGGTCATCAGCTGTTGTATTTCACTGTTAATATCGAGCGCAGCGGCTACCCGAAAACGAATAAGCTGCTCGGGCATAGTGCCATCGAGGCGCGTGAGCACCGCTTTCAGGGTGTAATCGCCGGCACTTAAGTTTTGCAGCGCCTCATCCACCTGGTTTTTACTCGAAACATTCCAGGTAAAAGGAGCCAGGTTTTCGCGGCGCACCAGTGCGTCATTTAAAAACAACTCAACATTTAACACATCTGCGTCGTTACCCGTTTCCACTGTAATTTCAATCGAGGCCCCCTCATCGAGACTGGCGCCATCGCTGATCCCGCTGATTTGCGGTAGCGCCGGCACGGGCGTCGGCGAAAAAACCGGCGAAGGCGATACAGCAGGGCTAGGCGAGGCGCTGGGCTCAGGGCTCGGACTGCTGCTGGCTAGTGGGCTCGGTGCCTGCGAGGGCTCGGGGCTCGGCAGCGCCGAAGGAATCGGGCTCGGCACGGGGCTCGGCACTGCCGGCGACGGCGCGACACTAGGAAATGGATTAGGTGGAACAGAAGGTGCCATGGACGGCGCCGGACTGAGCCCCGGTACCGGGCTAATACTGGGTTCAGGCTGCATGCTCGGCCGCGCGCTCGCGGCGGGGCTGGGCAATAAAGACGGCAACGGCGAGGGCTGTGCACTCGGGCGTGGCTCAGGACTAACGTTTGGCGTCGAGGTGACCGATGGGCTCGGCGCAAGCGTTGGAGAAACAGAAGCTGCGGGGCTCTCCAAGCCAACACCGCCACCACAGGCTGTTAATGTGAAAAATCCCGTACCGAACAACAGCTGGCGCAAGCCCACGTAAATATTTTTTTGCACTTTCTCCCCCCGATATGCTGCCGCACTAGCACTTGTGCTGACGCAACAAATAAACGGCTGCAACTTTAGTTGAGGGAAGCCATAAAATCCGTGAACAAATTATCAGCGTACTGTATGGAGCATACAAAAGCCGACAGGCCGTGCATATAAAGCGCTTAACTACCGCCTTGAAACTGAATGCTGCCGCTAACACAGAGCTGCTGATCAACCGCCAACCACGGCAAACCCGCATCGTGTAACCACGCACTGTTTTTTTCGCTGTTGAGCATGGCAAGTGTGGAAAAACTGCCGGCAATAAGGCAGGAATCTGCAAGAATACTGACACTGGCAAAGGCCGGCTGAATGCTCATACCAGTCTTTGGGTTGAGCAGATGGCAATAGCGCTTGCCGGAAACCATCATAAAACGCTCGTAGTCGCCGCTGGTCGCAATTGCGCCAAACTGCAACTCAACAAAAGCAATGGCCGCATCGGCAATACGCGGATGCTGTACACCAATGCGCCAGCCACCTCCGTCAAGCATAGGGCCTAATACACGAATATCGCCACCGAGGTTAATATAACCGTGCTGAATACCGCGCTGCAGTGCAATATTGGCGACAACATCGCAGGCAAACTCTTTTACCCAACCGCCAAAATCCAGCTGCATGCCTCGTCGCGGTAAATAGACAGACTCAGCGTCAAACTGAACACTAGGCCAGGAAACAAATGGCAAAATTTGTTTGAGCTGTTTTTTACTTGGCAGCTTCTGGCTTTTAAAATCCCAACAGCGGCGCAACACACCAGAGGTTGGATCAAACAAACCGTTGCTTTGCTGATACAGCTGCTCGGCATAGCTTAATAACGCAGCGGTTTCGTTGTCGATAGCTACCGGGCGCCCCGAACCAGCAGCGGCATTTATTTGAGAAAGTACACTGTCATCGCGATAGCGCGAATACTTATGCTCTAAACGCAAAACTTCGGCGTGCAGCACCTCGCGGTGAGACTCTGCAGCCGAAGCGGAATTGGCGAAAAAATTAAATTCGCAAGGGCAGCCCATCGCTTTAAAACGAAAGTTAAAAAGCTGCATGGACTACAAAACCCTACCATTTAACATCGAGACCAAGCGTAACGTAGGAAAAATCAACCAATGCCGGGCTGGCTTCGCGACCATAGACATAGGTGGGGTCTGCAGCGCGACCTGTCGATGTATAATTTTCATAAGAGGCTTTAACTCGCCAGTTACCGATTTCTCGGCTCACCCCAAAACGCATACTTACCGAGCTAAATGCAGAAAGGCGATAATCACTGGAATAATAACCATCAGCGCGCTCGCCAACATAATAGTTTCGCCAGAAATTAGCTGCACCCTGGTTGTAATAACGCAGACGCGGAGCAATTTGCCACTTGCCGATATTTTGATACCAGGCAAGGCTAACTGTATGGGACTCAGTACCCCAGTCAGTAAAATAAAAGCGATAGTCTGAATGCACAGCTGCATTCATTTTATCAACAAAAAATCGAGACTGTAAATTCCACGCAAACTGCGTGCGTGTCTCCGGCCTGGAGTCGGCAACAGCCTGCCCCAAGCTATCAATCCAAGCCAGTTTATACGGGTCGGATAAAAAGCCGGTGTAAATCGCTGTACTGATATTGGTACCGAGCACCCAGTTTTTATTCATCACCTGAGAAACACCCAAGCTGGCATTAATGCTCTGCTTGTTCTCGTGCTCGGGGCGGGTTGGGTAGGCAGGGCCGGCATCAGTTGGCGTCAGCTCATCGAGAGAGAAACCCGCACCAAAATCAACCGTAGTATTATTACCGTTATAAAAGGAACTGTGCGCTGCACCTAAGCTCACCGAGCTGTAGTCATTCTCCAAAGAGAAACCTAAGTTCATGCCCAGCTTTGACGACTTAGAGTAAAAATCGATACCGCCATTACCGGCGAGACGTTTCTCTTCAATCGTCGCCCCACTCATAACAACATTGGGGCCATTTGCACCAGGGGTAACAAACATTGGTGATGCACCACTCATGCTTTCAACTGTCAGCACACCTTTATAGGCTTCAGTATCAGACATGGGGCCGGCAACTAAAAATTGTGCCACATTAATATCGTAGCGGGACTGCTCGGGAGCACCTGGGCTGGCACTTGGTAACGCAGCTTCACCGTATTTATTAAAGCGCGCAGAGAATAGATGCGTATCCGGTACTGCTGCAGCGTTTGCCGTTGACGTTGCCATACCAGGCAAAGCCATTGCAGCACAAGTTAAGGCTTTGAGAGCCTTGTTTTTGTCTTTATGCATTAACTTAAACCTCAGTTACAACCGCAACCGCCACCTGCCACCTCGGCACCGGAGGCCGTTGCCTCTTTAGCGAAGTACACGTGGTCAGACATTTTTGCTTCGAGTGGATCCACAACAAAGCCCATCTCGGCTTTAGCGAGCTTGTCTTTGTGCCAGGGTTTTACGCTCTCACAAGCGCTCAAGCTAACAAGCAAGAGCGCTGCGATCGCGGTCATAGACAGCGATTTAAACATTACTGGGCCAATAGAGTTTCAATCTTTGAACGAATAGCAGGAAGATCGCCTTTCTTGAAGCCAGTGTGAACGATTTGAACACGGCCACTGCGATCGATCAGGTAAGAAGTAGGCATACCTTTGGGCTCGTAAACAGCCGGTACACTGCCTTCAGGATCGGCAAGTACAGGGTAATCAACAGGATATTCAGTCAGAAAATTAACTGCATCCGCTTGAGTTTCATCGATGTTTACAGCTACAACTTCAAAACCTTTAGGAGCAAGCTCTTTGTACATGTCGTTTAACAAAGGCAGAGACACTCGGCAAGGACCACACCAAGACGCCCAAAAGTCCAGGTAGACAACTTTACCTTTATAGTCAGACAAGCTGACCATCGCACCAGTTTCAGTATTCTTAAGGCCAGGTAACTTAAAGTTAGGGGCAAGGTTACCTTCGCTTACAGCTGCAAAAGCCTGGGCGCTAACACAAAACAACAGAGCTACTAAAATTCTGCTCATACTTCCATCTCTCCAAGAACGGGTTAGTTAATTTGGATTCGGGTATGCTAAGCGCAAGATCAGATCCTGTTAAGCGCGAGAGTTTAAGAATTGGACGCAGTGCACACTCCGTTATAAGTGATATCATGGCTTAAGCCTTTAGGACTATAGCAAGCCTAGGCCAAAGCACTTAAACTCATTACTACACCTCATCCCAAAACTCAGTCATGAAATTTCTCAAGCCTATTGCCTTCAGCTGTTTATTAAGTGTCGGCCTGAGTAGCCACGCCAATAGTCTATTACTGGAAGCGGCAGACTTTACTCTGCCCAACATGCAAAGCGACAATTCTTTGACGCTTAGCGATTACAGAGGAAATATTATTTTTCTCGATTTTTGGGCATCTTGGTGTCGCACCTGTATACGCTCCTTCCCATTTATGAAACAGCTTCAAGCCGAATACGGCGAACAGGGCTTGCAAGTCATTGCCATTAATATGGATCAGGATGAAAAGCAGGCACATAGATTTTTAAAAAAATATTCACCCAATTTTCTTGTTGCACGTGATAGTGCAGGCACGGTAGCTATCGACTACGGCGTGCAAGCCCTGCCCACGTCGTTTCTTATCAGCCGCGAAGGCGAAATTATTCTCCGCCACAAAGGCTTTCGCAAAAAACATTACAAACAGCTGCAATTATTAATTGAAGAAAATTTGTAAAAAACCTTCAGCCTTTCTTTGTTAATTATTAACGCCAATCACATATCGTTCCGGTTTTTCTACACACCGATAAAACCACAGCGGGCGTAAAAACTTAACAGCAAAAAATCGAAGCATAAAAAAAGCCACCCGAAGGTGGCTTTATAAAAACCGGCAAGCTCACTTTAGAAGTGATACTTCTCGGCCTTTGATTTTAAATGCTCAAGCAGCGCGTTAATTTTATCCTGGCGCTGCTGGCGGGTATAAACCGCACAGTGAGCACGCGTACACATTTTGCGCAGCGCGCGAACATCTCGGTGCTCTACCTTGCCGTTGCCGTCAAAGTCATATTCCGGCTTAGCCTGGCCGGTATAGAGCAGCCAAACAAACGACAGTAAATCGCGGCGATCAATATCCTGATCCCAGTCGAAATCACCTAAGACACCAATGCTTGGGTCAAGCGGGAAATCGTCGATAGTATCGTCAACACCGTCATTGTCGTCGTCGTTGTCGTACGCATCGGCAATGCCATCACCGTCAAAGTCGGCCAAAATGGTAATCGGGAACAGGCCGCCAATTGCAGTTTCAACACCGGCATCATCAACAAAACGCGCAAACAGGAAGTAGAAATTCCCTTCTGGCAGTTCATCGCTTGGCGTCACGCCATCGAGGCTTAACAGCGCTTTGGCTTCGCCACTTTGCAAACCAATGGCATCGGCATCGGCGACAAGATAGTCATTGATCACCGACCAACCGGCGTCCATCTCACGCAGCATAAACTGCACACCACCAACCGTGTCAGAGACCAGCTGACCGGTACCTGCATCAAAGTTTGCCGCCAGCTCCATCACACCGCCTTCAACATACTCGGTGCTCAGGTACTTGCCGTCGTCATCCAGCGCCAGCGAAGCGGGCACAACAGGCTTGGTCAGGGTGATCGGCGCAATGCCATTGACGTAATAGTAGGTTCCGGCTTCATCAAAGAACTCGGCAAACAGATAGTAGAAGTGCCCCTCTGGCAAGTCTTCACTGGCCGCGAGCGCAGATGTGTCGAACTGCACAGTGGCAACACCATTTTGTGTATCAACGGTGCTGGCATCGCTGACAAACACATCGCTGACCGGGGCCCAACTGGCATCCAACTGACGCAGAGCAAAGCGCACACCGTCGTTGTAGGCGTTGACCGTGTGACCGTCGCCCGCTTCGTAATTCACGCTGACTTCCAGCGGCGTGCCCACTTCGACAGGCACCAGGTACTTGTCGCGGTCGTCAAAGCTGATACCGGGCTCAGCAGGTGCGCCGGGCACAATGGTAATCGGCGCAATACCGCCTTCAACATTGTTGTAGAAACCGCCGTCACTGCTCTCCACCACAATCAACAGCATGTAGAACTGGCCGTCGGCAAGCTCGTCACTCGGCGTCAGCCCTGCTGTCGGAATGCTGATCAGAGCAGTACCACTTTCCTGGCCAAGCGCGCTGTTGTCTGCGGCAATCGTATCGCTAACTACTGTCCAGTCCGGGTTCATCAAGCGCAGATAAGCGGCAACTGCACCCTCGCCCCAGTTATCGACGACGGTGTTGCCCGTGCCCATGTGGTAGTTAACACTTACATCGATGCTGCTGCCAGCCTCGTAGAGTGTGTCGCGCACAGCATCCGGGTTTTCGATAGAAATCGATAACGGTATGACCGCATCATTCGGCTCAATCACCACTCCGGTGACACCGGCGATGCTCTGCGTTGAACCGGCACTCGAATCAAACTGTGCAAACAGGAAGTAGAAGTGGCCTTCAGGCAACTGCTCATTGGGCGTGACGCCAAGCAGGGAGAAATCGATGGTCGATGTTCCGCGCTGCTGGCCGACAACCGACGAGTCAAACTGGATATAGTCTTTTTCTACACCCCAGTTTGCGTTCATCTGGCGCAGCATATAAGTCACACCATTACCCGTTACAGCTTCGCCGGTACCCGCTTCAAAGTTGGTACTGATTTGCATGCTGGTGCCGCTCATAAACGGCGCCGAGGTGTAGTTGCTGGCGTCGTCAATGCTCAGCGACGGCGCTACCGGCACTTCGACGGTGAGCACACTCTGGGCGCTGAAATTGCCCTCGTCCGAGCTGGCAGTAATAACGACCGTGCCCGCGGCAAAGGTCGACACCAAACCACTGGCATCAACCGTGGCGATAGCTGGGTTGTCGGAGCTGAAGCTAAGCCCGGTGTTCGCGGCGTAATACGGCGTCACTGAAGCCTCAAGCTGAATGCTGTCGCCGACCGCCAAAATGGCTGAAGCCGGGCTGATGCGCACGCCATCTACCGGCGCATTTTTGCTGCGGATATCGGCACTAAATTGATAGACTTCCAGGGTCACACTGGAAATTCGGCCGCCGTCGTCAGCAAAACTCACACTGACGCTGTTGCTCGCTTTAAGCAGCGACATAGGCACGGGAATTTCAATGGTGCCAAAGAAACGCTCGCGCACACTTTGATCACTGCCAAATAAGGCATCGGGCACATCGACAGCAGTGCCATTGACCAGCACACTCGGCTTCAATGAAGCGCCTTGATCGCGACCAACACTGACGCGCAGCACCGCCTCGCCAAACTCAGATACCTGTACACCACTGATATCAAAATTTGAGGCAACACCGGCGACGATCGGCTGGTAGTAGCTCGCCGCATAGTACTTAGCTTGGCTGACTTGCTCGCTAATGGCGATTGGCGCATCAAAGCTGTACTCGAGAATCGCTGTCGCCTCACCGTCGAGCACAAAACTCTCGGGCGCCACCGCCAGGGTCTCAACCGTCAACTCTGGCGCGCTGCCAACCAAGTGCAAGTGCTTGGTGCGCACGGATTCAACCGCAACACTCTCACTGCCAAAGAAGTTAAGCGCAACACTTTCAGCCGTTGGCGAAAGGTTGGAAAGAATGACATAAGCTTTGTTGCCGTCGACATAGGTATCGATCATGACGTTGGCATTGGTTGAACGCGAGTCGACGCGGGTACCGTTGACATCCGACCACAGCTCATAAAACTTGACCATGTCGGTGTAGACCCACTGCTCACCGCTTTCGCCTTCGGCCTCAAAGGCCTGGCGCAGCAAACGCCACGGGTACGGGTTGCCATCTTCGCGGCCCCATTCGCCCTTAGTCACCATAAATGGAATGGTTTTGAGCATTTGATCCGGGCGCGCCATAAATTGCATCAGCATTGGGCTGAAGCTTTTCATAAACTGCCAGTCGCGCAGTGGCGACCACGCCTGCTGCTCGAGCTGATGGTCGCGACCACCGTACTCAGAAAGCACATACGGTTTCACCTCACCGAGCTTGAGCACACTGTACTGCTCCATCATATCCAGCGTGGCTTCAATACGTGCGCCTTTGAAGTCAACCGGGCCGATATAACCGCCGGCATCCTGGCTCCAAAACTGGTTGAAGTCGTAGAGGTGAATGGAAAAGAAATCCATGTTGTCGCCAGAGGTATCGATAAACAGCTGCATGCGCTCTTCCCAGCGCGCGAACTCACGCTCTTCAAAAATCGGGAAGGCAGTGGTGTAGCCACCAATCATCACATCGCTGTTTACGCGGCGCACCGCTTCGGCAACATCGTTGTGGAAATTAAAAACTTCGATCGGCTGCGTGTCGCCAACCGTGACCAGCTCATAGAGCGGCTCATTTAATATCTCAAGCAGTTTTGGACGCGGGTGACCTTTGGTCACAGGCTCGCCGTCATTGCGGTAGAACTCCTGTAGGTAGAGCCCCATAAATTCGCCCATCGCATCGGCGCCGGCAATCTCCCAGCCTGTGCCGCCACAGCAGGGGTTGGTCACGTGACCGGGCCAGAAGGTGTGCACCTGGCCGCCAATCATTACATCACTTTTGTGATCAAATTCGTGAGCCCAGGCCTCGTTGACACCGTAGACCGTCTCGCGCACATAGCCGCCGTAGCTCGCTACCCAGGCGGGGTCGGCATAACCCGGGCGCTCTGGATCCTGCTCGGCCTGATTCATGTAATAACCCATGCCACCGTTGTCGCGGCCGAGATACACATCCAGGTCATTCATCAAATAGGTTAATTTTTCTTCATCACCGTTCCACTCATTTTCAGTGGCTGCAGAGTGCAAAGTGATGAATTTCTTACGATCAAACTCAGAGACCCCACCGACATCGTGTCGTACGTTGAGGTTGATTTGTGTTTCAGTCTGAGCCTGTAAGGTAAGCGGAAGGGCAAACGAGCATACAGCAAACAGCGACTGTACGAAGGTTGATGGCCTCATAGCTACGTCCTACATATTGTTGATTTGTAAAGCACTGAGTAAAGGCACCGACGAGACACTGTGAAGCACAGAAAACTGTCAAAAAAGCGGAACCCCCAAACGCGGCAAAACGATGCACTAGCAGCAGATTGCGCGACCGATAGACTGTTTGCTCATAACGGCAAACTTATAAATAGCGGCTGGCACACATTACCACAGTCTGTACAATTTCAACACAAAAGTATGAGCCCAGATATTAAGCGCGGGTATGATCTGCGCGAATCCCGCATAAAAAAGTGAATAGTGGCGCGATTTTACACACAAAACATACAGAAATTGCTGAAGACCATGCAAAAGTGCCAAAAAGGAAAAATGTGCGACATGTCACAAAATGAATTATGCGCCAGTGCCCACTGACAAAATAACAGGCGATAAGCTAGGAGCAACTCAAAAAGTCGACAAAACCTTCGTCGCCATTGTCACCGCCCTGCCCCGCAGCTGCGCTGCCGGCTCGGCCCAGACAGCGCCCGCCCGCGCCGCCGGCACCGCCTTGGCCGCCGCTGACATCAATACGCTCCGGCCTGCAGTTGTGCTGGGCGGCGCGAATCACCACACAGCCGCCATTGCCACCGACCGCACCACCACCGCCGCCACCGGGCGCATCGTGAAAGGCGTTGCTGACATCGGCGCCGCTGGCACCGGCTTGCCCATTAAGGCCCGAGGCAACAATGCGCCCGAGTGACATATCGAGCACAGCTCCCACCTGCAGATACAGCAACGCGCCGTTCATTGCGCGAACTTGCGAAGCGCCATCACCACCGTGGCCTGCCAAACTCTGCTGACTGCGCGCGCCGCGAGCAGCCGTTGCGCTGGCGCCGACTTGGTGCTGCGCACCGCGAACAAAAGCCCCCGCTCCTCCGCCACCGCCGGCGTAGCGCGAACCCGGCGCCCCGCGACCACCGGCGAGCTCACCGCTTGGCGCCTGTAAAGCACCACCGCCACCACCAGCGCCGCTGCGAAGGCGAAGGTTGTAGGCATAAGACAAGGTCAAGCCAGCATCGATATCCAGCGTCGGCGCCTGCATCACATCCATAAACTGCCGGCAGATTAAATCGCCGTGCACAATGCAGTTGTTATCAACTTTTAGTGACAGCCAATCGCAGGCCTCAGGCAAAAGCACAAGCGCCGCGCCGGGCTCAATCAACACATTTTGAAAATGATAAGCGCGCGCGGCCAGCTCGAGAGTCTCCCCCGCTTTTAAATGCAGGCTCGGTCGCTCGCTATTTGGCGTTTCGGCAAATGCCGCGGCAAGAAAGGTATCGGACAGCATAAACATCCATGTAATAATCAGGGCACGTCATCATAACGAGCGCCAAACAAAAGCAAAAGCGCCCAAGCCCAAGACTCAGCTAAAGCCCATAGCTGCGCAGAATCTCGGCGATTTTCTCGGTTTCCAGTGTTTCGGGATACAACAAGTAAGACGGCGCTTGAATCTCGGTAGCCGAATCCAGCGTCACAACAATCAAGCCCATGCGAGCGATACTCGAACCAAGGCTGGCAGCAAAAACACGCTGCTGTCTGCGCAAACGTTCGCTGCCAAACATTACAAATTCGGCAAGGCCGGTGAATTTATAACCGTGGCGTTTATGCACATCGGCAAAGCTGACGCAAACCCGCGGATTATCAGCAAGGTTGTCGACACATTCAGAAATTGCCAAATCCGCAATCAACAATTGGTTGTCGCCAAAATAACTAAAGCGCGCTTTTGGCAGGCAGTGCTGCGCCCCGTGCTCATCCACCGTCACCAACCAGCACAAGCGGCTGGCCTTAATAGCGGATTTTTCCCTAAAGCCCAATATCATCGTTAGCAAGCCGCCCCTATTTACAAAAAGCGAACTTAGCGCAGCGGCCCGTAGGCAAGCTTGCTATACCTCAACAACTGCGCGCAGAGGCAACATAGATGGCGGCTAACAACAACAAAACTCAGTAAAATTTGAGCTAAGACAGAAGTTTACTTCAAGCCGGCCGCGCCGCTAAACCTGCCCGACAAGCTTAGAGTTCATCGTCGATCTCGGCTTGCAGCTTTTCAAGCTCATCGAGCACACGCATAAACTTTGTCCCAAATTCCGTCACACGATATTCCACACGCGGCGGCACCTCATTGTATGAAAGGCGCTCTAAAATACCAAAGCGGGTGTTTTTACGCAGACACTCATTGAGCACCTTTGTGCTCAAGCCTTCGACATTGCGCACCATTTCACCTGGCCGATTAATACCTCTGGCCAGCAATTGATAGACCGTCAGCGACCACTTACAGCCATAGATCGTCTCAAGCATGCGCGTACTTTTATCGGGCGCAATTTTTCTCGAAACTTTTTTTTCCTGTGTTTTCATCAACATGTACCAAAAAGTACCTAGCGTACGTAAAAGTACTTACTTTTTCGCCCACCTACTGTTCGTTAACTTAGCGCTCAACGTTAACACACCCGAGAGGAAGAAAATGAACAAAAGTATCACAGCGCTGATTATTGGTGGCTCCAGCGGAATAGGCCTAGCATGTGCAGAACAGCTCAACCAGCAAGGCATCGACTGCATCGTACTTGGCAGCAACAAGCAAAAACTCGAACAGGCCAAACAAAAACAACAAAGCCCAGCCAAGCTTGAAACCCTGCAGGCCGATCTCTATGAAGAAAAAGACGTAGACCGGGTTGTCGATTTAATACACAGCGATAATAGGCACATAAAATACCTGGTCAACGCCGCAGGTTATTTTAACCCCAAAGCATTTTTAGAGCACAGCAAGCAGGACTACGACAAATACGCCCAGCTCAACCGCGCCGCCTTTTTTATTACACAAGCCGTAGCACAAAACATGAAAGAAAACGGCGGCGGCGCCATCGTACACATCGGCTCCATGTGGGCCAAACAGGCCATCAAAGCCACGCCCTCATCCGCCTACTCCATGGCCAAAGCCGGCCTGCACGCATTGACCCAACATATGGCCATGGAGCTTGCCGATTTTAATATCCGTGTGAATGCGGTTTCTCCAGCGGTAGTTAAAACACCGATTTACGAGGCCTTTATTAAACCGGAAGACGTCGAGCAAGCCCTGCAAGGATTTAACGATTTCCACCCGATAGGGCGCATAGGCAGCGTCGACGACATCGCCAACAGCGTGAGCTTTTTATTAAGTGAAAAATCAAGCTGGGTAACAGGAGCCATCTGGGACGTCGACGGCGGTGTAATAGCGGGAAGAAACTAAAGCAAAAAAGAACAAAAGAGGCACCGGTATAAAAGAGGCGCTCCTAGCAGAGCGCCCACAACATTGCCTTCACCGATTTATCCGGCCGAATGCATTGCTCGGCAACCATGCCCTGATTGTATTGTGATGCATTGACCACGCATCCCATGCAGTTCGGGCCCATTCTTTGACAACTGCTTTATGCGCTTTGACTGATTTAGCCCGATAAACATCAGCGGCAGTAATTAAACCAAAGCTTGTTGGGGGCTCAAGATAAATAAACGAATGTTTATCCTTTCCGGCTTCAAGCATGGCGGTATTGGCATGCTCCGCCGCTAGCCCATGCTCTAAGAACAGACATAGCCGGATCAGGTGCACAGCAACCGACTGTATACTCTGGCGATCATCTGAACCTGGGTGCTGCACAGCGTAGGCATCTACGCTCAAACGATGCACATCAAAATAATCGGAGCTACTATATTCACGAGCTAACACCTTGCCATAAACAGACCAGCAACCAGGAGATGAAGCCATGTAGCGATGCACCGGCCCATCAATATTGGGGTATTCACCACCACAACTAAAACACTGACACGTATCCATACCCACCGACTGCCTCTGTTGTAAGCAAGATATTGCGATCAAAAGGTTACGATCAAAAGGTTTGGCATAATACAGTAGAGCCTTAAAGCACTTATTGGCATGATAGAAGTAACTCCATTGGCTGAAAAGATATCCCACCTTTAGTTTGCACAGCAGCAGACTCAGTAAACCCAAACTTTTTGTAGACAGGCACTGCGTAAATAGAAGACCTTAGCGTGAAAGAATCACATTTAACATGCTGCTGAACGTGCTGCCACAAAATCCTAGAAATACCATTACCCTGAAACTCTTCTGATACAAATAAATGATGAAGGTGATTTGGTTTTTTTAAGAGAGATATACCCAACTATTTCACCGCCACTTTCATATACAAAACTTAGAAAGCCACCACTGCAGATCCTTTTTGTAAATGCCCTCTGCGTTAATGTTTCAGCCAGCCAGTATGGAACACCATTTTTTGGCTCATGCAAATAAAAATGAGCCAATGACTTAACCAGATTTGATATAGCTTGTGCGTCACTTTCTCTAGCGATTCGAATGCTCATATCGACTTTTTTGAATAACCAGGCCCTAACAAAACTCCAAGTGGGTAACTTGGGAGCCTAACGCCGCGATTACCGGCAGGAACGGGGTTGTTTAATTTGTGCTATTTAAGCACAAATTAAACAACGCAGTGGATATCCGGTAGATTGCTTTGTATGGTTTCCCTTCCAAGAAAATATTCATTTTTAAAACTTTTCCAAACGGGTAAATTGAGGCCCACCTTCAG
>NZ_NKQJ01000020.1 GCF_002312815.1 Agaribacterium haliotis
CGACCTTGTTTATGATGAGATGTTTACCGAAGAGGCCGTTGCAGGTATTGGCTCAATCATCGAGGGCCAAAAATACGGTAATGAAGCCATTGTTTTGTACTTCTCATCCTTTGAAGATAACCAGCGTTTTGTCGATATCTTTAATAAAGACCTTAAAGCAAATAATTGGACGATAAAATCTGAACAAGCGTGGTTAAACTTCTCTAAGAACGCCGGCACGGTAAACACTGAAGAGCGTATCTTAATTAGTGTTGACTGGAATAAAGCCAAAGCAGAGGAAAATAAAGCCAGCTTTACTGTGAGTGATGATCAGGGCAACAGCCAAACTTATGCGGTCGTCGCTACTAAGTTTGATTTCAAATTGACAAAGAATGCCTATGCGGAAGGCAATGGTTTTGTAAGCATAGAGGCCGAAAACTATTCCGCCAAGCACAATGCAGATGCAAGCTGGCTTAGATATGAGGACTTTGGTTACGCCAAGGCTTCAATGTTCCTTAAAGGTGGCGACAAAGTCGACGCTGCTATTAAGGATACTGAGAATCTAGAAAAAGCGGCTCGCCTAGAGTACAAGGTGTACTTTGCCACGGCAGGAACACATTATGCCGAGCTATATCGCATACCAACCTTGAACGAAGGAAAGGGCAAAACGGTTCAAGTTGCTATTGGCTTGAACGACGAAGCCCCTCAAGTTCTTAATGGCGTGCGCAAGAAAAAGGAGTTTAAGTCGGTAACCTTGTCGGATGGTACTACACACGGTTGGCGTTGGGAAAACAACGTGTTAATGCAAATGGAAAGGCTGCCATTTGAAATTACCGTTGCCGAGCCGGGTTATCACACACTTAAGGTGTATCAGGTTGATACTGATATTGGCTTCGATAAACTTGTTATTACCACCAACGAGCAGGCAAAACTCGCTCAGCAAGATGCTTTGATTGGTGCGCCTGAAAGCTACAATACCATTGCTAAGTATCAGTCTGTGGTACCGGCCATGCCGCCAAAACTTGATGGTTTAGCTGAGCTTACGCCGTATAGAGAGCAACCGGCATTAAGCGATGTAAATCTCAACTTCGCCTTTTATGCCATGATCAATGCCTTCGACTTTATTGCCGTGAACCAGCGTCATGTTTACAACCCTAATAAAAACCAATTTGGCTGGCGAGCTGAAGACGTAGACTACATCAATCTTGAGCACAACGAAGAGACTCACCGCATTCCATTTTGGCAGCGCGATGCCTTAAGAGGGGAAAAAGAATCTAAGTTTTATGTGAAGCTGGAAGAAGGCCGCTACGACATCAGCTATTACATGGGTGACGCTCGCTTGCCAGAAGAGATGATTTACAATATCGGTAAGAATTACCGAATGTCGTTTTCCATCAACGGGAAACAACTTATGGATAAGGTTGATGTAATTTCCGGAACCCAGGTAATTGATACTGTTGAAGTAGATATCGCTGAAGGTGAGTTGCTTGAACTTAGCCTGTCAGGAAAATGGATCATTAATGCCTTGGTGATCAAAAAGAAGTAGAGCTTAACAGAGCCGGTAGATCCAGCATTGGCACTCCGTTTAGGGCGAATCATGGCTAATGATGTCAGGCGCCCTAAATGGGGGCGAATATTGATTTACTTCCTTGTGGTTTCGGGTTAGCCAATACCCAAAGTTCAAAGCCCATTGTGCCAACAGTCCGCTTTTGGCCGGCTTCTCCTAAAGCGCTAAACGACCCGAAGCGGTTGTTGAGTTAGGTATACTGTCCCCAGAATCCGAGGTGACTATAAGTATCAAAGTTGGTTATCCAAATAACGATAGTCGCACACCTGATGTTCTTAAGGTACGCGCGGTGGTGGATGGTGTCATTAAAAACTATACGTTTAGGCAATAACGATTATGACTATAGAAGATGCATATAGAGCGATAGCTAGAAATTTGGTTGCTTCGATAGGTGATGAGGAATGGGATGAAGCTATTGATGAAATTAGGGTTCTAGATAATTCATGTAGATCTAGGCGTTGGTACATTCGAAATGGCGAGAAAATTCCAGCTACGTGTGATCGAAGTATTGAAATTAGCTCAGCGTCCTCAAAAGCTGTTATGTTAATTCGGGATGAAATCAGTAGCTCATCAGGAGGCCGAGTTTGGGGGGTTACCTTTAGGCTCTATCCCAATGGGAAGTTCGGTATAGACTTTGATTATGAAAAACCTGATGGCTATATGGAATAAGAGGGTGTAAACGGGATGGGTCTAACTTCACACAAATAATTGGGGTCAGATCAGTATTTTGAGGTGTTAGGTCTTTAGTCATCGTGTAAATATCAGTAATTAAACGGTGGCGTCTGAGAAAGCATCAATATATGAGTCAGTACGTAGTTTCGAACTTGAAAAAAATGCCGACAATCCAATAAAGTAAATTTGACATGCATTTACGAATGATCGAGCCCCAGCGTAAATACTTTGAAATACTGCAAGGTGTACATTCTGGCGTCCATTTATGGATGCGACTTCCTCAAATGAGGTGGCTGCGCGTTGTCATTCTTTACAGAAAAGCAATAGATCGAGCGGTGTCCCAAAGCCTGGATTTGATGCCGTTGAAACCTTCATTAGGTTAAACACTTAATTAGTGTTTGATGCGCAATGCTCCGTGCAGTGACAGTCCGCTTGTGGCCCGAAGCGCACTATTGCTGATTTTCGATGTTTTAAAAAAATAGCTAAAGTAAGGCTGTTTACGGATTAAAAACCAATGCAAAGGCGATTGCGCTTGGGAAATCGCCTTATGCACTAGCCAACTTTGTAGCAACTTGAACTAACCGGTGTTACGCATTCCCGTCGCAATGCCGGCCATGGTCACCATTAAAATTTGCTCAAGCTCCGGGTGTTCGGGGTTTTGTCTTAAGCGCTTTAATGCTTCCACTTGCATTAAGTGTAGTGGTAGAAGGTAGGGACGGCGCAGCTCAAAGGAGCTTAAGTTCCAGCTATCGCTTTCCATTACTCTCTTTTGGCCCAGAAGATTAAGTACGGCCTGCTCATCTTGCTTTAACTGATGTCGTAGCTCTTTACCTAAAGCCAGTAGTTCGTCTTCAACCAGAGCTTGATCGTAAAGCTCACTGACCTCTGGTGAGGATTTAAGGTAGACCATCTCCGTTAAAGAGATTCGCGCTTTGAAGTAGGGCCACTCTTTAAGCATGTCTTGCATCAAGGCTTTGTTGCTGTCCAGGTTGTCGGCGATGGCCTGGCCAAGGCCTAACCAGCTCGGCACCACTAAGCGGTTTTGGCTCCATGCAAATATCCATGGAATAGCCCGCAGCGATTCAATGCCACCGTCTTTTTTACGTTTACTTGGGCGGGACCCTAATGGCAGGCTGGAGAGCTCCTGCTCCGGCGTTGCCTGACGGAAGTAGCGAACGAAGTCCTCGCGTTCACGAACATATGAGCGATACGAGGCACAGCTTTGTTCCGCCATTTTATCCATAAGTTGACGCCATTCCTTTTTGGGGGCTGGAGGTGGCGTGATTAGGCTTTCTAGTATCGCTGATGCGTAAAGGTGCAGGCTGCGCACTGCTAAGTGAGGGAGGCCAAATTTATAACGAATGGTTTCCCCTTGCTCGGTCACACGCAGGCCACCGCATAGGGTGCCAGGCGGCTGGGAGGCAATTGCAGCGTGAGCGGGGCCGCCACCACGCCCGATTGTGCCACCTCGTCCATGGAAGAGCTTTAATTGAACTTTGTTTTGTTCAAACAGTTTTACCAAGGCTTCCTGCGACGTGTACTGTGCCCAAGTTGCTGCAAGCACTCCTGCATCTTTTGCAGAATCTGAATAGCCAATCATGACATAGTGTTGGCGTTCACAGCGCTGCATATAGCTTTCAAGTTTAAGTAGCTCTGCCATTACTGCCGGTGCGTTATTCAAATCATCCAGCGTTTCAAATAGAGGAGCAATAGGCATTGCCCAATCCACACCGTGCGCTTTTAAAAATAGATTGACCAATAAAACATCGCTTGTGCGGCTGGCCATGGAGATAATGTAGATGCCGAGTACTTCCTTAGGTTGCCTGGCGATCATGGCGTAGGTGTCGAGTACTTCTTGCGTGTCTGCGCTCCATTTTTGGGCTGGAAGAAGTGGGCGGGAGTTTTGTAATTCGCATAACAAAAACGCTACTTTTTGCTCTTCTTTCCATGTTTGGTAGTCACCCAAGTTTAGCGCTTGAGTTACTTCTGCCATGGCTTGGTCGTGACGCTCGCTGTGTTGACGAATGTCGAGTTTGACCATGCTAATGCCGAAGCATTTCACTCTGCGAATAACATCAAGCAGGGATGAGTTAGCGATTTTCTGCAAGCCCTGGTTGCATAAACTCTGATAACACAATTGCAATGGCTCAAGCAGTTGCTCAGTACTGCTGATTGCGGTTTCAGTGCTTCCTTGCTGAAGTTGGTTAATGCTGTGCTTCAGTTGAGCTATGACCGAGGCAAGTACTTGGCGGTAGGGGCCAATACGCTCAGCATCTTGAGCAATCAGATTCTCATCGGCCTTGTGCATGGAAAGTTCAAGGTAGAGGTTCTGAAAATCCTGCAGGTACAGCTCGGCTGCGCGAAGCCGGGCATTGGTAATTGCTAGCTCGCTCAATTTGGCAGTGACGAAAGGGTTCCCATCGCGGTCACCCGCTTGCCAGCTAGCCATAGTTACAGGGGCGTAATCCAGAGGTAGGTCTTTTCCGAGGACTTGCTGACTGAGCTCGTTGAGTTCACGCATAAATTCCGGTACAGCTTGCCAAAGGCTGTCGGCAATGGTGTCCAATCCCCAGCGCGACTCTTCAAGCGGGGTTGGGCGCTCGTTGCGAATTTCATTGGTGAACCAAGCTTGCTCGATAAGCTCTTCAATACGTTCACTGTTTTTTTCTGGTGAGTCGAGTTGCTCAGCCAGATCGTGATACTTGTGGATAAAGGTGCGGCGATTAACTTCTGTGGGGTGAGCTGTTAGTACCAACTCAACGTGTAGTTTTTGTAAGGCCTGTTCGAACTTCTCAGTCGTAGATTCATCCAATTTTTTTTGAAACTCTTCAAGCGGATGGGCAAGCTCTAGTTGTTGCAAGCCCTTTTCGCTGATAGTGAACTGCTGCTCGGCAATATTCACCAGGTTTAAAAATTGGCTAAAGGCTCGTGAGTAAACTTTGAGCTGCGCTTCGCTTGCGGAGGAAAACTCGTCCTGTAGTAGCTTAAGTGCTTGCTGTTCATCCCTGTTTAAGTCCTTGCCAAGGTTGCGCACGGACTCAATTTTTTCCAGAAAGTCATCGCCGTGGTCAATCGCTATCGTTTGACCGAGGAGTTTGCCCAGCAGGCGAACGTTGCTTTGTATGGTTTCTAACATCGAAGGTTCCTGCTTGTTAGGAGGCCACTACTGTGGCGATATGGTGGTAAAGGGGGATGCCCCAAATAACATTGAAGCTAAAGGTGACGGCAAGGCTGGCAACCAGTGCTTGCGCGACGTTTGCCTTCGGTTGCGCCTGTTCAAATACTGCCGGTACTGCAATATATGAGGCACTCGCAGCAAGCGTCATTAAAAGAGCGGTCCCGCCTATGCTCAGGCCGAGTAGCATTGCCGTGGCGAGGCCAACGGAAGAGGCGAGCAGGGGCATAAATATTGCGAAGCTGATCAAAAACAGTTGGTTTTCGCCAAATTGCCCAAGCTTATCTCCGGCAATGGCACCCATGTGAATGAGGTACAGCGCCAGCATCACGGCAAACAGTGGTTGAAGCTGTTTGATCATCGGCTGGGCAACATCGCCATAGAGGGCACCGATCACAAGGCCTATAAGAAGCAGCATCAAGCTTTGGTGCCCAAAAATAGTTTTCATGGATGTGCCGGTCTTGCCGCGGCCCAACCACCAAAGTCCAACAAAAATCGCGGGAAGCTCGAGTAGGGCAACATAAAGGTTGATCTCGGCTTCGAACTCAACACCTTTAAGTTGTAAAAAGCTCATTGCAACAGCAAAGGTGCCCACGCTAACAGAACCGTAGTGTGCAGCTAAGGTGACGCCATCAGTTTGGTTTAGGGCGCTGAACAGGCGGATGATCGCCATTGCTATCAAGGTTAAAACCACCCCTAAGGCGATAACAATTAAGCTATTTCCAATTAGGTTCAAGGTGAATTCAGAGGCAAGTGCTTGTCCTCCTTTAAGGCCTATGGTCAGCAGTAATATGTAGGTAAGTAGCTGATAGGTGGCTGGATGGAAGCTCAAGTCGACACCAAAACGGCGGATTACCAGGCTGACTAAGAAGAACAGCGCAAGAATGTCTGGCAAAAAGGCGCTCATGCGTTTGGCTCCTTGTCTTGGCAAGTGATGGCATGGCGCTGTAGTCGGTTTGTCCACACAAGGTAGCCGCTGAAGGCGAACATTAATACAAAATAGCTAGTGGCAACCAAGCCGCTGAGGTGAGCAAACAGGGCCGTAAGCAATAAGGCCAGGGCGGTAAGAGCAGAAAACAGGCGTGTCATAGCAACTCCATTGGTATCAGTGGGGTAGGGCTAAATAAGCTTGATCGCCATGCTACGGATTCAAGGTATAATTAAAAATATATATAAGCTATTCTATGTATAGATGAATATCTATGTGCATGCTGTATTCACACTTTTGCGGCAGATAGGGAGGTGAAGTCTAATGAGCTCTATTAAAACCGACTTTCGAAGAGCGTCAGCTCCTCAAGCCCAGCTTCTCGCTGCTAACGCGAGGCTACCGAGTATGCGTCAACTCAGCTTGCTTAAGGCGTTGGTAGAACTTAAGAGTATTTCACGTGTGGCTGAGCACGAGCATATTGCCCAGCCCTCAGTGTCGATTCAGCTGAAAAAACTCTCGGAATTGCTCGGTGCTGAACTGTATGAGGTTCAGGGGCGGAAGGTGGAAATCACTGAGGCTGGGCAGGTGATATATCAGGCGGCACTCGAAGTGGAAGCAAGCATGGATCGCATGCACAGCAAACTCGCTGCTTTACAAGGCTTACAAGCAGGCACCTTGCGTTTGGCTGTGGTATCGACTGCGCAATATTTTATGCCTTTGATGTTGGGGCCGTTTTATCGTCGTTACCCCAATATCGATGTTCAGCTCACCATTGGTAATCGTGAAGAGGTGATAGGCCGCTTACAGCAGAATAAAGATGACTTTTATATGTTTAGCCACTGTCCCGAAGAGCTGGATATTGTAAAAGAGCCGCTAATGGATAACTCTCTTGTGGTATTGGCTCCCGCCGAGCATGAGCTGACCCGTCAAACGCATATATCGCTTCAGCGTTTACAGCATTATCCGTTTATTATGCGCGAGCGTGGATCTGGCACTCGCAGGAGTATTGAATTGTTCTGTCAGCAGCATGGTATTCAATTGAAGGAGCGAATGACGATAGAAAGTAATGAGGCCATTAAGCAGGCAGTAGCGTCTGGCTTGGGCTTAAGTATTTTAAGCCGACATACCCTCGATTACACCAACATCAAAGGTTTGGTGCGCTTAAAGGTAGATGAATTTCCAATTACCAGTGAGTGGTATCTGGTTCACAAGAAAAAACGTAAGTTATCGATGCTAGCGAAAACCTTTCATGACTTTATACAATTAGAGGGGAAAGGTGTTCTGGCGGACAAAATGAACACTTAATAAGTCGCGAGTGTTTCGGTGTGATTTTTCCGAGATCTGCGGGGGCGATTTACTTAATTGAACTTCCGCAATTGGCCGTTTCGCGACTGTCAGGTCAGTTGCCACACGCCGAATCTAAACAGTCAGACTAGGTCTGAGCTACTACAAATAAAGTGGGGTAATGGCTCTTTAATAAGTATTTCTTCAATCAAATGTAGAGACCGAGCCTGCTGGCCAAGGTGTAATCGCTGAGTTAGTAACATCCTATGCTCAAGTGATATCTAAACTGATAAGATATCTGCTGTTGGGGCTCGGTTGTTGGCTGATAAGTGTATATATATCAATAACATACGCTTATCTATAGTTGGTCTTTAAACTGATAAAAATAGACCTTGGAGGATCTGTCTCTCCATTGACCTTTCCCCTAAAGTTATACTTCTAGCTCGTAGACATTTCTCTTAAGCCACCTGCCCAGCAAGCTGAGCACTCCGTGAGTTGTGCGGTTGCACCGTATGGGCCGAGTTCTGTCTGTCAGATTTACTTCGATACTAATGCAAAATGTCGGATTAAGCGCGAGATGGGCCTTGATCCGAAATTAGTAAAGGCCCTTTCGACAACGAACTTTCTATTTCTTATTGCCCCACTTGCTGGTGGCCGAAAGAACAAGTGATACGAACTATCTTAGCCGGGAAAGCTTTTGATGCGCTATGGAGCACAAGTAGCCCTTGCTGACAATCTGTCGAGCCAGCTCCCTTGAACCTCTAAAAGCGCAGACAATTCAATAAAACCAAATAAAGCAAAGAGTTATGGCTGTGGCATATTCGCGTCACAGCTTAATTGCCTGCGGTTTAATTTCATAAATTCACAGCTACACATATTGCCCCGCACACCAGCCGCTGGCCCAGGCCCACTGAAAATTAAAACCGCCTAGCCAGCCGGTTACGTCAATGACTTCGCCGATAAAATACAGGCCGGGCTGTTTTTTTGCTTCAAAGGTTTTGGAGCTGAGCTCGTCGGTCAGCACGCCGCCTAAGGTTACTTCGGCGGTGCGCCAGCCCTCCGTGCCCGAGGGTTTGCAAGACCAGCTCTGTAAGCGCTCGCTGATGTCGTTAATTTGCTGATCGCTTAGGTCGGCAGGTTTTAAGTTGGCCCAGCCCTGCAGCCACAGGTTTAAAAAGTTTTTCGCAAGGCTGTGTTTATCGAGGCGTTTAAACAGGTTTTTAAGCTCGGCTGTCTGGCCTTCGCTGCGCCAGCTTTTCAGTAGGTTTTGCACATCGGTATCGGGCATAAAATTAATTTTTACACTTTCACCTTCTTGCCAATAACTGCTTATCTGTAAAATCGCGGGGCCACTTAGGCCTCGGTGGGTGAAAAGCAGGGCCTCTTTAAAGCTCTGCCGTTGATTTTCAACGACAACATCAACACTGACGCCCGCCAGTTGTTTGCAGATATCTAACCAGCGATTGCTCAAGGTAAAAGGCACCAATGCTGCGCGCTTGTCGCTTACCTGTAGGCCAAACTGCTCGGCAATTTGATAACCCTTTGGGCTTGCACCCATTGTTGGTATGCTCAGGCCCCCGGTGGCAACAACGAGTGAGTCACAGCTAAATTGGCCCTGGCTGGTTTTAAGTTCAAAGTGCTCGTGTTTATCGATACTCTGTTTATCGATACTGTGAATGTCGCAGTGGGTCTGAATAACTGCGCCGTGCTGCTCGCATTCACTGAGCAGGATATTTAGGATATCGCTGGCTTTATTGTCACAAAATAATTGGCCCTGGCTTTTTTCGTGATAGGCGAGGCCGTGTTTGTCGACCAGGGCGATAAAGTCCCATTGTGTAAAACGGCTTAGTGCACTTTTGCAAAAGTGAGGGTTGGCGCTTATGTAGTTTTGCGGTTCAACAAAATAATTGGTGAAATTACAGCGGCCGCCGCCGCTCATCAGAATCTTTTTACCGACCTTGTTGCTGTGATCAACAACCAGGGTCGAGCGCCCGCGTGCAGCAGCGCTTGCAGCGCACATAAGGCCAGCGGCGCCGCCGCCGATGATAATGCAGTTGTAATGTTTCAATGTGTTGGCTTAGGTATAAATAGCTTCGCTTGGAGGCGCTATTGTACGTGGCTGAGCCGCTGTTTACATCAGTGTTGTTTTTTGTCTTTGTTAATGACTAACACTACGTCGCCAACCTTAAAGCCCCAGAAATACATATCGCTGATATTGATTAGGGTGTGGCTGTTAACAAGATACATCCAGTCATCAAATTTCACCTTGTACTGTTTGCCATCAACGCTGAGTTCCAGCTTGTAGCGCCACTGCAGCGCCTGGCCCCGGCTTTGGCCGCGCGCTTCGCCATCGACATCGGCAGCGCGGCCGCGAAAATTATTATCTTTTTCGCGCTGAATACGCCATATGCGCTGCTGTTGTTCGCCGTCGCTAAAGACAAACTGCTCATCGAGGGTAAGCACATCGCCCTGTTGGTTGGCTGTAATGCTGGCATTAAAGTGGCGAATAACTTTGCCGCTGCGCTTGCGCACAACACCACTGGCGCTGAGTTCACCGGTAAAAAACGCAAATAGGTCGAGCTCGGGTTCGGTGCCGCGGTAGTCGTTAATGTGTGGCCCCTGGCAGGCCGTTAAAGCGAGCAGTGTTAGAAGCGCCAGCAGTATTTTTAAAGCCGCAGGCGCTGGCGAAATTGTGGCTGCTTTGCAGGTTTTTAAAAAAGTTGTCATGGCGTTTTGTTTATCACTATCACCGGTTCAGGCCGAGCAGCTGTGCCCTAAGTTCGCGCTCCGAGCTATTTTGATGCAGCCATATATCTAGAAACTGCGGGCCAAAGTCGCGATCGTTAATGCGGCCAAGCCATTGGCCGTTGTGAAAAAAGTCGGTACTGCCATCGCTATTTACGATGCAGGTTAAACGGTCGCCGGCGCTTAAGTCGGGCCAGAGTGTGGGCAGTTGTTTAAGCCAGTGCTGCTGTTGTTTGTGTTTAAGGCCAAGTTTGCGCCACTGCTTTTGGGTGGCTTTAACCAGGCGCTTGGCGGCGATGTTTTTGTGATAATCAATGCTCAGCGCAACCGGCGCTGCTCGCGGCTGCTGTTTGTCGCTGATGTAATATTCGGCGTCGTAAAGCCTGATATTCATCCACTGCATCGTGCCCTGGCCCTGCAATACTAGGCCGTCGAGGGCATGGTGCTCGGTTTTCTGTGCTGGCAAGTTAGGCGCGCTGTTAACTGTGCTGTTATTTGTACTTGGCTGCGTTGCGGGGGCTTTGGCGAGCATAATGCCAGCGTTATTGATCGAGCTATTGATGACATTCTTGCTTGGACTATTACTTGGGGGGCTATTTTGGAGGTTACTCGTATCGCTGCCCAGAGCATTATCTGGAGTACTGCCTGGAGTAGCGGTGGAAAAGCTAGATGCAGCTAGCTGCGCTGCGTTTGAGCAAATAACTATCGTCATAACTATCGCCATCACCCTTAGCATCTTCAATAGCAAGGCCTTTGCCTTTTTTGCTAAGTTCATGGCTCGTGACTCCAGTAGTATTTACTGATGTTAAGCATCAATGGCAGCAGCAGGGCCCAGGCGCCGGCAATTAGGCTCAAGCTGCTTAAATACCCAAAAGGAAGTTCAACGGCACCGAGCGCTTCGGCGGCAAAGTAGCTCCAGGCTGCGGCAATGGCACCCGCGAGGCTCTGCTGCCACAGCGGCAAGCGGCATAAAAAAAGAAAGCCGTGTTGCAGGCAAAATGAAAAATGCAGCCAGAGTACAATCAGCCACAGCGGCACAAGTGTTTGATTGGCAAATTGATAGACGCCAAGCAGGCTCAATACAAGTTCCAGGCTGAGGCCAATTGCGGCAAAAGCCAGGCTCAGCAGCAGGCTGCGCAGGCGGTTCGGGCTTAGCCCGCAAAGCACCAGCCACAGGCCAAGCAGCATAAGCGCCACTTGGTCTCGCCAGTACACGGCAGCAAACCACCACAGGTTGAAGCTCAGCGCGACCAGCGGGCCAAAAAACGCTGAGGGCAGGCGAATACTGTTTAATCTCTGATCAATATCCATGCCCTGAATACGCGGGCGAGCCTGGCCTGGATCAGTTGTTTTGTCGGGCCGTGTTTTGAGGCCCCTATATGAGCCCGGCGCTTTTTAATAACAAGCTAAGCCCGGTGGCGATGGTCACCAGCTCAAAGACTCGCTTAATTAAGCTGTTGCCATAGGTCACGGCCCAGTGGGCGCCGAGATAGCCGCCGAGCAGCGAGCCGAGAATCAGCATCGGCAGCCACTCCCATTTCACCTCGGTCAGCAAAGCCAGCGTCAGTGCACCGCTGCCGTTCCAAAACAGGCCAACAAGGATCATGGTGTAGGCGGTTGCGCGCTTAAAATCAAAACCGTACCAGGCGATCAGCCAGGTGGTAACAAATAAGCCCGTGCCCGAGGTCAGTGAACCGTTGAAAAAACCCAGGCAGAACAAGCCCAGCGCTCCGAGGCTCAAACCCTTGAGGTCGCGGTTGCGCGGTGCGTAGTGCTGGCCGAGCTTCTTTTTGTAGATGGAATAGATACCAAGGCCCATGGTCAGTAAACCGAGCAGGCTCTGGGCCAGCGCCGCGGGGACTTTGAGTATGCAGTTTGCACCGAGCACAACACCGGGCAGCCCAGCGGCGAGCATGGTCAGCGCCATCGCCCAGGCGAGATTGCCCGAGCGCGCGTGTTTTAAGCTGGCACCGATACCGAGCGCCACCGTCGCAACTTTGTGGGTGGCCAACGCCAGGGTAAAAGGCAGGCCGAGGAAAATAAGCGCCGGCAACTGCAATAAGCCGGCGCCACCGCCAGCCATCGCCGATAGCGCATTGCTAACGAGGGCGACAGCCAACAGTATTAATTGTTCAGCTAGATCCATTTTCTCCCCGGCAGGACGTTGATAAGTTATCGCTGTTGCTTTTTTGTTGTTAAAACAGGCTCCATCGGCCTCGCGTACGCTTAAGCCGCCTGCTAAATTCGTTGTCGCCAATGTGCGAGGGCTCGCAGTGTACACGGACTTATCTTCGCATGTTAACTCGCCGGCTATTCCAGCCCTTAGCTGGGCTCTCAGTCGGCGCAGAGGCAAGTGCTATGGGCGTGCTTAAATTTCCGGGCAAACGCGGTTGCGGCCGGCGTCTTTGGCGGCGTAGAGGTTTTTATCGGCAATGCCGAGTAGCTCGATAACGTCGTCACTTTGCGCTGAACTTGCTACACCTGCACTCATGGTGACCAGGCGGTTGGGGGTGTTCTCGAGCAAGCTGGTTTGGCAGATGCTTTGGCGCACTTCGTTGGCGATGTCGATGGCATCGCGCAGGCTGGTATTGGGCAAAATCACCAGAAATTCTTCACCACCCCAGCGGCCGACTTTATCGGTATCGCGAAAGCGGCTAACTAATAACTTGGCAAATGCCTGCAGCGCTTTATCGCCCTCGCTGTGGCCAAAGCTATCGTTAATCTTTTTAAAATAATCAACATCACAGAGGATGATGGCAAACTCTTTGCCCGAGCGTTTTACGCGTTTGCTTTCAAATTCCAACCTTAAGCTCATATCGCGGCGATTGGGCAGGCCGGTTAAGTCGTCGGTCGAGGCGATATGGCTGAGCTCATTGTTCAGGCGGTTGACCGCGTGGGCGTTGACCTCGCGCTCGCGCGCCTGGAAAAACGTAAAACACGAAGACAGCAGCAGCGCGCCGACACCGGCAATTTTGACGTAAAACTCGTAGCCTGCGGTATAAAAGGCCGTGTCAAAAAATAAGATGTAGCAGATGATAAAAATCAGTGCGATGTTAATAAACGCCGCGACGCGAACTTTAAGCAGGTTGTAAATCACCGAGGGAAACACCGCCAGCCAGATAATGCCGCTGTTGTCGGTACCGCCATTGGCGGTTAAAAAGATGCTGAGAAACGCCCCCGAGGTGCTGATGTAATAACAAAACAGCTCCAGGCGCTGGAAGTATTTGTAAGCGAGCAGGGCGAGAATATTGGCCAGAGCAAAAGCCGAAAGGCTCAGGCCGAGCTGAAGTGGGCCGGTAATCAAGTCTTTGATGCCAAACATCAGAACCACTGCAGTAACGGTCAGGCACATGGCTCGGGCGAGCGTATCGCGCCGGCGCCATTCGGCCTGTTCCAGCTCGCCGCGCTGTTGCAGCTCAAAGTTTGTTGGCATCTGTTATTCCTGTAGGCGTGCGCACATCCTGTATGGCATGAAAATTTGCCCCTCAGACGGCCATTATAGGGCAGTCTTTAGCAGACTTCCTCAATGGCTTTCGGCGGGTAGGCGTGTTGCTGAAGGTGGCGAATAAACTTCAAGCTTTGAAAGGCGTCAAACCACTGGTGAAAGTGCCGCAAAAATTGCTCGCGACTGTCGCCTTGTTGTTGGCGCTTGTGGATAAACGCCTCGATGCCCGCCGCTTCGATAGCGGCGCGTGTGCACGGTTTGAGTTCGGCGGCCGCTTGTTGATAGTGATGCTGAAATGTATCTACCCGTTTGAGCACTTCGGCAAGTTCGGAAAATATGGCCGGGTCGTACCAGCAGGCTTGTTCGCCGCGCTGCTGTTGCTCAATCAGGCGCGCAACCGCCGGGCCTGTGCCAAAAGGGACGCGGCTCGAGCGCCTTGCCTGCAGCTCGATGCAGATTTCCGGGCAGACACTGACGCCGTTTATTTTGGCGAGCTTATTTAACAGGTAAAAGTCTTCGGCGGCGGCGCGCTTGGGAAAACCGCGAACCTGGGCGTAGGCGCGATAGTCAAAAGCGAGGCAGGAGCCGAGGCTCTGATACGCATAGGGTGAACCCGCGCGTTTTAGTTCGCGCGGCCAGGCTTTTAAGCTGCGCTCGTAGAGCTCAGTGGCGTGTTGAACGGCGTTATCGCCGCCGCGGTGTGTAAAATCAAAAGTCCAGGCCGAAGCGCTGTGCTTGCCCTCATCAAGCGAAAAATAATTATTCGGCAGGCGCGCATCGGCATCCGTGCTAAAAATAATCGGGCGTTTGATAAAAGCGCTGTCAATCAGGGCACAGGCGCAATCGGCGGCGATTTTTCGGGCCAGGCCAACCCCTTGTTTTGCCGGCAGAGCCAAATTTAAGCAGCGAGTAATCAGCAGTATTTTAAGCTCGCCCAACTCTAAGGCGTGCAGCTGTTTGAGCCTGCCGATGCTGTTTGCGCGCTGCATAAGCTCATCTATCAGTTTCTGGTTATTTTCCTGGGTCTCGCGGTTGCTCAGCTCGTTGTCATTGACAACTAAAATAAGCAGGCTTGTTGCCGCCTGACTATGCTTGGCCAGGTTTGCAACAAACGCTGCTTTTTCGTTGCAGGCGGGAATAATTAGCGCTTGTTCTCTATCAAACCAGTCGCTGCTGCCTTTTTTATTTAGCTGAGCCCGCGAGGCGTTTTTATTGGCAAGCGAGCCTGCAAGCTCTAAGCACAGCCTGGCTTCCGGTTCGGCCTGCTGGCTAAGATATTTTTGTACACTGCGATTGGGCTCGGCCGCCGGGCCTATATTATTGGCGCTTTTTTTCACCGCAGCCTTCTAGTGCAGGGCCGCTTTAATCGGCAGTGCCTGGCAGATATCGGCTTCGGCATCGAGCAGTTCATCGAGGCGCTTTTCGACTTCGTCGCCGCTAAAGTAGCGGCGGGCCAGGTCAATAAACAGCTCTTCGTGGCGCTCTTCGCTTTCGGTGATTGCTTTGTAAAACTTTTTTAGCTCACCCTGTTCCAGCGCCTCGGCGATCAGGCCAAAGCGTTCGGCGCCACGCGCTTCAATAATGCCCGCGATCAGCAGCCTGTCGAGCATGTAAAGTTCGCTGCCCTGGCGCATTAACTTGCGCAGTTGGTTGACGTAGAGGTCTTTACTGTCGGCACCTAAAATCAGCCCGCGCTGGTGTATCAGTTTAACAACGTCGCGAAAGTGCAGGGTTTCCTCCAGGCACAGCTCTACCATCGCCTCGACCAACTCGGGTTTGTCGGGGTAGTGGCTGAGCATGCTCATGGCCATGCCGGAGGCCTTTTTTTCGGCGGCGGCGTGATCAAGCAAAAAAGCATCAAAATCGGCCAGTACGGCCTCAAGCCAGGTTTTGGGGCTGGCGCATCGCAGTCTAAACATGGAGGGTAAATGTGCCTCTAATTCGTTTTTATCTGAGTATTTTGTGTTGGTGTCTGCACGAGCTTGAGCGATGGCGGGGGCTTGCCTAGCTAGACCGTCTACAGCATGGATGCTGTTGCCGAGCCCCCAGGGATGGGTTTACGGCGTGTCTAGCTAGGCAAGCCCCCGTCAGAGTTTTCGCCGGAGGCTGAACTAAAGCCCGTTTGTTCACAGGCGGCCTTGATATATAATCCGCCGCGATTATACCAGCCACTGGAAATAAACAGGAAAACAGCATGATCATTAAACCTAAAGTTCGCGGGTTTATTTGCACCAACGCCCACCCTGCGGGCTGTGCCGCTAATGTGCAGGAGCAAATTGATTACATCAAAGCCCAGTCGTTTGACGGCGAAGGCCCAAAAAACGTCTTGGTCATCGGTGCTTCCACTGGCTATGGTCTGGCTTCTCGTATTACCGCCGCCTTTGGTTATGGCGCCAAGACTCTCGGCCTGTTTTTTGAAAAGCCCGCCACCGAGCGCAAAACGGGTTCGGCCGGTTTTTACAATAGCGCCGCTTTTGAAGCTGCCGCTGCCGAAGCTGGCCTCTACGCCAAGAGTTTAAATGGCGATGCTTTTAGCAACGAAGCCAAGCAAAAAACCATCGACATTATTAAACAGGATCTCGGCAAGGTAGACCTGGTGGTATATAGCCTGGCGTCGCCGCGCCGCACCGACCCCAACAGCGGTGAAACTTACAGCTCGGTGTTAAAGCCTATCGGCCAGAGTTACACGGCCAAAAACCTCAACACCGATACGCTCAAAATTGCTGATATGACGGTCGAGCCCGCCAGTGATGAAGAAATCGCCAACACGGTTAAAGTGATGGGCGGTGAAGACTGGGAACTTTGGATCGACGCCTTAAAAGAGGCCGACGTACTCGCCGATGGTGCTAAAACCGTTGCTTACACCTACCTCGGTGAAAAACTGACCTGGCCCATCTACGGTCACGCGACGATAGGTAAAGCCAAAGAGGATCTCGATCGCGCCGCCGCAGCCATTACTGAGCGTTTGGGCGGCTTAAATGGCCAGGCCAATGTCTGTGTGTTAAAGGCGCTGGTCACCCAGGCGAGCTCGGCCATTCCGATTATGCCTTTATATATTTCTACGCTGTACAAGGTGATGAAAGAAAATGGCAGCCACGAGGGTTGTATTGAGCAGTTGTTCCGCCTTTACACCGAGTGTTTGTATAACAGTGCGCCGCGCCTTGATGATGTGAACCGCTACCGCGTTGATGACAAAGAGCTGGCCCCCGAAGTACAGGCTAAAGTTGAAGAAATCTGGCCGGCAGTGACCGAAGAAAATCTTTACGATACGACCGACTACAAAGGTTATAACGCCGAATTCTTAAAGCTCTTTGGTTTTGGTATCGACAGTGTTGACTACGACGCGGATATCAGCCCAGAAGTGCCGGTAAAATTCTAAGCTGTTATCAATAAACTCGAAGTGGCTTTAGCTTCGAGAGTGTAAAAAGGCGTGGAAAGCTACTCTTAGCTCTCACGCCTTTTTTATATGCATCGCTTTGTATGTCTAGCTTTTGAATGTTCAATAAGGCCAATGATGGATTTGTTTGATGCCCAAGCGCTGCCCGATATTAATCTCTTGCCCTATGACGGCGAGGCGCTTTATTTAGGCAAAATTTTTGACGAGCAGCAAAGTGAGCGCCATATGCAAACGCTGCTTAAACAAATATCTTGGTCTAACGAGCGCATTGTTGTGCGTGGGCAAACGGTAACGGCTGGGCGCAAGGTGGCCTGGTATGGCGATGCCAATTACAGCTATGTTTATTCGGCAACAAAAAAAATAGCTCTGCCGTGGCTGCCTGAACTATTGCCAATTAAAACGCAGGTTGAAGAAAAAAGTGCTGAATTTTTTAACGCCTGTTTGCTGAACCTTTATGCCGATGGCAGTCAGGGTATGGGCTGGCACAGCGATGCGGAAAAAGAATTGGTTGCCGGCGCGAGCATTGCATCGTTAAGCTTGGGGGCCGAGCGGCGCTTTGTATTTAAACACAAGCGCAGCCAGGAGAAAGTTGAAGTACATTTACCGTCCGGGGCTTTATTACTGATGCGTGGCCAGACTCAGCAGCACTGGTTACACAGCTTGCCCAAGACAACAAAAACAAGCCAGGCACGGCTGAATTTAACTTTTAGGCGTATGCATGCGCAGTAATAAACACACGATGCCAGGCCCTGTTATTCAGTGTTGTTAGTGGCGTGGCTATCGTGAAGTTCAGTGACAACTTTTTGCACTAATTTTACTCGCCCCGATTTTATCAAAGCATCGCGCAGCAAAAATTCGATCTGCGCGTTGCAACTGCGCAGATCGTCTTCGGCCCAGCGCTGTACGGCAGCGAGCACGTCTTCGCTAATGCGCAGAGGGTAGTTCTTTTTTTTAGCCAAATACTGCTCCCGGAGCTTTACTTGAGTGAAAACCTGGTAGCAAAACAAGGTTTACGGTGGGTTTACGTGCACGGCGCATTTTAGTGCGCGGCGAATTTAAGTGCTCGGCCAGTTTAAGTGTACAGCGAGCCAGTATTGACCACCGGCTGAGCGCTTTTGTCGCCGCACAGTACCACCAATAAATTGCTAACCATTGCCGCTTTGCGCTCTTCGTCCAGCTCAACCACATCTTTTTCGGCGAGTTTTTCCAGGGCGGTCTCAACCATGCCGACGGCGCCTTCCACGATTTTTTGACGGGCGGCGATAATGGCCGTGGCCTGCTGGCGCTGCAACATGGCGCTGGCAATTTCCTGGGCGTAGGCGAGGTGGCTGATGCGCGATTCGATCACTTCAACCCCGGCCTTGCCGAGCCGTTCCTGAATTTCTTTGCGCAAGATTTCGGCGACTTCATTTGGGCTGCCGCGCAGGGTAATCAGCTCGCCTTCGTGGCTGTCGTAGGGGTAGCTGGTCGCCATATTGCGCAGCGCACTTTCGCTTTGAATCGAGACATATTCTTCGTAGTTGTCGACCTCAAACACCGCTTCGGCGGTGTCGACCACACGCCAGACAACAATGGCGGCAATATCTATCGGGTTGCCGTGCAAGTCGTTAACTTTGAGTTGGTCGCTCTCAAAGTTGCGTACCCGCAAGCTGACCTTGGTTTTGCTATACAGAGGATTGGCCCAGCGCAGGCCCTCTTTTTTTTCGGTGCCGGCGTAGCTGCCAAACAGCTGCAATACCCGAGCTTCGTTGGGCGCCACCATAAAAAAACCGACACAGCAGAAAACCCAAAGTGCCAGTGCCAGTGCCGCGAGCACTTTAAAAAGCGGCGGCCCGCCGACAATAAGCAAAACAATCAGTGCAGCGCTTGCTAATAACAGCGCCAATACAAAGTAACCCGAGAACGAGCGAGCAGCTTTTTCGTTAAACATGACTCAATCCAGTTGATATCAAAGTGATATCATTTTTCATGGCGGCAAACCAAAAGTCAAGTTTTGAATACCTCGCTTGTGTTTGAGGCCCAAGCGCCTGTTGATGTTCGTGTGCAAAAAAAGCCCTCTATGCACTTATGCATAGAGGGCTTAAGCACAGCACAACCCGAGGGCTGTTCTCACCTAGGGCTTAGGGGGAGGGGGCTTGCTCGGCTTCAATGCCGCGCATTAAGTGCTCGAGGTAGGCCGAGCTATTGACGGCCCAGTAGTTCATCAGCACTTTAAAGTAGAGCAGGTTGTTGCTGCGGTTGGTGATTGGGCTGCCGACAAACTCCGGGGTGTCGCGCTTGTCGACGATGCGCATAAAAAGCTCGCCGGCTTCGTTGTAAAAGTCGAGCTGCAGCGCCGCGCTGCCGGCAAAACTGAAGATAATGGTTTGTCGGGTTGGGCTTTGCTCAGGGGAAAAGATATTTAAATCAAACAGCCGGGGCTTGAGCACAACGGCGGCTTTATCTTTGTTGCTGACCGTCTTCCAGTCGTTATTTTTTAACGACTTTTTTAATTCTTTGACTAAATTTTTGCCGTAGTTTTCTTTGGTGACCCGCTGGTAGGTCGGGCTTGTTGTGTGGCCGTGTTCGTTTATCCAGCTGGAGGAAAACTCAACACCCGGCGGCTCGATAAATACGCTGCGCGCCGAGGGCGCAGCAAAGCTGTTGGCCAAATACAGCTTTTGTAAGTGCTCGGTGGTCAGCGACTCCATGCCGAAAGGCGGCTGCTTGCTTGCCGCGCTATCGGCAAAAGCACAGCTCGGGCTTAAGCTAAACGCGGCGACGCAGAGTGTGGCAATGCCAAACGCAAGTTTTATATGGTGAACGAGTTTCATAGTGCTTACCTCTGCTTAGCTGGCGGAATTAGCGTGATGTTGAGTCGGCAGCTGTTTGCGGTATTCGCCGGGGGTTAAACCTGCGTGCTGCTTGAAGACTCGATAAAAACTGTTGCGGTTGTTAAAACCGGCCATATAGGCGATATCGCTGACGCTGTTTTTTGAGGGCTGGGCGTGCATTAAGCGAATGGCCTCTTGATAGCGGGCTGTATTTAAGTAGTCGTAAAAGCTGGTTTGAAGGTGAATATTTAGTAGCTCCGATAACTGATGGCTTGAAACACCGAGCAGGGACGAAAGCTTGGCCAGGTTGATGCTTGGGTCGAGATAGGGCCGGTGCTCGCTCATCAGCACACTTAAGCGCTGCTCAAGTTCGCTGGCCGCTTCGGGGCTGAGTTCGACATAACGCAAGGTGTTGTTTGCGTCTGTTTCTTTTTCTTTTGCTAAAGCGCTATCTTTTTGCTGCTCGGTAAAAAAATCCGGTTGCAGCAATAACAAAAGCGCGATGGTGCTGACGTACAGTGAAATTAGGCACTGGCTGGCGGCCAGCGCAAAAAAACTCAGTGCAAAACCCCGGCCGAGCATCAGGTCAATAAGGTTGTCGTACACCGGTAGCGCAAATAAACCGGCGATCAGGTAGAGCATCCAATAAAAACGGCTGTTTTTAAATTCGCGGCCAAGCACGCGAATGCGCTGGCGATAGCGGTAGATGGTATGGATGGACAGTACGAGGTAGGCCGAGGTTTGCAGCAGCAAAAGCCCTTTGTAATAACTGTTGACCAGCCACTCGAGGTGGGCGTAGTGCAGGTAGCTGGCGGCGGCAAACGGCAAAAAGTGCAGTGCCAGTTTGGCCGACGACATTTTTTTTTGCGTGACACTGAATACCAGCGCCAGCATCAGCGGGCCGTAGGCCCATGCCTGGGTGCTGGCAAGTGAGTTTAACCACAGCGGCGCTTGCGCCAGGACCAGCGATAAATAGGCGTGCAGCGGTGTCAGCAGCAGTAACACAATAAATAAACACACCAGTGCTTTGCTTTGCCCGGGGCTTTGTTTATTTAACACTGTGCTTAAACAGGCCCACAGTCCCAAACTGAAGGAGCTTATATAAAGCAGTTTAAGCAGCTCAACGGCCATGTTGTTGCTAAGCATGTCCACCTCGGTTTTATGGTTTTATCGTAGGTGTAGATGGAGTTGTTCTCGTCACAGCGACGCCGCTTGCGCGATTGCTGTGATGTCGATTGTAGCTTGGCACACGCTTTGGCCAAAGCTGTGTCTTTCGCTCGAAAATGATGTAATGACACACAAGCGAGCGCTTTTATTGCCCTGTATCGCTGAGAATTAACAAATAGTGACAATGTTTATTTATATGGAAGCATGGCTTTTATTTCGCGGCTTCGCACTTTAAAGTTTGCCTTTATTTAACGGCAGTGAGCGAATGCTATGCGTTATACAAAACTTGGGCACAGTGAGCTTAAGGTCAGTGAGCTCTGCCTTGGCACGATGACCTTTGGTGAACAAAACAGCGAAGCTGAGGCCCACAGCCAACTTGATTTGGCCACTCAGAACGGGATCAACTTTATTGATGTGGCGGAGATGTACCCGATTCCGCCAAAGCCAGAAACTCAGGGTTTATCAGAGGCTTATATTGGCAGCTGGCTAAAAAAAAGCGGCCAGCGCGATAAGCTGGTGCTGGCAACCAAGGTGACAGGCCGGGGTGATCGAAATCCGGGGCTTGAACACGTGCGCTGTGGGCCGAGGCTCAGCGCCGAACATATTAGCGCCGCCTGTGAAGGCAGCCTCAAGCGCCTGCAGACAGACTGCATCGACCTTTATCAGTTGCACTGGCCCGAGCGCGCCTGCAACTTTTTTGGCCGCCTGGAGTACAGCCCCGACAGCGATGATGGTCACAGCATTGAAGAGAGTTTAACGGCGCTTAGCCTTTTGGTTAAACAGGGCAAAATTCGCTACATCGGCATCAGCAATGAAACACCCTGGGGCCTAAGTGAGTACTTGCGCTTGAGTCGCGAGCTCGGTCTCGAGCGCATTGTTGCTATTCAAAACCCCTACAACTTACTCAACCGCAGCTTTGATATCGGTTTGAGTGAAATAAGCCTGCGCGAACAGGTGGGCCTACTTGCGTACAGCCCGCTGGCTTTTGGCACCTTGAGCGGCAAATATTTAAACGGCCAGATGCCAGAGGGTTCGCGCCTTAGCATTAGCCAGCGCTTTGGGCGTTACAGCAAAACCAACTGCAACGAGGCCATCGCAGCGTATGTGGCGCTCGCGCGTGAGTTTGAACTCGACCCCGCGCAGATGGCGCTGGCCTGGGTGAATCAGCGCGCGGCGGTGCTATCCAATATTATCGGCGCAACCAGCTGTGAGCAGCTCAGTAGCAATATTGCCAGCGTTGATATTGAGCTGAGCACCGAACAGTTGGATTTAATCGACGCTGTGCACCAGCGCTATCCCAATCCGGCGCCGTAATCGGGCGCGCTTAATGGTTGAGTGTTCGCGCCCGCGTCAGTACCATAGGCCCCCTTTTGCATTTATTACGAGTTTGAGTCGGGGTTAAGCATGTTTCGAGGCAGTTTGGTTGCGTTAGTTACGCCTATGAAAGCGGATACATCGCTCGATTGGGATGCGCTCGACAAACTCGTTGAATGGCACCTCGAGCAGGGCACCCACGGCATTGTTGCGATGGGTACCACTGGCGAGAGTGCAACCCTCGATAGAGAAGAGCACCTGGCGGTGATACGCCGGGTGATTGATGTGGTCAACAAGCGAGTGCCGGTGATTGCCGGTACCGGTGCCAACAGTACCCGCGAAGCGCTGGATTTAACCGCTTCTGCCAAAGACGCCGGCGCCGATGCCGCGCTTCTGGTAACCCCGTATTACAACAAGCCCAGCCAGGAAGGCCTGTTTTTACACCACCAATATATTGCCGAGCGCGTGGCGCTGCCGCAGTTGCTCTACAACGTGCCCGGCCGCACCGCGGTTGATATGGGGCCGGAGGTGGTCGAGCGCCTGTCAATGCTTGAACACATTGTCGGTATAAAAGAAGCGACGGGCGACCTTCAGCGTTTAGCCGATATTAAAGCACGCGTCAGCGACGACTTTTGTTTGTTAAGCGGCGACGATGAAACCGGCTTGGCCTTTATGGAAGCCGGCGGTCACGGTGTTATTTCGGTGACAACGAACGTTGCGCCGCGCTTGATGTCTCAAATCTGCGAGCTGGCCCTCGGCAACGATTTTAGTGCCGCGCAAGCGCTCGATGCGCGTTTGCAGAGTGTGCACAAGAACTTGTTTTTGGAATCAAATCCCATCCCTGTGAAGTGGGCGGTCAGTCAGCTCGGTTTTGGTGCCAATGCCCTGCGCCTGCCGTTGACAGGTTTTGAGCAAGGCCTTCAGCCGCAATTGCGCGCCGCCATGCAAGAGAACGGATTGATTTAAGATGAAGCAAAGCCTCGCCCTGCTGTTAAGCGCGACTGTGCTGTTTGGCTTAAGTGCCTGCGGCATGTTTAAAGATAAAAACTCAAACTTGCGCAATCGCAGCAAAGATTATTTGCGCACCGATGTCGTCAAAGATATGGAGCTGCCCGAAGGCATGCAGGCACCGGCCGTCGCGCCGCTGTATCCTATCCCCGAAGTGCATGTTACCGATGAATTTGGCGATCGCTACGAGCGCGATGACTACCAAGTGCCAAGGCCCAATACCATCAATACCGATGAGCTGGCTTTTGGCATTAAGATTCAAAAGCTCGGCGATGAGCGCTGGCTGTATTTAAGTGCATCGACCTCGGCCGTGTGGCCGCGCACCCAGAACTTTTTGAACAGCGTCGACGCCAAAGTTGTTGCCAGTAACGCACGCACCGGTGTGATTGAGACCGACTGGCTGCAATACAAAGACGAAGCCGACAAAATGATGCGTTTTCGCATCACCTTGGAAAAAGGCATTCACCCCGACACCACTGAAATTCACGTTTTGCAATACGAAGTTGCGCAGGGCTCAGCCGTGCCGGCCGCAAACCAGTGGCCGCCGACAAGCAGCAACCCCGAGCGCGAAGAGTGGATGCTGCGCGAGCTTGCCGACCACCTGGCTAAAACGGTTGATACCGCCAGTGCCTCCTTGCTTGGCCAAAATGTCGGCGGTGAAGTCAAAGCTTATTATCTGAAAAACCAGAGCGAGCCGACTTTGGCCTTGCGCCTGTCGAACGAGCGCGCCTGGGCCTCACTAACTCACGCGGCCAATAAAGGCGGTTTTGTCTTGTGGGGCAAAGAGCGCGAGCAGGGCGTTTTGTACGCCGGTTATTACGAAGATCAGGAAAAAGAGCGCGGCTGGTTTAAAACGGTGATCACGCTTGGCATCGACAACAAGTTGCCGGAAAAAAGCCGCTACAGCATCGATGAAATGCTGCAGCATTTAAGTGGCGCCAACGACGTTCGCAGCCTGTTTGATGCGATTCCAAACACCGCTTACGGCGACGCGCTTAAAAAAGCCAATGCCGGTTATTTAATTGTTACCCGCCGTGTTGGCGATGAGATTCACGTGGTACTGCGCGATGAGCGCGGTCGCAAGTTAGCGCCCGACGAAGCCAAACAGCTGCTGCGCCTTTTGCGTAAAAACCTTGTCTAAGCGCGGCTTGTACAAGAGCGCTGTTTAAGTGCCGGGGGCTGTTGTTAACTCACCGGAAGCGCCTGGCGCCGAGCTGCGTTTTGCCTCGCTCGGCAGTGGCAGTGGTGGCAATGCCACGGTTGTCGCCTGGCAAGATCAAGCCCTGCTAATTGATTGCGGTTTCAGCGCGCGCGAATGTCTGGCGCGACTCAAGCGCCTCGATCTCGACCCCGGTTGTCTAAGCGCGATTCTGCTCAGCCACGAGCACGGCGATCACAGCAAGGGGGTGGCCGCGCTTGCGCGCAAGCTCGATATTCCCGTTTATATGAGTGCCGGCACCGCCGCGGCCATGGATTTTGGGCGCCTGCCTGCGCTGCATAAAATTAGCGCCGAACAGCCTATTGAGCTTGGCGGCTTGACGGCTCTGCCGGTAACCGTTGCCCACGATGCGCGCGAGCCGCTGCAGTATGTGCTGGAGCACCGGGGCCTGCGCCTTGGCGTACTGACCGATCTCGGCTCGTTAACCCCTGCGGTGTACAGCGCTTACGATGCTTTGCACGGTTTATTAGTTGAGGCCAACCACGATCTGCGCATGCTTGCCTGCGGGCCCTACCCGCCGTCGCTGCAAGCGCGCGTGCGTGCACCTTGGGGTCACCTGAATAACGAGCAGTGCGCGGCGCTGCTCGCCGATCTTGATTTAAGTCTTATGCAGCACTTGGTTGTCGGCCATATCAGTCGCAAGAACAATCATCTCGACTGTGTTAAAGCGGCCCTGGCCGATGCGGTTCAGGCGCTGCCATCGGTGGTTTACGCCTGCCAGGATGAGGGCGTGCCGTGGCTGGCGCTTAAATTGCCTTAACAGCAATGCTAAGGCCCGCCCCGCGGCGCTAAAGCTTAAACCCGCATCGTTACCGCAGTACTCGCTTAAAGATGGTTCGCGCTGGTGCCTTGTGAATTTGCCCCAGCACGAACTTGGGGCGTAAGTAAAGCATTACCTGCCAGGCTTTTCCACACCTGAATTTCAGCTTGCCCAAGTTTGTGCGCAAAACGTGCAAATTGGATTAAAAGAGTGCGCATTTCTTCTAAGTTATTGAAATTATTGGGAAAAATCCTTCCTGTATAAAATCGCAACAGATTGTCATGCCGCTTGTAACCATGGGAAACACAGCCATCTGTCTATACCTTTTGCACAAACTTATCCACAGAACATGTGGGTAAGTATCGATGTGGATAAGTGCCTGTTTTGTATTCGTTGTGATGGCGCTGTATGCAAACGTGGCGCAGCGTATACAAGTTGTTGTTATCGCGCTCATTATTATGTTGTTTTAGCTGCCAACTGCGCTTTAGTTCGGCATCTTAAATAACAAGTCGCAATGGCTGCGCTCGGCCTATAATTAAAAGGCTTAAAAAACCAGGAGTGTTCAGTGCAAGAAAGACGTAAGTTCGAGCGGCGCTCAAGCAGCATACGCGTTGAAATTAGCCACCCAAGCTTTGGTTTCCTTATTGGTTCGACCACCGATATCAGTGACGGTGGCGCCAGAGTGTTGATGGAGAGCTCGGTTGTGCCGCCCGAGGGCACTGATGTGAAGGTGAGGTTTAAAAAAATCGTCGCCCAGGTAAACGATAAACCAGTGGCCATGCGGGTGATGCACGTGCATAAAAACACCCTGGGTTTGATGTTTTTACCGCGCTAGATTAAGTTTTTACTGCAAGCGCGCTAAGCTCTAAACCGCACACTAATAACAGTGTGCGGGCCTTTCTATTTTAACCCCGCCGTTCTTTGCGGTTTCGCTCGAGCCGTCAGTGTCTAGCTTTTTGTCACTTAAGCCGTCAATCGCGCTTAAGCTTGTGCAGTCGAGCTTATTATTGCCCCGCAAGTCGAGAAAGCGCAGCTTTGGCAGTGCCGCCAGGCTGCTGGCATCTTTAATTTGATTGTCGCCAAGGCCTAAGGTTGTCAGCTTCTGAAATATGCCGAGTGCTTGTACGCTGTGAATCTCGCCGGGTGGGCAGCGCAGCTCGCTCAGCTGTGTGGCGGCGCTAATTTGCTGGGCTTCAATGGTTTGGCGAAGACACTTGGCCAGCGCAAGATCACTTTTATCGTAATCATTAAATAAAGGCGGTGGGGTGTAGACAACCCGGTCGTTGAGCGACCACTCGTAGTTGCTGCAAGCGCCTAAGCTTAAGCCGCTGCAAAGAAAAAAGAAAAATAGGCGCAAAGGGCGGCGGAATAAATAGGTAAAGGTCATGAAGGGCGGCTCGTTTAGCGTGCGGTTGCAGGCAACAGTCTAAACGAGCCAAAGACGGATCAGAAGTAGGCAATACGCGAATCACCGCGCGCGGTGTAACTGGCCTCTTGTTTGAGTTTGGCAATGGCGTCGAGCTTACTTTTGTTTACCAGCCAAACTTCGACACGCTGATTTTTGGTGCGCCCCTGTGCTTCTTGCGAGGCGACCGGTTTAACTGAACCAAAACCTGCGACGGGCAAGGTACTGATGCCATTTTTATGCAGCGCACTTTGCACCGCACTTGCACGTAATTTCGACAATAAGATTGCGCGCTCGGGCGACTGCTTTAAATCACCAAAACCGACCAGCTGAATACGCAGATCTTTGTTTGTGTCTTGTTTCATAAAATCGACAAGGCGCTGAATGTCGCGCTTGGCGCGGTTGTCTAGCTTGGCGCTGCCGGCGTCAAAACGGAAGTTGATAGACAGCCTATCGGCAATATTCGCCAGTTGCTGATAGGCCTTCGGGCCCTGTTGCAGGCTGTCGCCTTGATTGACCAGCGGATTTAAGCTGACAAAGCCGATCTCATCCACACGTTTTTGGCTGGCCTGGCCCAGAGCAAATTCAATAAAGTCGTTTGCGCGAGGGTTTACAGGGCTCGGCGGCAAATATAAATATAGGCGGCGCGACAGCGGATAGTCTTCGGTGGCAACTTGCAGGTGTTCGGGGCTCAGCGCAGCGCTGCCCGAATCGGAAATGGCAATGGCTTTGGAGTCGCGCACCGATGCCAGGCCGACAAAACCGATGGCGCCGCGATCGAGCGCGACTAAGTCGCTGAGCTCATCGTTGCTTTCAAAGCGGCGCGTGCTTGTTTCGAGCTGGTATTTTTTGCGAAGGACCAAGCTCTTAAAGGTATCCCAGGTGCCCGAGTTGCTGTCCCTGGCGTAGCGTGTCACCGCGACATTGGCACCGCCGAGCTGTGCCCAGTTGCTTACCTGCCCGGAAAATAGCGCGGCAACCTGGTCAATGCTGAGCTTGTCGATCTGATTGCTGGGATGAACAATAATTGCCAGGCCGTCGATAGCGACCACTTTTTCGGCTTCATAACTGCGCATATCGCCAGATTTTGCCAGCGCCGCCACTTCTTTATCTTTGATCTGGCGCGAAGCCATGGCAATATTTGCAGTGTCTGCAATTAAGCTTTTAAAGCCTGTGCTCGAACCGTGCGCAGCAATATGGATGGCGTAGTTTTGGCCGTCGAGTTCACCTTCAATCGCAAATTCGTTTGCAACTCCGAGCTCTTTTTTGTTGATATTTTGCATGCCCAGGGCGCTTAAATAATCTTCGGCCCAGGTCGGTACCAGGCGCGCACCGACGGTATTGGAGCCGTGAATATTTAATAGCACCTTGCTTTCATAAGCTTGCACAGGCATGGCTTTAATTTCAGGTGCGGCGGATGCGAATGAAGCAAAGACGCTGGCGCAAAGGCCCACAGCGGTGCTTGCGAATTGACGGTAGTACTTGATCATCGATCTCTTCTTGAGCTAGATATTCCGGATGGGAAATAGGATTTTGTCGCGCCTGCCAGGCCCAGCAGAATGTATTTAAATAGTGCGAACAGGCAGCAACGCTAAATTTTGTTTGTTACAGAACTGTGACATTGTGTCACGTTTAATGCCTTTTTTCTCTAGGTATGAAGTGCGACCAATATTTATACGAACTATAAGTAAACGGTATGGATACGTATCTCTACAGTGACGATGAGTCTTGTTATGACGGGCTCAAAATACTAAAAAATAAATATGCTTTGGCTTGTCTGGATGATTTTGACGCCAAGGCAACTTTATTAGAACTATCGCAAGACGGATTAAGCTTAACTTGGCCGGAAGGAAAAAAACGCTTACAACTAAAGTTGGATTTTGTAGACGGGGCCGCGCGCCATCGGCGCCTATACGGCGGCGGAAAAAGCCAGGCTATTGCTAAGGCTTGTGGTTTTAGCGCGGCCTACAAACCGTCAATATTAGATGCCTGCGCCGGGCAGGGCGGTGACGCCTTTGTTTTTGCCGGCCTCGGTGCAAAAGTTATTTTGCTCGAGCGCTCAGCCGTTGCCTGCGCTTTATTAGACGATGCGCTAAATAGGGCAAAAGCCTGGTCGGGTGAACACGATAACGAGCTTGCCGAAGTTGTGCAAAAAATGCACTTGTTAAATGAAAGTGCGCACGACTATTTAAATAAAGCAAAACCTGCCTCGGTGGATGTAGTCTACCTCGACCCAATGTTTCCCGAACGAAAAAAAAGTGCGCAAGTAAAAAAGAATATGCGCATTTTTCACACGTTAATTGGTGCTGATACTGATGCCGACTTATTGCTCGAGCCGGCCAAAAAAACAGCAAAATATCGCGTGGTAGTAAAACGACCAAAAGGCGCCCCTTTTTTAGCCGAACAAAAACCCACCTACCAGCTAGACGGCAAATCAACGCGCTTTGATATTTATGTCAATAAGGCAATGCCGGGTTAGGTTTTTGACTTTGGTTCTCTTTGCTGTTTATTTGCTAATTATTATCATTTAACAAATGAAAGTGTTTTCTAGAAGCTTGCACCTCGTTTAAAGCGTTTTCCCTGTATTTACAAGTGCAGGTATAACGTTTTTCTTGTTATTTGTCGGCAATCAATGCGCCAGTCTTGATATGTGAGCTATTTCTCAGGAATAATAGCGCCGGGGAAGCGGTAATGCCATCGCTTTGCAGGTGTATAAAAAAATTCAGAATTAGTTCTTGTCCTTCATAAACACCTGCGTTTCATCTAAATGACTATTTATTCACCGAGGCCATCTTGAGCTTTGGTGTATTTATGTGCTCAGGGAATTTAATGTCTTTTTACAAGCTTGCTATATCTGCTTTTTTGATGCTGTTGTCTGTGGTCGTTTCTGCCGAGAAGCTAGATTACAAACATTCGTCTATATACCTAGGTGATCTTGATGGGGATGGAATTGAAGATCTTTATGTGCGAGGGAACGACTATCTTGTGCTGTTGCATGGCGATGTTATTACACCCGTTGAAGTGCAAGTATCGTCAGTATTGTTTTCAGGCAGCCTTTATCAGATCGGTTCGGGGGGGTACCTGACCCAGTATGAAACACGACTCGATGGCAGTGGGGTTGAATGGGAGTTTGTTGATGATGATGAACTGGATATATATGGCTTAGTTAAGCTAAATAAAGACGTGGACTATAAAGTTGGTGACTTTGATGGCGATGGCGTTGAAGACTTAATAATAACAACGGAAGCTGACAAGTTTACCAGCTTGCGTAGCGTGAAGAATGCCGCTGGCACGGATCTTTCGGAGTATTATGGTACTGAGCCATACAAGACTTTAATTGTTAGCGGGGACAGCGATCCTTTAGCTACGCGGCTTACTACAAGTACAACGCAAATTGCCAATTTTTCTTCGCTGCAGGTCCGAGACCTAGATGGGGATGGCCGCGATAGCTTGACAAAAGTTGGTAATACACAATTTGCTGACGAAATGCTGGACTACGATGGAGCGGGCGGTTTCAGTACTCGTTATTATTACGGTGTTAGCAAGGCCAAAGCGGCAAGTATCTATGGGGCAAGCTCGGGTTCTTTCAGGGTAAATGAGCAGGGCCAGGCTACATATTCTATTCCATTATCTCTTCCTGCTGGTGTTGCCGGCGTCGCACCTGAATTTTCGCTGGATTATAGCAGTGGTGGTGGTAGCGGCTTACTAGGAATGGGGTGGGGGCTCTCTGGCACTTCATCTATTACCCGCTGCCGCCCGACGGGCTCAGATTATCACTCTGCTTTGCCGTTAAATATCGTTCCCATTTATTGTTTGGATGGTCAGCGTTTAAAAGCGGTTAGTGATACCAGAGGCGTTGAAGTCCAGTTTAAAACCTTGATTGATAGTTATCAGCGAATAACGGGAAGACGTAATAGCGATGGAGATATTTATCAGTTTTTAGTTGAGTCGAAAGACGGCTCTGTTCGTTATTACGGCACTGGAGTAGATGGTGATAACAGTGCTCAGCTAGGTACTGGCCGCCAGATACGAGCCTTAAATCTAGCTAGTTTTGTTGACAGTGTCGGGAATAAAATTAATTACATCTACGAGGGGCAGGATAAAGGCGCGCTTAGGTTAAGTAAGGTGCTATATGCCTACGATAGCGGTGGTAGTAAAGCTTACGCAGAAGTTGAATTTATATACGAGAATCGGCCCGATGTAAGTGTTGCCTATACTACGGGTTTGCGTGCTGAGTTCAACAAACGTCTACAGAAGGTGATTGTAAGAAACGCCGAGCCGCTTGCGGGTATTACTTCTCCTGTTGAAATTCGATCTTATAATTTGGGCTACCAGCGTATTTCGCCGGATACATACCCTGCTGTTTCGTATCTGGAGTATGTTCAAGAGTGTGTAGAGAGCAAATGTCTACCAGAAACTCGTTTTGAGTGGGCCACTGAAGGCGGCTTAGAGTTCAGCGAGTACTCTAGTGGCCGAAGAATTGTTACTGATAAAGATGCGATGATTCAAATGTTGCCGTTTGATTTCGACGGGGACGGTTTATTGGATTTGGCTTGGTTGCAGCAGGAAAAAAGCCATGGCGTGTATTATTTTAGCATTCATTATGCGCGCTATGATGAGGCCTCTGGTGAGTACAAGGATGTGCATTTTGTAGGAGGCAGCAACCACGAAAACTCCTTACTGTGTGCAAAGGGCCTTTCAGCGGCAGGGCGAGAGGAATTGCGTATATGCCTCGATCCCAGGAAGCCTGGTCACTCCACCCGACTGAGCACTGTTGATTACAACGGCGATGGTTTGCACGATCTACTTGTGCACAACGAATATTTAGGTGTTTGGCGTTTATACCCCGCAGTACTAACGGGTAATGCTGATGCACCGGTTAGGTTGTCAAATGTTTCTACGGTCATAGCTGCTCCTTCTTCTATATCTCAACTTGTGGATGTCGATGCTAACGGAACAAAAGACATTGTCTATATGCGCGAAGATGATCCAAGTGGAATATGGGTGAGTGAATTAGATTATTATTCCAATATTCATATAGATGGAAGTGAGGCAGGCGTTTATCGGCCGGCTAAACGATATGAAATTCTTAACCCTCCGCTCTGGGATGAGAAATGTAACGCCGATGGCATTGTTAATGGCAAACCTGTAGGCCACAGTTGGTTGTGTTTTCGTACCGATAAACCGAATGATTATCGGGTAGCTGGTATTGGAGATTTTAACGGCGATGGTGTTGAAGATGTGGTACTTGAGTTTGTTCACTATGATTCTCTTGTTAAAGACTCAACCTATAAGTCAGGGGATAAGCCTCACTTTACTCGATACAAAAGTTTTATTGCGATAAGAGTTCCCGCGGGGTTTCAGATTGTTGAAGAGCTTCAATCATATGAAATCATGGATACGCCTGAGCGTGGGCAACTCTGGACGCCAGATATAAATGGTGACGGCTTGACAGATGTCGCTTATGTAAAGCGGGGATCTACTTCAGAGTCAGTACTGGTATATCGTCTAAATTTGGGCGGTAACCTTTCATCAGGTGACTTTGGTACAGCCTGGGGGCAAGAAGTTACTCTGATTCGAAGTAAAAAAATTAGCGGTTTCCAAGTTCAGTTTTCCGATCTGGATGCCGATGGTGATGCAGACCTTCAGGTTCGCACAGTCGACCAAGAAGCCGCAGAAGAGTGGCAAAAAATTTCGACTGAACTGTGGGGGCAAACATTTAATTTTTATGATTCCAGCTGGCAGCTCTATTCTCGATCTTGGGATGCCGGTTCTGAATCGTATTCAGAACCAGTAATGATGGATCTTGGTGATGGTATTATTGGGGCGAATGAGCGCTTTCTCTTTTATGACGTTAATGGTGACAGCCACCCAGATTACCTGAATGTTTCAGGTAATCACTTGAGCGTCCGCCTGAATACTCACTCAGGCTTATCGGGTGTAATGACTGAGATAACAAATGGCTTGGGTGCAAAAACAAAAATTAATTACGAGTTGCAGAACCGCAGCTCTCATTATCGAGGGGCGGTTGAAAAATCGTCACTCGATCCAGATTTGTTTTATCGATATGTGAATGTCCCGTTTGCTGACTGGAAAGGCCTGCAAGAGTCTGGGCAGTCATATAGCAGCTCTGGCGCTGGTAGTTTTATGCCTGAGGTCAATGGGAGCTTCGTGAGTTATGTTGACCCTTTTCGTTTTTTTGAAGCGAGAGCACCCTATCGGCTGGTGACCTCGGTTTCTCAACAGAGCCCGGTTGCAGGCGAAAATGCTTTGGCAGTTAATCAGAACAAGGCGGTTGAGCTTCAATATTTTTATGAGACGTCTTTATATCAAGGCGGTGGCAGGGGCATGCTTGGTTTTCAGCGCCTAACGACACTGGATGTTCACAGTGGGGTGAAAACCAGTACAAATTATCGCCAAGATTGGCCGTTTGTTGGGCAGGTGACAAGTACAACACAATATGCAGCTAACGGCGCCAAACTTTCAGAAACTAAAAATAGTTATAGTTTGAGGTCATGGGATTCAACTTGGCGTTCGGCGCTTCAACAAAGTAGTGGTACATGGGTAGATACAACCGCGCCATTTAGGTTGGAGTTAGATACTACTGCCGAATTTGTATATTACGCAGATACCGAGTCTGAAAATAACCCCGTTTCGGTTCGCGCAGATGGGCGTTATTTATCGGCTAAGTTGCTTCAATTTGAATACGATGAATACGGTAATAATTTAAAAACAACTACACGTATATTTCCTTTTGGTGCTAGTGATGCAACTGGCGGTACAACAACCATTGTTGAAAATACTTACGATAAGGAAAGCCCTGGAATCATTACATTTAATGATGGGCGAGTAAGAAGTTATCCAGAGCTGGGGCGTTTAGTCTCTTCAATGGTTACCACCAAGGGGGGGGAGAGCACATTTTCCGATGGCGTAACTGCTAGGCTTGCAGAGCGTATGAGTGTTGCAGAGTTTAGTTATCATGCAACCGGCAGTGCCGCTGGTTTGTTGTATGTTGAAAAAGAACCCGATGCAGATGGCTTGGTTGTTTATTTCTATGATGATTTCGGGAACCCTACGCGTGTTGGCTCCTTTGATAGGGCTACAGCTTATGATTTTAGTGGCACTGTTGTTTCTAATTTGGGGCAGGACCGAATTGTTGACTCTCAGTACGACGAGCTTGGTCGCTACAAACTTTACGAGAAAGTTACGCACGATGGTTTAACCGTTGTCTTAAATGAGGTTCTAGAACGCCATATTTCCGGCCAGCCAACGCGTATTCGAAATAATAGTAGTAACGAGCTTTATACCGATATTGGTTATGACGAGCTAGGCCGCGAGATATCACGCAGTGATTCTAGCGGAGCAGGTGTTACGACAGAGTACTTACCCTGTTCCAGTGCGCTGAGTTGCCCGACTGGTGCTGTGAACAAAGTAGTAAAGACGGTTCGCGGAGGCGGGAAAAGCATCAACTACTTTGACAAGCTCGGTCGTGTTCAGCGCAAGGCTGCAACGACCTTGGGTGGAGCGCTTTCGTGTGTTGATTATGAATACGACGATCGTGGCAATGTTAAGCGCGAAAGCCAGCCATTTTACTGCAGCAGGTTTCCGGGCTACTGGGTCGAAAACAAGTACGATGATCTCGGCCGTATTGTGCAAGTATCGGTACCTGACGAGAACGGCGTAGCAATAACTAAGACGTTGTACAACGGCTTAACTAATACAGTTATTAACCCCAACGGGCAGAAAAAAGTATCCGTCAGTGATCTTGATGGGCGCCTTCTTTCTGTAACCGATGCGCTCGGCGGTCGTGTGCGCTATGAATACGACGTAATGGGTAATTTACGTTTTACTCATACCGAAGCATCTATCGCGTCTTTGGTTTTTGGCAATATTCCCGAACGCGTAACGGTAGAGATGCGTTATGACAAATTAGGTCGTAAGGTTGAAATGCTCGACCCCGACAAGGGGCATTGGTCATATCGCTACAATGGCTTTGATGAACTGGTGTGGCAGCGCGACGCAAAAGGCCAGGTTGTTACTAACAGTTATGATTCGTTAGCTCGTTTAACCGATAGGGTTGATTACAGAACAAACGGCACAATTGCTAGCCGAACCCGATGGTATTTTGGTGCAGTTCGCGATGATGGCGTAACGCCGCTAGCTTATAATGGCCTGCAAGCCAGCGCTATTGTTATGAGCTTAGGCGAGGGTGCATTAAGCTGCGAGGCCTCTAATATAGAGTGTCGCCACCCCGAATACGATAGCTTTGGTCGCAACTACAAAACAAACTACCGCATTGAGCCGATTGGTTATTTTGTTGAATACTCGACCGAGCTAGCTTACGACCAATATGGCCGGGTTGAATTCAGTACGGACGCAATGGGTAAAGCGATTCAACACAGCTACGACCCCTATAGCGGTGTGCTTGTATCCAGTACAGATGTAGAAAGCCAGAAAACGTTCTACAACTTGCTCTCAAGTAATGAGCGTGGGCAGCCCACTAAAATACTCCGCGGCAATGGTTTAACGTCTACGCTTGACTACTGGCCAGAAACAGGTCGTTTAAAGGGTAAAAGCTCCGGTGCGACTGGGGGTGTTTTTGATGTTCAGAACCTTATGTATAAGTGGGATAAGCTCGGCAACTTGGCCAGCCGCGAAGACCGCGCGGCAGCCAACAACACTCTTGGAGAGAGTTTTTGTTACGATAGCCTAAATCGCCTTGTTAAAACCTATAGGCAGGCGGGCAGTCAAGCCCTGTGCTCTTCATTGGCTGAATCGGGCCAGGATCTACGCTACGATTTTCGGGGAAATATTCTCAGTAAGGCTGGTGTTGGCAATTATAGTTATGACCCTAAGCGGCCTCATGCGGTATCCAGTATTAATGGCTTAAGTTGGGTTTATGATGCTAACGGAAACCTTGAAACGAATAAGCGCGCCGATGGCAAAGTTCGTTTTATTGGCTATACAACCTTTGACAAGCCCTACTGGATACACGTGGGCTCGTCTGCAGATGCCCAGGCGGGTGGTGCAGAATATACAACGATTTTTTATTACGGCATCGACCGCCAACGATTTGCGCGTTCCGATTACGGATCAAGTGCCAATAAGCGCATTGCTTATTTGGGTAACGTTGAGCGCATTTTGCACAACAATAAACCCGATCAATATGAATGGAAGCGCTATCTTGATGCCAACACCGTTATTACCGAATACACCGATCTAGACGGCAAGCCCTTAGCTGGTGGCGCTAACAAGCGTAGCGACTACTTATATAAGGATCACCTTGGTTCGGTAGATGCTGTTACCAATGAATCCGGTATTGTTAAAGAGCGCATGAGCTTTAATGCCTGGGGGCAGCGGCGCAGTGGTGAAAATTGGTCCGATTACAGTAAGGCTCAGCTTTACGATGCAATCAATAAAAAGCGCACCTTATTATTAGACCGGCTTACAAGTGTTACGAGCCGGGGCTATACCGGCCATGAAATGCTGGATGAGGTAGGCCTTATTCATATGAATGGCCGTATTTATGACCCTTATATTGGGCGCTTTGTTCAGGCCGACCCAATTATCCAGGCACCGTCAAATGTGCAAAGTTATAACCGTTACAGTTATATTTGGAACAATCCGTTAAATGCGACAGACCCAAGCGGTTTTGTGCATACCCAGTATATTGGGCGTGGTATGCGAGTGGCGGGCTCGATTGCTTTTGCCGCTGTAGCAACTTATGTGTGTAATGCTGTATGCGGCAGCAGTGTTTGGGCGTGGGCGGCGGCGATGGCCTACGCCGGGGCCGGTTCGGCAATGATTGCCGGGGCCGATATGGCGGGCGTGCGTAAATCTGCGTTAAGCGGCGCCGTTTCTGGCATGCTGGGCACAGCAGTGATGTCAAATATACGCAGTGCCAGTATTGTTGAGAGGGCTTATGCTGCAGGTGTTGTTGGTGGTATCGCATCGGTGGCAGGTGGCGGTAACTTTGGCCACGGCTTCTTGTCGTCTTTTGTCACCGTATCGCTAAGTAAGTGGACCTATAGCTCGTCGCAACCGTTTGTTAGTATTGCGCGATCTGCTGTGATTGGTGGTTCCGTGTCGCGGATGACGGGGGGCAAGTTTGCAAATGGGGCGCTTAGTGGGGCGTTTAGTGTTGCAGCCTCGATGGCCGGCCAGCGCACCGCAGCTAGACAGCACCGACTGGAATGGATGCGAGCGAATGGCTTTTCGGATGAAGGTTACCCTCTTTTTGCAGGCGAAGCAGTAGCAACCGGCCCGGTTGGGGATGTTTTGTATGAGATGGAGATGAGTGCACAAAAGGGAGTTGATACACGGCTTGTCAATGAAGGTGGTTGTGCGGCTCCAATATGCAAAGCTTATCAAGCTCTATACAACTCGCTTACGCAAGACCAGCAAGAAGCATTAGCAAGCGCCATTAATGGTGCCGAAGATTTAGATAATGTTTACTTTCATTACACTGATAGAAATGGTTACCGAGGAATAATTGGTTCCCAAGGTGTTATAGCCCCTGGTGCGGATGGTTTAGTTTATCTAACAACGGATATGCTTTCCCCGAGTGAAGTACATAATTCATTATTTATGGGCGCACCAGGCTATGAGGGCAAAGGCTCCCATATCTTTGCATTAGAAGTTTTTGAAGGTGTTCCATTAAGGCCAGGAACCCAACCTAATGAAGTGACTCATGCGGGAGCATTGCGCAACGGTAGGCATGTGAAATTTTTATATGGTGGGAAGAATCCTATTAAATAATGATGGTTCCTGACTCTGAGGGTGTTATTTATTTTTATTCGAAGGAAAATTTGTACGGTGAGTTTTCCAATTTTTATCGTTGTGACTTTTATATAGACGATAAAAAATGGATGACAGTTGAGCATTTTTATCAAGCTTCGAAATTCTTAGGTAACACCGAATATGTAGAAAAAATTCGCCTATCTAACACACCAAAGATTGCTAGACAGTTGGGGCGATCAAGGTCGGTTGAGTTAGTTAAGGATTGGGAGGAAATTAAAGAGCAAATAATGAAAAAGGCATTGCGTGCGAAATTTCTGAACAATAAGTTTCGAGAGTTGCTTTTGAGCACCGAAGATAAGCGCTTAGTTGAGGCGTCTCCATATGATTTTTACTGGGGATGTGGAGGTGACGGAAGCGGCCAAAACAGGCTTGGTGAGTTATTGATGGAGCTTCGTGAGGAGCTAGGTAAATAAATTTTATGATTGATATTGAAGATTACTGGGAGTTGCTTGCTTTGCATAAAGCTATTATGGCTGCAAAGTTTGGCAATGGAAGCACTAGAGAAATGCTAACAAGCCCATTTTTGGCATCGGTAGCAAAGAAGGTATTGCAGGCTATCGTTGACGCAGAAAGAAAAAAGGGTAGTGAAGAGAAAGCTAAAAATTGGGAAGCTTGGAAAAAAGCGGAAGAAAACAGAAACGAGTGGGATAAGTTGGTTGAGGTTATAGAGCAAGGTGAGCGATATCAAACATTAAGTGATAATGATATTGGCCGTGAAATCCGTGACATTCTAAGCCCACTAGAAATTACTGATGAGCAGATCTCTAAGCTCATTGAAACTCAGATTAGGAAAGCTAATTAATACTTTTTTGAAACCCAGCATTGCGCTGGGTTTTTAGTTTTTACTGTTCGCTGGTGAGAACCAAGCATCCCTCCATAACCCTGACCTTCACGGGTGAGTCAATCTCAAATCCGGGAAAATAAAGAAAATAAAGGACACCCACTTAGTTTGTACTTTATCTAATACGGTCTAATCTTTAGTTAACTCACTTTTAAACGGTTGGCCGTATGACTAAAGCTCGCGATCAGCAGATATGTTTGCATGCGACGCCCTATTATCATTGTGTTAGTCGCTGTGTGCGCCGAGCTTTTCTTTGTGGTAAAGATAAGGTGAGCGGTCAGAGTTATGAGCACCGCCGCCAGTGGCTAGAAGATAGAATATTGGCCTTGGCTAAGGTGTTTTCGATTGATATTTGTGCCTATGCGGTCATGTCCAATCACTACCATGTGGTGCTGTGTGTTGATCGAGAAAAAGCGCTTGGCTGGGGTGAGCAAGAGGTGGTCGAGCGCTGGCACTGCTTGTATAAAGGCAATTTATTAAGCCAGCGTTTTATAAAAGGTGAAACGCTCAGTCGCGCAGAGCTTGCTGTGCTTCGGCCAATTATTCAGAATTGGCGCGAGCGGCTTTATAGTATTAGTCAGTTTATGCAGCTTGTTAATGAAGGCATAGCTCGGCAAGCCAATGCTGAAGATAAATGCAGTGGTCGCTTTTGGGAAGGGCGCTATAAAAGTCAGGCGTTGTTGGATGATGCCGCATTAATGGCCTGCATGGCCTACGTAGATCTAAACCCGGTGCGTGTCAATATGGCTAAAACGCCCGAAACATCAGAGCATACCAGTGTCAAGCGCCGAGCGGCCTGCGCTCAGCGGGCTGTAAAAAAATGTACGGCAAGGTCAAATAAAAAGCAGCCCAGCGAGCTACTCGCTTTTGTTGGTAATCCCAGGCAGACTATGCCCCGGGGTTTGCCTTTTAAGTTAAATGACTATTTATTATTGCTTGATTGGACGGGGCGCCAGCTGCGTAAGTCAAAGCGCGGTGTGATCGATGCGAATATACCTCCGATACTTAGGCGTTTAGGTATAGATAGGCAAAGCTGGTTGTTGTGCAGCTGCGAATTTGAAGTGCGCTTTAAAGGGCTGATCGGTCGCGCGGAAAAATTAAGTGGTGTGTGTGAGCAATTTGGTCGAAAGCACGCCAGCGGTATTAAAAGTTGTAAGGCGCTTTTGGGGGCGTGAAGCAAAGCCGCATCAACAGTGCTCTCCTGCCATTTCTTCTGCCATACGATGGCGACCTTAGTTCTGTGGGGCGGATATGCGCTTTTTCCAGCAGATGCCCGGCCCCTCGATGCTGCCCATGACAGGGGTTTAAACCCATGTGCTCATCTACAAATTTAAAAACTCACACCGTCACACAGCCCGCTAGGTCAGAGCGCATAAGGGCTGAGGAAGCGTTGGAGGCGACTGAAGAGGCCTTGCTTGCCCCTTAGCCGCTGAAGAGTAGCAAGACAGTGAAGGCTAAATCGACTATAGTTGAGGTTCCAAGAGAACCTCGGAGAATCGCTATGCCATTAAAAGCTACCTCAGTGAGACTGGATGGCGAAACGTTAACTCGTGTTGGCCAGATGGCCGAAGCGATGGACAGACCTCGCGCATGGCTGATGGCGGAAGCCATCAAGCAATATGTGGCTCGTGAAGAATGGTTTATCCACGAAGTGGAGAAGGGCGTGAAAGCTGCTGATGAAGGCCGCTTGATCGACCATGCAGACATCAAGGCCAAGTGGGAGGCCAAGCGTGCAGCTCAAATGGACTGAGCTTGCCGACATCGACCTGGAAAAGATCGAAGCCCATATCACCGATAATAATAGCCCCACCGTTGCTATTGATGTAGTGATGAACATCATCGATAGCACACACCTCATCCTAGCCGAACACCCGCGTGCCGGACGCCAAGGGCGTGTTAAAAACACACGAGAACTGGTGATCGACGGTTTACCGTTTATCGTGATCTATCGAGAGCATGTGACGGCGAGCTGCATTGAATTATTACGTGTTCTACACGAAGCCCTGCAGTGGCCGACAGCGGATTAAGGGCGCTTGTTTATAGGGGGCATCGACGTTCTTCCGGCGCAGCTTGTGTCCGGTGTTACGGGTTTCTTTGATTAAGCAGCTAGCGCTGCTTAATCAAGGTGTTATTTTTTTTAACGCCAATCTAAGCTGTAGGAAACAACTAATGAAGAATATTACCTGGCCTATCCTAATTGTCTATTTAGTGTCTCTAGTGGGGTGTGCTACTCCACCACAGGGAGAGCTGTTTAGTGAGGTGAATCATCCTAAGCCGGGAATGGCTAAAGTCTATGTATATAGGCCTGATACAGTTGGTGCTCATGGTCTTGCCCCAATTCTAATCGTCGGCGGAAAAGAAGTGGCTAAAATGCCTGTTAATGCGTATGCCGAGGCGGATGTTGTTCCAGGATATAACTCAGTTGTTTTTGATTGGCCATTGTTTTCCATGATGCCAAATACTTCTTATGGGTTTTCTTTTGAAGAAGGAAAAACATACTTCATCAAGTTTTATGTTGAAGATAAGGGGGTCGTCTGGTTTTTTTCGGCTGAAGAAATAGATCCCTCAGTAGCGGTTCAGGAGATGGCGACTTATAGGCTTTCTGAGCAAGTTGATGAATCTAACAAGCATCTATAGTACCGTGAAAAGCACTGAGAGGGCTGTCTGTTCCATCGTCGATCTGCAGTCAGCCTCTAAACCAATAAAGAATTAGCCTTAGCTAGTGCTTCGATTGATCCTTGTACCTATGTGTTAATAGCCAATCACTAGCATGTTGTGCCTGTGTTTAATGCCGGGCCTAAGTCAAGGCTGCTAAGGGATGAAAACCAAAAGCCAAAACCAAGGCTGGCCCAGCGGCTTAAATTTGTTTTTCATCAAGCTTTTAAGCGTTGATGCTAGCGCAAGAATATTGGATAATTTCCTAGGGCCTGTTAACACTAATTAAATACGCTCTGCTGGAGCCTGAGTATTCGACCAGAAAGGCGCTTTGAGCGCAGTTTAGCAAGCTAAATAAGCGATAAGTAACGCATCTGGGCGGATATTCAGGCCCAGCCCTTCGGGTTGTGCCCCTCATCCCGCTCTCTGTGTTGTTTGTCGCTTATTTGGAACAACC
>NZ_NKQJ01000021.1 GCF_002312815.1 Agaribacterium haliotis
TTTTTTATCAACAAACCGAGTCGGCTCGTGTAGCATGACTCAAATAAAACTGCCTCCGATAAAGTCGGTACGATTCAGCTTGTTTTGTGCTTTAATAGCAAAAAACAATCAACTCCGTTCCGGCGGCTTAGCCGGGCGTTAGAGCAGCAATAGCATGTCAGGCACTAATGACCGAAAAGAGAGAATATTAAATCCGAAGCCTGGGGTGTCTGGCAGTTCATCTCAAGACTTAGTAAGACTTGCGTTTGAGCTACTCTGTCATTCAAAGGAATATGCAGAACAACATGATGGGAATGTTTCAATTTATACAATAGCAGGCATTCCAGTTCTCTTTTCGGCACTACGAGCATTGCTTATCGAAGCGAATACAGGCATGTTTGGCGTTGGGGCTAGGGAGAGATTGAAAGATCTTTCTAATCTTAATGAACTTAGATTTATCGACAAATACTACGCATTTAATAATGATGTATTGAAAGATCTACGCTTGGCATATGAAGTGAGAAATGAAATAGCTCATCCATCTCATCTGCCAGCGGGAACAGAGTCTGGTGTGCCAGAGTATCTAAATGAGCTAAAAAAACGGGATTTATTGCAATCAGGTATCTGGCTAAGCCAGCTCCAATCTCACAGGCTATTCTATTGGGTAAATGAAATATTTGAGCAAGTTGTTTCGGTTTTGCTAACGGCACACCACTCAGACCCTGAATCGGAAAAAGAGCATCTTATATCATGGCTAAGGTACAAGGAGTTAAAGCTCTAACAAACGCAAGCACTCGGACAAACCTACGCTGCGCTTCGGTTTGCCGGTGTTGCGGGCGTTATGCATCTAATAGGGATATGCCATGTTTGAAGACTTGATAAAAGAAATGGAACGTATGAATGGCCAGTCGGTTTCAGTAGAGATCGAGTCCGATGAAAAGGGCTATATCGACAAGCAGTGTCCTAATGAAGACTGTGAGTTCATTTTTAAAGTCAATGAAGACGATTGGGCCAATATTTTCAAGGATGAGGCTGTTTGGTGCCCCCTTTGTAGACATGAAGCGCCCTCTGATCAGTGGTTTACGATCGAACAAGTTGAGCACGCCCAAGCAGAAGCGTTGGCTGTAATTCAAGGACAAATTCATAATTCGCTCCGTTCTGGAGCTCAAAAATTTAATCGACGTCAACCTAAAAACAGCTTCATTTCAATGTCAATGAAGGTAACAGGTGGCCACAAGCGGACCCATACCATTCCTGCAAAGGCTGCCGAGCTAATGCAACTAGAGATTCAATGTGAAAGCTGCGAATCTAGATTTACCGTCATAGGGAGTGCCTATTTCTGTCCAGCTTGCGGACACAACTCTGTAACCCGGACATTTCGGGACTCTTTACGTAAGATTCGGGCTAAAAAAGACAGTGTTGATGTTGTTAAGGAAGCTCTGATTGAATCAGTTGGGAAAGATGAGGCTGAGCTAACATGTAGGTCACTAATAGAGACATGTATAAGTGACGGCGTAGTAGCCTTCCAGAAATATTGTGAAGGAATGTACGAGGGCTACGGAAAGGCTCCGTTTAACGCATTTCAGCGTTTAGACCAAGCGAGTGAACTTTGGAATGATGCGATCCAAAAAGGCTTTGATTCATGGTTGACTGAAGCGGAAATTAACTTGCTTGGTATTCTCTATCAAAAGCGCCATTTGCTTGCTCACAATGAAGGGATTGTTGATGCCAAGTACATTCAAAAATCAGGAGACGGAACTTATAAAGAGGGGCAACGTGTGGTTATCTCAGCCAAGGATGTTGAAAATCTGGTCTCTAGTTTGGAAAAATTGGCTGCGGGAATTGAGATGGAATGCAGCAATGCATAACAAAAGCAGGTACTGGGACAAAATTTACGCTTCGCTTCAATTTTGCCCGTTTGCGGGGCGTTAGCTTCAACCAAGAGGAGGAATCAGTGCAATTCGAATGGGATGAAAATAAAAACATGAAAAATCTTGATAAGCATGGGATTGATTTTAACGATGCGATCACTATTTTCGATGATGACGATAGGCTTGAGGCCATTGATGACAGAAATGATTACGGGGAAGAACGGATACAGGTGATAGGGGAGGCAAAGCCTGGAGTTTTGATGGCAGTATATACTTGGCGAAAAAACAACACTTCTAGACGTATGATTTCTGCTCGTACGGCTAGTAAGAAGGAACGCGCTCTGTACCAAAGCATGAAGTCGAGGTGAGTCATGAGTAACGAAAAGAAAATTAAGAGAGAAAAAGGCGCGTCAACAGACGGTAAAACCGATTATGAGCGTCTTAAAAATATGACCGAAGAAGAGGTTGAAGATAACGCAAAAAGTGATCCTGATGCGCCTCTTTTATCGGATGAAGATCTAAAAAAATTCAAACGTGTTAACGTAAATAAGGATTAAATATGGAGAAGAAAGTTCTTAAGCATCATGTCAAGGGGCAAAAACACGTTGGTAAAACTGATTGGCGTAAAGTTGCGTCTACCAAAGATAAACCGGTTGTTGATGAAGAGAATCCTGAGCTGATAGGCTCGAAACAATTCAAGAAAGTATCAAAAAACTAACAAATTGCTCCACCTGACACATACTGCTTCGCTCGTTTTTGTGTGTCGCTTGTCGCTCCATTTTATACAAAAACGCTTTCCGAAGTATGTGCGGGTGAGCAAGGCGTCAGGTTGTAGCAAAACTAAAGCCGCTGGATTGTGCTCTGTTTCGACTGAAAATCGACCAGAAAATTCGTCTCCTACGTGAATGCTGGGGTGGTAAAACTCTCGAAGGTGAGTGGTCAAACCCAATATTTAAAGTCTGTAACGTGGCAGATCCAGAAGATAACCATATTCAGCTTCGGGAGTTCACACTATAACAAGGAAAGGCATCTTGTCCTTTTACGCTGTTCGATTTTGTGATGCCCGGTATACAATTGAAAAACACCCAACTTCAATGCCGCAGCTGCTCGCGGCGATTTGCACTGATTCTAGCTAAGGATTGCTAAATGAATCTTAATACATCGTCGATACATTTTTTTGCATTGGCAATCTGGCTTTTTGGTTCCACAAGTTACGCTGAAGGGAAGACGGGTGATATTTCCCCCGGCTCGTCTTGTACTACAAACAGCGAGCAAACAACAGGGGTAAACGAGAGCGGTTACGTTCAGATAGGTGGCATAAAACAGTGGATTACAATAAAAGGCGAGAATTGCTTAAACCCCATTGTATTGTTACTTCATGGAGGCCCTGGTAATCCGCTAAGCTTGTATCACGAAAGCCTTTTTCAAAACTGGGAGAGCGAATTTACTATTGTTCATTGGGATCAGAGAGGCTCAGGAAAGACATACGAAGCAAATCAAGAATTAGGAGAGCTAACGATTGATAGGCTTGAGAATACAAAACTGGATACAGATCTACTGGTTAGCGATGGTCTTGAAGTAACCGACTATATTCGTAAAAAGTTTAAGAGAGAAAAAATAATAATATCGGGAACTTCATGGGGTTCTGTCTTGGCTGTAAAAATGGCTTTCACAGCCCCTGATAGATATCTTTTTTATGTTGGTTTGTCTCAGCTTGTTAACTATCAAAAGAATATGAAAGAAAGCTACGATCTTGTTAAGTCAACGGCAATCGAAAAACAAGATCAGGCTGCAATAGATATATTAAATAGTATTGGTGCCCCACCTTGGACGAGCCCGCGGAGCTTCGGAAAGCTACGCAGAATAATCCGGGCATATGAAAATGACGTAGTTAGCAAGCACCCTGAGTTTATAATTGATAAGCAATATCTTTCCGAAAAAACAAGAGCAGCATACTTCGCTGGAGAAGAGTTTTCTTTTGTGAAGTTTGTTGGCCTTAGCGGCGATGGCATGGCGCAAAAAGTTGCCCTAGATGAGTGCTGTGCCGAATTTAAAATACCAATATATATAATACAAGGTGAAAAGGATTTATTAACTACCCCTAAAGTTACGAAAGAATTTTTTGATCGAATCAAGGCTCCATCAAAAGAGTACGTGCAATTAAGGCAGTCCGGTCACGATCCCAATGTCAGCATGTTAGATAAGCAACTTGATATTCTAAATGCTGGTATAAAAACCTTAGTTAATAAGCAGCTATAAAGGCATAAAAAGTTAATTGGCTTTGTCGCGTGGCGCCCCAGTCTGCTAACTACATTGGCTTAACATAGAGCCTATCAAAATGAGGGGTTTGTATGGCAATATCGTTTGCGAGCAGCAGGCTGAAAGTAGTTGAAGTTACTGAAGACTTTGCTTGGCCTAGATGCTTATATATGCTGGAGCGAATTCCTAAGATACTCACGCCAGCGGTTGTAGAAAATCTTCCGCCATATTTCCACAAGGTTGCTACTAGTGAGCAAGCCAAAATTTGGCTTGAACGAATGTTGCTAGAAAGCCGTTTATTTCAAGTGCAATCAGGGAGTAGCGAGCTAATAGGTTTTTTGTTTGCCCATGTGGAAAATAACGATACTGCCCATATCGGTTATTTGTTGGCTGAAGAATACTGGGGGCGGGGGCTGGCTAGTGAATTACTTCAAGGCTTTATTTGTGAGGTTGAAAAGTCCGAACCATGGTTAAAACTCATCGCTGGTGTTGATCAATCAAATATTGCTTCAGCGAACTTACTTAAGAAACTAGGGTTTGTAGAGCAACTAGCTAATGATAGTGGTGTAGTTATATATGAATATGCGATTCCACGGTCATAGTTGCAAAAGTAACTTAAGCAGCTCAGCCGCCTTGTGCTGGCCTGCCAGGCAGGAATTCAATGAGTCTTCTTTGGTTGTATGATGAAAAAACAATAGATTGGAATGAAATGTCTGATCTATATCGTTTAGCCCCTTTGGGTGAAAAAGACCCTCAGCAATTAAAAGAGGTCTATAAGAACAGTCGTTTTAAGTGCCTGGTCTTCGACGGCGCGCGCTTGGTTGGAGTGGGTAGGGCGCTAGCGGATGGCTGTGATTGCTCATATATTTGTGATGTCGCTGTTCACCCCTCGCATCAAGGTACTGGTTTAGGCCGGGCAATTATCAACAAGCTGCGCGAGTTATCTGTTGGGCATAAGAAAATCATTCTCTACGCTAAACCTGGTAAGCAAGGTTTTTATCAAAAGATGGGGTTTAAGAAAATGGCTACCGCTATGGCAATATTCGAAGACCAGGATTATGCAGAAAACATTGGTCTTATTGAATCTAGTAGCGGCAAGCCACCTAGAGCTAAAGGCTAAGAGCTTAAGCTCGGGTCTTTCTTCTTGCTTTTTACCTTGGCCTAGTTATCCACCCGGTGAACATCACCGATTGCCGGTGGTACTTCAATAACAAGAATTTTTAGCATATCGTTTTTATCGCAGATGGCTTGGTGAACAACGCCGGGGGGGATGGTAATTAAATCGCCGCTTTGTACATCGCTTAGTTGCCCGTCTAAATAGACCTGGCCTGTACCTTCCAAAATATAGTAATACTCGGTTGTTTTTTTGTGGTAGTGGCGCTCGGCATCTTGAACTTTTAAGTCGATAATTCGCGCAGGGCCGTTCATGTTCAGCTTTCTAATTAAACCGCAGTGGCCGTGTTCAATTGCGATATTTTCAGTTGAAATATGTTTTGCTTGATTATCCATTGTTGGCTCCTCAGTGGCTGAGTTTGTGCATCATATTTACCGTAGACATCGCATCTTGCCAGCTGCAATGTGCGGCGGATTGTGTTTCAAAACAATCTATAGCTGAGCTGAAAGACTGTAATAAGGTATCGTCATCAATCGGCTTAATCTCAAGTACCAGCTCGCCGTATTTAAGAACATGGATCATGCCTTGTGCTCTATTTAAGCCCTGCACCGGCTCGTAGTAGGCGATTATCTGAGTTTTCTTATGACTGTCGCAGACGGCCAATACGCGATAGCGAGTTATACTGTCTTCAGCGGGTATATGGCTATTTTTATACGGGCTACATGGGTACAGGTAACCGATATCTCCATCCATCGAGCTATATAGGGTAACTTGTGCACTGTTTCTGGCCTGGTATTGAATTTCTACTTTCCCCTGGCGGTGAAGGTGCAACTTCTGCTCTTCTTTATTTAAGTCTATGTCTTGCCATTTTTGTTGCAGGCGCTTGGCTGGCGCGTATTCTGGGCCTAATGCAAGTACATTATTAATCATGTGTGGGCCTTCGTAACCCAAGACATAATACTCTTCATCGATAAATCGCCCGCCAATAAAATCCTGACTTCTGTTCTTACTCATTTCGGAAATAATTACATCGGGTTTAAGCTTTAGCTTATTTATTAGGTGGCGAATAATTAACGTAATATGTGAAGCGCGATAATTTTCGTTAGTAACAATTTTCCCGGAAAAGTTTTGTAAAAGATATTTAAATGAAGGGATCTGAGAGGCCAGGCATAACGGTTTTTCAATAAGAATATTGGCATTCGGGGCGACTTTAATGATCTCTTCTACAACTGGAAGGTGAGCCTGGGTGCTACAACATACATCCCAAAAACCCGGCTGCATGCGGCTTGCATCAAGATAGTTCGGTGCAACGGAAAACCCGTCGTGTTTTGCCTGCTTTTTCCTGTCTTGGTTCTTCTCAATGATCGCTAGAGTTTCAATGCCAAGCGACGAAAGTTTTTGTTCGTGCCATTTGGATATGGCCCCGTAACCGACCCGTACGCAATTTGTTACGGATGATTTTTCCATAGACATAGCACGCCCCTAGTATTTACTGGTTTGTCGTAAAAATAAGTGTGTGAAATAAAATAGAAAATTTAAAAGCGATGATGCTTTTTATATTCTCACAGCTACGTCAATGGGGGCTTTCAATTAGATTTTGCATGTCTGAATTTAAGTGCTGATCAATTTGTTTTAGCCATTGGGTGATGGCCAGGCGGCTATTTAGTATTTGTTCATAGGTGGCAAGCACGGTGGGCTCGATGCTGTGCTGCTGTTTTATCAAATCAATGCGATCTATAAGGGCTTTTAGGCTCTTGTTAAATTTCTCGCTTAAATCGTAATTTGCGTCTGCGATGTGAAAGTCAAAAAATGAGTTATCTGTAGGCGAGTCTTTTTCCATTCCGTGGATAAATGTCATATCTGCTCCGATATATTTTTGATAATCCCGTTGGTGTGCAAGTATTTTGCTTTGTTTTTTTCTGAAGTGCGGGCGAAGTATGCGTTAATAAAAAGCTAATTTCGACACGCATGTTGAAAGCTGTGTCTGTTTTTTAGAAAATTATTGCTTTTTTTATTTTTTATAAATTTTATATGACGTAAAAATATATTGGTTATTAAGGCTTGGAAATAATATTTATATACACGTCGTTTAGATTGCCCTGCGTACCTAAGTTGGAGTATTTAAACGAGTGTTTGGTTTTTTGGTAGGGGTATTTAAGTTTTCTTAGCGTTGCGCTTTATTTCTATATAAAAAGTAGGGTTATATTTTCTGGTTGCAGGGAAATAAGCAGGCGCGATGTTTGATAGGCGTTGATCTGTGCCTGTTAATAGCCGTTAGTTCGAAATTAACAGGCACTTTAGCAATTTTTAGTACTGGTACGAAGCCGTTAGGCTAAGGCCACTAGTTAAGTCTCCGCCGAGGTGCCCGGTGTAGGCCAAACCCATACCGAAACCGTTGGCCGCCCTAAATCCCAGTTCCGGGCGCAAGTAAAAACCGCTGCTTAAATCAATTTTTTCTGATCCGCAGTCAGTACAATTTGGGATAGAGCGCTCGGAAGCAAACATTAGATCGATGCCGCCAACAAGCTTCGCTTCAAACACGCCCTTGCGGTATAAATAACCTGCCTCACCGTAGATGCCCATCGCACCGGCCGATGAGTCTTTGGTGCTCTCGTTGCCAAAGGCGTCAACAACGCGGGCCGAGGTTGAAGCTTTGTCGTCATAACTATAAAAGTTGACGCCGAGGCCAAATAAAAACTGCTTGCTGGATTCACGTTCCCAGCCAAGGCGAATCACCATGGCAGAATCATCGATGTACTCATTGTCTGCGCTTTCTGAGTCGATGCCAATTTGGCCGATGGCCGCGACAAATACGTTTTTAGCGAGGGGTAGTTGCTGTTGTTGCTCGTTTGCACTTAACGTGCTGCTTAAAACCAGGGCTGCAATGCCTGCAGCGCTTAAGCTCGTTTTTTTTAAGTTGTTCATTCTTGTGTTCACAAAGTAGCCAATTCTAATGTCGCCCGTGAGAAGGCGGGCGACATCATCGGCACTTAATGCAGCAAGGTCAAGGCATGAAAATCAACATTTCGGCTATTAACTTAATTTGTCTTAACCGGCTCTAGCTAAGATTTCGTTTTCTGTTTAAGCAGCTGATACATGCAATGTTAAATATAAGGATGATGAGCAAAAAATAAGCGGTTGATTGCAGGTCTATATAACCTCGTCGAAAGCCTGAAAAGTATTTGTTAGCGCTTAATGACGACACCATATCAACGATGTTTTGGCTATTGGGGAAGGTATTGAGTATCTCGTTTTCAATTTGTGTGGTGCCGAGTAGCACCGTGCCTGCGCATATGCTGCAAGAAATAATATAAGCCGTTACTTGATTGTTGAGTAGGGCAGAGCAGTAACATGACACGGCCAAAAACGCGGCCGCCATTAATGCACTGCCCAAATAGCCTGATAAAATTTCACCGGGGTCGGGTTTGCCCAGATAAAACACCGTAATCACAGATGGAAACGTCAAAGCTAAACCAAGTAAAACCAAACAGTAGGCCGCTAAATATTTAGCGACAACAAGCTGGTATATCGCAACCGGCTGTGCATACAGCAGTTCGATGGTGCCATCTTGCTGTTCCTGCGTCCAGACGCGCATTCCTATGGTCGGGATAAGTACCGCATATAGTAGCGGGTGCCACTGAAAAAATGACTGGGCAAGACTGGCTTCGCCTATCTCAAAAAAGCTTCCGCTGGTAAACGTTAATAGCTGGGCTAGAAACACAAAAATACATAGATAGATATAGGCGATAGAAGTGCGAAAATAGGAGGCAAACTCATGCCTAAATACGCAGATGCTAGCTGCTAGGTGTAGGTTCATATGTTGTATCCCGCAAATTAGCTTATCAAGCGTGGGTAAGTTGCCTGAATGATTCGGCACTACTGCCGTTATTTCGGCTGATTTCTTGTATGCTGGCGCCGTGTTTAGCGGCGGTGTCGCAAATCATTTTAATTATTGAAGTGCCAGGAGTGCAGTGTTCACCGCGGTCTTCGTTTAGTTCTGGTTTTAGAGCCAGTTCCAGCCTAGTTCTGTGTTTCTCGGCAGAAACAATATGCACGCGAGAGATAACTGGGTGGCGCTCAAGCTCGTCGATAAGCTTGTTTGAGTGGCCGTCGGTAAGCTCTACATGTAATACGTCTTTATCGGAAGAAAGCGCCTGTAGCGCCTGTGCGCTGCCGTTAAAGACCCGCTGGCCTCGATGCATCACATAGACATCTGTGCACATTGCCTCGACCTCTTCAAGGATGTGGGTTGAGATAACAATGGCTTTGTTGCGTTTAATTCGATCAACCAGGTTACGTATTTCTTGTTTTTGATTTGGGTCTAAACCATCGGTTGGCTCGTCAAAGATTAAAACTTCTGGGTCAGCCAAGAGGCTTTGCGCCAGGCAGACGCGGTGCTTAAAGCCTTTTGAAAGTGTACGGGTGATCTGGTTTTTAACGGGCTGTAGTGAGCATGCTTCAATTGCGTAATCGATATCTTGTTTCAGTTTTTTGCCCCTTAAGCCTTTTAGTTGGCCAATATAAGACAGGTATTCAAGACAGCTCGCATCGCTGTACAGTGGCGCGCGCTCGGGCAGGTAACCTAGGTGTTTTTTTGCTTCAAGTGGCGCCTTCCACACATCGTAGCCCGCCAATTTCACAGCGCCGCTTGTCGGGCGATAATAGCCTGCTGCCATTCGCATGCTGGTGGATTTGCCCGCGCCGTTTGGGCCTAACAAGCCGATAACCTGACCGGTATCGAGCTCAAGGTTGAGCTTGTTAACGGCGATTTTTTCCCCGAACATTTTGCTGGTATTTTCAAATGACAATTTCATAATAACTTATGTGTGAATGTAAGTTTGAACAAGCTTTAGCCGGGCGCTGATCTTATGTTGTTCTGCAGCGATGGCGGCGAAAACTGAGAAATATCATGCCGGCGATGGCAAGCAACGCGGGTAGAGTGATTATATTTAGCATTTTTATACGTGTTGTAATGGAAGTGATTTGTTCTTGTAACAGTTTGTTTTCTAATCGTAACTCGGTGCTTACGCGACGTATTTCCATATCCTTTTTTTCTATGGTCTTGCGAAACGTCTTGTCGTATATATTGTTGGCGGATGACTCTGAGTTTTTAAAAGCATAGTTGTCGCGTGATTTGATCAGCGAGTCGAGCTCTAGGCTAAGTGACATAATTTTATGTTCATGCCTATTTTGTATGTGCATCTGAAGCTCAGATAACTTGAAAAGCGGCCTGGATTGGCTGGCTTTTGATCTTGCTTGGTTTAAGGATGCGTTGCCGTGAAGGTGGCTAAGGCTGTTTAGCAACAGGGCAACGTTGTGATTTGCCGGAATAAAAACCCGCTTGCCTTGAATGTTTTCTATCCAGCCCGTATATGGGTCGGCAATAAAATCGGTATCTGCGATAACGATGGTAGTTGATGTTTTTGCTTTCGAGCGCAGCTTGCCGTCAGTAAAGGAGCGCAGCCTACCGGATACCAAGGCGGCCATAATGTGTACATGAGGGTCTGCCTGGAACTGATTATTCAGTACCGTATTTTCATACTTGCCGGATGATAAAATTTGTTCGCTCGGTCTAAGTGCGGATAGCTCAGTCGAGCGTACTAGCGGAGTGAAATTAAGTTCAGGGTAGTTACTTGTTTGTATGCTGCCGGAAGATACTAAGGTGAGCTTGTTAAGCGCCTGTGTGATTTCATGTTCCGGGTTTATACCTTCGGAATGAATGCTGAGCACATAATTCAGGCGCTCTATGCCCTCTCCGCGATCGAGCTCTGTTCCAAAGACGTTGTCAACGACCGTATTGTCATTGGAAAACGTTATCCCCGTCGCCTGTTCTAGCCCTGGCCACGCAGATGTAACGCCGCTACTGGTTTTGGAAATTTGAAATATATCTGCGGAGTGAGACAGGCTATCGAGCAGTACTATTAGGTTGCCTCCGCGGGCAGTAAAGCTGTCAATAACGTTATCAAACGAACTTGATACCTTGTATGGAAAGACAACAATAACCGAGTCAATATGAGCAGGTACAGCCTCTTTGGAGTTAATAGGCACAAGCTCATAGGATTCGGAAATCTTCTGTATAACGTTCCATGTTCTTCCCGGCTGCATAATAGGTAAGGATGAAATAAGGCCTACGGCTTTTTTTGATGTTTGTGAAACATTGGCAATGTTATTGATGATTTCGTATTCAAGTAGTTGATCTCTACCTGGGTCTAAGAATGGTATCGATGTTCTGCCCCCGCTAGAAGAAAACGCAAGGCCCATATAAAATTCGCTCTCAACAGAGATAGACCTTGCCTCAATGCCATCGATGCTTGCGGATTCCATGCCGCTGGTGTCGGGTTGTGGATCTATCTGCACAAGTTGTATATTGTCGCCGCCATATTGTTTTACTGAACGCAGTAGGTTTTCTACCCGCTCAGAGTAGTTTCTAAGTACAACGGGTAGTTGGTTGCCTTCTTCACTCAGGTAAAAACGAATGCTTACCGGCCTGCTCAGTTCGCGCAGTACTTGCTTAGACCCCTCAGTTAGCGAGTAGCGCTGATCACTGGTTAAATCCCAGTAGATATTGTGTTTACCTAGCGCGTAGCAAACCACTAAAAAAATAATTAAAAAAACTACAAGTTGAAACCAGCCAGTGGCGCCTAAGCGTGTGAGCATAACGCTATCCATATCGATGTATCCGTACAAATGTATTTGTATAAAGCTATCTGTATAAAGTTATCTGCGTGAGTTAATTGCCGAGTTTTTGTCGCTGTGAATGTTTTATCGTTTTTTATTCAAAAGGGTTCCAGGGTGAGTCCTGCTCTTTTATGGCTGAGTGTTGGGCTGAGTTGTTGCCCGCCTCGCTGATCATTGTTAGCTCGGCATCGATATTATTGAAAAAGTTTTGCTTTTGTTGTTCGTTTTCAAATGAAAACTCATGGCTGGCTATCCACTGCTCGAACGATTCCGGAGATTTGTATTTGTAGATGCCAGATAATGTAAGGAAATAATTCCAGTACTGATCGCCAGGTTCCATTCGATCTATTAGATCGAGTGCGATTTGCATACCCTGTTCAGTAGATTCGTGTTCGCGCAGAGTTGTTTCAGCAAGGCCAAAGACAGAGTCATAGGCGTATTCGGGTATTTGCTCAAGTTGGTTTATGTAAGTACTGAACGCTTGTGGCTGGCTGTGGGAAAAGTTATCAAGTGCGATCTGGTGCATCTGCTCTTTTCTAAAGTCACTATCTGGCAGCTCGCCGATTAAACGAACAAGCTGGGCGCCATTGCTGGATCGCCCCGCTAATTCGGCATATTTTTCTACAATTCTGGCTTCGGTAAACGAGCTGTTTTGTTTAATCCATTGGTACTGCTCGTTGGGTTTTTTTTGCATCCATGAATCAAAGTATTCGATGGCAACCGAGTTGATAATTGATGAGTGATCAAGGTACACCGAAAGTTGCTCCATGATTTCCGGCCCTTCAAAGTGTTCATCTAGATATTCCGCGACAACCGCGTGAGGGAAGGTCATTTGATATTTAAGGAAGCTGTAGTCAAGGGTAGAGATAATCTCCATCGCCAGATCAAAATCACTTTCTAGTAATAACCTAACCCTGGTTGCTAATTCGCTTTTATCGCCGGATTCAAATGCATCAATAAGATATTTTTCACTTTGTAGGAAATCATCGAAAGGAAGATTGGCTTGCGCATCGCTTAGCTTCTGTTTGTTTTCGAAGGCTTGCGTTGCAGCGAGAACGTTTGCCGATGTACTTAAACTAGCTGGCTTCTCATAAGAAATCTGCTGCTTTGTATGGCTATCGTTTTTTGATGTAAACAAAGTAGACTTGGATGAAAATAGCAGAAAGACGCATACTGAAATCACTACTGCGAACATAGTCATTTTATTTCTATTCATGATGACGTGTTCTCCTGTCGAAAGTTCTCTTGGCGTAGAGTGTCAGTGACCCTCATAGCGGGAGTGACGTCTATACCCAGTAGGTAGATCATTCTTTGGTTAAGCAGGTTTATAGCTGTGTGGTGTTGACCTCTATCTTTGGCGTTACTTATATGCAGTTTTACCGCAAATAATTTGCCGTCACGGCCTATCGGTGCCATCGACATCATGCCAGGGCTCAGTACGCTGGTATAATCTTTTTTTTCTTTCTCAGGCGCCTCACCATAAACCGTTAGGTGAAATTCTTGCCCGGCTTTATCTTTTGCTTGAATAACCCAGTGTTTGTTGCTGCTTGTAAATAACTTTTCTTCCGAATGTGGCACGATGCCTTCATAGTAACCAGAGACAAGAAAGCGGTTAAATGTTTCAACCAGCTCTTTGTTCTGTTTTATATTGTTAAACGGTGGGCTCAGCTGAATGGGGGCGTAACTAGTTGGGCGCGACGCAGACCAGGTAAAGCCATCCGGGGCTGTGACGGTAATTGAACGCATATTGCGCATTGCTGGGCTCTGGGTATTTTCCCACTGGCGCAGATCCGTATTCAGTGACGATAACGAAGCTGGAACCAGGTAGACCTTATTAGAGTTACTGCAGCGAACATAGCGCCTTGCGACCGCTTTTGCGCCGTAGATAAGCCTGCTCTCGTGGTCGTCGGAAAAGTCGAACTTACCTAGTATGCAATGTATATTGTCCAGTTTTTTATCGTTAAAACCTAAGTTTAATTCTACTTGTTCGCTGTCTTGATCTTTGTTTGTGTCGAGACTAGCTACTCCATGGCTCTTGTAGTCGCTGCGATTGACTAGTATTTCCTGGCCTTGAGACTGGTTTGCCAGTTCAAATAACACATTATGGATTTTTTCCGGGTACACAGGCACAGAATAGGGTGGGGCTAAGTACCATTGCTTATTTTTTTTTATTAGCTGAAGTTCGCTGTCTACCGTTTTAATATTTATAGATACAAGTTTGTCTAGGTTGTTGGCAAGTTCAGGGAATAATTTGTTTTTATAATGCTTGTGTTTGTTTGTATGAATGTTTGTGTTGTCGTCTGCGTGCTGAGCGTTTTTACCGCAGGCAAACAACAGCGTTAAAGCCAGTGCCGTAAACAAAAAAAGTACGTTTTTATTATTCATAGCTAAGAAAATACCGCGCGAGCGCACTTGCCGCTGTCGCGCGGTTTACTCCCTGTTAGTATCTGCTAAGTCATTTTATGGCGTTTGAATATTGGCCCACTGGCATTCAATACGTGCAAGAGTTGACCAATTTGGCAGCGATGACAGACTGGTCGGCCATGGGCGGTTTTGCATAATCATCCGGTGGTTGCCCGCGCGGTAAATACCGCTGTGGGTAACCGACGCGCCACCTTGAACATTAAAGCTGGCACTTGATCCGCCGTAACTGACTTTGTAGTTGCGCCAGCTTCGGCGCAGATTGACGTTGCTATTGCCGGTGTAAGTATTACTTTTACCGGCGACCAAACCATCGAGGCTTTTATAGTCGTAACGATTTAGGAAATAGCCATTATCGAAGGTTTCCATAATGTCATTTTCATAATAGTAGTGCGGGTTGTTGAGCTCGTTCACCCTATCAAACAGGGTCCAGTAACCCGCCCAGTTGTACTTTTCATCTACTTCGTTGCCGTAATTGGCGACTCGGCATCTGGCTTCGGTTACTGTTCCATTCGGGAATTTATCTGTGGTTTGCAGCCACGCTCCCCGGGTATTGTTTCCTGTATCTTTATAGGCTTTCAGGTAGGCGCCAACACTGCTATTTCGAAAAATATTACTGGCTTGATAGTTAACATTCATGCCGTTTTTTTCGTTTGGGAACCACAGGTCAATTTTGCTCACAAATTGGCCATAACCCTCTTTGAAGTTGGTATTGAATGTTGCCGCAGAGGTCACTGAGGCCAGGCCCAGGCCAAGACATGCGAGAATCGGTACAACGACTTTCCTTTTTTTTGTCATTGTGAATGACTCCTGAATTATTAAGATAATGGATTGTCAGTGAATATATTCATACCCTCCATAATAGCGACAACACACATACGAAAGACCGCAGAATGAATGATATTCGTAATCGCGGTGCGGAGGGTTAATGCTCGTATACCGAAGGCACCAAAAAAGAGGCTGCGTATGAAGCTCGTATTGGGAGATAAGCTTCACGGCCTGGAGGTAGCTAAAAAATTATTATTGAGCAGCGCTACTTCAAGACCACACAGACCCCACACCACACAGGTATGCATTGAGTGCAATTAGTGTGCACATAGAATTGTGCCCGCTTTTACGCTGCAGGAACATATGTTTGTTGTCTGCTGCGCCAGAAAATATACGTACTTAAGGTGGCCTTGTTTTGTGTTGACGTTATTTATGGGGCTTTGACATATGCTTTGTATAAAAGAGTGGCGTGGTGATATTTAACTAAAGCGATGCTTGTGTTTTTACTGGCATCAAAATCACTTTGCTTGTGAGTTTGGTGAGTTTTTCTGTGTATTTACCACGGCTCTAAAGCGTGTGACACTGATGCATTAAAAATTCTAATAGTAAATACCATGGATCAGTACAGCCTTTCTTCCGAGTATATTCAGGCGCCGCCGGCAACATTTAAGCAGCGGCTAAAGCATTTGGGGCCATCGTTAATCTTGACGGCCAATGTTGTTGGCTCCGGCGAGCTTATTGTTACCACGACACTTGGTGCCAAGGCCGGCTTTATCTTGCTCTGGGTGGTGCTTATAAGCTGCGTCGCAAAAGTAGCGATACAGTTGCAGTTTGGCAAATACGCCATCCTGAACTCACAAACAACTTTGCAGTCGTTTAATCAGTTGCCCGGGCCCAGGCTGAAAGGGCGATCGTGGGCGGTGTGGAGCTGGTTGGCACTTAAAAGTTTTCAGATGGTGCAGTACGGCGGTATTGTTGGTGGTGTGGCCTTGGTGTTGCACTTAGTTATTCCAGCCTTGCCGATAAGTGTGTGCGCTGTTTTGGTTGGCTCGCTCGCTGCGTATATGTGCTATCGCGGCGATTACCCTTTTATTGAAAAGTTTGCCATTACTCTGGTTGCTCTGTTTAGCATTTACACGGTGTATGCGGTTTTTTCCGTGCAGTTTACCGAGTTTAGAATAAGCTGGCCTGATATTGCCTCCGGCCTTGAAATGCATTTGCCGCTGGCCAGTTTGGGTTTAGCGATGGCGATGTTTGGTATTACCGGCGTTGGCGCTGACGAAATAATTTCTTACCCGTATTGGTGTTTAGAAAAAGGTTATGCGCGCAGCGTGGGCAAGCGCGATGACAGCGAGGCCTGGAAAACACGTGCCCGCGGCTGGTTAAAGGTGATGTACCTCGACGGTGTACTTTCTCTGTGTATTTATACCTTATCGACCGCGGCCTTTTATTTGCTCGGGGCTGCTGTGCTTCACTCTCAGGGTTTAGTGCCCGAGGGCTCGGCCTTAATTGCCACTTTGTCTTCGGTTTATACCTCCGTGCTTGGAGAGTATGCGCACTACATATTTTTACTCGGCGCTTTTGTGACTTTATTTTCTACTTTGTTTGTTGCCGGCGTTTCCGCGACTCGCATGTTTGCCGATGGCTTTGCACAGGTGGGCCTGTTTGACTATTACAACGAGCGCTCGCGCGAGCGAGTTATTAAGTTTCTGGCCGTATTTATTCCAGCGCTGTGGACAGCTCTGTTTCTATTTTTTAAGGCGCCGGTGCAAATGGTGGTGGTTGGCGCCTTGGCGCTGACACTGCTGCTGGTTATTGTGGTATTTGCCGCTATTTGCTTTAAGCGCTCACCCGCTGAAAGCATTATTCCCGCCGGGCCTTTGTTTAACGTAATGTTCTGGGCAAGTGTTATTGCACTGTTACTTGTCGGTGCTCACAGCCTGTTTAAGCTCTGGTTTTAGGCGCTGAAGGTTTTGCTTTTAAGCGCTGAAGGCTTTGTTGTTAAACAATAGAAGGCTCTGCCCCTTGTGTACAACGTTTCCGTGGTTAAAAAAACAGCATTTTTGTGCAGCCCTTGGCAGCTCTGCTTTGCAGGCGGCCGTCCAGGGTTTATACGGCCTTGTTCAAGTTTTTACCCACAGTTACTGTGAGTAAAAATAAGCTTGTGGATAAGCTCTGAAGAAATACTTAATTAGGTTTGAGTAAATAAAATAGCGCCTGTGTTGCCGCGCTTAGCCGATGGGCGAAATTTATTCGTATCGTTTGTTTTAGCTTCGCTTGTATATAGGCACTTTAACAATGTGCTAAAGGTGGGGATAAAAATTCCGACGTGGCAGCGCTCGCTGACAGCGGCAAGGCCTTGTGCGAGCCTGATTTTTTAATTTTTGCACAAGCCGTATAAATAAGTTTAATTGCGGTTAAATTTTGTGCGCTTTGGCCGGGCCCTTGCTGGCCGTGCTCTGTAGCGCCTATTCCAGTGCTTGTACGAGCTTATCAAGGCTTTTATCCACAGTTGTTGTGGGTAACGCGCAGGGTACAGCGCCTTGTGCATTGTTGTGCTTAATTGCGTACAACAGCACTGTATTTTACCCGCTTTCAGTGCTGTTATAGGGCAAACTGGAGCAACATACGCACACCGGTGATCAGTAAGATAACGGCAAATACTTTTTTTAACTTTGCTGCATCTAACTTTGCCGCAATCGCAACACCTACCGGTGCGCAAGCCACTGTCAGCGGCACAATGCACACAAAGGCAACAAGGTTGACCAAACCAACGGTTGCGGCGGGGGCGTCTGCGGGGGTAGTACCTAGAATTAGCATGGTTAGAGCGCCCGGCAGCGCAATAATTAATCCGATTGCCGCGGCGGTGCCGACAGCCTTGTGGGCGGGGTAGTTATACAAGCTCAGCAGGGGAACCGATATTGTGCCGCCGCCTATGCCCACCATGGCGCTGAAAAAGCCCGTTGCTGTCGCCATTATTGTTTGCCCAAGCTTGCCGGGTAACTGTTGCGCCAGTGCACTTTTGTTTGTTCTAAACAGCATGTTCAGCGCTGAAAGGCAGGCGATAAGGCCAAACAATACGGTGAGTTTGCTGCCGTCTATACGAGTGACCAGCCAGCTACCTGTGATAACACCGAGAAAGATAAACGGCGCCCAGCGTTTTAGCAGTACTGTGTCGACATTGCCTTTTCGGCGGTGAGCGCGCATGGAACTTATTGAGGTTGGGACTATTGTTGCGAGCGAGCTCGCGGTTGCAATCAGCATGGCCGACTCAGCGGAAACGCCAAGGCTCTGAAACAAAAAAAATAATACCGGTACTACAACGATGCCGCCGCCCACACCGAGCATGCCTGCGAGTACACCCGCGAAAACCCCCGTCGCGATAAGAGCCAGGAAGGTAGGGGCATTGTTTGTTAAAAATTCAATTACACTCATTTAATACTACTTAGTTTGTACAGTGATCTTGCTTAGTGTTGCTTAGGGCTGATTGCTTGCTTGGCTGTAGGTTAGTTCGTTGGCATTGCTGCCGCTGGTAGTGCGCAGCTTAAGGGTTTTGCCAGCGGCGTAAACCTTTAAGCGCTTAGTTCCCGTCGGACGAGTTCGGCCCCCGAACTTAAGGCTCGTAACTTGCCTTGCGCAAGCTCTCGTGAAAGTGGCGCCATACCGCAGTTTGTGCAGGGGTAGAGTTTATCGGCGTCGACATATTTAAGTGCTTCTCGCAGTGTGGCGGCGACCTCTTGCGGGCTTTCTACCGCTTTGCTTGCAACATCAATGGCGCCCACCATGACTTTTTTACCGCGAATTAACTCGAGCAAGTTAATGGGTACCCGCGAGTTGTGACATTCGAGAGAGATAATATCTATATTTGATTGTTGCAGCTTTGGAAATATCTCTTCGTATTGTCGCCATTCAGAACCCAAACTAAGTTTCCAGTCGGTATTGGCTTTAATGCCATAGCCGTAGCAGATATGTACAGCTGTTTCGCACTTTAAGCCATCAATGGCTTTTTCCAGGCATTTGATACCCCAGTCATTGACCTCATCAAAAAAAACATTAAACGCCGGTTCATCAAACTGAATTATATCGACGCCCTGTTGTTCTAAGTCTTTTGCCTCTTGGTTGAGAATAGTGGCAAATTCCCAGGCTAAGGCTTGCCTGCTTTTATAGTGGGCATCGTAAAGGGTGTCGACCATGGTCATTGGCCCGGGTAGCGCCCATTTTATTTTCTGCTTACTTTGTTGGCGCAGAAATTTTGCGTCGTCGGCAAAGACAGGCTTGGTTCGGCTAACGGGCCCAACAACGGTCGGCACGCTGGCGTCGTAGCGGTCGCGTATTTTTACTGTTTTACGCTTTTCAAAATCAACGCCGTCGAGGTGCTCAATAAATGTTGTAACAAAGTGTTGGCGTGTTTGTTCGCCGTCGCTGACGATATCTATACCCGCTTGCTGTTGTTCTAACAGCGCCAGGCGCAGGGCATCGCGTTTGCCGTCGTATAGGGCCTGGCCCTTAAGTTTCCAGGGGGACCAGAGTGTTTCAGCCTGTGCCAGCCACGATGGTTTGGGAAGGCTGCCGGCGGTTGAGGTGGGGAGTAAACGATTCATGGTAGGCTAATTACCTTGCTTGTAGGCGATATCGTAGTCGGATGACCAGCGCTGAAGTATCTTTTGATAGGGCTTGATAAAATGCGTATCGGCAAATTTACCTTGCTTTATTGCAAGCTTACTGCGCTCTTCTCTGTCGTAGACGATTTGCGTTAACGAGTGATCTCGATTTTTTAGGTTGGGTTGGTATTTGGTGCCAGCGCTTGAGTTTGCGTTATAAATTTCCGGGCGATAAATCTTCTGGAAGGTTTCCATGGTACTAATGGTGCTTATTAACTCGAGGTTGCTGTAATCGGAAAGCAAATCTCCAAAAAAATAAAACGCTAACGGAGCAACACTGTTGGGCGGCATAAAATAACGAACCTGCAAACCCATCTTGTTAAAATAGCGCTCGGTCAAAGAGCTTTCGTTGGCTGTGTATTCAAGCCCAAGCACCGGGTGGTGGTTATCTGTGCGCTGGTAGATTTTGTTATCTGAAACGCTTAGGCAGATAACCGGCTTTTTGTTGAAGTTTTGCCGATAAGTACCTGAGTTAATAAAGTCTTTAAACAGCTTGCCGTGCAGATCACCAAAATTATCTGGAACACTGAAGCTTGTTTGGCCTTTGTTGTGATCTAACAGCAGCACACTGAAGTCGTAGTCTCGCACATAAGAAGAAAAATTATTGCCGACGATGCCTTCAATGCGCTTGTTGTTTTGGTGGTCAAGAATATTTGTCTTTAGTATCTCTATCGAGGGAAAGCTTTGGCCGCTGCCTTCAACATCGATATCTACCGAGATGATCTCGAGCTCAAGTGAATAGCGATCTGCTGTGGGGTTGTCCCAGTGGGCGAGCGCATTGAAGCGACGATTAACCATGGTTAGCGCCTTGCGCAGGTTTTCCTGGCGGCGCTCGCCCCTGGCCAAGTTGGCAAAGTTGGTGGTGATGCGCGTGTTGTCCGACGGCTGGTAGTTCTCATCAAAAACAATGCGCTTAATGGTATATATAAAGCTGTGCGTCATGGCGGTCGCATATCCTTGGAGTTGAGCTATAAGTTTTGAGGTGTTGTAGTTGAGCTATGAGTTTTGAGGTATTGGTTTTTAGGTGCCGGTTTTGAGTTGTCGCTTGCCTATGTGCTGTTGCCAGCGCCATCACACACAAGCTAATTAAAGTTAAGCGGCCCTTAGAGACTGCGCTTTATACCTAGATCAACTCATGACCTAAATTGATTTTTATTCATTAAACAATGATTTTTGTTCATGTATTGCTGGGGGCCCCAGCCTGCCTGAGGCTGCCGGGTGATGAATTTGATTCATTGGTTTATGAAGATAAGCCATTTTTGTTCACTTAAGCTTCGAGTTAAGCTTTGCTGCTACTGCTGGCAACTGGCCTTAGCGTGTATTGCCGGCGCACTTTTAGTTCTTCGAGCCAAATATGAATATGCCTGCCAGTGTTCAACACTTCCCCGTAGCGTCTCACCGCTGTCGAGTCGCTGATGTAAGCGCCCTGAGCCCGACCACGTTTGCGGTGGAGCTGAAAGTTTCCGCAGGCAGCGTTTTGCAGTATCGGGCCGGCCAGTATCTTCAACTTAGTTTGTATATTGATGGTGAGCGAAAAACACTGAGCTATTCCATAGCCAATGCTTTGGACGCCAACGAGCCTTGTCGTTTGCAGCTTTTTATTCAGAGCAGCACACCCTTTGCAGCAAAAGTGATTGCTGAGCTACTAAGGCTGCGCGATAGCAATACCTGCGCAGAAGTGCGCTTAGCGATGGGGCGGGCGTGTTTGCACACAAACTTTGCAGGGCACTACTTATTTATTGCCGCAGGTTCGGGCATTTCTCAAATTAAGTGTCTAACAGAAGAGGTTTTGAGGCAGGCAAGCGGTGCAAGTGTGAGTATTTATTGGTCGAATAAACGGGCCGACGATTTTTATTTACTTGATCAGTTTCAAGCTTGGCAGGATCAATATAAAAATCTTAAATTTACGCCAATACTGGAAAAACAAACGGACGACTGGCAAGGGCGTTCGGGTTATATCTACAAGGTAATTCAAGAAGACTATGCCAAAGCTGCTGTTGGCGACCTTGCCAACGCAAGCTTGTATCTTTGTGGTTCGCCGGCCATGGTTTATGGAAGCATCGATCAGCTAAAAGCTAGCGGTGTAAGTGAAGAACGTTGTTATTCCGATGTTTTTGAATACGCGCCGAGAGAGCAAAAAGCAGCTTTCGCGGTATAAGCGAAAGCTGTGCATTGAACTTAGAGCGGCCTTTGTCTGTTTTTTGAAATTAGCCATGTTAAACATTACTGCTCTTAAAACGCACTACCCGAGTTAATGTCATTCTAAACAATCGTTGTGCTCAACAACTGTCACTCTAAGCAAAGTGTCAGTTGCTATTTGTGTTTTTATCTTAGAAATAGTGCTGTTGGCCTCAATCGCCTTGTATCTATTTTTGTCATCACCAACTATCTCCGCTGTGATCACGTAACAGCCAATTCTTAAGAAAAAGAATCTGATCTATGCGGAGAGCAAACAATGGACAATGTAAATAACGATAAACTAAAAACGTGTATGAGATCTGTAGCGAGTGCGAAACTTAAGCTGCTGTCTTTAAGCGCTGCGCTGGTTTTAGCTGCGTGCAGCGGTGAAGACCAAGAGGGTGTTGAGCCAATTCCGGGTTTTAGCCCGAGCCCGGTCAATACTGTTAGTCCAAGTCCAAGTCCAAGTCCAAGTCCAAGTCCAAGTCCAAGTCCAAGTCCAAGTCCAAGTCCAAGTCCAAGTCCAAGCCCGCTGACACTGCAGTTGGAGAGTTTCTTTGAAACTGATGGGGTATTTTTTGATACGGATACCGAGAATTACGGTTTTCAAGTTTATGACCTGGGCCCGGCGCCGCAAGCAGGTTTTGCAGCGCCGCAGGCAATCAATTTTAATCAACACGATGACAGGGCCAAGTACCTTGTTAACTTTTCCAGCGATGCGCGCTACACCATTGAAGCCCGCGTTGCCGTACCGGCCGACGGTGATCGCAATATAGAAATTTATGTTGATGAGCACTTAGTTGCAAAAGCGGCGCTGAGATCGACGGGCGATTGGGATATGTTTGAAACGCAAATGCTCGCCGATGGTGTGGCCATTATGCAGGGGCAGCGTGAAATAACCGTGCGCAGTGTCGGAGAGCAGTGGCAGTGGAATGGCGATTGGATTCGTTTTAGCGAAGTGGCGGATTTCCCCGATAGTTATGAACTGGGTGCAAAAATACCGGACTTACCGGTAAAAGATATTCGCGGGCAAATGACGGTGGGCGCCAATGTGCGCAGCTATGCTCTTCGTTTGCCTGCGGACTTTGACGAACAGCAAGAATTGCTGCCCTTGGTTATTTTATTGCACGGAGAGAATAATTCCGGTGCGCAAATGCGCGATGCGGTTGGTTATACCGCCATGATTGATAAATATGGCCCGGTATCTATTTCCCCCGATAGTTTGTCGAGTTATGTGCCCTGGTCCGACTCGGTGACCAATCACTGGGATGTGTTTCATTTGCCCGGTGACGAAGCGTTTAAAGATGTCGAATTTATTCAAGCGCTGGTAAAAATGGCCGTGGAGCAATATAAAGTTGACCCGGAGAAAATTTTTGTATCGGGTGCTTCCAACGGTGGTTTTTTAGTGGCGCGCTTAGTATGTGAAGTGCCGGAGTTATTTACTGCCGCTGCGATGACCATTGCAAATTTAGATCAGCCGCGCCTCGCCACTTTTTGCCCGGATGCGCCTATGCCCATGCTTACGACGATGGGTACGGAAGATACGATTGTTCCCTATGTGCCGATGACCGAGCTAGAGCTTAATTATTGGTTAAGTGCTGAAGAAACGAATGATCACTACGCAAAAAACAACGGCTGTGATTTAAACCCAGTGGAAAGTGACTTACCCGATTTAGATAGCAGTGATGGCAGCACCGTGACAAAAGTGACCTATCAAAACTGCAATGACGGCTATCCCATGGTGCACTACCGGGTGAACGGCATGCAGCACTGGTGGCCGGGCTCGCCGGTACCCGCTGAGTTGGGCATTATCGGCAATATGGATATCGATCTAAATGAAATCCACTGGCAGTTTTTTTTTGAAGTGATGCTTAACAACTCTAAATAATAAGGGTTTTTGCGATAGGGGATTATAGCTGGGGCTATTTATGGCCTCGCCCCTATCGGAGCGCGCTAGTAGCAATGCTCTAGTATAAAGTGAACCCCGGCGTGTGTAATTCAAAGCCCTGTATTTCGCCAATAGCTTGGCCCAGCCCTTATGCCGCTCCCCAGGAATTAGTCGGCCAGCCAATAGACCGGCGTACTGTCATCCGCTTACAATAAGGCCATCAATCATGGCAGGTATACGTGCATTAATTTCACAATACGCTGATCGCCAACTTGGTTATCGGCAAGTAGTTTTCACTTATTCAGCCCGAAGCTGCTTTACCAGACACATGCAGGCGCCAACGAGAAGTGGCAGCGCTTATAGCGTCTAGCTATGCTTGAGAGGTCTTCAGGAGGATCACATGCGGGCTTTCCTTTCATCCCTTATCACAAACAGCTTCACCTGTTTGCCGGCCCTGCTGTTAGCAAGCTTAGCCGTGCTCGCTGAAAGTAAAAGCGAGCCCATTACCCTGCGCTACCCCGCATCATCTGCCTCAAATGCCGAGCAGGTAGACTATTTCTCTGACTTGTTAAAGCTTGCGCTGCAAGCCAGTGGATCACCCGATCGCTACAAGCTGGAAAAAGTCGACAAGAGTTATTCTCAGCGGCGTTCCGTGCAAGAGCTCAGCCAGGGTAAGCTCTACGACGTGCTGTGGACAGTCACTAACAAGGAGCGCGAGCTCAAGCTTCGACCCATTCGCATCCCTCTGTTAAAAGGCCTTATCGGATACCGAATTTTTTTAATTCGCGCGGGGGATCAACAGCGCTTTTCTCAAATCCAGAACAAAGAACAGCTTTCCAAACTGCTTGCCGGCCAGGCAGCGCAATGGCCCGATACCGCTATTCTGCAACACAACGGCCTTCCAGTTATTGGCGCTACTTTTTATGAATCCTTGTTTGGTATGCTTAAAGCCGGGCGCTTTGACTACTTCCCCCGAGGTGCAAATGAAATAAGTGCAGAAGCTGCGCTTCACCCCAGTCTTAAGATCGAAGAAGACTTAGCTCTGGTCTATCCCTCTGCTATGTATTTTTATGTCTCACCCGACAATGAAGCGCTGGCCAAGATTATTGAGGCTGGCCTTCAGAATATAATTGCCAGTGGTGATTTTGATACTTATTTTTATAGCCACCCAAGTATTCAGGACCTGATTTCATCGTTAAACCTTAAACAAAGACGAGCGATTATTTTGAAGCGGGTAGACCTACCTGAGCAAACACCCATCGATGTTCAAAAATTTTGGTTTCAATCGTTGTCGAATACAGAATCTGCTTTGTCAGATTAAGATAACGCTTTTTATTCCATCTTCGCCATATCCTGTTGCGTGGTGTTCCCCACAAAAAGTAGACACCTTACTTAAGCAGCGATAGCTGCTGTCTCCTCAAAATCGACGGGGCTAAGCCCGCCGTTCGCAGAGTGCCTTCTCTTGCGGTTATAAAATATTTCGATGTAACCAAATATACCTGAACGCGCTTCATCAATC
>NZ_NKQJ01000022.1 GCF_002312815.1 Agaribacterium haliotis
GGATACATGTTGCGTTGACCTATTGAATCTACAGAAACCTTTTTTAGGAATTCCATTTCCTCTTTCAAGCGCTTGTTTTCACGTTTGAGCTGGCGCAGCTCTTCGCTCTCTTGCTTAGAATAATCCATACCATCCACCGAATTAAATTGTTTATCAGAAAGGCGATTGAACTGTCGTTTCCAGTTCGAAATCTGCTGAGCTGAAATACCAAGATCCTTCGCAACTTCAGCTTGAGTTACACCAGGTTGATCTGATCGTTTTACGGCTTCCTTACGGAATTCTTCAGTGTAATGTTGATGCTTTTTACGTGCCATACGACACCTCCATATAAGGTCAAATATAACTATACAGGGTGTCTACTTTTCGTGGGTAACTTGGTTTTTTATGTGCGCCTAATGTGAGTGCAAATAATAAATTTGGGTCCGGAAAGGTTGTTTGGTTAAGCTTGCATGATTGGGGGCGGGTTTTAGTGTATCTGCAGGGTGGCATTGCAACGAGTGAACCTTGTGAAAATAAGTCGTCTATGTCTTTAAAAAAGGATAATCAACACTTTCAGGAAATGTACGCTGCACTGTTGGCCGCCTATCATTCGGGATCTTCCGTTGGTGGCTGGGTTAACAATTGTGACGATAAACACAATAACCCAATACTCACCCGTTTGGATCTATTACCCAAATAGCTTTCTTTTTTAGGGTTTATGAAAAAAATACTTTTAACTGTTTTGTTGTTTAGCGCCTCGGTTCACGCAGATACCACAGTGCCGTTTGACTATGTGCGGAACTTACATGTATATAGCACGAGCGGCCATGTGTATTTTTACCACCAAAAATCAGATTGCTCTGGCGGTGTATATATTCTTCCGCGGAGCCATATTAGCTTTGATGTTATGGTTTCTCTGCTGCTTGCTGCAGATATGGCTGATCGCAAGGTGCAGCTGCGAATTTCAGGTTGTAACAGCAATAGTCAAGGTATCGTGACTGGCGTGTATCTGGATTAGCAGTAAGGTACTTGGTTTTTTAATGGTCTAAGTAAGGGGGGCTAGATGTTTATTAGGTTGCTATTTTTATTGCTATTTACGTTGTTTGCCGTAAATACCTATGCTTTGCAGTCTTTTCACGGGCGCGTGACTGTTCTTGAGCCGACATATATGCCTGATACCCTTGTGTTTCATATGGATGTAGGCAATCAAACATGCCCCGCTGGCGTTCAGTGAAAGTGGGATAAGAACAATGAGAACAACAAAATGGTGTACTCAATGCTTCTGGCAGCCTACATGGGGGGTAAGAAAATTAAGTTCTATATGAATGACAACGATTCTACGTGTAGCGGTACTCATATTCATCTAAGAGACGTTCAGTGAAACTGGCTGATATCGGTTAAAAGTGCTCTAAGCACTAAAAATACAAAACACTCGGCGAACTATAGGGCGCTAATTTTTTTTCACATTTGCTGTTTAAGTCGGCCCAATGCATGGTTATATACTTATCTTGTACACGGGCGGCCAATAAAAGAGAAAATGCTCTGTTTTTTTGCTCTTCGCTCCAATTAGGGTTGATTCGGCACCAACCTTCGCAGGTTTTACTCGATTTAAAGTTAATATTGCCTGCATCTAAAATAAGTTGGGTTATTTTTTCACTGCAGTAGTCTGCAGCGTTAGTGAAGCCAGCAGAGCTTAGTAGGGCGATGGTTGCCAGAGCGCGTTTCATCATTGTTCCTTATTGAGGTCAGCGCAGTATTCTACAGCTTCTGGCAATGTAAACGAACCCCGTTTTATTGGCCTGCCCCATCTCAAAAAACGAATTCAAGCAGCCTTATTCAACCAACCTCAGCGGCGGGTGGGAGTCGAGTGAATAGCGGGCGACACGCTCTTGTTCTTCATTGTCGACATTGACAACAATGAGGTGCTCGCCCTGGGCGATTTCTTGTTTGTAGTTTTCAAATTTGTGGTTGAGTTGGGTTACGCCAACTAGGCCGCCCTCCCAGGTGCAAAACCCCATAACACCTAAAGCCAGAAAACTCAGTGCAAACCACGCGGCGGCGTGGGCGGTGCCTATTAATAGGCCGGCAAGTAAAATCATGCTGGCAAAGGCCGCGCCAAAAAACGCACCGCGGGCGGCGTAGTAGGCGATGTCGCGTTTGGCCCACTCGGAAAACGGCGGCAGGTCGTGAGAGGCGAGGGCTTTATCGTCGCAGCTGAGTACGTGAATATGGGAGCGGGGTATGCCGTTGGCTTCAAGGTCGTGCTCGGCGGCGTCCAGCTCGCTGATGTCATCCGTGAGGTATTTTAACTGCGACATAAGCTACCTCGTTTGGCGAGTGTTAACAGGCCCTAACTGCATTTACTATTTACAGTGTAGTTTTTACCAGGGCCGAGCAGCTTGGGCTGTTAGTTTTGTTTTTGCTAAGCCAAGTTCGCTTTTAGAACGGCTGTAACAGGCTTAAGTTAAGCCGGTTTGACTTTTAGCAGTGGATTAATGATTTTGCCGAGCAGGCCGTTTAATTGCACCGGCGCTTCTACCATCGATAAACACAGGCAGTCCTGGTCGTGGGCGGCGGCCGGTTTGTGGCTTTGGCCGGGCTCGCGCCAGACAAAATCGCCGACGTTGTAGCAGCCGAGTTCATCGCTAAACATGCCGCGCAGTACCACGGTGGCTTCGCGGCCGCGATGGTCGTGTTCGGGCACTTTGCCGCCGCGGCGGATCTGGTGCAGGCAGACTTCAAATTTGTTCTGGCCGCTTAATAGCCGCGCCTGTTTCAGCGACGGGGTAATACGCTGCCACTGCAATTTACCGGTTTTTTGCAGCAGTTTATCGACAATACGCGGGAACTCACCGCTGGATTTTTTCTGCGGTGCAGCTGGCGCAGCACTGGCTGACATTTGCTGTTGCTGCTCGTGTTGTCCGTGCTGTTTTTGTTGTTGCTGCTGGTGAATACGGCCCATAAGTGCTGCAAACGCTGTGTTTTCATCACTTGCAGCGCCGGCGACACTCTGGTTTTGAGCTGTGGGCTCGGGCGCTTGTTGTGTCAACGCGGCCTCGTCAAATAAGGCGGCGCCTACCTGGTTAAATTGGCTGACTTTGGCTCGGCAGCTCTGGCAGTAGTTCAGGTGAGCGGTTACACCAATGGCGATGCCTGGGTCGAGGCTGCCGGCGCTGTACTCGAGCAAGATGCTGTCGTCGGGATGATGCTTAATCACGACCTCTACCTCACTTGTGTTTGATCAGGTTTTGAAGATGTTTAAGCCCGAGTCTGACTCTGGACTTAACCGTGCCGAGCGGCAGTTCGAGCTCGCTGGCGATTTCGCTGTGGCTGAGGCCCTGCATATAGGCCAACTGCAGCGCCTGGCGCTGCTCTTTGGAAATATCTTGCATAGATTGCTGAATGCGCTCTTCGTTGCGGCTTTGATACAGATCGATAAAAGGCTGGCTGTCGTCAAGCTCCCAGATATCGTCGGCCTGCAGGCCGTTTTTCTCTTCTTTTTCTTCGTAGCTGTCATTGTGTATGTCGCTGCGGCTGAACTTGCGCAGGTAGTCGATACGCACATTGCGGCACAGGGTAAAAATCCAGGTACTGGCGGCGGCTTTGTTGGCGTCAAAACTCTTGGCTTTGAACCATACTTTGCACATGGTTTCCTGGCACAGGTCTTCGGCGACCTCGGCGCTCAGGCCGCCGGCGTGATTGCGCAAGAAGCCGCGAATCTGCGGGGCAAAGTGGGCGTGCAGCTCGGCGAAGATCGCTTCGTTCGGCTTCTGGGCCAGCTGGCTGAGCAGCCCAGTCCAGTACTGATGTTCTGGCTTGCCGCTCGCGCTCGTATTGTTCATATTAACGGTTAACATTGGGCTTTGTGCTTATCCTAGCAGAGCTTGTTAGTGGCTTGTACGGCACAAAGGGAAAAATGGATCAGCGCTTTAGCGATAAAAATATTTGCCGTGCAATCGCTAATCATTTGATTTTGCTGCATATAAGGTCATCCATACGGCGGTGCCCGGCGTAAGTGAAGGCCAACGAAGGAGGGCCTATGTCTAGCCTGATTTTACCTCGACTGAAAGAGTTTTATCGCAACTACCACAGCGCCGATTTGCAGTGCTTAAACGAGCTGTACAGCGAGCAGCTTGAGTTTATCGACCCACTGCTGGCATTAAACGGTATTGCCCAGCTGCGCAGCTATTTTGAGCACGGCCGCGAAGGGCTTAGCTACTGCAGCTTTGATTTTTTGCACTGCGACGAAGGCCAGGCTTGCTGTACGATTCAGTGGCGCATGCACGTAAGCCACCGACGCTTAAATTCGGCCAAACGCTTTAGTATCGAAGGTGTCAGTGTTTTGCGTTTTGATGATACAGGGCTTATTTGTTATCACCGCGACTACTACGACTTAGGTGAGCTTTTTTACGAGCGCATCGCAGTGATTGGCGCCGTGGTTCGCGCGCTGAAAAAGCGTATTGTTACCGGTGCCGAGCACGGCGCTGATACAGCTGAGCACGGCGGCACAAAGCAAGCGGATGTCGAAAGCGGCCCGGATAAGCGCAGCCCAGCGACAGATACCGGTATTAGTGCTGGCACAGGTGCCCCGTGAGCGCTTTTGATTTTTTTCCGCGCCGCCAAAAAAAGCCCGGTAGCGAGGCTAATTTTGCCGAGCTTAGCGGCCTGACAATTTGGTTGCTCGGCGCCAGCTCCGGCATCGGTTTGGCGCTGGCCGAAGCGCTGGCCAAACGGCGCAACTTTGTTTTTGTGTCTGCGCGCAGTGAAGACAAATTGCTGGCCTTAAAAAGGCGCTACCCAAAACATATTCAGGTGCTGGCTGTGGATATTTGCGATGAGCAGAGTTTAAGCGGCTGTGCACAGCAATTAAAAGCGCAGTGTGATCAGCTCGATCTGTTGGTGTTAAATGCCGGCACCTGTGAATACGACGATGCGCCGCTGGCCGAGCTCGGCCTGTATCGGCGAGTCTTTGAACTTAACTATTTTGCCCAGTTGGCCTGTTTAAAGCAGGCTCTGCCGCTACTTAAAGCTGCGCGCGGGCGTGTGTTGGTGACCAGTTCGCTGGCGATGTTGCTGCCTTTTTCCCGCGCTGAAGCTTACGGTGCATCCAAAGCGGCGCTTGAATACAGTGTGCGTTCGCTGGCGATTGATTTACACGGCGCTGGCTTGAGTTTTCAAATTGTCAGGCCGGGTTTTGTTGATACGCCACTGACTAAACAAAATGATTTTTCTATGCCGTGGTTAATGAGCGCCGAGCAAGCGGCAGAGCGAATTTTACTTGGCCTAAAAAAAGGGCGGCCGATAATCAGCTTCCCGTGGCCGCTTAGGGCGGCTTTAAAAATAGCCAATTGGCTTGGGCCGCTTTGGCTGCGCATGGCGGCAAAAATGCATCAAAAACGATTAGCGGAATCAAAATTATTATGAATGGGAACAAAGCGCAGGCGCCGCTGAATATTGCGGTGATCGGTTCGGGCATGGCCGGCATGGCCTCGGCGTATTATTTAAGCCAAAAACACCGTGTTAGCTTGTTTGAAAAAGAAGCGCGCCTGGGCGGCCACACGGCGACGGTTGATATTCATCACCAGGGCCAGGACTACGCCATTGATACGGGTTTTATTGTCTACAACAAACGCACTTACCCGCAATTTATCAAGCTGTTAGATAAGCTCGGTGTCGACACTCAGGCTAGCTCCATGGGTTTTAGTGTCAGCAGTGCCGAAGTCGAGTACAGCGGCAGCGGTTTAAAAGGCCTGTTTGCCAATAAAAAGAATCTGTTGCGCCCGGCGTTTTGGTCCATGTTGCGCGGCATCTTGCGTTTTAATCGCTTAGCCCAAGCGGAGCTCGACGCTGGTCGCATTGCCCAGGATATTAGCCTCGGCGACTATCTGCGCCTGAGAAATTTCAGTGAAAGTTTCTGCCGCTGGTATTTAATTCCGATGGGTTCGGCCATTTGGTCGGCAAGTTTTCAACAGATGAAGCGCTTTCCGCTTTTGTTTTTTGTGCGCTTTTTTTCGAACCACGGTCTGCTGACAGTTAGGGATCAGCCGCAGTGGCGAGTGCTTTGTGGCGGTTCGCGTTCGTATATTGCACCGCTAACGGAAGCCTACAAAGAGCATATTTATTTACAGGCGAATATTCGCCAGGTGCTTCGACGGCCCGACGGCGCAGTGTTGAAGATGGCTGACGGCAGCGAGCAGATTTTTGATAAAGTGGTCTTTGCTTGCCACAGCGATCAGGCCCTGGCTTTACTCGGTGATGCTACGGTCGATGAACAACACGTTCTCGGCGCTATTTTATATCAGGACAACTCCGTGGTTTTGCACACGGATGAGTCTTTGTTGCCGAAGCAACAAGCTTGCTGGTCGAGCTGGAATTATCAGCTTGCCGATCAGGCGGAAGATGCAGAGCACGCCCTGCCGTGCCTGACCTACAATATGAATATTTTGCAGGGCATTGAGGCCGAGACCCAGTTTTGCGTCAGCCTAAATGCCGATAAATACATTGATCAGCAGAAGGTGCTGGGGCGCTGGACTTACGCCCACCCTCAGTTTGATTTAAAAGCCATTGCTGCGCAGCAGCGCTGGGCCGAGATTAACGGTGTTCAGCACACTTTTTATGCTGGAGCATACTGGGCCAACGGTTTTCACGAGGATGCCCTGGTCAGCGCCCAGCGTGTGGCGGCGGCGCTTGGTATAGAACTGGAGTCACAGGCTTGAAATACACGGAGGCCAAGCAAGCGACGTGGTCTGTTGCGGGCAACACGGCGCAGGGCTTAAACAAAGCGCCCGGCGAATTAAACAGCGCCCTGTATCGCGGCAGGCTCTGGCACGAGCGGCGCTCGCCCAAGCACCACAGTTTTTCTTACCCGCTGTATATGATCTATCTTGATCTCGATGAAATTGACGAAGTACTGCAGTGCTCGTCTTTTTTATCAAAAAAACACTTAGCTGCGCTGCAGTTTTGTGAGCGCGATTTTCACGGCCGGGCGCCGGGTGTAAAACAGCGTGTATTAAAAACAGTTAAACAGCAGTGCGGTTTAAAGCTTGACGGCCCGGTGCGCATGTTAAGTAGTTGGCGCAGCTGGGGTTTTAACTTTAATCCGCTGACGACGTATTACTGCTTTGATAAAGGCGATGTACTTAGAGCCATTGTTGCCGAGGTGAGCAATACCCCGTGGCTAGAGCGCAGGGCCTATGTGCTTAAGCTCGACGACGCCCAGCGAGATGGCGCTGAGCTGATCTTTGCCAAGGATTTTACCGTATCCCCGTTTAACCACGTCAATATGAACTATCACTGGTCTTCGTCTGAGCCGGGAGAAACTATTGAAATCAATATAGACTTAAGCGATGCCGGCGAGTCATTTTTTAGCGCAGCGCTTAACTTACAGCGTGAAGCGTTAACGGCAAAAACTGTACGCAAGACGCTTGTGCGCCACCCATTTATGGCCTTGCAAAATGTACTGCGAATTTACTGGCAAGCCTTAAAGCTGTTTGTAAAGGGCGTGCCTTTTCTGGGTAAATCTGGGCAGGGGCAGCGAGCTTGAGTGTTTAAAAGCCAAATAGTTTGTGTTTTTTTAGGTGTATGAACACAATACAAAGCGCAATAGTGATAGTTATAAAAACGTGTATCAGAACTTAAAAAACGTAAGTAAAGTTGTAACAAGCCTTGTAACAAAGGTCGTAACAGAAGACAGAGCAAGAAAGAGCGAGAATAGAGCGAGAGCAAGATGAAATCCGTAGCATTAAATGCAGGCGATTTAAGCCAAACAGGCAAAACTAAAACGCTGCAGCGCCTAGCTCGGCACCTGTTGTTTAAAAAATTGGGCCAGCTTAAAAACGGCGCACTGCTGCTGCACGAGCGAACGCAGCCCGGGCAGGCCTGGCAGAGCTATCGTTTTGGTGCGCCGGATGCTGTTAGTAATGGTTCTAAAACTTCTGCTCAGGGTACTTTCGATCAGAGCACTTTCGATCAGGGTACGTTCGATCAGAGCGCTTTCGATCAGAGTGCTTTGGAAAAAAACCAGCCTGCTGCTGTGGAAGTATGGATAGATGATTTTAGCGCCTACAATCATATTGTCTTTGCCGGCAGCACCGGCGCCGGTGAGGCTTATATTTTAGGGCTGTGGCGCTGTAACAACCTGCTCGCTTTGATACGTTTGATCCTGCAGAATCAGCGGCAGTTAAATAATTTTGACAGCGTATTTAGCAGCTTTAGCAGGCAGTTCAATAACCTGCTAGAGCGCAGCCGCCTAAATAGCTTGCTCGGCAGCAAAAAGAATATTCTCGCCCACTACGATTTAAGCAATGAGCTGTTTGAGTTATTTCTCGATAAAAAAATGATGTACAGCTCGGCGATTTATCCCAAACCCGAGTCAAGCCTGGCTGAGGCCGCCGAGTTTAAGCTCAAGCATATCTGTCAGCGGCTAAAGCTAAAAGCCGGTGAGACGCTGCTTGAAGTCGGCAGCGGTTGGGGCGGCATGGCCATCTACGCCGCGCAGAACTACGGCTGCCATGTTACCACCACGACCATCAGCGATGCCCAGTACCACTACGCCAAACAGAAAATTGCCGAGCTCGGTCTCGAGCAACAAATTACTCTGTTAAACAAAGACTACCGCGAACTAGAGGGCCGCTTTGATAAAATCGTCTCGATTGAAATGGTAGAAGCCGTTGGTCACCAGTATTACAACGAGTATTTTCAAACTCTGAACCGGCTGTTAAAAGACGACGGCCTGATGTTGATTCAGAGCATTTGCACCGGTGATCAGCGCTACGAAAAAATGAAAAATAACAGCGACTTTATTCGCCGCTATATCTTCCCCGGAGGCTGCCTGCCGAGCAACCAGTGTTTGCTTAGCAAAGCGGCCGATAATAGCGATATGCACTGCGTTGGCATAGAAGATATTACCTTGCACTACGCCCGCACACTGGCCGACTGGCGCGAGGCTTTTTTTAAGCGCCTGGCCGAGGTCAGAGCCCTGGGTTTTGACGATCGTTTTATTCGCCTTTGGGAATTTTATTTGTGTTATTGCGAAGCGGGTTTTGCCGAGCGTGTTATTCACACCTCTCAGCTGTTATTTGCCAAAAGCAAGTGCCGAGACTATAGCCAGCCCGGTGCGCAGGCGGTGTATTAAGCGCCTGCCGCTAACGTTGGCAGGCGCGGGCGCTGCTTGCTGTGAAAGCGGGGTATAAAAAACCTTCCTGTTATAACCCAATTTTGGCAGCTGCGTTTGTACTGATCTGCATCAATCTCTAGTAGTATATCTTTGTGTGACCCACTATATATGGTGTGTTATCGTTCCGGCCCCGTCGTTTAACTACTAGATATAGATATTGTGCAGCTCTTTAATTTACTTTCTTTTAGTTGTTTGTTTTTAGTCAGCGGCGGCGGGCGATGTAATCACAACAGATATGCGGCTTGGCAAGGCTCTTTTCCTGGAGTTTCTAGGCTCGGCTGCCTGACAGGTAAATGTGCCTGAAAGTATGTCAGAAAAGTTCGGGGGCGAGGCGATTTATGACAACCAGTGAAACAACAGTAGCCAATAGTGAACAGCTTAAAACACAGTTAGTGGCCGAGCATGAGTGGCAAGAGGTCAGCCTCGATGTGCTGCGCGAAAAGTACGCCAAAGGCGAAGAGCAAAAACTCGACGGCGCGGCGATGGTGGCGGCGATTCGCCAGCGTGTTGCCAAAGCCCTGGCCGAGCAGGAAAAACACAGCAAAAAGCTTGCACCGCAATTTCTTAAAACCCTGCAAGAGGGGTTTATCCCCGGTGGCCGCATTAACAGCGCCGCCGGCACCGGTATAAAAAATGTCACCTTGATTAACTGTTTTGTGCAGCCGGTTGGCGATTCAATTTCGAGCACCGAAGGCGGCAAAGCCGGTATTTATCACGCGCTGCGCGAGGCGGCCGAGACCATGCGCCGCGGCGGTGGTGTCGGTTACGATTTTAGCTCGATTCGCCCCGAGGGCGCACTGGTGCTTGGTACGGCAAGTTCGGCCTCGGGGCCGGTATCGTATATGCACGTGTTTGATCAGAGCTGCTCGACGGTGGAGTCGGCCGGCTCGCGCCGCGGTGCACAAATGGGCGTGCTGCGCTGTGACCACCCCGATATATTAAAATTTATCAGCGCCAAAAAAGAAGCGGGTCGGCTTAATAACTTCAATATATCCGTTGGCATTAGCGATGAATTTATGCGCTGTATGCTCGACAACAACAGCTTTGAGCTGGTTCATAAATCTGAGCCCAATGCACAGGTAAAAGCCGGCGGCGCCTATCAGCGCGACGATGGCCTGTGGGTATATGAAAAAATAAACCCGGCGGCAGTTTGGGATGTCATTATGGAGAATACCTATAATGCCGCCGAACCCGGGGTGCTGTTTCTCGATAGAATTAATCAGGAAAATAACCTGCACTACTGCGAAAGAATTGAAGCGACCAACCCCTGCGGCGAAATCCCAATTCCCGACTACGGCTGCTGTTGCCTGGGCAGTATTAATTTAACTAAGTTTGTAAACAATGCCTTTAGTGCAGAGGCAAGTTTTGACTACGAACTGTTTTGTCAAAATACCGCAACCGCGGTGCGCATGCTCGACAATGTACTTGATGCAACGGCGTGGCCGCTGCCCGAGCAAGCCAAAGAAGCCGCGGATAAGCGCCGCATAGGCTTAGGTTTTACCGGCCTTGGCGATGCGCTGATTATGCTTAATCTTCGTTACGACAGTGAAGCCGGGCGCGAGTGGGCCGGAGATTTAACCCGGCGCATGCGCGATGCGGCCTACCTTGCTTCGGTAGATTTAGCGCGGGAAAAAGCACCGTTCCCTAAATTTGTTGCCGATAAATATTTGGCCTCGGGCATGGCCAAGCGCCTGCCGGAAAATATTCGTGCGCTTATTCGCAAATACGGTATTCGCAACTCCCACCTGTTGAGCATTGCCCCGACAGGCACGATTTCACTGGCCTTTGGCGACAACTGCTCGAATGGGCTGGAGCCTGCCTTTAGTTGGTTCTACAAACGTTTAAAGCGCGAAGCCGACGGCTCAAAAACCGAATACCAAGTTGAAGATCACGCCTACCGAGTCTATCGCGAGCTCGGTGGCGATTTAGATAAGTTGCCGGAGGCTTTTGTCAGCGCCCTGGAAATTAGCGCAAACGATCATATGCTGATGCAGGCGGCGATCCAGCCTTATATTTGCGCATCGATTAGCAAGACCGTGAATGTGCCGGCAGATTACCCCTTTGCCGATTTTAAAGCGCTGTATTTAAACAGCTGGAAACACGGCCTGAAAGGTATTACCACCTATCGGCCCAACGATGTGCTCGGCTCTGTACTGGCCGTTGACAATGTTGATAGTGCCGATAGCAGCGGGCAGGATTTAGATCAGAGTGAGCCCGACAGAAAACTGCGCCTGGCCGAAACGCCGGATATTAGCCTGGCGACCTTGCGCTGGGCCCACCGGCCGGCCATCGCCGCCGGCACACCGAGCATGACCTATGTGATCGACAATGCCGAGCACCGTTTTGCGGTATTTGTCAGCCATATGGAAAACGGCCGTGCGCACCCGTTTGAAGTCTGGGTCAATGGCGACAACCTGCCGCGCGGCATGGCGGCGCTGGCAAAAAATTTGTCGATGGATATGCGCAGTGAAGACCGCGAATGGTTAAAAATAAAACTTGATTCGCTGTCCAGAACACCAACCATTCCCTTTGAAATGACGATGCCAAATGGCAATAAAACCCTGGTGGCAGGCAGCGTTAGTGCGCTGGCAAGCTTGGTCAAACACCGCTGCGAAGAGCTTGGCGCATTTGATACAGGCGTTAGCGACGCCCGCGCAAACGACGCTGCAGAGCCTGAAAATACAAGCTCGAAAACGGGCTCGGCAACGCCGCTGGTCGATGCGATGTTTAGCCGCAAAGAACCCAAAAGCGGTGTCGACGGCACCTTGTCGTGGACGGTTGATGTTTATAACCCGGCCACCGGCGACGACTTTGCGATGTTTGTTAAAGAATGTGTGATGCCAGATGGCAGCCACCGCCCCTACAGTGTTTGGCTCTCTGGTGTTTACCCCTTAGAGTTGAACGGCTTGACCAAAAGTTTAAGCCTGGATATGCGCGTGATAGACCCGGCCTGGATAGGCAAAAAACTGCGCGGTTTAAAAGACTTAGCCGAAGCTCAGGGCGATTTTTTAGCGCGGGTGCCGAACAGCGAAAAACAAGCCGTGCAGCCATCGACGGTTGCCTATATCGCGCGCCTGTTAATTCACCGCTACAGCATGCACGGTATTCTTGACAAACAGGGGTACCCGGTTAACGGTTTGGGCTTATTTAATCTCGACGCACCGCGCAGCTACGGCGCTGAAAATATCGCCAATTTAACTGTGGCCGGAAAAATCTGTAAAGAGTGCCAGCAAGCGGCGGTTATTAAACGCGATGGCTGCGATTTTTGTACCGCCTGTGGCCATATCGGCGCCTGTGGTTAAGAGCCGGCTGGGCGTACTTAAAATGATGCTGCTGGTTGAGCGGTTGCGAGCAAGACATGTTAAAGCAAAAGCCAGAACGGAATTCAGCTGAGCGCGGCAACTTCATCCTCTCCGGGCGCAAGCAACCGAGGACAGGTGGCATCATACTTGCGCCCTAAGTCTTCAAGTCGGCTTGCGTTTTTAATTGGCGATTGATCGTTGCACTGCCGCTTGTTAGTTGTTGGATGCTGACAATAGTTATTCCGGTGTGTGTTGATATAAATGCACATCGCGCTGAGGGAAAGGAATGCTGATGCCCTGTTGATCAAAGCGCAGTTTGACCTCTTTGGTGGTGGCCCAGTGTACTTCCCAGTAGTCGGCGGTTTTTACCCACGGGCGCACAATAAAGTTGACGGACGAGTCGCCGAGTTCGTGCACCCGCACAAGGGGTTCGGGTTTGTGCAAGATGCGCTCATCCTCTTCGAGAATATCGTTTAAGATTTTTTCAGCTTTTAAGATATCGTCGCTGTAGCTAATGCCAAAGATCATATCTACCCGGCGCACGTGCTGGTTGGTTAAGTTCTTAATTGTATCTTGCCAGATCTTGTTATTGGGAATAACAAAGGTTTGGTTGTCGAGAGAGTGAATGGTGGTATTGACCAAACTCATTTTTTTTACAACACCGATAACGCCGCCCACGTCGACAACATCGTCAACATCAAAGGGGCGGTAGATTAAAATCATCATGCCCGAAGCAAAATTGGACATCGAATCTTGCAGGGCAAAGCCGATGATAAAACCGGCGACGCCGAGACCGGCAAGCACCGGAGTTAGGGAAATGCCAACTTGACTTAAGGCGATTAACACGCCCATCAATAAAACCACGTTGCGCACAGAAGCCGAGATCATTTTTTTTAGTAAGTAGCTAAGGTGTACCGCATTACTGCGCAGCGCGCGCTCAGTTACTTTTTGCACCAAACATGAGAGTTTGTAGGCCACAAAAACAATCAAAATCAGTAGGATAAGTTTAAAGACAAAACCGGGGCCCTCTTCAATGCTGCTTTTTAGTGCGCTGTCGATGGCCTGGTTTAACAGGCCCAGAAGCACGTCTTTATCGAAGGTGGTGGTGCTGATTTGGCCGGTTGCAAGCAGCAGCTGTTGATCGTACTTGGAGGTATCCATGCCGAGTTCTTCAGAAGCGGTTTTGATCTCTCTTAAGTGGTGAGAAAGCAGGTTGACGCGCTTTTCGGCAATTTTTAACTTGGTTTTTATATCTTTGTTTTCCGGTACCATTGATTGGCTGATGCGCAGCGCTTCGACTTTGCGCATCGATACACTTAGCGCCGCCGACAGTGTTTCACTTTGGTTGCTGAGCTCTTTGCGGAACTTGACGCGGTGTTGATCGATGTCGAGTTCTAGCACATCGGCATAGTGAAAAGCGTTGATGGTGGCCTGCTGGTTTTCATAGAGCTCGGTCCACAGTAATTCGATGCTGGCATAGGCCTGGGCCTGCACAATTGGGTCGTCGTCTTTGCTCTGGCGATTGAGCTCGTCGTAAATAAGCTCATTGATGTTTTTCAGAGCTTGCTCAAGCTCGGCATAGACACTGGGCAGCGCTGCGAGATCAGCCTCATCGGGCTTGAGTTTGTCGTTAGCGTGAATCTGAATCAGGCGCTTGAGTTTGTCGTCGATGCTTTTGACGATGGCGCGATCTTTATTTTTTAAACGCTCGATCACCACATCGTAGGCATTGCCTTCGCTGCGCCTTAGCTGCTTTTTTATTTGTTTTAAATCTTGTTTGCGCTGGGCAAGCCTTGCAAAAAACGCTTCGTCAAAGACCGCTTGCGCTTGCTCTACTTTGGGCTCGGGCTCAACTTTTTCGCTCTGGCTGCTTGGCGCGTCGGGTAGCGAATCGGCAAGCGCTGTTAAACTTGTAAAAAAAAGTAAACACAAACAGATCATTAAACTGTGGGTTATCAACCGCGTGGATCGGCCCAATTTAAACAATGTATCCACCAATTTGCTCCGCTGTACTACCAAAGATTGAAGACTTTTCGATTACGATAAGAACTTCATATTAGCGTTTTCATGGCTAAGTGAAAATATGGCTTTTAAATAATTGTTCCGACGCGAGAATTATTATGCAAAAAAATTAGCCAATGACTTTTTATTTGTCACCGATATAATCTTTTTTGTCGCCGCTGTTCTTGGCTTGCTGATGTTTGATGCGTTTCGTGCTCAGATATGTTGTCGGAGAAGCCCGGCGCGACCTCTCCAATAATTCTAAAAAACACATTTCCACTCTTTTCTGGCTTTTGCTACCTGCAAAGGCGGGTATTTGCGTGTGCATCTGTGATGGAGAGCAGCTTTAAATATGGAAAAAGGCTATGGAACTTACTTCTGGGAAGTTAAGGCTCGCCGCGGGGATTGCTCTGATTTATATCGGCGCTCAGGCTCAAGCATTAACAATAGAAACTGAAGATTTTATCACCACCGGCGGTACGCACGCTGGTTTTCAAAGCTACGACCTGCCATCCGGGGGGCGTGGAATTAACTGGAACCAAACCGGCGACTGGGCCGACTACGATGTTGAGCTTAGTGCTGGCACCTATGCGGTAAGCATTGAAGCGGGCACGCCCGTCGCCGGTGCCGGGCTCGAGTTATTTGTTGAGCAGCAGAGCCTGGGCACAACGCCGATAATCGATACAGGCGGCTGGGACAGTTTTGTTGAATTTAATTTAACTGACGAGTTAATTGTACTGAGTGATGGCAGTTATCGCGTTCGCATTATGGGGCAGGGCGCCGCCAATGCCTGGCAGTGGAATGCCGATAAGCTGCATTTTACCTTGCTGGCTGCGCCGAGCCCGTTGCCGAGCGTTTCGCCAAGCTCGTTACCAAGCAGCTCGCCCAGCCCTTCGCCGGCGCCATCGCCGAGTCCTTTACCCAGCCCTTCTCCTAAAGCGTCACCGAGCCCGTCGCCCAGCCCAAATGTAAGCCCTTCGTTAATGCCGAGCCCGTTGGCCTCGGCCGAGTCGCTTGCGCTTGAACTTGAAGACTTTATTGCCACAGGTGGCAGCCACGACGGTTTTCAAACCTATACAACCGCCGATGGCGGCGCAGCCATAAACTGGAACCAGACGGGCGATTGGGCCGAGTATCAGCTCGAGCTTAGTGCTGCGACTTACCGCGCAAACATAGATGCAGCCAGCCCGTTGACAGGCATCGGTGCTGAACTGTGGATAGGCGATGAATTGCTGACCAGCGCTGCTTTGGCAAATACCGGCGCCTGGGATAATTTTCAGCGCCAGGACTTTGACCGCAGTTTTTCTATCACCGAGGCCGGCACCTATACCCTGCGTATTATTAGTGTCGGTGCAGCCAATGCGTGGCAGTGGAACGCTGATAAATTAAATTTGACGGTGGTTGGCGCTGCGCTGCCCAGCCCGTCGCCGAGTGTTTTGCCAAGCGCCGCGCCGAGTCCTTCGCCCAGCCCTTCGCCCAGCTCGTCGCCTAGCCCTTCAGCGATACCGTCGCCGAGCCCAAGTCCATCGCTAAGCCCTTCTCCGAGCCCAAGCCCCTCGCCGAGCCCGCTGCCGAGCGCGAGCCCCTCTCCAAGCCCGCTGCCAAGTGTCAGCCCGAGCTCAGCGCCAAGCCCGGTGCCGGTTGTTATTGAGGCTGAAGATTTTATTGCTACCGGCGGTGCGCACGATGGTTTTCAAACTTACAGCGCGCCAAATGGCTCTGCTGCGATCAACTGGAACCAAACCGGCGACTATGCCGATTACAGTGTTGAACTAATCGCCGGGCGCTATCGCGTTAATATTGATGCTGCGTCTCCAAATGCCAATGCGGGCGTTGAGCTTTTGCTCGACGGTGTCAGTGTTGCAAGCGCAGCAATTAGCAATACCGGCGGCTGGGATAATTTCCAGAGCAATAGTATTAGCACTAACTTAGTGATTGAGAGCGACGGAATTTACACCTTGCGTTTGTTAAGCGCTGGCGCCGCCAACGCCTGGCAGTGGAACGCCGATAAATTTACCCTTGTTCCGCAAGGCGCCTTACTTGGCCTGGATAGCCGCCCCAATAATTTAAGTTGCTTGGCCGGCGATGCACCGCAGGACGCTGCGGGTTATGAATTAACGCGAGTCTGGGCAAATGCCGGTTTGCAAAACCCAATTTTTGTTGCGCAAAAGCCGGGTGATGTTAACAGCGATTTTTATGTTGTTGAGCGCGGCGGTTTAATTAAACGCATTAGTGCCAATAGCGCTGCAAGCGGTACTTCGACGTTTATTAACTTAAGTCATTCGATAGAAGGCGGCGGAGAAGGCGGGCTTTGGTCGATGGCTTTTCACCCTAGTTGGCCAGCCCAGCCCTATGTTTACGTGAGTTATATGTCAAATAGCAGCCCCTGGGAAAGCCGCATCAGCCGTTTTACAACCAACGCTGATGCGACAAGCGCAAGCAATGAGCAAATTTTATGGCGCTTGCCGCAATACGAGTACCAACACAAAGCCGGCAATTTAGCCTTCGGCTCAGATGGCATGTTGTACATGAGTGTGGGTGATGACAAACAAAACGATACCATCGGCAACCCAAACCAGCAAAAAGGTACGATTATTCGTATTGATGTAGACGGCGGTGGCGATGGCGGTTACGCGATTCCATCAGACAACCCGTTTGGCAATGAAGTCTGGGCCTATGGATTTCGCAACCCGTGGCGCATGAGCTTTGACCGTGTACAAGACGAGCTCTGGGTTGGTGATGTCGGTGAAGAGTGTTATGAAGAAATTAACATCGTACAAAAAGGCGCGAACTACGGCTGGCCAAACTGGGAAGGTTTAATTTGTGGGCCGGGTAACTGCGCCGGCGAAAACACAGCACCAGAATATTTTTATCACAACGGTGAAGGCTGTGGTTTAGGCTCTTCGATTACCGGTGGTTTTGTTTATCGCGGCAGTGCGATGCCCGAGCTCTACGGCCTGTATATTTTTGCGGATTTCCAAAGCGGCATGATCTACAGCTACGACCGCGCAAGCGCAACACGTGACGAGTTATTTTCCGTTGCACCTGCGCCTTTCCCCGCCGCGTTTGTTCAGGATAATGCCGGCGAGCTGTACGTGATTAGCCTGAGCTTTAGCAACCCTGCGGCTACGGCTATTTATAAAATTGGCCCTGCCGGTGGCGCCAGTGTGCAAGGCCCGCCGGAAAATATGATGGATACCGGCTGTTTTGCCAGCATTGCCAACCCGCCGCTTCCAGCTGAAGGTGTTGTGCCGTTTAGTGTTGCACAAAATTTTTGGTCTGACGGCGCGCTTAAATCGCGCTGGTTAGCACTGCCCAACGGCACAAGCATGGATATTGATGCAGACGGTGAATGGTCTTTACCTCCGGGTGGGGTGTTAATCAAGCACTTTCAGTGGAACGATGGCAATTATTTTGAAACGCGTTTTGTTGTGCGCTACAACGACGGCACCTATGGTTTTTACACCTATGAGTGGACGGATCAAAATACCGCAAGCCTAGTGCCAGCTGAAGGCAAACAAACAACCTTAAGTGATGGCCACGTGTGGGGTTACCCGTCTCAGAGTGATTGTTTACAGTGCCACCGCGAGACCTCGAACTATGTGCTCGGGCCCGAAACCAGACAGATGAATGTTGAGAATTATTATCCGTCGACAGACCGTAGCGCCAATCAGTTCGATACCTTGCTAGCACTGGGCATGATCAGCGGTAACACCGAGCGTCAACAGGCCTTCCCTGATATTAATGATGAAAGTATCGATTTAACTATTCGCGGAGAAAGTTATGTGCACGTTAACTGCTCAAGCTGCCACCGCGGGCCGGGATCAATGGGGCAGAGCACCTGGGATGCACGCTACCATGTAGCCATGGCTGATAAAGGCCTTTGCAATGTGGCGCCGCACTCACCGGTAACGGCGTATCCAGATGAGGCATTAATAAAACCGGGTGTGCACGATGCATCAAGTATCTGGTGGCGCATGCACCAGCGAGACAGTGGCCAAATGCCACCCATTGCTTCAACCGTAGCGGATACAGAAGGTGCAAACCTGCTGGCACAGTGGATAGATGCCATGGCGCTTGATAACTGCCAATAGGTTAGTTTGAGTAGCAGTAATTTGAGGGAGCTTTGGCTCCCTTTTTTATTACCTTGCTTATTGTGGAAAGGCTGCAGAGAGTGGGCTGGGAACACAGTTTGCCCCGCGCTGTAAAATATGAGTGTAAATTTGTGTTGTGCGTACATCAACATGGCCGAGTTGATCTTGCACGGTACGTATATCGGCTCCGTTTTGTAATAGGTGGGTCGCAAATGAATGCCGTAATGTGTGCGCAGTTATATTTTTATTAATATTGGTTTTTTTTGCCGCAGCGCGAATGGCTTTTTGCAGTGAGCTTTCATCGATATGATGACGTCGCAAGCTTTGAGTTTCCGGATCCGTACTTAGCTTGTAAGACGCAAATAAATATTGCCAGCCTAGCTCTTTATTGGCGTGCTGATATTTGTGGCGAAGTGCGTAGGGCAACCAAACCCCGTCAAAGCGGGCTTGGTTTATGTCTTGAACCCAATAAGAGCGGGTGAGATCTATTTGCTGTTTGAGGCGAGTTTTAATCTCTGGCGCGAGGGTTACCATACGATGTTTACCGCCTTTGCCGTTCCAAATACGTATACAGTTATAATCGAAGTCTAAGTCGTGAACACGAAGGCGAACACACTCCATCAACCGAAGACCACTGCCATAGAGCAAAAAGCACGGCAGTTGAAACTGCGGTGAAACGGCTTCTAAAAAGCTTCGGACTTCGGCCACCGTTAAAACGACGGGTAGTTTTCTTGGTGCGGAGCTCTTTACAAAATTAAGCTCCATGGTAAGGGGGGAGTTTAAGATATCTTTGTAAAGGTAGGCGATAGCGTTTAACGCCTGTGCCTGTGTTTGCGCAGCAACGTTGCGCTCCAGCACCAAAAAACTTAGAAAGGCTTCAATATGCGATTGATCTAAATCTTTGGGATGGCGTTTGTTGTGGTAGTTGATAAAGCGTTTGATCCAGATAACATAGTTCTCTATCGTGCGCTTCGAATAACGCCGTTTATACATGTGTTTGCTAACACTTTTTAAGAAATCAGACGGCATATTCGCCTCAGAAAACTACTACGTATGCTGTATGTATAGACAGTGTTTTGCGGCCTGTAAAGTCATGTATAAAATAATATGGAATTTTCCACCTTTCCCGGGGTTTTGCTGGGCCGGTATGGCGTAGAGTTAGATTTTTCGAGGCCCTAGTTGGGAGTGAGTACTAGCTAAAGTGAGTGAAGTATGGAGGGTTCCGTGTTTTAATATGGACTTTTCTACTTAATAATATTGTTATGCATCAAAACTAACCTAGGTACTTTTTAAGAGGATGAAGCTTCAGAGGGAAATGAAAATTAGGCCGAGATTTCTATCGGCGATCTGCTTCTTTCTATCTATCCTTCTGGTCCTTGGAGGGCTATATACAATTGGCCTATGGGTACCGCTGTTAGCTTGTTCAATAATTCTTTTCATTACCAAATCAGAAAACGTACTAGATTCAATTCCGACCAGTACACTCCAAGTATGTTGCCTGGTTTCCATAGCTGTGGCAGTAATCATTAACCTGGGTATCTCTCAACCTCATTCTATAAGCTTTTTCATCACCGCTTTTGCACTTTCGTTATCGTTCAAGCCGATACGTATCGTACTTACACTTTTTGGGCTACTATCTGGGCTCTCAAATGCATAACAAACTAATCAACGCCCGGCCGCAAGCGGCCTCGGACCTCCGCTGCGTGGCTTGCTTTTGTGCTTTAATAGCACAACGCAATCCACTCACTCCGGCCCGTTATTAGGGCGTTAGTGTGTATTTAGGATAGATTATGAAAAATATAATTTTTGTGGCTTTATTAGTATTATCGCCCTTTTCGTTTGCAACAGATGCTATTACAACGAAAGTCTTAGAAACTGGTATATACGGAAACGGCACGCTACTTATAATAGTGAATGATGAAATACCAGAGCCTGGGTGCACTGGAAATCGAATTGATATTCCTAAATCTCATCCAGATATAAAGAATATTTTAAGTCTTGCTCTAGCTGCATCCGCTAGTGGATCTGATGTTGTGCTGAGAACCCATGGTTGTCTGGGTGGAAATCCGACCATGGATGAAACGAACAACTCACTTTTTCTATTTCGTAAGTAGCAATCCACTAACAAGCACCTCAAATTGACCTACGCTGCGTCGCTTGTTTTGTGCTTGAATAGCACAAAACAATCAACTCCACTCCGTCAATTTAGGCGAGCGTTAAGTTTCATGGAGAGATGCATATGAATGAAAGGTTCCCAATTCAGTGTCTAATTGCTTCTTGGGTATTCGGAGTTATAGGGTTGCTTTTAGGTATCTATATCGCATCGGATCTATTTGCCCGCTTCGGCTCAATTGTCGTTTTACTGGCCGTTATGAGTGAGTATGCATTATTAAAATCCGAATTGATGCGCTTATACCAAAGTCTTCGTGGTCAAGGGGCTGCGGTCTGCGGCAACACCGGTATACCCAATTTAGAGCCATCTCGGTGGCATCAAAAGCAGGCATTAATTTCTCACATCACCATAATTGTGGGTACTTTTATTTGGGGTTTTGGTGATTTGTGTTTGCAGTAAACTTAACAAGGCTATCGTGCCTCGCCCAGCGTTGCTGGGCTGGACAAACTTTCCGGCGCTTGATTTTGTGCTGGCCACTACGTTAGCACAAAACAATCACCAAAAAGTTTGCCGCACATAGCGGCGTTAGCAATCAAAACCAACTATCGAGAAGAAGACAAATTGAAACGATTATTCACATCAGCCGCTTTCCTGTTATTGATTTCAAATTCTTACGCCGACGACACGGACTGGGCTGAAATTCGTCAAATGAATTATAATGGCTCGGCGGATTTCTTATTTTTTCTAACGGATGGTAAATGGAGCGCTCGGAGTGCTGGAGGAATTACTTGCCAACCAACATACATACAGATAACCAACAGTGTATTAGGTAGAGACAAAATAATGTCAATTGGCCTAGCTGCGTATATGGCAGGAAAAAAGGTTCAGTTTCGAGGATCATGTAATGCTGATCCAAATTACTTTAACGCTAATTATATTATCGTGCAGCGATAGCTAACAAAGCGCTCTTGGCTCGCACGCAAGCGTGCTGGACCTCCGCTCCGTTGCTTCGGTTGTGGTTTAACGCTACGCTACCACAACCAAATCAACTCCACTCCGGCCCCAAAGCGCAGCGTTATGAATCAAGGAGCCTCGATTGGCAGGATGCGTTTTAAGGATTGATGGGATTAACAAATTTCCTTCATCGTGGATAGACCACGCTGATGACTCAAATGAGGTCGTCTTGACGGTTAGCGACGAAGATGAAAACTTCCAGAAACAAATATCTGAAGCAATTGAGTTTCTTTCTGAGGATGAATGCAATCTAAGCGAGTTAATCACGGTTAACGAACACTTAGATCTGTGTCTCGATTTTGGTGTTTGGTTAAATATCGCACCAGCTCAGTCATATTCGTTTCCCATAGAGTTGGTTTCACTCGCGGCTAAATACGGTGTTTCCCTAGAGGTTACAATCTATGCCGCGTAAATTCATAACAAAGTTATCAACCACCGCCAGCAAGCTGGCTGGACCTCCACTGCGTCGTTTAAAGTGTGCTTTAATAGCACACTTTAAACAACTCCGTTCCGGCCGGTTATAACGGCGTTGAGACTGTAGAAAAACTCATTTCCTTCCCTGTATGTTGATAAAATGCGATAAGTTAATCCGGGGTGACTTAT
>NZ_NKQJ01000023.1 GCF_002312815.1 Agaribacterium haliotis
TTTTTTATCAACAAACCGAGTCGGCTCGTGTAGCATGACTCAAATAAAACTGCCTCCGATAAAGTCGGTACGATTCACAGCTTGTGCCTGCCCGAATATAAGCATAATTAGTAAAAAGAATGGGGCAATTATTTTTTGCTTCATGGCACCTTTCCTCTGTATTTGTTTTAACCTGAAATAGGGAGACGGACTGCGCCGCCCTTAACATTTGCCTTTAAAGTTACGATGAAATAGAAATACGTTTTACATCGTCCTTAGGCAATGCTTTACGTGGAATTTGAATAACCAATAATCCGTTTTTCATATTGGCTGAAATCTCATTCCTGTCAGCATCTTCAGGTAATGACAAAGTACGTTGAAAAGATCCAACACTGCGCTCTACTCGATAGTACTGCTTATCTTTACTTTCGTTTTTTTTCCCCTTCTGTCCTTTAACAACCAACGTGTTGCCATTCAGTTCAATTTGAATGTCGTCTTCTGACAATCCAGGCAGATCGATCGATACCTCATACTCTTTTTCACTGCCTGACACATCCAGCTTCGCCCTATAGTCACCCAAGATTGAATGATCAAACAGGCTGGTATTGAACATCGATGTTGGCCGCGCAAATCTTGAGCCTGAGGGCATGCCAAATGAGCGCCAAACATCATCAAACAGACGGTCCATTTCGTTATGCAATTGCATTAAAGAACCCACTGCCTGATTCTGCGGGGTGGAAAGTTGCTTACTCTCTGATGAACTTTCACCAAGAGCATTGTTTTTTGATACTGGAATTTGGTGAGTAGCATCATCTTCATGCTTAAACCAATTCCAAGGTTTTAATTTTTCAATGTCCATGGAACACCTCCAAATCTCAGGATGAATACTTTAAAGTTAAACTGAGGAGTGCACAGAGGTGCACCCCTCAAAAGTGCTAGGCGGCTTTGTCGCCTTTGGTACTTTTCTCTTCAGCTTTATGCTCCAATACATTGCCATCTTGATTAATAGCAATGGATTTTGGCTTCATCGCTTCCGGAATTTCTTTCAGCAGGCTAATAGTCAACAAGCCATTAGAAAGATCAGCACCAGTAACTTCAATGTAATCGGCAAGGTTGAACTTGCGTTCAAACGTGCGATTGGCAATGCCTTGATAGAGGTAGGTACGCTCTTCTTTTGCGTGTTTGTCACCTCGTACGGTCAGCACACCTTTTTCAACCTGAATATCCAGTTCCTCTTGAGAAAATCCAGCAACCGCCAAGGTAATGGCATAGCGATTTTCATCAAGTGCCTCGATATTGTAAGGAGGGTATCCACTGGTAGTGGATTCTGTTGTTAACGCATGGTTGATCAGTGATCCTAAACGATCAAAACCAACACTGCTGCGGTAGAGTGGAGTAAGGTCAATTGCGTTCATGGTATATCCTCCGTTAGAAGCAATATAAAATAAAAACAATCAATGGTGAGTGGCCTCCGAAGGACAACCTCTCACGTAGCCTTATTTAGGGTCAGAGATTTAGTTTTCAACCGTTTTTTTTAAAATAATTTTTATTTTCTTGCCAGCTTATAAAAACGGGGAGTTATAAAAATTTGGGGAGCATTGCTCCCCAAATATGATACTTATAGCAGAGATATTAATTAACCCCAGCCACTTGCATCCGGCATTGCTGGCACCTCCTTATCCTCTTTAGGCGCATCAGTAACCATAACCTCTGTGGTCAGCATCAGCCCAGCGATAGAGCACGCATTTTGCAGCGCTGAGCGGGTCACTTTGGCCGGGTCGATAATGCCCATTTCCAGCATATCGCCGTAGTTGCCCGATTGCGCGTTGTAACCAAAGGCGCCTTTCTCATTTCGTACCTTCTCTAGCACAACACTGGCCTCAACACCTGCGTTGTTTACGATCTGGCGGAAAGGCTCTTCCATGGCACGAAGTGCGATACGAGCACCTACGTTCTGGTCTTCATTCGCGAGTTTCAGATCTTTGGCTTTAACGGCTTCTGCAACACGGATAAGGCTTACGCCACCACCAGGAACGATACCTTCTTCCACGGCAGCACGGGTTGCATGGAAGGCATCATCTACGAGGTCTTTTTTCTCCTTCATTTCAACCTCGGTGGCCGCACCAACTTTAATCACCGCAACACCGCCAGCCAGTTTGGCCACTCGCTCCTGGAGCTTTTCCCGGTCATAGTCTGAAGTGGTATTTTCTATTTCAGCTTTGATCTGCGACACCCGCGCGTCGATAGACTTCGCATCACCTGCGCCATCTACAACAGTCGTTGCGTCTTTGGCGATTATGATGCGCTTTGCGCTTCCAAGTTGATCTAATTCCACGCCCTCAAGCGACAAACCAACTTCTTCGCTAATTACAGCGGCGCCAGTCAAAATAGCGAGATCTTCCAGCATAGCCTTACGACGATCTCCAAAGCCTGGCGCTTTAACTGCGGCCACTTTGAGAATACCGCGCAACTGGTTCACTACCAGAGTAGAAAGCGCCTCACCCTCAATATCTTCGGCAATTAACATTAAAGGTCGGCTGTCTTTCGCGACTTTTTCCAGCAGTGGTAACAAATCACGGATATTGCTGATCTTTTTGTCAAAGAGCAGGATATAAGGGTTATCTAACTCAACCTGCATTTTTTCCTGATTGTTGATGAAATAGGGCGACAGGTATCCTCTATCAAACTGCATACCTTCAACGACTTCCAGTTCGTTTTCGAGTGACTTACCTTCTTCAACGGTGATGACACCATCCTTACCCACTCTATCCATCGCCTCAGCAAGGATGTCGCCGATATCCTGGTTCCAGTTCGCGGAGACTGTAGCCACCTGGCCAATGGATTTATTGTCATCACAGGGTTTGGCTAGATCATGAAGCTCTGACGTAGCCGATTTTACTACCGCATCAATGCCTCTCTTGAGATCCATTGGGTTCATGCCTGCGGCAATAGCTTTGTGACCTTCACGCACCAACGCTTGTGCCAAGACCGTTGCGGTTGTCGTACCGTCACCAGCAATGTCAGCTGTTTTAGATGACACCTCTTTAACCATTTGAGCGCCCATATTCTGGAACTTATCAGACAACTCAATCTCTTTTGCGACAGATACACCGTCTTTTGTCACTCTGGGTGCACCAAAGCTCTTATCTAAGACCACATTGCGGCCTTTAGGCCCAAGGGTTGCTTTCACGGCATCGGCCAGAACATTCACCCCGGTCAACATGCGCTCACGCGCATCATCTGAAAAGATTACCGCTTTTGCACTCATGCTGCTTTCTCCTCTACATGCTCTTCTTCGACAACGGCAAGAATGTCAGACTCTTTCATGATCAATAACTCCTCACCATCAACCTTTACTTGGGAACCGGCATATTGCCCAAAGAGAATACGATCACCTTTTTTCACCAAAAGCGCTCGAAGCTCTCCTGAATCACCAGCCTCACCATCTCCAACGGCTACCACCTCTCCCTGAGTAGGCTTTTCGGCCGACTTATCAGGGATGATGATGCCACCTTTGGTAGTTGTCTCTGCCTCTAATCGGCGCACAACCACACGATCGTAAAGAGGTTTCAAAGTCATAAATTTCCTCCTAAAATGATTGATAACCTAAGACAATAAATGTCAGGAAGAACCTTCCCGAAACTGTAATTAGGGATTCTTAAATTGGATTCAAGAGGTCAAATGAAAAAATTTTAAATTGAGGTAAACCAATGATTCTGAAAGATAAAAGCATAAGCCAAACAAACCTTAAGGAGTATTTTTACGACGGGATTAACCGAGAATCAAAAGATTTGGCACCCCCTTTATCAGAAGAAGCACTTCACTACCTAGCTCAGCTTCTGATCCACTTTAGCCAAAGCAAGCATTTATTTCAGATAGAAAACGATACTCTTTCACTGCCAACACTTGCTCTGTTATACGAGGAAGCTTATAAGGCAAAAACTGTAGGCCAGAGAAACGCCGTACTTAAACAATTGGGAGACAGTTCTTTGTTTATAGGGGCACTATTTTTTGAGAATTTTGCAAAAAAAGGTGTTAATAAAGACTATTTTATTGGCATGGGCGGCGGAGCCTATAACAGTTTGGGCAATTTAAATTATGCAGGAAACAATATTTTTAACGAACTTGCCAATAGCTTCCCAAAGTTATTGCAGATAGTTGCCAATGTTTGCGCTGTTGAACTTAGCTACAAAGCAGAAGATATTTTTTCTTTGCTGGAAAGATGGCAGCAATCAAAGGATTCCACATTACAAAAACAACTCCATTCCATAGGTATCGTGCCATTCGAGTTAAATCAACGACACTGAATTTTGGGTATTTATAGAAAAGGAGGGGGCTTAAAATCGCCCCCTTTTACTAATTATTTCTTCTCTTCTTTTTCCTCTGTTGCAACCGCAACATTATCGGCATCACTTTTCACTGCGACATCATCAATCGTTATTTCGGTAGTTAATGATTCCAGATTAGGTTTGGTTAAGCGCTCGTACTCGTACTTGCTTAAAGTAAATGTCTGATCGAACCCCGTTCGTTTGACATAGTACTTCTCCTCGTCCTCCATAAGGAAAATAGAGTAGCTTGAACCATTATCCACTTGGATTTCGGTCTGTTTATCCTCTGTGAATTCTGGAGCACTATTCGCCACCTCCAATATTTTGAAAGCACCAACTGCCTTAACCAGGTTATCCACATTATCGGCATTAATCTCTCTACCGTCTTGAACAGGATCAATAAGCCACGACTCGCCTTCCCTGGATAAGGTATAACCTTTACCCTTGATTTTGGTAACAGACTTAACCGTCAATAAAGACTTATCAAGCCACTCTTTCGTTGTGGCTGGTGCATCGTAAGTATTAAATTCCAATGCATAAACCTCATCCTGACCGTCGACACGAACATGAGATTTTTTAAACCCTGGTGAAGTGCCAACATAAAGTTCAGCCAAGGCTTTATCACCCTGATACAGTGATATTTTTCTACGCACTTTCTTTTCGCTGACTTCAAAGCGCTCGTGGCTTGACGATGTCGTTGTAACAGGCCAGGCAGTTTGCAGTCCTTTAAGCTTTTCCAGTAAGAGGTCAAGCTTATCCTCTGCCACAGGTAAACCCGTATCGCTGAGCTGCCACTCCTCACCTTTTTTTGACAAAACGACGTCACTATCGCCATCACTGACAATCAATTTGTCGAGCTGAGCGGATTCATAGCTCATCAATGGCTCTGAGGTAAAGTTACCTGAACGATCCCCCTCCCATAAAAATAGGGATAAAGCGACAACCAACTGCAGCACCAATACGCCAGCCAATAAAGGAATTTTTTTCTTCATGTCTTATCCTCCTTAAGCAGCCAAAAGTTCTAAATGTTGTTTATTCCTCGCAGCACGTTTGCGCTTCTCCCAAAGCGCGACGAGGACAATGGCCAATACCGCCAGCGCGTAATTCAAGTACTCCCAAAACATTTGGGCCGACTGCTCCATCGGCGGCAAGGTTCGATTGAAATGACCTCGTGAACGAATGCTTAGCAAGCCTTCGTCTTCAAGAGACCAATCGACAGCATTCGCTATCATTTGTACCGTGTTAACATACTCTGTTTGCTGCGCACTACCCAACATCTGAATAATCTGATCACTCAAAAACTCATTGGATGAAAATACGATGATACGGGCAGATTCTGGTGATCGTTCAATGACACTGTCAATCTGAAGCTGCTGATCTTTGTCATCAGATGTATCGCTTGCTTCTAACTCCGATTCTGTTTCATCACCTTCTTGTGGTTTTTCGATCAAAGGCGAAGCCTTGTCCTTATAGAAAGAATCGAATCGTCCCTGGGTAACCGCCGCAAGGAGATGACTAGCTTGATCACCTTCTGGTGAAAATGCACTCACACCTTGTTGGCTTACCTTCGGCATGACATCCACGGAATCCGACAGCCAGGCATTTTCCGAGCTACTCAACAGCTTGGTCACCTGGCGTGACTTATTAACTTCTTCGTCAATCACAATCGGGGATGACCAGGCCATCGTCACTTGAGGCATCTCAGAGGTGATTAAGTTTTCCTGGTTTAGGCCATCACCACGAACATCGGCGAAATAGGGGTAATCGAGCATTCTCAACTCTTGCAGCCTGAAACCGCCCACATTACGCGTAACCGGAACGGGGAATGCAGAGTTTTGCGGATCCAGCACCAGAGATTCTTCGATAGTAACACCGTGATGCTTCAACCAAGGCTCAAGCCCGCTACTCTGCTTCTGTACGCTTAAATTGCGATTAGAAAGATTGGCAGAGTAAGGCGACGTTGCCGCAATGACCGTACCGCCTTTCATCAAGAATTGATCAACCGCAAAGAGCTGCTTGTCATCAAGATTTTTGGGGGCTGCCAACAACAATATATCGGCCTCACCTGAAACCATTCCGTCACTGAGATCTTCCTGTACCACATTGAGCTCAGCGCCTAGAAAGCTTTCCAGTTGCGAATAGCGAGCACCCGCACCAGCGTAGGGATTGGAGTAGTCTGGTTTCGGCGTAACTAGGGCGACTGTTTTGGTAAAACCTGATGCGAATCGTTTAATACCGGCATCCATATTTCGCTCAAATTCGCCTTTGCTCAGATCACCCAATGGCAGCTGAACAATTTGATCATTGCCTTGCAGCGTTAAATAAAAATAGAATTGCTCATTACTAAATAGGCTGGTCGCCATAGGTTTAAAGCCGTAATTCTCTGCAATTTCTTTAGCTACTTTTCCTCCGTCTGCTTCTGGCTCAACAAAAGTAACCTTTAAGCGGCCAGATGACTGCGCTTGGAGTTCCTCCGCAATCGCCTTAATATCACCTTTAAAGGTTCGTAGTTGTTCAGGTAATTTTTCATCTGCTGAAACATAAGCAGTTAATGCCAAGTCGGTTTTAACGGTATCAAAAAGATTTCCACCGGCCTGATAGGCTCGCAGCACTTTCTTTATTGCCCGAGTCAAATCATGCTCAGGATTTCTCAGTTGAACATCAATGTCAGATTCGCTACGCGCCTGAACTTCAATAAGATCTCTAAAACCTAACACTTGGTGCTCATCACCATATTGGACTAGCACGTTAAAATAGGAGCTGACAATGGAGGACTGATAACGGTCAGCAACCTGAAAGGGTACTGGCTGTATGCCGTACTTTTGATTGGCCTCTTCTTCTAGCTCGGGAGAACTTAAAGGATCGATAAACTCAACCCGCACTTTTCCTTTACCAGAAACCTCATACTCTTTAATCAAGTCGCGCATTTGTGGTACCAGTGGCGCCAGCAATGGATGCGTTTTTCCACTGAAATACCCACGAACCAGAAGCGGTTCTTGCAACTGGTTTAAGTAACCTTCTGTCGCCTCAGAAATGGAATACTGATTGCCGCGAGTCACATCCATACGAATACTATCAAATTTAGATAGCCACAGGTTGGCAGCGAAGGCATTCGCCACAATCAGCAGAGTAAAAATCTGCCAATAATGATGATGGTCACGTTGCTCCTCACGCACCCAACGCTCTTTTTCAAGCGACAGAATATTGAGTGCAAGAAAAGCAATAATCAAACTGACATAGTAATAAATATCACGAAAATCAATCACACCTCGTGTAATTGATTCAAATCTCGACCCAGTCCCTAATAACCTCAGCCAATCCCCTATCTGATTACCAAAAAAATTAGTTACTGCCGATGAACCAATCAAATAAAATAGGCCAGCCAAAACCGACGCACTAATTAGACTTACAATCTGGTTGTCGCTGCGGGAAGAGACAAAAAGACCAATACTTAGATAAGCCGCCCCCATGAAAAGCGTAGCTATATAACCTGACCACACAGGCCCCCAATCAAGCTCCCCGATAAATGCGACTGTCATAGGCAGGGGCAATGTGATAAGCAATGCCACCCCTAACAAAAACAAACAGCCTAAGAACTTACCCAAAACAAAATGCCAAAGTGGTACAGACTGGGTAAGCACAAATTCCAGTGTGCCATTGCGTCGCTCCTCACTCCACAACCTCATAGTCAAAGTGGCGGAAAGGAAAATTAGAAGTACCGGCATCCACTCAAATAGAGGCCGCACATCAGCAATATTTCTGGAAAAAAATGATTCACCCCAGAAAAACACAAATAACGTTACAGCAGCAAATGTTGCCAAGAATAGATAAGCAATAGGTGAGGCAAAGAACAGGGATATTTCTTTTTCCGCAATACGCTTAATCGTAATGCTAGAATCAATATTATGCTGCATTGCAAACCTCCTCGATATCAAACTTTCCTTCATTGACCTCTTTAAATAAAGTTTCTAAATCTCTTAGTTCAGGCTGCAGAAGAAATAGCGAGGCCTTTTGCGCTAAAACGGCCTGAGAAATTAACGCCGCCAATTCCCTCTGGTTTGAATCAGCATTAAATTTTATCCGATATCTGTTAACGCCTTCCTCTGCATTGAGCTTCTCAACATTCTCTACACCAGGAATAGCTGAAACAGACTGAATCCCAGGCGCACCTAAAGATGTCTCCAATAGCAAATGATTACTTTGGCGTAATGTCTCGAGTTGTGCATCCAGTGCAAGCTTTCCGCCATGAAGCATCAATACACGCGAACACAATGCCTCCACCTCTTGCATAATGTGAGTTGATAAAATGACCGTTGCATCTTTGGCCACTTCTTTAATCAATTCACGCATGTGCTGGGTTTGCTCTGGGTCTAAGCCATTAGTTGGCTCATCCAATATAAGCAGTTTTGGTCGACCTAAAATAGCCTGGGCAACACCAACCCGCTGCTTAAAACCGCGTGAAAGCGTTGAAATCGGTGCGAGTAACTTGGCAGAAATATCGGTTGCCTTGATGACACGCTTTATCTCTGATTTCTTTAGATTATTTTTAAGGCCTTTTAGGTCAGCAGCAAAATCTAAATAGTCTGCCACTGTCATCTCTGGATATACTGGCAGGCTTTCAGGCAAATATCCCAAGTGACTTTGCACTTCTTTTGGGTTCAAATCTAAATTGACGTCGTCAACTATTACCGAGCCCGTACTGGATTCGAGGTATCCGCTGATCATTTTCATGATCGTAGTTTTACCGGCACCGTTGTGGCCGAGCAGACCGACAATCTCACCCTTTCCAATGGTGAAACTCACTTTATCTACGGCTAAAAAACTACCGTACTTTCTGGATAACTGGCTAACTTCCAGCATGCATCCCTCCTGTTTATTTAAAAGAGTAATTTAAGAAAAATGCAGGCTACCCTGCTATTTGGTGGTCAAATGCAGGTCAATTTGGAGGGGGACGCGCGTTCTTTAGGCGTCCATCAACCGATAAAAACATTGTCATATTCTCCTGTAGCTGGGATTATTCCCAAAACAAAGCTGTCAGCGATTAACTGGGAAATAGATGGGGATAAGACGAAAAAGTTCAAGGTCTGTTGTAAGAACATGCGCAAAATTAGTATTTACTTACCTGAATACCCATGTGTATCAATGGAGCAGACCACAGTGCACTCTATCGGCGCCTATATCTTCATTCTGTTCATAAAAATAATCCTCAATAGCCATGTATAAACAACACGGACAGTTCCACTTCTCCCCCTCAGACCCGACTAGGTACATGGAGAGCCCATTTGCCTCTTGGATGGACAGGTTTTCCATTGAGCATCCTGATCAGGCGCCAGAAAAAGACCCAGCCGATGCTTTGATGAGTTCCTTCGCGCAAAAGGGCTATGAGCATGAGGATGCGTTGGAGGCAGCCTTTATTGAGCAAGGCCTCAATGTAGTTAAAATCGAAGGTGAATCGTCAGATGAAAAGCACGCCAATACGCTTACAGCGATGCGCCAAGGCGCTGATGTCATTGTACAAGCCCGATTAGAGCTACCACCTTTTGGTGGCTATGCAGACTTTCTGATTAAGGTAAGGCGTGAAGCAGAGTCTAGCTCTCCTTCTAAAAACAAGAGCAATCTCGGTGATTGGCATTACGAAGTATGGGACACCAAACTCGCCAACAAGTTGAAGCCGACCTTTGTCATCCAGCTGTGTTGTTATGCGCAAATGCTCGAATCCATACAGGGGTGCCTGCCAGAGTTTATAACGGTAGCTTTAGGCAATGGCGAAAATGAGCGACTCAGAACGAGTGACTATTTTTATTATTATCAAACTCTGAAAGCATCATTCTTACACGATCACAGTAACTACTCGCCAGACAATCGACCAGACCCTGCCGATTCTAAAAATTAGGCCGATTGGAGTAAATACGCTGAATCTCTAATGATTGAAAAAGACCACTTATTTCAGGTGGCGACTATCACCAAAGGCCAAATCAAAAAGCTGAATCAAGCAGGCATCAATACGATGCAAGAACTAGCGACGACCGACATCGAGTATGTGCCAGGCATTAATACGATAGCTCTAGAGAAACTTAAAGCTCAAGCAAAAATCCAAAAGCAAAGTGCTGGCAATGCCATTCCGCGATTCGAAATCATTACGCCTGCGTCCAATGAAAAATCAGGTTTAGCATTGCTCCCGCCACACTCACCGCTAGATGTGTTCTTCGATATAGAAGGCTATCCACTTGATGAAGGCGGCTTGGAGTACCTTTGGGGCAACACGTATTTTGATGAAGAAGGAAATCGACAATTTAAAGACTTCTGGGCTCACAATCCGGAACAGGAAAAACAGTGCTTCCAGGATTTTATTCAATGGGTATACCAGCGTTGGCAGCAAGACCCAAAGATGCATATATACCATTACGCCAATTATGAAATCGCAGCCTGCCGCAAGTTGATGGGCCGTTACGGCGTGTGCGAATACGAAGTAGACCAGTTGCTTCGCAATGAGGTTTTTGTTGACCTCTACAAAATCGTTAAAGGCGGCGTTCTTCTGGGTGAGCCTAGGTATTCAATCAAGAATGTAGAGCACCTTTATCGTGGAAAGCGTGAGACTGAAGTTGGCAATGGCGGTGACTCGGTTGTGGTCTATGAGCAATGGCGAGAACTACACTCACGAGGAGAACAAGGCGACACCTGGGAAACTTCCAAAATTCTGAACGACATCAGGGATTACAACATCGATGATTGCGACTCAACCCAGGAACTGGTCGATTGGTTGCGACAACAGCAAGCCGAGCATGGCATCGTTTATTTAGGTAAAACCCCTTCTAATAAAGACACTGGCACCGAACCCGATGTCAAAGAGGAAGTAACAGAACGAACGCAGCTACGTGATCGTCTGCTTGAGCGGGTTTTATCTGAGCTTGAGCCCGACCCAAGAAAAGCGGCATTGACTGAAAACCTTGCATGGGTGCTCGAGTTTCATCGACGAGAAGCGAAACCCATATTCTGGCGTTTATTTGAAAGACTTGGCTTAAGTCACATTGAATTGATGGACGACCTAGATTGTTTGGCCTGTTGCGAAAGAACAGAGCGTGAACCATTTAAGCCTACGCCAAGAGCGCGTAATCTTGCTTATGAATATCGATTTGATCCCACGCAGGAATTTAAAGGCGCGCAAAAACAATTCTATTTACTGGGTGTTGAAACGGATGACGGAAATACCGCAAAAGTTACCTTTGTCCGAGAGGAAAGCGATCTTGAAAATGGCCTGGTGGTGCTGCAATCGAAAGAGGAGCCACCAGCGGTCGTATCCTTAGTGCCAGACGAATACGTCAATCCAAATCCAATTCCACAAGCCATCGACCAGAGCGTTAGTGAATATGAAAGTGGGCAACTAAGTTCAGGTCAATCAGCCATCATTGATTTCCTGACACGCTCTAAACCCCGCATAAAGGGTCACGCCGAAGGGCCTATTGCACCCAGTCACGATCCGGGTGAACGACTCCAACAAATCATTCATGCGATCCGCAACCTGGATTGTAGCTATCTAACAATCCAAGGACCTCCCGGTGCTGGTAAGTCCTATACCGGTAAGCATGTTATCGCAGAGCTTATGAAGTCCGGAGCAAAAGTGGGGATTGCCAGTAATAGCCATAAGGCGATCAACAACCTGTTATTGAGTACAGCAAAATACTGCAAAGAGGAAGGTATCTCAGCCACCTTCGGATGCACCAAAGACAATGAGCCTGAGCTGGCTGACTATGACGTTGCCATCCTAAAGAACAACGAGCTGGTCAATCATATTCAACCAGCTTGCGTGGTGGGTACAACAGCATGGGGATTCGCTCGAGAAGATTTAGCGAACGAACTCGACTACCTGTTTGTCGATGAAGCAGGCCAAGTTGCCGTTGCAAACCTGATCGCCATGAGCCGTAGCGCGACCAACCTTATTTTGATGGGTGACCAAATGCAGCTAGGTCAGCCCTCACAGGGCACACACCCGGCCGACAGCGGGCTTTCTGTACTGGACTACCTCTTACACGAAACACCGACCATTCCAGACGACATGGGCGTATTTTTGAGCACAACATATCGCATGCACTCTAAGGTCAACCAGTTCATCAGCGAGCATATTTACGAGGGAAAACTGGAGTCACACCCGTCTAACGATAAACGAATTATCGATGTACCTTCAGACTATGAAGGGCCGCTTAATATTGAAGCCGGAGTTTTATTCGTTCCGGTAGAGCATGAAGGCAATACACAAGCCTCTGATGAGGAAGTGGCTGTCATCCGGGATCTTGCCAATAGTTTGATTGGAAGGACCTTCTTTACGGGTAAAGAGCATACTGGAAAGTCATCCCCAGACGCCGCTCCTGCGGATCCATCCGCTCGCGGCATTAGTGCATCCATGCACGTCACTCGACCCATCGACTGGAACGACATCTTGTTTGTCGCCCCGTATAACCATCAAGTCAGTAAACTTCGCGCTGCGCTAGGGGAGCAAGCCAAAGTGGGCAGTGTCGACAAGTTCCAAGGCCAAGAGGCCCCAATTGTGTTCTTGAGCATGTGTGCCAGCGACGCCAGTGAATCACCCCGAGGACTGGATTTCCTCTTCGATAAGCACCGCATTAATGTAGCGATATCGAGAGCACAATCACTGGCAGTAGTCGTAGGCAATCCCAATATCGGCAAAACACCGGTGAGCCGGGTTGACCAGCTCAAGTTGGTAAATCTGTTTAATGCAGTCACGAAGAGCTAATACTTTCTTTGACAGCCTCAGAAGTCGACTGCCTCAAGCAGCTGGCTTCATAGGCCTCAATATCCTTCTCCCGATACATAACTCGCCCCTGTAGTTTTAAATACCTGGGGCCAATACCTTCGGAACGCCACCGCTCTAAAGTTGCTTCACTCACGCCCCAGCGATTCGCCAGCTGCCTCTGATTCATGTGTATTACCGTCATAAAAACTCCTGTGTTGGACTATTTGGTAACCACCATGAACGCTCAAAACTACGGATCAAATCAAGCTAATTAGGGCTGGTTAGGGGCATAAATATCGATAGCTAATCGCAGGTATTTAATGGACTTGTTCGGTTGCGAGTTAGGGAACTGAACCCGCGTCCCGTCCCACCACCAATACAAAACCTCAGCCCGAAAGGGCTGGTTTTTTTTATTGGCTGAAATTCAGTGGATATGAATTGCATATGCCGCTTATTAGTCAGTGAGTCAAATAACTTAGTGCTACCGCGCGTAATATCGGCGCTGCCCCATAGCCATTTTTGCCAGACAAGGCTTGGTGAAAAAATTTTGTCTGTAATCGTTTGCTATTCGCTATTTCTCCAATGCAGTTCATTAAAACCTTTAGTAAAGGCTTCTAATAATTCTTCTGCTCGCCCTACATTCGGGGCTGCCATTTCGCTAATAAAAACGCCTATCGCTAGAGTTTCATGCTTATTATTTAATAGTGTGCTTATGGTGCTTGCTGTTAGCGCTTTTGCTATTGCGCGCGCGTCTTGGCCTAGCTGAGAAGCTGCGGCTAGCGTCAAGTCCCACTCATAGGATTCCATTAAGCTTTCATTTTTATAAAGCCCATCGCTTACGGCGGGAATCTTTTCGTAGCTTTCACACAGGTATAAAAAGTCGGCGGCGTCTTTACCGCGCTTTTCAACTTCTCTGTCTTGCCAGGCGATTAGTTTTAGCAGCGCCATACCTGCGGGCGTAGCTACGGGCACCTCTATTAAGGGCTTATCTTGAATGATCACAGCTTCGGCATTATCGAGCGCTTCTTGGAAACCTTGCACGAGCATCTCCCATTCTTGGCCGGGTGGCCACTCAATTTTGCCGGTGGCATCTTCTAAGGGGCCAAAGGGCACAATATCTAATGGAATACCTTGCGGGCTGGTTACTCGGTGCTGTTGGTCACTCTCTTTAAAGCCGCGAGCAATTAGCACTGCTTTTACTTGCTGAAAGGCATCCCAATTGGCGACCTCGATAGCAAAATCGATATCGCGGGTAGCACGTGCTATATCTGCATTGTGGCCGTAATGTAGCACCAGATCGCGTGCAGAGGCGCCAACAATTAGAAAGGGCACATCTAGTTGCTGGGTGACGTGCAAGATGGCTTGGTAGACAGCGACTGTACTGCTATCGAGCTTACCTGATATGTTGAGCGCAGGGATATTAAGCGATTTGGCCTTCATACATATTCCTCGATACCGGGGGCAATATACTGCTTATAAATCTCTATCGCTGCCTCCCTGTTTCTGCTGTCGCCAGTGGCGATAAGGTCCGCGTAAGCCAATATAGGGTGTACCAAGCCTGGCCGTTCATTATTTTGTCTGTTCAATGCCGCAGGCCAAAATGGCCGCAATACATGCACCAGGTTTCTGTGCTCCGCCGGGTTTGCTTTTTTTAGCCTTGCCCTAGCCAGCAATTTATTGCCACTTTGTTCGGGTAGATAAACTGTAATGTTTTGGGGCTTTAGATAAGTGGTGTATTTGGCTGCAGCTAACTCGCCGCCCCACCAGGCACCATATTCACCTATATCGATGCTTTCCCACCAATACGGATCTTCAGCGCTAAAATCTCCCACGAGCAGCTTCGGTTTTAGCTTTTCTGGGTAGGCTTCTACCCAGCGGTCGAGTAGTTTACGTTTATTGGCTAGCTGTCTTTGCTTTGTATTAGCGCGGCCCTTGCCTCGGCCACGCTCTGTGATAAAGCCCGCGTCTTTAAGGCCGTTCAATACCCAAGTTACGGTGCCCAGTGCAACACCGGTATGTTCGGCAATCTGTCGGTAGGTAGCCTTAACGAGTGATGGGTCGCAGAGAAAGCCAAATACAACCTTTAAACCCGTGGTGTCAAAGGCTCGGTTTGTGGCTTTTGGTGTTGTGCTGGTGGTCTCTTTATATTTGTTGCCTGTGATGTGTATGTAAACCGGGGGCCGGTTGATATAGGCATTACCGGCGGCATCGAAGTACTCGACACCTTCGGCCCTAAGCTTTTCGCCCATTTTGGGGTTTACATAGTCAGCAACAAGCAACCCTTTTTGAGGGAGGCGCCTTATTTGATCAACGAGCGCGCCTATATTACTTTGCTGCGCCCACTTTTTGACTTCTACGGCTAGCTCCTCTTTAAGGCCCGGAAACTGAAGAAAGGCGTCCACCGTGCAGTCATTGATATGGATGTGCTCTTTGGTAACCTGTAACTGCAGGCCGGTTTCTTCCTGAAAGGCTTGAATAGCCTCAGCTAGTAGTTGATGTTCGGTGATCTTCAGGCTCATGACACTTGGCCTCGACTGATAAGAATGTTTCCAGCACCCAAGCTCTGGGCGGCTCAATAGCAAGGCTGTTTTGTGCCCGACTACTGTTCACAAATATAGCCCGTTCACTATTAATGCACAAGATACAATTATGAACATACTAGATTGACACCCACAAATACTTACCCCCCAACGGACCAGGGCTCAACCAACCAAAGAGAAATAGGGAATAGGTGACTTAGCCTTCTGAGGAACCTTATAGGCGCGGACTGGGACCATGTGACAGTTGAATTGCATCCAACATTGTCCGCATCCCCGGTAGGTCACTTTTAACTGCAAATCAACAACCAAGCTCCCGCCCTTGTAGACTTGAGAGTCAACCAAATCCGCGAAAACCATAAATTGAGCGCTGACGGAGTCGAAAAAATCACGACTACCCTTCTCTACAGACGAGCGAGAATAAATGGAACAGCGTTTAACGGCTAGCGGCTCATGCCAGCGAAGTGATCCGCGAAGCACTGCGCTTTATGGATACACACGAAGATTGGATCCATGAAGTAAAATTGGCCCGCCTGCGTGAACAACTGAAAGTGGGTACTGAGCAACTAGATAAAAAAGAAGGCATTGCCATCGAATCAAAATCTGCCCTAGATTCACTGTTCGACGACATTAAAGCTTAAGCCGCATGCCTGCACATCAACTTGTTCTAGCTCCGGCCGCCAAAGCTGACTTTAAAGAATTTATCAGTATGGACTTGGGCACTCGATAATTTAGGGCCTGGCCCGGTCACTCATTTACAAGTTTTTGTCTGCTCACAATTATTCTTGCAGATTAAAACACATAAAAACTACAAAACCTGTCTTGGCGTTAGCGCACCAAGTTACCCACGAAAAGTAGACACCCTGTATAGTTATATTTGACCCTATATGGAGGTGTCATATGGCACGTAAAAAGCATCAACATTACACTGAAGAATTCCGTAAGGAAGCCGTAAAACGATCAGAGCAACCTGGTGTAACTCAAGCTGAGGTTGCGAAGGATCTTGGTATTTCTTCTCAGCAGATTTCGAACTGGAAACGACAGTTCAATCGCCTTTCTGACAAACAATTTAATTCGGTGGATGGTGTGGATTATTCTAAGCAAGAGAGCGAAGAGCTGCGCCAGCTCAAACGTGAGAACAAGCGCTTGAAAGAGGAAATGGAATTCCTAAAAAAGGTTTCTGTAGATTCAATAGGTCAACGCAACATGTATCC
>NZ_NKQJ01000024.1 GCF_002312815.1 Agaribacterium haliotis
CACCGGCGGATTTAAAGAAGGAACGACGGGACGGGCTATCCAGAACATTGTCGTTATCAGTGATATAAAACATTTTTGGTCGTTCGTCGGCAACAAAAGCATAATCAATGTCAGGGTTGACGGTGATACCCTCACTTTCCAGTACCTTCTTCGGGTTGGTGATTAGCTCTTCCTTAAACTTTGGATCTTGCCAGCACTTCAATACAATGCCAGCCATTTGGTCTTTTATCTTTTGTTTCTGAACAGCGATTGGTTCATCTTGATTAATCATATTGTGAGGCATATATAATCTCCAAACATTCCATGTGTCATTGATTTGATTTCGCCCATAAACCTACCTTGAACAGCGTCATCACCAAGATTTTGACGGACTGCCAAACTTTGATCAACCTAGCCTGCACATTTTGTCGCTAAATACAACATAAGCGCAAAATTATTTGCTTCGAAAACTACCCTTCCAAAAACCAGACCACAACTGAAAATTACCTGAAACTCCACTGACTCATTACGTGTAATAGGTTTAAAGGAATCATGGGGATTGGAGGGTTAAGCTGCACTCTAAATTAAATAAAATGCATGGAGCAATAGGAAGTCAAAGACCAGCGAAGAAATAGCTCCAGTAGTCGACTGGGTTTAACCGATAGCCCCGTCATCCTTACCCTTTCCGACGTTGGCCTAACCATCGCCAATGCTAACCCAAAGGGGCTCTTCGTGTAGACTGATCAATTGCCAGAGATATGATTCTATGTATGCGTAGAGAGTTAAAAGTGAACGGTCTAACAATGATGACAACAGGAAGCATGATGAAATAATACTGTCCGCTACTCACGACTATTTATTTTAATTCGTCTGAATTAGTATCTTTAAAGTATTAGAAAAATATTGAAAATTTCGAAGCACCAAAGTATGCATAATATATTTTCATTTTGAACATTTGCGTAGTTAAGCGGTGTGTTGAACTCACACCCGAAGTTACATCAACAATTATTGTTGTGGTTAAGTTGGGGGAAGTATGTGATTCATTATAGCAATTACTAAAGTTCGAGCATCTGTAGAAAAGCCAAGCCTCTTTATATGTGGAAATAGAGAATTGGCAGAGGAGTTGGCTGCTAACTACTCTAAGATCAAAGATCGGTGGGCCAGAATTATACGATCCTCCATAGCCGCCAACCTTGTTCCTCTAGAGCTTCTCAACACATGAGAAACGTAAATTATAAGTATTCTGATTATTGAACTGCGCTAACTCAAGGCAGTTATTCAACGGAGGTGGGGCATGTCGCTGTCGCTAAAGAACGTGTTACTATTTTATTAGCGGAGTTGGCGATTGGCGTTTAAGTGATGGGGATAGATACATTATTTTATGAGACATTGAGGGGCTTCCCCGTTCTCTTAATCAAAACAAAGATCGCTATTCCAGTCAGAAACTGGGAAAAAGCGTAAACCGCGAGCATTGCTTTTTTCTATTTTTTGTTTGATCTTTTCATGAATCAAAATAACCGGGCTGTGTTCTTTTAGCCGGAAGACCAAGCGCTGTTCTTCTTCAATATCGTTTAGTAGTTCTTCGTTTAGAGCTAGGCTGTCTATGCCAAAAATATCACCGTCAGGTTCGTCATCGTCTAGTAGGTCTAATTCTGAGTTTTCTTTGTCCAGACACGGAAGCTCAAGCCAAATATGCCAGAAAACGTAGTCCTTTGCTTCCATGTCTGCTTGTTCTGGGTGGTGCACTTTGGCTTTGAAAAACTGGCTGCCATGAAGTGGACTCTGTTGCAGTGTGGCCGCTAGAGACGGTGAGATAACTGGGTCGGGGCAGGTGTGAAAATCCATCCAGTTGATGTTGTTGGGGAGGGGCTCTCCGACACGAAACTTCAGAGGCTCTTCTGCGTCTACCGCTTGTCCGAGGCCTAGGTGACCGCTGCTTTGATCCCAAGAAAATAAGGCCTGAATATTGTCGTTTTCTCTTTCAACTACGTAATATTGTTCTTGTGGCATGTTAAATCTCAGTCGAAAGCAATATCGCTATACCATTCGTTTACAGGATAGAAGCGTATTCCAGTGGTGCCCAGCTCTTCTATTTTATTTTTAATTAGCTGGTGAATGAGGATGACAGAGCTTTGCTCTTTTAGGGTAAAAATAAGCCTCTTGTTTTCGTCGACTTCGGCAAGGGTTTCTTCATTGAGAATGAGCTTTTCAAACTCAAAGATTTTTCCGTTTTTATAGCGATTAAGCTCAGACTCCTGTTCATTTACGCAGCCGATCTGATTCCAGACATGCATATATACGTAGTTTTTGCTCTCAAGCTTTTCTCTGGGGTCGCGAACTATTGCAGGAACTAGCTCGATTCCATATATCTCCATTGCTAAGAGCAGCTCACCCAAGCGCGTTGACAAAACTGGCTCCGGGAGTTCGTGAAAATCTACCCATTCCGGAGAGCTTGGAATGGGGGTACCAAGCTTGAGTTTTAGTTGAGTTGGATCGTTTACAGCTGCACCCAATCCATATTTCCCTGAAGCTTGATCCCATTCAAATACTGAGTGGTTATCATTGTTTTCTCGCTCAATAACGTAATAAAGGCCATTCATCATTTTTTTGGCTTATAAAGCTTTGGTTCTTTAGCTGCGTGAAATACAAGATTGAAGGTTTTAGTCTCGTTGCCGGTTAAAGTCGCTCTGTGATAAGACTTGTCTGCTAAGTGGGGTTGCTCAGTCATTACACCTTAGTCAAATACAATATCGCTGTACCACTCTTCCAGAGAATAGAAGCTAAGCCCTGTGGGACTAATGCTTTCCACAGCTTCTTTAACGGATTGATGTACCAAGAGTACTGATGTCTTTTCGGCGAGATAGAACATCAGTCTCTTTTCAAGCGCAATGTCCTCGAGCTTATCTTCAGCTAACACTAGTTTTTCAAATTCAAAGATATGACCTGTTTTGGATAAAGTCATATCAGATTGATCTTTGTCCAGGCAGGCTAGTTCGTTCCAAACGTGTAGAAAAATGTAGTCTTTAACTTCTGCATCTGGGTTTCTTGGGTCGCTAACTGTAGCGGGAACAAGCTGAATGCCGTAAATATTTAAAGGCTCTAAAACAGCGGCTAACTTCTGAGATATAACCGGCGAGGGCGCGCTATGCCAGTCTGCCCAGCTGAGGTCGTCAGGAATGGGCTCGCCTAGCTTAAGTTGAATAGGGATTATAGGCGTTACCTCTTTACCAAGTTCGTACGCCCCTCTTTTTTGTGCCCATGAGAATAGCGGGTAATTGTCATTATTCTCACGTTCTATTACGTAATACTGTTCGTTATTCATTTTAGCTTCCGATACTTAAGCTCTTGCTTTTTTTACCAATAATTTTCTTGGTTTTTGCATGCTTGAGGTTGTGCTTTCTGTCATCAGGACATTTATTTGACGGTTTATTCGTTAGACTGGTTACTCCAGAGCAGCCGTTACCGTTGTCTTTGTAGTCTTTACCGTCGCCGGTAATTGTCCATCTAAATTTGTCAATTTTACCTACAACCTGTTCTGAATATGCATCTAGCTCATCAACAATTCCTTGGCTATTGCTACAGAAGTCTCCCTTGCGAGCTTTTTTCATAAACTCATCAATGTCCTTTTTAATCTTATCGGGATAGGAGAGGCCTGACGCTTTACCTTTGTCGTGATTCCCTCTATGAAGAGGTGCATGAAGCTGACAGGCAAGAGCCATTGAGTTTGGCAGCATAACGCCATTGTTTTTGTGATTAATATCGTAACCAAAACGCGAGGCAATGCTTGGCCAGTCGTCATCAGACATCGCCTCAGAGCAGATAAGATGGTGAGCTTGCAGTGAACGCGGTCCGCTGTACCAGGGGTGGTCCGAAATCTTCTTGATAATATTTTTGCGAAGTTTAGGGCCTGAGCCAACCGAATTGCCGAAGGATTCCGCGAAGGCATGGCTTTCTTCCCCGCAGTATTCACACTTAGTGCCCTCGGCCGTGCTCTCAAGGTCCATCAGTATCACTGGCGGGCTCGGCGCCTGCATCACCGGCCCCGGCGGTGTGTTTTTGCTATTCGATACAAACAAATCCATATTGCGCACTACGTTTTTGCCGTCCATTTTGACGTTAAACGAGTACATAATTGGCTCGGCCATGGCTTTGCTTTGGCCGGAGATTATGCCGCCTAGTTTGCCGGGTTGGTCGCCGGTGGATTTTTTGAAATTAGATGAAGACAGGCAGGCCGGGGCGCCGCCGACTTTGACGGATTTTGTGCCTTTGTCGAGGTCGGAGCTTTGCGCAATATTGGGGTAGGGGATAGGCACCACGGCGTTGCCGACCTGGGTTTTACATACGTCGGGGCCACACATTACCGTGCCCTTACTTTTTTTGGTGACGATGCTTTGCCCGTTTGCGCCGACTTTGTTCGCCATAGGTGAGTCCTTTCGCTGCTCGAAGTTTGTGCACTGCTACGAATGGCGCACGATAGCAAATTCTAAGGCCCCAGCCCAGCCTCTGCGCTTGCGCCAGAGCACAAAAAAGGGCGCCTTTGGCGCCCTGTCTACAGTCTTGGGTGGTATTTCCGGCTTAGGCCAGTTTGTCCGAGGCGACGTGGTAGTTCGGGTCTTCGAGGCGATTGACTTCGCACAGATCCTTGGCTTTGTCGAGCAGCTCGACACACTCCGGGCTTAAGTGGCGGATGTGCAGGGTCTTGCCGAGTGCGCGGTAGCGTTCGGCGAGGCCGTCCAGGGCTTCGATGCCGCTGTGATCGCTAACGCGAGAGCGCTGGAATTCCAAAATCACATCGCCCGGGTCGTCTTCGGGTGTAAACAGTTCTTTAAAGTTGGCGACTGAGCCAAAAAACAGCGGGCCGCGAATGGCGTAAATTTTACTGCCTTTGTCGTCGGTGCTGATATCGGCGGCGATGTGCTGGGCGTGTTTCCAGGCAAAGACCAGGGCCGAGACGATTACGCCGATAATCACGGCAATGGCGAGGTCGGCAACAACGGTAATGGCCGAAACCAGAATAAGAATAAAAGCGTCGCTGGCGGGGATTTTGCGAATAATACGCAGGCTCGACCATTCAAAGGTGCCGAGCACCACCATAAACATCACACCGACAAGCGCTGCGAGCGGGATCTTTTCAATCAGCGAGGCGCCAAAGAGAATAAAGCCGAGCAGTACCAGCGCAGCGGTGATGCCACTTAAGCGCCCGCGGCCGCCGCTGTTAATGTTGATCATGCTCTGGCCTATCATCGCACAGCCACCCATGCCGCCAAAAAAGCCGTTGGTGGTGTTGGCAACACCCTGGCCTATGCACTCGCGGTTACCGCGGCCGCGGGTGCCGGTGATTTCGTCGATCAGGGTCAGGGTCAGCAGGCTTTCGATCAAGCCAACCGCGGCAATAATCACTGCCGTTGGCAGGATGATTTTAAGTGTTTCAAGCGTAAACGGGATGCTTGGAATGGCGAAGCTTGGCAGTTCGCCTTTTAAGGTGGCCGTTGCCGCTTGCTCTGCCGGCAGCATGTCTTTTACAAAATCAATAACGGTGCGCGCTTCCAGGCCGAGTAGCGGCACAGCCAGGCTGACGCCAACAATGGCCACCAGCGAAGATGGCACCGCCGTGGTTAACTTTGGCAGGAAGTGAATAATCAGCATGGTAACGGCGATTAAAATACCCATGGTGTAAAGCAGCTCGCCCTGCATCCACACGTGTTCACCGACATCGTTTTTAACAAGAAACTGCCCCATCTGGGCGAGGAAAATCACGATTGCCAGGCCGTTGACAAAACCGAGCATGACCGGGTGCGGCACCATGCGAATGTATTTGCCGAGCCTTAATATGCCGGCGACGATTTGCAAGAGGCCGGCGAGTATTACTGCGGCAAACAGGTACTGTACACCGTGGGCTGCAACCAAGGACACCATAACCACAGCGGTGGCACCGGTGGCCCCGGAAATCATGCCGGGGCGGCCGCCGACAATCGAGGTAATCAGGCCCATCATAAAGGCCGCGTAGAGGCCAACCATGGGTTCGAGGCCGGCAACAAAGGCAAAGGCCACCGCTTCGGGCACCAGTGCAAGTGCAACGGTGGTGCCGGAGAGCACGTCGTTTTTAATATTCGACGGTGTTTTATAAATTAGATTAAACATGCTTTATTCACGATGTTAGAGGGTGGAAGGCCGTGGCGGAAACGCCTGAGGCAAGGCCCTAACCGAGGGGCGCGCATGGTAGCAAATGCGCGGCTTTCGGTATAGTTTCAGTACAGTTTGTAGGCAGCTTAAGTAGGCAGCTTAAGTAGGCAGTCTAGCCCAGCTCTGTGACGAGTGAAGGGCAGCCCAGCGATTGAGCGAGCTTGTTAGTAGTGCGGTGGGCGCTCATTGGCGCCAGCATCAGCCAAAGCGCCTTGCTGACTGTCTTTAAGTTGCTTGTGCAGGTGCTGCACCTGCAATTGCAAACGAGCAATCTCGTTGTCTTGCTCAACCAGGCGCTTATTTAAGGCTTGCAGCCAGTCTTCCTGGTGGGCCAGGCGGCTTTGCAGCTCGGCAACTTGTTCACTGAGATCGCTCATTGGCGTTGGGCCTCTGGGGGTTAGGGCTGCAGGTTGTGCAAAAACAGGCTTGCACTTATTCGTAGGTGCAAAGGTAGGCTGTCTGCTGTTTTACTTTTAATTGGAATTTTTCGTTGGCGGCGACTTGAAAGCTCTCGCCAGCTGCAAAAGTTTGCCAGCTGTCAGTGCCGGGCAATTTTACCGTCAGGGCGCCGGCAACAACGGTCATTACTTCGTTTTGGCTGGTGCCGAATTCGTAGTCGCCAATGTCCATTACACCGACGGTTGAAGGCAAAGTTTCACCTTGAAAGGCAATAGATTTTACTTTGCCATCGAAATACTCGTTGGATTTTAGCATGGGGCAGGCTCTCAATTAACTAAGGACAAAATCAAAGGGCGCGGAGTATAACACGTCGCAAGCGCTGCCCAGAACATAGCGCCGCTTACGGCTGGAGCATTGAACAATGCATAGCCCAGCGCTTAGACTGGCCGGCTTTAAGCTGCGGTGCCAAGCAGTGCTTCGCTCTTATTGTTACTTCTTACTTCCTCTTAACGGCACGTGGTGCCAGCAAAGGCCAATAAATGAAAATTGAACAGAATTCCGTTGTCAGCATGCATTACAGCTTAAAAGATGAGCGCGGTGAGCTTGTTGACAGTTCAGAAGGGCAAGAGCCTCTGCGTTTTCTTGCCGGTGCAAACAATATTGTTCCCGGGCTTGAAAATGCACTATATGGCCTCGAGGCCGGCGATAAAAAAGATGTTGTGGTTGAGCCCGACGAGGGTTATGGCGCTTACGACGAAGCACTGGTTCAGAAGCTGCCGCGAGAGATGTTTGGCGGCATTGATGACATTGAAGTGGGCATGAGCTTTCAGGCCCCAGCCGAAAACGGCGCTGTACATTTTGTTGAAGTGACCAAGGTTGAAGACGACGGCATTACGGTCGATGGCAATCACCTGCTGGCCGGTAAGACCTTGTATTTCTCTGTGTCTATTGAAGAGGTGCGCGAGGCCAGCGAGAGTGAAATCGCCCACGGTCACGTGCATTAAGGCCTTAGCCTAATTTAGCGCTTACTATTGGCGGGGGCTGTGGCGCTTGTGAGTAGTAAGCCGTCCCGACAACTTGAGGCCGGCCTTAGAACGGATCTCAGCTACAGGGTTTGCGAACACACTTTGCTGCGCCTTTTGCTTGGCGCATTTTATGTCACCGCGTCACAAATCAGACTGTTTGTTGAACCGGCCTGTCATTTATACTGTGATACTTAATTCACACATGAACAAATATCTGACATTTTTGTTGTGAATTTTTCTAGCCAAAGGCTTAGTGTTCAGACCTAAGTCTGGTTTGTTTTTGCCTTTGGCTACATTCTTCTTCTTATACCGTTTGTCTTTTCTTAGAACTCTTTTCGTATTTGCTGTTTGTTTTGTGCTCTGATTGTTCTTTTCTTGTTCTTAATTTGGCTTTTTGTAAAAAAAGTTTAATGAATGCGTTGGTTTTTGCGTCACTGGTGTATGTATAATCAACGCTATCAATTCGAACAGTTGTTTTCCTTCGTGCCATTCGATGGCGGGGTCGCGCGCAAAGCAAAGGGGGGGCCCGAAACTGCTGTTCTCATGCTGCCAGTAAAAGCTGCGGACCTAGCTTAGTAGCGACTTCTTTAATTCAGATTTTCACCTGTGCCTCAAAGGGCCTGGGGGATCCGTTGCGACCGTGTGTTTGAGAGGCTGGGCGTGCGTGTAATTTGCGCTTTTAAGTGGCTGCTTAGGGCTGTACTTGGGGGCCTGATATTGATCGGGGCCGGGCTTGCCTTTGCCAATACCAGTACTTCGCAAAGCTTTAGGTTGACGGGGATTACCCTAAGTACGAGTTTTGAATCGATCGGTGAGCACCTCGATCACAAAGAGCTCAATAAAGTGGTGCGCAGTGAGCGTTTTAAGCTGGGCAACAAAGTTCGTTTTTCCGACCTTAAACGCTTCTCTGAAAATGTCACAAACTATATGCAAGATCGCGGCTACGCCTTTCACTACGCGTATTTCCCCGAGCAGGACATTGGCGATGGCATCGTCAATGTATCGATTCGCTCGGTATCGCTCGGCGAAGTCCATATTGAAAACCACTCGCGCATCGATGATCAGCTATTTGTTGCCCAGTTTGCCGGGTTAGTTGAGCAACCTGTTTATCAGCCCGATATTGACGAAGTTATTTTGCGCATAAGCTCGCACGAAGAAATTCGTGCTTATGCCTATTATCGCCAGGGTAAAAAGCCTGGCACGGTAAATTTGCATGTCAATATTGAAGAGGTCAGTCGCGCCTCGCTGGCGGTTACCGCTGATAACTATGGTTCGGCCGAAACCGGTGCCTACCGTTTGCAATTGCAGTCTCAGCTGCTAAGCCCGCTAAAGCGTTTTGATCGTTTGGCCGTTGGCATGATGGCGGCGCCGAATTCCGGTGATACAACAACCTTCGGTTACCTTAATTACAGCTTGCCAATTAATGGCCTTGATAATCGCCTGGGTTTTAATTTGAGCAACAATATTTTTTCGGTTGGCCAGGATTTTTCCGAGCTTGAATTAAGCGGCGATGCCCTGGTGATGCACCTTGATTACGAACACAGTTATGGTCGCAGCCTGCGCGGCGACAAACGTTTTGTGTTGCGCTACGAAAAAAAAGCAACAGACTTTGATAGCCGCTTTGACGATCCCGCTGCTAAAAATGCCGTTGAGCCCGATGAGGCAACCTCGAGTTTTGTTGCCGACTGGAAGTGGCGCCACCGTTTAAGCACCAGTTATTACCACTATACCAACCTGGCATTTGTTTACGGCAATTACTCTAAGACCGATACAAACAAGCCGAACAATGTTGATGGCGATACGGTCGATGCGGCGTATCAACTTATTCGCGCGAGTTATTTTAGTTCGTACACGCCGGCGCGCGGCAAGCTTTCACAGTGGGGCTCGCGTATTAACGCTTCTGTGCGCGCGCAATTTGCGCCAAATGGCTCGAGCTCTTTTGATCAAATTGCGCTTGGTGGCGCCTACGCCGTGCGCTCGGTAAAACCGGGCTCTTTTTCCGCCGACCGGGGCATGGTGTTGAGTGTTGAATGGCACCTGCCTGCGCTGCTTGAATCAAGAGCTGAACTTTTCTCCGAACTCAGCCCGTATCTATACAGCGATTTTAGTTTCGGTGATCAGTTAAATGAAGATGGCAGTGTATTTGATTCGGCAACGTTTTGGGGCCTGGGTGTCGGTGCCATTAAAAAAATACGCAAGAATTTCAGTTGGAAAGTTGAACTGAGTCAGACCCTGAGTGCTTCCATTGATTCCGGTCGGGAAGTAGAAAACATGACCTTTCTTAGTGCTGTGGAGTATCGCTGGCCGTGACTAAGCTAAAACAACCTGCTCTTGTTTTTAAAGCCAAAGCACTCGCTTTGTGTATTGCCTATGCCAGCCTGGTCGAGGCCAAACCCGAAAACCCCCGTGTTGTTGAGGGGCAGGCGACGTTTAGTGAAAATGGCGGAAACTTTACTGTCGAGCAGCAAAGTCAGGCGGTGCTGATTGACTATCGAGATTTTAGCATTGGTGCGAATGAGCAAGTTCAGTTTGTCCAGCCTTCTAGCTCATCGGTTGCCGTCAATCGTGTAACCGGGGCAAACCCAAGTGAGATATTGGGCAGTTTAAAAGCCAACGGCCAGGTGTTTTTAATTAACCCCAATGGGGTTATTTTTTCACCCGGTGCCCATGTCGATGTTGGTGCTTTGGCGGTGTCGACCTTGCCGCTTGAAAAACTAAGCAGTGATGCTGTGCATTTAGGGCAGGCGGGCAGCGCAGATGCAGCGGCGATTGAAAACTTTGCGACGATTTCAGCTGATAGTCGGGTTGCGTTTATTTCGCCGAATTTATCTAATCACGGCCAGATAAGCGCCGGCGACACGGTTGAGTTTATAGCAACGGATAAAGCCATTGTTCATTTTGGCGGTGCGCTGACTGGTGTTGAAAGCGATGTTTCTCGTTTGCCAGTTAGTATTGAAAACAGCGGCACTATCAATGCCCAGCATATTGTGCTGGATGCAAAAACGGCGAGCAATGTGCAGCGTTCAGTCATCAATAACAGTGGCGCTATTGAGGCCGAGGGTATCGCCATGGTTGGCGGTTCGCTGCGCCTGGTTGGCGGTGATGTATTAAATTCGGGCACCCTGGCGAGTGATGCCAGTGCCCAGGGCCATGCTGCGGGCAGCGTCGATATTGATGCTCAGCGTTTTGTCAGCTCCGGGGCGATGCATGCTCGCGCTGTTGGCAGCGGCGACGGCGGTTCTATTTTGGTAAATACCGAGGAGCTATTGCTTTTAAGTGCTGGCGCCGAGGTTGATGTCAGCGCCACCGGCGACGGGCACGGCGGCTCGGCTTTGTTTGTCTCTGAAGTTAATGCCGCTTTTGCCGAAAAAGCGACAATCTCGGCGCGCGGGGGGTCGGACTCTGGCGATGGCGGTGAGGTTGAGTTTTCCGGCAAGTCTTATGTCGATGCGCTGGGCCAAGTTGATACACGGGCAATGAATAGCAGTGGTAAGACGGGTTCGTATTTAATTGACCCAACCGACATCGTGATCAGCGATGAGCCGAGCAGTGGCGGCAACTTTGAGGGTACAAATTTTAACTGGCGCCCGAGCGGTGATGTGTCAGTTATTAACGTTCAGACGATTGAAAATAATTTGCGTACCAGTGATGTACGCATCGACACTAATTCAGGCTTTGCAGGCAACGGCGATATTACTGTCGATGCCGCGATAGACCTCAATGGCAGCGGTAACAATGCGCTGACTTTAAGTGCAACACGCGATTTAAATTTTAGTGAAAACGGCGCGCTGGTGGATTCAGACCCGTCGACACTGGAAATGGGCGGCAGCATTAATTTAAACGCTGGGCGAGACATTCGTTTGCACGAGCGTTCAACAATTAATGTCGGTGCGTCGACACTGGCGTTGATTGCCAATCGCAATGTCATTATTCCTGGCGCTGCGTTAATGAATGTTGGCCAGCTGTTGATTCAGTCGGCGTCTTTTTACAGCCCCACAGGTGATACGGTTTTAATTCAGTCGTCACTGGACAACGCCTGGATTCAATATCGGGTTCACAGCCCAACTCAAGATGTTTCGCTTAATTTAAGTAGCAAGTTTACCTCGGCGCAATTTGTTCACGGCTCGAATACTGCGCTCAGTATTGCAACTGGGGCAGATTCTTTCCGCTTTGACACGCTTGAGCTTGGCGGCGGGGATTTGCGCCTGATGCCGGCGGGGGATTTGCAGCTGCCGAATATTAGTTCGGTGAATAATTTCTCACTTATTGGTACCGGCCGGACAGTATTGCCGAGCTCACTTTCGGCGGCGGGCGATTTAACCATAGAAATGGGCCGCCTTGCCGATGGTGACGGCGGTAGTTTGCAGCTGGCGGCTCGCCACGCCAATATCGAGCTTTTTAACCCGGATGGCGACCTGCTTATCGACAGCGACTTCGACAGCTTGCAATTAAAGCTCGGGGGTGAAGCCAGCGCCAGTATTAATAATCGTTCAGCGCTTACGCTGCAAGATAAACTAACTCAAGACCGCGCGATTGATATTGCCCAGGGAAATTTTGAGTTGCAGGTGGATGGCTCGCTCGATGTTGTCAACGATATTGTTGTTCGCGATGCTCAAGCCGACGGTGTGCGTGAAGCGCTTATTGATATTGTTGTCAATGAAGGCGATATTGAGCTTTCGAACCCGGATGGTGAGCTGCTGATATTTAGCGATGGTGTTGATCAGGGCGCAGGTGGCGGTATCGGAGCTGCAGCTGATAGCCAGCTTGCGCTGAGTATTCGCCACAGCGATGGCAGCAGTGATCAAAGCGATATTATTATCGGCAATGACACGCATTCGAGCTTTATTCACGCTCGTGGCGGCGATATCGAAATTATTAGTAATGGGGAAATTCAGGCCGGTGACTTAACGCAAATAAGTGCCTATAACTCTGCCCCGGGGGCAACAGGCGGCACGGTTGTTAACGATAGTGCAAGCCGGGCGCAACATTCGGCAGAAAGTGCTCGCAGTGTAACCTTAAAACAGGCCCTGCCTTATATTGTGGTGCCGACGCCAAGCCCATCGCCGACCCCGACGCCAAGCCCATCGCCGACCCCGACGCCAAGTCCATCGCCGACCCCGACGCCAAGTCCATCGCCGACGCCGGTGCCAAGTCCATCGCCGACGCCGGTGCCAAGTCCATCGCCGACGCCGGTGCCAA
>NZ_NKQJ01000025.1 GCF_002312815.1 Agaribacterium haliotis
AAACTGCGCTTCAAACGCCTTGAGAGCAGAATGAGGGGCGCAACAGAGTGCATTTAATTAGTGTTAACAGGCCCTAGCAGAGTCAGCAGACAACTAAGCGCTGCATCTAATTTGTTCTTACAGGCTTTAGTATTAATAGGCACTAGTATTAACAGACTCTGGGCTATGAACCAACTTAGATGATAAGCCTGTCGCTCTGTTCATTATTTTCATGGCAACACATCTCATAGAGCGCCTTAATTTAAGGCACTTGTTTTAAGCCGCGCCAATTTTTTGTGTGAATCTTGCTTAGCGCTGGCAATCGCAAAGATTCTTTGGAATGATCGTTACGTATACATAGGCGCCGCTGTTGTTATTTTGCTGTTTTGTCGCGAATCAAAGCAGCCAAAACCACCTTACTTTTTAGCTGTGTTGAGCGCCTAGTACCGCATTACTCTCACATGGAAGAAAAAATGAAACCTTATCTGCTAGCCGCTGCTTGTATCGTCGGTCTCAGTTTTAGTTTGGCTGCCTGCGAAAAAGAAAAAGCAAAACTTGCCGTAGAGGAAGTTGAACTTGCCGAGAACACGGAATTAACTTCAGACGATGCGTTGATAACGCCCGCTGAAAAAGCCAAAAAAGAGTTTAAAGGCACTATCGACATCGATATCCGCAAATCGAAAGCAGATTGGGAGCCGTATATGCCCAAGGTGGCGCCGAGTGACGCGCCCAATGTTTTGATTGTTTTGTACGACGATACGGGTATGGCCGCGTGGTCGCCCTATGGCGGCGCGATTAATATGCCAACGCTCGATAAAATTGCCGCTAACGGCCTGACTTATACCCAGTTTCATACAACCGCGCTGTGTTCGCCGACCCGCTCGACGCTGTTGACCGGGCGCAACCATCACATTAACGGCTTTGCTTCTATCTCTGAAGGCACCAACGGTTTCCCCGGTCAGCACGGTCGTATTCCCGAGCAAACCGCAACCATGGCTGAAATACTTCAAGAAAATGGCTGGAGCACGTTTTGGGTTGGTAAAAATCACAACCTGCCAGAGACCGACGTTGCCGAAGGCGCCAGCCGCAAGCAGTGGCCGCTGCAGCAGGGCTTTGATCGCTTTTACGGGTTTTTGGGCGGCGAGACCAATAACTGGTACCCCGACTTAGTGGAAGACAACCATTTTATTGATCAGCCCTATATGCCCGAAGACGGTTATCACTTAAGTAAAGACCTTGCCGATCAAGCGATAAAAATGGTTCGCAACCAAAAAGCGTCGAACCCAAGCAAACCCTGGTTTCTTTGGTTTAATCCCGGCGCCAATCACGCTCCTCACCACAGCCCCAAAGATTACGCCGACAAATACAAAGGTGTGTTTGACGATGGTTACGAGGCCTATCGTGGCTGGGTATTGGAGCGTATGAAAAAGCGGGGCATTGTGCCTGAGACAACTAAGCTGACGCCGCTTAACCCGATGCCCAAAGATATGGCTGACCCCGCCGATGCTGTGCGCCCGTGGAACAGCTTAAGTGCCGATGAGAAAAAACTTTTCAGCCGTATGGCAGAGGTCTACGCAGGCTTTTCCGAATACACCGATGCCCAGGTTGGGCGCATGGTTGATTACTTAGAAAAAAGCGGCCAGCTGGAGAATACGATTATTTTGTATGCCGCTGATAACGGCGCATCCGGTGAAGGTACACCTAATGGCTCGGTAAACGAAAATAAATTCTTTAATGGTTGGCCGGACAAAATGGAAGAAAATATGAAGTATCTGGATGTGCTCGGAGGCCCCGATACTTATAACCACTACCCCACCGGTTGGGCTGCGGCATTTTCATCGCCTTTTCAAATGTTTAAGCGCTATTCACAGTTTGCAGGTGGCACTGGTGACCCGCTTGTGATTTCTTGGCCAAAGGGCATCAAAGCGCGCGGTGAATTGCGCCACCAATATCACCACAGTGTTGATATTGTGCCGACCATACTTGAACTAACCGGGCTAGAGATGCCGCAAGTGTTCCGCGGGGTGCCTCAGTATCCGCTTTCCGGTGTATCTATGGCCTATAGTTTTGACGCCAAACCCGATGCGAAAACGCAAAAGAAAGTTCAGTACTACACCATGTTTGGCACCCGAGGTATCTGGAAAGACGGTTGGAAAGCGGCGAGCTTGCACGCCCCGTTTGGCAAGGGGAATTTTGAAAACGACAAGTGGGAGCTCTACCACGTAGAAGTCGATCGCTCGGAATCCACTAACCTCGCCGATAAATACCCCGACAAACTCGAAGAATTAAAAAAAGAGTGGTTTAAACAGGCCGAAGAAAATCTTGTCTTACCGCTGGATGACCGCCCGCCAATTGAACAACTTACTACTTTCCGGCCGTCGTCTGAAAAACCGCGCGACCGCCATATTTACTACCCCGATACCGCACCAGTGCCGGAAGGGGTTGCCGCCAATGTTCGCGGCCGCTCATATAAAATCTTGGCGAACGTTGAAATAAGCAAAGACAGTGAGGGGGTTATTTTTGCCCACGGTTCGCGCTTTGGTGGCCACACCCTGTTTATTAAAGACGGCCATCTGAACTATGTGTATAACTTCCTTGGCATAAGCCCAGAGCAAAAGTTCACAGCAAAAGAAAAACTAAAGCCCGGAAAATACACCTTGGGCATGGAGTTTATTCGTGAGTCTAAAGGTCAGTACGGCGAATCTATAGGTAAAACCAAACTTTATATTAACGACAAGGTGGTTGCCGAAGGGCCGATGCGCACTCAACCGGGCAAGTTTACCCTTTCCGGCGACGGTCTGTGTGTTGGTTATGACAGCGGCGACGCCGTCAGTGATGAATACAAGGCTCCCGGGCGCTTTGTTGGCGGGGCGATCGACGCGGTTGCTGTCACTGTTGAGGGCAAAGCCTATACCGACCTTGAACAGGAAGCCCGGCGTTTAATGATGAAACACTAGAGCCCAGTTTTGGCTTGCAAGTTTCACCATCTACAGAGCGCATTTGATTAAGCCAGCCCGGCTTGAGTTAAGTCGGGTCTATCTATTCTGCGCGCTATTGGCTGCGTGTTATAGCCTCTCGCCAAAGTGGCCACCGCGACGTTGTTGCAGTGGCCACTTTGTTCTACTTTTATCTGTAAGCTTTTGGTCAAATTGCTCGCCCAGTGCTAGCCAGCTATTGCTAGTGATAAAGGTAGGGCTAGATAGGGGTAGATAGTGATTAATCATGGTGCTTACACCATCGAGGTGCACAACAATGTTATTGCTGTGCGCCTTTTTGCCGAGTGGAATGTAGAGACATCTCAAAGCATGTGTAAGGAGTTTTTACAGCATGCCCAACAAATTTCCTCCGCGCCGTGGGCTTGTTTAGTTGACTTGCGCCAATGGGGCCTGGGCGGCCCTGAAGTTTGGCAGCCGATACTTGAAGTTAATCACTGGTGTGCCAAAAGTAATCAAAAAATGGAAGCCGTCGTCTGCTCAAAAATAATCCAGGAATATATCTTAAGAGAGCTGCAAAAAGCGCTGCCGGATACGGAGTCGGCATTTTTTGACAACGAGGGTGATGCCCTCTTGTGGTTAGCTGATCACGGTTACAAATTTTAAGTTCGCTGGCTGATCGTTCGGGCTCTTAGGCTGGGTGAGAATAATTCGACGACAATAATCCTGGCTTTATTTGAAGCTGCCGAGAACAAGCGCACAACTGTGGTTATTAATGTTGACGCAAGTATCCCGATATTGTTTATTTAACGTCTGGCTTCAAAGGGTATTGAAGTGCAGCCAGTTGATCATCAGCTGGCTTGGTCTATCTATTTAAACGACCCAGATGCTAAACCAAGTAAATTACGCAATGCGAATACAAGCTATTTAGTGGCAGTTATTTCAACGTTGTTATTTTACCAAATGTCATATTTCGGGGTTTAGTAAAAATGCATATGAGTTCAGGCTAATGGGCTCAGGGCATATGGGTTTAAGCTATGGATTTAGGGAGGGTTCAGTGTATATATCTGAAGTTTCAAAACAAAGTGGCTTGTCAATTCACACATTAAGATATTACGAGAAAGAAGGCCTGTTAACGGAAGTTTCTCGTGATGTCTCTGGTCGGCGTGTTTATTCAAACAACGATCTTATCTGGCTGAGCTGGATTCAGCGTCTAAAAACAACCGGTATGAAACTCGACGATATCAAGCAATTTTCAGCGTTGAGAAAAATTGGTGATTCGAGTATTTCTGATAGAAAAGACATGCTTATTCATCACGCGCAAAAACTAAAGGCCGATATTCAGCGCTTGGAAGATGAGCTTGAAGTAGTGGAATACAAGGTCAGTGCCTATGCGGAAAAAGAGCACAGCCTATTGACCTAGAGTTAACTCTAGTTTGTAGCATGGCTGCTCATTTATTGGAGGAGCTATTGTTATGTTTGATTCTGGCTATTTTATTACCGCGGAATTGCGCGTAAAAGATCAGGCGCAAATTGTCAATGCAAAATCGGCGTTAGTTACACTGTGTCAAAAAACCTTAACAGAGCCTGGCTGCAGCCTTTTTAGCTTGCACCAGTGTGAGCAAGATCCCGCTCGCTTTTTGTTGTGGGAACGCTTTGATGACGAGGCGGCTTTTAAACAACATTTTGAAGAAACACATACAAAAGACTACATCCGTTTAGATTTGACCGATATTGTTCAGCACTTCCAGTCCAATATTGTTAGCATTTGAAGCTGTTTTAAGCTTAGCCTCAAGCGCGAGGCTAAGCCCTGCCTTTTATTCTTCGGCAATTGAAAACAATTTTGCCACCGCATTAATATTTAGATTCTCCATGCCCTGCTCTGCAGCCTGCTTGAAATACTCGCGGGTGATTTCTAATAGCGGAGTTTTTTGCGCAGCAAGTGCCCGGGCGTAGTCGAGATCTTTGTTCACCAATTCGATTGCAAACATCGGCGCAAATTTTTTGTTCAATATGGCTGTACCCGTGGCGGCAGCGGCCGGGCTTAACAGTGGTGTGGCGCGCAGTAACTCCAGGGCCCGGGCAGGATCCAGGCCGCTGTCTTTGGCGAGGCTCAAAAGCTCGGCGCTGGCAAGTACTTGAATTGCAAAACAACTGTTGGCCAGTAGTTTTAATTTGGCGGCGTTGGCAGCGGTGACGCAGTTGTGCTGTGCGCTCGAGAACTGGGCAAGCAGCGGTGTTATCTGCTCCAGGGCGTGTGCGTCGCCGCCGGCAAGCACAATTAACTGTCCGGCTTCGGCTTGCGGGCGTGAACCGAGCACCGGGGCGTGTACAAATAATACCCCGCGCTGCTTGCACTGTTGCTGCAGCTGCTCGATGCGCTTGGGGCTCAGAGTTGAACATTCGACCGCGATGCTGCCCGGCTGCATCGCCGCCAGTGCGCCTTCGCTGGGGCAATTCCACGTCTGGTGCGAAGCGTTGTCGTCGCGCAGCATGCTGAAAACAACACTGGCGCCGTTTGCTGCAGCTTGTGGTCTTGCTGCCAGCTCGAGCTTTGCGCCGCTGATTTGCACGGTTTTGTCGCTGCGCTGCCACAAGTTGAGTTGATGGCCTGCATCGGCGAGTTTTTGTGCCATGCGCGAACCCATGGCGCCGAGACCTAAAAAAGCGAGTTTAGTCATAGTTACTGCCTTGAACTTTAGTGAGTTTGGAATCTAAGTGAGTTGTCAGCGTAATTACGGTTGGAGCTGCAATAAATATTGTCTTTTGAATGATATTCATGCGAAATATGCATGAATGCGGCGACTTGAGTTTTTTACTAAATGGATACGCAGTTACTGAGCTTGTTTGTAGAAGTTGCTCGCTGCGGCAGTTTTGCCGAAGTTGCGCGCCGGCGCAGGCTTGACCCATCGTCGGTATCGAGGGCAATTAAGAATTTGGAGACTGAGCTTGCGCTGCGCCTGTTTCAGCGCAGCACCAGGCGCTTATCGCTCAGCGACGCCGGCCGCGATTACCTAAATAGAGTTGAACCGCTGTTAGAAGAGTTGCAGCAGGCGGCCGACCAGGCGCGTGAGCGCGGCGCCGAACCGCGCGGCAAGGTGCGTATCGGCAGCTCCACGGCTTTTGGCCAGCAGTGTATTTTACCGCTGCTTAAAGCCTTTCGTTTACAGCATGCGCAGATCGAGCTCGAACTGCTGTTATCAGACAGCGTTGTCGACCCACTGGCTGAAGCCTTGGACCTGAGCCTGCGTCTATCGCCAAATTTTGATTCGTCGCTGGTCGGTATCAAGTTATTTGATGTGCGCTACCGGCTCTGTGCCAGCCCCGATTGGCTGGCGTCGAACCAGCCACCTGCCGAGCCGGAGGCACTGCTCGATATCGACTGCCTGAATCTCAGTCACGCCGATTTTAGTTCCGGCTGGAGCTATCGATCGGCCGCGGGTGCAGAGCAGCAACTGCCGGTGCGCGGTTCTCTGTTGTTATCTAGCCCCCTGGCCCTGCGTGAAGCTGCCCTGCTTGGCTTGGGGCCGGCGCTGCTTGCCGACTGGTTGGTGGAGCACGATATCCGCCACGGGCGTCTGTTGCCGTTGCTCGAGCACTGCGAGTTCAGCGCGCAAAACTTTGACACAGCCGCGTGGCTGCTCTATCCCTCGCGCACTTATGTGCCGGCCAAAACACGCCTGTGTATCGAGTTCTTTAAACAGGCCTTGCAGTCAGGCCCCGGCAATGTATGCATAAGCAAAACTGATAGTGCTAATCAGTAATCTTCAGGGCGGTTTTTATGATTGCCGAGCGGTTGGAGTTTTCGGCTTCCTGGCGCCGCCAGATAAAGCTGATATCGCGCTTCATGGTCAGTTCGGGCACGTTCAGCTTTTTGATGCGACCGCTGTCGAGCCAGGACTGAACCAGGCGCTTGCTCAGGCAACTTAAATAGGTGCCTTCGGCGACAAGTTCAAGAATGATATTGGTCTGCTCGTATTCGCGGTGCACTTTAATTTGCTCGAGGTGCTCGTGCATGTGGGTATCAAATATTTCCCGCGTGCCGGCGCCGTGCTCGCGCAGAATCCACTGAGCCATGTCGAGCTGGGCAAAACTACAGCGCTCTTGCAAAGCGTAGGGGTGATTGGCGCCGGCGATAACTACCAGCTCGTCCTGGCACCAGGTCTGCCGGGTAATATCTTCGTTGTCACAATGACCTTCTATAATGCCTAGATCGTAGCGGTAATCGAGAAGGCCCTCGATGACATGCTCGGTATTTTCTACTTCAGCGCGCAGTTTCAGGCGGGGAAAGTGGTGGTCCAGTTCGGCAATTAGGTGAGGCAGCATGTGCTCAGCCGGGGTTTGGCTGCAGCCTATGCGCAATTCACCGCTGACCAGATCCATATCTTTCATGCCCTGTTCGATGGTGGCGCAGTTTTCGAGTAGAGCGTGGGCGTGGGGCCGCAGCCAAACGCCCCAGTTTGTTAATTCCATGCGCCGCCCCTGGCGGAGAAATAACTCGTTGCCGAGTTGGGTTTCGAGCTGAGCTAGAGCCATGCTCGCTGCACTTTGGCTCATATGCAGCCGTTTTGCGGCTTCTGAAACGCTTTCCAATTCAGCTACGAGCTGAAAAATCTGTATTTGTTTCAGGCTGAATTTCATATCAATTTTCCTGATGCATTGAATTAACAATATTGGTTTGTTTTATCTTTTTATATGAGTAACCCTTTAAAACAACTTTGGCAAGGGCAAGTTTTTCGGAGCCGCCCAACAGCCTCTGGAGTTTTACTGGGAGAAAAAAATGACTGAGACCCTGGACGCATCTGCGCCAGCTTTAGACAACGGTTTAGACAAAAGCGTGAATAAAAACAACGTTGAGCAAAGCGAATACCAAAAATTGCACCGCCCTGCGAGCGAGTTTGAAAGCCGCAGTGCTTATCTTGATCACGAGCTGCAGATCATGAACCCGCGCCGCTGGCGCCTAAACTTGCCCGGCCGCGACTTCCGCTTTGAGTGGGAAGACTTGGTACCTGCACTTGCGGGCACTATTGGCATCACCGTGATGTTCAGCGCGGTGATGTCTGCGTACGCTCGCGCCTACGGCCTCGATCAGGCTTTTGTGATTGAAAACGTGCGTGTGGAATTATTAATTTCAGCGATATTTTTTGTGATTTTGACGTCGGGATTTTTAAATCCCCGCGCCAACCTGGCAGGTAACCACGGGCCGATGATTCCGCTTATCGGCATGATTGCTGCGTCAGGAGGCCACCCTTTGGCATTGGGCATAATGATAGCGATCCTGGGCCTGGCTCTCAGCCTGAGTAGAGGCGGGTCCCGTTTGGTGAGTTTGAGTTCGCACGGTGTGTCAGGTGGTCTCTTGATTTATTTGGGCGCAGTTGGGGTCATTGCCCAGCTGCGCATGTTTCAGGATTGGGCCGTCGCCAATGGCAGTGGCCCGGTGTTTATGGTGATTCTGAGCGCGACAATTTTTGTCTACGCCTGGTTGGCAAAAGTCGGCAAGCGCTGGTTGGCGATTCCCCTGTGTTCTGGGCTGGCCCTAGTGCTGGCGCTATTGATGGGTGCGCCGTTTGAGTTCAGCACCAGCCCGGGTTTGCCGAGTCTCGACCCAAGTTATTGGTGGGGTGAAGATACAGGCTGGAAACTCGGCTTGCCGACTATCGATCATTTTGTTGCGGTTACCCCGTTTGCGATTCTTGCGGTGGCTATGTGGTCGCCGGATTTTCTCGGTCATCGTGTTTTCCAGCAGTTGAACTATCCCAGTGGTTCAAATCGTGTACTGATGGATGTAGACGATACGATGACAGCCTGCTCGCTCCGACAGGCCTTAGCCTCGGTTATAGGCGGCGGCAACGTCACCTCTAGCTGGGGCACTTTTATGATTCCGAGCGCTATTGCCAAGCGCCCTATTCCGGCCGGCGCCATCCTTTGCGGGCTGTTCTGTATTGCCCTGGCTATCTCAGGTTATCCAATGGATTTAACCGTGTGGCAACCGGTGATGTGTATCGCCCTTCTGGTTGGGGTGTTTATGCCACTGTTGGAAGCGGGCATTCAGATGGTGAAAGATACTCGTGGCGCGGAAACTGCAGGTATTTGCATACTTTCATCGGCGGTGGTGAACCCCGTTTTTGGCTGGGCTCTGACCATGCTGTTGGATAACAACGGTTTGATTGGCGATGGCGAGAGACGCCGCAGCTTGAGTGCTTTAGATCGTATTATTATTCCCGGAGCGACACTGGTGGTAAGCTTAGTTGCTATGGCTTGGGTGGGTATGTTGCCGGGTATTCCCAGTATCGCTGACTAACTCGTAAGGAGGCAGCAATGGACCTTGGCTCTGCAGTATTGGTACTAATGTTGGTTATGTATCTCGGTGTAGATAAGGCTTCGCGCAGGCAGTTAATGCGCGTGGCCTTGGAGCTGTTTTATTTGCCGAGCCGGGTTGAAAGCTATTGTTTGTTGCCGGTAGAGCAGCGGCGCGCGCAGCCCTTTAAACACTGCCCGCGCTGCAGCCAGTTAATTCGCAGCAGCGATTGTATTTGCAACGCCTGCAAACACGAAATTTCGCTCGGTGCGTAAGGCCGGTTTTTCCGGGCCGGCTCTCTTTATGGCTGCTGTTTAAGACAGCAGTAATACTATCTCTAGCGCTTTAATTGACGGATCAATTAAACATTAATAGCGCTGACAAAATCGGCGAGCATATACAGCATATAAGCGCTGAAGCCTGCAAAAATTGTTAAGCTGCGCACGGTACTGGCAATGATATTCTGTTCCATCTCTGTTCTCTTCGTCTGAACGACCATATGTGCATACATTACCCCGCGCCCCTTAGAGGCGGCATAGGTTGAAGGCCTGAAGCCGACCAACGGTTTTGCAACTTAAGTTTGTCTTTACGCGCCACAGCAAATCATTTTATTTATTGAGTTCATACTTAAATCTCTTTTTCATATAGGCAACATTTCTCTTGCGTTTTGATTCGTATCAAGGAAAATGCGCGCCAAATTAATCAGTCCAGTATTAAGAGCATTGGTCTATGAGCAAAATAGAACTCTCTGCCGAGCAGTTGGCAGACTTTGAACGCGACGGTTATGTCATCGCTCGCGGTTATTTCAACCAAGACGAAATCGCCAAGTTGCAGGAAAAGGCCTTCAACGACCCGCGCCTGCACAGCGACGCCTGGCACAAGAAAGACGCCGAAGGCACCGTATCCAAAGTGTGCCTGTGGCAAGAGACTGGCGACGACCTTTATTCAATGTTCAGCCGCAGTCGCCGCTTGGTTGACAGTGTTGAGAAAATTATCGGTGAAGAGTGTTATCACACCAGCACCAAAATGATGATGAAAGAGCCAAAAGTCGGTGGCGCCTGGGAATGGCATCAAGATTTTGGATACTGGCATCACGATAATTTGATGCTTTATCCCAAGGCCGTAAGTTGCATGATTGCGGTCAACCAGGCGACGGAAGAAAACGGTTGTCTGCAGGTGCTTAAAGGTTCCCACAAGCTCGGGCGCCTCGACCACGGCCGCACGGGCGACCAAAAAGGTGCCGAGATGCAATTTGTTGAAGAGGCGATGAAGTACCTCGACTTGGTTTACGTTGAGCTTGAGCCGGGCGACACTTTGTTTTTCCACTGCAACCTGCTGCACAAGAGCAACGCCAACCGCAGTGACCACCCGCGCTGGTGCATGATCTCCGCGTTTAACGCGATGACCAATCAGCCTTTCCGCGACAACGAAGCCAAGTACTACCCGCTGAATCGTGTAGATGACGATGCTATCCTGAATTGGACTGAAGAAACTGCGCAAGCTTAAGTTTCATATGCCGCTTGGCTAATAGTGCCTTTGTTCCGCCCGCTCAAGCCAAGTGCCTGTTCGGGCCGCACAAGTACATCCATGTAGCTGCCCCGGGGCATCCTGCCCCAGAAGCCCCGCCCAGGCACTTGGCTTGAGCGGGCTGGCAGTGTTCCAACTTCAACTATTATGCTTTCGTTTTAGAATAGTGTCAGGACAAGCTAATCCTCTGAACAAACAATTAATACATGACGAGAGTGTCGGAATGAACTAGTGAGACCATCTGCGCCATGGATGGCGCGGTTGAGCCCCCACGGAAGGGTTCACGGCGAGTCTCAACAGTTTATTCCGGCACTCTGAGCACCCAACTTTAATGCTACTCGAGCACTGCTAATGACCCAGCCTGCTTATAAAACTCAAAACGCTCCAAAGCCTGTTAAAGGCCAAGACCCCCACGGCATGATTGTCGGTCAGGGAGATTTCCAGTATCGCGTCGACACCCAATGGGGTCGCCTCGACAAGAACAAATACCCGGTGGAAAACTGCCACGACCTTGTTATCGATAGCCAAGGCCGTGTGATCCTTTTAACCGACGAAGTTAAAAATAACTTTATCGTTTACAGCAAAGACGGCGAGTTACTCGACGCTTGGGGCAGCGAATACCCCGGCGCGCACAGTATCGAAATTGTGAATGAGAACGGCGAAGAATTTTTATACGTTGTCGACCACGGCTGGGTGATGAATCGCAACTGGGATGGTGTCAGCACCGAAGCCTGGGACAGCCCAACAAATAAGGTATTCCCTCAGCAGGGTTTTGTTGCCAAGCTGACTTTAGATGGCCGCCTTGTTTATACCATCGGTCATCCGGTCACTATCGGCATTTACGAGCCCGGCATGCCCTTCCGCCCCTCCGACATTACCGTTGCGCCAAATGGCGATATCTATGTGACCGACGGTTACGGTTCCGACTTTGTTATTCAATACGACTGCCACGGCCGTTATATCCGCCACTGGGGTGGGCAGAACAACAGTGACGAAAACTATAATCTCGTCAATACCCACGGCATCGGCGTCGACCTGCGAAATGCGGATAAACCCGAATTATTGGTTAGCTCGCGCTGGCAGCAATGTCTGAAGCGTTTTGACCTCGAAGGTAAGTACCTCGGCCAAATCGCTACGCCGGGCGCTTATATCCACGGGCCGGTTTTTGAAGGCGAGCACTTCTTTGCGCCGGTGTGCTGGTCGCATATCGACGACAAAAATGCCGACGACAGTGGTTTTATTTCCGTCTTTAACAAGTGACTGTGGTTCCAAGTCAACATAATTCTGTTAATTTCTGTTTATTCACGCCATTGATTCGTCCCAGTGA
>NZ_NKQJ01000026.1 GCF_002312815.1 Agaribacterium haliotis
GATTGATGAAGCGCGTTCAGGTATATTTGGTTACATCGAAATATTTTATAACCGCAAGAGAAGGCACTCTGCGAACGACGGGCTTAGCCCCGTCGATTTTGAGGAGGCAGCAACTATCGCTGCTTAAGTAAGGTGTCTACTTTTTGTGGGGAACACCAAAAAACAAAAAAACATAGTAAAAATATTTTCAACATACAACTACCTTAAACGCTGAATTTTTCTATAAACGTCAGACTTACTACCCCAGGGCTCACAACCCCCTTCATGATTAAAGGCAAGCGTTACACGTGCACCCGCGGTTTTTGCCGCCAACAAATATGCATACATGCGTGCCCTAGCTTCAGGTTCCAAACTCTTACTAACCGCAAAGGTTGTTTTATTTGCGCACTCATCTACATCATCGCCATCCACATCTTTTAAATTCACCAAAATCGTATTATTTGATGCATAAATATTTAACGATGCCACTTCACCGCTCGCCTCCAACCAATATGCGTTCGCCAAGCATGGCAACAAAAATAACATTAAGGCAAATACAAACTTCATTTTTCCACCAAATTTAATGAATTTGAAAATGATAAGGTTTATCTGAAGGATTGACCCATGAGCCGATGCTCTTGCACAAGCCCGCATTCTGATTTCCTGCCCCACTACCGCCTTGGTAATATACAGATACTGACTTATCAGCCATCTTGGCCGCCAAGCCTATAGACACCCAAACTTTACAGTACTCCTCTTCAAGGACACATAGTTTGTGAACGCCAAAACCATTACTTAACCACAAGCTTCCATCCGTACCAAGATAACTTACCTTCCCGGTGCAATAGTAGTTAGCGTAGGCTGCCGATGAAAAACAAAACACAGATAGAATTAAAAAAGCTCGCCACAACAATTTCATTTTCTCTCTCCCTTGCAAATCTGGTGACTATACATCGCCCAGATCCAATTTTTTACAATTCGACACATTGTCTATATTGGTATCTAATTGCGCTAGCGCATTGGCAAGTTGTTGAATTATTACTACGCCGTCTTGTTTTATCTGCACCAGGGCTGGCCAGGGTTTTGGTGCTTCAAGCAGCAGATCACACAACAAAGCCTGTTTGTTTTCCAGCTGTATTTTCCAATAAGCTTGTACGTTTTCATCACTGCCCGGCACCAGCTTAAAACCATATTGCTCAACGGTAACGGTTAATGGCGAGGCTTTCGCCAACTCGGAACCTGAAAAGTGTTGATGCACCATGGCTTGCGCATCAAAACCGGCAGCCTTCGCCGACTTATCAATATCCTTTGCTATGCCCTCATCAATTGCCACACCAACGGCAATGCCCATCGCCCCCATAGAAGCGCTAAGCATCATACCGGCGCCGGCACCTTTGCCGCTAAAACGAATACGATCCGGGTCGGGCATGGTAAGTTGTATTTCATAAGACTTGCCCACAAACATCTGGCAGCCGAGCAAAGCCGATAACAAAAACAGCAAAACAATATAACGGCTACCGCAAAGCAGCTTTGGCGCCAACAAACCTAACACTCTCCCCCCTTATCTCTAGCTACGGGTTATAAACGTAATTCACACGGCAGCGGCCATTTATCATGGTCGACTCATCGGTAATGGCTTGAATGCAAACCTTATTACCCTGAGCTTTCTCCGCCAATAAAAAACTAACGAGAAGGTCTTTATTATTTGCATCGTGTTTAACAAAAAAACCACCGGAGCACGCTGCGGGATTTTCTTGATACTCGACCCAAATACCATACTGGTCACTGCCTTGCGCCCAAATACGCAAACGTTGTATCTCATCACAGTATTTATTTGATGTAGCGATGGTGTTTGCTGATACAAACAACAAAAATATCAGTAAAGCTCTATACAAAATACGCTCCATATCTATAACGTCGCAGAAATAAACTACTCAAGCTCCTAAAATGCCACTGGAGACAATAGCCCCTACTAATTCATCATCACATGCAATACAGGAATTAGCCACGGATAGTTGTATGTATCATTAATAACCTGCTGATACATAGCATTGATTTGGTCACGCATAGCAAAATCAGACTCCTGATACGACGTCAGGTGCATCGCATTCGCGGGGCCACCAATAACCAAATCAAAAGGTGTAACATAATCGCTAACGGGGCCGGTGCTATCGAGTGGCGCATCAATAGCCAAAGCACTAATGGTTGGAATAAAGCATGATGTTTGGCGGCGCACCTGTACTTTGTTTGAATACGGATTGCTCCATTCCTTCTCAAACTGTTCATCTAATGTCGCCGCAATTTGCTCTGGCGCCACGCTCGTCGAACAAGGAACGTCATCAAAATGCAACAACGAGCTATAGGCTTTTTCTTCCTTTTTATAGTTGTCCGTACCATCCCCGCCAGATAAACCATCGCTGGCATCTTCATATATCAACTCACCATTAAAAATCAAAGATCCCGCAGTCTTACTACCTTGTTGAAATACCTCAAACCAAAGCTCGTTGTCGTTAGTATCTTTATTGGTGGTGCGGTAATACAGATACATATTACTTTCGCCTGCATCTTGCAAACGCCCGGTAATAGCCCCATTGGCAACCGCAATATTCTGTTTAGTAGACTCAGGAAAACCGAGCTTATCCAGCTCCGTCTGAAGCACCAAACCATCAGCGTGCATAGAATAGCCATAAAATAGGTTTTGAACGATAAGCTGGCGACCAACCGGAGATTTCAAAGTTTTATCAAGGATAAAATCTGCCGTTGCGATACTTTTATTTAGGTCACGAACGGCCTCACCAAGCTCTTCACTAAGACGAAGATCATGCCCAAGCAAATCATCGGAAAACCATTCGCTTAAGTCGAGTATATTTTGAAAAAACCAACTATTGTTGTCATCTTTGGCCTGCTTAAAAGCATCGCGAAGAAACTTTGGCAGGTATTGAAGTGATACCGGGGTATGGGCGCCCTTATGCGGAGAATCGTAAGAAATATAATAAGCAACACCATGGTCGTTATTGTTACTCTCCATTGTTGTTAACGCGTACCTGGCTACAACCCCACCAAGGCTTAAGCCAAGCATTACCGACTTAGTTTGCTGAGTCTGAAGTGATTCAATACGATCAATTGCCGCCACAAGCGCCATGGCTTTGTTCTGGAGATAATCATCACTCATTCGCGAATAATCCAGATACACAATATCGACACCGGATGCGCTTGCAGATTGTTTAAACCCGCTTGGAATATGCTCCAAACCTAATGGCTCATTTCCTGATATCGCTGTATCAGCCTCATACGGACCAACAACATATGCAACCCGGTTTAACTGGCTTCCATTACCCGCCGAAACAACTTTAACATCAACTTCGCCAAAGCCTATGTACTCAGAGCGCGCAGTAACCGTACAGCCCTCGGCACTATAAAAATCTGATATGTCGTTACATTCCGTCGCCGCAACATGAGCCGAGATCAACATCCATATAACCGCAAGTACACTTCCATGTTTCATACATCACCTCAATTAAATCAATAGTTAACCAACACGATAAATACGAATACGATCGCCCGAGCAGAGATCTTTTGAATCGTAACCAATGTTAACAACTTCACCGGCGGCATACGCCGCCAGCATCCTTGCAAATACGTACTGCCGCCGATGCTCTTCCACGCCTGCATCCAGGGCCAGGTAGTCAAAGTTCCCGCAAATGGGGTGGCTTTTGGGCTGATTTTCAACGCGAATTAAAATTGTATCGTTATATGGATACGTAATTACATCCAAAATCTTACCGCGAAAGTTAGCATCGTAATCGGCATGCACCGCCGCGGGAACCAACACCATCATCAACAACAAAAATTTACGTTTCATACCTATTACCAATTTAAACTAATCGTTCAATCTTGGGCCAAAATACCAACCTGTTAAAAAAGACCAAGATTCATGAGAAGAGCGGCATCTTAAAATACACTTGGCGGCTCCACGAGCTAATAATCACAAAAACAAAGCAATACTAAAACAGGCTAATCAGTTTGCAGGTATTGAAGCATGCCGCCAGGCACTACTACCATCGGCACTTTGAGCGTAAACGCGATCGAGCAATACGTCGTATACAACAATATCGTCTGAGATGGCTCGAGCACTAAGCAATAGCCATAGAATAAGTACAGTGACTCTCATATCAATCCATTGAAAGCTAAGAGGGGAAATCTAGCTGGAAGTACAGCCTAGGGCCTGTTAACACTAATTAAATGCACTCTGTTGCGCCCCTCATTCTGCTATCAAGGCGTTTGGAGCGCAGTTT
>NZ_NKQJ01000027.1 GCF_002312815.1 Agaribacterium haliotis
TTTTACGTGCCATACGACACCTCCATATAAGGTCAAATATAACTATACAGGGTGTCTACTTTTCGTGGGTAACTTGGAATTTGTATTTTAAGCGCAGGTAAAGAGCCCTTAGGCAACACGGTTAATCGATCTTTCCCCCCCTTGCCAGAGCGAACAATGATGTTGTTTGCATCAAGGTCTATGTCTTTTATACGCAGCGCTAAAAGCTCGGCACTGCGCAAACCGCCGCCATACATTAGCTCAACCATTAATCGATTATGACCCAGCAACTGGTTCAAGATAGCTCTAATTTCTTCTCGACTATAAACAAGTGGCAGCCGTTTAGGCCCCTTAGCTGCCCGATAGTTCAAATTCCCTACTTTTATTCCTAAGAAGCGCTCATAGAGAAACACCATAGCGTTTAATGCAATTCTTTGAGTATTTACCGAACAATTGCGCTGAACACCAACAAAACTCAAAAACTGATCAATATCGGCCGCCTGCATACTAAAAGGGTGACGCTGATTGTGAAAGTGAATATAACGCTTAACCCAGTGCACATAAGTTTTTTCAGTTGAATAGGACAAGCCCTGCTCGCGAATAAAGTATCGAAAGCGATGCATAAAGCGCTCAGGCTGACTCGGTAATACCGGACGAACATCTTCCATACTCTGCCACCAAGCTGTATATCCATACAGCACAGCATAGATCGTCAAGCCTAAAGCTTCCAGTTTCAGGCGATTTTTCTCATTTCCTTATACAGAAAGCTATAACTATTTGATTTTTATATATATTATGGAGGCAAATTACAGCTATACCGACCAAGTAAACAGGACCAGTTGACCTAAATAGGTAAATTATCTGCAAGGTATTGATATTTATAGATATTTTTATTGTTTAAAGGTAGAGTCACGAAAAAATAGTAGGAAACATTCCTATTAATCAACTGTTAGCTTCTCGTAGTGCAAATAAAATTATGGAGTAGTAAATGAAAATTATTTTTTTTACTTTTGGTGTTCTGATGAGCTGTTTGGCAAGTTCAGTTAGTTTTGCAAATGCCGGTAAATTAAAAGGTAAAGTCGAGTATATCCGCATACATGATGCTGAGAACGCGAGTTGGGTCCCTCCTATATTTTGGTTTTCGGTTGAAGGAGTAACCAATGCAGGTAACTGCGGTTTGTGGCAAGGCAGGCCAATATTTGTTGGGAACAGTAGTGAAATGTTGTCGATATTACTTGCTGCACAGATGGCTGACAGAGAAATCAGTTTTCAGTGGGATGATGCAGTTCTTACCAACGGCAAATGTCGCGTGGGTTATGTAACAACAGGCAATCCTCCACCGCTGTTTTAAGCTAACAAACGCTTGCAGCCGAGGCCAAACACTACGCAATTTTGGTGTTACTCGCTGCGCTCAAACAATAACACCAAAATCGCTCCGCATTTGTCCCAGCTGAAGCGGGCGTTATATCTCTAATTACTTTCCGGTTTATCCATGGACGATCAGAATTTACAAGTTGTCATAGAAAATTTTAGGCAACACCTCATATCAGGCTTTGAAACACTACAACAAGCTTATGATCTATCAGGCAATGAAGTGAATTTTGAAGAATTCTATTTTGATTGGGCTCAATCTTGTTGGGAGTTATTAGTTGAGCGAAGTGTTACTGGTGTCAATCAAAGTCTTCAGGTTTATGGCTCTGGAAGTGACTATGAAATGGATGCGCACTCAAGGGTTTTCTTTCGTAGTGCTAAACCAACTCATGAGATTGTTGCGTTTTCTGACGATATAGTTATAGATTGCATTGATGGTGACGCGGTAGATCTGAGTAAGTATGAACTCAACTGTTTTGTTACTATGCATAAAGGGTGGTTTGAGAATAGACCACCCTATGATTGCGTACTACTTGATGAAAGAGGCGTGTACGGAAGTTCGTATAAGCAAGTGGTGGTCAAGTTAAGCCAAATAGACTGGCGGCTAGATAAGATATAACAATCGGCTTCAGTGCGAAGCCCAACACTCCTGTTGCCTTGTGTTGGTTCGCTGCGCTCCCAACTTAACACAAGGCAACTTCCGCATTGGGCTCGGCTGAGCCGGGCGTTAGGCATAAAATGAGATACCCCATATTATTCATACTTATTTCACTATTAGGTTGTAGTGACATTTCAAAGAATCAGGCTTTCAATCCTGTAGGAAAATGGAAAGAAATTGTTCCTGAAGGGATGTGTGATGATTGCGGCGGCATTATGGATTTTTCGGCCGATGGTACTTTCAAGTACGAAGGTCGATACTCACCAGAAAATCTCACTTTCCATTCATATGGTAAGTGGAAGTTTATAGATAGTGAGATGTGTATATTTCCTCAAGGTAGAAATTTCTTTTCTATGAATACAGGAAAAAAGATAGAAAACTATGAGTGGCCTTTAGATAGCTATTGCAACCCTTATATAGAGTTTGATAATAATCAAATAATCTTTGATGGTGGTTTGGACAGTTATTCAAAGATGATTCGATTGAATTGATCGGTTTAGCCTAACAAAGCTATGCACTGGAGCAGCAGTCTTTCATTGCAATTTATGCACTACGCTGCCGCTTCGTTAACATAAATTGCAACTACAGCCCGCTGCCCAGTGATAGCGGCGTTAGGGCTCCCGCGAATCAGTGATCTTCGTAGTGCCCACCAATTGCAAAAATATAAACCGACTTATCATCAAATTTATAAATTAATCGATCTTTTTGGGATATGCGCTTTGACCAAAAGCCTGCAAGGTTATGTCGTAACTGCTCGGGCTTGCCCATTCCCTTGCCAGGGTCATCCCTCAACATTTCTTTTAATAATTTACAAAGCGCTTTGTGCAGCTTTTTGTCCTTTTCACGCAGCGCTTCATATACTTCCCAAGTCCTACCTTCAAATACCAGTGATCTCATTTAACTCCTCACTGGTTGGGGTATAGCCACTTCCTTTGTTATGTGTTTCTACTGACTCTGAGATTTGCTTAAGCAAACTGCTATTTTGCAGCACATACAGCGTTTCCTGCTCTCTTTCCCAGTCGTCGGCACTCATAACCACAAAAGCTTCTCCCGCTCTACGGGTCACTTTTATAGGGGTATGGTTCGTAACTACTTGTTCTACAAAGGTTTTTAGCTTATCTCTAAACTGGTTTACGCTTACCGTATCCATATCTCACACCTAATGTACGGGGTTTCCGTACAAGTATAGCCAGTGCGCCCTAACAAAGCAATCTACCGGACATCCACTGCGTCGCTTAAAGTGTGCTTAAATAGCACACTTTAACCAACTCCGTTCCTGCCGGTAATTGCGGCGTTAGCTGCCTACCATCCTTCGCATCAATGATGATATAATCGCCACTACGCTCAACGGGTGGGCGGGGAAGCCTCGCTTCCGGCGGATATATTCACCCACGATCTCCTTCTTCTCCACGCCAATTGGAAGGCATCGTATCTTACTTCGTATAATTTACGGAGGAGAGGTACGCATGCCAAAAGCAACCCGATACCCCTCAAAGATAACCATTGCATTGGCCATTATTATATTGGCCGGACTTGGCGCAGCTGCGGGTGTCTACATCACATTCGCCCTGGACAAATCTATTGCAGCACAAGAGGTATGGGGACACTTTAAAGCCTTATCTACTTTTGTGGTTGGTTATTTTTTTGGCACTGGCAAATACGTCAAGTAGTCAGCTAACAAAGTTATCAACCCGACCTCCACTGCGTCGTTTAAAGTGTGCTTTAATAGCACACTTTAAACAACTCCGTTCCGGCCGGTTATAACGGCGTTGAGACTGTAGAAAAACTCATTTCCTTCCCTGTATGTTGATAAAATGCGATAAGTTAATCCGGGGTGACTTAT
>NZ_NKQJ01000028.1 GCF_002312815.1 Agaribacterium haliotis
CGACAAGCAGACATAAAAAAAGGCCCATCCTTTCGGATGAGCCTTTTTGAATAAGAGCCTGACGATGACCTACTCTCACATGGGGACTCCCCACACTACCATCGGCGATGTATCGTTTCACTTCTGAGTTCGGGATGGGATCAGGTGGTTCCAACACTCTATGGTCGTCAGGCAAAACTGGTTAGGTTAAAAGCATTGCATGCTCAGAACCTGAATCTGTTCTGCTGAATTCTAAAGTAATCTCAATGCGATGAGTTCTAACTCATGCGATCTTCTGTCTTTGTGACTTTCTTGACTGTCGCGTCGAATTTCGCTCCCGGCGAATTCGACATACCTACGTTCTGTAGGCAACCAATCATCTCTGTTATATGGTCAAGCCTCACGGGCAATTAGTACTGGTTAGCTCAACGCCTCACAACGCTTCCACACCCAGCCTATCAACGTCGTAGTCTTCAACGGCCCTTTAGGGGGTCAAGCCCCAGGGAAATCTTATCTTGAAGGAGGCTTCCCGCTTAGATGCTTTCAGCGGTTATCCCGTCCGAACATAGCTACCGGGCAATGCGTCTGGCGACACAACCCGAACACCAGAGGTTCGTTCACTCCGGTCCTCTCGTACTAGGAGCAACTCTTCTCAAATTTCCAACGCCCACGGCAGATAGGGACCGAACTGTCTCACGACGTTCTAAACCCAGCTCGCGTACCACTTTAAATGGCGAACAGCCATACCCTTGGGACCGGCTTCAGCCCCAGGATGTGATGAGCCGACATCGAGGTGCCAAACACCGCCGTCGATGTGAACTCTTGGGCGGTATCAGCCTGTTATCCCCGGAGTACCTTTTATCCGTTGAGCGACGACCCTTCCATACAGAATCGCCGGATCACTATGACCTACTTTCGTACCTGCTCGTCTTGTCAGACTCGCAGTCAAGCTGGCTTGTGCCATTACACTAACCGCATGATTTCCGACCATGCTTAGCCAACCTTCGTGCTCCTCCGTTACTCTTTGGGAGGAGACCGCCCCAGTCAAACTACCCACCATACACTGTCCTCGATCCCGGTAAGGGACCAGAGTTAGAACCTCAAACATACCAGGCTGGTATTTCAAGATTGGCTCCACCACATCTAGCGACATGGTTTCAAAGCCTCCCAGCTATCCTACACAAGTAGGCTCAAAGTTCAGTGCAAAGCTGTAGTAAAGGTTCACGGGGTCTTTCCGTCTAGCCGCGGGTACACAGCATCTTAACTGCGATTTCAATTTCACTGAGTCTCGGGTGGAGACAGCGTGGCCATCGTTACGCCATTCGTGCAGGTCGGAACTTACCCGACAAGGAATTTCGCTACCTTAGGACCGTTATAGTTACGGCCGCCGTTTACCGGGGCTTCGATCAAGAGCTTCGCATAAGCTAACCCCATCAATTAACCTTCCGGCACCGGGCAGGCGTCACACCCTATACGTCCACTTTCGTGTTTGCAGAGTGCTATGTTTTTAATAAACAGTCGCAGCCACCTGGTCACTTCGACCGGCCTCAGCTTAGGGAGCAAGTCCCATCACCAAAACCGGCGTACCTTCTCCCGAAGTTACGGTACCATTTTGCCTAGTTCCTTCACCCGAGTTCTCTCAAGCGCCTTGGTATTCTCTACCTGATCACCTGTGTCGGTTTACAGTACGGTCGTCTGTAACCTGAAGCTTAGAAGTTTTTCTTGGAAGCATGGCATCAACCACTTCACCCAAAAGAGGGCTCGTCGTCAGCTCTCAGCCTTAGGGACCCGGATTTGCCTAAGTCCCCAGCCTACTACCTTAAACACGGACAACCATCGCCGTGCTGGCCTAGCCTACTCCGTCACTCCATCGCAGTTACAGTCGGTACAGGAATATTAACCTGTTTCCCATCGATTACGCTTCTCAGCCTCACCTTAGGGGCCGACTCACCCTTCCCCGATTAACGTTGGAAAGGAAACCTTGATCTTCCGGCGTGGAGGTTTTTCACCTCCATTATCGTTACTCATGTCAGCATTCGCACTTCTGATACCTCCAGCATGCTTCTCAACACACCTTCACAGGCTTACAGAACGCTCCCCTACCACTTACTCAAAGAGTAAATCCGCAGCTTCGGTTCTCAGTTTGAGCCCCGGTAAATCTTCCGCGCAGGCCGACTCGACTAGTGAGCTATTACGCTTTCTTTAAAGGATGGCTGCTTCTAAGCCAACCTCCTAGCTGTCTAAGCCTTCCCACATCGTTTCCCACTTAACTGAGATTTGGGACCTTAGCTGGCGGTCTGGGTTGTTGCCCTCTTGACGACGGACGTTAGCACCCGCCGTCTGTCTGCCATGCTCGCACTCCTCGGTATTCGGAGTTTGCAAAGGGTTGGTAAGTCGGGATGACCCCCTAGCCTTAACAGTGCTCTACCCCCGAGGGTGATACATGACGCACTACCTAAATAGTTTTCGGGGAGAACCAGCTATCTCCCGGCTTGATTAGCCTTTCACTCCGACCCACAGGTCATCCCCTAACTTTTCAACGTTAGTGGGTTCGGTCCTCCAGTTGATGTTACTCAACCTTCAACCTGCCCATGGGTAGATCGCCGGGTTTCGGGTCTAATGCCTGCAACTGAACGCCCTATTAAGACTCGGTTTCCCTACGGCTCCCCTAAACGGTTAACCTTGCTACAGACAATAAGTCGCTGACCCATTATACAAAAGGTACGCTGTCACTCCGAAGAGCTCCAACTGCTTGTACGCATACGGTTTCAGGATCTATTTCACTCCCCTCACAGGGGTTCTTTTCGCCTTTCCCTCACGGTACTGGTTCACTATCGGTCAGTTGAGAGTATTTAGCCTTGGAGGATGGTCCCCCCATCTTCAGTCAAGATATCACGTGTCCCGACCTACTTAATATGTGCTAATAAAGCCTTCGTGTACGGGGCTATCACCCTGTATCGCGGAACTTTCCAGAACCTTCCACTAACTTTACTAACATCGGCTGCTCCCCTTTCGCTCGCCGCTACTAAGGGAATCTCGGTTGATTTCTTTTCCTCCGGGTACTTAGATGTTTCAGTTCCCCGGGTTCGCCTCTTACACCTATGTATTCAGTGCAAGATAGTCCAAAAGGACTGGGTTCCCCCATTCAGAAATGTCCGGATCAAAGCTTGTGTGCCAGCTCCCCGAACCTTATCGCAGGCTCCTACGTCTTTCATCGCCTTCAACTGCCAAGGCATCCACCGTATGCGCTTATTCACTTGACCATATAACACAAATGAATAGTTGTACGACTTTTAGATAAACATGTTGCCGTTCCGAAGAACGAACAATCAGTTCTCTACGCCAAGAATAATCACTTCACAGAAAAATCATGTGCTTGAGTTAGAAACTCAAATCATCGCATTTTCAATACTATGATTACTTTAGAATTCCACATTTTTAAAGAACAT
>NZ_NKQJ01000029.1 GCF_002312815.1 Agaribacterium haliotis
GTGCTTGAGTTAGAAACTCAAATCATCGCATTTTCAATACTATGATTACTTTAGAATTCCACATTTTTAAAGAACATGGCGCCTTTGGCGCCTTGCCTTGACCGCCTTGTTTAACAAGGCTTCTCAGCAATCCCGCTGTGTTGAACTGTGTGTCCCCCCCAGCGAGGACGCGCATATTACACTAGAATTTTTGGCGGTCAACGCCTTTTTTGAAGTTTTTTACATTCCTTTTAAATTGGTATGCAGAGCGACCAATGAGAGCAAAAAACAAACAAAAACGGCAGGCCAGCCGGTAAATCACCTTCGTGCTACTATGCCCAGCTTTAAGACAGCTACTATAGTCGCAAGTTCATGCGTAAATCTCAGCAACCTAAATGCATCCTTATCGTTCGCTTAAGCTCTCTCGGCGACGTCATTATGGCCAGCCCCCTAGCTCAAGTTCTTAAGCAGCAATTCCCCAACTCGCATATCGTATGGGCAGTACAAAAAGAAAGCGCAGCGGTGCTCAGACACAACCCCTACATAGACGAGCTCTTTATCTGGGACAAAGCACACTGGCAAGATCTCTGGAAACAAAAGAAATACAAACAGCTGTGGAGTGCCGTCAAACTTGCACGTAAAACCTTACGCAATTATAAGTTTGATCTCGCACTCGACTTACAAGGCCTTCTAAAAAGTGGCTTTTTCACCTGGATTAGTGCCGCCCGCCAGCGTATTGGCATAGGCTCTAGAGAGGGCAGCTACTGGTTTATGCACAAGATGGTCAGCCGCAACGTTGCCAATCGCGAGCAGATGGGCGCGGACTACCGCTACTTAGTCAACCAAATGGGCTGGAGCGACCAAAACTGGGAGCTCAAAGTTTACAATACAGACGAAGCAGAGACCCGAGCCATACATTTACTCACCGAGTACCTCGAGCCCGGCGAGCCTTTTGCTGTCATTTGCCCATTTACAACCCGCGAACAAAAACTCTGGCCCGATGAATACTGGCAGCAACTGATTTTGCGTATTCGCGGGCGTTACCACATGAAGACAGTGATTCTTGGCGCCAAACATGAGGGCAACCGCGGCCAGCAACTGGCGAGACGCTGTGGCGCTATTAACCTAGCTGGGCGCACAGAGCTACTAGAAGCCATTAGCCTAATGCAAAAAGCCGCTGTTATTATCGGTGTCGACAATGGTCTGACGCACTGCAGCCAGGCATTGCCGGTTCCGTCGATCGCCTTGTTTGGCCCAAGCTGCCCCTACCGGCACAGCGGCTGCGAAAACAGCCGCGTTTTATTTATGGATTTAAACTGTTCGCCGTGCAAACGCAGGCCGAGTTGCGGCGGCAGTTATGATTGCATGAAGGAGCTGAGCCCGGATCTCGTACTTACGGAAATAAAACAGCTCTTCAAGGTTCAGGCACTGATCCTGGACGACTAAGATCCGGCCATTGCCGTACTTGCTTTTGCAAAACATTTAACGGCAGTGCGCCATTGCCGAGTACAACCTCGCGGGATTGCCGAATATCAAACGCATCGCCAAGCACCTGGCATGCACTTGCACACAAGCTCAGAATTGCCTCGCGCCAATATAATAGGCTGTCGCCTGTGACGGCATCACCAGGTGTCGCTCAATTGCCCAGAGGAAAAACAAATACCGGCAGATGAATATCGTTACTCCGGCGTAGCCTCATTTCGGCAATTAGCCGATCTATTTTTACTGACGAACGCTGGGTGCATTTGCGTATCGAGCAGCGCCAAAGCGATACGCTCGGGCGCGGCAACAGGTTCGGTGCCGAACTCAACTTGCTACTCATATTGATTAGACAACTTGTCACATGTCTGCAGCACTGCCACGACAACAACAAGTCGCCAAGTTAAAAAATACTGTGCGCAGCGCTTTACTATTCAAACCCACTGCAATATACAGCCTCGAAGTAGCTAGCGCCCAAACGCCGCAAATGCCGCCGGCTCAAAGCGCAATAAATAAAAGGTGTCGGGCCCCGGTTCGGCATTGTTAAAAGCCGGTGATAAATGCAACTTATTTGAGGTTGCATAAATACCTTGCTTACCTGCGTTCGCAAATCCTTCAACCCAACTTAATAAATTGTCATCTTGAAATAACACACGATACTGCCTTTGCGCATCAATCATACCAATTGCATTTTTTTCAAGATCAGACACGTAGATATTGCCCGCTTGATCAATAGTAATGCCGTCACTTATTGGCTTGGCGGCGTAGCGCTCGACACGCTTTTCAAGCTGCTTGGCACTGAGTTTAGGGTTAGCCAGGTCAGCACTCTTAGCCCGATATATAGATTCGGCCGACATCGGTGCAAAATACACCCACTCATTCTTCACATCGATGGTGATGGGGTTGACACCAACACGCGCCTCTTGCCCCTGCATTTTGACAAGCTGACCATCGATAAGCATTTTTTTGTCCTCAGCGACTGTCGACTTTGAACCCTCAAGCACGCGTCGTATCAGCCCCGTATCGATATCAACAACCAGCAAGGCTGAAGTCGTATCGGACGCGGTTTCAGTGATATAAATCATGTTGTTTTTTCGGTCGACAGCCATATCGTTGAGGATATAAGCCTTGTGCACAAGAGGCCTCGCCACATAAAAAACCTTGTACAGCTGTTCGTTTTTGGTATCCCAACCAATCACACGACCGAGACCATCCTCACCCCATGAGGTATCCAGGAACCAAAGAATATCCTGCTCATCAACAATCACTCCGAGCACAGCATTAATTGGCGGCGAAAACTGTGTATCGGGATAAGCTCGAGAACCGCCATCTGGAAGTAATTCAAGAAGCTTTTGCTCAGCGCCGTAAGCCTGGTGAGTGCTCATAAAAATGCGCCCACTTCGACTCACCGCGATATTTGCAGGTGGCGTGTCCGTGCTAAAGGTACGGACCACACTAAGCGTCGACTCGCTGGCCCACGCACCGACACAAAGCACAGCCAAAAAAACAAATAAAAACGCGCGCACAAAATCACTCATAAACAGGCACCAACCTCAGACAAATAAAGAAGGGAATGCACAGCTTTTAGCTGCACCACGAAACGAGAGAATACAGAGCAAGTTTGACAGACAAACACATGCGGGAAAAACAAAATAATGAGGCATAAAAAAAGCCGATACAAGACTGTATCGGCTTTTTAAATCTGTTCTTTTTCTTGCGAAAGTCAATGCATTCAAGCAACACGTGTGAGCACTTATGACGAGTGTGCGATATCGTTTAAGGAGGTGATCCAGCCCCAGGTTCCCCTAGGGCTACCTTGTTACGACTTCACCCCAGTC
>NZ_NKQJ01000002.1 GCF_002312815.1 Agaribacterium haliotis
TGCTGAACATATGCGCTCCTGTTCATCCTTGAACCCGCGCTATACCGTTCATCCTGAACATAAAAAAAGCCCGCGAGATTGTCGCGGGCTAAATGCTTACTTTGGGGAAGAACAATGTTTGGGAGAAACATGATGTCTTACTTAATAAGACCGAAACCTCAAACAAAAGTTCAATGCCACAACAAAAAATTTAAATTAGCGATAACTATTTGCCCCACAGGTAAAAAACGGGCCGCTAGGCCCGTAAGTACACAGGCAAGGGTTAAAACTGGTAGGCCACGGTCGCTTTAATGTTTCGGCCGGGCTCGTAGTCGTTAAGCGGCAATGGGCCAAAAACAGGGTGATCGCTTGAGCCTGTACGAGAGCTCTGACTGACGTAATACTCATCAAACAGGTTGTCGATACCGAAGGTTAGGCTCAACGCTTGCAGCGGCTGCCAGTTAGCGCTGACATTGTGCACTTGATAGCCTTCCTTGCCGTTATTTACTCCGGCACCATCAAGCTGTTTGTTCACGTCAACGGCATCAAGATCGGCGACAACTAACGTCTCCCAGAAGAATTTCAGCTTCGCACTGCTAAGATCGTAACCAAGTTTGAAGCTCAAACTGTCACCTTGCGAACGATCGAGTCGAGCGCCGTCGAGCTCCTTGTACTGCTCAAAAGCATCTAGATCGGAATCAGACGAAGCATAGGTCAAAAGCAAGTCCCAGTTCGCAAACACATAACCGACATAGGCTTCATAACCTTGTATCTGCATATCGCCGATATTGTCTTTACCCTTTTGGGTGTAATCGTAGATGTAGTTATCGATACTTGTTTGAAACAGAGTAAGGCCTGCGGTGAATTGATCATCTCCGCGAATACTGCTGCCATAAGCCACTGCAAACTCAGTATTGAGACCCGTTTCTGCTTCTATACCAGGGTTAGCTTCATCACCAAGGCCGGCGCCAATAAAAACTTCCGCAAGTTCAGGCGCCTGAAACAACTCGGTAGAACTTAAACGAAATACCAAGCTGTCACTCGCTTGTGCTTCAGCTGCCAACGCAAACGACGTTTCGGTAAACTCCTTATCAACCACAACCGAATTGACCTTCACCTTATCGTAGCGGACACCTGGAGTCAGACTAAAAACACGCCCAAGATTGATTCGGTCTTGAACAAATAGCGACATATTGCGGCTATCTTCACTGCTTTGCACTACGTCGCCCGAAATGTAGTTTGCCTGGTAATTTGTATCGTAATTTACATACTCAAAACCGAAGCTAAACTTCTGCGTGGCCAGCTCGCTATTTGCCATCACGTTCAAACCGTGATTGCCCGCTTCACCCTGCACGATCGCGGCAAAAGCCTGAAAGCGCGGAATCGTGCTTTGTGCATAACCACGCTCGTCGCGCCACAGTGTGGAGTCATTGTCGTAAAAAGTCGCGGAGATATCAGTATTGCCAAACTGGGCATCGTAATTAAGCGTAACGGTATCCCTATCGTATTCCGTCGGCCATATCAGCGGAGTATTTGTGCCTTCGGCGATAGAAATATCCGTCGCCAAGCCCATATCCGGGCGGTAACTGTACTCACCTTCATCTTTATAATATTCATAACCGAGCTTAAGGCGTTGATTGTCAGCGATATTCCAGCCAGCCTTGATCAGGGCGCTGTCTACAGTGCCGGCCAAACCGCGGACTTTGCCATCGGTACCCGGTACGAGCTGGCCGTTATCATCTTTAATTTCACCACCACCAACTTGGTAATCCTTTTTCTCAATGCGGTTGTAGTAAGCAAGCACATCAAAAGTCGAGCTCAGATTACCGTAAGCTGACAGAGAAACATCATCCGAACCATTGTCAGAAACCGTGCCTTTCACGCGCGCGCCAAAATCTTTATTTGAGCCTAACAACTGCTCAGCGCTCTTTGTTTCAAAACGCACAGCACCGCCAAGACCACCGTAGAGCACGGAGTTTGTACCTACATCAATATCTACCGCTTGCAAGATATCTGCGTGAATCTGCAAGTTACCCATATGGTGGTACATATAGTTATTTTGACTGGCTCCATCGATAGTAATATTAATGTCCTTATCATCCATCGAGCGAATAGTAATTCGCTGGTTCAGACTGTGAGCACCACCAACATCTACACCGGGAATAACACGCAAAAGATCACTAATATGATCGGCCTGCCGTATTTCAATATCTTCCTGACTCATGTAAACACTTGAGGCACGCACACTGGTCCCCCAGACCTCAAGAGTTTCAACATCTTTATTTTCTTCTGCATAAGACGAAGACGCAGCAATAACCGCCAACGCTAGTAAGCTTGGTTTAAACATCATAGATCCTTGAAAGGAATTTAAATAACTTGAGGTCTCAACACGCCATACAAGCGGCGACTGAGCAAATAGAATATACCGGGGCCTTAAGGGCTTAATACTTCAAAACTGAGGTAATAACTGTAGAACTGCATATCGACACCTTTTTTATCTGCAGGCATAGACGTCTGCGCTTCGAGTAAGTAGCGCCCTGGACCAGGCCACTTAACTTTTATCGCTCCGTACTCATCAGTTTCATAGACTTGCTCTTCTTGCTCATCGCGATAGCGAGTGCCCTCTTGAATAAAAACAATCTTCAGGTTTTTTGCAGGTTTCGCATTTAATAAGAAGGTAAAATCCGCGGGCTCATCGCTGTACAATTCGTTTACATGAGTCTGCATATCAAGTTCAATACCCTCTTTTACAGGCCAGTCTTTTGGCGTTGCGGCTTCATCCAAGCTTACAAAGCTCTCGATACGAGAAAGAGATCGGGCAAACTTCACATCTGTTGCAGCCTCAGGCAGACGCTTTTTCAATTGCTCCAATGTTCCTCTGTCGCGCTGAACACCATCTTTATCGGCTAGTTTATACGACGAAAAATACATGGCAGGGCTATCAGCCACAATTCTATAAGTGCCTTTAACCTCAGCCGCGAAATCAAAGCTTGAGCGACGCTTGCCCTGCAACGTATTAAATATTTTTATTTCTTCCCCTTCGGGGGAAACCACTTTAACGGCCGCAAGCGGCATCATTTTATCGACGTAAAACAAATTATTAGAGGCTGTAAAATCCACCGCTACAGCTTCAGCCTTACTCAAAGCAAAGTCCGAAGGTAAAAACCAACGTTTATGGGCCAACGCCTTAACCGGAACTAAAAAACAAAAAATAAAAAATGCTGTGTAAAGTTGCTTCACTACCTATTCTCCCAACTCACTTTAATCAAACCTAATTCACGTTGCCCCTGGTGCGCTACTAGCGACTCATTTAAAGGGATTTTTATCAATTCTCTACCGCCAACCTCTCTAACAGCCTCGACAATCAGACTCTGACCTGGCTTAACCTCTATATCTTTTTGCAGAACATATTTACCAGGCTTCCTTGTCGCGCCACTAACACCGTCAATAGGCAGCTCAATACGTTTCCCCCCGCGACGCCACCAATAGCGCAAATCTCTATGCCATTTTTCCTGCTCTAACCACAGTGCAAGATGCTCAACAATATTGCGCTCACTGTCCTCAACCCAAACCGCAACATAAGGGCGGTGATACTCGGCAGCATTTATTTGTGGAATCTCCACTTCAACAGTTAAAGCTCGACTGGTCGCGGCCAGGCTCGACATCAAACAACTTAAAAACAACCAGCTTTTATTCACGGCACCCATATCCAAAAAACAATAAACGGAAAGATCAAACCTACGGCAACCAACGGCCAGGTCATCGAACGCTTGCGGGCATGGGCCCAAAGCAAAATCAAGCCGCTGAGTGAAAAAACTATGGACAACAGCGCAGCCAAATCGATAAATAGACTCCACACCGCCCCGCTGTGACGGCCTTTGTGTAAGTCATTGATTAACGCAACAAAACCGTCGTCAATTTTTTCGTGCACCAGCATCCCGGCCTCAAGATCTAAAACAATCGTGCTGAGCCCACCTGGGCGCTGATAATCAAGTACCCACTCGTAGTCGTCTTGATCGATATTGCTCGGTAAAGGTAAGGTCCAGCGCTCGGCCACCAATGAGCTCAACATATAAAGGCGCTGACTTTCAGCTTCGGCTTCAACAAAGTCCTTCAGCCAGGCTCGCCCCAGCTCAAGCTCATCAACCCCCTCTACAGGCTTGGCCGTAAACCAAGTTGCGTGGTTCAGGGTCAGGCCACTCAGTGCAAAAAACAAAACCGCCATCAAGGCCAAGGCGGAGCTGATCCAGTGCACACTACGACTGAAACGCAACAAGGGGGCCTTCATTTACCAACTCCGATTACATCAAACTAAACTTGTCTCAAATCAACAAGTGCAAATGAGAACAATTTGTATTTGTTAATTATATTCAATATAGTTGCGCGAATTACCACCGATTGTTATGCGTAAAGCTCAAACTGTTATGAAATCTGCCTCAAGACAACAAGTAACTGAAACAGCAAGATCAACAGCACTGGAACCACACGAGATCATTCGCCTCAGCGCCAAAGCCGGCAGCAAGGCCCGCTTCCAAAGCAGTAATATCAACAGCGAATTAGCCTTGAAAGGTTCATATCGGCTCAGCGAATGCTTTCAAAACCTGCTCTTACACGGCGGGGAAAGTGAAGAGCTACAAGATGCGGAACTCAGCCTGGAGCGCAAAGCAAGCATTACCTTGGGAGTACTGCTGCAGGGCAAATTACATTTTTCGCTGGATGAGACCTGGCACGAATTAGACATCGACGAAGAAGAACAAACAGCGCTTTGTTTTGCGATTAACTTGCTCAAACCGACCCTGTGGAAACGCAAACTGTATGAAGGCAATCAGGTTAAGAAGGTAAGTGTCAGCTATGAACACGCGTGGCTGCAAAACCGTGTGCTTGAGCAGTTTCAAGAACTCGATGCATTACGCCAATTATTCTGTCAACACGCCCGTGTTTTAACCTGGCCTGCAACAGCAGAAACACGCAGTTTGGCCCAGTCATTTCAGTTTTATAACGGCACACAAAAATTGCTGCTTGAAGGGCTCAGCATGCAACTGGGCGCGCGCTGCCTCGATGACCTGGCTCGCTGCCAGCACCCTTCTTTGGCATCAATAAAGACAGGAAAAAATCCCCACATAAACAACAATACCCTTAATCTTATGAAGATACTTGAGGCACTAGCACTGCAAAGTGGCATCGTTCAGCCACAGCTAGATGCACTCGCCAAGGAGGTGGGCATGAGCAAAGCCTCACTGCAACGCAACTTTAAGCAAACCACCGGTAAAGGCCCATTGCAATATTTGCGCGAACGACGCCTGCAACACGCTCGCGATGCGCTCATTGATGGACAAGTTAAAGTTGGTGAAGCCGCGTGGATGGCTGGCTATAAACACAGCTCGAATTTTTGCGCGGCATTTAAAAAACACTTCGGCATTGCCCCCGGCGAGCTCTAAACGGACGTGCTGAGTTCAATATGCAATAGCGAAAATTGCTGAACGGACTGATAACTGCGCCGAGAAAAAAAAGAATGCCAGCGACTGCGGCGGCTTCGGCACAACGCCAGGCGATTTAATATTTGGATGTTGTTGGCAAACTCCGCCATAAGAATAGCTTCACAGTCCCTGCTGATCTCTACAATCAAGTGCACATGACCCGCTTGCTCCAATAATTGGCGGCAACTGCGTATCGTAAGCTCGATATCGTGAAGCAAGCGCCGATTCTCTATCACTACCGCCGTCGCGCAATCAAAGCTGAGCTGAGGCAACCACTGCTGCGCGCAGAAGTCGTGAACTAAGCAGCGATGGTTATCGGTGAGAGGCAACAAGCGCATTGTCGAATCGATCACTTCTTTACTGTCAACGCTCAGCCATGAAAAACTGGGCCAGTCCGAGACATAAGAAAGGCGGTGGAAACGAGTACTCAGCCCGGAGCCTATTTCGATGGCCCTACCGCGTGTATGTTCATCAAAAAACGTTTGAAGTTCGGCATCTATCCAAGCGCAACGCAAAATACGCTGGGGCTCTCTTTTAAGGCGTCTAAGGCTGCGCCACTTAACGGCTTCCCCTGGATCGAGCTTGAGCAGTAATAGTTCGGCAGCTTTATCTACAAATCCATACGCAGGCATTACTGAACTTGCGAGCGCCCGCTCACACAAGCCTTGAAATAGCGCTGCTTCCATATCAGTCACTGCCATTATTTAGCCCTCCAGATTAAGTACTTGTGTCGGCGCAGCAACAAACTTTAACGCTGGCGCCGGGACAATAATCAGATATATAAGCTCCAGATATCAGAGTGACGCTCATCACGAGCAACAAAATTTGATAGTTCAAAATAGAGATGCCACTCATGGAACTGACTGGCCCGGCCTCTAAAAGAAAAGAAAAAAAGCCCGCCAGGGTGGGCGGGCACAATAATAGAGACAAACCTGGGAAGAAAACTTAAGCCCAAGAGCGTGCAAAAGGCTCTCGTCTCTCCCTGCGCCACCTCGTGGTAAGTGACACAAGACAAATAGTAACGATTCTCATTTGCGCATGCAAGTATTTCTGATATAAATATCTGCAGGACTTCAAACACAACCCCAACAACAACGGAACTAACTATGCGCTACCTCTGCCCCCATCACGCCGCGCGTATAAGTCGCGACGAAGATATCGCCCTTAGCTCATGGCACGAATTAATAAATCGAGCCATGCTCGCCTACATGGAATGCCGCTTAGCTGCCGCTGAACTTTACTTCTGTGCCGCGCACGAGATCGCCCAACTGAGGCTGAGCTTAAATGGTGAATGCAATAGCCAATTTAACTACCGCCACTTACTGAGGCCACTGGAGTTTATGCTCGAATTATTGCTCGGTGAAGAAAAATACCAACAGGCAAAAGATTATCTGCATCAAACACGTCGCTTTTTAATGTTTATACAAAGCGACGAGCAGGAACAGGCAACACGCTGGCTGCTGCGTTTTCACCGGCAGCACCGCGAGCAGCTTGGCGATGCTGCGCCAGCACTTTGCCTGGAGTCGGAGGCAGAACCAGAGCACAGTGAGCAGCAAGCCACGTTAACTCTGCACTGGGAACTGGCAGCCAAAGCCTGATTGGCCGGGGCTGCACTGACAAGCCGGCCAGGAGTGGCTACAATCGCGCGATGACAAGACCAGATAATGCCAGCCAAAACCCCGAACTCCCGGCGGCGGCTCACCCCCAGGGTAAATACGAAGCCCAACAAAAACAGCGGCTTAACTACATGCCGTGGCTGTATTGGTCACTCAAACCCAAGCTCAAGGCCTGGGCTCAAGCTTGGCAAGCGCAGTGGCAAGCCTATTTAACGGATATGGAAACCGTGCATATTGAAGGCGAGGTGTTTATCTCCCCCGAGGCGCAACTTTTTGCAGAGCCCGGCCGAGCGATTCACATTCGCGATGGAAGTTTTATTGGCGCCAACGCCGTGCTGCACGGGCCAATTGATATCGGCCGCAAGGTTGGCATCAATCACCACTGCCAAATCGACGGCGGCAAAAAAGGTATCGTTATTGGCGACGAATGCCGAATTGCAGCTTACTGCTCACTGATAGCATTTAACCACCGCTATGATATGGCGATGCCGATCAGCGAACAGGGCATCAATAGCAAAGGCATTACGCTGGGCAAAGATATATGGCTCGGCACCCACACGGCCGTTGTCGATGGCGTTACAATTGGCGATAAGGCAGTGGTGGGTATGCGCTCAGTGGTGACCAAAGACATCGCCGCCAACACCGTCGCCGCCGGCAACCCGGCAAAAAGCATTAAACAACGCCCGTAATTGGCGACATCTAATGCCACAGAACCCCGTAACGACAAACACTCTTAATTAAAGATATCGACAAAGCGCCATGACACTTGCAGATGTATTTGTGTATTTTATTTTGGCGGGCGTGGCTTATACGCTGTGGCTGCACCTTGAAGTCAGCCGCCTCGCCCGCCTGCACGCAGCAAGGCGCTGCGCAGAAAGCTCGCTGGTACTGCTCGACCAGAGCGTGATTTTGCAGTCGCTGCGTCTGCGCCGCTCACATAGCAGCTTAATTGCCTTTGAGCGGCGCTACCGCTTTGAGTTCTCGAGTGTCGGCGATGAACGCTATCGCGGCGAGGTAGTTATGCTCGGCAAGCAGCTGCAACACGTCGGTTTACAGCCTTATAAATTACCGTAGTTTTTACCGTCCATAACGAGGGCTTAGCGCTATCAAGCTCGCTCGCGGCGGCGTTCTTTTTCCCACCAGTTATTGCACTGGGCGATAACTTGTTTCATCGCAGCGTAATAACGCCTTATCGCTTGTTCATCGAGCTCTTGTTCTGCGCAGGCCAGATCGAGGGCAATATCGTCTTTTAATTCATAAAGCTTGTTGCGCGACACGGTATACTGAATCCACAATCCCTTGTGGTTGTAATACATATCAATGCCGTTAAAAAACGCAATGCCCGCCGTACACACCAGCGCCGTATTTTTTAACACCGCCGCGCTATCTTCCAGGCCCTCAAGCCCCAGCGCGATTGTCGCTACCGCCGTTAACACCAGGGAAATCAACTTAAAGCGGTAAGCTTTGTCTTTATCCCTTTTGATTTTTTTATTAAACGCATCGATATGGCTATCGATTTGACGGATCAGTTCTTCCATTAAATTTCCGAAGTTAGATACACGTTTTCATATACGCAAGATAAACTCGGGGCTAAACATAGTCCGGTTCATTGCCGGCCTTCCATTTAATATTACAGCCGATCGAAGGATATTGAGTTGTATTGATTTTGTCGCCGGCAAGCAAAGTATCTAACGCTTTAGCCAGGCTTTCACCCGTGGCCTGATTATCACTGCGATAGTTGCCAGAGCTAATACGGGTTGGGCGACTGCCGTCAAACTCACCGCGATAGGCCAGCTTGCGCGTCTCATCAAACACATAGATATCCGGCGTACAGGCTGCTTGATAGGCCCGGGCGACTTTTTGCTCTTGATCGTACAGGTAGGGGAACTGATAAGCACGCTTGGCTTTTTCTTTGGCCATCAGTTCAAAACTGTCGGCTGGGTAGTGCTCAACATCATTGCTGCTGATGGCAACAAAAGCCACAGACTTGGCAAGGTAAGTATCACTTAATTTTTTTAACGCCGGCGCAATATGAATAACATAGGGGCAGTGGTTGCAAATAAACAGAACCACTAGCAACTTGGCATCTTTGAAGTCGGCAAGACTTAGCTGCTCGCCATCCGTCGAGGGCAGGGAAAAATCAGGGGCGAAGCTGCCAAGCTCCATCATGGTACTTTCGGTTAGGGCCATCTCTCGTTCCAGCGTTAGTTATGTAATTTCTCTAAGGGCGAATATGCTAGGCCTTGTTTACAAAAATTTAAACCTACAGCTGTATGCTGTAGCCTAAAACCTGAAAATCTGCCCGCCATAGGCAAGCCTTATACCGGGCCCGTTGACACTGAGGAGTAAACAATGAAAAGCCTTTATCTAGCCAGCGCTATCGCACTATTAGCGGCCTTAAGTGCCTGTGAGGCCGAAAAAAGCAACAGTGAAAAAGCCAAAGACGCTTTGCAAAACAGCGCCGATGCAATCAAGCAAAGCGCCAGTGATTTGGGTGATATCGCTGCCGATGAATACGAGCAGGCCAAACAAAGTGCTCACGAAAGCATACAACAAGCACAGGCAAAATCGGCCGAAATAGCCAACAAAACCAAACAAAGCAGCGCCGATGCGCTCAACTCGGCCAAAGAGCAGATTGATCAAGCCATGCAAAGCAGCCAACAAAAATACAACGACACACTCGACGCCCTAAAAAGCGATTAGGCCCCCTCGCCAAGCAACTCACCTGCTTAACACTGCCGCCCGGAGCCCCTCCGGGTTTCTGCCTGCTCTTCTCCCTCCTCTCGCCATATTGAATAGTTCGAAGCAAATACGTTGGTATTGACAGCAATTTGACCTTACGCAAAGTTTTGACATTAATTCCCATATAGAATTTCAAATCTAAATCATTCTTATTTGCATATTTTCGGGGAACACAATGAAGTTGCGCTTAAGTCTCGCTGTCGCGTTAGGAGCGTTAGTTACGAGCTATTCGAGCATGCCCAGCCTTGCTCAAAACAATATCGACACAGAGGAGGTCATGGTGACGGGCTTGCGCAGCAAGCTCAGCCAGGCCGGCCGTTTAAAAGACGTTATTCAGAAAACAGAAGTGCTCAGCGAAGAGCTGATTATCAAAAAGAATGCGCTGAGTCTCAGCGCCGCCATCAACAATGAACCCGGTGTCAACGTCAGCAACGAGTGTTCAATGTGCGGCGTGAAACGAGTCATGCTCAACGGCATGAAAGGTGAGCACACCACGATTTTGGTCGATGGCCTGCCCGTGCATACCTTAATCAGTGGTTTTTATGCAGTTGACGCCGTCGCCACCAGCGGCATAGAGCGCATCGAAGTCGCCCGCGGGGCCGGCGCCTCGCTTATCGCCCCCGAGGCCATAGGCGGCACGGTAAATATCGTCAGCAAAGAAGCCTACAACAATAGTGCAACCTTTGATTTAGCCCTGGGGTCCCACAACTACATGGCTTTAAAAAGCTCGGCAACCGCACTCAGCAGCAACGGCGATACCGGCTTGAGCCTCGCAGCTCAATACGACACTCAAGACCAGGAAGACCACGACAGTAACTTTGTTAGCGAAGCTCCGTGGCACGAAAACACTTCGTTAACGGCCGTGCTCAATCACGAGCTGAACCAGCGAAATAGCCTCAGCGCGCGCGTGGCTGTAGTCAACGCCGAGGTATTTGGCGGCCCTGTGCTCGGCGAATACGCCGACTCCATCGGCCAAGTTATCGCCGGCTACGACGGCATCGATTCCGAGCAACTGTTCGAAGACAACGATGTGCGCAAAAACTACATTGCCAAAGCCTGGGAAACCGCAGAGTGGATTAACACCAACCGCCGCGAAACTTATCTCAAGTGGCTCAGCGAGTGGTCAGATAGCCTAAACGCCGAATTTGCTTACAGCTGGGCCGAACACAAGCAGGACAGCTTTTACGAGGGCATCGACTACATCGCCGACGATACTATGAACTACCTGCGCGCTAAATTTGATTGGCAGCTCAATCAGCAGCATTTATTGAGTTTTGGTTTAGATGCCCGCAGCGAACAAATGCGTTCGCACAGCGCCGCCCTCGAGAATGTCGACAGCTACGTTAGCGATTCGTTTGACTACGACGTGCGCGGCCTGTTTGTGCAAGACAGCTGGACACCGACAAGCCGGCTGGAAATCGCTCTGGCCCTGCGCGCTGACCACGTCAGTGCCGACTTTATCGACCCTAAAAAACCGGGCACCGAAATCGATGAGCAGGTGCTCGCTCCGCGTTTGGATCTGCGCTTTGAGCACAATAGCGCCTGGACCTCGCGCTTCTCGGCTGGCCGCGGTTATCGCGCGCCGCTTAGCTTTTTTGAGACCGATCACGGCATCCTCGACACCGGCAAAGGCTACTTGATCGACGTCGATAAACTCGAACTCAGCCAGTCATTTAACTATGCCTTGAGTTTTGACAACGGGCCATTTAGCGCAACCATGAGCCTGGCTCACTCCACCGTCGAAAATCTCGCCAGCCTCGAAGAAAATGACGAAGGAGTACCGGTTTTATCCCAGCTCGACGAGCGCGCATCGGTTGCCACCTACGATTTAGTCGCCAGTTACGCCTTTAACGAGCAGCTGCAATTTGATTTTTCTATCGAACAGTTTATCTACGATGAGATCTGGCGCTCTTCGTACGCCATCGCGCCGATAGAGCAGCGCGCCACCGTTGATATCAACTGGCAAACGAGCCTGGCCGATGTGTATCTTTCAACGGTCTGGTTTGGCGCCCGCGACTTAACGCGCTACGGCTACGAAGGCTTTAACATTCGCGGCGACAGTAGCAGCGTAAAAAGTACGGACGCGCCGGCGTATTTTGTCAGCGATTTGAAACTGCGCCGCGCCTTAAACGATCAGTTCAGCCTCTACGCAGGTATCAGTAACCTGACCGGCTACAACCAGACTGAAAATGAGGACACACCGCTTTTTTATGACGCCGATGGCGCCTATGATGTTGGCTATATTTTTGGCCCACTGCACGGCAGGGAGTTTTATGCAGGGTTTGAGCTGCGCCTGTAAAAAGTTGATTGTTGTTCTCAGTTGCGCGCTGGCCGGCTTTAGTTTTACTGCCGAGGCCAGCGCCAAACAAGCGGTGGGCATAAAAATGTCCAGCTTGTACGGCGGTAAAAAAACCACCGTCGCCGAGCACAACTTGCCCAGTATCGTGCTGGCGTTCCAACCCAACTGCCGCTGGTGTACAAAACAAGGGCAAGACCTGAGTTTATTACAGCAGCAGTGCGGCGATTTATTAAACTTGAGCCTGCTCGGTGTTAAAGCCAAACGCTCAGCGCTAAAACACGAACTTCAGCACTTTGATAAAAACTTGCCCGCACTTGAAGCCAACTCAAAATTCTTAAAAAAAGTGCGCGGCGTACAAGCGACGCCGAGCCTGTTTTTTTTTGATGCCGACGGCAATTTAATTAGCAAGCGCCGGGGTTATCTACAAGCGAAGCGGCTCTTTGCCGCCGCCTCGCTGTTGATCGAAGAACAGCGTGGCGAAACAGACGCGTGCCAACTGCCGGCGCAGTCTAGCGCCGGCCAGCCTGCTGCAGGCGAGCGCTAACAGCAGGCGCCAGAAGCACAGGCCGTATCGGCTGTCGGCTCGCACTCTCGCCGGCCGCCTAAGAAGGTTTGTTCCGATAGGTAAAAATCACCAAAGCGCTGAACAAAATCTGGGGCAACGGATTTTTCCGCCAGCCCAGTTTGCATCAAGGCCTGCTGCCAGGCCTTAACCTTGGGTAAAGCAGCTAAAAAGTCATAGCCGCTGTGGCAGCGAATTATTTCCGCCCGGTGCAATAGCGGCAGCCAAGCGATGTCAATTTGACTTAAATGCTCACCTTTAAAATATTGGCCCTTGCTGACATCGCCAGCGGCATCTCGCAGGGCAAGCTGTTGCTCTGCTTTAATAAAAAGCTTGCGCAGTTTCTCGGCCCGCTCTGCCAGTACTTCGGCATTGGCGCTTCGCATGGCGCTGCACTGAACAAGATAAAATTTTGCCGCGGCGTAACTCCAGGCCCGGTCAAAAGCGCGCTCTTCAGGGCCTAGATCCGCCTGCAGCTGGCCGGCAAATTCATTGATGTACTCAATAATGGCATCGGACTCAAACAGCGCTGCGCCACTGTCCGTTATCAGTAAGGGCACTTGGCCGTGGGGAGATAGATCGAGAAACCAATCGGGCTTGTCTTTTAAGCTGATGTACTCCACATCGTAGGCAAGACCTTTGGCTTCGAGCAATGCAGTGACACGCTGAACAAAAGGGCAGATTTTAAAACTGATAATTTTCATCGTTTTTCCTCTCTTGGGGCCGGTGAACTGAGTGAATTTCAAGTTCTTTAGCCTTAAGACGCGAGGCGCGGGGAAAAGACGAAATTATTTTAAAACGGCGAGAAGCGACTAGCAGCCCTTACAGGCCCCCGCTTTTGCTTTTGCTTTTGCTTCAAGCAACATACCGCGCTGGTCCACATCAAAACTGCAACAGCTCTGATACAGCTTACGCAACTGTTTACGCGCCTTTTGCACCCGGCTTTTTAAGGTTGAATAACTTATGCCGAGCTCATCGGCAAGCTGTTTCTGCGATTGCCCCTCAAGCTCAACTGCGCGCAACAGCTCTGCGCTCTGCTCTGGCAGCGCGGCAATAAAAGGCTCGAGACAGGGCCTCAGCTGCTGCCACACATCTTGAGGCAGCGCCGCACCCGGGCCCTGCTCCGTCGACTCGTACCAGAGCAGCTCTCCCTGCGCTAGCTTTTTGCCCCGGCGCCGGTAGAAATCAATCAAACTGTTATTGGCTATCTGAAAGAGCCAGCTTTTTAATGAGTCTTGATTGTGTAGCTGGCTGAGCTTGCTGTGGCTTTTGATCAAAATATCTTGCAGCAAGTCTTCAACGTCGGCCTCATTGTCGAGCCGGCTGTGGAGAAAGGCTTTTAAACCCGAGCGGTATTGGCTCCAGATTTGTTCTAACTTCATCACTCAGCTTCCCGCTCTTGAGTACGGTGAAGGCATCACGGGACGCCGTATATACATCCTTGTAGGCTTCGCCGCACGCAAGAGCTATCTATGTAGTTCAAACTAGAAAGATCGACAGATGTTAGTAACTTTTGGGTCAAAAGAAAAAGTACAAACCAGCCGCCCACAAGCACGACTACTTTTTACCAAAAAAACAATATCTCAACCCTGCTCTTTTAAGATTTTCTGATACTTTTTACTCACCAGCACCATCAGCATCACACTTAAGCGCTGAATCACATCCTTCTCTTCGAGGCTGTCGTTGCTCGCCGTTGGCACCAGACCTTTAAGCAGGCTCTGCACCGCTTCAAACCTATCTGCTGACTGAGCATTAATCTTTGGCAGCGCTTTAATAAACACCGACATCACCGCATCAAAGTCGGGCTGACCGAGGCGCTCAAACAACTTGGCCGTATGGCGCTCAAGCTCTTTGATTTTCATCGCCGTCAGGGCGGTATTAAATTCAGTTTGATTGCTGTTTAACAACTCGTGGGTTTTCATCTCGGAGCCTACATTTTGGGACCTGGTAGTATCTCACGCTTGATGCCGCACATCGACGACTGTTTGTTAGCGGTGTAAAATCGGCCGCTTTTGAAGAACAACCAAGTCTGAAAGAGAGAATAAGATGGGTCGCGCTTTCCAAAACCGCAAAGAATCCATGGCTAAGACCTCGGATGCAAACTCCAAGCTTTACAGTAAATTCAGCCGCGAAATCTATGTGTGCGCCAAGAGTGGCGGTGCCGAGCCCGATGGCAACCTCGCCCTGCGCTCACTCTTGGATCGCGCCAAGAAAGCTCAGGTTCCGGCCCACGTTATCAAAAAAGCCTTGGACAAAGCCCAGGGCGGCGGCGGCGAAGATTTTGCCACAGCCCGCTACGAAGGTTTTGGCCCCGGCAACTGTATGGTTATTGTCGACTGCTTAACCGATAACGCCAACCGCACCATCGGCGACGTGCGCACTTGTTTTAACAAAGCCAAGGCCAAAATCGGCTCTCAGGGCACGGTCATGCATATGTTTGACCACAGCGCGATTTTTGTCTTTGCCGGCGACGATGAAGACAGCGTGCTCGAGACGCTGATGGAAGCGGACGTCGATGTCACCGACATCGAAAGCGACGGCGGTAATATTACCGTGTTCTGCCCGCACACCGACTACGGCAAGGCCCGCAACGCGCTGTCTGACATGCTTGGCGAGGGCGCCGAATTTGACGTCGATGAAATCCAGTTTGTGCCGCAGACCACCACCGAGATAAGTGGCGACGATATTGCGGCGCTCGAAAAAATGGTCGACATGCTGACCGACCTCGACGACGTACAAAACGTCTATCACAACGCCGAGTACTGATGAACGAGATTGCCGAAACGCTCCGGGAGCGGGCCGAAGACTGCGCTTTTGGCCTTGAACTGCCCGAGCTTGAGGCGGTGGTCGAAGCTCAGGAAGAGCTGCTGATCCACATCCCGCCCATTTTCCGCGACTACCTGCTGAGTTGCTCCGATATTATCTATGGCCACGTTGAACCGGTGACCATTGCCGATGCAAGCAGCCATACTCACCTGCCCGAGCTCGCCGCTGAGCTCTGGCAGCTCGGCCTGCCGCGCGAGCTAATCCCGCTGTGCCGCTGTGGCGCGCAGGTCTACGCCGTGGCCCAGGACGATGTTGTCTGGCTGTGGCGCGAAGGCGAAGAAGAAGCCGAAGAGTTCTGCGACGATGTCTGGCACTGGGTCAGAGATGTCTGGCTAGCCGGCGCCTGAACAAAGACGGCCAAAGCCACCCAGCTAATCTTTAATGCTGAACTATAGTTAGAGCAAAGAAAGGCGCCACCGCCTGTCCAGAGAAGCTCTAAATGATTGATATGTACCTTGCATTGCAAGTGGGAGGACAGGATGTCCGAACTTGAATGCGCCCTGCACCACTACTACCCGCACGCCCTCGCCCACCTGTTGAGCCAGGGCATGAAACTCGAAAAAGCCAGCTCCAACCTCGACTACGCGCGGCGTTGCGCAAAGCAGTACTTTGGCAGTGCCAAGTGTCCCGACGACGTGCTCGGCTGGCTGTTGTTCTGCGCAAGCACAGTCGACGACAGCGGCGAAGCCGAGTATTTCCCCTACTCGGAGTTCGACAACCGCCCGCTTCTGGAGCTGCTGTTATTTAGCAACCACGCCTGCCTAGACAAACAGCAACGCCTGCTTGTCAGCCTGAGCCAGGTCTTTGGCTTTAGCTGTGCCCAGCTCGCGACGCAGATGCAGCTGCCCGAGAGCAAAGTCAAACACCAGCTGGGTAAGGCCCAGCGCGTGCTCGCAGAGCAGGCATTTGTGCAGCTGCCTGAGGAGCTGAGCCCGGAGACACTCAACGAGATAAAAATTCTGCTCTACGGTATCTACAAGCGCTGTTACGAATACAGCGCCCATACTCAGTTGCTGCGCCAGGCCGTCATTAGCCAGAGCATCAACCTCTGCCAGGCTCTGGTTCAGGTACAGAGCAACCACACCGAGCTCTACGCGCTGCTGGCATTGTTTCTCGGCCAAAGCGCGCGCGAGCAGGCGCGTTTTAGCAAGCGGGGCGAACTGATTGATCTTGCAAATCAAGACAGAGGGCAGTGGGATAGAAGTGCGATCAATCTCGCTGACCACTACTTAAGCCTTGCATTAAAAAATGGCTTGTCCGGCCCCTACCACTACGAAGCAGCTATTGAAGCACTGCACAACCAGAGCCCAACTTACGCCGATACCGACTGGACCCAGATGCTGATGCTCTACAACTTGTTGTGTGCAAGCAGCAACTGTGCCGACGATCAACTGAGCCGTATTCAGGTGCTTTGGCATTCAAGCTTAAACCCGATGCTCGCATTTGAGCAGCTCGAACAGCTGCGAGACCAGCGCTGCGAACTCGACAACCAGGGCAGATATCATATGATAAAAGCCCAGTTATTAAGTGCTATGAGCGAAAACAATCGCGCTCACAGCGAGCTTGAAAAAGCCTTAAAACTGAGCAGCTGTGCTGCAGAAAGGAAGTTGTTAATACGCCGTTTAAACCTTAAAAACGGCGCCAGCGGCCTTTAGTGTCATAACCTTGATCGGCAACCGGCAGTAACAATTTGTCTTTTTCTATGTCCTGAATATGCGCCATAGCGCCGACAAAAACTAGCCCAACAGCGCTCAAGGTTATGATGCAGACAATCGCAAGTACATACATGGCGCAGCTCCTCTAAGTGTTGAACGCTCACGTATTAGACTAAGCTTTTGCCAATTAGTTACTTGTCTATTCGCGCCAGAGTCCTGTCTGGCGCGGTCAACAAAGAAAAATCGCGGTGAATACCAGGCCCGGGTTTCTCAGGCTTTAGCTTCGGCGTTTTAATGGTGCGGAGCCGTCGCCAAGCCCCAATGATTTTCTTTTGGGCTGCGCACTCGCTGGTTTTTTTGCAGCCTTACGCGCGGGGTTTTTCGCTGTATTATTTTTCTTTGCTTGTTTTTTCTTTTTACTGCCCGCAGCTGAGCCGGATTTCTTGATTTTCTTAGGGCCCTTGTAGCGCGCTTTTAAACCGTCGACAGCGCTGTCTTCAAAACGGAAATTCAGGTAGCGCTCGATGCCCGCCATGCGGTTCCATTCGTTATCCATAACCAGGGTGATCGCCAGGCCCTGGCTGTCGGCGCGGCCTGTACGGCCGATGCGGTGCACGTGATCATCGCCACTTTGGGCAACATTAAAATTCACCACCAAATCGAGCGCATCGATATCCAAACCGCGCGCGGCCACATCGGTTGCAACCAGCACTCGGATTTTTCCATCGCGAAAACGGTTCAACACCTGCTTTCTGTCACTCTGGCGAATTTCGCCGTGAATAAAACCTGTTTTTATACCGGCGCTTTGCAACAACTCACCAAGGCGCTGTGCCTGTTCGCGGGTATTGCAAAACACAAAGGCTTTGTCATTGTCGCGCTCAGCTAACAGCGCGCGGACCACCGCTTGTTTATGTTTAACATCGTCGCAGAGTATGCGCTGCTGGCGAATATTCTTATTGAGCTTATCGGCGGGATTAAGTTCAAGGTGTACAGGGCCTTTTAACTGAGCGCGTACGCGGCTAAAACCGCGGTGGTTAAAGGTTGCGGAAAATAACAGGTTTTGCCGGGCCGTATTGCAACTTTGGCTAATCGTGTGCAGCTCTTCTGCAAAACCCATATCGAGCATGCGATCGGCTTCGTCGAGTACTAGGCATTCAAGATCGGCAAAGTCGATGCTGTTTTTTTCTATATGCTCAACCAGGCGCCCCGGTGTTGCAATAAATACTTCCGGGTTGCGGCGAATACTCGCAACCTGGTGTTTAAACAGTTCACCACCGATAATGAGCCCAGCTTTAATTTGAGTAAACGCCGCAAGCTCTGCAAAAGTCTTTTGTATCTGTAAAGCCAGCTCGCGGGTCGGCACCAGGATCAAACCGCGCGTACCCGAATTTGGCTTGCTTTGGGCGAGAAAACGCTCGAGCATCGGCAAAATAAACGCCGCTGTTTTACCGCTTCCGGTCTGCGCGGAGACAACCAGGTCTTTGCCCTCTCCTGCAAGCGGCAATACTTGTGCCTGTACCTCGGTAGCCTCGTTAAAGCCAAGCTTGTCAACAGCTTTAAGCAGCCGTTCGTTCAGTTGCAACTCAGAAAACAAGGCCACCTTAAGCCCCCTTAAAGTAGTGGGCAACATAGGCTGAAACAAAAGCCCCTTGTTGAAACTGTTTTAAGCCGGTTTCAGCAAACTCAATTGGCAGCGGGTGCTGCTTGAGCAACTCTTTAATTTGCGCCGCATCAAATAAAATTACCTGTAAGTCGGCGATAAGCTGGATCGCCGCTTCCATTTTAAAACCGGCGGCACTGCCGGCAAACTTGCCTTTAGTCGGGCGCTCTTTAATGGCTACTTTATCAACCTGATAATCTTGCATCAGCTTGCCAAATTCAAACTGGAATTTTTGTAGATCTTCCTGATTGTGTTCTTTGGGCAGGGTAAATTTGCGCGCGCGACAGTCGGGCAAATCAAACATCTGGCCGTCTTTACTCAGCAGGCAAATAATGGCTTCGGAACCGGTCAGTTCTACTCCGCAAATTCTCATGCTTTATCACCATCGAGGTAGGCGTGCAGTTCTTCCGCACTGAGTTGTTCGATTTTTCCACGCGACTGGGCTTTGACTTCTTCAAGTTTGGCGGCGTGCTGCTGGCGCAGTTCGCGGCGTAATTTACCGGCGATAAAGCGCTGCCTGTCCTTGTCGCTTTCCAGACAAAGCCGCGGCACTTTTGCTGTCATGCCCGCGTCGTTGATGGCCACCATCGTAAAAAAGCAGCTGTTGGTGTGGCGCACCTCTTTGGTTTTAATATTCTGAGCCTCAACTCGAATACCAACTTCCATCGACGTTGTGCCGACAAAGTTAATGCGCGCGCGAAAGGTGACCATCTCGCCGACCATAATAGGCTGACGGAATACAACCTGGTCGACACTTAGCGTTACCGCGTAGTTGCCGCTGTAACGACTCGCGCAAGCGTAGGCAACCTGATCGAGCAACTTAAGCAGGGCACCCCCGTGCACCTTGCCCGAAAAGTTGGCAAGATCTGGGGTCATCAACATAGTCATGATGACAGGTTCGTTTGAGGCTGTGCGTGACATTGGCAGAACTCCAGCGTGTCGGCAAAAAAGGCGGCGATTATCGCAAAGCCCCCGACACTTTAGAAGGGAACCTGTGCGCTTTTAACCGGTCTATACGTACAAGCTAATTAAAACTTACACAAAGTCTATACCTACAAGCCCTTGAATTCGACTGGCGCCAAACGGCCCCAAAGGAGCTTAAGCTTGCCAAATTATCTGTCCCTGCCCCAGCTTGCCCTAGTCGGCCTTATCCTAAGTCTGGCTGAACTCAGCAGTGCATCGGTTCAATGCAGTAAACAAAGCAGCGAAGCACAGCAATTGCAGCTGGACGACGGCCGCCTGCACGTCAGTAGCTGGAATGTGCTCAAAGGCAAGCTCGACGGCTGGCAAGCCATACTCAAACAACAACAGCAGCACGGCGGTCTAATCCTCGTACAAGAGGCCCATATTCAACAGGGCATGCTCGAAGCGCTAGGCGATAACTCGCTGGCGCTGTTTGCACCCGGCTACATCAGCCACGACCTACCAACCGGCGTATTAACCAGCGCCCCCATTGCAGCCAATATGCACTGCAAGCTTCAGCATATCGAGCCGTGGCTGCGCAGCCCCAAAGCGGCACTGGTGAGCCGCTACCAGCTCAGCGACCAGCGCCAGCTGCTGGTCGTCAATGTGCACGCCATTAACTTCAGCATCGGTATCGACAGCTTCCAAAAACAGCTCAACGATGCCCTGGTATTTGTCCGCAGTCACCGGGGCCCGGTCGTACTTGCCGGCGACTTTAATACCTGGAGCAAGCAGCGCACCGAACTGCTAAATAGCACCGCAAACGAGCTCGGTTTACAAGCGGCGCCTTTTGATAAAAACAAAGTAAAATCCTTTGCCGGATGGCCGCTTGACCATGTTTTTTATAGAGGCCTGGAACTCGAGCGCAGTGACGTTATCGAAGTAGATAGTTCCGACCACAATCTCTTACAAGCGCAATTTAGGATCTGAAGATGTACAAAGCACTGTCACTTAGCCCGCTATTATTATCCGCCGGCCTAGTTCTGAGCCCAGCGCTTAGTGCCAGCCCGGATCAGCGCAGTCAGGAAGAAATTGCGGCATTGATCAGCTTTGTTAAAGACAGCGACTGTGTATTTATTCGCAACAGCAATTTGCACAATGCCCAGGAGGCCTCGGCCCACATTCAGCGCAAATACCAACACTTTTATGCGGATATCGACAGCACCGAAGAATTCATTCAAAAAAGCGCCAGCGGCAGCAGTATCAGCGGCCGCCCCTACTACATAAGCTGCCCCGGTGAAAAGAAAATACGCAGTGCCGATTGGCTTCAGCAGGAACTCAGCCGCATCAGAGATGCTCAACAGCGTGTGCAAGTCGGCTATAAAAATAGCGATAGCAGCACTGCCACAGACTCGTAACAAGCCCGAGTGCCAGGGCAACATGTTCACTTAATGATGTAACGAGACGGTAGGAGCGAAGCTTGCACTTAAGTGAACAACATTGCGAGTGCCATGGGCATGTATTGCTCAACAATTAAAGAATTATTTAAAAGCAAGCAAACTCGCCCTAGAATAAGCGGCTCAACAAGCGCTTCAGGGACTTGGCAATGCTGCTCACCCGCCAATATTTGGCCACATGCTACGTATACTTTTTTTTCAGCAGTGTTGTCGCTGTTTTAACAAATTGTGCGAGCTTGCCCGACAACAGCCAACGTCAGGCTTCTTACACCATAGATCCCCACACCCCCAGCGCCATTGATCAAATCTTTGACCCAATGATTGCAGCCCACCCCGGTTTGAGTGGTGTTTCGCTGCTGCACGAACCTGAGGCCGCCCTGCGCGCGCGCAACGCCATGACAGCGTTAGCTGAGCACAGCCTGGATGTACAAACTTACATATGGGCCAATGACAAAGCCGGCCGCATCCTCACTCAGCGTTTGTTAGAAGCTGCCGACCGCGGTGTGCGCGTACGCATTTTGCTCGATGACTTTACCTTGGCAACTGCCGATAAGTATCTCGCCGCGCTGGCCAGCCACCCACTGCTCGAGATTCGTATTTTTAATCCGATTGCCCGGCGCAGCAGCAAAAGCCTGGGTTTTATTACCGAAATAAAGCGCGTAAACCAGCGCATGCACAACAAGCTATTTATTCTCGACAACAAAGTAGCCATTGCCGGCGGCCGCAACCTTGGCGATAACTATTTCGGCATAAAAGATAGCTACAACAGCCGCGACATAGACGTCATTACCATCGGCCCCGTTGTCAACGAGATAAGCCAGAGCTTTGACGAGTACTGGAACAGTGATTGGGCCTACCCGGTCGACAAAATTTATACCCGGGATATGGATGAGCAAGATATTGAAGCGCTCAGACAAGAGCTGAAACAACAGAGCATCATCGACTTTTCCAGCACCCCTTTCGAGCTCGACAACAACAAAGAGGCGATGATTAATCGAGCCATTAACTACGAAGACCATTTTGTCTGGGCCCCGATACAAGTCATTTTTGACCGAGCCGAAAAACTTCGCGGCGACAACAAAAACGTCGCGGTGCAGTTTGCTACGGTTATCGGCGAAGTCGAAAATGAAATGCTCGCGGAAATTGCTTATTTTGTTCCCGGCAACGACGTTGTCAGCAGCTTTGCCGATGCAAGCGAAAAAGGCATACGGATTCGCTTTTTAACAAACTCAATGACCAGCACCGAAGTGTTGCCAGCCTATGCCGGCTTTTCTTCCTATCGTAAACAGCTGCTCGAGGCCGGTGTTGAACTTTACGAATATCGCTCGGATGCCGAAGAGCGCCAAACCTGGCCCGAGCCGAGCCACAACAGCCCGAGCCGCTTGCACAGTAAAACCTTTGTGGTGGACCAGCGCTATTCGTTTATCGGCTCTTTTAATTTTGACCCGCGCTCGGTCGATCTAAATACCGAAATAGGCCTGCTGATCGACAGCCGGGAATTTGCCGCACAAGTGACCGAAGTATTAAACGAAGGCGTCAGGCCCGGCAATGCCTGGAAACTGCAACTAGATGAGAACGACAAAGTACAGTGGCTCAATCAAGAAAACGGCGAGCTTTGGAGCAAAGCACCTTACAGCTCGTGGTGGCAGAGATTTCAAACTGGCTTTTTGCGCATGTTGCCGATAGAAAGCCAGCTTTGATCCGGAACCTGGCTGCCCTCACCCCTATTTAACTGAGCGCAGCAATCCATCACTCTAGATATGGCGGTGACCAAACATTAGCCCACCCCAAATCACATTGCGATTGCCCTGCCCGTCTTTTACTTCCGAGCTGTGGCCGCGCACGCCGTAGCTAAAATAATAACCGCTGGCAAAACTGTGGGTATAACCGGCCCAGGCCTCCAATAAAACGTGATTTAACTCATCGCTGCTATAGCTTACCTCCGAGTCTTTAAACTGGCCCTGTAAAAAAGCGTTGTAGGCGCGCGCTTTGACTGACATACCCAACCATAAAAAGCGCTCACTGCGGCCTTTTTCGTGGCGCGCACTGGCTTCGGCATAACTGGCCAAATCCGGGCTAAAGTCATGCCAGCGGCTATTGAGCTGGCCGAGCCTGAAATTTACGCCCCAACTGGCCTCGGTTAAATAGCCGACAGACACAGCCTGAGTCTGATGCAGGTCCCAACTGCCACCGCTGCTTAACAGATCCTGAAACGATAAACTGTAGCGAAGCGTAGGCTCGCCGCCGGCGCTGATCTGGTGTGCCCAGCCCTCGGGCTGCTCGTTGCCTATCCACTTGTGAAACTCTTTTTGCACCTGCCCGACCACATCGAGGCCCAAGACCCCGTAGCTGAGCTGACTGCGCAGAACGTGCTGGCGACGCGGATCGATGCGCTCGCGCGAAGTCGCAAAATAAACCAAGCTGGCATAGGGCCTGTCATTGGGGTTGGCCTCGGCAATACTTGTATCTTCAGGGGTAAAACCGTAGAGCCCGGCTTCGTAACCCAGGCGCTGAAAACCGCGCTTGCGAAAACCAACCAGGTTATCGATAAACAGCAAAGGTTTGTGCAGTTTGTCGCTGAGGTCTTCGCGGCTGTAACTGAAACTCAAACCATAGGTGTAATCTTGATCGCGACCACCGGGAACAAAAAAATCATTTTCGTAGGCAACTCCCCAGCGCTCTTCTTTTAAATAATGGCGCGTCGGCGACGCGAGGCGCACATCCTCAACAAAAACACTTTGATCGCTCTCTTCAGCAACAGCGGCGACACCGGTTAAGGCCAAGACTGCAGCAAACAGCGGAATCAACCACAGCAGCAGCGCTTCAAACCACGATGAATGTGTACGAACAGGCTCACATTCGCTCATTTCCCTTCCTCCCAATATGACCGGTCGGCTTGTTTTATATTAAAAATATGACCAGTCGTCTTAATTTAAAATAAAAGATTTAGCTGAGAATGCGCTCGAGCATAAGCACAAAAGCGTCGAGAGGTTGGCGCGATTTAGCGGCCTTAGCCCTCATCAGGGCGCCCTCCCAGGCGTTAAATAAAAACTCCGCTGCGGCCAGGGCCGGCATATCAGCGCTGAGCGAGCCCTGGGCCTGCCCCTGCTCGATAACCTGGGCAATCAAGCGTGTTTTGGCATTAAGTATCTGGTCCAGGCGCGCGCGAATTACGTCGGAGCTATCGGCCATTTCCTGACACATATTGCCGAGAAAGCAGCCAACCTTAAAGTCATTACCGGCCGCACAGTCGATGCCGGAGCTGAAAAATGCCCGTAAACGTTGCACGGCACACTGATTCTCATCGCCGAGCGCTTGCTTGGCATAAGCTCGCGCATCTTCAGCTACAGAATCGATGGCATCGAGCGCAAATTGCTCTTTACTGGCAAAGTAGTTGTAAAACGAGCCCTTGGGCACACCCGCAGCATCGACTATGTCTTTTACACTGGTGCCGTTGTAACCCTTGCTTTTCATGACGCCCATACCGGCGAGCAAGATGGCTTCTTTTTTCAGTTCTCGTTTACTCATGCCGCAACAATATGACCAGTCGTCTTAAAAGTCAATCAGATTCTGACCAGTGGACAAATCAGCAACTGAGCTTTAGGCTCTCGCCCCCTTTTTATCCCCTTGGTTCAATAACATGTGGTTCAAAAACCTTCGCTTATTCCGCCTCAGTGAACAGCCCGAACTCGACCAGCTAGACCTGCAGCTTGAACAAAAAAGCTTCGAGCCCTGTGGCAAGCTCGACCTGCAGCGCTACGGCTGGAGCAGCCCGCTCGGGCGCAACGGCAAGATGCTGAGCCACAGCAATGGCGGCGCCACCATGATCTGCGCTAAGCGCCAGGAAAAAATTCTGCCCGGCGCCGCTATTAACGAAGCCCTTGAAAACAAAATATTCCAGATAAAAGAAGACGAGGGTCGCCCCGTCGGACGCAAGGAAAAGCAGGGCCTGAAAGACGAGCTGATATTTAGCATGCTGCCGCAAGCACTCAGTAAAAGCAGCATGGAATACGCCTACCTGAAACCCGCCGACGGCCTGATTTACGTCAACGCCTCGTCGAGTAAAAAAGCCGAAGACTTGCTGACCTTGTTGCGCGAGAGCTTGGGTTCACTCAAGGCTGTGCCCGTCGGCACCCACCACCCGATAGCTCCAACCCTTAGCCAGTGGCTGCGCGAGGGCCAAGCGGTATCGCCGTTTGCACTCGGCGATCAAGTAGAGCTGCGCGCAAGTAAAGACGAGCGCGTGATTCGCATGCGCAACCAAGATCTCAGCGCCGATGAAGTGCAGCAACACCTCGATACCGGCATGCATGTGCGCCGCCTGGCTTTAAACTGGAACGAAAAGATCGATTTTGTACTCGACGACGAATGCGGCATAAAAAGCCTGAAGTTCAGCGACCTGCTTATGGAACAGGCCGCCGATCAACAAGGCGACGACGCCGCGGCCGTATTTGACGCAGACTTTGCCCTTATGCACGGCGAGCTCAGCCAGTTTGTCAGCGATTTACTCGCCGCCTTCGGCGGAGAGAGCGAGCTTTATTAACAAGCGCTGCAGTTTATTGACGCAGAAAACAAATAACAAAAGCACCGGCTCGGCGGGTGATTCTTGCGCGGCGTCAAACTCCTGCATATGCGACAAACTAAACTACAGCGCATTCTGGCAAAAAGCGCCCGAACGCAGTAGTATAAATGGGAACGATTTTTATTTAGAGCCGCCTTTGCAATGACACTCGCAGACTTGAAACACGGTAGCAATAGCCTGATATCCAATATAGACAGCTCCGGCGAAGCAGCTAAACGCCTGAGCCAACTTGGAGTAATACCCGGTGCAGAAGTACGCATATTGCGCGCTGCGCCGCTGGGCGATCCGATGCAAGTTCGAGTCGACAACACCGTGCTGAGCATACGCAAGCGCGACGCCGCCCAAATTCAAGTTGAACAGGTGTGAGTGCGGCCAGTATTGCACTTGTCGGCAACCCAAACTGCGGCAAGACCACCCTTTTTAATGCACTGACAGGCTCGCGACAAAAAGTCGGCAACTGGGCCGGAGTCACGGTTGAAAAAAAGTCCGGCTGGTTTAACTACGGCGACAAGCGCTGCGAGTGCATAGACCTACCCGGAGTCTACAGCCTCGATGCCGATGCCGCCGGTCTCGACGAACAAATTGCACGGGACTTTATTACTGAGAGCAAGCCCCAATTACTGCTCAATATTGTCGACGCCTCCAACCTTAACCGGCACTTATTGCTAACCCACGAACTTCTGGATCTGGGTGCACCAGTTATTGTTGTACTGAATATGATGGATGTCGCCGAGAAAAACGGCATTCACATCAATACCGAAGAGCTCGAGCGCCGCCTAGGTGTGCCGGTCTTTGCCGTCACCGCCAGCCGCCAGCAGGGTATGGCAGCGCTCAAACAGCGCATCGGCGCAATTCTCGAAAACCCAGAACTCAGCCCGCGTCCAAAAGAAGACTTGCTTTGCACGGAAGAGGCCATCACGCATCGTTATCATTTTATTCGCGAACAGACTTCCGGTGTCGTCGAGGTCGACCCGGGTAAGGCCGGCCGCGCCTCCGAGTTTATCGATCGCATTGTACTCAACCGCTGGCTCGGCTTTCCGATCTTCCTGTTAATGATGTACCTGATGTTCCTGGTGGCGATAAATGTCGGCGCTGTGTTCATCGATTTTTTTGATATTTTACTTGGCGCAATCTTTGTCGACGGCCTCGGCAACCTGATGAGTGCGCTCGGCAGCCCCGACTGGCTGCGCACCATTATTGCCGACGGTGTCGGCGGCGGCATTCAACTGGTCGGTACCTTTATCCCCGTCATTGGCTTTTTGTACCTGTGCCTGAGCCTACTTGAAGACAGTGGCTATATGGCCAGGGCCGCATTTGTTGTCGATCGACTGATGGCGAGCATAGGCCTGCCCGGCAACAGCTTTGTACCACTGATTGTTGGTTTTGGCTGTAACGTGCCGTCGGTGATGGCCTCGCGCAGCTTAAGCCGCGAACAAGATCGCCTGCTAACCATCGCCATGAGCCCGTTTATGAGCTGCGGTGCCCGCCTGACTGTCTACGCACTTTTTGCCGCCGCATTTTTTCACGAGAGCGGCTCACTGATTGTTTTTGGCTTGTATCTGCTCGGTATTTTTATGGCCGTTTTCACCGGCTGGATTTTCCGAAAAACGCTGTTCTCTGGTGAAATTAGCCCGTCGTTTCAAGAGATGCCGGCCTATCACGCGCCGCTAATCAAAAACACGCTGATTACCACCTGGCACCGCTTGAGCGGTTTTATCAAACGCGCCGGCTCGACCATTATCAAAGTCGTCACCTTGCTCACAGTTATTAACTCCATCGGCCTTGACGGCAGCTTTGGCAATCAGGACAGCAAAGACTCACTGCTTAGTTATGTCGGTAAAAAGCTCACTCCTGCTCTGCACCCGATCGGCATACAAGAGGATAACTGGCCCGCCACCGTCGGCATCTTCACTGGTGTCTTCGCCAAAGAGGCGGTTGTCGGTACCCTCGATGCGCTCTATCAAGATGTGGCCGGTGTTGAACAGGACGAAACCAGCAGTAGTTTTGGTGAGCAAGTTACCGAGGCCTTTAGCTCCATCGCCGACAATGCCGCAGGCCTTGGCGATGCTCTGCTCGACCCTTTGGGCTTGGCTGTTGTCGCCGACGACGCCGAGAGCCAGGAAGTGAGTAATACCGGGCTCGCGGCGATGCAGAACCTGTTTGTCAGCAATTACAGCGCCTTCTGTTATTTGGTACTGATCCTATTGTATACGCCCTGCGTGGCGGTAATGGGGGCCATGAACCGAGAAAGCGGCCCCTTCTGGGCAAGCCTGGTTGTCGGCTGGTCGAGCTTTCTTGCCTACTGGAGCGCCTCCGGCCTGTATCAAATTGGCCAGCTGACCAGCACGCCTGTATTTTCAGGTTTGTGGCTGCTCGGCTCTGCGGCCCTAATGTTTGCAGCCGTTTCATGGCTAAAAAGCTTGGGGCGCAGCCGCCGCCACCTCAAAGCCGGCATTATTGCCAGCAGCAGCGACTGAGCACTCGCAAAAAGTGTGCTATTGCTCAAGCCTGCGCCGTTAATTTAAGGTAGGGGTCTCAACATACGAGTCCCCCATGCCGACACTTAACAAACTTCTCAATCACATAGAAAAAACAGGCAACCGCCTGCCTCACCCGACCCTGCTATTTATTTATCTGAGCGTGGCTGTGGCCCTGTTGTCGGCGCTGATGGCCGGCCTTAACGCCAGTGCCACTCACCCCAGCAGTGGCGAGGTGATTCACGCCCGCAATCTAATCAGTGCAGATGGCCTGCGCTACGTGCTCGGTGCAACCGTCAGCAACTTTGTCAATTTTGCTCCGGTAGGCAGTGTCTTACTCGCCGTGCTGGGCATAGGTATCGCCGAACACAGCGGCTTAATTAGCGCCGTGTTGCGCCGCAGCGTACTGCGGGCACCTGAGCGCCTGGTAACCTTTGCCGTTGTGCTTTGCAGTGTGCTTTCCAGCATAGCGCTCGATACCGGTTATGTTGTGCTAATCCCGCTCGCAGCAATTATATTTCAAGCGCTCGGGCGCAACCCGCTGGCAGGAATTGTGGCCGCATTTGCCGGTGTCAGCGGTGGCTTCAGCGCCAATATTATTGTCGGCCCACTCGATGCAGTGCTTTCGGGCATCAGTACCGAAGCCGCCCAGCTGATGCAAGCGGATTACGAAGTCAGTGTTACCGCCAACTATTATTTTATTTTTGTTTCGACCTTTCTTATTGCCGCCGTCGGCACCTTTGTGACCGAGAAAGTTGTTGTACGCTGGCTGCCCGATGCGGAAGAACAACAGCAAAAGAAAATCGATAAAATCCCAGGCGAAAGCACCGCGCTTAAGGCTGTCACAATTTTCAGCTTAATCTTTTTTGCTTTGCTGCTGTATTTAACAGTGCCCGAGCACGCAATACTGCGTGATGCAAAAAGCGGCAGCTTATTGCGCTCACCATTTATGAACGGCATAGTCGTGATTATTTCGCTCTATGCAGGTTTAGCCGGTTTAGTATTTGCAAAATTTAGCAAACAGCACTGGCAGGGCAGCTTCTTAGTTGAAGCGATGGAAAAACACATGGCGACCATGACAGGTTACTTGGTGCTAATGTTTTTTGCCGCCCAGTTTGTCAACTATTTCGGCTGGAGTCAGTTGGGGGTTATCAGCGCCATTCAAGGCGCAGAGCTCATCACCCAACTGCAACTACCTAAGGCGGTGCTGTTAGTTCTATTTATTTTCTTAGCCGCCCTTATTAATTTATTTGTCGGCAGCGCTTCGGCAAAATGGGCACTGATTGCACCAATATTTGTGCCGATGTTTTTCTTACTCGGTATCGCACCGGAGGCAACACAAATGGCCTACCGTATCGGTGACAGCTGCACCAACATTATCACCCCACTGATGCCTTATTTTGGTGTTGTTATTGCCGTCGCTCAGCAATACCGAAAAGACATTGGCATAGGCACATTAATTTCGCTGATGCTGCCTTATTCAATACTGTTTTTGATTGCCTGGTCACTAATGTTGGCACTTTGGATAAGCTTTGCGCTGCCACTCGGCCCCGGCGCCCCACTGTTTTTATAACCTGAAAACGGCCAAGGTAAATACAAAATGAGCGTTATAAAAGAGCTGCAACAACAAGTTATCGACTTTGGTGAGCAAAGAGGCTGGCGGCAGTTTCACTGCCCAAAGAATTTGGCAATGGCTTTGAGCGTGGAGAGCTCAGAACTAGTTGAGATTTTTCAATGGCTGAACCCGGAGCAAAGCCAGAAGCTAAGCCCCGAACAAAAAGCCCAGGCACAATCAGAACTTGCAGACGTAGTGATGTACGCCCTGCTATTTGCAGACGCAAGTGGGATCGACATAGAACAGGCCGTTAGGGAAAAGCTACTCACAAACGAGCAGCGTTTCCCCCAAACGAAATAAATATCAGAATTCTTTTATCTGATATTTATTCTGCACTTCCGAAAACAAGGCGTTTAATGCATTTTGATAGCGCTTGGCGACATCAAAGGCATTAGCAACGTTTTTAGTTTTCAAAGCCTGCAGCAATTCAGCATGCAAAACATAGTAGCTCGACTTTTCGAGCATATAGTCCTGCACAACAAACTTAGCTCGACGCATTTGTTCAAGAAAGTTTGCAGCCAAAGCCTTCAGGCGGAAGTTGCCAGTCAGAGCCATCAGCGCGATGACATACTTGTCTTCGGCTTCAACCCAAGCTTGATTGTCATTACGCTCAGCGGCATCGTGCATATCTGCAAGATACTGAACCATGTAATCAAAGTTGGCATTTCGCGCCGGCGCGCAGACCGAGCGAATAGCGGTTAGAACCAAAGAGCCAATTAATTCATTTAATTCCGCGATATCCTTAAAATTAAGCGGCGTGACACGCATGCCTCGACGCGGAATTAATTGAATCAAATTATCGGCTTCGAGACGGATCAGAGCTTCGCGAACCGGAGTACGACTCACGCCCAACTGCTCTGCCAACTCGGGTTCCAATATTTGATAACCAGAGGGAAAGGTGTTGTTTGTTATATTTGCTTTTATTTTCCTGTACGCGTATTCCACACGCGATAACCCCGTCCCCTCCTGTTGAAACGAGTCTTTTGCTAGTGTATTCATCTTTTATAATTCGTTTTTATTTTAAACATCAGCACTAAAGTAGTAACCGATGTATGTTTAACAGGTGAGAGTTGGTTAGTTTACCAGCAATTTCTGTACAGCCAAGTCCATTTTTTTAACTTAGGCAACAATAGCTGTTTCAGCACAACACTTCAGCCGCCCCAGAGCGAGACGGGCGTCACAAAAACATCAAGGAATACATTAACGCCAAAACGTGAGGTTCTAGGCGGCAATGTAAAATCCACACTAAAGAATTAAACAAGCGTTTAAAGACTTTCTTAAAAACGGCTGTTTAGACAGGCCGCAGCAAAAACGCTATCGTGCATATTATGAATGCGCAAAAATCCAAACCCGAGCAAAGCCGCGAACTGGCTCAGAAAGTACAAGACTTCCTTCAGTCGGGGGGCGAAGTGCAACAGGTGCCCAGCGGCGTGAGTGGCAACGCAGACAACAGTAATTTATTTCGGCAAGGTCACAGCATTGACCCCCGCAGTGAACGCACCCCGCTAACCGAAGTGGTTAAGACTCTCGAGGCGCGCAAGCAAGGCAAAGAACAGGAAAGCCCCCCAAAAACAAAAAAGCCGCAGAAGCGGCTTATTGTCGACGATTTTGGCGACCCAGTACGCTGGGTCTGGGACGAATAAAACGGCGCTACCCAGACCTCAACCGAGCCAAGCGACTAGTGCGCACGCGCGTAAGCTCGGTGCCCTTCGCTGTAGTGAACGGCGACAACGTATTTCATATCAACAGGCTTGCCATTGACACTGCCGGGTAAAAATTGGCTGTTTTTCAAACTGCGCTTAATAATTTTTGCATCGCGCTCGTAAGCTTGATTGGCCTCTACAGTTCGAATTAAGGTTGGCTGACCGCTGCTCTCAACAACGGCTGCTATACGCGCGTGATCGCCCTCACCCAGCCAAGCATCCGCCGGCTCCCAGCTGTATTCACTGTAAGCACTGTACCAATCTGCGACATCCAACCTTTCCTGCGGCGCCACATAGTTGCGCCCATAGAGATCCTGCATGGTGCCTAAGTTAGGAATTAAAATGGCTCGCGCACTGTCGTCAATCAAGGTGTAGGCAACACGAAAACTCATGCGCACAGGTACAGCCTTCTCTTCGACGGTCGCAGGCTCAAACGACTGCAGAACAAGTGCTTGCTCGGTCGACTCAAGCAAGCCTGTTTCAGCCTCACCATAACAATCAACTTTGTCCACAGCGCCACTGCTAGCCAAGTCTGCCCGGCAATAGAGTACTGAAGCTTTAGCGGGCTCAGTTGGCAACGCGTCAAGTAAGTCTTTACCTTTGAAGGCAAAGTCGGCAGAGCTGTAGTTGAGTTCAGAAGCCTGAACCTGGCACGCCAGGCCGGCCAAAGATAGTGCTATTGCTACTGTTAGACGATTCATAGATCCTCCGGCTGTTGTAGGGCGCCCTCACTGGGATACGGCTAGAGACGGGCGTCTTTGTAATAGTTATCCCTTACAACCAAAGCTAACACAGCACATAACATGCAATTGTTAAATTATTATGACACGAACAAATATTTGATTGAGAACCAATAAAGCGGGGCCAAAGGCGCTCAAAGCGTGCGAAAAAGTAACAAACTCAAACAACCCCGTGGGCTTCAGCAAGCCACCACGAAAGCAAAGACAAAAGCACCAGCACAAATAACAGGGCCAGTAGCAGCAACACGGGCCGAAACGGCGCCCGCTCAACCCGGTGCTGAGCCAGAGATAAATACGCTTGCACCCGCAGGCTGTCCTCAGCACTTAGCGAAGCCTCTTTAATCTCTTCGCCGCCTAAACGGGGCCATGCCTCAAGGTCTTCGCCGGTATTGAGCTCGCTGCTGAGCGCGGGAGGCTTAGATATATTTGACATGCCCAGCCTCAAAAGTCATTCGCATCAAGGTTTAGCAAAGTCTCAGCTCCAGCCTGGATGCTCGCACTATGCGCCTTGACCCGCGGCATTAACTTGGCAAAAAAGAAAGCCGCAACAGCGCTTTTGCTTTGCAAACAACCTGTAAGCTCAGCCCCCTTTAGCATAAGTACCCACATATGCGCATATGCCAAATATCCAAGCATGGCCAAAAAATCACTCGCTGCCGCAGCAACTGCGACTTTTGACTCACTTGTCAGCACCTGGCTCAAAGAGACTTTGACTTCGTCGAGCGCAGCGCTTAGCTCGGCTTTATATATTGACTGCGCTGCATCGTTTTCAAGCTCCGAGAGCCACAACAGCAGAGCCTCACCATCGTCGGCAAGCACCTTACGCAGCATTAAATCCAGCGCCTGTATACCGTTGCTGCCCTCGTAAATTTGAGTAATTCGCACATCTCTGACACGCTGTTCTTGCCCCCACTCAGCACAGTAGCCGTGACCACCGAGTACCTGCTGACCGAGAACACAGGCGTCAAAACTCCTATCGCTGATAAACGCTTTGGCAATAGGTGTCAGCAGTGCAACGCGCTGCCCGGCAAGAGCGCGCTGCTGAGCGTCTTTAGCACAACGCCACAAATCCAGGTAGTGGGCGACATAAAGGTAAAATGCTCGGCCGGCCTCGTTCAGGGCGCGCATTTCCAGCAACATACGCCGAACATCTGGGTGCACAATTAGCGGATCCGCCGCCAGCTCAGGAGCCACAGCTCCGGATGGCGCGCGCCCTTGAAGGCGCTCAAGAGCATAGTCCCGCGCAACCTGGTAACTCTTATCAGCGACACCGAGCGCCTGAATGGCAACAACCAAGCGCTCGTAGTTCATCATTGTAAACATGCAGGCAAGGCCCTGATGAGCCTCGCCGATAAGCCAACCTGTGGCCCCGTCAAAATTCATTACGCAGGTTGGCGAGGCGTGTATACCCATCTTGCTCTCAATGCTGCCGCAACTGAGCTTATTTTGTGCACCGAGCTGATCACCATCGCCCGGCAAAAATTTGGGTACCAGGAACATACTGATGCCGCGCGAGCCCGGTGCCGCGCCAGGCAGCTTGGCGAGAACCAAGTGCACAATGTTTTCGCACAAATCGTGCTCACCCCAAGTAATAAAAATCTTGCTGCCGTATATTTGATAACTGCCATCGGCGTTAGCTTCGGCCTTCGCCCGCATCAAGCCAAGATCCGAGCCCGCGTGCGCCTCGGTGAGATCCATCGCTCCGGCCCAGCGACCACTGTATAGCTTGGGTAGGTACTGCTGTTTAAGCTCATCTGACGCGTGACAATTGAGCGCCAGGCAGGCTCCGGCTGTCAGCATTGGTGCCAGACCAAGGGCCATATTGCTCGCCTGCAGCATTTCCTCGACCGCCGCTGCCAACAGCTTCGGGGCGCCCGTGCCACCGTACTGCTCGGGGCCGCCCAAAGCATTCCAACCGGCACCCACCCAGACTTGATAGGCGTCTTTAAAACCGTCTGGAGCACTTACTCTGCCTTGCTCAAAGCGACAGCCCTGGCTATCACCTGCGGCATCTAAAGGCGCTAACACTTGCTCACAGGTCTTCGCCGCCTCGGCGAGTATGGCCGCACAAGTCTCAAGATCCATAAACTCTGTGTCGACAAGTGTTTCGCAGTGTTTATCGAGAGGAAAAACAAAACGAAGTAAAAACATCAACTCGTCTACGGGCGCGCAATATTCTGACATAAGTGAACAAAGCCTAAGCTGAAGCCTTACTTTGAGCCTAAGCCAAACAGAGCCAATAGCAAGACCGCCATCAGCCAAGCCAATAAAACAGGGAAACAAAAGTTAACAAAATGCAGCGCAGTAGAAACGTAAACACTTACAGCACGATTTTAGGCGCGCTGATCGATTCGCGAGCCCTGCCTAGTCTCTTCAGAGCTGAATAAAAGGCTTTGCTGGAGGCGATTTTGCACGGCCGAAGGCGGCAACGCAGAGGGAGTTGAAATCGTGGCCGATGGCGCAGCCGCGGCCGTGGCTGGCGGAGTTTCTCCACCTGTATTAGAAACAGCGGCGGCCTCATCCGTTTGCGCAACCGAACTTGCACGCTGCTCAGCTTGAAGCTCTGCCTGTTCGACAGCCAGCTCCTGCTTGGCCTGGAGCTCTGTTGCCTGAGCCTGAGCTGCAACCGCTCTATCCTGGGGGCTTGGCTCTGCCGGTGCCAGCGCTGCCCGCCTCACGACTTGCATTTTGCGTATGGTCTCTTCCGGTGTGGCCGCCTGACTGACATCAATGCTGACTTCTCCGCCGACAGCATAAATCACACCGTCCGGGCCTCTCTGGAACTGATACTGAGGCGCGCCGGCATACTGCCCACCGACGGAACTGTGAGCCTGTTCGTGGGCCCTGACCTCTCTATCGCGGGCAGCCAGCTCCCGGATTTCGCGCTGCTCCTGCTGCAAAACTCGCGCTTCTCGCTGTTTTTCAGTGCTACTTTGCTCGTCATCGCCCGCTGGCTTTTGCAATGTAGGCTCTTGACCGAGCTCAAGGCTCTGTTCCAATGCATTTGGGCTGTCGCTTCTCAACTCAGCAGCCGAACTTTCATCAACAGACGCAACGGGGCGGGAACTAACAAAATTATCGTCGAGGCGCTGACGACCAGTCGAGTTCAACTCTGCCGGTTGCGCTTGCGTCGCCAGACTGGGGTAGGGGTTACTGATGGCAGCGATATTGATCATTGTCTGTCACCATCTCAATAGAGTTACGTCCCTTTAAAACCTTTATAGAGCTTCAACTCAAAGAAACGCGATTAACGCAGCATCAAGGCAGCTAAGTTAAAAACCCGACACCGGGTTGATGCAAGTTTTAGGCTTGGGTATCAAGCAGGGTGCCGAGCGTATCGTCAGCCGTGCGCACAACCGCAGCAGAAGCATTAAACACAAGCTCTTGCCGGCGCAGTTCTACCAGGGGTTCGTTAATATCCTGTCTGCGCTCACTCGGCTCGCTCTGCTCAATGGGAGCAAGGGTTGTGGATTGGTTGTCGCGCTGGATCTCGGGAGGAGTGCTGGCTTCAGGCCGGATATTCGCACGAGCAATATCGTTGGCCGCACGCTGAATATCGCGCTGGCTATTTGCTAGGCCTCTGGCACCTTCATTCAAAACCGATGAAACCATGACGATTTCCACTACAACTACTGACAATCTAAGTTTACGTTTTTACTGTCTAAATTTCAGCCAGTTAATACCTGATTTTAAGACAGATTGGCGCTAAGTTTATTGCTCTTCAAGAACTTTATTTATATCAAGGCTCTGCTGCCCCCAGGCCACGCGCGCGAGCATAGGCGCTGGCAGAAGCTGCTGCAGGCTTTGAATATTCTCGTCGAGGCAGCTCATCTTCGGTTCAAGCTCGTTTGCCACCCAGCCCGCCAAGTGCAAACCGTCACGGATAATCGCTTCGGCGCTTAGCTGGGCGTGATTCAAGCAGCCTAAGCGCATACCGACAACAAGAATAACAGGCAAAGCAAGCGCTTTTGCCAATTCAGACATAGCAAAACCATCAACTAGGGGTACACGCCAGCCCCCGGCGCCTTCAACCACGCAAAAGTCCGCTCCGGACTCCGCCATCGTGCGTTTTAATTCGCGCAACAAACTGTCGGTATCGATGCTTACAGCGCTTTGCTGCGCCGCCAGGTGCGGGGCCATCGCCTGTTTAAGGCACAGTGCATTGTGGCGCCCGTAGGCCAAGCGCACACTGCTCGCTTCGCGCAGCGCAATTGCATCTTCATTTTGCCACTGACCATCGATAAATTCGGCCCCGGCTGCGACCGGTTTCAAACCCAAACTACTAAAGCCCGCCGCTTGCGCTGAGCGCAACAAGGCCGCTGAACACCAGGTCTTACCGATCTCTGTGTCAGTCCCTGCAACAAAATACGCACGCATCATTTGCCCCGTTTTTTAAACATCAAAAAATACAGTTCGTAGGTCGCTGGCAGCATGCCTTGAGCATCGCGATAGCTGTCATAGGCATTCATCAAAGCGGCGAGCTTTGTTTTACCTGTCAGCGCTTGATTGCCACCGTCGTTGACGTTGTGAGCGCCAATTCCTTTGAGCTCGCGCAGCAGTTGCCCGAGCTGTTCATAGCGCAGCACTTTCCACTCTTGCGCAAATAACTCCAGGGCAAAGCCGGCGCTCTCGGCACATCTGATCAGGGTTGAAGCATCAATAAACTGATTGACGTGCTGGTGTTGCGCATCGGCATCTCGCCAAGCACCACGCAACTCACAGAGTGTCTCGGGGCCAAGCGTAGAGAACAAAAATAAACCGTTGTTATCGAGTACACGCCAGGCTTCTTCAAACATTGTCAGCGGATCTTGACTCCACTGCAGCGCCAAACTTGAAACCAGCACATCAAAGCTGGCAGCGGCAAAACACAGGCTCTCCATATCGGCCTGAGCCCACTGCGCCGCCGCGATTTGATCGCGCGCGCGCTTGAGCATGGGCAACGCAAGATCGAGCCCGGTACAGGTCTCAATCTGCTCGCGCCGGCTCAATTCGGCACTGACAAAACCCGTACCACAGCCAATATCCAGGGCCCGTCCACGCAACGTAGGTGCCCAGCGCAACAGCTTTTGCGCAACCTCTGCTTGAAGATGAGCGTGCTGCTCATAGCCCGCCGAAGCGCGGGCAAAGCTCTGCTCTACACGTTTTTTGCTGCGCTTTTCGGCGCAGTCGGCCGAAGCGACAAAATTGCGTACTTCGCTGGCAAGCTGAGGCGCCTGAGTCACCGGCAGAGCGTGGCCGGAACCGCGCAGGCAGCGGCTGCGCACAAGTGGGAAGTGCTTTTTAAAAGCGGCCTGCGCGGCAATAGGCACCAGCGCATCCGCATCGGCAAACAGTGCTAAAACAGGCTGTTTGATTGTCTTTAAGGCCTGCCTTACATCCAACTTAGCCAGTAGCGACAGCAGAGCCAGATTCGCACTGTGCTTGCTGTCGTCGAGGCAACTCAACTGCAGTAGCTCAGCGCTCACTGCTCTCGCCTGCACTTCGCCTTGAGCCTGAAGTGCAGTAAAACGCTTGGCCGTGCGCAGCGGTGATTTATCGAAGGCTTGCTTGAAGCTTTCAAAGGTCTGAGTTTTCATCGCCTCAGGCCAAGACTCAGACTCAACAAAAACAGCATTACTAGCAAGTGTAAGTACTCGCTTTACTCGCTGAGTTTGAGCCTGGGCGAGCTTCAGCGCTAACATGCCACCGAGCGACCAGCCGACCAGCAGCTCGCAAGGCTGCATCTGTTCACCTACCTGCTGTAACCAAGACTCGAGCAACAGCCGCTCGGGCTCAGAGCTTGTCGCAACAGCCTGCTCGACCGAGCTGCAATCGGGCAGGGGCAGAAAACGGCAGTCGTAATCATCGCCAAGCAGCGGCAATAAATACTGCCAACAGCGCTCGTCGGCGCCCCAGCCGGGAATAAAATAAACAATCGGTTTCACGCAGACTCCAACAACTCAGCGAGACACTGCAGCAGGCTGTCTATTTGTTTTTTACTGTGCGCGGCACTCAAGCAGATACGCAGGCGCGCGCTACCTTCGGGTACTGTTGGCGGGCGGATAGCGCCAAGCAAGTAGGCGCGCTGACGCAGCTGCTCGGCAACAAGCATCAGTTTTTTGTCGTCGCCGAGCACAATCGGCTGAATCGCACTGTGAGACGAACTTAGCGGCACATCAAGCTCGCGTGCACGGCGGCGGAAATAGGCGATATTGGCGCCAACTTTTGCGCGGCGCCAGCCCTGCTCTTGCATCAACTTCAGCGCCACGCGACTGGCTGCGGCAAGCGCAGGGGGCATGGCCGTGGTGTAAATATACGGGCGTGCAAACTGCACTAAATACTCAATCAGCGTTTCAGAGCCTGCGACAAAAGCGCCGAAGCTTCCAAGCGCCTTGCCCAGCGTAGCCATATAGACCGGAAGCTGTTGTTGATCGAGACCAAAGTGCAAAGCCGCGCCGCGCCCGTCACCGAGCAAACCCAGGCCGTGCGCGTCGTCGACCATCAGCGATGCGCCGTAATCGGCACTCAACGCACTGAGGCGACGCAGATCTGCACAATCGCCATCCATACTGAACACGGAGTCAGTAAGTACCAACTTTCTTTTAGCCGTCGAACTGCCAAGGCGCAGCTCAAGTTGCTCGTAGTTCAAGTAGCCGTAGCGCTGGCGCTTGGCTCGGCTGAGCAGCGCACCATCGAGCAACGACGCATGATTTAACTTATCTTCAAAAACGGCGTCATCGCGGCCGAGCAGAGCTTGTACCGCGCCGATATTTGCCATATAACCGGTAGAGAAGAGAAGCGCGCGGTCGCGGCCGACGTGAGCGGCCAGCTCTTGCTCCAACTGCTGGTGTTCACTGCTGTGCCCACAGACCAGGTGCGAGGCACCGGAGCCCAGACCCCAGCGCCCGCCCGCCTGCGCCAGCGCCTCGCGCAGCTCACTGTTTTGCGCCAAGCCCAGATAATCGTTGCTGCTGAAGTTTAAGTAGGGCTGACCATCGATCTCAACCTCTACGCCCTGGGCACTCGCTAGGTTTAACCGTGAACGCAGGCGCCCGAGCGCCTTGCGCTGCGCCAGCGCTGCGCGGAGTTCTATATCGAGGCTCAACTTAGTTGGCCGCCTCGTAAAACATGGCATTTGCCTGAGCCACAGCTTTGACAGGCTGCTCGGCCTTTACTTCTAACTTCTCGGGCCTAATACCCAGGCGCCGAAACAGCGCCATATCTTTATTTTCGTCTGGGTTGGCAGTAGTTAGCAGTTTCTCGCCATAGAAAATTGAGTTGGCTCCGGCCATAAACGCCAGTGCTTGGGTCTGCTCGTTCATTTGCTCGCGCCCGGCGCTCAGGCGTACATGAGACTTGGGCATCATCAGGCGAGCAACAGCGATACAGCGAATAAAATCAAATGGATCGAGATCCGCCTGCTCGGCAAGCGGGGTGCCTTCAACACGAACCAACTGGTTAATCGGCACGGATTCAGGCTGCTGTTCCATATTCGCCAACTGGAGCAAAAGGCCAATGCGATCGCTTTTTTCTTCCCCCATGCCAACAATGCCGCCAGAACAGACATTCATACCGGCCTTGCGCACATTTGCGAGGGTATCGAGGCGGTCTTGGTAAGTCCGTGTTGTGATGATGTCACAATAGAACTCAGGCGAGGTATCGAGGTTGTGGTTGTAGTAGTCGAGCCCGGCATCGGCGAGGTTCTGAGCCTGTTGCGTATCGAGCATGCCTAACGTCATACAGGTTTCCATGCCGAGGCTTTTTACCTCTTTTACCATGTCGACAACGATTTCCATATCGCGTGCGCGCGGAGAACGCCAGGCAGCGCCCATACAAAAGCGAGTCGCGCCAGCGGCTTTGGCCTCTTTGGCCTCTTCGATCACCTTGGCCACGGCCATCAGTTTCTCTTTCTCTAAACCGGTATTGTAGCGAGCACTCTGCGGGCAATAGGCGCAGTCTTCGGGGCAGGCACCGGTTTTAATTGAGCACAGAGTTGAAACCTGTACTTCGTTGGCCGCAAAGTGCAAGCGGTGCACACGCTGAGCCTCAAACAATAAATCGTTAAAAGGCAGGTCAAATAGGCGCTCAACTTCTTCGCGACTCCAGTTGCTGCGCACGGTGCCAAGCTCAGCTTGCATAGCTCTCTCCACGGAATAAGGACTAAAATCAGAGCAGCGAACTCTAGGAGGGCACCCGCCCTCTGTCAACCCGAAACGGAATTTCAGGTTTACAGCGTGAACAAACAACGGATTCTAGAAGCTATTCGCAGCAGTGTTGATTACCTGCTGCCCAACCAATGCCTGCTCTGCAAGCAGACAAGCTCAGCGCTCATCTGCCCTCACTGCGCTGCAGACCTGCCGAGCATCAAACACGCCTGCTCAATTTGCTGCCTACCCCTGCAAACAAAGGCCAAATTCTGCCGGGAGTGCCTCGCCGGCAGTCACAATTTTGACCGCGCCCGATGCGCTTTTAGCTACGAAAAAAGCGTCAGCGAACTCATCCATCAGTTTAAAAGCCGGGCCAATGTGCCGCTTGGCCTTTGGTTAAGTGAGCAACTGAGCCAGCAGCTCGACAGCCGCCTGATCGACGCCGTTGTTGCGGTTCCCCAACACTGGCGCCGGCGCCTGCAACGGGGCTTTAATCAAAGCGAAATTATCGCCGGGCACCTGGCCAAAAAACACAGGCTCGCCGAGCTCAAGCTCTTTAAATGCCATAGCCACAGACAACAAAAACAACTTAAGCGCCAACAGCGCCTATCAACCGAAGGCAAAAACTACCAACTCAAATTACAACCGCAACCCGGTCTGCGCCTGGCGCTTGTCGACGATGTGCTGACAACCGGAGCAACGGCCAACGAGCTGAGCAAGCAGCTTAAACAGGCCGGCTGTGACTATGTCGAAGTATGGACCTTGGCGCGCACGCCAAAAAGCTCAGGCCGGCCTTAGCAATACTGTCGATTAATTTAACAGCCGAACTTTTTTTACTGCCAGCAATCTAACAAGTGCTACTGAGAAGCAAGCGCTAACCTATGATCAAAAAGTACTAAGGCCAGTATTCGAACGACCGATTTAATCTGAAAACACCTTAGAAAACGTCATAAAACTGCGCTTGAATGCAATGACCGTCGCCACTTTTGACAGTCTGAATAAAAAGCATATTAAGGTCTGACGACAAAGCGCTGATTCTCTTAGCTTTTTAAAAAGCGGCACGGCAATAGCTTATCAAGCTTATGCTCTATCCCAAGCAACAAAAAATGAAACTGCTGCCACGAGCGAGGGTTTCAAGGAAGGTAATTATGCAGACAAACTATTGGAGAAAACTCTTAAGTCTATTTGGCGCCGCAAGCTTACTTGCAGTCAGTACTATTCAAAGCGCCTTTGCCGACGTCGCCGACGGAGCCAAAAAGCAGGCTCAAGCGATGGACAGCGGCGAACTGATGCACGCATTTTTGTTTTTTCTTGTTGTTGCACTGATTGTTGCAGTTAGCCGTATTAAAGGCCAACAAAAACACAGTTAGTAGCCAGCAATAAATCGTAAAAAAGGCGCTTTACGCGCCTTTTTTATTTTTACTTACGAGGTTTGCAAAGCTGCAATACGCCGCTCTAAAGGCGGGTGGGTCGCAAACAGAGCCTGAAAGCCTGTAGTAAAACCCGAACTAATGCCAAAGGCTCGCATCGCATCGGGCATCTGATTGGGCACGTGGGCACGCGTCTCTTCTTGCAGGCGGCGCAGCGCGGCAATCATCGACTCCCGATCCGCTAATTGCGCACCGGCAATATCTGCGCGGAACTCTCGCTTGCGACTAAACCAGGCCACAATAATATTGGCGAGAAAAGCCAGCACAACCTGAGCCACCATCGTTGTCACAAAATAACCAATGCCATAACCGCGCTCATTTTTAAGGATCGCACGATCGACAACATGGCCAATAATTCGCGCGAAGAACATAACAAACGTGTTTACAACACCCTGCACCAAGGTCAGCGTAATCATATCGCCATTGGCGACATGACCAATTTCATGGCCGAGCACTGCGCGAATCTCATTTTTGTTAAAGCGCTGCATCAAGCCGGCACTCACCGCAACTAGAGCGTTATTGCGATTTGCGCCGGTAGCAAAAGCGTTGCTCTGCTGAGCAGGGAAAATACCAACTTCCGGCATACCTATGCCCGCGCGCTGACTCAGGTCGCGAACCGTCTCGAGTAACCAGCGCTCTTCAGGGTTGCGCGGATTATCGATTATTTGCACACCCGCGGTTTTTTTCGCAATCCACTTCGACATAAACAGCGAAATCAGCGAGCCGCTAAAACCAAATACCGCACACATAACTAGCAGTGCCTGTACATTCAGGTCGCTGCCATTTTCGGCCAATATGGTATTGACCCCGAGCAGGTTCAAAACCACACCTGCAACAATTAACACAGCAAAGTTGGTCGCCAAAAACAAACCAATGCGTTTCACCTTAACCTCCAAGAAAATAATAACGCTCCCAACAGATATGGAGCCTCAACAAGCAAATTCAAGCACCGGGTTTAAGCGGAGTGCGCTTCACAGCCTTGCCTAGTTTACGTCCAATAGCCAAGGCTATTTTTTAAGCAACTGCTCGCCGTATAAAGCAATAAGGGCCTCGCGTTCTTTTTTACGCAAACCTTGAAGCACCAGCGCGTAACTGTGATCAACTTGGCGCTCAAACTCCGACAGCGGCAGTGAAGCGTCAAGCAGCACCGTATTCCAGTGTTTTTTATTCATATGATAAGCCGCAATCACGGCTTCAAAGACATCCCGAAGTGCCTGCGCCTCGCCGGGTTCACACTTCAAATTGACCGCAGCGCGGCCCTTAAAGTTCGACATAAATAGCGCAAACATTTTGCCCCGTATACGCCAGACTTCGGTTTCCGGGCCAAAAGGAAAGTCGCTCTGGGCTTCGGGCTTGGCGGCAATATAGTTGCGACACAGTGTTGCATAGTCAGACATAGACTATTTCATCCCTTTAAAAGCGTAAGTAAAGGCCCAATAATAACGCTAGTTACCTAAGGAATAGCACCATGTCTGTACAAGCCGTACCCACCAGCGTCGGCAGCGACCCCGTTTGGCAGCGTATTCGCGATGAAGTGCGTGAACAGGCCGAGCAAGAACCCGCGCTCGCCAGCTTTTTACACGCCACCATCCTCAATCACGACACGCTCGAATCTGCTCTGAGCTTTCATCTGGCTAACAAGCTGGCCAACCCCGCTATCAGCGCGTTGCAGATTCGCGAGATTATCGAAGACGCAATGAAACGCGACTGCGGCATCAGTACGGCCGTGCGCGCCGACATTAAAGCCGTATTCGACAGGGACTCGGCCTGCGATAGCTACAGCATCCCTTTTTTGTACTTTAAAGGTTTTCAAGCTCTGCAGGCCTACCGTATTGCCCACTGCCTGTGGCTCGGCGGGCGCAGCTCGCTAGCGCTGTTTTTACAGAGCCACATCAGTATGGTCTTTGGTGTAGACGTACACCCGGCCGCGACAATCGGCAAAGGCCTGATGTTTGATCACGCCACCGGCATTGTTATCGGCGAAACCTGCGTCATCGAAGACGATGTGTCGATTATGCAAAATGTCACACTCGGTGGTACCGGCAAGGTCGGTGGCGACAGGCACCCCAAAGTGCGCCGCGGTTCACTGATTTCAGCCGGGGTTAAGGTTCTCGGCAATATCGAAATAGGCGAAGGCGCTAAGGTCGGCGCGGGTTCTGTCGTACTCGACGACGTACCGGCTCATACAACAGTTGTCGGCGTGCCCGCAAAAGCGGTTGGCGTGCCCAAGAGCCAGGCTCCGGCACTGGAAATGAACCAGTACATCAACTGTGACTGCGACGACCTCGACTAGGGCCTTTGCCGCGCCCAAGCATCGGGCACAAAAAGTGAGTTCGGCTTCATAGCTGAGCTCGAATTAACCCAAGAAGCGCAGCGCAATTAAAAGCTGCGCTGTTTGGCGATGCTATCCAGGCCCAACAGCGCCATTACCAAACGATCGACACCAAGTGCCACGCCCGCACAATCTGGCAGCCCCTGCTCTAACGCGGCAATAAAATACGGGTCAATATCCCGCTCAGGTTTGCCCAAACTGCGGCGTTTAGCATTATCGCAGGCAAAGCGCTGGCGCTGCTCATCCGCATCACACAGCTCCCAATAACCATTTGCCAACTCAACACCGTCTATAAAACACTCAAAACGCTTAGCGACTTTTTGCCCCGCTTTATTAAAACCCAAACGAGCAAGGGCAGCCTGGCACTCGGGGTAGTCATAGACAATATGCAAACCCTGCCCTAACTGCGGCTCAACCAAGTGACTAAAAATTAGATCGAGCCAACCGCTTTTATCATCCTGCCAATTTACATCGAGCTGCTCTTTGGCCAAGGCCTCAAGCTGTTTGGCGTCGGCGCTGTGGACATCGATGGAAAAAAGTTTCTCAAACAATTCAGCGTAACTCGAACGCGTAACAGATAAATCCGGCTTTAACAGTAATAACAATTCCGTTATTTCACCAATTAAGGCAGTATCATCATAATCGAGCCGATACCATTCGAGCATGGTAAATTCAGCCTCGTGTAAGCGCCCGCGCTCATCGGCACGAAAGGCTTTGCCAAGTGAATAAACACTACCGCTACCACTGGCCAGGGCTCTTTTCAAATAATACTCGGGCGAGGTTTGCAGCCACTGCTGCTCGCCGTTCACACTGACATCCAGCGCATCCAGCCACGGATCGCTGACGCTGTACTTCGCCAACACCGGTACTTCTAACTCGAGTACATTTTCCCGGGCAAAAAACTGCCGAATAAGATGTAAAATTTTTGCTCGCTGCTGCAACACAGAAATATCTGCACTAAGCCGCCATACCTCGGACATAAAAACCTCAAATCAAACCACAAAAACATGTGCCAGCCTGAGCCGACAAATCTAAGCCTGCAACCCTAAGCCTGTAAACTTAAGCCGCAGGCGCAATAAAGTATGAGCTCGCGCAGCTTTTGAAACAGCATCTATAAGTTATCACTAAATCGTCATAAATACCGTTTAACTTTGCCGCCAATCGTTGTAGTGCGAAGCGGATGCGCATGTGATTGAGAAAAAATATGAAAAATTCACTGCCCAGCGCCGCACTGTTTTCTCGAAGTTTGCTTCGATCAGCGCTCACAACAAATAGCAGCAGCCAGACTCAAGCCGGTATTGAAAGGCTCTACCAGAAGCACTGGACTGGGCTTTGCCGAAGCTTGCGCAAAGTTTACGGTGAAGGCCCACCCGACGCAGAAGACTTAGCACAAGAAGCCTTTACAAAATACATGCGCATGGCCGACACCAGCCATATCGAAGAACCGCGCGCCTTTTTATTGAAAATAGCAATTAACCTCGGGCTGAAATCCCTGCAAAGGCAAAGTCGATCGCAGGACTACGTCAATAAACTGATCGAATATGAACGAGAGCAGGTTGAAGAGCGATGCCCCGAGCGTGTTGTTGCGGCTAGGCAAAAAATAAAGTCAGTTGAAAAAAATATGCGCAAGTTAAGCAAAAAACAGCGCGAACTGATATTGCGCAGCCGAATCAAAGGGCAAACCTATGCCCAAATTTCCGAAGCTACAGGCTGGAGCGCTGCAGATATCAGCCGCCAATTAAAAGCCGCACTGGCTGTGCTTGAAACACAGTGAGGATGCAAAGATGAATCAACAAGTCATCAAACAGCAAGCCAGAGACTGGGTATTGCGCATAAACATGAACGGCCTGGACGAGCGCGAGCAACTCGAATTCAATACCTGGATTCACCAGAACCCCAAACACCAACAAGCTTTTTCAAAAACTGAAGAAACCTGGAAGGCTATCGGCTACGGCGACGAACTGGAGCGATATATCGCCAGCACTGATTTCACTTCACGACAAACCCCATTCGTTAAATACGGGCTAGGCCTCGCTGCGGCAGCCTGTATTCTCATGTTAATTTCGCCTTTTATTTTTAAGCATCACAACCACAGCGAAACGTTTATCTCCAACCATCACGGCAACAGTGAATATTATCTAAAAGATGGATCACGATTGCGATTAAGCGGGGATAGCCAAGCGACAATGCGCTGGTCGAAATCAAGTAGAGAACTCACCCTAGATAAAGGCAGCATCTATATTGAGGTCGAGCACAATACCCAAAAACCTTTCATTGTACACAGCCACCAACATCAAATTATCGTCGTCGGCACGGCCTTTGAGGTTCAGCAATCTCCGTCGGCAACCCAAATATCGGTCACTGAAGGCCGGGTTAAAATTGAGAAGCCAAAAGCATTTTTATGGAGCAAAAAACACACTGCCGATACACTCGAGGCAGGGCAGCAGCTTAAGTTACACACAGATGGAAATAAAGGGAATATTCGCCCTTTTGACAAGAACAACAAACTAGCCTGGTTAAATGACAGGCTAAGTTATGAACACGAAAAACTCGAACAGATCATCAATGACATCAACCGCTACAGCCACAAGAAATACTTTATTGAAAACAATAAAATAAAGAACATTAATTTAACCTTGTCATTCAAAACGGATCAGGCAGATGCCGCTATAAAAGGCATCGCAGCAAGCCAGAACCTAAGCTTAATCCATCGATCTGGACAAATAGTCATTTCCCACCCCAGATAAATTATGACAAAAATGAAATATTAAATTTTCGTTAAAAGTAAGATATTCCTGAAATATTTTTTGCGCTAACGCCTCTTTGAAAGAAACCAATACTGTGCTTTTTGGAGATCACAATGTTACGTAAGCGCTCATCACACACTTTAAAGCAAGCCCGGCTTGCCTTATTACCTCTGGCCATAGCCAGTTCTGTCGCACTCGCGCAGCTCAACGACAAAAACTATCACATCGAAGACCAAGCCTTAGGCAAGGCGCTAAACCAGCTGTCCCAGCAGAGCGAACAGATAATTATCGCTCCCGGCGATTTGGTATCGGGAAAGCTTTCTCCAAAAGTTGAAGGCCATATGAGCCTAGAACAAGCACTGGACACCATGCTTAAAAACAGTGGCTTACAGTATCGCAGCGATAGCAGCGGCGCAATTATTATAGAAAAATCCACGCAGGCAGCGAAAAACCAACAGCAAGCTGTACAACAGCCAGCGGTTGAGACAATGATTGTAAATGGTCGCTACTCGGCCTCATTGAACCGATCACTTGAAAGTAAACGTGAAGCAAATACAGTTGTTGAGGTTATTAGCTCAACAGATATTGGTAAATTCCCAACCGAGAATGTCGCCGAAGCCTTACAGGTTGTTCCCGGCGTACAAATTAGTCGCAATCGCGGCGAAGGCCTATTTGTCAGTGTGCGCGGACTAGGCCCGGACTTTCAAGTAGCGCAGTTAAATGGCCGCAATATTGCGATAAACGAGAATGTCGAAAATAGCGGCCAGCAGGGACGCTCGTTCCGCTTTGATGTATTGGCCTCCGACCATATTGCAGGCATTGAAGTCATTAAAGCTCCAGAAGCACGCCATGATGAAGGCGCAATTGGCGGAATTATAAATGTTAAAACCTTTAGGCCGAGCGACTTAGGTAAAACCAACGCACTGACCGCCAAAATCAGCCACTCCGATTTCGCAGACACTACCGACCCTCGGATTTCAGGCCTGACAAGCTGGACAAATACAAGTGAGAGCTTTGGCGCTTTATTTTCAGCAGCTTACAGCCAGCGCCATATTCGCCAGGATAGAGCCTTCACGTTTAATTGGATTAAAGGTCAGCTCCAGGACCAAAACGGCGATGATAGCTACAAGGATATTTATGCCCCCCAGCGCAACCGCCCTACGCTTGAGCAACAAGATCGAGAGCGAGTCTCAGCATCACTCAGCCTGGAGTGGCAGCCCACAGATAATTATCGAGGCAATATCGATACCTTTTGGTCAAACTACACTGTTGATTTTGACGAAATAGGGCTGGATCTTGGAATTAACGGCAACGCCTCAGATGCAATTATTTCAGGTGATTCAATGCTCGCAGCTAAGGCCAGTAATACCGGTATACAGCTATCGCGCGAAACATCTAAGGCTGCACACGAAAATCTATCTATCGGCACCGACAACCAGTGGCTGCTTGATCGCTGGACCCTGGATCTAAACTTATCGTACTCCAATGCAGAAAGTAACACCGACGAACCTATTCGCCGCACCCGCTTGAGAACCTTTGATGAACTCAGCTTTGATTATCGCGCAGGCTATGAGAGTGGCCCCGATTTATCTACCCCTGTAGACCTGCTCGACCCGGCGAGCTTCCCCGGGCGACGCATTGAATACCGGCCGATCAATGTACAAGATAGCGATAGCAGCATTCGTTTTGATGCATTGTACGAGCTAGAAGGCCTGTTTACCGGTCTGCGCACAGGTTTTAGTTACCGAGAACGCTCTCGGGATTACAAACGACAAGATATTCGTGTATCACTCGACAACCGCATTTTTGATTTATCGTATTTTGATGCTTTTCCTGTCTCTGACTTCTTATCTGAAACCGATGGCAATTTCCCCCGCGAGTTCCTGGTGCCAAATTCAGATAAATTCTTTGACGAATATTTTACCGAACAGTACGCCTCTCAACCTATAAACGATAACGACCGCCGCCGCTCCTACAAAGTAGATGAAGATATCTCTGCGGTTTACGCGCAAGGTGACTTTGATTCAGACAATAGCACTCTTCCTTTTTACGGAAATCTTGGCTTGCGCTACGTCAAAACCGTTCAAAAACCTTCAGGCCTGCAGTTGATTGACGGTGTTGGAAAAGAAGTATCATTTACCAACAGCTACTATGACCCGCTGCCTAGCCTAAACGTAAACTTCCGCCTGCAAGATAATTTATTACTGCGAAGCGCAGCTGCAAAGGTTATTTCCCGTCCGGCCCTAAATCAGCTTACTCCCGGCTTGAGCGTCAATACAGACTCACCTACGGCGCAAGGTGGCAACCCTCTTCTTAACCCATATAAAGCGCTGCAGTACGATGCTTCGATAGAGTGGTATTTTGACGACTCAGCTTTATTAAGCACCGGTGTTTTCTATAAAGACATTCAAACTTTTATTTCTTCCGTATCAAAAAGTGTCGTCATTGGTGGCGAAGATATCGTACTCAGCGCACCGCTGAACACCGGAGAGGGCAGCATCAGCGGCTTTGAATTTAACTATCAACAAGTATTTTCCAAGCTTGCCTACCCGATGAATGGACTCGGGTTGCAGTTTAACTATACCTATGCCAACGGCAGTGTCGAAGTAAACGAGGACGATATTCTCGTAGAGCAAGACATTGGCGGCCTATCCGAGAATAGCTTTAATTTAATTGCGTTTTATGAGATCGGCAATTTCGCTTCGCGCATCGGTTACAACTGGCGCGATAAATACTTATTAGACAACGGCGTTGGCATCGTCTCCGATGAAACCCAAGCTGCGTTTGGCACCGTAGACGCCAGCATAAGTTACGATATTAACGACATATTCTCAGTCTCGCTCGAAGGCGTAAACATCACCAACGCCCAGCAGAAAACCTACTTTGACGATGAAAATCGAGGCGGCCGTATCGATACCTACGGCAGCCGCTATATTGTCGCTATTCGCAGTAAATTCTAGTTACCCCACAGTGCACATGGACGTGCACTTTTTCCATAACCAATAGACGCTGAAGCAAAAGGAATATTGGTCAGCAAGGCAAAACATCAACAACATTTTCTCTAACACAATTGCGTCATCTCACCATTAAATACTCATTCGGGAGTAATTATGAAGATAGTAACTTTACTGTTAACGCTGTTTGTTTCATGCCACAGCCTCGCACTTAACTACAACGAGGTTCAGCAAAAATCCTCACACAATAGTTATGGGCGCGACGAAGGCATTTTAGATCAACTGATTTATCACCGCGTAAGATCAATTGAATTCGACTTATACAGAAGTAAAATTGGCAGACCTTCTCTACAAGACAACTGGTACGTCTACCACACCCCGGTGTTTGACACCAAAACCAATTGCGATACATTTAAAAGCTGTCTGAAAGAACTTCAGACCTTTGATAGGCTTCACCCTCAGCACGAAGTTGTCACGGTGTGGTTTGATATTAAAGACGGCTTTAGTGGCGCCAAATCACCGGAGGCACTTGATCGTTTAATTACACAATATATTGATAGAGAAGACATACTCAAACCCCAAGACCTGTATCGCGCCTGTCCAGGCGCTTCAAATCTAAAGCGCAGCGTTAGCCAAGGTTGTTCATGGCCCAATCTGAATCAGCTAAAAGGCAAGTGGATCTTGGTCTTTACCGATACCAGCTACGCTTCCAACAGGCCATATAGGCTTGGTTTTAGCTCCGCCGCCGTCGACAGAAAAAGTCAGGTCGACAGTTCAAGTAAAATCTTTTTTAATACCGGATCAAGCGATACATCACTGTTTAAATACGTACAGCAAAAGGGTTTTGTCGTTCGCCGCTACGTAGTTGATGGCGACAATGGCTTTAACAACTCACTACTTGCCGGAGCTCACCATATCGCCACCAATAAGATCAACTATCACAAAGATTCTTGGTCGCGCACGCACAACGGCAAAGGCTGGCCCTTTGAGTGTTTTAGTAAAAGCTGTACTAATCAACAAGAAGACGCCAACATCCTCAGAGTTTCAGTAAATTCCGAAGATATTTGGGGAAGTAGAGATAACTTCAGTTTCTTTTATCTAAATAGAGCCTCTAGCAACAGCCGCTGGATCAGTGGTATTCATACAGCAAGTAGCCATGTTGATAAATTTGCCAAAGGCTGTGTAATGGCACGTAGTGAGCTAAGCAACAACAGCCCCTACTTTGCTGTGTGTCGACCGGCTGACGACAACCCTCTCAGAGTTCAGTGGCGCGACTCTTATGCAGGTGGAACTCAAAGTAGAAGTGTGACTATTTCCGGCGCATCGGGGATAAGTCAAAAAGACTTAAGTTTTGTCAAGTTAGATATCTATGACGAAGGGCGTTGTGCCGTTGCCTTTGGTTCCCGGGATGGGCGTGAGTGGACTAAGATCATGTCCCGCTGCTTTTCAAACAGGCTAAGTTATCAGGGCCTTGCCGCAAGCTCTCACGGTAACAACAACATAAACATGCTGTTTTCGGATTTAAAGCTTTGGGGCTCAAGCGTAAACAGTTCTCAACTTAAAAAAGCAAACATCGGCACAGTCAGATCAGCTTCGATTAGCAATCACCCATAGTTTTTAATGAATAGCTGATCACCGGGCTTACTATCGAACGGTGATCAGCTTATATTGTCAAGCGCTTTTAGAATCAGTAGGAATTTCTTCTTCATTTTTAGTTTTTGTTTTTTCTCTCCCTGAATTTCTTCTAGAACTTGCTGCTCCAGATTTTTAAACGACGCAATATGCGCACCGCTCAAGCCCTTCGCTCGCGCCAGGCCTTGCACCTGTACAAAACCACTCGACACACTCTGTTCAGTTCTGTCACACATCCTATCCATAGATTGGTCAATTTCGTGCGCAAGTTTTTTGATCGAGTTGCTCGACTCATCAATCTGGCGGCGATAATGTTTTATTTTCTGCTCACTTTTCATTTTACCAAGCAACTTGTCGGTGGCCTTTATTATCTTCAAAACTTCTGTAACCGAATCTGGGTCTATCGCGCCGCTGGCGCTACTTAACTTGCCAGAAATATTTACGTGGTGAAATTTAACAACATTCTTTTCGAGACGAGCATCCACCTCGTCTAATTGCATATTGGTAATTAGAGTTTTTTCACGGTTGTTAATATGTTGTTCCGGGTCGATATCCAAGTTTCGCCCCTCACCCTTTACAATCAAACCTACCTTCCACCCCAAGTCGTTGAGTGTCTGATAGGTAGACAAAGACACATCTTCCACTGAACTGGCATCTAAGCATTCAAGCATGTAGTTCATCAGGCTTTGATGTAACTGTTCACTGCGCTTATGGCTATCCGTTTCTTTCCTTAGGTGGTCAATGGTTTGCTCCATTTCTTTTAGACTCTGCTCGTGCAGAGGTTCTTTTTTTAACTCCTCAATTGACTGATTTTTCTGCTCTTTATACTTATTTCTCAAGCTCTCTAGCTCTTTTTCTAGTGTGTCAATACAGTTTTCGGCATCTTTGAGCTGGCTTTTCACCAATGATACGGCCGCCTGCTTTTGCTTATCTTCTTGCTCGAGCATGCGTTCATGATCGGTCTCCGATGCTGGCGCGTCGCGTTGATCTTCGTTGCGAAGCTCCATGCGACTTAAGTTCTCTTCAAGATCCAAAATCAAGTTGCGTTGGTCTTTTATAATTGATCGCAAGCGGTTTATCTCGCGCTCACTTTCTTCTTGAATTTGCTCAGAGAGCTCGGCCAGTTCCTCGCCGACACCGCGCCCATCAAAGTGTTCACCCTCGCCAACACGAATATTATTGATACGATCCTGGCCATCTTGAATACGGAAAAGCTGATGCTGACAGCGGTTCACACCATCTCTCATCTCATTGCTATTTCGCTGGAACTGATCGGCGGAGTCAAAGGCCAGTTGTTGATGCTGCAGCTGCTCAACTTTTGCTTCGGCATCCTCTAAAGATTGCTTAAGCCTTTTTAAGGCCGCATGACTGGCAACGGAGTAATCTCTATGCATGCTTGCACCTTGCATAATCTTTCGGTGCGATGCGCTGTTAAGCCGCTGATATAAACGATCTAATTTTTGGCTGTGCTCGGCAATTTTTCTCTTGTCGCTGTTACCACTGTGACAAGCTTGCTCAAATGCAGCCAAACCACTTAAAACTCGCTCGGCACTTGGGCTAACTGGGCTGCGAGAAACCAGTTCGCGAATATCTGCGACACGTTTAAGAAGATAAGTATCGTCTGCTTTTTTCGATCTGGATTCGGCTTGTGAAAAAATTTTAAGTAAAGCTTTTAACTTAATCGACAACAGCTGCCAGTAAGCCTCGCTGTCTTCACCTCGATCAAGCGCCTTGGCCTCTATACTCAAGTAAGCCTCTCGAATGCGCGCGCACTGTTTATCTAATAAATATCGCTGATTGTTCTGATGTGCACTTTTGCTTTTTTGAGCCTGCTCCCTGCAATACTTTTGAACAAGGTTCGGCGCGTTTTTGTCAGCAATTTTTTTCCGGACCCGCCTGACACTGTGCTCAAAGATAAAGCGCAGATTAATCAGTATACTGAGCATCAGTAGCGCAAGTAAGATATACGCGAGATCGCTAGCCCCGGTCGCATTCATGCCGCAAGCCTAGGTTGCCGGAGAAAGGCGAAGCAACGCAGCATCAACAGCAAGATCATATTTGCCCTCAATGGAATAACCGGCGTAACTCTTATTTTTATGCAATAAACGTATTTTTATCTCAAACTCCTTTTCCTGAACCGCTAACAAGGCCTCACTGAGCGCGGCCTCGTCGTCGGGGTGTATCCTATCGATCAGATCCATGTGCTGATAGATGTTTTGCTCTAGCTCTGAATTGAAACCCAGTAAATTTAACGCATCAATATTCCACCTTGCATCGTTGCTATCTGGTATCCAGGTAATGCTTCCAACGCCTGCGTCCTTCATTTTTGCCGCGCTTTGTACTTGCGGCGAACGTTTTTTATAAGCCCTCATGACCAGCTGCGTAATAACAGCATCAATGTAATCACAAAAAGCAGAAAAACTACTTGGGCCTTCGCCAATGCGGCTATCACCATAGATGCTCAAGACCCTCCAGGGCTGCCCCTTAAGAAAAATGGGCACATGTATACAACTGTCATAGCGCTGATAATCAAGCTCACAAACAGGCGGAGGATAGGTTTCGGCTTCGCTTAGCGCTTCAAAGTCTTTGTTATCAAACTTCTGCACCGAGTGCGGACTAAAAACCTTGTTTACCCGAATAAATTCTTTACCCTCTTTATTTAACAAAAATCGGCCTAAACAGGCTTTTTGCATTTGCTTTTCAAACACCGGTTGCAGCATCATTAAATGATCTAAGCCACTATTAACGATCGATCGCGGCCACTCGTATAAATTAGTCAACACACTCTTCATATAGTTGGCATCGTGCAACTCAAGAAGCTCTGTGCTGGTGGCAAGGAAAGCGTTGCTCGCCTCCAAAAATTCTGAACTTGGCGTGATCAACTTCGGCTCCACCAGAAACTTGTGTTCACCTGCCCCCGCCTCCTGCTCACTTTCGAGCGCCCTAAGTGCCTGATAAGCAAAAAGGTGCAGGTTTAAATCAACCATGGTGATATCCGGCTCTGTCACAGGAACCAATGAAATAGCTTCAAAACCCACCACATCTATGCGATCGAGATCTTGCCCTGCCTCTTTTAACTGGTGCCGAAAGCCGATGCTGGTCAAGGAGCTGGCACAGATAACCCCGGTGGCTTTGCAGCCTTTGGCGACATATTCAAGCGCTGCCTCATAGCCGCCTGAAAACAAGCTGTCACTAACTGAAAACACGCAATTTTCGTCATCACCAAGGGCATTAATTTCCTGCTGGTCACAATAGGCCTCGTAGCGTTTGCGCACATCGTAAAGGCTTAAATCACCAACAAAAGCGATGTGTGTATGACCTTTTTGCAGCAAAAAATTAAATGCCATTTCTACGCCGGCAACGTTATCACTGCCGACAACGGGAATGGGCAAAGGGAAATAATCGTAAGAAATGGAGACGAGCTTTTTACCGCGTTCTAACAACGATTTGGCAAAGTCCGGGTGCACAGCATTGCGCACAACAACAATACTATCGAGCTCATCAATGTGTAAATTCGAGCGAAACTTGCCAAAACCACCGGTTTTTATAATGCAGCAGCGATAGCCCTTAAGCAGCGCATACTGCTGCAGCTGGCAGACTAGCTCTCCATAAAAAAAGCCCTGTAAATAAGGGGTGTAGACGCCAAGGGTACGCTCGTGCGCCATAACAATGTCCACATTTTCCGTGTGTAATAGGCTCAGGATAGTACAAATGCAAGACGGTGATAAAAAACGAAATAACAGCAGCGCCGGGCTGCATCGTTTCAGAGCAACAAAAAAGAAATGACGCTAAGGCTCAACAAAAGAAAAACGACACAAGTAGCTGGCGGCGGGCAAAAACTGGCGCCTAGAAGGCCTAAGTAAAACAGAATAAAGCAAACGTTCGAATAATAACTTTAGGCTGGCGCAAGCCTTAACAGCGGCCAGCCTTTGAGCGCAGTACGAGACTGCGCCCACAAGCAAAGCGCAATTATTTACCCGCGCGCCCCTGATACTCGCCAGTACGGGTATCGATGCGCAGCACTTCGCCGATGGAAATAAACAAAGGCACTTTGACAACAGCGCCGGTGCTCATGGTCGCAGGTTTAGTACCACCCTGAGCGGTATCGCCTTTTAGGCCCGGGTCGGTTTCAGTTACTTCGAGCTCAACAAAATTCGGTGGCGTGATCGACAGAGGCGAGCCGTTGTACAAGGTCACAACACACGTGTCCTGCTCTTTAAGCCACTTGGCATTGTCGCCAACCGCCTTTTCATCGGCCTGAAACTGCTCAAAAGTATCGGGTTCCATAAAGTGCCAGAATTCACCGTCGTTGTAGAGATACTCCATGTCTCTATCCATTACGTCGGCGGCTTCAAGGCTCTCACCCGATTTAAAGGTGCGCTCCCAAACCCTGCCTGTTGCCAAGTTTTTCAAGCGCACACGGTTAAAGGCCTGGCCTTTACCCGGCTTGACGGTTTCATTCTCAAGGATGCTGCACGGATCGCCGTCGAGCATAACCTTAAGGCCATTCTTGAATTCGCTAGTAGAGTACGCCATAGGGACCTCATCTGATACATATGGGCGGGCCAAAGCCGCCTTAAGAAAAAGGCGGCATCATACAACAACGGCGCCGAGAACAGAACGCCGCGCTCACTCAGGCGGGCCTAGCCCTGCTCATCGAGAATCTTCTCCATCTCATCCATAATCGCATTCATACGTGCCACCAGGGCGCGATACGGTGCAGGGGTTGCCATATCCATGCCGGTATTTTTCATCAGCTGGTAGGGGTAATCAGAGCCGCCAGCTTTAAGCATGTCGATAAACGCATCGCGGGTATCGATGTCGCCGGCGCCAATTTTCTCTGCCAAACCGGCCGCTGCGGCAATCGACGTTGCGTACTGGAAAACATAAAAATCGTAGTAAAAGTGTGGAATATAGGCCCACTCAATAGCGTAGAGATCATCGATTTCCATCACCCCCTGGTCGTGGCCGTGGTAGCGTTTGAGCAGCTCGAGGTAGATTTCACTGAAACGTGCACCGCTCATCGCCTTGCCCGCGGCAACTTCTTCGTTCACCTTCAACTCAAACTCGGCAAACATTGTCTGCCTAAAAAAGGTACCGCGCAGGCTTTCGAGACCGTTGCCAAGATAAAACAGTTTTTCCTCTGGGCTTTTTGCTTTGTTGACCATCAAATCCTGCAGCAGCATCTCATTCATAATCGATGCTGTCTCGGCGATAAACGTTGAGTAGTCGGCCGTTTCCCAGGGCTGGCTAGCGTTGGCAAGCACGCTGTGCACGGCGTGACCGTACTCGTGCGCAAAGGTCGAGGCACTTTCGTAGTCATCGTTGTGATTGAGCAAAACATAAGGGTGAACGTCGTAAGCCGCACCAAACATATAGGCGCCGCTGCGCTTACCTGGCTGCGGATAGACATGCATCCAGCGCCCTTCAATGCCGGCATCGTAGCCTGCCAGATATTCAGAGCCGAGAGGCTTCAACGCTTCGCGGGTCAGGCTGATTGAACTTTCAATACCGAAGTCTTTATCGAGGCTGACCAACGGCGGATAAATATCGTAGTAACGCATCGGCCCTTCGATATTGAGCATACGTTTGCGCAGTTCAAAATAGCGGTAGAGTGTAGGCAGGGCCGAATTGACCTCATCAACCAAGGTGCGATAGACCTGCTCGGGCATATTGTCGTTAAACAGAGCGCGCTGGACCGAGCTGTCGTAGTCGCGAACATCGGTTTCAAAAGCCAGGCTCTGCAGGTGACCACTGAGTACACTGCCGAGTGTTGCCTCGTAGTCTTTCCAGGTTGTCCAGAACTGATCAAACACTTTTGCGCGCAGCTCTCTGTCCTCGTTGCTGCGCAGCGCGCCATAGCCGGCTTGGCTCAAGATTTTTTTGTCGCCGTTGGGCAGTTCAATTTCCGGCCACGGCAGGTTGGCGTTGGCGAGTGTGCTGTAAATGCTCTGCGGCGCGGCTGAGACCTTGCCGCTTTTAGCTAAGACCTCTTCCACTTCCGCACTGCGGATATGCGGTGCCTGGCGCAGCGTATCAAACATACTGTGGCGGAACGGCTCGAGCCCGGGCTGCTCATCCATGTATTTCTCAACTTTTGCCTGGCCGAGGCTCAAAAGTTCGGGGCTGTACCAACTCGTCGCTGCGCTGAGCTCACTCATTAACATACGCGCGAGTTGGCGGCGCTCGTCGTTTTCTGCAATGCGCGTATCTTCATCCGCTTTCAAGGTCGCATAGACCAGCAACTGCACGGCGCGCTTGTAGGCGGAACTAATCGCCTTGTTTGCCGTTAACATCGCCGAGCTGCCGTTAGCTAAACTGCCTTTGTAATTTTCAAGCTCCGCTATTGCCGCTTTTGTTGCACTGTAGTTTTCTTGCCAGTCTTCGGCGCTGCTGTAAAGATCACTCAAATCCCAAATATAACGAGCATCGACAGCTTGCTCGGTTTCAGCCGGCTGCTCTTGCTTGAGTTCACCGGAGCTACAGCCGAGTGCTAAAGCCACACAACAGGCCAGGGGTAAGATTTTAAATTTGTTCATTTGTTGTTCCTTACATAAAAACAATAAGCCATTAAAACAATAAGCGTAAAAGTCAGCGGTATTGGCGCAAGCAGCAATCTTGGACACCAATCGACACCAGCTGCACAAAGGCAGCGACGAGACGGCAATAGCAAGTAGTACCGCAGTTTTAGCAGCAATACCAGCACAACGGATGCTAAGCGAGACAAGTACCGCTAAAATCTGCGTCCGCACGAGGCCCCGACAATGAATGCAATACCGCAAATACAACTGCATCCAGGCACTAGCTGGCAAGATGAACTCAAACAGCTTGTTAGCGACAGCAACGAGCTGTTTGAATTATTAGAGCTCGACCGAAGTTATTTGCCTGCCGCAAAACAAGCAGAGAAACTCTTTCCACTTCGCCTTACCCGCAGTTATCTATCGCGCATAAAAAAAGGCGATATCAACGACCCCTTGCTAAAACAAGTGCTGCCCCTGGCCGAGGAAAACGAAGCCCAGGCAAACTACGTCGACGACCCTCTGCAAGAGCGAGCCTTTAACCCGCTGCCAGGTCTTGTGCATAAATATCACAACCGCGTCTTGCTGATCACCACCAGCAGCTGTGCGATTAACTGCCGCTACTGCTTTCGCCGCAATTTTGCCTACAGTGAAAACCGCCTCGGTCAAAGCCAGTGGCAAGCCATACTTGACTACCTTAAAGATCATGACGAAGTAGACGAAGTTATCTTCAGTGGTGGCGAACCACTTTTGTTAACAAATGAACAAATTCAGCAGCGTTTAGAGCAGCTCGCGGCTATTCCCCAACTGCACCGCGTGCGTTTTCACAGTCGCCTGCCCATCGTGCTGCCATCGCGTATCGATCAGAATTTTTGCGCCACCTTGAACAGCACCCGCCTGCAATGCCTGGTTGTTGTGCACTGCAATCACAAACAAGAAATTGATGCATACGTTGCAGCAGCTTTTAGTGCATTGAGCCGGGCGGGCATAACCTGCTTAAACCAAGCCGTGTTATTAAGGGGGGTAAATGACAGCGCAAAAAGCCAAATAGAACTTAATCACAGCTTGTTTAAAAACAAAGTGTTACCCTACTACCTACACGTGCTCGACAAGGTGCGAGGTGGCGCGCACTTTGATATCGAGCTCAGTGACGCGCGAATTATTTATGAAAAAATGCGCGCCAGATTGCCCGGCTACCTGCTACCCAAACTGGTTAAAGATGAACCGGGACAGACTGCCAAAACACCACTGTGAATTTTTTGTCGAGCAGCAAAGGGAATAAAACGAGCTAAAAACCTAATGGTTTTATGCAAATTTACGGCTTGGCAAACTTTATGCTGACACAAGCAGCGCAGCTATACTCACTATAACAACACAAGCCCTCCCACTGAGGACGGCACTAACACTAGTAAAAAACGATAACGGACACACAGGTGCAAGCGCACGACCTGATGAAGTTAATTGCTCTGCCCGAGCAGAGCCTTAAAAAACTGAGCTTTTGTGCAAGCTACAAAGCCCAGCGGGTTGCCGACTGGGCCAGTTTGCTGCGCCCGACTCAGGTCGAAAAAACAGGCGCCACGCTCTACGCCGCCCTGCCTGAAGTCAACCAGTTGCGCTGCACAGCTGCGGTGCGCTTTGAGATGCTCGAAGCGCTGCGCCCCTACGTGCAAAATACGATTTTTGGCCTCAGCAAAACCTTTGTCAATCAGCCTATGCCGCTCAGTGAAGCGGCGCAAAAAAGCGCGCTAATTGCCCAGAGCCTGCAAAAATACATGGCCGATGGCTACTGCCTTGTTGTCCGCGACTTAGTTACTGCAAATAAAGTCAAAGCCAAACAAATCGAACTGCTGTGCTCCGCCTTGCACCGAGCCATCACCGGCTTTGGTTTAATTATGATGCGCGGCTTGCAAATCTATACCCCCGAGCCCGAAGGCCTGTGGTTAAACATGCACAGCCTGTTTCGCTGCGCCGATCTGTACGATTTGCTCGACGAACGTGTCAACGACCCGATTCAACGCAAAGGCAAGCTCAGCAGCATACAAAACTGTTATCTGCGCTCAGTACTGCTATCGAGCTGTAAACCGATGCAGCTGCCGCAAAAAGACATTCCCACCCTGTACGATTATTTTGGCGAGTGGGCGGCGATGGTCAGCTTCCGCCTCGACCTCAGTGACGACCCGGAATGCTTTTTTTATCTGAACCTCGATAAAGACCTCGGCCCGATTTATGAAAACCGAATTGGCGACGATGAAAAACAGCAGTTGTTGGTTGAGCTCAACTTGCGCAGCTTGACCAATCAAATAGCCAAACAAGAAAGTGACGAAGACAGCGCCGGCCAAAGTGCCGGTTTAAAAATAGGCACGGACTTTAGCCCAGCGTTGCTGCAGCACCTGCTTAGCTGTTGGAGTGGCGTGAGCCAAAGACGCCACGAGCGCCGCGGCGCAAAACTGACGGCCGAAGTCGGCGTTGGCCTTAACGACTGCCACTACTTTTGCAACAACAATCAAGACTTCAACAGTTTTATCAGCGGCCAAAGTAGCGACGAAATCGACAGTAATATCGGCGGCTTTACCCCCGCGGATAGTTTTTCAAACAGCGAGCCCAAAAGCGCTGAGCGCCCGATCTACCGCCTGGAAATTCAAAATATCAGCCAGGGTGGTTACTGCTTAGTCTGGAAAGGCAGCTCCGAGCTCAAAATTCAGGCCGGAGAAGTTATTGTTCTGCGAGAATTCGGCAAACCCAGCTGGCAGCTCGGCGTTATTCGCTGGATACGCCAGCGCCGCAGCAGCAGCCAATTTGGCTTACAGATATTGTCAGACAAAGCCGATGCTTACGGCATAGCCCAAACCTATGACATGGGCGGCTACTCAGACTATATGCGCGCCCTGCTGCTTCCGGCCGACAGTTTCAGCAAAACTGAAGCGAGCATGCTGACCGCCAGCGCCCCCTTTCGAGCTGGCGACAAAGTCAAACTGATCGATGGCGAAAAAACCTACAGTGGCAAACTCGAGAAATGCCTGTTTGCCACAAACAGTGTGCAGCAATTTAGCCTGCGCATTACGGAAAGCAAAAAGATCGACAAGCCCGCGAATGCGGGCTCAACCCGCTGGTAGACTAGTCTCAAGAAATTGATCCTGCGACTACCAGTAATAATGCATTAAACTAGCGAGCCCAATTTGGCTCCAACAAGCGAATTAAAGCAAACATGCAACAGCCCACCATACGCCTGCTTCTGATCAACGACTCGGCGGCAGAAGCCGAGCGCCTCATTAGCATGCTGCAAAACGCCGGCCGCGCCGTGCGAGCAACTCATGTCGACAGCGCCGAAGCGCTGGCAAAACTACTCCAGGAAAAAGTCTGGGATATGATGATCGCTATTGACAGCGCCGAGAGCTTGGCCCCGGTCGAAGCGATAAAAACCGTGCGCCGTCAGAACAAAGATATCCCGATGATCCTATTGAGTGACAGAGAAGGCTCGCAGCCGGCCGTAGAAGGCTTAAAAATAGGCGCGCGCGATGTCGTACAGCTCGACGAAGATCAACACCTTCTGCTGGTGATTGATCGCGAGTTAAGCAATCGCAACGACAGGGAAAAGCGCCGCATGGCCGAGCGCCGTTTTAACAACATCGCCGCGCGCAACCAGCAGCTGCTCGACAACAGCCGCGACGCCATCGCCTTTGTTCAAGACGGCATGTTTCTCTACGCCAACGAGAGTTTTGCCGAGCTGCTCGCCTATAGCGACAGAGACGATATCGAGTGCATGCCGGTCATCGATACCGTCGACAGCAAACACCACGACTTGTTAAAGGACTTCCTGAAAAACTTTGTTCTCAAAGCTGACGACGACGCCGTACAAGAACTGGAACTGACGCTGATCCAGGAAGACGGCAGCAACAAAGACGTCAACTTCACCGTGCGCAAAGATGTTTTTGATGAAGAAAGCTGTATACAACTGCTCTATCACCCCCCTAGAGGCGAAGACAGCGAAGAGCTGCAAGCACAAATTGAAGAGATCAAAAACAAAGACACCTTAACCGGCCTGTACAACAAAAATTACATGGGCCAGGTGCTTAATAGCTGCATACAAAAAGCTGCTGACAAACAGTTTAACAGCGCAGTGCTGCACATAGGCATTGACCAGTTCCAGCAAACCGTATCCGACAAGCTCGGTATCGGCTCGGTTGACAAAGCACTTGCAGCAATCGCCAAATACACCCAGAGCCAGGTGAAAAAAACCGACGTTCTGTGCCGCTACGGCGACAACAGCTTTTTACTGATCACACCCAAAATGAACGCCCAGCGCGCAGTCGAGCGCGCCAACGAAATTGGTCTTGCGCTGCGCGATCACGTTGTTAATGTCGACGGTAAAACCCTGCACTTTAACTACCATGTCGGTGTCGCGGTGATCAACGAGACCAGCGCCAATATCGACACCCCCATACAGCAGAGCCTACAAGCGCTCGACCAGGCGCGCACAAGCAACAACGGCGACACTGTTGCCGTACTCTATGAAAGCCCGGTCTCATCCGTCGAGGCCGACGGCAGTGTCAGCCTCGACGTACAAGCCGCGTTAAGCAAGGGGCAATTCCGCCTGTTATTCCAACCTATCCTAAGCCTGCGCGGCGCCGAAAAAGAACACTACGAAGTGCTGCTGCGCATGGTCAACGACCAGGAAGAAGAGATTTCACCCAACGAATTTTTGAGCCAGGCCGCCAATATTGGCGCACTGACGAAGCTCGATCGCTGGGTCATTCTGGAGGCGACTAAAACCCTCGCCGAGCACCGCAAAAACGGCTCTGAAACCATGCTTATCCTGCACCTAAGCAAACAGAGCATGCTCGACGAAAGCCTTGTGCCGTGGCTAAACGTGGTCTTTAAAACTGCCAAGTTGCCGGCCAGCTCTATTATCTTCCAGCTCAATGAAGTCGATATCAGCGATCACCTTAACGACGCGATTAATTTCTCCAAAGCCCTGGAGGCCATCGGCTGCACCGTTGCAATCAATCACTTTGGCTGTGCCCTCAACCCATTTAAAGCGCTCGAGCAAATATCGGCCAGCTACATCAAGATAGACGGCTCTTTCACGCAAGACCTGCAGGACAACGAAGAGGGTGTTAGCGCACTCAACAACCTTGTCAGCGAACTGCACCAAAAAGACAAGATCACCATCGTACCGCTAGTCGAAAGCGCCAGCTTGCTGAGCAAGTTGTGGCAAAGCGGTGTGCACTATATTCAGGGCTATTATTTGCAGGCGCCTGCTGCAAAAATGGACTATGACTTTGACATGGAAAGCTAATTTGTCGCCATACGACAACACAAATGTGACAAACTAAACGAAAATGCGTCCTATCTGCGAGTGCGCTTGACATTAGTCAAGCGCAACGCGGCGCAAAACTCTACACTAGCGTTTTCCTCCCGCCACCCTAGAGATGAAGGTAGAGAGCCTTGGCAGAATCAATTGTGCTCGTTTTGAATTCGGGCAGTTCCTCACTGAAATTTTCCCTTTTTTGCCTCAACAGCCAGCAAGCTTTGCTTAGCGGCCTCGCCGATCGTCTCGGCCAGGACGACCCAGAAGCAACACTCAGCTGGAAAGCCGACGGCCAAAAACAATCGCTGACCATCGCCGGAGCCGACCAGGCCGATGCCCTGAAAGCCCTGCTCAACTTGCTCAAAGAGCGCGGCATGGCCGATAAAATCAAAGCCTGCGGTCACCGCGTTGTACACGGCGGCGAATACTTCTACGAAAGCGTGCTGGTCGACGATCTCGCGCTCGACAAAATCAAGCGCTGTATAGAACTGGCACCACTGCACAACCCGGCCAATGCACTGGGCATTGAAGAAATGCAAAGGCTCTTCCCCGGCCTGCCTCAGGTTGCCGTATTTGATACGGCCTTTCACCAGAGCATGCCCAAAGAGGCCTACCTCTACGCCCTGCCCTATGAGCTCTACCGCGACCACGGTGTACGCCGCTACGGCGCCCACGGCACCAGCCACAAATATGTTGCGCAACAGGCCGTGAAGCAGCTCGCTTTAGACCCGGACAATCACGCCCTGGTCACGGCCCACCTCGGTAACGGCTGCTCGGCCACCGCCGTACTCAACGGTCACAGTGTTGATACAACGATGGGCATGACCCCGCTCGAGGGCCTGGTTATGGGTACTCGCAGCGGCGACATAGACCCAAGCCTGCACCAGTTTTTAAGTGAAAAGCTCAACATTGGCATCGCCGATGTCACCGCCATGCTCAACAAAAAAAGCGGCCTGCTCGGTGTCTCCGAGCTCAGCAACGACATGCGCACTCTCTGTGACGCCGCCGAACAGGGCAACGAACAAGCCGACCTGGCCGTGCACCTATTCTGCTACCGCCTGGCAAAAAGCATCTGTGCTCTGGCCATGCCGCTCGGCCGTCTCGACGCACTCGTCTTTACCGGCGGCATCGGCGAAAATGCCCTGCGCGTGCGCGAACTGACTTTAGCTCACTTGAAGTTACTGGGTTTTGAGCTCGACCCCGCCCTCAATGCGACACACGGCCGCGACAACAATGGCCTGATCAGCACTGCCACTAGCAGCAAAGCGGTGGTCATAGCCACCAACGAAGAGTGGGCCATTGCCCAAGACACCGCGCGTTTGATCGGGGGATAAAGACAGTGATCAAGAGTTTTTTTTTGGCGCCGGCGGGCTCAAACGTAGGTCTGACCTCGGCCACCTTAGGCCTGGTTCGCGCACTTGATCAAGTCGGCCTTAAGGTCGGCTTTTGCAAACCCATCGCCCAGCACGCCGACAACCCCGAAGTGCTCGACCCGTCGCTGCTGTTTTTAAACGAAACCCAACAGCTCGATATCCCCGACCCCATCTTGTTAAGCGAAGCCCAGCAGCGCATGGCGCACAACGAGATGGAAGAGCTGATGGAAGACGTCGTGCAGCTGTGCCAACAAACCGCCAAGGACGTTGATGTGCTGGTGGTTGAAGGCCTCGTGCCGCAGGACAACGCGCCATTTATTGCCCGTATCAACTCAACCCTGGCACGCACTCTCGACAGCCATGTCATCCTTGTTGCCGCGCAGAACCACCAGAGCTTTGCCGATTTAAATCGCCATATCGATATGACCGCCAACTACTACGGCGGCACAGGCGAGAGCAAAGTGCTCGGCTGCATGCTGAATAAAGTCGGTGCGCCGGAAGAGTTTGCCTCACCGCTGCAGGCGGTTGACGATATTCCGGTCACCGATGAAATCAAACCCATCGCCAAGAACCTGCTGATTTTCGACAAGCCCAATTTCCGCTGCCTCGGCGAAATCCCGTGGTACCCGTCGGCAATGGCGCCGCGGGTCAGCGACATCGCCAGCCACTTACAGGCCAAGAGCCTCAACCCCAAAGCCCGTATGGAGCGCCGGGTTAAGTCGGTCTCCATACTCGCGCGCACCATCGGCAACAGCTTAAACTCACTCAAAGCCAATACCCTGGTGATTATTCCAGGTGACCGCCACGATTTGCTGCTCGCCGCTTGCATGGCCGTGGTCAACGGCGTGCCACTGGCCGGCCTGTTGCTCACTGGCGATTTAAAACCCTCCGATGAAATTCTCGCCCTGTGTCACTCGGCATTTGAAGCGAGGCTGCCGGTGATACTGACGCATTACAACACCATTACCACCACACGCAAGCTCGATCAAATGAGCATCAACGTGCCGCGCGACGATATTCCGCGCATCAACCGGGTGATGGACTTTATGGCCGAGCGCATCGACTCAAGCTGGCTTGCCGAGCGCGTGCGAGCCAATAGCCACGTGCGCTTGAGCCCGGCGGCCTTCCGCTACTCGCTGGTCGAAAAAGCCCGCGCCGAAGGCTGTCGTATCGTCCTGCCCGAAGGCGACGAGCCGCGCACTATTCGCGCCGCAGCGATCTGCCACCGCAAGCGTATCGCCAAGTGTGTGCTGCTCGGCGACCCCGAGCAAATCCGCCACGTCGCCGATATGCACTCTATTGAGCTGCCGGACGATATCGAGCTTAAAAACCCGAAAGAAATCGCCGAGCACTACGTCGACGCCCTGGTTGAACTGCGCAAGCACAAAGGCCTGACTCCGACCATGGCGCACTCGATACTCGAAGACCCGATTATGGTCGGCACCATGATGGCGCAAATCGGCGAAGCCGACGGCCTGGTTGCCGGTGCGGTCAACACCACCGCCGCAACCATTCGCCCGGCCTTGCAGCTGATTAAAACCAGCCCGGATGCAAAGATTGTTTCGTCGATCTTCTTTATGTGCCTGCCAGATCAAGTGGTTGTCTACGGCGACTGTGCCGTCAACCCCGACCCGAGCGCCGAAGAGCTGGCCGACATTGCTATTCAAAGTGGCGACAGCGCGGCGGCCTTTGGCATAGAGCCCAAGATCGCAATGATCAGCTACAGCACCGGCGGCAGCGGCAGCGGCAGCGACGTCGAAAAAGTGCGCGAAGCTACAAAAATTGCCAAAGCCAAACGCCCCGACCTACTTATTGACGGCCCCCTGCAATACGATGCGGCATCCGTTGCCAGTGTTGCCAAAAGCAAGGCCCCGGACAGCCTTGTTGCCGGCCAGGCAACCGTCTTTATTTTCCCCGACCTCAATACCGGCAATACCACTTATAAAGCCGTGCAACGCTCCGCGCATGTCGGCTCTATTGGCCCGATGCTGCAGGGGCTAAACAAGCCGGTCAACGACCTGAGCCGGGGCGCACTAGTTGATGACATTGTCTACACCATCGCCCTGACCGCTGTACAAGCCGGGCAGCGCAAGAAAAACTAAGCGCCGCCGGGCCCAATAAACTCAGAGCGTGTTGAGCTGAGTTTATTGGGCTGGGTTTATTAAGCTTGATTTATTTGCTTGCGATTATTACACCCGGCTGATTGTTGAGCCTGCTTTAAACTACTTTTTAAAGCCTCTCACGTTACTCGTGCACAAGCTCTAGTAGCGCCCAAACTCCCAGCCTATCGACAACAACACTGTAGTCACCTCGCTCATTGAGCACCAGATTCAAAGTCTGTGAATGACCACCCGGCGCATGTAAGTGCACCTGGCTAAGCGGCTTGGCAAAATATGTCGCAGGAATACTTATCTCAAGACTATTTAGCTCCTTTACACATATAAGACAAAATCGCGCCATCTGGCCTTAGCTTTACTCAAACTTTTGACGCACTCAGCCAGCAAATGCCAAACGTTTCACTTAAGGCGTATGTATACATAGTTATAATTCCATCTGATTATGACGCGCTGATATTTAGCAATTATGGCTTAGAAGTAGCTTGCCTAAGCCAAGTGAATTAGCCGTTGCTTACGTTTTATAGTTTCACCAATGCATACTTTCATATACTGTTGTTGATACTGGGCTGTAGAACCTTTAGCCGCCAATAAGGTGTCAGCATGAATTAGTACTCACAGCCAATATTTCACTTGGGTGACTGGATTAAATCAGGCATTAAACCAGCCACAAACTGAGCCCCGGCCGACTTGGTAGACCGCGAAGAATGAAGATTGCTTCGAAAATTTTGATTTACATTGCCTGTGCACTAAGCTCCGCTCTAACTCATGCCGAAGCTTATAAAGTGAAAATAGGCATTGAGAGTGATTACTTAAATTACCTGGCGTTTTACGTCAACGGTAACCCGCTCGAGCAAATAGTCCTCGGTCGCACTAAGCTGCTCGACCGGAGCATGGCTGAAATTCTTATTCAAGCCCGCGCCCTGGCAGAAGCCGGCTTTGACTTTGACGTCGAGTTTGTCCCGCTTCCGAATGTACTCAGAGCCAATGTTCTGGCCGAACAACAGCGCATTGACTTACTCGGCTCGAGCTACTGGAGTGACGACCCCGATATCGGCAATGCGTTTTTAAAGAGTGTGCCACATATACGCCGGGGGGAAGCGCTGGTTGGCTTTTTTACGGCAGAAAATAATCAGCAGGCCATGGCCGCAAAAAACCTGCACGACCTTCAGCAACTGCGCTTTATCAGCGTCGAAAACTGGGAGGTCGACAAGCGCAACATTAAAAATATCAGCGGTAAAAATGTGCACTACGCCAAGCATTTTCGCTACCTGATGCGCATGATTAATATCGACAGAGCCGACGTTACCCTGCTTGAGTTTGACAACAAAGCCGGGCTCAGCCGCTTTTTCTGGGACAAAAGTAAAGACGACGAAGCGCTGTGGCTGCACCCGATACCGAATGTCGTCACCTACTTAGACGCCGAGCGCGTATTTGTTGTTGCCGCAAGCAGCCCCAAAGCCCAAGAGTTAATCGCGGCCCTAAATAGAGGCATACAGCGTATGCGTGCCAGTGGCGAGCTCAAGCACATTCTCACTCAGGCGGGTTATTACCCCAGGCAGGTCGAAAACTGGCAGGTCATCGACATCCCCAAAGCCGGCGCGTCATCCATCGACGTTATGCCGAGCTCCAATACATCTTACTCAAGCTCGAACCCGGGCGACGCCCACAGACACAGCGTTGAGTTTGCCCTTCCATAAGTCGCAGTTAGGGCCTGTTAACACTAATTAAATGCACTCTGTTGCGCCCCTCATTCTGCTATCAAGGCGTTTGGAGCGTAGTTTGGTTGCTCCAAATAAGCGACAAACAACACAGAGAGCGGGATGAGGGGCACAACCCGAAGGGCTGGGCCTGAATATCCGCCCCGATGCGTTACTTATCGCTTATTTAGCTCGCTAAACTGCGCTCAAAGTGCCTTTCAGGTCGAATACTCAGGCTCCAGCAGAGCGTATTTAATTAGTGTTAACAGGCCCTAGTACTGAGAAGCGCCGCGCAAAGCAGCACAAATTGATACTGGGAAGCGATCTAAGCAAGTGGTATCTTAAGACAACCTAAAGTGATGGGCCGATTACGATTTCATGCATTCACGTTTTAGCTTTCGTTCGCTCCGCCTGTGCCTACTGCTGATTCTGCTAAACCTTGGCGGACAGCTGCTCGGCACCGCTGCGCACGCCCAAACAATGAGTGCTCCCCCCGCTGTCGATACCACCGCAAACAGCCCCTGCCATATGCAACACGGCGCAGAGCTAACAGCCGAGCTCAAAAACAAACCCGAACAAAACATAGACATTAAGCCCCCCATAAAATGTTGTGATGGCGATTGCACTATGCTCGGCTGCCACGGCGCCACTGGCATCGTCAGCCACTTTTTATCTGCGCTATTTAAGCCAGGCGCCACTTATCGCGCCGACTTAGCTGTGCAGCACCCGCGCGCTCAGCAAAGTTCTATCTATAAACCCCCTTCACACAGCTAAAGCAGGACAGTTGCGCCTCAAAAATGGCCCAGCTGTTACCGTTAAGCCAACCATTGAACAGCTAACAACAAGCTTAGGCTGGTATTGCCTTAAGCCGCACTGCAGACATTGTTTTTAGCATGCGCACAAGCCAGCTAAGTACAAAACAGTAGCCCAAAGCACTGGCGCCGGCACTGGTACCACAAAACACAATCACCGTGTTTTATGGTCGCAACAGTCGCCGCCGAGAGGACAAATAGATGAACACCCAAACAGGCCGCGTTAAGGCCGCAAGCATTTTAATATTTTTAATAGGGGGCCTGCTCGGCCTCGCTATCTCGGCGGCATTTTTCTTGTTTGCCTCCCCCAGCGCCGCGCCGACAGAACCGAGCCTTGAGCAAGAGAGAAAAATTCTCTATTGGGTCGCGCCGATGGATGCCAATTACCGGCGCGACAAACCCGGGCTTTCACCAATGGGTATGGAGCTTGTTCCCGTATACGAAGATAACAATACCCAGCCGAGCCCGGGCGCGATAAAAATCAACCCCAGCGTTATCAACAAACTCGGCGTGCGCAGCTCAGAAGCGAAACTCGGCCACTTAGATGAGGCCATCCTTACCGTCGGTTTTGTTAAATACGATGAAAACCGGCTTATTCACATTCACCCGCGCGTATCCGGCTGGGTGGACAAACTCTACGTCAGCGCCAGCGGCGACCCGGTAAAAAAAGGTGCGGCCCTCTACGATCTGTACTCGCCGGAACTTGTCAACGCACAAGAGGAATTTGTACTGGCGATAAATCGTGGCAACCTGCGGCTTATCAAAGGTGCTGAAGATAAATTGCGCGCCCTGCAAATCCCCCAGAGCTTTATCAACAGGCTCAGAAAAACAAAAATCATTCGCCAAACAGTCACCTTTAACTCACCTCAAGACGGCATTGTTGACAACTTAAATGTACGCGAAGGTTTTTATGTTCAACCGGGCACCAACTTATTTAGCATCGGCAATCTCGAGCAAGTTTGGGTCGAGGCGGAGGTATTTGAGCGGCAGGCGTCACTCATAACTGTTGGCGCCGAGGTCAGTATGCAGCTCGACTACAAGCCCGGGAAATTATGGTCGGGCAAGGTTGACTATATCTATCCGACACTCAACGCCGATACCCGCACTCTGCGCCTGCGCTTAAAATTCGACAACCCCGGTCAACAGTTGCTGCCCAACATGTATGCCCAGGTAAAAATTCACAGCAAGGCGGCGCGCGCAAGTTTAAATATTCCAAGCGAAGCGCTTATTCGCACAGGCTTGCAAGATAGGGTAGTGCTGGCCCTGGGAGACGGTTATTTTAAATCCGTTGAAGTGAAAGCCGGGCGAGAGAGTCGCGAGAGTGTCGAAATACTTCAGGGCCTTGAAGCCGGCGACAAGATTGTCACCTCAGCCCAGTTCTTAATTGATTCAGAGTCGAGTGTAAATTCAGATTTCAAACGCATGCTCTACACGGCCGAAGCACAGCTAAGCGATGAACATCAGGGTAATCACGCCGCAGCAGGCATGCAGCATACAAAAGTCCAAAGCGCAGAAGTTTACGGCAGCATCAACAGCATTGATGAAAAAAATAGAAGCGCCAATATAAGTCGCGGTGAAATAAAAAAGTGGGGCAGGCCGGCTGCAACAATGGATTTCAGTCTCGCCGAACATATCGATATCAATAAATTAAAACAGCAGCCCAATATTTTCTTTCGCTTTGAAATTCAAGGCGACGACTTTGTTATGGTTGAATTTGAAGCTTCGCCGAGAGCCCAAATAAGCAACAAAACAAGCCCCAAAACAAGCACAAACGAAGAGCACCACAGCAGCATGGGGGCCCAGCCATGATTGCCGCAATTATTCGCTGGTCAATACAAAATCGCCCGCTGGTATTGCTCGCGGCCACTATGTTGTTTTTCAGCGGCATCTACGCAGTAAAACATACGCCCGTTGACGCGATTCCAGATTTAAGTGACGTACAAGTGATTATAAAAACCTCGTACCCCGGGCAAGCACCGCAAGTTGTCGAGGATCAGGTCACTTACCCCTTAAGCAGTGCCATGCTCTCCGTACCCGGAGCCGTCACTGTACGCGCTTTCTCATTTTATGGGGATTCATATGTCTACGTAATTTTTGATGACGATACAGACATGTACTGGGCGCGCAGCCGCGTACTGGAATATCTCAACCAAGTTACGCCCAATTTACCTAAAACAGCCAAACCACAACTGGGCCCCGATGCCAGCGGCGTCGGTTGGGTGTACATTTACAGCCTGATAGATAAAAGCGGCAATCACGACTTAAGCCAACTGCGCTCTTTACAAGATTGGTTTTTAAAATATGAACTACAGACTGTCGACGGCGTATCGGAAGTTGCTAGCGTTGGCGGCATGGTCAAGCAATATCAGGTTATCGTCGACCCGGAAAAAATTCGCGCATTTAATATCCCTCTGCAACACATTCAAAGCGCGATTGAGCAAGCCAATCAAGAACTCGGCGCCTCGGTAATCGAACTAGCTGAAGCCGAATACATGTTGCGAGCTTCGGGTTACATTAAAAATAAAAACGATCTGGAATTAATACCGTTGGGTTTAAATATTAACGGCACGCCTCTGCTGTTAAAAGATATTGCCCGCGTAGAACTTGGGCCTCAGATGCGCCGTGGCATCGCCGAACTCAACGGCGAAGGTGAAACCGTCGGCGGCATCATCGTTATGCGATACGGAGAAAACGCGCAAAAAACTATAGATGGCGTCAAAAACAAGCTCGAACAGCTTAAACACAGCCTGCCGCCCGGGGTTGAGATTGTTCCCGTCTACGACCGCTCTAAATTAATTCAAAGCGCGATAAAAAATCTCTGGCAAAAGCTGGTTGAAGAGTTTGTTATTGTCGCGCTGGTTTGTGCGTTATTTTTATTTCACCTGCGCTCCTCGCTCGTCGCAATTATCAGCCTGCCCCTGGGCATACTCGCCGCGTTTATTGTCATGAAACTTCAAGGTATCAATGCCAACTTAATGTCATTAGGTGGAATCGCTATTGCTATCGGCGCCATGATCGACGGGGCTATCGTTATGGTAGAAAATATGCACCGCCACATGGAGCAGCAGCGCGGTAAAAAATACGAACACTGGCAACTTGTCTTAAAATCAGCAACGGAAGTTGGCCCGGCGTTATTTTTTAGCTTGCTGATCATTACCGTAAGCTTTGTACCTATCTTTGCACTTGAAGCGCAAGAAGGCCGCATGTTCAGCCCGTTAGCATTTACCAAAACCTACGCCATGGCAGCAGCAGCAGCGCTAGCGATCACCCTGGTGCCGGTGCTTCTCGGCTATTTTATTCGCGGCAGCAGCATCGCCGAAAATAAAAACCCAATGAACAGACTGCTAATCTACCTTTACCGACCGGTACTTTCAGCGGCACTTACGTATCCTAGAGTCACAGTACTAGCAGCGCTTTTGTTGCTGGCAAGTAGTTTGTGGCCCTTAGCCCAGCTCGGCACGGAATTTATGCCAGAGCTCGACGAGGGCGATTTAATGTATATGCCAACTACCTACCCAAGTCTATCAATCGGCAAAGCCAGGGAGATTCTGCAACAGACGGATAAGCTGATCGCCACGGTTCCCGAAGTAGAGACCGTATTTGGCAAGATCGGCCGCGCCGAAACCGCCACCGACCCAGCCCCACTGACGATGATCGAAACTTTTATTCAATTAAAACCCAAAGATCAGTGGCGCGAAGGCCTGACGCTTGAGCAACTAAAGCAGGAACTTGATGCACTGGTTAAATTTCCGGGCCTGAGTAATAGCTGGGTCATGCCGATTAAAACACGCATAGATATGCTTGCCACCGGCATCAAAACCCCGCTCGGAATAAAAATCGCCGGGCCCGACATCAAGGTTATCCAACGGCTCGGTCAACAGCTTGAACAACTGCTCGGCAGTTTGCATGACACCGCCTCGGTCTACTCCGAGCGGGTCGCCGGTGGGCGCTATCTCAACATCGATATACAGCGAGAAAAAGCTGCGCGCTTTGGTTTGAGTATCAATGATATCCAGCAGGTCATTGCCAGCGCCGTCGGCGGTATCAACGTATCACAAAGTGTTGAAGGCCTGGAGCGCTATCCGATAAACATACGCTACCCCCAAGCCTATCGCGACTCGCCCAGACAACTTGAACTGCTGCCCATCGTCACCGAACGCGGCCAACACATCGCGCTGGCCGATGTTGCCACTATCCGTATTGAAGATGGCCCACCAGCCATTAAAAGTGAAAACGCGCGGATTAACGGCTGGACTTATATCGATATCCACGGCAACGATATTGGCGCCTATATAAAACAAGCCCAAGCGCTTATTGAACAAGAACTGGATTTACCGATAGCTTATTCACTGAACTGGGCAGGGCAATACGAATACATGCAACGGGCGAAACAAAGACTCAGTTACATTATCCCGCTAACGCTGATGATTATTGTTGTATTGCTTTATATGAGCTTTAAAAGCCTGATCGATGTTGCCGTTATTATGGGCACTTTGCCTATGGCCATCGTCGGTAGTCTGTGGCTGCTGTACTTACTTAACTACAGTTTTTCAATTGCCGTCGCCGTTGGTTTAGTGGCCCTGGCCGGTGTTGCAGTCGAAATCGGCGTTATTATGCTGGTCTACATTAAACAGTCTTTAACCCGCGCCAAATCCACCAGCGATGGCGAGCTTAATAAATATGAATTTAAACAGGCGATTTTTGACGGCGCGCTTTTACGCATACGCCCGGTATTTATGACAACGGCGGCAACCATTGTTGGCCTGCTACCGATTATGTTTGCTCACGGCAGCGGCTCGGAGCTAATGCACAGGCTCGCCGCACCAATGGTCGGTGGCATGCTAAGCGCTTTGTTATTAACACTGCTACTGTTGCCTGCACTGTACTATTTAATTTATCAACCCAGGACCCAGCATACACCTGGTAATAAGCCATAAAAAAGGTGAGGCGCTTTGCGCCTCACCTTTTCTTTGCTGCGAAAAGAATAAAATAAGATTAAAAGGTAATAAAATAGCCAGCGGTCACTGTCATAAATTCCGCATCGTCACCATCGGCAACCACATCGTTTTCCCAGTTTTCAACACCGAGCTTAAAACTGCTTTCTTTGTTTAGCAGGTAGCTGACACCTAAACGCGCGCCGCTAAAACTGCCGTAGCCATCGTCGGCATTGCTGTCCCAACTTTCGAAACCAGCCCACGGCTGCCACTTGCCAAACTGCCAAGCCGCCTGTAGATAATAACCGTCACCTTCCGCTTGTTTACCTGTAGCTTTATTACCGCCAACGGCCGATCCATCCTGAAAGGCGAGCAGCCCCGCACCGCCCAGGTCGAGATTAATATAGGCCGCCTCAAACGTCAGCGCACCTTTGGCTGCAAAAAAATCAACTGAGCTCAGCAGGTAATCCACTTCATCACCGCTGCCGAGATCGGTGGCCACCTCACTTTGCTGATCGACACTTAAACCCAGCGCGATGGTATCTTTTTTACCAAGGTAATTTGCGGCGTTAAAATAGCCACTTTCGGCATCGCCAAAGTTAATTTGCCCGCGCGCAGTGTAGCGGCTATCGGCGGCACTCAGCGCCCCCTCATAAATACCGGCATAATATTTTAAGTGCAGGCGCTCGCCCGGGCTGGCCACACCAAAAAATGTGGCACCGGTGTCGCGAACGTCAACTTCTCCGCGCAGGCCAGCATCGGTTTCACTCTGAGTCTTGCGTGAAAAACCAGCGAGTGCACGCGTGCCCCAGGTCAAGCTTTTGTACTGCACTCCAGGGCGGTCGATAGCAAGCAGCGCGCCCGAAGAAGTCACATTCTGACGCAGTGCCGGGCTCATATGCTGGCCGAGCACCACTTGCGCCTGCTGCATGGGCTTGAGTGTGACATTGGCGTCAATCAACACCATATCTGCGCCGCTTTTTTCCGTTTGTGAGGCCATTTCAGTTTGCAAAAACAGCGTGATCCACTCGTCGACCGTGCTCGAAAAACGGATGCGCGCGCGGCGGACTTGCAGGTCCAGCTCATCTCTATCACTGAGGCTTTCATCGTCTGAGCCGCTGGCTAAAACATGCAAACGGCCACCGAGTTTCATATCAATATTATCGGGTATCGTCACCGTCGCAGCGCCGGCGGTTGCCGTCGCTGTCATGCCCCCAATTAACAGAGCTAAAGCCAGAGGCCGTAAGCTAAATGTGCTGCGCATAAAATTAATTCCCCTTGTCATCATTTTTCAGCCATTGTCCATATTCACCCTCACCCACATTTGATGCCTGTCATGCGGGCCGCATTTACAGCGCGAGCTTAAGGCGCGCAAGTATATCGATGCGCAGCCCTACACCAAGATAGACCGCCGCGCCGCAGCAATAAAGCACAAATAAGATCTGAATCAAAACTCGTTCAAAAAGCACTCTGTAGCACAAGCTGCAAAAACAAAACTCCAACTGGCTCAACAAGCTCAGACGAGGCTGGCTCTATGCTCGCGCCGAACGCTGATATTTGCGCTAGAGAACCAGTTATCACACGAATAAGGTTCCGGCAACGGCTGTTACGGCCCCGAGCAAAGCATCGTTTCTTACTGGGATAGAGCCTGCGTGCAGGCTCGCTATAAGTTTTATAAGAGGTGAACAATGTCGGATATGTCTGGGGGCTCCTACCGGGAGCGCCGCAAACCCGCCAATCATTTTAATTCTCGCTCGGACTACCTCGAGCACGAATTAAGCATCATGAACTTCAAGCGCTGGCGTATTCATTTACCCTTTCGCGACTTCCATATTGAAATCGAAGACTGGGTTCCCGCGCTTGCGGCCACCATCGGCAAAATTGTTATGGTTACCGCCATGGTCGCCGCATTTGCTGCACAATTTGGCCTGGACTCGGCCTTTATCGCCGAGAATGTGCGCTTTGAGCTGCTAATTGCCGGTGTGCTTTTTGTCGTATTATTTTCCGCCGTGCTCAACCCAACGGCCAACCTCGCCGGCACCCACGGGCCGATGATACCGCTTATTCCACTTATTGCCGCAGCCGGTGGCCACCCGCTCGCGCTCGGTGTCATGGTCGGTGTCTTTGGCCTGATGCTCAGCTTTACCAAAGGCGGCTCGAAGCTGGTAAAACTAACTGGCGAAGGTGTGCGCGGCGGTTTACTTATTTATTTAGGCGCAGTTGGCCTTATTGGCCAGATTACCAAGCTCAAAGGCTGGGCCGGCGATGCCGGCCACACCGGTGTCGCTTTTGCGGTTATTTTTGTTACCGTGGTTATTTATGCCTACCTGGCGCGCATCCAAAAACGCTGGCTGGCCATCCCACTGTGCAGCGCTTTGGCCGGCGTGGTTGCGCTTGAGATGGGCGCGCCGTTTGAATTTACCACCGCGCCGGGCCTGCCTCACCTGAACCCATTTTATTGGTGGGGTGAAAATACCGGTTGGCAACTCGGCTGGCCCCACTTAAACCACTTTATTGCCGTTATGCCTTACGCAATATTGGCCGTGGCAATGTGGTCACCCGACTTCCTCGGCCACCGCGTGTTCCAGGAGCTCAACTACCCGCAAAAAGCCAAAGGTGTGCTGATGAATGTCGACGACACCATGGCCGTTTGTTCAGTGCGCCAGATTGTCGGTGCGGGCCTCGGTGGCGGCAATCTCGCCTCAAGCTGGGGAACCTATATGATTCCCGCAGCAATCGCCAAACGCCCAATTCCCGGTGGCGCCGCATTAACCGGCCTGCTCTGTGTGGCCGCAGCCCTAATTGGTTACCCGATGGATCTGGCCATGTGGGAACCGGTATTGCGTGTTGCACTGATTGTCGGAGTATTTCTGCCGCTGCTTGAGGCCGGCATGCAGATGGTGAAGGACACCAAAAACTCCCACAGCGCTGGTATTTGCATATTTTCCTGCGCCTTTGTAAACCCCGTTTTTGGCTGGGCGCTGACCATGCTGCTCGACAACCTCGGCTTTATTGGCGACAAAGAGCGCTCCGAGAGCTTAACGCTTGCCGACAGGTTAATTATTCCCGCCCTTACCCTGGCGGTTTGCACCGGCGCTCTGGCCCTGGTTGGCCAACTGCCCGGCATCCCCGCAATTCTCTAGACAAAAGCACAAACTCCGGCCACAGAACATTAAACTCTGTGGCCGGACAGTTGTTGTGGCTTGTGTTGTATATTGTGTTGTCGCGTAGGCGCCGCCGCTTCTAGCCCTCTTGCGCTACCTTGCCGCTCTTGAAACAATGTCGTCAGTTTATTTATCGATCGTGTTTCAATGCCCCATATTTATAATAAATTTTTTAAACGGCCTCAGCGCTGGCTGGTATTTGTGTTTTGTTTGTTGGCAGCACTTTGCGCCTGTGAGCAACAAGAAGGCAAACAGCCGGGCCCAAACAGCGGCAAACAACAGCAGCCGTCGCCAAGCCCATCGCCGCCTTATTTATCAACCGCGGATTTTGGCCCGATTCAGGTTCACGGGCGCCTGCGTTTTATCGCCCCGCGCGGCCTAGCTGAAGAACAGGCGGTCTCCGACAGAGCCCCGGTATTAAAAGAGTTCTACGACCTCGCCGAAGCGTTTGCCAAGCGCCTCGAACTTGAAGCTGAATGGATTTGGGTCGACGATAGAAATGAACTAATCCCCGCCCTGCTCGAAGGCCGCGGCGACTTAATTATCAGCAATATGAGCGTTACCGAAAAGCGCCAGCAGCTTGTCAGCTACAGCCGCTCGCTTGCCCACGTTGACGAAGTTGTCATTAAACACAAACAGGCCAGCGACCAGCTGCGTTTTTTTGTCGGCCAGGGCAGCGCTTTTGTTGAAAGCCTCGAACAAAATGGCATTGCCGATGTAGAGCTGATGCCGGCAAATAAAAGCGCCTACGACTGGCTCAGCTGGATTGAAGAAGACAGCAGCCGCGCAACCGTGCTCGACAGCAATATCGCCCGCGATTTAATTGAGTATTTCCCCAAACTTAGCATTGCCGAAACCTTAAAAAAACACCGGCGCATCGCCTGGGCTGTGCGCCAGGACAACCCCGATTTGCTGACCTACCTCAATCACTTCCTGGTTGAACACCACATCGCCGCCAGTGTCGCCAGCAATGAAAAGCTCGGCTGGGCAGACATAAAAAAACGCGGCGAGCTGCGCATGCTAACGCTAAACAATCCGGCCAGTTATTTTTTGTGGAAAGGCGAGCAAATGGGTTTTGACTACGACTTAGTCAAAAAATTTGCCGAAGAAAACAAGCTGCGCCTGTCAGTGATTGTTAAAAACAATATGCCCGAGCTTATTGAAGCGCTGCAAAGTGGTGAAGGCGACTTAATTGCCGCCTCGATGACTGTTAGCGAAAAACGGGCCGAGCAGGGCCTGCGTTTTAGCCGCCCCTACCTCTACGTCGATGAACTGATTGTCACCCGCGCCGATGCAGAAGCAATTAAAGATGTTAGCGAACTCGCCGGGCTTAAAGTTGCGGTCAATCCTACTACGGTGTTTTACCAGCGTTTAAGAAAGCTGCAAGAACAGGGCATAGATTTGCAGATTATCGAACGCCCCGACGCCAGCAGTGAAATGCTGCTGCAGGAACTAGATTTACACAAAGCCGACTTTGCCGTAGCGGACAGCCACCTTGTCGCGCTTGAAAAAACCTATCACGAGCATATCAAAGAGCAGCTTGCACTTAGCACAGACAATAAAATTGCCTGGGGCCTCAGGCCCGAGCAAGACAAGCTCTCAGAGGCGCTGGGCCGATTTATAAAAAAGCACTACAAAGGTTTGTTTTACAACGTAACCTACAACAAGTATTTCAAAAATGAAAAACGCATATTGAAATATCAAAAGGCCCGCGTGCGCCCCGGTGAAGCGCTGTCCCCCTATGACGAGCTGACCAAACGCCTATCATATGAATACCAGATGGATTGGCGCCTGGTCACATCACAGATGTATCAGGAAAGTAAATTCAACCCCAAAGCGCGCTCGTATGCTGGCGCACAGGGTTTAATGCAGGTGCTACCCCGCACCGGGCGGGAATTTGGTTTTAATAAACTTACCGACCCTGAAATTGGTATCGAAGCGGGCCTGGCATATATGGAGTGGCTCAAAGAACGTTTTCCCGGCGACCTGGCTTTTGAAGAGCGCCTGTATTTTAGCCTTGCCAGTTACAACGCTGGCGCCAGTCACGTGCGCGATGCAAGGCGCCTTGCCAGCCAACTCGGCTACGACGAGCAGCGCTGGTTTGGCAATGTTGAAAAAGCCATGCTGTTGCTGTCTAAGCCGGAATATTATCAAAAAGCGCGCTTTGGTTATGTGCGCGGCCGTGAGCCAGTCAACTACGTCAGAGATATTCGCGATCGCTACCTTGCGTACCTAAGCGCTCAGTAAATTTTTCCTATTATCGCGAAGGTAAAACTTAAGTTTTACCTTCGCGATTTTGTGTCCAGTCAAACTCCATCTGCCTGGCGGTTTTGTGCGCTAATTCCCGGCTGTGTAACTTACTTACTAAATGTAAGCTCATATCAATGCCGGCGGATATGCCCCCAGAGCTAACAACACTGCCCTCATCTACCCAGCGCTGATTCTCTACAACATCTAAATCAGGAAAAGCCGCACGCAAATCTGCAATATCTTGCCAGTGAGTGGTTACTTTCTGTGTTGAAACAAGCCCGGCTTTAGCCAGTAAAAATACACCGGTGCAGACCGACGCAACTAACTTAGCTGTTTTTGCCTGCGCTTGTATCCAGTTTAGCACTGGCTCTTTGCCCATCTCGGCGTTGTGCACCCCGCCCACCACAATTAACACATCAATATCCGGGTGCCCCTCAAAACTATAATCCGCTTGCACCTTGTAAGCGCCGCGTGCGCTAACCGTGCCACCGTGTTCACTGACCAAAAACACATTAAAAACATCGGCTTCATCCGAAATTCTAGCGGCCGTTGAAAACACTTCAAAAGGCCCTGAAAAATCTAAAACCTCAGCCTCGTCGTAAATATAAATAGCAATATTCATAGCACTGCCCCCATCGCGAACCTTAACATCTATGGTTTATCCGGCATCTAAACTCAAGCTAAGGTTGAGAGATTAAGATTTTTTAAACCCGGGCCTGTTGCCACTAAGCCTGAGACTTTTTCCAATCATCGGTTAGCAAACCTGCATAACCCCAGTTTTCTTCTTCAATTTCCTGAATCACAATATGGGTATGCTCGGGTTTTTTAGCTAAAACACGCTGCAAAGAATCAGTAATATCTTTAACAATTTCTTTTTTTTGCTGCCTAGTCGCACCAGCAGTGATTTGAACATTCACGTATGGCATTTAAACCTCACACTATAAAATTAGTATATTAAAAACCGAAAAGTAGTATTAGAAAATAAAAACACACTCAAAGCGGACGAAGCGTCATAAGTGATACGAACAAGTACTACGACGTTCGCGCATGAAAATACCACCACAATAGAGGCAGCATAATGACAACTTCAATGCCAACATTCAGCCACTGTTTTACAACCGAACCGTCAAGCGCTATACCGATCAATCTTGCAAGCAACAAACCAAACATCAGTGATACGCATGTTGCTGCGGCGGTGGCGTTCCACGGAGTCCATTGGTGGTGAAATAAAAGCAGGCAGCCAAAACCGATAATCAAGCCCCACCAAATTCGCCGCTCCACGGCTAAAAAAGGGTCACTGGGAACCGGTTTTTTACTCACAAACTCAGGGTTCCAAACTAAAAACACCCCGACCAGTATTAACACAACACCAACAAAACGATAAACAGCAATACTATCCATAGCCAAAACACCGTATCAGTCAAAAAAAAACATGCCCCAAAACAGATACAGTACACCCGGAACTTGCCTAAAGAAAGAGCCGGGCACGATATGCTATGCGCTTAATAAAAATGTAACATTGCAAGAAAAATAAAAGCGAGATCACTGCTTAAAACTGATTGAGCTAATTTAGTCAGAAAAGCACAATTTATTTTTATCCAGATCCCTAACATAAGCAGAAAAGCGCGGGCCTCGTTGCCCCGGCTGACCTTCACAAACACCACCTAAGGCTAAGGCCAAACTGTGCATTCGCTTCACCTCTTGTGCGGTACCGACATTAAAACCAAGCATGCTGCCATTGCCATGTGTTGCGGCTTTGCCGTCAAAAGGAAGGGCAACGGAAAATGCAAAACCATCCCCCAGCCAGTACGTCATCCTATCTGATGGCACCAGCTTCTCTAAATTCAAACCTTCAAAAAGCGAATCGTAAAATTTAGTTGCAGCGGCCATATTATTACTGCCGACAACAAAGTAGTTCATTTTCACGATCTAATCTCCAACTGGGTAAAAGACCGATCATATCTTTATGCTACTGACACCCTATGTCAGTAGCATAAAAAACATGTCAAAACCCAATAACAACGACAGAAACAAGCACAACTAACCTAGCGCCCATTGAGCGGCAATTTTTCCCACTTCGGCAAGTACCGCCTCGTGCCTGGCCTCTATCTTTTCAGTGTATTCACCACTATCAAAATAGGCGGCAATAATTATTGGGTTTTTGCCGGGCGGAAATGTAATCGCAACATCGTTGCACTTGTTGGTTGTACCTTGCGTGCGCCCGGTTCCGGTTTTATTACCTGTTTGCCATTCAACGGGAAGGCCGGCTCGCAGCCGCCTGGCTCCGGTAGCCGTGCTTTGTGTCCAAGCTAGAAGCTGCTTACGTGTCGTATCGCGCAAGACATCAGCGGTTAAAATCCTCGCCACCAGCTGAGCATAAGCAAGCGGTGAGGTGGTATCGCGCATATCGGCCGAAAGCACCAGGCCCAGGTCTGGTTCATAACGGTCGAGGCGAGTGACGGTATCGCCCATGTCTCGATATTTAGCGGTGACAGCAGCAGGGCCACCCAGGCGCTTCACCAACAGGTTGGCTGCAACACCATCGCTCCACTGCTGCGCCGCCTGCGCTAACGTCTTTATGCTCAGGCCACCCTCGGCGAGGTGTTTTTTAGTCACCGGCGCCCAGGGTAAAAGATCGCCTTCAGAATAAGGCAATATCTCATCCAGGTTTAAACGCCCGTGATCAGCCTCGCGCAAACAGGCGGCAACCATTGCCAATTTAAACGTAGAACAGGTTGCAAAGCGCTCATCTAAACGGTTGCCAGTTACTTCGCCTGTCACCGTATCGAGCAAACACACACCAAGGCGCGCCTGCCCCTGCTCCAGGGCCTGAATCCGCGTAGCAGCATCAAAGCGGCGCGCAGATTTACTGCTTGCGAAAGACGATACAGCTGCACTTGCAGCTGCAGAGCCAATTAAAAAACTGCGCCGTGAAAACATCAATCAAATCCTTTTTCATATAAAAATAATTTTTCCAAATACGCCCATCGCCTCTGTGTGAAAGAAAGACGTAAGATGCGATCGACTAGGCCGCGTTACTGCTAAAATTGCAGGCGCGTATCGCCCACCGCCACGACAATGGCGTTGACCAGCTCATGCATACACGACCGGCTCAATACTAGGGCCTGTTAACACTAATTAAATACGCTCTGCTGGAGCCTGAATATTCGCCCAGAAAGGCACTTTGAGCGCAGTTTAGCAAGCTAAATAAGCGAGAAGTAACGCATCGGGGCGGATATTCAGGCCCAGCCCTTCGGGTTGTGCCCCTCATCCCGCTCTCTGTGTTGTTTGTCGCTTATTTGGAACAACCAAACTGCGCTCCAAACGCCTTGATAGCAGAATGAGGGGCGCAACAGAGTGCATTTAATTAGTGTTAACAGGCCCTAAGCTAATCCCGATATATCGTTTCAATCAAATGATAACCAAAGGGCGTTTTAATTGGTCCGTGCACGGTTAGTATGGCTTTGCCAAAAACAACCTGATCAAAGGCTTTAACCATGTCGCCCTGACTAAACTCGCCAAGGTTGCCGTCATTTTTCTTGGATGGGCACTGGGAGTACTTTCGCGCCAAGGTGCCAAAGTCCGCGCCTTTGGCTAGCTGCTGTTTTATTTTCAGCGCTTCATTTTTGTTCTTTACCAGGATGTGGCGAGCACTTGCGCGCTTTTTCATGCTTTTGTCTCTACAGCTAAAACTGCAAAGTATAAAGCTGTTTTAAGCGTAACGCGAAAGCCAGGATAAAGATAAGCTTGCTCTCGCTAGCGCTGGGCCGAAGCGAGCTTTGCCCGGCGAGGGCAAAGAAGTCGTCAACCGTATTAGGAGCTAGAGCCAAGCACTTTAATAGCTCAACTATATAACCCACTGCACGATTGCCCACTACGTGGCGCAACTACATAGCTCAACAATATAGCTCAACAATATCGCTGAAGCTTCTTAAGCTTCAGCCTTCTGTATATGAGAGTACAGCGAATCTTTCAAGGCCGCTCGCTTGCTCTTTTTCTGGTGCATCAGTTCGTCATCAATCGGGGAGCCTTCCAGCTCCAGCTCCCGGATTTCTTCGTCAAGGCTGTTATAGGTTTTGGCGGCTTCGGCAAACTCGCCATCGGTCTTAATAAGTTTTTTGATGATCACTGCAGATTGCGGGAACTCGTTTAACAAAGAGTGCTTTTCACCCAACATAAAAGAACCTCCTTAACTATGGAATAATCAAAAGATCAAGTTTCTGCAGTGTACTCACTGCGTGCTTATGTTAATCCGGAAGATTATTTACAATAAAGGTCAAAGCAAAAATATGTGCCAAATATACACAAAATTTAATTTGATAAATAAAGCGCCAACTCACGGCACTTAATAATAACTCGAAGCTTTGATAAAGAATTCGTTGTATACCACCAGGCCCAAAGCCACGGCAAGCAGCAATAAACACAATATAAATACAGATCGCCTACCGGGCCACAACATAAAACCTGCCGCCGACACTAACCACAAATGGGCGGCCAGCTTGTCTAGCTGCAAGTAGTTAAAACTAAGTAGGAACAATATCAACAGTATGCTGTTTACATCCCGAGTATAAATCGTACTAGCAAGCACTTGCTTATTTTTGTTGATTAACAAAGACAGGGCCGGAACAAACATCAATGCAGACAGGGCGGCGATAAGCAAAGCAATTTTCATACTGCCACTTAAAGCCACAATCAGCGCAAGCACCGCAGCGGGGAAAAACGCAGCACACGCCAGCATCAGCTTCTGAGCTTGATTCTCTACTACCTCACTAGCAGGCCGGGAAACAACAAGTATCATTAGCAATAGCACTAACACAAGCTGTACTAAATAAAGCCCGTGAGAATGTAAAGTAAAGTCATAACTCAACGCCGGCCACAACATCAGTACCGTACAACTAAGTAACGCCAAAAATCTCAGCGTTAGCTTAATAGGCTGCGCTACGGCTAGAAATGAAATCATAACAAGCGCGGGAACAAGCAAAATAAAGTAGTCATAAGCTTGCCGGGGTGGGAAATTTGGCAAGTTTATAATCCACGCATAAGGCACTAGCCACAGCAACAAATAGCATCTAGCTTTTGTTTTACCGGTCAAACCCGGCATAACATGCAATAAAACAGACAAAAACAAAGGCAGCAAAGCTGCCTGGGTGAATAGACTTAATAACATTAGATCACCGGGTGTTGAAGCTAAAGATCCAGACTTGCCGAAACTAAAGTCAGCTCCGGCCTTTATTTTTTTACGGCTTCAACAAAAATTTCTATTTCAATCTCATCGCCGATGCCACCGAGCATATAGTCCATGCCAAAGTCGCTGCGTTTGATTGTGGTTGTCGCGGAATAACCTATGCGCTCAAGGCCCCACGGGTCTTTTGCCTGCTTGCCTTCAACCAGCGCCAAGCTGATATTTTTCTTTACGCCAAGTAAAGTCAGCTCGCCACTTAAGCTTTTGCCGTCTTTGGACACTTGCAAGGGGCTGGTAAAACGCAATTCAGGAAACTGCTTGCTGTTAAAGAAGTCCGGGCTGCGCAGGTGCTCGTCGCGCTTTTGATGGTTGGTATCAATCGAAGCACTTTTAATTAGCACAACAAGTGAGCCCTGCTTCGCGTCTTTAACGATAATCTCGCCGCTAATATCGTTAAAACGCCCAACCAGCTTGGAATAACCGAGGTGATCAACCTTAAAACCCGCGTAGCTGTGGGCGGCATCAATATCGTATGTTCCCTTAGCTGGCAGAGCCTGCACGGCAGTGCTTAGCACGACAGTAAATATCAAGCCGGAAATTAAACGTACACTTTTCATCTGAATTCCTCTGTTTATCTATGTTGTAGATCGGTGTTGCATGTCGGTGTTGTAGCTCGATGTTGTATCTCTGTGTTTTTCAGCTCTGCATTGGCCAAGCCCCTGTAGGAAGCAGCCAGGCAATACGGTCGCACGCCGAGCCCTATCGTTTAGCGGGAGAGATTATTTACTGCTTCAAATTAATACACAATAATGACATCTATCAACAAACTGTTTCTTATTGGTTAACACTAAAACGAGGCCTCTTAGGTGGACAAACTCTCTTGCATGCGCAGCTTCTGTGAAGTTATGAAAGCTGGCAGCTTTTCTCAGGCGGCGCGCCAACTGGGCATATCTAAGGTGATGGTCAGCCGCAATGTCAGTGCGCTCGAGAGTGAGCTGGGCCTGCGGCTATTGCAGCGCACCACTCGTAAAATGAGCCCCACCGACGAAGGCCGCGCCTATTACGAACGCTGTCAGGCCCTGCTTGATGAGTTTGATGAGCTCGACGCCAGCATCAAAGACCGGGCAGGCCAGGCGCGTGGTCGACTGCGCTTAAGTGTGCCCTCGGAAAGTTTTTTTAATCGTCAGCTGCTGCCGTTTTTCTCCGACTTTGCCCGCCAGCACAGCGAACTAGAACTCGATATCGCGTTAAGTGATCGCTACATCGATATCGTTGAAGAGGGGTTTGATGCCGCCATTCGCATAGGCCAACTGCAAAACTCAAGCTTAATCGCGCGCAGGCTTGCCGATATGCAACAACTGCTGTGTGCAAGCCCAGACTATTGCGCGGCCCAGCCGCCAATTAATCAGCCCGAAGACCTGCAGCAGCACGAGCTAATTATCGACAGCAACTATCGCGGCGGCCAACACTATGTGTTTAAGCGTGGCCAACACAGTGTCAGCGTCAAAGCCTCGGGCCGCTTGCGCATCAACAGTGCCGATGCCGTCAGCAGCTTTTTACTGCAGGGCATAGGCATCGCCGTCTGCCCTTCATTTATGGTCAGCGATGAACTCAAATCGGGCCAGTTACAACAGCTGTTGCCCGAATGGAGCCTCGGCAGCGGTGGTATCTACCTGCTCTACAGCCACCGCAAACACTTAAGCGCAAAAGTCAGATTGCTGCAAAGCGCACTGTGTGCGTATTTTGATAAGCAGCATAAGTAAAAGATTAGTTAACAATTAATTTCACCCAGACCCAATTGTTAACTCTTGAGTAAAGACGCAGCATAAGCGCTTATTCAGCACTTCAGCCCGGCCCTGCCAAAAACCAACACTCAGCAGGTGACTTGTGTAATAGCCGGGCGACAGATTAAGGCGCCTTTATGAACACAGTCATGCCTTCGGCATTTATTTCCCACGGTTCACCACAGCGCATGCTCGAACAGAGCCCGGCAAGAAGCTTTGTCGAAGCTTTTGCCAAACGCCTGCCCCGCCCAAGAGCAATACTTGTGATATCGGCGCACTGGCAAAGTGAGCAGCTCGAGCTGACCTGTACAGGCGAGCACAGCCTGCAGTACGATTTCTGGGGTTTCCCGCCTGAACTCAACCAGGTTCAGTATCCGGCGCGCCAGAGCGCGCAGCTGAGTGAAATACTGGCCGACAATTTTCAAACGCAAAACATTGCGGTGAACTGGAATAGGCGCGCACTTGATCACGGCGCCTGGTCGATATTAAAACTCGCCTATGCCGACGCCGACATTCCCGTCGCCGCAATCAGTCTGCCAACACCAAAAGACGCAAGTACAGCTACCGGCTCAGATATGCAGCAGTACTATGAGCTGGGCCGCGTACTTAAGCCCCTGCGCAAACAGCAAATTCTGTTGCTAGGCTCCGGCAGCGCCACCCACAACTTAGCTCAGCTAGACTGGAGCGGGCGCGAACAGCCGTGGGCAAAAGAATTCAGCCAGTGGTTGCAGCAGCGGGTTAAAGCGCGCGATGACAAACAGCTGTGCCAGCTCTACCACAGCCACCCGCTGGCGCAGCGAGCGCACCCGAGCAATGAACACTTTCTGCCTTTGTTAGTTGCGCTCGGCGCAGCTGCCGGAGAGCGAGCCGAACTGATTCACGACAGCATGGAGCTTGGCTGCTTAAATAATTCGAGCTGGCTATTTGGCACTTGCTGACAAATGTCATTTCCTCAAACAGGGTATTTGTTTTATGGTTAGGGCAAACAACACTGTCGTCATAGGGGATCTCGCCTGAGCCTGTTGACACTAAAAGCTGCGAAGCACAGATGCCAGACAACACAGACAAAGATAAAAACCACATTTGGTGGGTCAGCATTCCGCTGTTTTATTCAGCATTTTATTTGCTCGGCTATCTGTTTCAGCCCCTCACAGACAAACAGCTTGTACCGTACTTTTTGGCCTATGTGATCTTTCTCGGCCTGTATTTTGCTGCCCACTATCACCGCGGCTACACACACTACTACTTGATTGCCAATGGCCTTTTGGTTGTGGCCATTTCTCCGCTAGCGTTTTCCAGCTACGCGCTGCTCTGGCACACCGGCTTTTTCGCCGGCAACGCCTTTAGCCCCGTGCGCGGGCGCCTGATGCTGGCTTTTTTAATCAGCTGCGTTTTACTTGCGGCAAGCTTAATTCACAGCAATGTCAACGCATTTTTATTAAGCGCTCTGTTGCCGCTTGTCTCGCTGTATGTGCTGGGCATTGTCGTCAAACGTATAAACACCGAGCAAAAAATAAAGGCGCAGAAAGATCAGCAAATTGAAACACTGGCAAAGATTGCCGAGCGCGAACGCATCGCCCGGGATATGCACGATGTGCTCGGTCACAGCCTGACATCAATTACGCTAAAAGCACAGCTAGCTGAAAAACTTTGCCAACAACAACAGTGGCAAGCGGCAGAAAAAGAAATTAAAGAAGTGCACAGCCTGTGTCGCTCAAGTTTAAACGACCTCCGCCAGGCCATAGATCAACAGAAACACTTAAGTTTTAACGAGCAGCTAGAAAAACTCTGCGGCCAATTGCGAGACCACGGCCTTTTGGTTGAGCTCAAACTTCAAGCCTTGCCGGCCTTAGCCGAACACGAATCAGCACTGGTACTTATCTGCACTGAAGCTTGCACCAATGTACTGCGCCACAGCGCGGCAACAAAAGTTCAAATAACTACGCAGCAAAACAGCACTAAAAATAACTGCGATTTTGTTTTATCGATCAGCGATAACGGTGATATTAAACACTTTAGCGAGGGCAACGGGATTCGCGGCATGCGAGAGCGAGTGCAGGCACTCAAAGGCGAATTTAAGCTCACTACAGATAGCGGCATGCATATACACGTTTGTCTGCCCGCCCCCAAAACAAGCTAACAAATGCTAGAAAAGCCCCTAAACCACTGTTTTACAGAACGAACAAATGAAGATATTACTGGTTGAAGATCAAGCAATGGTGCGCGGCGCACTTAAGGCCCTGTTAAATTTAGAGCAAGAACTTGAGGTGGTTCACGACTGCGCCAGCGCCGAACAAGCCCAACACTGGTTGACACACAACAGCGTCGACCTTGTATTAAGTGATATTGAACTGCCCGGCATTAACGGCATCGATTTAATTGAGTGGATTAAAAAACAAACTTTTGATCCGCACTGTGTCATCGTAACGACCTTTGGTCGCGCAGGTTATATCCGCCGCGCCATCGACGCCGGCGCCGATGCGTTTTTGTTAAAAGACGCCCCCAGTGAACAGCTTGCCAAAGCCCTGCACCGCGTGAGCCAGGGGCACAAGGTGATCGATGCCGAGCTCGCATTAAAAGCGCTTGGAGATAAAAACCCGCTGAGCGACAAAGAGCGCCGGGCACTCGCGCTTGCCGCCGACGGCCTGAGCAGCCGCGACATCGCCAAGCGCCTGTGTTTATCCGACGGCACCGTGCGTAACTACCTAAGTGAGGCTATATCTAAACTGCACGCCGCCAACCGTATCGACGCTGCGCGCATAGCCAGGCAACAGGGCTGGCTCTAAGCCGGGTACTGGCGGTTTCAACTTAAAAAAACCGTCAAAGGCTTGTTGCCACTAATTTGTGCCAACGCTATACGCAGCCCCAGACGCTTTCTATAATCGGCGCCTGACAATACAGAAAGGGAAAAGGGAATCTGCGATGTTTTGCCTACCGCGCGCTTCGCGCCTACTGTGCCTCGCCTTACTTATTTTTTTTACTGCATGCTCGAAGTCGCCATCGGAAAACAGCGATGCAGCTTCTGCTCAAGAGGGCGACACCACAGCCACACAAAATGCGCGCAGCCAGACAGCAGAGCAAATAAGCGCTCAGACAAAGGCCAGTGCCGAGCTAGTATCTACAAGTGGCAATGATCGCTGGTCGGCCCATATTAAAAAGCAGCCAGCGTCTTATGTCAGCGCCAGCCGCCCGCTCAGCATCGTTTTCAGCCACCCGGTCAGCGGTGAACAGGCTTTAAATGAAGCGCTCGACGGCCTGCTGAGTTTTGAGCCCGAGCTTCGTCACCGCGCCTTTTTCAGCCAAAACAATAGAATTGAAATTGAATTACTCGAACCGCTGGCGCGTGAACAAAACTATACCCTGCTGCTTTTCCCCAATAAGCTCGACGGTGTCAGCGACAAGCTCGGCGCCCACCAAATACCGCTAAAAGCCCTGCGCCAAGACTTCAGCTTGCAAATTGATGGTCTGCACATCAGCCGCGATAGCGGCGAGCACACAATCAGCGGCAGCCTGCACAGCAACGACGCCATCAGCCCAGCCCAGGCCGAAGCACTGTTAAGTGCACGTCAGGGCCAACAAATACTGCCGGTCAGCTGGGTATTTAACAGTGACAGCAATGCGGTATTTATTGTTAAAAATATCCAGCGCCTAGAGCAGGCTTCGAGTGTCGAGCTCAGCTGGAACGGCCAAGGTATAGGAGTCGATAAAACCGGCCGCCAGCAGGTCAAGGTGCCATCGATGGCCAGCTTTGAAGTCACCGCCATACGCAGTGAGCAAACTAGTGAGCAGTGGATATACATCGATTTTTCCGAGGCCTTGTTGCGCAAGCAAAACGCCGATGCCCTGGTACTCATTAATGGCAAAGCCGCCCGCAGTGTGCGCATCGATGGCAATAGACTGCGCGTCAGTCCAGCAGAAAAACTCAGCGGCTCTGTGCAGGTTGAAGTGCTCGCCGGCGTGCGCAGTGCAAGTGCCAATCGCAGCCAGCAAGACTTTAAACAGCAGCTGGAGTTTTTAACGGAAAAACCGGCCGTGCGTTTTGTCGGCGACAAACACATCCTCGCCCAACAAGAGCAGCTCAATATCGCCATCGAAGCGGTCAACGTCGATTCGGTTCAAGTTACCGCCTATCGCCTGCCGGAAAACAACCTCGGCGCTTTTTTGCAGTACAACAATTTACGCCAAAGCTACATCGACGATCGCAGCAGCTCGGCGCTGTGGCGGCGAACCTTCAGCTTGCCGGAAATACCGCGCGATCGCTGGCAGAGTTATGTATTAGATTTAAGTGACTTGTTTATCGATGCGCGTGAGCTGATTGCCGTGCAGATAAAAATTGACCGCAGCAACAGCATACTCGAATGTGGCAGCGAGCGCCCCGAGCACAACGACAAGCTCGAAAGCCGCCAGTGGCCAAACGAGCAGAATCAAAACCAGCCAAGCTGGGTGCAGCGCTATTATTTAAGCCAGGGTTACGGCTCGTGGCGCGATCGCGACAACCCCTGTACCGATTATTATTTTTCTTATCACAGCAATGATGCTTCCAGCCTGCGCTACTTTAGCCATTCCAATATCGGCCTGATCGCCAAACTCGGCGGCGACCGACAGCTATTATTAACCAGCAATGACATCGGCTCCGCCGAGCCGCTGCGCGACGTTGAGATAATCGCTTACAACTTTCAGAATCAGGCCCTCGCCGAGGGAAAAACCGATAAAAACGGTATGTTGACCTTGCAACCTGTGGCAGCACCACACTATGTTATAGCCAGAAAAAACGGCCAACTCAGTTTTCTTCGCCTGCAGCGCAACGAAGCCCTAAGCAGCAACGTATTTGATGTCGGCGGCGCACACAGCAGTACCGGGCTCAAAGGTTTTTTCTACGGTGAGCGCGGCGTTTGGCGCCCCGGCGACGATATATATTTAAACTTTATTGCCGAAGACAAAAGCGGTAATTTTCAAGCTGACCAAGCGCTGACGCTGGATTTTTTTGACCCGCGAGGCAGCAAACAACAAAGCTTGACACAAGCTTCACCTGTCGGCGGCTTTTATCACTTCAAATTAAAAACCGATGACGACGCCGCCACTGGCAACTGGCGCGCGGTGATCCGCTACGGCAACCAGTACTTCAGCAAAATCATCCCCGTTGAAGCGATCGTGCCAAACCGTTTAAAAATCGAACTCGACTTTCCCGCAAAGCGCTTAAGCGCCAATAACAATGGCGACACAATAAAGCTGCACTCTCAATGGCTAAATGGCGCTACAGCCAAGCAGTTAAAAAGTGATGTCAAGCTCGTTGCTCAAAGCGTAACAACAAAAATCGCAGGTTTTGACGGTTTTATATTTGACGACCCTTCGCGCACGCTCAAAAGCCAGGAACGTATTGTTTTTGATGGCAAACTCGATCAACACGGCGATGCCAATTTTATTTTCCAAGCAAATATCTACGATGCCCCCGGCGAAGTTAAGCTTAATTTTACCAGCAGGGTGTTTGAACCTGGCGGCAACTTTAGCACCCAGTACCGCAGTATTAATTATTTGCCATACAAACAACTGGTCGGGCTGAATGTACCAAGTGGCAGCGGCTGGAATAATTCCATTGCCCGCGATGAGAAACACGAACTGAGCATACTCGCTACCGATGCCCAGGGGCGGCGCTTAGCCGATAACAAAGTTGAACTGCAGCTGTATCGCATAGACTGGCGCTGGTGGTGGGACTACGGCAGTGAAAATTTATCGTCTTATGTTAACGGCAGCCACAACCGCGCCTTAAGCCGCGCCGAACTACAGACCAATAACGATGGACTCGCCAGCTGGGTGCTCGACGGCAACAACTACGACTGGGGGCGCTACTTGATACGCAGCTGCCACAGCGACAGCGGTCACTGCGCCGGCAAGGTTGTATATTTAGGTTGGAGCGCCGAAGCCAACAGCCAAAGCAGTGGCGAAAGCCAATTAATTATCAGCAGCGATAAAGACAGTTATGAGCCCGGCGACACCGCCTGGTTAAACCTACCGCAACTGCCGGACAGCAAGCAGGCGCGACTGCTTTTAAGCCTTGAAAACGGCAGCGGCGTTATTGAGCAGCGCTGGGTTGAAAATGAAGTTCAAGACAGGCGCCTAGCAATAGACATCGACGCGTCTATGGCACCAAATATCTATGCCCCTTTGAGCCTAATTCAAGCGCTCGACAACAAGAACAACGACAGCCCCGTGCGCATGTACGGCATTGTTCCACTTAAAGTTAACAACAAAAACAGCAAACTTCAGCCGCAGTTAACAAGCCCCAAAAGTGTTCGCCCCCAGTCGAGCTTTGAAGTCAGCGTGTCGGAAAAGCTCGGACGCAGTATGAGCTACACTCTGGCCCTGGTCGACGAAGGCTTGCTCGGCATCACCAATTTTAAGCTGCCAGATGCGCACCTGGCTTTTTATCAGCGCGAAGCGCTCGGCGTACTAACCTGGGACATATATGACTTAATTGCCGAACAGAAAAGTGCCCAGTTCAATTCACTGCTGCGCCTTGGTGGCGGTGACAAAGGCGATGACAACAACACAAATAAGAAGCGCCGCTTCCCGCCGGTTGTGCAACATCTCGGCCCTTTTACATTGGCCGCAGGCCAAACAAATACTCACAGCATTCAGCTGCCGGAATATATCGGCGCGGTGCGTTTAATGTTGGTTGCCGCCGAGCAAGTTCCACCGGCGGCCAAAAGCGGTACAAAAAGCCAAGTAAACAAAACAGAAAACGCCTACGGCAGTGCCGAACAGAGCATCACCGTAACTCAGCCCTTAACCCTACTGGCCACGCTGCCGCGCGTGCTCGGCCCCAATGAAGATCTCGACTTGCCGATTAGCGTCTTTGCCAACACCGACAGTATTAAAGATGTTCAACTGAAGATTGAAGCTAACGAGCTATTTGAACTTAAGCAAAACCAGTTGCAACTGAGCTTTAATAAACAAGGTGAACAAATTGTTAGCGTGCCGCTTCGCAGTCGCAATCAAACTGGCACCGGCACCGTTACTGTCAGCGCCATAAGTGGCACGGAAAAAATAAGCCAGAGCATAAATATCCCTGTGCGCTCTGCGGCTCTGCCGGAGACTGTCAGTGATTCAGCGCTGCTTGAGGCCGGCCAAAGCCAGCTGCTTGAAGTTGAGCCCAACGGCATGCTCAACAGCAACCAGGCCTGGTTTGAGCTCAGCCGCTTTCCCGAACTAAAACTCGGCGAACGCCTCGACTATTTAATCGCTTATCCACACGGCTGCCTTGAACAGACAACATCGCGCCTGTTCCCCCAGCTGTATCTCGACAAACTTGTCAGCCTCAGCGACAAACAAAAACAGGATATTGACCTTAATGTGCGTGAAGGCATACAGAGATTAAAGCGTTTTCAACAAAATGAAGGCGCTTTTAATTACTGGCCGGGTGGTCATTACAGCAACCGCTGGGCAAACAGTTACGCCGGGCATTTTTTAATTGAAGCCAAAAAACTTGGTTACGTTGTGCCGACAGATATGTTTGAACGCTGGCTGGCCGCACAAAAAACCATGCTTGCGGGCAATACACAAAAGAATATGCAAAGCAGTGATGCCTACGCTCTTTATACCCTGGCGCTTGCCGGAGCCGCGGATTTTAATCATATGAACCGCTTGCGTGAACAGCTCAGGCCGAACGCCAACAAAAACCAAGAAACGCCTAACTTGCGTTTGGCGCGCTGGCTGCTCGCTGCCGCCTATAGCGAAGTTGGGGTAGAAGATGCCGCAAGCGAGTTAATGCAGGCGGCCAACAACCGTGTGCAAGAATACCCGTGGTCGGGTTATACCTACGGTTCTGAACTGCGCGACAGCGGTATTTTGTTATATGTACTCAGCCGCCTCAGCGACAAAAACCACAATAATAGCAACAACAATAATAACAATAACAGTGCCGCCTGGGATATTGCCCTCGACATTGCTGAACAAATGCGCCAACAGCGCTGGTATTCCACCCAAAGTGTGGCTTGGGCCCTGCTTGGTTTTGGCGATTATTTTTCTGCAGCAAGCAGCACAGAACAACAGGATTTTTCTTATCGCATCGGCAACGGCGACTGGCAAAAATCGACGTTAATGTCGCCAATTTATAAACAGCCGCTCGATGTTGGCAGCGATAAACTGCAGTTGGAAATCCGCAACGACAGCCAGAGTGAGCTGCATATCAGTCTCAATAATCAAGGGCGCCCGGCAATCAGTAAACAGCCGGCTTCAGCCTCGCGCATAAGTTTGAGCACAGAGTTTCGCGACCTGCAAGGGCAAAGCCTGGATATTAAACGCCTGCCTCAGGGTGAAGACTTTAAAGCCATAGTGAAAATATCTGCACTCGATAACAGTACGCGCTTGGAAAACCTCGCCCTGAGCGTTATCACCCCGAGCGGCTGGCAAATTGCTAACGACCGGCTCGAAGGCAAGCAACTTGCAGCCGGCCTGGAATATCAAGACTTTCGCGATGATCGTGTGCTGAGTTATTTCAGCCTCGGCCGCTATTATCACTACCAGCGCTACGACAAACGCAGCATAGAGCTTGAGTTTACCCTAAACGCTTCGTTTGCCGGCCGTTTTTACCTTCCCGCGTGGCAGGTAGAAGCTATGTACGACAATAAAATCAAGGCGAACAACAGCGGCCAATGGGTACAGGTTGTTGCAGAAGCTGGCGCAAAAAATCAAACCACAGCTGTCAACAACGATAACGCAATACAAGCACAGCTGCTGCAGCCTTGAAAAAAAAATCTGTTTTACTCTCGGCGCTGGCGCTGCTGTTGCCTGCAATCACTTATTGCTGGTTAAACAGCTCGCTGCCCGAGAGCTACTACAAACAAGCTTATAGTTCTGTTCTTTACAACCAGCAAGGCCAGTTGCTCGCAGCTACTATCGCTGCGGATGAACAGTGGCGCCTGCCGCCGGAAAGCAAGCTGCCTGAAAAATATATACAAGCGCTGCTGCTCTATGAGGACAAACACTTTTATCGGCACTGGGGGCTCGACCCCGGCGCACTTTTGCGTGCGATTAAATTAAATATTCAACAGCGGCGTATCGTCTCGGGTGCCTCCACTTTGAGCATGCAGCTTGCACGCATGCTCTACGGCAACCAAAAACGCAGCTACCTACAAAAATTCAAAGAGCTGTTACTGACCTTTAAGCTCGAATATCAACTTAGCAAAGACGAGCTACTTATACACTACGCCAGCCTCGCCCCGTTTGGCGGCAATACCGTCGGCATTGGCGCGGCAAACTGGCGCTATTTTTCGTTGCCACTGACCGAGCTCAGTTGGTCTCAAGCGGCGTTGCTTGCCGTTCTACCCAATAACCCTGCGGCCATTCACCCAGGCCGCCGGCGCCAGGCCTTAAAAAATAAACGCGATAAATTGCTCGAACAATTGCACCGGCATGGGCATATCGATCAGCTCGAACTCAAGCTTGCCAAACTTGAAGCTCTGCCAGAAAAACCGCAGCCGATGCCACGCTCTGCGGCTTTATTATTGCAAAGCCTGAAACAGACCCAGCCCAAGCAACAGCGCTTTATCAGTTACATCGACAGCAACTTGCAGCAGCAGCTACATAAATTGACGGCCAGCTACAACCGGCAGATGCAAGCCGACAATATTAACAATATGGCAGTGCTGGTCATCGACGACCGGCAACAAGAAGTGATTGCTTATATTGGCAACGCCACCTTGGGCACGCAGCAGCGACACGCAGCTAAGCTCGATTTAATTCAGCGACCGCGTTCATCCGGCAGTGTATTTAAGCCATTTTTATTTGCCCAGATGTTAGAGCAAGGCCTGCTGTTGCCGGAAACCCTGGTTGAAGATATCCCAAGTTATTACGACGGCTACAACCCCAAAAACTACGATCGCAGTTACCGCGGGCTGGTCCCTGCCAAACACGCCTTGAGCCAAAGTTTAAATGTGCCCGCCGTGCGCATGTTAAAAAATTACGGGGTCAGCCAATTCAAACAAGACCTGCAGCAACTCGGTTTTAGCCATCTCTGGCGCCCGGCCCAAGACTACGGCCTGGCATTAATTCTCGGCGGCGCTGAAACCAGTTTATGGGACGTCGCAAACGCCTATTCACGCATGAATCTGAGTGCTCAGGGCAGGCGTTTAAGTTTTAATAAGGCGCGCTTAAGCAGTTCAGATACGCCGAAAAAAAATGAATTTTTACTGAGCCAGGGCAGCGCCTGGCTCACCCAGCAGGCGCTGCTGGAAGTTAACCGGCCCGGCGTAGCTGGTTCCTGGCAAGAGTTTCGCTCAAGCCAGGATATAGCCTGGAAAACCGGCACCAGCTACGGCTGGCACGACGCCTGGGCCATCGGCTCCAACGGCCGCTACACTGTCGCTGTTTGGGCCGGCAACGCCAACGGCGAAGAAGCTCGCGCCTTAAGCGGCAGCCGCAGTGCCGCGCCGCTGATGTTTGATATCTTTAGTTATCTGCCAGTCGTTGAGCTCGCCGCCGAACCGCTGCACGCACTAAAAAGCTACCGTGTCTGTCGCAACGACGGCCACCTGCCGCAAAATAACTGTGAGACCTACAAACAATATGCGCCCGAAGGCGCCCAACAATTTCGTTTAAGCAGTCGCTACCACGAGCTTATTTATATCGACAAACAAAGCGGTTTTCGTGTGCACGGCCTGTGCGAAAAAAGCTACAACATGAAAAGCCAAAGCTATTTTTCACTGCCACCGGTTACCGCTTATTATTATCGCGCTGCCGGCGGCCACTTGCCCGCTCTACCACCGTGGCGCAAAGACTGCCTGAAGAGTTTGGCACAGAGCGGCAACCAAGCCGCATTTGACATTGAATACCCCAGTGAAGGCGCCCGTCTGAAAATCCCGGTTGAGCTTAACGGCCAACTCGGCCGCGTTATTTTGCGCGCGCGCCACCTCGAAGCTTCGGCCACACTCTATTGGCAAATCGACAAGCAAAGCCTGCCCAAGACAAAACACTTTCACGAACACGCGGTAGCGCTAAACCCCGGCTGGCATCAGTTAACTGTTATTGATGAACACGGGCGCAGCCAAAGCCGTTGGTTTAAAGTTAATTAGGGCCTGTTAACAGGCCCTAGTCTGAACAGGCCTGCCTAAGCGGGCTCGGCGCTGAGTACTTTAGCGTCGATATTTAATAAATCTGGTGTTGCAAGGTTTAAACCTTCGATCACAGAAGCTTCGTAAACCGCTTCGTTTACCCGGTACATCGTGGCCAATAAATGCCGGCGAATTGTACCGGTGACCTTGGTATTGGGCACACGCTCAAGATAAACCCACAGAGTAAACTCCAGGGCGTAATCTCCGGCTGAGGTTAGATGCCAATCAAACTCGCGCTTTTCATTAATTTTAATATCAGGGTTTTGACAGACCGCATCGTAGGCATGCTTAAACATGCGATCAACTTTATTAATAAAAGAGCGGTGTTGCTGCGCGCGCTGATCGGCATCGTCGGCGGTGATTGGCGGATAGCCGATATTGTAGCTCAACGCTTTGCGCACCCCCTCGGTACTTGCTACCCGACTCAGATTATCAATTTTTTTATCAGTAAAACGGCTGTTGCGTACCAGAGTTCGGTGATTGTTGCGCACGTCGAGCAAGATGACATAAATCAAGCTGACCCGACCAATGATGTACTCGTCGGGATAACCGTCGACCACCACAACATCGCCGTCTTCAAGCATCTGTGTATTTAGAATAATCAAACCGCCAATAATGTCCGGCGCCCAGATCGAACTGGTAAAGGCCAAAAACGCAACAAAAATTCCAAAAATGCCCGTCGCTTCAAGCATGCTGTCGGCCTGCCAGACTTTGATTAATACATAAACGGCGGTAAGAACAGTGACCGCCAATAGCAGTAAATCAATTAGCCTCGAGCTATAGGTATCGAGGTAAATAGTTTTGCCATCTAACTCTTTTTGTTTGCCAAAGCGTTTGACCGATAAATAACAGACCAGGCTGTAGACAAATAAAGCGGTATAGACAACCACTAAACTCATGCCAACACGAATAAAGTAGTGCTGGTAGTGGCCACTAATTTTCAGAAGTAATAAATCAACCAGGTGTAAAGCAAAAACCAGCACATTGAGCGAGCGTAAAACACGCACACGCGCACCGAGTTCGGCACCATTTTCCAGTACCTTTAAAATAAACGGGGCAAAAATAAACAGGAAGATATTTACAAAAAATATCGCGCCGTGAATCAACCAGTCAGCGGTTGTCAATTGAGGTAATAACAAGCTTAAATTTTGCATTGTTTCTCCATTTACCATATTTTTGTTCAGGCCGCTGTGTGACTAGCGCCAAGCTATCACAAGCCCTTGCTTCCAGTGCCCTGCTGCGTACATGTATCCCCGCATAGCAGTACCGCACAGGCAGCGCTTCGCGTATGATTCACCGTACTACCGCGGGTTCTCACCGCTTAATACCCACCAATACCTGCGCACCTGCACGCAACACCACAGTCATGCTTCATTTTTTTCGCAGCGGCACCAGCATACACCGTCTGCTACATCTTCGCCTATTACTGATCTGCCTGGAACTGAGCGCGGTTTTTTTTAGTAAACAGTTCCTGCTGAACTACCCACTCGAGTTCGAACTTGCACTGGCGATCATCGCCGCCGAATTGCTTTTTACCGCCGCCAGTGTCGCCCTGTATCGCCGGCGCCGCTCTCTGAGCGAACACGAACTCGGTATCCAGCTGGCCGCGGAGCTGACTTTTTTAAGTGCCCTGCTCTATGTATCTGGCGGCGCCACAAACCCCTTTGTTTCGCTGTTATTACTGCCGGTTGCGCTCGCTGCCGCGCTGCTAAAAGCGCGCTGGTTAAGTGCGCTGAGCCTCGGTGCAATTGCCGCTTATACACTATTACTGCTCGGCCTGCCGGTGCACGAAACTCAACAAACAACCCAACAAACAACCCAACAAACAACCCAACAAACAACTCAGCACGCAATAGGCCAGCACGACACCGTCCAACACATGCATCACGGCAATCACGATTCCATGCGCAGCCACTATATTGGCATGTGGTTAAACTTTTTATTTTCATGTGCGGTCATTACCCTGGTTGTCGCAAGGTTGATGCACGAGATTAACAAGCGCCAACAAACCATCGCCAGCTTCCGCGAAGAGCAGCTTAAACAAGAGCAGCTGCTTGCACTCGGCCTGGCCTCCGCTCAGGTTACCCATCAATTGGCAACACCAATAGCCAGCGTAAGCCTGTTGTGTGAAGAGTTAGTCGAAGAGCAACCGGACAACCCACTTGCGCACGAACTACAGCAGCAGCTCGAGCGCGCCAAAAACAATCTGGAGCACTACCGCCAGCTGAGCCTGGCTTTAAGTCAGGGGCAAAAGCGCCCGATAACGTTAAATACGCTTGCCACCGAACTGGTTGAGCAAAGCGCGCTTAATTTCCCCGAGCTTAAACTGCACATAGATATCACGGCCGATAAACATAGCGAACTTGAGGTCGACCCAAGTTTTTTACCGGCGCTGTTAAACCTGATTCAAAACGCCGGGCGGGCCAGCAAAGAAAATAACAGCGAGCTTGTTCAAGTAGAATTAAGCCAAGCGCAGCACCAATGCTTAATTCGCATACGCGATTTTGGCCAGGGTTTCAGCCCCGAGCGCCTAAGTGAACTCGGCGACAGCCCGGTTACGAGCAGCCACGGCCTGGGCATGGCGGTCTATTTGAGCCACGCCAGCTTAAACCGCCTCGGCGCAAAGCTAAGTTTAAGCAATCACCAAGATGGCGGTGCCATTGCAGAAATCACTATTAACAGTTACCCAGCCTCGCGTGAGTCCAGTGAATAAATCGCTATTAATTATTGAAGACGACGAGGTTTTTGCCCGTACCTTAAGCCGCAGGCTGAGCAAAAAAGGTTTTAACTGTTTGCACGCAAATGATAGCAGTGCCGCATTATTGCTAGCCAGGCAGAGCCAGGCCGCTTTTGTTGTGCTCGATATGAAACTTCATGAAAAAAGCGGCCTGCAATTATTGCAGCCGCTGCGCAATATTTTACCGGGCAGTCGTATTGTCTTGCTCACCGGTTTTGCCAGTATCGCCACCGCCGTCGATGCGATAAAACGCGGCGCCGACGACTATCTAAGCAAACCCATCGACACTGACTCGCTGGTGTTAAGCTTGCTCGGCGAAAAAAAAGCCGGCGACGACGAGCACAGCCAGGCCATGCTCAGTGCCAATCAGGCCGAGTGGGAACATATTCAGCAGGCCTTAAAACTTAACGACGGCAATATCAGTGCTACTGCCAGGCAGCTGGGTATGCACCGGCGCACCTTGCAGCGCAAACTGCAAAAGCGCTCACCACACAGGGGGGAGCCCGGGCCTTTAAAAACGAATTAAATAAGCCCTAAAGTAAGAACAGGGTACTAACTTAAAACGCCGAACTTCAAAGCTCGGAGTTTAATGCAGCGACACAAAATCTTGGGTTCCCCCCCTGCAAGCGAGCCTTTAAAAATGCCAATCAAGCTCTAACCAAGCGTTGCGCCCCTGTTCGGGCAAACGCTGGCCGACAGCAATATCGGACTGAGCCACTCTATTTACTCCACCCAAGTGCTTGGCGTAGTTTTTATCGAAAACATTGTCGAGCCCCAGGCGCAGGGCAAGAGCCGCATTTAGCTGCACATCCAGCGACATATCAAACACGGCGTAACCGGCGGTTTTGGGCTCGTCATTAATGGATGAAACATCGTTCTGCGCGGCAACGGCACGCGCACCCACAGATGCCCGCCAGCTGGCTCGCTGATAATTAATATTGGCCGTGGCCGACGGCGGCGCTATACGATAGAGATAATCGTCAACGTCATCGCGCTCACCTTTCACATAGGCGGCGATGCCGTCTAAGCTCCAGCGCTGCGTTATCTGATACACATAACTTAAATCAGCGCCGTACAGGCTTGCATCAACATTGGCAAACTGCAGCGCAGGGCCGCCGGTCATCATTTGCGCAACCATATTGACCGTCATATCGCTTGCCGCCACGCCTTGAATATAGTTATCTATTTTCTGGTAAAAGATGTGCGGGCTGATACTGAAGCGCTCAGTTTGGTAACTCAAGCCCAGGTCAAACTGTGCAGCCTTTTCGTGTTTTAGCTTCAAGTCGCCGACATAGACTTTGCCATCGGCCAAACCTCCGGTAGCCTGCATTGGAATCCACAAATAGCGCTGCTGATACGACGGCGCCCGAGTTTTTAATGCCAGGCCCAGATAAAGCGCCAGATTCTGCTTTAGCTGATGCTGGGTCGAGACCAGCGCATCGTAGCTCACATCGTTTTTTGATCGCTCGGCATTGTTAAAACGATCAACCAGTAAAGTGATGGCATCGTTTTGCCCGTACATATGGTGGCTGACGTTACCGGCATCGGCGCTGCTTTGCTTTGCCCGGATACCCATGTGCAAGGTGCTCGCCTGAGTCATTGCGCGCTCGTATTCCACAAACGCGCCGATGCGCTGATCTTCAACGTCGTTAAAGTTAACGACTTTAAACATGTTATTTTCTGGGCTGGTCACGGTCGCACTGTGCTCGGCTTGAATGGCGTCGACACCAAAGTTCCAGTGTTCACTTTGCAACTGAAGCTGAAAACCTGCGCTATCGGACTCAGCAAAGGTCGAGCGACTCATCATTGGCATCGCCGGGCGCTGCTGATAGTTGTCCATCGTGTGTTCGGCACTCATGCCCGAAAGCTGCCAGCTTAACTCCCAGTTGGTAAGCGCCTGCTTACCGTCAAAGCCCAACCTTGAAGCCTCGATATAATCAATGTCCATCGGTAACGCCGGCGTACCCGAATCATTGGTGTCGACATAGTTATAAGCAAGGCCCAATTCGCTGGCGCCGCTTTCGCGGCGCAAATCCAAGCCCGCTTGCTTTTTATCGTACGCGCTGGGGCTAATTTCCTGGTCGGCGCCGCTGCTGTAGTCGTCCCCCTGCTCGGCACTGGCATAAATCTGTGCCGCATAATTTGTCGACGCCAGGTTGTAAAGTGCACCAATATTCGACGCTTGGTTATTGCTGCGCCCGCCAACACTGAGCAAACCTGTATTTTCCCCAGGCTCTGCCCGGCGAGAGCTGACTTTAACACTGCCGCCGAGGCTGTCGATGGCCGAGGACACCGGGGCAATGCCGCGGTACAGGCTCAGTTTTTGAGCAAGCAGTGGTGTTGCGTAGCTGAGCGGCGCGTCCATGGCATTGGGCCCGGCGCTGACCATCTGTTGGCCATCGATGGATACCGCAACACGATCACCGTAGTGACCGCGCACTTGCGCAATGCCCGTGACCGGGCCGTTGCGGTTAACGGCTGCACCCGGTGCCTGTTCAAGCCACTGGGCCAAATCGGGCTGGCTAAGCTTGCCCTCATTGACAGCGGCCTGGCCGGGATCAAGCTGGGGCGCCAGCACCTCGACGGTTTCCAGGCGCTTGATTTGAGCGTGAGTGCTGAGACTGAGAGTGCTGCCTGCGATAAGAGCAGCAGTTAGAGTGATGGCAAAGCCAGGCGTTTGCATAGTTTCCGGGTTCCAAATACATAGCGACAAATAAACGCCCATTGTCCGCACGAAGGGAAAGCAACGCCAAAAACAATGCTAAAACTGCGACATTATGTCGCAGGCCCTTTAGGCCCGGCGATTGTTTGTCGTCAGCTATTGCATGCATTAATGAATTTGCTTACATTCAAACATTCGTTTTGCCCCTTTGAAATCAACACGCTAAATAGGCAGAATGTAAACGATTACATCAATAATTTATAAACTAAAAAGAGAACCTACCATGGCCAGTTTTTCTATGCAGAGCTGCCTGCGCGGCGCTATCGGCGGCGGCATCGTCGCTCTAAGCTTGATGGCATGTAGCAGCAACGACTCGGACAAACCAAAGCCGACACCTAGCTCGAGCCCGAGCACAGTCCCTAGCCCCAGCCCTTCACCAAGCGCTGAGCCGGCCACTAGTGTCGACATCAACTTCGATATGCGCCACAGCGTTGGCGGCCACTATGAATTCGACAGGCAAAAATACATCACGATTCACGCCTCGCATATCGAGAACGACTGGGTAGGCGGCGATGACGCCAGTCTCGGCGCAGAAAACAAAGACCCGGATCTGGTCATCAACTTTAGTGAAGACAACGACGTGTATTTTGGCCGCGATACCGGCGGGTTTAGCTGGCAGCTGCGCAATATCATGCAAGACAGCAGCAGGGCCGGTTTTGTCGACGAAAGCTCGGCGATGAGCCGAGGGGCCCAACAAAAAGCTAACTACAGCAACAACAATACAAAGAAGTTTGTCCAGGGTCGCGCCGTCGAGCACCGCGCACAGGACATTATCGTTGGCACCCAGCAACACCCGTTCTGGCCTGAAGGAACATTAATTAGCAGCCTTGTCGACAACGACTGGGCTTTTTCTGAAAACGACACCAGCGCCGAGCCACTCGGTACTGCAACGGGCCACTATATCGGCCAATACCTGGCTAATTTTTTCAAACAAGATAACAACAGCGCCAGCGAAACGGGCATGCCTAAGGCAACCTGGGTCGAGGTGATGAACGAGCCTCTGTACGACTTAGTGACCGACCGCGAAGGCCTCGACAACCAAGTCGAGCCAGATACCATCTTTGAATACCACAATGCCGTTGCCAGCGAAGTTCAAAAGAGCAACCCCGGCCTGCCCGTCGGCGGCTACACCGTGGCCTTCCCCGATTTTGACCGCGACAACTTCCAGCGCTGGGAAGAGCGCGACAAGCGTTTTATCGACATCGCCGGTGCCAATATGGATTTCTTTTCCGTACATCTGTACGACTTTCCATGCTTCAACAACTCCGAGCGCTACCGCAAAGGCAGCAACGTCGAAGCGACACTCGACATGCTCGAGGCCTACAGTTTAATAGAGCTGAATGAAGTCAAACCGCTGGTAATTTCCGAATACGGCGCGGCGATTCACTGCATGTTTAACCAGGGCTGGAACGCCGAGCGCAATACCTTGCAAATGCGCGCGATCAACTCCCTGCTAATGGCCTTTCTCGAGCGCCCCGACGTGGTCGCAAAGACCATCCCATTTATTGTTGTTAAAGCCGAGTGGGGCCGCGAAGGCGAAATACCCTACGGCCCCCGCCTGATGGTTCAAGGCAAAGAGCGCGGCGACAGCGACAGTGGTGAGCAGTGGGTGTATTCGGACCTGGTTCTGTTTTATCAACTTTGGGCTGAGGTCAACGGCACTCGCGTAGACAGCAAGACGACAGATCTCGACGTGCTCAGCGACGTTTATGTCGACGGTGACACGGCCTATATCATTCTCAACAACCTCGTCTTTGACGACAAAGAGATTGCCCTCAATCAATATGGCTTAAACGGCAACACAATCACCGCTGTGAATATCAAACACTTAACCACCAGCGACGATCAGTGGCAGGCCTCAAGCATTATTGAAAGTAACAGCGCCACCTTGCCTGAGAGCGTAACGCTCGGTGCCGAAGCAACAATGATTATAAAAGTAAGCTTTGCCAGTGAACTTGCCATCGATCAGCAAAGCAACGAAAGCAAGTACTATGCGGACAGCTACAAACAGGCGATCAGCGCTAATAGTGCCATTGAGTTTAATATTAATGACGTTGAAACCGGCAGTACCGGCGAAGCCGTATTAAGGCTCGGTGTTGGCCGGGATCACGGCCGCTCACTGCAACCAAACATCGCCTTAAACGGCACGGTTGTCGATAACAGCGGCATTGATTATCGCGGCTACGACCAGCAGCGCGGTTCAAGTATGACAGGTCGCGACAACTTCTTTGGCATACTTGAGCTCAGTGTCCCGTATGACCTGCTGCAACAAAACAACACGCTGAGTGTGAGCTTTGAGGACGACGGCGGTTACGTGAGCTCGGCGGCGCTGCAAGTCTTTGAGCAAAGCCGGCAGGCAACGCGCAGTAATTAAGCCAACTGCCGCTGAGCGTGCAGCACAGCATGTATTGTGTGCACGCTCTTAACGCGGCAAAGGCCCAAATACCCGCATGCGCAGGCGCTCAAGCTCGAGCGCTGCGCGATTCACATCGCGATGCTGCAAAAACTCAACAAAGATTTGCGGCGTTTTATCGGCAAAACGAATGTCGGCATCCCGGTCTAAAAACTGGATACCGCCGGGCGAGTTTAGAACAATCGCCTCGGCCTCTTGCGCCAGGATATCCTGCTGGCTTAGTTTTGATATCGCCGCCGGCGGCCGCGCAATCGGCTGATTAAACTTAAGCTGAAACTCCGGGTCGGCCAAAAAACGCAGCATTAAGTTAAGCTCGGGGCTGGCTTTAGTATACGACGGCAGCACAAAAGCATTGACCGGCGCGACCGTATAAAGCGGCATATCCTCAACAATTAACGGAAACTGGGCCAGACGTACATCGGCGCGGATCTGGTTGGGAATATCAATTTGTGGCACGCCGTCGGACAAGGTCATCGCCGACAAACCGTGAAGCACTCTGGGGAAGGCTTGCCACACAGTGTATGACGCGTGGTTCTCATTAAAACACTGGCTGTCGAGTAACTGCCGCCAATAGCCCAGCGTAGCTTTCACCCGGGCATCATCGTAAGCCACGCGCCCGGCCAATAATTCGCGGTGGAACTGCAAACCGTGCAAACGCAGGTTGATGTAATCAAACCAGGCGTGGGTGGCCCAGCTTGTTTTACTGCCAAAGGCAAATAAGTCGATGTTTTTTTCTCTGAGTACCCGGCACGCGCTTAATAACTGAGCCCAGTTTTTCGGCACCTCAATACCGTGCTTTTCCATCACCGACTCGCGGTAATACAAAGCCCAGAGAAAATACGTGATCGGAATGCCCCAGGCTTTGCCATCGACCTTGACGGTATCGGCAACAGCGGTTGGGAAATGTTTATCGAGGTTTTGGCTTTGCCAAAACGTGTCGATATCTTGCAACAAACCGAGTTTCTTAAAGTGTTCGATACGCTGACCGGCATACCAATAGATGATGTCGGGGCCATAACCCTGGGTGAGCCAGTTGGAAACAATGCTCGGGTAACGGGCGACGTCGCGAAGAACAATTAGTTCGTAATCAATATCGGGGTGCTGGCGTTCGAACTCTTGAAACAGCTCTTTGATATAGGCCCGGTGTTTGCCGTCGCCAACCTGAATGGCAACTTTTACAGGTTGGTGGGCATCGGCCAGAGCAAGCTCAGCAAAGGCCAGACAGGTGCCAAGCGTCAGTACAGTGACTGAAAGTGCGCTGCAAAAAGAGGACCTAAACGAACTCACCTTGGCAGAAATCCTTTAATAACAATGCCTTACGTTCCTAGCAAGCGATAAACAGGCGGTGCCAGGCGGGTGATTAAGGAGGGAGTGCGATTGTTTGTTCGCCCACCCTTCCCTAGGCAGTGCTATTTATTATGCTCATTATGTTTCGGCCGTACGTGGCCGAAACATAGAGACTAAGGCCTCTAGCCAATATGAGCAAGCGTCTCTTTGGCACAATCTGTTATTGCGGCCCAATTTTCCGCTTGAACGTGCTGTTTTTCTGCCAGCCACGAGCCGCCAACACACATAACATTAGGCAGGGCCAAATAATCTTTCACATTCTTCATACTGATGCCGCCCGTTGGGCAAAAGCTAATTTGTGGGTAGGGGCCGGCAAAGCTCTTCAGCATGGGGATGCCTCCAGCAGCTTCAGCGGGGAAGAACTTAAAGCACTCAAGACCACCTTCCATACCCATAATCAACTCTGAAGGGGTGGCGACACCGGGCAAAAATGCAATATCCAAATCTTTAGAAGCCGCCAGCAAGTTGGCGGTAAGGCCCGGAGAAATGGCGAAGTCGAGCTCCAGTTTGGCCGCGCGCTCAAGCTGCTCAGCATTCGAGATCGTGCCAACGCCAACGGCGATATCTTCGACTTCTTTTTTAATAGTTTCGATAGCCTGCCAAGCGACATCCGAGCGCAGAGTGATTTCCAGGGCTTTGATTCCACCGGCCTGCAAGGCGCGCGCTAGAGGCACGGCGTGCTCGAGCTTTTCAATTACCATTACGGGCATGACACCCACTGCTTCATAGTCGCTTTTTGTCATCATTTGCTTGGTTTCCTGTAGTAAAAAGAACGGCGCGCCAATAACTGCGTACCTTTCATAAGATAATACGCACTCAGCTAAGCCTAGACCCAGCTCAAAGTGCTGACGTTTACGTAGGTTTTTGCGTCAACTTAATGAGCATATTCTACCCTTATGATTGTCGACAATATACAATCACCAAATTACCACGCTTTAACAAAGCGCAAAAAATACTACAAATAATGGTAAGCCCCATGCACAGCAACAAAATTATCCCTGTTCGCGAGCAGATCGCCGAACAGATTCGCTCGGATATTATCAGTGGCGAACTGCCTCCGAATACCAAGCTTAACGAACAAGCACTGGCCGACCGCTTTGGCGTCAGCCGGGGCCCGGTGCGCGATGTATTGCTGCAGCTCACTAAAGAGGGCCTCTTGGTCAGCAAGAGCAACTGCGGCGTTACCGTCAACAGCAAACTCGATGCCGGCCTGCAAAGCCTGATGGTGCAGATACGCCAAACCATAGAAACACACGCGGCCAAAAAGCTGGTTGAACAGTTTAATAACAGCGACATCCAGGCACTTGAAGATATTCTCACCGAGCTCGATCAAGCTTTTGAACAGGAAGACTTCAACGCTGTTACCCAGCTCGATATCGACTTTCACCACTACTTAATTAAGCAGGCCGGCGGCGACGAACTCAGTAACCTGTGGCACCCTATTGTGATGCGCATGCGCATGGACTACGAGCGGGTCAGCTCCGCCAGTGACTGCGTCGCCGAGCACAGAGCAATTATCGATGCGCTCAAAGCTAGAGATTGCGATGCGGTAATTAAGGCCCTGAAAGCCAATATCAAATAAACCCATCGCTCTAGCCCTTAAGTTTTGGCTTGAACAAAGAGCGGCGCCGCTGTCGTGGCGGCTGCTCTAGCTCAACTCAGTGCACAGTAAAAAACGAATGTCTCAAGCCGCTAAGCCCTGAGCTGCTGACTTCCAGGCCTCTAACTCCTGGGTCTCTCACACCTAAGCCTCTCACAGCCAAGCCCCCAAAAACAAAAAAGCCAAGCAGAGGCCCAAAGGCTTGCTTGGCTTTGCGTCAACGGAGCTAGCCATTGCCTGGCCAGCCCGGCTGCTTATTTTTTATTGTGGTAGCGGCGATCGTACATATCGTTGTGCAGCTTTTTCGCAGCATCAACCATCGGCTGATACGGCACATCGGCAACACTGACAAAACCAACGTTGTAGTTCTCACCATCGTACGCGCGGCCAGTGATCGGTGAGTCGATGTACTGGAACCAGTGCGCGCCAACCATATAAGGGTTGTCGATCACGCTGTGCATGTACTCGGTATAAGCGCGGGCGCGATCTTTGTTATCCGCACTGTGAATCAGGCCCGGGTGGTACAGACCGCTTTCGAGCGTACCGAAGTGGAACTCACCAATAATGCTAGGCATGTCGAGATCGGCCAGGAACTTCCATTTTTTCTCAGGCAGGCCTTCTTTGTAGCTGTTGTAGCTGACCACATCAACGTTTTCTGCGGCGGCTTTAACAACAGGCATAGGCATGCCCCAGTCAGGGAAGCGCGAACCCAGGTAGAGGTGATTTGGCATCAACTCTTTCATCGCTTTGTTAACAGTCGCGAAGTACTTGGTCGCATAGGCATGCAGCAGAATGCTGTAGTCTTCGACCTGGACGTCTTCGTTGACAAAGCTCGAATCAACGCCTTTATCAAAGGCCGCCCAGCTGGCGATATCTTTGCCCCAAGCTTTGTTCAGCTTGGCGATGTCACCGTACTTTTCTTTCATCAAACGCGTAAATTCAGCTTTAGTTGGCACATCTGCGCCATCGCGGCCCAGGGTGTGAATCACAATACCAAGGCGAGTAGCGTGTGTTTCTGAGCGGCCAAAGCTTTTTTCGTTGTCGATAAAGACACCGACACACCAAGGCGTATTTTTAACTTCAGCAGCGACTTGGCGAACCGTGGCGTAGGCGCGCTCTTCAAATACTGGGTCAAACACATCTGGCATCGGCGCCCAGAAATCGTTGCCCGAGCTCACGGTTTTAAAGTTGCCGATAATCCAGCCGTTAGCAAAAAACGGGATGCGATCGTTGTCGTAATAACTCGGGTCTGTCCAGTTACCCAGCGCGGCAAAACCCCAGTTCAACATGCGGTCTACGGTGACTTCGCGCCACGCTTCCATATAATCAGCACCATTGGCGCCGTATTTACGCTCGAGGTTGGCGCTGTAAAAGCTGTACACCTCACCGTGTTTCATCGGCCCTGAGTGCGCCTCGCGGCGGTAGCCAAAGTGCTTGCCAAGGGGCTCGTCGTAAGACGGCAGCCACTTAAACATATTCGCGCGTGTTTCACTGACCACTCGGCGAGTTGGGATGGCTGCATCCGGAGCGCGGTTCAAGCCTTCACTATCTTCCGGCGTCAGGTCGTCGGCGCTGCGCTGTTTGATTTTATCCTGATCAAAGTCATAACCGGTCATAGTGGTTGAGTTTGACAGGCGAATAATATCGATACCTGTACCGAAGTAGAGATAACCTTCAGGGTCAACCAAGTACCACTTGCCGTCGACTTTCTCAGTGCGGAAATAGCCGGTTGCTTTTAATTTGGGGCCGGCCGTCCAGCCGTTAAACTTACCGCGATGCTTAGGTTTGCCTTCTTTTAGCGCTTTTAATTCAGTATCGCGCTGGATCAGCATTTCGGTGTCGTTGTGGATTTTTCCGGGGAATTCTTTTTTCGCATTCTGACCGTATTTGTCGACAATGCCGACCAGGAATTCAGGATCCTGAGGCGGGTTCTTAATCAGGCGAATATTGTCGATGGTAATTTCTTTATCGCGCAGAGCACTTTGCACACTAAGGGCAATGCGCTTGATCTTGCTGGTGTCGAGGTTTTTCTGGCCCCACAGAGAGATAAAGATATTGTCGTCGTAACCGTCCCAAGTTGGCGGGTTTGAGCGCAGGCCACTTTCAAAGTTCAGCTCGACATTAACATCACCCTCGGGTGTGCCGAGGTCGTGACCGCGCATCTTGCCGTAGTAAGTTTGCGCAGGGCCGACCGGCACGGCGATGGTACGCGTGTAATTTGCGCCGTTATCGTCGGTGATATCGATGTAAATTTGAGCGCTGACATCACCCATACTGCCGACATCGAGGGCGAGGCTGAAGTCGTCGTACTTGCTCCAATCCCAGGGCGTTTTGGGCTCGATGTAGACGTTGGTATAGGCGTGCTCGTGGCTGTCCATCTTCACGCGCAGAGCTTTGCCACCCTCATCGTCGTCGACCAGCTCACCCGTGGCGTAGATGTAGTTGACGTCGCTGGGAATTTTACCGTCATTGAAATCGTAGAGCGTCTCTAGCACTTGGTGCTGCTTGGCAGAGGAACTCTGCTCTTTCGCGGGGTTCTCCTGACACGCCGCTAACAGCATGCTACCGCTAAGTATCACACTGGCAGACAGGGCACTGAGTTTAAAGTTTTTCATGGCTTCAGCCTTCTTATTAGTCGGGTTCCTGAATACAAAAAATTACGTACAAACTTGCTTAAGGCTCCGTTAGGAGCCTTGATTTTGGAAAGTTCCAGCATCGAGAATCTGGCGGCGAGACTTAAAGCGACAGATGTAGTTCCAATTCCAGCTTGCATCATATTTATGGCAAAGCCCCCACTTAATACCGTAAATGGGGTCGTCATTGCTTTCATAGCCCTGCTCACGAAAGAGGCCAATGGCCTCGGGCGTGCTCTTGATGTGGCTCATGATGTCAAAGTTTAGACCGTCTTCAGACCATTGACAGGTATTCTTCTCCGGGCCATCGGTGGTTAATAGCGAAGCCATGCCCCCCTTCCATTCCCAGACCACAACTTCGTGACCAGAGTTGGAGATAGGGTTGTACTCACTCTTAACATAGGGGCCGAGAATATCGTCGGCAATCGCGACACCGTGCTTGATTTCACGGCCACCGAAGTTCATGCCTTCACCCATGGTTTCACCTTTGTAATACAGGTAGAACTTGCCCTGATAGAACATTAAGCACGGGTCGTGCACTTTGTGACTGTCAAAATCGCCCTTGGCTTCAACGATAAAACGGTTGTCTTCATCGCCTTTCCACTTGCCACCGGTAGACGGACTTAAAATAGGCGCATCGCTCTTATTCCACGGGCCATAGGGGCTACCAGCCCAGGCAATGGCGATTTGTTCGATCGTGCGGTTTAGATAAGGCGCCTGCACGGTTTGGTAAACGAGGTAGTACTTTCCTTCGTGAGCGAGTACTTCGGGCGTAAAGCAGGCTCTATCATCAAAGCGGCCGGCTTCACCAGGCTGGATAGCAGGGCCCTCTTCTTTCCACTCGTAGCCGTCTTTTGACGTCGCGTGCCAGACTTCGGTCTTATCCCAAGGGAACACCTTGTCTTCTGGCTTGCCACCAAAACCAACGGTTTCCCCCTCACCTTTGGTGTACCAACAGTGATAAAGGCCGTCGACTTGAATCACTGCAGTCGGGTCGCGACGAATTACGCCCTCTTCAAAAGCAAAATCACCACCGAGCTCTTCGACATCAAACTCAATCACCCACTCTGGGCCTTTTTGATCATAACCGCGCTCAATCGCACGCAAACTGGCTTTACTTAATTTCTTTTCCATATTTTTACTATCTCTTAACAATTAGAGTGCAGCGTCACGCGCTTTATTATAGGGCTCAAGCGGAATGACCGCGCCGCGATGCTGAATAACCTCGGCGGCGATGGCCGCGGCAAAGTTAAGTGACTCGCGCACATCTTTACCCATGGCCCGCGCGGCGAGGAAACTTCCGTTGAAGCTATCGCCGGCAGCGGTGGTATCGACAACCGTTTTAACCGGGGTCACTGCCAGGTGGAACTGCTCTGTCTCATCGCGATAGAGCATGCCATTCGGGCCGTCTTTAATAAGTAGTGTCGCAGTAGGGTTGAGCTCAAGTAACTTGTTAGCAGCGGCCTCAAATTCGCTGATGCCAAAGAGCATCTCCACATCTTCTAAGCTCGGCAGCAAGGTGGTACTGAGCTTAAAGGCTTTTTCAAATTCACCGCGCGCCTTGTCTAAATTGTCATTCCACAGGCGTGCGCGATAGTTTGGATCAAACAAGATGTCGCAGCCCTGATCCCGCAGCTGCTCTAACAGCGGCCAGAGTTTAGCGCGGCTTTCATCACTTAAAATCGCCAGGGTAATACCGGAGAAAAAGAACACATCGGGCTTCAGATCCAGCAGTTTGTTGTTGCCCTGCTGTTCGAGCAGCTCAAGCGTTTCTTTAGCCGCCGAGGTCGAGCGCCAGTAATCAAAGCTGCGCTCGCCGTTGGCATCGGTATTAACCATGTACAGGCCGATCGTGCGCTCGGGGTGACGAAGAGCCAGGTCACTTTGAATATTTTGCTCGTGCAGGGTTTCGATCAACTGATCACCGCTTAAATCCTGACCACAGGCGCACATTAAATAAGCTTTAACTTGCTCGTCGAGAGCGGCGCGTTTTAGATAAAGAGCAACGCTGTGCACGTCGCCGGCAAAACCTTTTTTGTAGAGCTCATCAGTTGCTTTACTGAGCTCGACCATGGTTTCACCAAAGATAACTAAGTTGGGCATGGTTCTGTGTCGCTATAAAAAATAGTGGCCCAATATAGCTTATGTGTAGATTGTTAACAATGTACCCAAAGGCGCCGTAATAACAGGATTTTGCCTTGCTTGACCGGGCACAAAAAAGCCCCGGGAGCCGAAGCTACCGGGGCTAATGTGGAGAGAGTCTCGGCGAAGGTTAGTTCACCTCAACTTCGACCAAACGAACATTGTCAATTACAACAACCTTGTCCGCAGTCCATAGGTTGGGCGAGAATGCAATCTGAATTTCTCGCGTTGCCCAGTCAGTATAAGTAGTAAAGCGATCAACATCGATAAACTGCTCAAACTTAGTTATAGCCATCGTCTTACCATCGACCAAGAAGTCATCAGCTGGGAAGAAGTTGCGCATACGCGGGTTGGCCAGAAGCAGGAAGTCTGCCTCGTCAGCAAAATTGGTAACCCAGGTAGCGTTTTTATCCCTAACCTGCAAAGCCATTGGGTTATTATCGCCACCGCCATCATTGACAACGACCCTTACATCCATAGAGAGAAGGTACTGCTTACCATTTTCAATAGTGCCTGCAGGTAAGTCCAGAGTCACCTCGTTCCAGTCAGTTACTTTCAAACTACGAGAGCCTGAGATCACTTCATTCGGGTCTTCTGTAATCTCGCCAGAGGCTGGAATACTTAAGCCCCAATCACCCATACCATCTTCAAAGTCAAAGTTAGTCGCGCCTTTTACATAAACGGCGTTGTTACCACCATCAGTAGAATAGCGACCACCACTTACCTCATCAATTTCCGCGTACTGGCGCATATAAAAAGAAAGGGTTCGACCAGAGGTATCAGTATCATCTACATCAAAAGAAGCTACATTAATACGCGTAGTTTTGGCCGGGTATGGAAGTTCAACGTTATCAAGGTCAAAAGGAGGGTGCACCTTGAAGAAGCGATATACATCTGTAGTCGTTGAAGTAATGTTGACGCCATAATCACCCCAAGGACCAAGTAAATCACTAAAGCGAACAAAATAACTTGTATCAGCTTCGACACCAATACTGGCTTGAGCCACAGAAACGGTATCGGCACCAAGACCATCATCACCAGTCATAAAGGTATAAATACCGTCCGGAGCATAACCTCCATCACTAGTAGTATCTTGAGCCCAACCATTAGCTGCAGTCCAACCAGACGTGTCACCTTCAAAGCTACCATTTGTGATTAAATCTGGGTTAGCAGTTTTAGTCACCTCAAGCTCAAACCAAGTGGGAACAACATGCCCTCCATCGCCATCATTAACGTTGTAGCTATAGCGGAACGTTGCAGTATCTCCGACCGCGGCCAAATGCGTATGAAAGTCAATTGGATCAACAGTTAGCACATTATCTGCAGATTTAGTAAACATAACCGCAGGGGCACTATCAACAGGAGCAATGCTATCCAATTCAACTTCGATTGGGTCGCCATTCATATCGATAACATATGCGGGGCTGCCTAAATCAACAGAAGACATTGCGTCCGAAGTATTAATAACTGCGGTGTAGTTGTCTTGAATTTCTGGGGCAGCGGGGTCAGTCGTACCGTTTAAAACGATAATACTACCGGTACGAGGGACATCGTGATCCGGGTCGGAAACCACGTAATCAATAGCATAGGTCGCTGTTTCACCTGGTGAAAGCTCATCAGCCCAAGCAGTGGCATCTACCGTTAAAATATTGCCAGANAGCGTATAACGATCGGCAGGAATATCAGTCACCACACCAGAAACAGTCATCTCTTCGCCGTCAGGGTCAACAGCCCCCTGAAGCAAATCAACATCTTGAGCACTTCCAAGCTCAGCAATGACGACTGACAAGTCATCAAACTCCGGCGGAAAATCTTCACCAGTGATATTGACCGTCAAGCTACGAGATAAAGAGCCCGCATCATTTCTAAGTTGATAAGTGTACACCACCGTATGTACATCACCCGTATTAAGACTAGGAGCGAGGTCCAGAGGGCGAATACCGATGCGAGCATCATTCACCTCAAAACCAACAGAGTCGTCATCATCAGTAGCCAAATTTTCCGTATAAAGAAAACCATCGGCCACTACACCATTCTGCAAATAAAACTCCGTATACGCATCTTTTTCATGCAGATCAATAACCACATCTGGAGTATCCGTCGTAGGCGCAACAACAGCGTCAGGACGGGAAACATTGTCATTGTCGCCACCACATGCTGCAAGCGCCGTAACAATTGCACTACCGAGCAAGTACTGTGATGATTTTTGAAATTTTTTCATTTTCAACACCATATTTTCTAGCGAGAACGCACCTACAACAGGGCGTTCTCGCAACATTATTGTTAGAAGTTTACGCGCACACCAAGACGGTAAGTGGTACCGACTTTGTATTCGTAAACTGTGCGCGAATCAGTTGCCCCATCAAACGCGCTACCCTCATTAAGTTCGGTGTACTCAACCGCACCGTCAGAATTAACAGACTTAACGACCGGCAACTCGCGACTGGTGTAGTACTGACGATACGCGGCATCTGTAAGGTTAATAGCCTGGAAAGTAACATCGACATAGTCGTTAACGCTGTATGTCGCACTCAGGTCAAGCGTGTCGCGACCTTCATTCCAAAGTGAACCGCGATTCCAGGTTCGGCCATCGAGACCAGTATTCCAGTCACGCCCGACCAGAGAGTCGGTTGCACCTCGATAACTTAAACGCACTTGGTGGCCATCCTGCTCCCAGAACGCAGTCAAGTTGTAAGTATGCTCTGGTGTTTCGGCAACCGGCAGCGAAGGTAGCTCCTGACCAGTCGCTTCGGATACATCCGCTTCGTATTCGCTTTCCTGGTAGGTGTAGTTGGCGTTAACACCCAAGCCACTTAAGAAGTAACCCGGCAGAAAATCAAAGGCCTGGTTATAACCCAGCTCAAGACCAGTAATCTTCGCAGACTTACCATTAATGGTGTTCGAAACAGAAGTCAGGGCACACAGATCCCTCAAATCGTTGCTAAAGCGGTTCACATCAGTCGGCCAATTAAAGAAGTCGGTTGTAGCACGCAAAGGCAAACAACCTTCCAGACCGTAGTTACCCGAAGCGGAGTCACTTTCATCTACACGCATAAGCAGGGTAGATGCGTCGAAGTCATCACTGACGCCACGAACATCACTTACATAGGACAGGAAGTTTTCACGCTCGGTGAAGTTGCTCATATCCTTATGGAAAACGGCAGCACTGATCATCGAAACGTCATTAAAGTACCACTCAAGGCCGATATCTAAGTTATTAGATTCCAATGGCTCCAGCTTGGTGTTGTACATATTGACGGAACCGTTCTGCGGGTTTCCTGTCCCCCAATAAGCGCCGGAGTCAACAAAAAAGCCTGCGCGTGTATCTTCAAGCTCAGGGCGAGTCATTGTCTTGGAAATCGCAAAGCGCCCAACCAAGTCATCAGTAAACGCGAAGTTCAAGTTCAAGCTTGGCAGGATATTATTGTAGCTATGGCTATTTGATACCGGGAACGCCTGAACAGTACGATCGACCTGACCGGTGATAGTAAAGTCACTGATCTGAGTACCCGGGCCATCCCAAGTAATGTTACTGGGGTTCGCCGCATCAGAATAATCCCAAGCATTGTTGCGACTGGTGTGAACGTCGGCATAGCGCCACATTGTCACCCAGTTAATAATAGGGATGTCTTGCGTAGCATCGTCAATATCATCCTGCACCAACTCAGCATATAAGGCGTAATCCGGGTCGTAACACTTACCCTCTTGAGCGGGAATTCGGGTCCACTGGCTTGGATCGATGGTCCAAGTATCTGTGTCAGCATCATAAGAAGTACCGACGCTCGTATCCCAGCCGACACCATCAATACGATTAAACTTCTGCTCAAAAGCCTGCCTGCTATTCACGTCGCCATCAATCGTATAATTGGGCTGACGACAAGCCGTTCCTATGCTGCTGTTGCGCAGGTCACGCATCAACACCAAGTCAAATTCGCTCTCATCGGTATTATCCGAGAAATCGTGGAACGAGGCACCGGAATAACCGCTTGCTTCAACTTCCGTACGAACGTAACGAAAACCAACATCACCCGTTAAACGATCGTCAAAGTAAGAAAAGTTTTGCTTTAAATACAGCGCGCCAGTATCGAGCTGAGTTGAGCGTGTCTCGGTATCATCCGCAGTGCGAACCAGCTCAGGGTCGTCGGTGATTAAATCAAAGGCTTTATCAACGTCGATGGGTGTCCAGCCCTTGGTGACGTTACTGCTCTTGTAACCAAGCGATGACATAAAGTTATCGTAAGGCAGCGGGTCACCCGCGATAATATTGGCGCGGATACCGGTCAGAGGCCCGGCAGGGCGTGAAACTGGGTTACCGTATTCATCGTAAATAATATCTGTCGATGTGATAGAGGTGTATTCATAACTCTGATCATCAACACTTTTTTCACGTGACGTAAACTTCGCACCAAACTCAGTGGTCGTCAGGCCAAACATATCAAGATCAAAGTCAAAATCAACCTGCGCCGAGCTCAGAGTATCTTCAACGTCAGAATCATTTTCAACAATTGAACCAAGGTGGAAAGACTTGCTGTCAGCAGGGTTAAAGCCGGTCAACACATTAGTATTGTCAAACCAGTCTTGACGGATAATGCCATTATCATCGTAATCACCAGAATCTTGGGCACCGTAGTCGATGACAGAATCACCAGCAATAACAACACAGCGAGAACCTGTGCAATCATAACCGGCTGGAATATGGTCAGCCCCACCCTCAGAAATCAACAAATCGTTGATCTGAGCGAAATTCTGCATATTAGTATAAGCACTGGGCAAACTCTCAGATTTACTGGATGAGTATCCGACCTGAGCACTCATACGAAAACGATCGGTCAACTCTTGGGTCAGCTCCAGAGTTGTAGCAATGTTGTCTCTCTCGTCACCACCAACTGAACGAGTAATATCACCGACGGTGCCGCGAGATAGTTTTTTGGTCAGTGTATAAGTATCCGTGTCAACGCTATACCAGCTAGCTTGCGGATCAGAGAACCCCGCCAGTTGAGCCCTATCAGCATTTGACTCCTGAGAGTTGCCGTAGTAAGTATCTTCTACAAAGTTTTTATTGGCATCCGGAGAGCGGGTCTTAACGCCGTCAAACTCGCGCTTCTGCTCTTGCTTACTGTAAGTTACGTTAAACATCAACTCAGTGCGATCAGTAGGCGCCCACTGAATACCAGCGTTAATACCGTAGCGATCACTGGTATTTTGATGCAGTTCATAACCGGTATTCTCAGGCTCTATCGCTCTAAAGCCAGACACGATGTTACCGTTTTGGTCCGTCGCCTGAGTTATTTCCGCATTAGTTTCGCGATAACGCTCAACACGGAACTGATCCTTACGATAAGTATTGGTCTCGTCGTAAATTGTGGCTGTTACACCCAAAGTATCGTCGAGGAACTTTTTCGATAGTGAAAACTGAAGCTTGTGATCAAACTCTTCACTGAAATCACTATACCGCCCTTGAATGGTACCAGTATAAATATCTTCAGCCTGGTCAAGTGGACGAGCCGTTACCAAGTTTACGCTCGCACCCAGTGAGCCTTCATCGTGGTCAGCACTCGGAGTCTTAACGACTTCCAACTTAGAAAGAATATCAGATGAAAACGAACTTAAATCCACACCTTGGTTAAAGTCTGTAGATGTAAGGGTTTGTCCGTTTAAAGTAATTTGGTTCTGGTTTGAAGAAGCACCGCGAACGGTAATCTGAGAACCTTCACCGTCACGACTTACAACCGTTACACCAGTCACACGACCGAGTGAGTCGGCAATGTTCTGGTCGGTGGTTTTACCCATGTCTTCGGCGTTGATCGTGTCGACGATATTTTTAGCTTCACGCTTATCGTCAATGGAGCGCATCATCGCGCCACGAATACCGGTTACGATTAGTTCTTCTTCGAGCGCAGCTCCACCTTCTTGGCCATCTTGGGCATAGGCAAAGCCACCATTTACCGCTAAAACTGCCGTAGAAAGGGCTGACAGTTTAAAGCGACGAGAGATGTTAGACATCGTTAAGCTCTCCACTTGGTTTTATTTTTATGCGCACGCTTTTTGTAAGCGCACTCCTGTAACTTTTTTGTTATTCACCTGTCTGCATTTCTATTTTTTTTAATAGATTGGTAGAGACTGGCTCGGCCATGGTGGGCTCTGCACCTAGCATTGTCAATAGTCGATTGTTTACAAAAAAAGAGTGTTACGAATGGTAATAATTGAGCATAAAATTGCGCTTGATCGCGCATACAAACTGAGCGCGCCATACTCAATTTTTTCCCCAGACCGAGATCAAAAGCTCACGATTAGTAACAGCCGAAGTCAGGTTTTTTGCATTCATTGTCTTATATCAATTACCGAAGCCACTGAAGAACTGCGCGCCATATTTCAAAATAATGTTTGAAATCAAGTTTGGCGCCGGGTGCCTCCAGCTATAATTGACAAGCATTGTATACAATCTACAATGCGCTTCTGCCTACTCTATATATAAAGAAGAAACGACTATGTCCCTCGATGTGAACGCAGAGCGTGATCTGGCGACGGTTGCCGGTCATAAAATCGCCGATGTGAAAGTTGAATACTATCGCATCCCCCTCGCCGAAGCGCTGGCCGACGCCAAGCACGGCACCCACACAGACTTTGAATTGATACTGACGCGTATCATCTGCGCCGATGGCACCGAGGGTGTGGGTTATACCTACACTGGCGGCACCGGCGGCCGGGCGATCTACTCGCTTATCTTCGATGAGTACCGCGACTGGCTGATCGGCCGCGACGCCTCTGACATCCACGAAATCTGGGAAGCAATGCAGTGGAAGCTGCACTACGTCGGCCGCGGCGGCCTGCTGAGCTTCGCCATTTCAACTGTCGATATTGCCCTGTGGGACATCCGCTGCAAGCGCATGGGCCTGCCTATGTGGAAAGTGATCGGCGCCCACGGCAACACCACTAAGTGTTACGCCGGCGGCATCGACCTGAACTTCAGTGAAGAGAAACTGCTGCAGAACATTCAGGGTTATCTCGACAAAGGTTTCCACGCCGTCAAAATCAAAGTGGGCAAGCCCAACTACAAAGAAGATGTGCAGCGTGTTAAAGCCGTACGCGAGCTGATCGGCCCAGACGTCGTATTTATGGTTGATGCCAATTACAGCATGACCCGCGAGACGGCAATTCGTTTCTCTCGCGAAATAGAACAGTACGACATCACCTGGTTTGAAGAGCCAACCATTCCAGATGACTTTGAAGGTTATGCCGAAATTGCCCAAGCCACCAATATTCCGCTGGCCATGGGTGAAAACTTGCACACCATCCACGAATTCACCCACGCGGTGAATTACAGCAAGCTCGGCTTTTTACAGCCGGATGCGTCAAATATCGGCGGTATTACCGGTTTGATGAAAGTTGCCGAACTGGCCTACGCCCACAACCTACCCGTATGTACTCACGGCATGCAAGAACTGCACGTAAGTTACTTGTCAGCCCTGCCTCACTCGGGCTACCTTGAAGTACACAGCTTCCCTATCGAGCACTACACCACTCAACCGCTGCGTATTGTCGACGGCCGAGCGGTGGCGCCAAACACTCCGGGCACCGGCGTAATCTTCGATGAGGATCTGATCAAAGCTCACCTCGTGAAGTCCAATTAATAAGAAATCAACTTAAATAGGAGCCAGCCATGTTAGCGGCAGAATATATCGGTGATAAAAGCTTTCGTGTAGTCGAAGGCACAAAAAAAGAGCCTGCGGCCGGCGAAGTTTGCCTGCAAGTTGGCTACGTTGGTATTTGCGGTACCGACATGCATATTTACCACGGGGTGATGGACGCGCGCGTAGCACCACCTAAAACCACTGGCCACGAAATGAGTGGCACCATTGTCGCTATTGGCGAGGGTGTTGAAGGTTTTGAAATTGGCGAAAACGTAGTTGTTCGCCCTCTCGACTGGTGCGGAGAGTGCCCTGCATGTAAAGCGGGTAACACCCACATTTGCCACAACCTGAAGTTTATGGGCATCGACTCCGCCGGCGCCTTCCAAAACTACTGGACAGTAAAATCCCGCACCCTGCACAAAATTCCTGCCGGCGTCAGCCTGCAAGAAGGCGCTCTGATCGAGCCCCTCTCTGTTGCGACCCACGATGTCAGCCGTTCGCGCTTAAAAGCTGGTGAAAAAGCCGTTGTTCTCGGCGGCGGCCCCATCGGTCAGCTGGTTGCAGCCGTTGCCAAGAGTGTTGGCGCTGAAGTTTTGGTCTCCGAGCCCAACGAAAAACGCCGCGCGTTTGCCGAAGGCATGGGAATTAAAACCGTTAACCCCATCGAAGAAGATTTGGCAGCCATTGTTAACGAGTGGACCGGCACTGCCGGCGCAGACGTTGTATTTGAAGTCAGCGGTGTTAAGCCCGCCATCGACGCCATGACTGAAATCGCAGCTGTTCGCGGCCGCATTGTTATGGTTGCCATTCACAGCACTAAACCAGAAATTGACCTGTTCAAGTTCTTCTGGAAAGAGCTCGAGTTACTCGGCGCCCGTGTTTACGAAGCCGCCGACTACGACTGGGCGATTCAACTGGTTGCTGAGAAGAAAATCGATCTCGCACCATTTATTTCTTCTGTTACCGAGCTCGGCGACATCCAGAGCGCCTTCGAAGGTATGGACGGAAACCCAGAGGGCATGAAAGCCCTGGTTAAATGTACTGACAAAGAATAAATACATTTAATGTAGTTCGTATGCGCGGGCACTTGAGGGGTCTTGAGCCCGCGCATGTTTTATTGCTTATTTGATAAGTAAATTCCAGAAAGAGAGCTAAGAGAGATGCTGGATAAGTTTAGTTTAGAGGGGAAGGTCGCGCTGGTAACAGGATGTAAGCGTGGCATTGGTAAAGCAATTGCACTGGGTCTGGCCGAAGCCGGCGCAGACATCATCGGTGTAAGTGCGAGCCTGGAACTTGAAGGTTCCGAAGTTGAAAAAGAAGTAACCGCGCTCGGTCGTTCTTTTAAAGCTTATCAGTGTGATTTTGGTGATAGAGAAGCGCTGTACGCTTTTATTAAAGAAGTAAAAGCAGACTTCCCGGTTATCGACATTCTGATCAATAACGCCGGTACTATTTTGCGCGCCCCCGCCGCCGAACACGGCGACGAGCTGTGGGATAAAGTGATCGACGTTAACCTAAATTCGCAGTTTGTTCTGAGCCGTGAGATCGGCAAAGACATGGTTGAGCGCGGCAGCGGCAAAATTATCTTTACCGCTTCGCTGCTAACTTTCCAAGGCGGTATCACCGTTCCTGGTTACGCTGCGTCAAAAGGTGCCATTGGTCAGCTGGTTATGGCTTTGTCGAACGAGTGGGCAAGCAAAGGTGTTAACGTTAATGCCATCGCTCCCGGTTATATTTCAACTGACAATACTGAAGCCCTGCGCAACGACCCTGAGCGCGCCAATGCAATTCTTGGCCGTATTCCTCAAGGGCGCTGGGGTGAACCACAAGACTTCAAAGGCCCTGCAGTATTCTTGGCCTCTGAAGCCGCAAACTATGTTAACGGCGCCGTTCTCTTAGTAGATGGCGGCTGGATGGGACGCTAATTATGAATTTTCAAAACAATGTTAACTTTATTGGTGGTGAGTACGTTGCTTCTAAAGTAGACGGCACTATCGATATTTTGAGCCCTTCAACTGGCGAAAAAATCGGTTCTATCCCTAAGGGTTGTGCCGACGACGCCAATCACGTGCTGGAAGTCGCCGACGCGGCGCAAAGGAAGTGGGCAAAAATGACCGCGCGCCAGCGCCAGGGCATCTTGCGCAACTTCGCCAACAAAATTCGTGAAAACAAAGATATTCTCGCACCTATGCTGGTTGCCGAGCAGGGCAAGTTGATCAGTGTTGCCGAAATGGAAGTTGACGTTACTGCTACCTTTATCGACTACGCTGCCGACTGGGCGTTGACTATCGAAGGTGACATTCTGCCTTCTGACAACGAAAACGAAAAAATCTACATCCACAAAGTACCTCGCGGTGTGGTTGTCGGTATTACTGCCTGGAACTTCCCACTGGCTTTAGCTGGTCGTAAGATCGGCCCGGCCCTGGTAACAGGTAACTCCATCGTTCTTAAGCCAACGCAAGAAACGCCTTTGGCAACGACCGAACTCGGCCGCATCGCCAACGAAGCGGGTATTCCAGCTGGTGTACTAAACGTTATTAACGGCTCTGGTTCTGTTGTTGGTCAGGCTTTGTGTGAAAGCCCTGTAACCAAATTCATCACCATGACCGGCTCTACCGTTGCCGGCAAGATGATTTACAAAACCTCTGCTGAGTACATGACGCCAGTTATGCTTGAGCTTGGCGGTAAAGCGCCAATGGTTGTGATGAACGACGCCGACCTCGACCAAGCTGTTGATGCGGCACTTTGGGGCCGCTTTGCCAACTGCGGCCAGGTTTGTACTTGTGTTGAGCGCCTCTACGTTCAAGAAGGCATCTACGACGAGTTTATGGCCAAGTTCCTGCCTGCGGTTGAAGGCTTGAAAGTGGGCGACCCTATGGACCGCGACACGCAAATGGGGCCCAAGTGCAACCAGCGTGAAATCGAAAATATCGATCACATCGTGCAAGAATCCATCAAGCAAGGTGCTACGGTTGCCACCGGCGCCAAGCTTGCCAAAGTTGACGGCATGGAAGGCGGCTGCTGGTACGAGCCAACTGTTCTTGTTGATGTTAAGCAAGACAACATCGCCGTTCACGAAGAAACTTTCGGCCCTGTTCTGCCTATCGTCAAGGTTAAAGACGTTGACGAAGCCATTGCCAACTGCAATGACAGCATCTACGGCTTAAGCGCTTACGTGTTCAGCAAAAACTTCTACGACATCAATCGCTTTATCGAAGAGCTTGAGGTTGGTGAAGTTTATGTAAACCGCGGCATGGGTGAACAGCACCAAGGTTTCCACAACGGCTGGAAACAAAGTGGCTTCGGCGGTGAAGATGGTAAGTTTGGTCTTGAGCAATACCTCGAGAAGAAAACTGTCTACCTCAAAGAAGTTAAATAAGCATCAAGCTTTTGCTTATTACACAAAAACGCCGGGCCCAGCCCGGCGTTTCTGTATCTGCATTCAACACAAGATATAAATCAATAAATTGCGCCGAGCATTTACATATAGTCTATATGACACTAAATTAGCCCAAACACGTTTAGCTATCGATGCAAGTGCAAACCAAAGCGCAGCGATATAACAATAACCCCGTGAGAGCCAAGCATGAAACGCCGCAACTTTTTAAAAATCAGCGCAAGCGGCCTCGGCGCCGCAGCAGCCTCTGGCAGCCTTGCCCTTAGCAGCAGCGCCAACACCGAAAAACTCTGTGCAAAAGACAAAATAGCTCTGGATACAGCCGTGCAGCGCCCGTGGTTAGGCCCCGACTTTTGGGCCAACCGCCTGCAAGACTGGCAGCTCAACAACAATCGAATCGAGTGCCTTCGCGGCGAACAGAGCTTTGAAGGGCGCAGCGTTGCACTGCTTACTCGCGAGCTAAATAACAAGCCGCAAGAGGCCTGCATCGAAGCCAGAGTCTCACTGTTAACTCCCGGCAAAACCGGTGTGGCCGGCTTCCTGCTCGGAGTCGGCGCCGGCAAGCTCGACTATGCCGGCGCGGCAATGGCCCAGCGCTTTTCCGGTGAAAACGGCGGCCTCGCCGCGCTTGTTGATCACGAGGGCCGGCTCAGCATTGACGATTTTAACAACGCCGATAAACCGCTGCACTACGCCAGGCTCAATCGCGGCCCAAAGGCGAGCAAAGCCCTGGGTGAACTCGCCACTCGCGACCTGTTGCTGCGCTGCACGATACGCCCCGACAGCAAAGGGCAACAAAGTACATTTACACTTGAGCTCTGCGCCTGTGATCCACAAAGCGGCGAACAGCTAAGTTCGATCAGCCAGTCGCAGCTGCCCGCTTCTGCCTTACAGGGCGGCTTGATGCTACTGAGCTCTCCGAGCGCCAAAGCGGCAGGCGCGCGCTGGGCTTTTAGCGATATCGCAACAGGTGGCGACAAGATGAGTGTGCACCCGGAGCGCGCCCTGGGGCCCGTTATAGGCTGCATGTACAGCTTAAATAACGATGTATTAAAGCTCAGCGCTCAGTTTATGCCCATCGCCGGCGAAGCCGAAGGCAGCGCCCGACTCGACTACAAAATCGACGGCAGCACAAAATGGGTCGAAGCGCAAAGCGCCGACATCGGCAATGGCTACTGCGCGCTGTTTCGCCTGGACAAGTGGAACAGCAAAAAAGCGGCGACCTACCGCATTATCTATCAGGGTAAAAGTGTTTTTGAGGGCCGCATCGTCAGCGACCCCGACAACAGCAAAGAGCTTAATATCGCGCTGTTCTCGTGCATCACGCCAAGCGTCAACGGTCTCGATAAAAGCCACTACACCAAAATCATTCCCGAAGAGACCCTGTACGGGCGCTACACCCCTGAAAACATCTGTAACCCTCACCGCGCAACCACAGCCTACTGTGCCAGCCACAAGCCCGACCTCTATGTTTTCTGTGGCGACCAGTATTACGAGGGCTCGCCCACGCGCTTTGGCCGCGACACCCCCGACGCCAAGCTCGATACACTTTACCGCTGGTACTTGTGGTACTGGACTTTCCGCGACGCCGTGCGCAACACCCCCAGTGTTATGCTCGCCGACGACCACGACATACTTCAGGGTAACCTCTGGGGCAATGCCGGTAAAAACTCAGACATGCCCAAAGAAGAAGACGGCGGTTACAAGTGGAACAAAGACCTTGTGCGCATGGTCTATCGCATGCAGCACGGCCACAACCCCGACGCCTACGACCCCAAGCCCATTAAGTACGATATTCCCGTCACTTTCGGCAATTTTATTTATGGCGGTATCAACTTTGCCCTGATCGAAGATCGCAAGTTTAAAACACCGCCGGATTACGACGGCGACCCCAAGAGCAAAACAGGCGTGCTGCTCGGTCAGCGCCAGGAAGCTTTTCTCGATGCCTGGGCAGATATGGAACCGGGCTTGCCAAAGATTCTGATTACCGCATCGGTGTGGGGCTCTGCGCAAACCGGCCCCGACGGCAAAGCCCTGCTCGACTACGACGCCAATGGCTACCCCGCCGACGGCCGCACGCGCGCAGTTAAACTTGTCAAAAAAGCAGGGGCCCTGGTACTTACCGGCGATCAACACCTCGGCATGGTCTGCCGCCAAGGGGTAAATAGCTTTGACGACGGCCCGGTGTTTTTTGCCGGCCCGGCGGTGCAAAGTATCTGGCAGCGCTGGTTTGAAGGTGCCGGCAAACTGCCCAACAAGCGCAATAACGACCCGAACACCGGCGACTTTACCGATACCTTCGGCAACAAAATGCGTGTTCTCGCTGTCGCCAACCCACCAATCAGCCACGCCGACTACCAGGATGACAACGTCGTCGAATGGGGCAAGTTCCTGCACGATCGCAGCTTAAAGTCCGAGGGTTACGGCATTGCCCGCATCGCTGCGGACCGCCAAAACTATGTCCTGGAGTGCTGGCCTCACAACGCCAACCCACAAACAGATAAACAATTTGCGGGCTGGCCGTATCGAGGTAAATTCGACACGCCTGCAAGCTAAGCGAGTTCAAGCGCATTATCGGCATACGGCCGCTAATGCGCCTAGTTTCTGATAGAAAACAACAGGCAACGTTGCCCTGCGAATTGAGTTAAATAAAACAATCCGGCTTATAGTCACAAAAACAACAACTTCGTACAATAGCCTGGTTTTTTCATGCTAAGGTGGCCTGTAAAGTCGCTGTTATCGCCGTTTTAGCAGGCAAATAATTAGTAAGCCAAACAACTAAGTTCAAAGACTGAAACAATGACCTACAAGCTCGCTCTAAGTGGCCTAGTCGCCCTTGCCGGAACACTTTGCGCATGCAGCTCGGAGGAGAATTCAGATCACCGCTCAGCTGCTCTCTCGAGCGGCAGTGAAAACAGCACAAAAACAAAAGCACTTTTCAGCAAACAAGCTGCAGCGACAAACGTTGTCGAAGTTCTGTTTGATTTTGACGACGGCCAGATTCCACCGGAATTTAGCTTTCACAACAGTAAAGCATCACTTGTCGATGATGGTTCCGGTGGCAAAGCACTGAATATTAAGTTCGGCAGCAAAGAACACCTGCATACAAGTTTTGCGATTAGCTCGGAACCCGGCTGGGACTGGCGCGAACTCGGCGACATTAGTTTTGCCCTCGACATTGCCAACGCCGGTGATGTCAGCAGCTCGCTGTGGATCAATACCAGCGACGGCCACGGTGCAACTTATACACGCGCAACATCGGTTGCCACTGGCCCGGCACAAACGTATTACGGCAAATTAGCTGGCCACGACCTCGCCTCGCCATCTGACAAGGTCAATATCGAGCTGAATTTCGAAAGTGGCCTGCGCTCAAACCCGCCGACCTGGCCCAGCGACGACAATATGTTTGTCTCGATGTGGGGGAAAAAAGATCTCGATATCAGCAATATCAAACAGATCAGCTTTAGTGTTGATTACGCTTTGAGAGACCGGGAAATTACCATCGACAATGTGCGCCTGATTCAAAACCCTAAAGCCGATGCCAATTTTCTAAGCGGCATCGTCGACCAGTACGGTCAAAATGCCAAACAAGAATTTCCCGGAAAGATTCACAGCGACGCCGAATTACTTGCCCAACGCGATGCCGAGCTAAGCCGCCTAAAAGCGGGCAAGCCTAAAGGGCGCAGTAAATTTAACGCTTGGGCCGAGGGCCCCAAGCTCAAAGCGAGCGGTTATTTCCGTACCGAAAAAGTCGATGGCAAGTGGTATTTGGTCGACCCGGAAGGCTACCTGTATTTTGGCACCGGCATAGATATTATTCGCCTGTCGAACTCGACAACCATGACCGGCTACGATTTTGACCCTGCAAGTATTAAACAGCGCAGCGCCGACGACCTGACTCCCGAAGATAGCGAAGGCCTAAATCGCGCACCCGATGCCGCGGTGAAAACACGCCACAAGGTCAGCGACTTACGCGCCAATATGTTCAACTGGCTACCGAGCTACGACGAACCGCTGGGCAAACACTTTGGTTATCGCCGCGAAGCGCACAGTGGCCCGATGGCCAAAGGCGAAGTGTTCAGTTTTTACAGCGCCAACCTCGAACGCAAATACGGCCAAGACGGCGCCGACTATATGCAGGCCTGGCGCAACGTCACCATAGACAGAATGCTGAACTGGGGTTTTGCCTCGCTCGGCAACTGGACCGACCCAAGTTTTTACGACAATAAACGCATTCCATTTTTTGCCAATGGCTGGATCATCGGCAATTACAAAACCGTAAGTTCAGGCAATGACTTTTGGGCAGCGCTACCCGATGTGTTTGACCCCGAATTTGAGCGGCGCGCGTTTGCCACAGTGCAGCAAGTCGCCGACGAAGTAAAAGGCACGCCGTGGTGTGTCGGTGTCTTTATCGACAACGAAAAAAGCTTTGGCCGCGCAGAAAGCACCGAAAGCCAACTCGGCATCGTTTTGCATACCCTAACGCGCGATGGCAACGATGTGCCAAGCAAAGCCGAATTTACCCGCTTAATGAAAGAAAAATATCGAGACATCGCTCAGTTAAATAAGGCCTGGGGGAAACAGATCACAAGCTGGCAGACTTTTAATCAAGGTATAGATTCCAGCCTTGCAAATGAAGGCAGCGCTCAGCGCAGCCAGCAAATTAAAGACTACGAAGATCTTCTCTATGCCTACGGCGCTAAATACTATGGCACTGTCAACAAGGCCATGAAAAAATTGATGCCCAACCACCTTTATTTGGGTTCGCGCTTTGCCGACTGGGGCATGCCCTGGCCCATGGTGCAGGCTGCAGCCGACAACGTCGATGTTGTCAGTTACAACAATTACAAAGACGGCATGCCCGCCAAACGCTGGGCTTTCTTAGAAAAATATGACAAACCCAGCATTATCGGCGAATTCCATTTTGGCTCGCTTGAGTCGGGCATGTATCACCCCGGTGTGACCCTCGCCGCATCCAACGCCGATCGTGCACGCGCTTATACCGAATATATGCACAGTGTCATCGACAACCCTTATATGGTTGGCGCACACTGGTTCCAATACATAGATTCGCCGCTGACCGGCCGCGCCTATGACGGTGAAAACTACAATGTGGGTTTTGTACGTGTAACCGATGTCCCCTACCAGGACATGGTCGAGGCCGCGCAAAAGCTGCATAAAAATATGTACAGGCGCCGCTATTACGGCAATTTGGATTAGCCGGATTATTACACTGCACCTGTTTTTTTAATCACAACCAGCTTACCAAGGAAAACCTGAGAACAACTCATGCGCAAGCTAATTACAAACATAAAACTTGCTTCAGGCATAGCACTGTTCAGCCTGAGTGCAGCCAGCTATGCCAGCCAAGCACACAAACATGCCGAGCACATCTGGTTTGACGAAAATTTAAGTTTTGAGCAGCGCAGCGCAGCACTTGTCGCAGCAATGAGCAGCGAAGAAAAAATCGCCCAGCTCAGTGAAAAGACACCCGCCATTGCCCGCCTTGGGCTAAATGAATACGTCTGGTGGAATGAAGCCTTACACGGCGTTGCACGCAACGGCCGAGCGACAATTTTCCCGCAAATTATCGGCTTAGCAGCAAGTTTTGATGACGATCTCGCCTTTCGTATGGCCGATGCAATTTCCACCGAGGCGCGCGCGAAATACAACTTAAATCAACAGCACGGTAACCGCAGCCAATATACCGGGCTGACGTTCTGGTCGCCGAACGTCAATATCTTTCGCGACCCGCGCTGGGGCAGAGGCCAGGAAACCTCGGGCGAAAGCCCACTGCTTAACGCCCGTATCGGCGGAGCCTTTGTAAAGGGCATGCAGGGCGATCACCCCAAGTATTTAAAAACCTCCGCCGCAGCAAAACATTTTGGCGTACATTCCGGGCCGGAAGCGGAGCGCCACAGCTTCGATGCCCGCGCCTCAGCCAAAGACCTATATGAAACCTATCTGCCGGCGTTCGAATCGTTAATCACAGATGCCAAGGTCACAGGGCTAATGTGTGCGTACAACGCCGTTGACGGTGTGCCCGCCTGTGCATCTGAGTTCTTACTTGATGAGCTGGCAAAAAAACAATGGGGCTTTGACGGCTATATCGTTTCTGACTGCGGTGCACTTTACGATATTCACCACGGCCACAAATACAAAAAAACTGAGGCCGAGGCCGCTGCCGTCGCCCTTCAAACCGGAGTCAATTTAAACTGCGGTTTTACCTACCCCGCTTTAGCCGACGCTCTTAAGCAGGGCCTTATCGATGAAAAACTTATCGATGAAAAACTGCAAGAATTGCTGATGATTCGTTTTCGCCTCGGCTTTTTTGATAAACCTGAGTCAAACCCATACAACGATGTCAGCATTGATGTAGTAAATAGCCAAGAGCATATCGCGCTGGCTCGAGAGGTCGCGCAAAAATCCATCGTGCTGCTAAAAAACGACAACAACACTTTACCGCTGAAAAAAGATATTAAAGTACCTTATGTCACCGGCCCTTTCGCCAGTTCCAGCGATGTATTAATGGCCAACTACTACGGTATCAGCGGCAATATGGTGACCATACTTGAAGGCATCGCCAACAAGTTAAGCATGACCTCATCGCTCAACTACCGCATGGGCGCCCTGCCGTTTCACGAAAACTTAAACCCGCTGAACTGGGCGCCGATGGTTGCCAAGACCGCCGATGCAACCATTGCGGTTGTCGGCATCAGTGCCGATATGGAAGGCGAGGAAGTCGATGCAATTGCCAGCCAACACAAGGGTGACAGGGTAGATATCAGCCTGCCTAAAAACCAGGTTGACTACATCAAAACCATCGCAAAAAACAAAACCGGCCCGCTAATCCTCGTAGTCGCAAGTGGTAGCCCCGTGGCACTTGGAGAATTGCACGATCTAGCCGATGCCGTACTGCAGGTTTGGTACCCGGGTGAGCAAGGTGGTAACGCCGTCGCCGATGTAATCTTCGGCGATATCAACCCAAGCGGCCACCTGCCCCTGACCTTTCCAAAATCAGTTGAGCAACTGCCGGACTACAGCGACTACTCGATGGTCGGTCGCACCTACAAATTTATGCAAAAAGAGCCGCTCTACCCCTTTGGTTTTGGCCTGAGTTATACCGAGTTTAAATACAGTCAGCTCCAGGCAGAGCTGCAAAAAAACGGCGCGCTCTCGGTTAGCGTAAACATCAGCAATACCGGGGAAGTAGCAGGTGAAGATGTCGCCCAAGTCTATTTAGCACCGACTGAGGCCGACAAACAAGAAGCGCTCTACGTACTCAAAGACTTTAAGCGCGTCGCACTTGAAGCCGGCCAGAGCAAAACACTTAGGTTTGAAATCCCTGCAGATAAACTCACGCGTATAAACATGCAGGGCAAAAAAATAAAACTTAGCGGTAAATACAAACTCTATGTCGCCAATGCACTACCAAGCAAGCGCAGTCAAGCACTTGGTGCAAGCAAAGCCGCCAGCCGCATTGTGTATTTTAAATAATAGCTTTCGCCTGATACCCCCTCTACTTAGCGGGGGTATCTATAACTGGCCAGGAAAAACTCAATCAGGCTTTACAATAGTGATCAATAAACGCCTGATGACTAGGCATTTGGCGGGCAATCTCTCGCACGGCATGCTGAAACTGAGAAATATGATAATCGAACTCTTTTGACGGCATCGTATTGGCTACAGGGTTATAACTCTGCGGCACAATGCCCTGCCCAATCGCAACAGCAAGCCAGTTTTCTATACCAAAAATATCAAATTCATAATCTGCGTGGACTCCCGCCTGTTTCATTAAGCGCAAACGACGTTCGAGTACATCCGGAAGCTTTACTGCCCGTACATCTCGCCAGAACTCGCTATCATCTCTGCGGGTCACATGGTAATGAAGAAGAATAAAATCGCGAATTCTCTCGTAGTTAAGCGCCATTGTACGATTGTATTCGTCTCGGCTCTCAGGGCTAAACTCTAAATCAGAGAGAAAAGCCACAAGGCGGGTAATACCTTCCTGGACAAGGTGAATGGCTGTTGACTCCAGCGGCTCAATAAAACCGGAACTTAAGCCAATCGCGACACAGTTATTTACCCAGGTTTTTTTTCTTCTGCCGACTTTAAAACGCAACAAGCGCGGCTCGGCTAGAAGCTCACCATGAATATTCTGTAACAATATATCTCTTGCTTGCTGCTCATCCATGTATTTACTAGAGAACACATGGCCATTGCCCATTCGGTGCTGTAGGGGAATCTGCCAAGTCCAGCCGGCTTCTCTCGCATGCGACACGGTATAGGGCAAGGGCTCGGACTCAAGCGCTGAAGGTACGGCAATTGCGCTATCCATTGGCAGTATGTCCGACCAATCTTCGTAGCCCGAATGCAGCGCCTCTTCAATTAATACTCCGCGAAAGCCACTGCAGTCAATAAACAAGTCCGCCGCTAGTTTTTCTCCAGAGTCCAAGACAATGTTTTGAATAAAGCCACTTGCCGGGTCTAGTTCCGTCGAAACAACTTTTGCCTCAATGCGCTCTAGCCCTTTAGCTTCGGCAAAACGACGTAAGAACTTTGCATATAATCCCGCATCCAAATGGTAGGCATAAGCAATTTTAGAAGCTAACGATGTTGGATCTTGATTGGGTTTCATAAATTTCCCCGAGCGCGCCGCCGCGGTATTCAGAGAAAATGCTTCAAGGCTCAAATCGCCCTGGGTTTTACGAGCTCTCAACCAGTAATTGTGAAAAGGCAAGTCGTTCAGAGGCATGCCAAACGCCCCAAATGGATGCATATAGCGCTCGCCTAAAGCCCCCCAATCAACAAACTCAATTCCAAGCTTAAATGTCGCCTGCACCTCTCTCATAAATTGAGCTTCGTCGATACCAAGCATGGCATTGAACTTTCCGATGTGGGGAATAGTAGCCTCACCCACACCAATAGTGCCAATATCCTCAGACTCAACCAAACGTATATTGATATATTCTGGTAAAGCGTGACTGAGCATAGCTGCAGTCATCCAGCCCGATGTGCCACCACCTACAATTATTATATTTTTCATTTGCATACTGCTTTACGGTTAGACAAAGCAACATTATGCGCTTGCCTCTCTGAAAGCAATCAGAGTTTTATGAAACAAATAATGCATGTACAAACAACCCAATTACGCATGCACAGAGCTCACAAATAAAACCAACAATCCAACTCTGCGCCAAGCCGTCTTAAGCAGCGCCAATAATTTCTCTTAAAGCTTAAAAGCCATTCAAATAAAGCCCCGGCTTTAAGTAAACTGAATTGGCCAAGGGAAGTTGAATTTTCGCAGGGCACAAATAATAAATCCGCAGCGGGTGTCCTCTCGCTTGCAACAATAATCTTTTCAAACACAACGCAAGTGCCAACTCGTTTGGCAGGCAAACTTGCGCCTGTGCTACATGGACATCGTTCAGTGCAATTGCGCTGAGAAGTAGTTTAAACGAGTGCACAAAAAGCAAAACCGTATTTGCCTTTTGTGCTTCGTATACATGGAGTTTAACAATGAACAATTTACGCCAAAGCAAACTTGGCATCGCCGGCCTGTGCCTCGGTGCCGTACTCGCCCATTCAACTAAAGCACTAACCATAGAAGCGGAAGATTTTATTCGCAGCGGCGGTGGCGCCGGGGGCTTTAGTCGCTACGTCACCGGCGACGGGGTCGGCGCTGTCAACCACGTGCAAAGCAGCGACTGGGGGGAATACCAGTTTAATTTAAATGAAGCGGGCCACTACCGCGTCTCGGTATTTGTTGGCAGCCCCATCACAGGTTCAGCGGTGCAACTCTCCCTGCCCGGCCTGGATAAAACCGTAGCGGTCTCACCCAATGGCGACTGGGATAAATTTGACGAACTTGTTATTTGGCAGAAGGTCGAGCTTCAAGCAGGAGCTCAGCTTATGCGCATCACCGCCGCGGGTGGGTCAAATTGGGAATGGAATATGGACCGTATCGAAATCACTCCCGTTGCAACACAAAGCCAGGCAATCAACGACTTTGTCAACACAGCGGCGAGTACACCCGTCGATATCGACGTGCTCGCCAACGACCAGTTGGCCCGGCCGGCAACTATTTCCGAATTTAACCAGTTGCAACAAGCGGCCCACGGCCAGGTCTACAAACTTTCTGACTCAGTATTGCAATACGTTCCCGATACGGGCTGGTATGGCAGCGACAGCTTCAGCTACAGCATTGATGACGGCGCGGTGCTCAGTGCCGCTAAAGTCACAGTAACAGTGCTGCCTCCGGCCAGCTGGACGGCCGTTGATGACCGCGCTAGCACTAGCGCAGGCCTGCCCGTCACCATTGACGCGCTCGCCAATGACCTTGCCGGCCACTCATCGAGCGTCGCGCTCAGTCAAGTTGGCGGCGCGCTCTGGCCCCAGCACGGCAGCATGAAAATCGATAACAACAAGATCATCTACAGCCCGAAACCCGGCTTCAGTGGCGAGGACAGTTTTAGCTACAGCATCGATGACGGCAACACGCTAAGCTCTGCCACGGTGCATGTCGACATCAGGCCTTCGAGCCTGGCACCGCCAAGTGCGCCGCGCTTTAGCGACAGCACTGAACTCGATATTCACTGGGACAGCAACTTTAAGCTTCAGTACCTGCAACAGCGCGATGCCAGTGGCAACTGGTTTGACCTCGCCAGCTCGGATTTGAGCCAAATAACCACGCGGCAAAGCTTGAGCCTCGCCCCGGGGCGCCACTGGTTTCGCATCTACGACCCAGCTCCAGATGAAGGCCGCGATGCCTACAGCGATCAGACCCTGGTAACCGTCGCCTCGCGCCTACCAGCGGTGAGCTTGCCGGCAAAACTGCCGGTAAACAGCAGCATCAGCATTCGCTGGAATAGCAATGATGCCAACGCCGAGCTTGAGCGCAGGGTCAATGGTGGCCCCTGGCAGGTGGTACACAGCAGTGCCGACGGCGCGCCAAACAACTACCTGCGCGTCGAGTTTAGTATGGCCGAAGGCCTCTACGAATATCGCTTGCGCAGCTATGAGTTGAGCCCCTACCTGGGTTATCACTACGGCCCCATCGCCAGTACCAGCGTCGGCCAAAACAAACTGCGCATCCTGCTGGTTTACCCAAATGAAATGCTAACTTATTACGGCAGCACTGAAGAGGCCGAAGCTCAGCTCCATATGTTAATGGACTACAGTCAAACCACGTTTGACAACAGTAATACCGGTATTGAGCTTGAGCTCGTTGGCATGCTGCCGTTAGAGTTATTAGGCCGTGCCGGGCACACCGACATCAGCCACGAGAGCCTCTATTCCCTGCGCGACAACACTTATGCTGCCGCGTTAAAACGGGAGTTCCGCCCCGACCTGCTCGCCTATATCAGCCCCGTTTACGGGCCAAACTGCGGCATCGCCTACTACCCGAGCAGCACCCCGGATATTCATGCCATATCGCTAACCTCGGCCCACTGCACAAGTTCGGTCGCACACGAACTCGGCCACAACTTAGGCGCCGGCCACGGCCAGACCGTCGATGGCCTGAGCCCCGGCCGCCCTTATCCCTGGTCCATGGGTTACGGTGTGATCGGCGAGTTTCGCACCACCATGGCTTATGCCGCCTATTTTAACTACGCCCCGCGCATTCAGTTCTTTTCCAACCCCCGCCTAAACGAGTGTGGGCCAGAGCTTCGTCAATGTGGCAGCGAAGAGGCGGACGCCGCACGAGGTATCAAACTATTTTTTGATGAAAGCGCCAGCGCCTATTCATCGCGCTGGTCTTCGCTATAACAGCGCGCCGGCTTGCCCGTAACAACTGAGAGCAAGCCGGCTTTCTTCCCCCCCAAAACGTTTTCTGCAATGAAAAACCATCTCATTCATTCAATACCGTATCAACGCAAAGCGCTTAAATATGTCGTTTTAATAGCTATTGCGCTTCTATGTGTGCTCGCTTTAATCACCGCACTCAACAGACAAAAGCCGCTAATTTATGGCAACGACAAGCCAAACCAGCGCCAAGCAACAACACCAAAAACAGCACAAAAAACACTACAACTAGCCGAAGCTTATCCAGTCACTGGCGGCAACAAAAACGAGCCTATCGCCTTAGCAAACAGCACTAAACAAGCCGAGCCTTACCAGCCCCTGCACAGCAAACCCACACTGTTTAATTACTTTGACAAAAGCACAGCGCCGCAGACCCAAATCAACAACATCGATAAAGATATGCAGCGCATTGCCGCGAGCGCAGGTTTAGACGCCAGTGAGGTCTTTGTGATTCAATTTAACCCCGAACAACTCAGCGACAGCCAGGCGGGCAGCTTGCTGGAATTTCAACTGCCAGGGCAAAAACACTCACTCTTTGCCGAGATACACAGATGTGAGTTAGATCAGCGCGGCCTCAGTGTTAAAGGCCATATCAGCGAACTCGGGCCCGGCTATGGTTTTAGCCTTGTTCAGCGCGGTCAGCGCTTAAACGGTTACATCGTCACCGATAAATCGCGCTACGACATCAGTGGTATACGCGGCCGCATCTATATGCTGCGCCACAGCCACCACCAACTTCCGGAAAGCTTAGCCAACTAAATTACTGCCAAAACGAGCGGCCCATGCTCGGCCCTCAAAGTACAAGCATTTAACATTTCCTAGCTTTATCAGGCTTATGGCCCATTTCTAGCGCTGATAACAAAAGGCATGTCATAAAATAGTAGTACCATGCTTTTTTTGGCGCACTTCTAAGCGAAGTCTTCTACAATTGCCTGCAAACAAAAGTAAATAAGCTGCCATTTACCCAAAAATACGCGCCTCTAAAAGCATCATTATGCTATTTTTTCTTCAAGGCCACGGTATTTTTGACCTGGATCAGAACTTATTATGAGCGGCGTTTATCAGCGAGCCCACTGAGCACGGACGATGCGGTGTAGGCGGCAGCAATAGCAGTACAAATAAAGAGATGAGCTATGAAAATCAGTGAACTACCCGATCCGTTCAAAGAAGCGCGCGAAGGCAGCGGCGTTGGCCACCAAAACGATCAGGACGATCCAGTACTGATGGCCCTGCGCCTAAAAGATGTGCGCAAAGGCGCGCACAACTGGAAAGGCCTGCAAAGTGGCGCCAAGCCTGGCCGCATCGTTATCCCGTCTGAAGTTGCGATCCGCGAAACTCGCCAGATCCCGTTTGAGGTGGACCCACCAGAGCACAAAGGCTATCGCGACCTTGTTGAGCCCTGGTTTAAGCGCCCAACCGAAGAGCCCTATCGAGACAAATTGCGCGAGATCATCAACGGTTGCATCGACGATGTACTGGCACAAGACAAAGTCGAAGTTGTCGGCGATTTCAGCCTCAAGCTGCAAAGTCGCGCGCTTACCGTATTGCTGAACATCCCCTATGAAGAGTCCAAGGTCTGGATTGACTGGGGCACCCACGTATTCCGCAGTGAAGACAGCGACCTCGACGGCGACAAGGCCGCCATCCTCTACGACTATATCGATGAGCAAATCGACCGCGCCATTGCCAACCCCGGCGACGATCTCTACAGCGTATTGCTTGCTGCCGATGTAAACGGCAAGAAAATGAGCAAAGAAGAAGTCAAGGGAGTCATGATCCTGACCTTCGCCGGTGGCCGCGATACCGTTATTAACACCCTGACCAATAGCATCGCGTATTTTGCCGATCATCCCGAATCGCTCGAGCGCCTGCGCCAGGAACCGGAAATCCGCAACAGTGCCATTGAAGAGCTGATTCGCTACTTTTCACCGCTGACCCAGATGGGCCGCGTTGCCACGGAAGACCAAGTAGTTTGTGAGCACGCCGTCAAGGCAGACACCCGCGTTGGCCTGTGCTGGGCCTCAGCTAACCGCGACGAAAAAGTCTTCCCGGACGCCGATAAAGTTGTACTCGATCGCAAAGTTAACCCGCACCTGGCCTTTGGTTTTGGCACCCACAACTGCCTGGGCTCCACTCATGCCCGCGCGATTATGGCCATTTTAATTGAAGTGCTGTGCGAAAAAGTTCAGAGCATCGATATCCTAGAGCACAAAGACAATATCGAAGACCTGGATCAGTTTAAGCGCAAGGTCGGCTTTGACAGTATTACGGCTCAATTTAACGCCCGTTAAATCTGGCGTTATCCGGCGCACTACAGCTGTAAAGCTTTATCGCATATTATCTCGGGGGTATAACTCCCACCGAAACTATAACTCTGAATTTTTGAGAGACAACGATGGCTAAATTTACTTTTATTACTAACAACGATGAACAAATCACTGTTGAGGCGAGCTCAGGTTCCGTGATGGAAGCGGCGGTTGCCAACGGCATTGAAGGTATCGACGGCGATTGCGGCGGCGTTTGCTCCTGCGCCACCTGTCACGTTCACGTTTTACCAGAACACACGGCTAAAACCGGTGAGGCCAGCGAAATTGAGCAGGACATGCTTGAACTCGACGACGACGCCGATGAGTACAGTCGCCTCTGCTGCCAACTGGAAGTAAGTGACGCCATCGACGGTGCGGTATTTCGCGTCGCCAAAAGCTAAGCAAGGCGAGAACTCAGTGCCGAAGGTGTTTCGGCACTGCCTGCCAGGCCAGCCCAGCTTCTCTGCAGCCCCATCAACACGCAGTTCAAAGAGATAAAAAATGTCTAATTCCAAAGTTTGTGTCGTTATCGGCGCCAGTCACGGCGGTGTGAATTTCGCTTTTGCCCTGCGCAAAGAGGGCTGGGACGGAGAGATTATTCTGTTCGACAGCGATGCAACACTTCCGTATCACCGCCCACCGCTGTCAAAAGCTTATTTGACCAGCGACGACGCCATCGACAAGAATCTGCTCAAAAGCGCCGAAACTTACGAAAAAGACAATATCACCCTGCGTCTTGGCGCGACCGTTCGCAAAATTGACAGAGAAGCCCAAAAAATTATTCTGGCCGACGGCTCCGAACAAGCTTATGACAAGTTGGTATACGCCGCCGGTGCGCGCCCGTTTATCCCGCCAATTCCCGGCCTAGACCAAGCAACAAACTGCTACGCACTGCGCAGCGCCGCCGATGTTCAGGGCATACGCGAAAGCTTTAATGCCAGCGAGCACAAGCGTGTGGTTGTTATCGGTGGCGGTTATATCGGCCTTGAAACCGCGGCATCGCTGAAAAAACTCGGCGGTACTGTAACCGTACTGGAGCGCGAAGAGCGCATCCTTCAACGTGTTACCGCGCCACATATGAGCGCTTTTTTCCAGAAGTTGCACAGCGATAACGGCGTGCAAGTGCTCACCGCAAAAAATGTAAGTGGCATTGAGCGCGAAGACGGCGCAAATACCGTCTGCTGCGACGACGGTGCACGCTTCCCCGCCGACCTTATTATTGTCGGTGTCGGCATTCGTGTTAACTCCGAACTCGCCACAGAAGCAGGCCTCGACGTTGACAACGGTATTGTCGTTAACCAAGCGGCGCAAACCAGCGATGAAAACATCTACGCTATCGGCGACTGTACCTTACACCGCAACCCGCACTACGATCGCAATATTCGCCTTGAGAGTGTGCAAAACGCTGTCGATCAAGCCAAGGTTGCCGCGGCTGCTATCTGCGGCAAGGCCCCTATCTACGACACAATTCCTTGGTTCTGGTCGGATCAGTACGATGTAAAACTGCAAATGGTGGGTTTGAGCCAGGGTTATGATGACATCATCGTTCGCGAAGAAGCCGATGACGACAAGCGCTTTTCGGTCTGGTATTTCAAAGGCGACGAACTGCTCTCAGTCGACGCAGTCAACTACGCCAAGGCCTATGTGCTCGGCACCAAGTTTATTAAAGCTCGCAACAAAGTAGATAAAACCAAGATTGCCGATAATTCGGTTGAGTTTAAGCCGGGCAATCTTCTGCAAGACTAGTCTTGCAAGAGAACACAAGCACAAAAAACGGCGCCAATTGCGCCGTTTTTTATGGGCGACTTATTTAATAAATACTAAACGCTCCTAACTTAACTCTTTAGTTTGTAACCCGTTTTAAAGATCCAGGCAATTGCAGCGGCGCACAGCAGCATAAACACAAAAATCATCACCAAACTGATCTCCACCGCAACATCTGCATGACCATAAAAAGCCCAGCGAAAACCACTGATCAAATATACCACCGGGTTAAACAGGGTCACCGTCTGCCAGAATTCCGGCAACATTTTTATTGAATAAAAGGTACCGCCAAGAAAAGTCAGCGGCGTAATCACCATCATCGGAATGATATTCAACTTCTCAAAACCATCGGCCCAGATACCGATAATAAAACCAAACATGCTAAAACTCAGCGAGGTCAGTAACAAAAATGCCAGCATCCACAGCGGGTGCTCGATTTCGAAATCGACAAATAATCTGGCCGTTAACAAAATAATCAAACCCAACAGCAAAGACTTTGTTGTCGCAGCGCCAACAAATGCAATTACCAGCTCAAATGCTGACAGGGGCGCTGCGAACAACTCATAAATAGTGCCAGTGAAACGCGGCATATGAATGCCAAAAGCTGCGTTGCTAATACTTTCAGACAGCAGTGAAAGCATCACTAAACCAGGCACAATAAAGGCCGCGTAGGGGATGCCGTCGATCTCCACCATGCGCGAACCAATAGCAGAGCCAAAAACAATAAAGTACAGCGAAGTAGAAAGCACCGGAGAAGCCAGGCTCTGGCCAATCGTGCGAAAAGTACGCGCCATTTCGCTTTTGTAAATTTCCCAAATACCGTAAACGTTCATTAGTTTCCCCTGTTACAGCGATTGCTTGGCCTGTTCGGCGTCGTTTAACAGCGATACAAAAATCTCTTCCAAACTGCTCTGTTTGCTTTGAATGTCCTGCACCTCAATCGGTAACTCGGCGAGCGCACTCAAAAGGCTATTAATGCTTTTTTTCTCAGAAGCGTCGTAGTGGTAACTTAATACTTTGCCTTGCTCTTCCAGCTGCAAACCAAAATTCAGCAGCGATGGCGGCGCCTCATTCAAAGCCTCACTCAGTTCAATACGCAACTGCTTCTTACCAAGCTTATTTAACAGCGCCTCTTTCTTATCAACCAATAAAATCTCGCCTTTGTTGATAATGCCAATGCGATCGGCCATCTCTTCAGCTTCTTCAATATAGTGAGTCGTTAAAATAATGGTTGTGCCTTTGGCGCGCAGCTCATCAATCATGCGCCACATATCTTTGCGCAGCTCAACGTCGACACCTGCGGTAGGCTCATCTAAAAACAATAAAGAGGGCTCGTGGGCTAACGCTTTAGCAATCAGTACCCGACGCTTCATACCACCTGAAAGCGTCATAATTTTATTATCTTTTTTATCCCACAAGCTAAGGCTTTTGAGTAGCTGCTCAAGATACGCAGGATTTGGCGCTTTGCCGTACAGACCGCGCGAAAAACACAAGCTCGCCCACACGGTTTCAAACATAGGCACAGCGAGCTCTTGTGGCACAACACCAATCTGTTTGCGCGCCTCTTTATACTGAGCCTGCAAATCCATACCGTTAACAGAAATGGAACCCGAGCTGGGTTTGACGACACTGCAAACAATACTGATCAAGGTTGTCTTACCGGCACCATTCGGGCCAAGCAGCGCAAAAATTTCACCGCGCTCAATATCGAGGGTAACCGACTTCAGCGCCTGAAAGCCCGAATCGTAATATTTGTTTAAATTTTGAATGCTAAGTATCGAGTCCATCTATCCAACACCGAAGCTTTAAAGTGCTGTGATAGTAACTAGATTGATGCCAACTGCATAGCACTGAGTTAGCAAAGCGCTTAAACGCGAACAACACTACTGCCACGCTGCTGACATCTTCTGCATCAAAAAAAGGAAAATTTTAGTGCAAACAACACCTCAAATGAGGCTAAAGTGGCAATGAAAAATCCTCAGCTATTTGTTTTAGCCACGTAGCTAAACGCTGCTCGGTTAGATGGCTCTGATTATCCTGATCCAAAACCAAACCTACAAACTTGTCATCGACAACGCTCTCAGAGCTCTCAAAGTCGTAACCGTCAGTTGGCCAGGCACCAACAATGGTTGCACCGCGCTCTTCAACAAAGTCATAAATCTCTATCATTGCATCGACAAATTCATCCGGGTAGCCTACCTGATCACCCAAAGCAAAAAGCGCAACCGTTTTACCACTAAAATCCAGATGCTCAATTTTTGGCAAAAACTCTTCCCAACTCTCAGCCTCACAGTCCGACGATAATCCGGGCAACTCACCACTTCCCAGCGTCGGCGTACCGAGAATTAAAAAGTCGTATTGGGCAAAGTCTTCAACTTCAACCCGATTAACATTGACGGGTTTTGCCATTAACTCATCGTCAAAACCACGCTTAATAAATTTAGCGACCTTCCTGGTATTGCCAGTATTAGAACCAAAAAAAACACCTACCTTTGCCATAAAAATCTCCTAACAACAATATATAAACCGACGAAACTGCCACATACTGTTATTGCGAAAATCAAGCCAGATGGTACTTCAGTATTCGGCGGCTTCTAAGCGCATTGCAGTTCAATTGATGTGGCACCACAAACCCAGAAGAAAAGTAAAGTGAATAGATTGGGACGCTGCCACAAGCACGCAGTGGCGAAGCCCCCGTAGTAGCTTTCCCTCCCCAAAAAAACGCCCACCTTACTTTCACCCAGGAAAGCTTTCACTTAAGTGAATATCATTGATATCTCTGGCAAGGTTTTTATGCAGGGAAAAAGACAAACAACAAGATACATTTACGACTGTTGTTTTTATGACAAAAATTTGAAAAGTAGCGACATTGCTGGCACAAGCGTAGATAGAAAAACCTGAATACCCAGAGCCATTCACAGCAACCAGGATCTGTTATAACTTAAGTCGATGCACTTTTCTGTTTGCTATTGACACCCGAACCGGCGCCAGATATTGAACTGTGACCAAGCTCAGAGGCTGCGCCATCAGCAAGATCCTTAGAATACCGAACCTGCAATTTTTTACCTTGTGGATCATCAACCAACTGTAAATAGCAGGCGGTGATATTTTCCATTGAGGGAATATCAAATAAGGTTGAGTGCAAAGCCGATTCCATTATTGAGCGCAAGCCGCGCGCCCCGGTATTTCGTAACAAGGCCTGCTGTGCAATATAAGCTAAAGCCTCGCTACTAATATCAAAGCTCAAACCTTGATAAGCGAATAATTTTTTATATTGTTTTACCAAGGCATTTTTAGGTTCAGTTAAAACCGCCAACAGGGCCTGTTCATCCAAAGGCTTTAAAAAACTGATTACAGGGAAACGGCCGATAAACTCAGGGATAAGCCCAAAAGCCTGCAGATCATCAGGCAGCAGGTGCTCAAGTAATTTATTGATGTTGGGCGTTTCAGAGCTAGGTTCGGCGTGAAAGCCTATTTTGGCGCCTTCAGGCTGTAAGCGCTGACATATCTGCTGCTCAATACCGGGAAACGCTCCGCCGGCAATAAACAGTACATTTGTACTAGTCATTAAACAGTCTTCGTATTTATGTCGGCGCCGCTCGTCAGTGCTGATTTTCAATTCTGAGCCTTCAACAAGTTTTAATAAGGCCTGCTGCACACCTTCACCGGAAACATCGCGCGCATTCGCCTCGCCACCGCCGCGCTTCGCTATTTTATCGATCTCGTCAATATATACCACGCCCCACTGCGCTCGCTGTACGTCGCCATCGGCGGCTTCTAGCAGGCGCTGCATAATGCTATCAACGTCATCACCAACATAACCCGCCTGAGTTAGTGCGGTTGCATCTACAATGAGTAAAGGCACGCCCAGCGCCTTCGCTAGGCTGCGCACCAGTAAAGTTTTGCCGGTCCCCGAAGGGCCCAGCAATAAAATATTGGATTTTTCCAGCTCAACCGACGAGTCATCAGGCTCTAAACTGTGCTGGCGATTAAAAAACAAACGCAGATAGTGGCTGTATACCGCGACAGCAAGTGTTTCTTTGGCTCGCTCTTGACCGACAACAAATTGATCAAGATGCTGCTTAATTTCATACGGCGTTTGCAATCGCTCGTGCGTTACGCCGTCACCAGCGCCGGCCGTTGTATCATCCTTTTTTGCCGTATGGCCCCAACTCGACACCACACGAAAGGCCAGCTTTACACACTCCTCACAGATACACGCAGCATTCCCTGAAATTAGCGGTACTTCAGCACTTTTTTCAACGCCACAAAACGAGCACGCTGTGCCCTGTGTGTCAGGCATAACCAAGCAGCTCCACTTGCTTTTCTAGCGCCAGCTCTTGTACACCACTCTTTTTTATAAGTGCCGTTAACCATTGACGCTGGAGACTTTTACGTTGACGCGATTTAAGAGTCTCGCGCAGTTTCTCCGCAACCTGATCAAGAGCTAACTGCTGCTCGCGAATGACCTCGTCGCAGTAGAGAATATGAAAACCAAGAGGAGACTCAATAATATCGCTCAGCTGCCCAGCACTTAATGCAAATAATTCACGCTCGAGCTCTGCGTACAGCAAACCTCGTTTCACTTCACCCAGATACCCCCCATCGAGCGCCGTTGGGCACTCCGAATGTTTTAGTGCCTGTTCAGCAAAACGCGACGTATTTTTAATAAGACGCCGATAAATTTCAGATATCTTTTTTTGAGCCAGCGCATGACTATTATCCGCCAACGACTCGTTGACCGTTATAAGTATATGCCTGGCTTTACGCAGCTCAGGTTTTATAAATCTAGCCGAGTGCATATAATAGAAAAGCTCGACATCGGTATCGCTAATCTCATTGCAGTCGGCACAGATTAGATCCATAACCGCCTCCAGCTTCAGCTCTCTAGCCAGGGCGGCTTTATAGTCCTGCACTTGCAAGCCCATAGCATTTATATCTGTGACAAACTCTTGCTCAGATTCGTAGCGCATACGTAGCTTGTTGTAGGCATCTTCTATATGGGAGTTCGGCAGCCCTACTTTAAGGGCTTCAGGACTACTTAACACCATCTGCTCAAGCTTAAGCTTGCGCTGTACTAACTGTTTTAAATGCTCCGCCGTTTTCTTATCAAGCGCCCCTGGTGCACTTTGATGTAGCTCTTGCGCACTTTTAAATAGTTCGTAATCTAAGATGGCTTGTTTGTACATCAATCCCGCCTCAAATAGTTTTTGAATCGCAATAGTTCGCGCTGCCTTTTGCCGCTAGCAAAGCAGCTTCGGGCAGCTGCAGGTGGCGCCCGGAAAAATCTACTAAATAATGAATGCGCTTGTTGACAACATCCCTAATGACGTTAACAACCCAGCCCTCATCACCACAGTGAATATCCTTTTTGTATAAACGCCCGGAACGATCAGGTATAAAGAGTCGGCTTATTACCCGCTGGCGCTGTTCAAAGATCGAAGCCAACCAAGGTTTACCAGCGGCAATGAGCTCTTCTGCCCGACAACCAACAGTCTTTCCTTGCTCAAAAAAATGCACTTGATAAATAAGTTGATCCTGCAAAAAAACGCCAACATCACGTACATGACCAAGGGCACCTTGTTTAAGCAGTAATTCACCACGCCGCTTTCCCGGATAGCTGCCATCGTTGCGAACATTTTTTACCAGGCGAACTTCATCGCCAAAATCGTATTCGGGCAACACCTCAAACTCCCGCTGCATCATCTATGCTAACTAAATGATTTTTTTGATCCGACTGAAAAACTTTAAACACTTTTTGCTGCTGAGCGCTCGAATCAACAAAATCACTATAGGCTTGTTGCAACAAATCCCTGCACATGACGTGCTCTTCGCTACTCATGTTTTCACTTAAACTCAAGCACTCTTTCAATAAGTAGTTGTGAAAACGCTGCATAATATGTAAACGCATCACCTGAACAATACGCTCATCGTAGTTCAAGCCAAAATAGTTCATAAAATCTTCGGCACAATCTAGCTCGTCAAAATTCATAATTGGCGCTCCTTAATAATAAGTGCTCTTAACTCGCCCAGGCTTGATTGATTCCGGTGCGGCGGTGAAGCTCTATTAGCTCTCTCCGGCTCGGGCTTCGCTTATAGTGAGTGACAAACACTCTAAGGCGTTGCAAAAGTTCATTTAATACGGGCTTGCTCACCTCCAAGCCAAGGGCATCACAGTGCTTTTTTAACAGTGTCGAACCCGAGTGTTTGCCCAACACCAAGCTGTGCTGGCGGCCAAGCTCACGTGGATCCAGGCCCTGATAGTTACGCCTGTCTTTTAATAAACCGTCGACGTGAATACCCGCCTCGTGAGTAAATACCCCCTCACCGACGATGCTTTTATTCCAACTGATAGCGCGACCACTCGCACGAGCTACAAAATCCGACAGCTGTGTTAGCTTTCGTGTATCAATGCCACTGTCGTAGTTATAAAGATGCTTTAATGCCAACACGCACTCCTCTAGCGGCGCATTACCGGCGCGCTCGCCGAGGCCGTTGACGGTCGTATTTATATGGCTTGCTCCAGCGCGCACCGCCGCAAGGGTATTGGCTGTAGCCAAACCAAAGTCATCGTGTGCGTGCATTTCAAGCTCCAGCGAGCTTTGTCTTCGCAGCTGACTAATGCGCTCGAAGCACGTAAATGGCTCTAATATGCCGAGTGTGTCAGCAAAACGCAGACGCCTCGCTCCGGCAAGTTCAGCGGTTTCAGCTATCTCAGCTAAAAAGTCGACATCTGCGCGCGATGCATCTTCGCAGCCTATGCACACCTCTATACCTTTATCTAACGCAAGCGGAATTAATCTTCGAATCTGTGTTAAAACCCAGGTACGGTCTTTATTTAATTTATTGTAAATATGCTGATCCGAGCTCGGTACACTTAAGTCGACGATATCAATGCCTATGCCCACAGCGCAGTTTAGATCCTCTCTATTTAAACGACACCACGCTAATAAATTTGGCCCCAAGCTCAAACTGGCAATGCTCTGCATTACCTCGCGCTCTTCGCTACCCATTGCCGGTATGCCCACTTCGAGCTCATGTACACCAAGCCCGGCCAACGCTGTGGCAATGTAAATTTTTTCATCGGCGCTAAAGGCAACACCGGCGCTTTGTTCACCATCGCGCAAAGTCGTATCGTCGATATTGATTTTTTTTGCTGCCATCAATTTGCCACACCCTTACTAGACCACCGCCACCAAAAGCAGCACTAAAGATCCACTACGCGTACACCGGATCAAAACCAGTGGTGTTGTTTTCTGATACGATCGAAGCAACATTGTTTTCGGCATCCCAGTAAGGCGATAGATTTCGCAGGCGCTCGACAATATCGGGCACAGTAGCAATAACTCGCTCAACCTGTTCATCCGTGTTGTAGCGCGATAATGAAAAGCGTAAAGTTCCGTGAGCTGCCGTCAGCGGAATAGCCATCGCCTTCATAACATGCGAGGGCTCGAGCGAACCTGAAGTACAGGCCGAGCCGCTCGAGGCGGCGATACCGTGTTTATTTAGCAGCAACAGCAGGGCTTCGCCTTCAATAAATTCAAAGGCGATACTGGATGTGTTGGGCAGGCGCTGATCAGTATCCCCGGTAACAAAACAGTGAGGCACTCTCTCGAGTATGCCCTGCTCGAGCTTATCTCGCAGGCGGGCAACCACTGAATTTTCGTAGGCCATATGCGCTAATGCTAATTCTGCCGCCTTGCCGAGACCAACAATAGCGGCACTGTTTTCTGTTCCCGCTCTGCGCCCGCGCTCCTGATGCCCACCGCGAAGTAAGGGTCTAAAACGCGTACCGCGTTTTAAGTACAGCACACCAATACCTTTAGGTGCGTGCAGCTTGTGCCCCGACAACGACAACATATGTATCGAGGAGTTTTTTAAGTTGATAGGTACTTTACCGACCGCCTGTACTGCATCACTGTGAAACATTATATTGGCCGCTTCGGCCATCGCCGCCATACGCTCCACTGGATAAATATTCCCGGTTTCATTGTTTGCCCACATAATACTGACAAGCGCCACTCGCTCGCTCAATAATTTTTTATAGGCGTCTAAATCAAGGCGGCCGAGCTTATCTACCTTTAAATAGTGAACTTTATAGCCCTGAGTTTCGAGATTTGAACACAGGCTTAAAATAGCCGGGTGCTCAACTTCGGTAGTAATGATTTCTTTTCTATTAGGCTGTGCACGCAATGCCGATAACAGTGCGGTGGAATCTGATTCCGTACCACAGGAAGTAAAAATAATTTCTGAATCATATTCAGCGCCCAATAGGGTTTGTACTTGCTGGCGCGCTTCGCGCAGAGCCAAACCTACTTTGTTGCCAAAGCGGTGTATCGAAGAAGCGTTGCCAAACTGCTCGGTAAAAAAGGGCAGCATCGCATCAAGCACTTCTGGCGCGACCATGGTTGTCGCATTGTTATCCATATAGATATCACTCACATCACACCTCGCTTAAACTGGCTAGTTGCTGTTGCGACAGCACCGATATCTCAACAAGCTCGCCCAACACTTTAATAAGCGCCTGCTGCAAAGCGTCAAGTGTTGTATCGGCAAGCTGACAAGAAGTACAGGCGCCGATTAAATTGACATAAATACTTTTGCCATCAATCTCAACCAGCTCAAGGTCACCGTGATCACGCTGCAGTGTGGGCCGAAAATCCTCTATGGTTTTTTCAATTAGCTTCATACGCTGAATACTGGTAAGGCGCTTATTGCCAACACTACTTGCCGCGAAAACAGTATCTTGCTTTTTATCGGCAACCGCTAAAGTTGCTTGCCCTATACTAAGATCAATACTTTTTTCAGTAGCTGTTTCAGTAACTATCTCAGTCGCCACCTTGCTATTTTTGAGTATTGGCGCTGGCTGAAATAATTCACCGCGAGCCGAAAGCTCATCTTCAAGGATGTTTTCCAGCACTTCGTGACAGCACGAACAGGCACCACCCGCTTTTGTAAAATTGGTAACATCGGCAACCGTGCTCAAGTTATTTTGACGAATGGTCGCTCTAATTTTAAGGTCGTCAACAGCAAAACATTTACAAACCAACGCGCCCTCATCGTGATCATCGACAAGCTGCTCGCCGCGATAATTTGCCACAGCGGCCTGTAAGGCTTCTTGGCCCATTACCGAGCAGTGCATTTTTTCTGGCGGCAAACCATCGAGGTAATCAGCTATTTTTTGATTGTCGACTTTGAGCGCTTCATCCAAGGTCAGACCTTTAATTAACTCCGTTAACGCCGATGACGAAGCAATCGCCGAACCGCAACCAAAGGTTTGAAAACCAGCAGCTTCGATACGCTCACTTTCAGGGTCAACTTTTAAGGTTAGACGCAGCGCATCGCCACAACTGAGTGAACCGACGTCACCAACTGCGTTTGCCCCACTTACCGCGCCGGCGTTTTTAGGTTCAAAAAAATGCTGTTTAACTTTATCGGAGTATTGCCACATAAACCTATCTCCAGTTCGGCTTAACAAGAACCACTGCACGAGCAGCCTTTTGTTGTATTGGGGTTGTCAAATTTAAAACCGGTGCCACTGTCATCGTCCACAAAATCCATCACCGCATCTTTCAGCAAGGTTTCACTATCGCTATCGACAAGCAAGGTCAAACCTTCACAGCGATAGAGTTTGTCTCTCAAATCAGCGTGCGAGACTAAGCTCAAAGAATATTTAAAACCGGAGCAAGCCAACGCCTCAACTTTTACCCTCAGCCCTAAGACATCATTTTTTGACCGAGCAATAAACTCTTCGATGGCACTGACGGCCCGACTCGTTAACGAAATCATCGTGAACTCCTGCACTGGCGTTACATTTTTTTAGCCTAAAATATTCAGCCTGCTAGGGCCTGTTAACACTAATAGCGATAGCTGCAAGCCACATGCCACAGACAGAGCTAGTAAAAACCAATAAAATCAAGCAATTAACTCGGAGGGCATTGTCGTAACTGCGACAAAGAAAAAGGCGCGTGAAAGCAGGCGGTTTTTTTGTCGCAGTTGCGACAAAATAAGTAGTTAAAAACCAGAAGGTCTGAAACGGCTAAAGAATAAAAGGTGGGACGGGTGTAAAAAAATAAATTAAGGGCTGGGTTTGCTAGGTGCATCAGCCTCAGCTAAACCCAGGCCTGTTTTTATTTGTTCAGAGCTGGAACTGGAACCTTTAAGCACATCAGCAGCAGGGCTTTGGCGGGCCTTCTCTGCTGAGCCCAGCGCTTCGCCGGCTTCTTTTACCGGTAAATCACCGTACACTTCCTGGCGCAGTGCTTCTAACTGAGCTTGAGTTTTAGCTACATCCAGCTCGTAAAAAAAATCGTAAAATATATCGGGCGTGCGACTGGCCAGTTTAATACTGGTATCGCGATCAAAATACTGAATGCCAAACGGCTGGTGGTAAGCAAGCCGGTACATATCCTTGGCCGGGCCCTCGCTGTAGCTCTGGCCATTTTGATAGGCCGGCAAGCGGCCTATCGATTCATTGTAACCAACCTGAAACTCCGAGCTTGCCAAAAATAGCAGCACTCGCTCAACCTCGGCTGTCAACTTGGCATATTTAGGTACAACAAATACATCAACCGATGCGTTGCTGTACTGTGGCAGGCCCTTCTCAATAGGTGGGAAATTCATAATTCGCAAATGCTTGCTCTTTTCAACAGGCATCTGCTCTGGCGTGCCCTCAATAAGCATCATTGCTGAGAAACCGTAAACCATGCGCGGAAAGGCCTGCCAGCGCCCATATTTATCAGCGTTGTGATTAAAACAACCGCTCGCTATCAACTGCTTCCAATACGCCAGGGCCTTGCCCACACGCGGGTCGGTGTAGGCAACCCGGCCGGCTAACAACTGCTGGTAAAACTCGAGACCGTTAATGCGCAGATTAAGGTAGTCAAACCAACCGTGCGTTACCCAGCGGTGCCTGAGGCCTATGCTGAGCAAGTCGACGTCATGCTTGCGAAAAGCGCGACAGGCCACAAGCAGGTCATCCCAGTTTTCAGGTACATCGACGCCGTACTTTTCAAATACCTCGGGGTTGTAATACATACCGAGCAGCGAGTAAGTGATGGGAATTGCATGGGGCCGCCCCGCCGTCGACGATGCTCGCTCGGCGCCGGGCACAAAGTGTTCATATAGGGCATAGCGCTCCCACAACGAGCTGAGATCTTTCACCCCACCGTAGTCATCAAACTCAATCAGGCGCTTGCCACCGAGCCAATAGATAATGTCGGGGCCTTGTTTTTCAGCAAACCAGCGCTTTACACCGTCAACATAGGCCTTGCCCGTGCCAAAACGCGGCTGTATATCTATATCGGGGTTCTGTCGCTCAAACGAGGCGACCATGTTCTCAACGGTGGAGCGCTGACGCCCACCATTGAGATAAATCCCCACGCTGACAACGGTTTTTTCAGCGAAGGCAGGCTGCGAAATGAATAGCGCACAAACCGTGACAGCGGCGCTCAAAAGCGACAAAGCATGCGCAAGCCCTGAGCGCGCGCAGCTAAACAAGCATGTCGTTGAAAATCGAAGACCCACGTTTGATAACCATAAGGTATGCAATAACTACAGAATAGCATTCTCTATGGCATCAAAAGCGCGCTATGTTGCACAGAAATTAGCGGCACAGATTAACGGCGACACGATGCGCAGCTTCCGGCAAACAGCATATTTGAGCTTTTCAAGCCAAGGCCGCCAGAATAGCACAGCTGCGAACAAGCTCTGGTGCCGGAAAAGTACTTCTCGCGCAATCTACGCCGCTACCGCTGCGTGCTTCTGGCAGTTTTTGGGGCAAACTCGCGCGCAGGACTTACAACCGATGCAATCTAGTTTGTCTTGCAGCGCCATCACCATCATTTCATCGTCGTCATCGTAATCGTCGTCAAAATCATCCTCCACCAGACTTGAACGCTCTACCAGAGTAAAGACATTGCGCGGGCAAACCTTGTAGCAGCGGCCACAGCCTATGCAGGTCGCGGCATCAATTTCTTCAATAAACTCGGGTGTCCACGGCTTGCCGGCGCGCGTTTGACCAAGTAAGTACTTATCGCTCATGTTTGTGTACCCACAATAAAAGATAATTAACAGCGCGCGGCTTCTGGCAAACTGCGCGCAAGCAACAGCGCATCTTCGATGCTTGAACTAGCCCTGTTTAATAACTGCTCCTTCGAAATAAACGAAAAACGATGCACATCGCGCAGGGTTTTATTGATAACAAGCAAACGGCCAACAACAACCAAGGCGCGGCCAAACCCCTCGCTGCTGACATGCACAAATGGGCTGGCAAATAAACCGAGCTCTTGTTCCAGACACTGAGCAACGGCGTTGTAATAAGCCTTGAGCCGGTTAATACTGGCTTCATCGGGGTCGGCAACGATGCCCAGTGCCCTGCGCTGCTCTTTACTGAGAATTAAACTCTGCATTACTCGCTCGTCGCTCCAGCTATCGCGAACACGAAAACCTCCGAGCGCCCTCAACTGGATCAGTAAGTAGCGCTGAAAATCATCGTTGATAGAGCTCGACGTAAGCACATTATTTACCACGGCAAACCCCTGTACCCTGAACACCTGCTAACACTAAACATATTTAACCCCACACAGTTCAAGCCAATTGGGTTCGCCCTCTTTTAGCTCATCAGTTAATTCCTGTAATAAGCTCAATATTTTGCTTCTTTCGGCCACCCTGATCACGCGGATGGCTTTTTCATCAAGGCGCTGCTGTGCAGCGGAACCACAGGCTCGACAAAACAGCACACTGCACGAAGATAAGAGCTGCAGTTTGTCCGCCAATTTACTCTCAGCGCTGCACTCGGCCAGCCTGTCAAACTGCGCTGCCTGAACTAGCCAGTGGCCGCTATCATTTACACCGTAAACAACAAAGCCAGTTGCCGAACCAAAGTGCTGGTTGACAACAAGGCCGTCGTCGCTGGCAAACGCGGCGTAGAGCGTCGCTTGGCGCGGAAGCGATACCACCGTAAAACTGCGTTTTAATCCTGTCATAATTGTTACTGCACCAACTTGTGTTGTTTTTGACCGTAACCTTGCTTAAAGCAAAACTTTTTGTTTTAGGAAACCGAAACATCAGCTGGGCGCAAGTAGCTATTGTATGCAGGCAGGGCTACATGTTGAGCACTTAATAAATTAGCCAGAGCAAATAAACTTAATTGGCTGCCGCGATAACCGCTGCTTAAGCTTCGAAAACCGCCAAGCCAGTCGTGCTGGGGGAAACCCGTGCGCAGTAGTGGCACAGATAGCCGCTCAGCGCTGGCTAAAGCGTGGCTGCTGCCTAGCAGTAAGTGCGCGCCGCACTCAGCGGCGTCACGTTCAAGGTCAGAAAAATCACCAACAATCACTTTATCGCGTTTAAGTTTAACCAGGCTCGCGCAGCGCTGCGGTACCACCGCCGTTACTAACTCGGCGCCAATACTGAGCAGCAAGTCCTGCCAGGCGATCACTAAATCGGCCTCACTGGCGATAGCAATTTTGGCCTTGCCCAAAATAAAGTGACAATCGAGCATGGCATCGAGTAGTTGTGCCCTCTGGCGACGCCAGCTAAGCGGTATTTCTTTTTTACTTAATTCACTTAAACAAGCCAACCAAGCATCAACATGATCGAGCCCCATCAAGTGATCAAAGCGCCAATCCGGTACCTGAGTTAAGTTTTTAAGTGTGTCAGCCGCGGTCGTTAAACTCGCACCAATCACCAGCGTTGCCAGACTCTGGCCTGCAAGAGCAAAGTCGTCCTTCGCCAAGCCACCAGTAGTTAAAGCTGAAAAATCACTTGCCTCGAGGTGACCATCAAGAGAATGCTCCAAGTTAGGAATCATCAAGGCTCGCAAACCAAAACTTTCTATACTCTCACGCACAAACTCTAAGTCAGCGGCATTTAGGTGGGCGCCGACCAACACATTCACCTGTTTTTTTCTAAGCCCCGCTTGCTCGCTTACAGGTATTTGAGTGCGAATCAGAGCCTGCATCGCCGCGGCGTAACCCTGCTCAAAACCACCGTCAAAATCTGGAGTATTGACCGGAACAACCGCAATATCTTTAAATTCCGGGTGACGCTGGCGGAACTCTTTGACCAAGCGCGCGATATCGCTGCCTTGAGTTTCAACCAGGGAGCTTGTTAACAGGCCGATAAACGACGGCGTACTTTTTTCACAAATAGTCGCCAGCGCTTGTAATACATTTTCATCGCCGCCCATCACCGAACTAACCTGATCCATTGCCGTTGTTTGCAAGGGGATTGGCTCGCGATAATGGCGTACAAAAAACACCTTGCCAAAGGCTGTGCAGCCTTGTGAACCATGCATAAGTGCAGTGCTTCGCCCGAGCCCTTGAAACAGCAGCGCTGCACCTAAACAGGCGCTATTTTTAAGCGGGCTGCTGACGAGGGCCTTATGAAAACTGACAACGTCAGCCATGTTTCACTCCCAACTCGCGATCTTGTGAAGCGAGCTTGTTTTTTAATTTATCAGCACCGGCAAATTCAGGCTGGAGCTTCGAGCTCGTTGCTGAAAGCGCTGGGAGATCGGCAGCATAAGCGCCGCATTGCCAGGGTGGCGCCTTGCGCACGGCCTGCCACACTGGGTTTTCCAGTGCCTTGCACAGCTGCTCAATCAAAGTTTTCATACCGGCGTAGCCAGCGTAAGCAAATTCCCGCTCCTGATTAATATCCAAAAAAGGCACCCGAGCTTTAAGAGCGGTATACATATTGCGTCCACCAGCAATTAGCATATCGGCGCCGCAATCGTTCATTGTTTTTAACAACACCTTAGGGCTGCCATCTTGCAGCATCAGTGCGTCAGCGCCCATGAGCTCGCGAATACGGGCCTTGTCTTCTTCGGTGGATTTTTTTGTGCCCGTGGCGACAACATGCATGCCCAAATCTTGCAGCGCAGAAATAATCGACCACGATTTTACTCCGCCGGTATAAAGCAATACTTTTTTTCCTTGCAAACGCGCTCGCCCGGCTGCCATCACTGGTGCTAATTTCTGTTCTTCTTGCCGTATTAAAGATTCTGTTCTTTGTTGCAGGTTTTCATCGTTTAATAGTTGCGCAATTTTTCTTAACGCAGCTGAGCTATCACTCAAACCGTAAAAACTGCCTTCAAACCACGGCGTACCATAGTTAGCTTGAAGCTTGCGCGCGACATTTAACATAGCCTTTGAGCACACCATCATATTTACATCGGCGCGGTGCATCGTTTGAATTTCCCGAAAGCGCGCATCGCCCGAAAGCCTGGCCAATACTCGCAAACCGAGCTTGTCAAGAAGCGGCAGCACATGCCAAAATTCTCCGGCGATATTAAATTCGCCAATCAAATTAATATCGTAAATGGGGATGGCGGCATCAACGGGGTGAACAGGTTTAGCTTCCGGTTCGCGCGTACCAATGACGTATTTCAACATCGCTTCACCGGCAATGCGATTGCCTAGATTTTTAGTACCGTAAAAACCCGCCGCATCAATGGGAATAACCGGCAAACAAAAACGCTCGGCCGCCGCCTTACAAAGCGCTTCAATATCATCGCCAATTAAGGCTGGAACGCAGGTGTTATACACAAATACCGCCGCCGGTGAATATTTGTTTACCGCTTCTTTCACCGCGTGAAACAAACGCTTTTCCCCGCGCCCCATAATGACGTCTTGCTCACTGAGGTCCGTTGTCATACCGATACGATAAAGCTCCGGCCCGCTCGAGCACGTGCCGCGGTTGTCCCAGGAACTTCCAGCGCAGGCTATCGGGCCGTGCACAATATGCGCAACATCGGCCACCGGCAGCAGCGCAATCTGAGCGCCATCGAAAGCACAGCCACCGGCTGTCGCCCCAGGCTTGGGCCGCGCACACGCGGCTTTTTCTTTGTGATTGTGCTGGCACGCCGGCTCATCGCGCAGTTCAGCTAATTCTTTTGCCCGCATGTAATCGCCCCTAGCCCCGTCTAAAGCATTAACCTCTACAAACTTGGCGAAGCCACCCTGTTAATAAGCGCGGGCCAAGCACCTAGCTAAGCAGTAAATTGCAAAGCCCGGGCCAATGGCTAAAGAGTTGATTTGCAAGGGATATTTACTAGTAGCTATTGTTTTTTGTCGTATCTGCAACAAGTGTGCTGTCTTAGCCACGACAAGGATAAGGGCTGCTTGACAACTGAAAGCCACCAGCAAAATTGGTTTCAACTGGCCACCGCAAGTTATCCAGGCATTCAGGTTATTTACATTGTCATCACATATCATGCTTTACTATGCCGACCTGAGCATCTAGATGAGGCATTAAACTATGGATACAAGCACAATAATTAGCTTTATTTTTTTAGCGGCCCTACTCGTTGTATCACCAGGGCCAAATGGCTTGCTTGTACTAAAAACCGTCGCCAGTTCAGGCAAAAAAAACGGCTTTTTAAATATTCTCGGTTTTGTTGTCGCATTCTTTTTTCACGGCACACTATCCATTCTGGGCATCGCAGCGTTATTAGTTCAGTCCTCTATGTTTTTCTCTATTATTAAAATAGTTGGCGCTTTATATTTATGCTGGCTAGGCGTTAAATCTCTTTTATCCATTTACAAGGTAGATCAGGCTCTGCCCTCTCACTTGTGCAAAGGAAAAAATACGTCAGGGCAAGCAGCCTTCTTAGAAGGTTTTATTACAAACCTGCTAAACCCCAAAGTTTCTTTGTTTTATTTAGCGGCGTTTCCGCAGTTTATATCCACAGAGCTAAGCTTATTGTCAGCCTACTTGTTAGTTCTACTGCACAGCCTTGTTAATGTTCTGTGGTTCTCTGCCATGGTGCTGTTTACCTATAAGTTTGTAGAGCTCAGCAAAGAACGCTTTGCCTACTGGATAAAAGGGCTGAAGGGCTTAACAGGAATCACATTTATTGCTTTTGCTGTTAAAATGGTGAGCGTCAGACAGGCCTGAAATCAACCGACCTGCTAGTACGAAAAAAACACCTAAACAAAAGCTTGACCACCTAACCCCAATAAACAAGGTATTTGGCCCCATATGCTCGCCCTTAATAATATTGACGCCTTATTTTTTGACCTCGACGGCACCTTGGTGGACAGTGTTCCCGACTTGGCTATTGCAGTAAATAATATGCTAAGCAGCCTGGATAGGCCGCCATACAGTGTTGATGAAATACGTAAGTGGGTTGGCAATGGTGCAGAGCAATTGGTGAAACGTGCATTAAGCGGTGCCAGTGACGTTCAAACCGGGCTAAGCCCCCAGTTGGTTAAACAGGCGCTGGCAAGCTTCTTTAGCTTTTACGAACAAAACTACTGCGCTGAAACGATAGCCTATGATGGTGTTGTACAAACGCTGAGAAACTTAGCCGGTGACTACAAGCTGGCCATCATTACCAATAAGCCAGACCGCTTTATCGCACCAATTATCGATGCTTTAGATATGTCGGGGCTGTTTGACGTACTTGTTGGCTTCGACAGCTTGCCACAAGCCAAACCCGCCCCCGAACCACTATTGTATGCAGCGGAAAAACTTAATGTCGACATTGAGCGATGCGTAATGATTGGCGACTCTAAAAACGACATCCTTGCCGCCAAAGCGGCCAATGTCACGTCGATAGGCGTCAGCTACGGATATAACTACGGCGTACCTATTACAGCCTTTGACCCAGATTTTGTTATTGATCAATTCTCTGAATTAACAAACTACCTTAGATAAGTGCCCCAAGCCGCTGTCTCACAAACAGCATTAAAACACGCCAAAGTCTCAGCTGCGCTTCTAGTACTTAAGCCCATGTTTGAGTATGCTTCCGGCCAAACTTCTACTTTCAGGGGACACACCATGCATCATTTGGGCTCAGCTGCAAGCATCGGCACGCCTTATTCCAAGGTGAGCACCAAGGTTTTATTACTTGGCGCGGGGGAACTTGCAAAAGAGGTAGTGATTGAGTGCAAGCGACTCGGCGCCGAAGTCATTGCCTGTGATCGCTACGAACACGCGCCGGCGATGCAGCTGGCCGACCGCGCTTACACTTTTTCCATGCTCGACGAAAGCGCCCTGCAAGAGGTCATTGAAAAAGAGCAGCCGGATTTTGTTGTTCCGGAGATTGAGGCTATCGCCACCGACTTACTGGTTAAGCTAGAGGCTGAAGGGCTAAACGTTGTACCCACCGCGCGCGCAGCCCAGCTGACCATGAATCGCGAAGGTATTCGCCGCCTGGCGGCTGAAGAGCTGGGCCTGCCAACATCCAACTACCAGTTCTGTAGTGACTTTGACGAGTTTCGGGCTGCTGTGAACACTATCGGCTTGCCGTGCATCAGCAAACCAATTATGAGCTCTTCCGGCAAAGGGCAAAGCCTGCTGAAGTCAGAGCAAGATATTGAGCAGGCCTGGAAATACGCACAGGAAGGCGGCCGCGCTGGCGGTGGCCGTGTAATAGTTGAAGGTTTTGTCGATTTTGATTTTGAAATAACCTTGCTAACGGTTCGCCATATTGGCGGCACATCGTTCTGCGCGCCCATCGGCCACAGACAGGAAGACGGCGACTACCAGGAAAGCTGGCAGCCCCAGCAAATGACAGAGCTTGCGCTCAAACGCAGTGAGCAGATAGCCCAAACGGTGACCGATGCCCTGGGTGGCTACGGCATTTTTGGCGTCGAGCTGTTTATTAAAGGTGATGAGGTGATCTTCAGCGAAGTCTCACCCAGGCCCCACGATACCGGCATGGTGACACTGATCAGCCAAAATTTAAGCGAGTTTGCCCTTCACGCTCGCGCCTTTATGGGCCTGCCGATTCCCGCTATTCGCCAGTACGCGCCCGCCGCTTCTTGCGTACTGCTAGTAGAAGGTAAAGGCTGCGAAATCACTTACGACAATGTAGCCGGCGCGCTGGCACTAGCCAATACAGATTTGCGTTTATTCGGTAAACCCGAAGTCGACGGCAAACGTAGAATGGGCGTCGCACTTGCTCTCGGCGACAGCGTAGACGAAGCCAAGAGCAAGGCTATTCAGAGTTCTGAAGCGGTAAGGGTTACGGTAAAATAACGCTGCGCTTGAGCGACTTAAATAAAGACGGCGTCATTTATTGGCGCCCTATTAAGCATAGTGAGATAAACTTAAACTAGCTCCTGCAGTGAAATCACTTCGCTAGTCTCTATTAAATCGAGCTCAAAAAAGACTTTGGCGTGTGGCAGTGTTAAGTGTGCCTCTAGTGCAGCCTGATCGCTAAAGGTTTCATATAAAACATAACTGCCCGGATTATTTTCATTGCGGTAAAAAATAAAATTAAAACAATCCGCTTCAGCATCAGTACTTTTTTTAAAAATAATCAGCTGCTTTTCTAACTCTTCAAGTCTCTCAATTTCTTTCACTTTAAATACAACTAGCTTGCTAACCATTGTTTACCTCCATTAGTGCGTTGTTAAACCGCCATCTAAATTCACAATGCTGCCTGTCATCCACGCAGCCTGGTTTGAACACATAAACAAGGCGAGATTTGCCACATCCTGACTACTGCCTATGCAGCCCAATGGATACAAATTTTGTATGCGCTGATAGAACCCGGCCTGCTCATCGACAGCCATTTTTTCCAGGTTTGCCTTAAACAGCGGGGTATTCACTGAACCGGGCGCAATGGCATTTACCCGTATACCTTTTTTACCAAGCTCAAAGGCCAGTGCTTTAGTTAGCGAGTACAAACCGCCCTTGCTTAGGGAGTACATGCTAGAAGGCCGGCCCTGCAACATGCGATCGGAAAAATATGAAGAGACGTTCAAGATGCTAGCACCTTCGTTAAATAGCGGTAACAACTGCTGAGATAACAAGAAAGGCGCTACCAGGTTAATAGCGATATGCTGCTGTAATTGCTCAAGCGAGCACAAAGGGAAGTCTGTAAATTCTGCAATAGCAGCGTTATTAATTAGGTGATCAACAGGTGTTTCCAGTTGTTTGCCAACGTTCATGATAGCTTGCGCATCAATTAAATCGATACGAAGCCCGCGGCAGCGCTCCATGGCATCAAGCTTTTCTTTTGAGCGCGCGATAACCGTTACCTGCGCGCCAGCATCGAGAAAATTTTCGGCCATCACCAAGCCTATGCCCGAAGTAGCACCGCTTATCACCACATGCTTGTTATCAAAATTGTACATAGTCTTTCTCATCTACGTAAACAAGATAAGAAATTCTGGCAGCACTTTGTTTTTTACACGTTAACCTAGGTTAACTTCATTGAGCGCTTCATTCTGGAGAAGGCAATATGGGTAATACCCAGATAGGAGGCGATATGATAATCAGGAATACGGTCTATAAACGAGCGCATTTCACTGTGAACTTGTCGATAACGACTCTGGGCGTCATTTAGCAGAAACTGCTCTTCTCTACGTATTTTTAGATCCAACAGTGCCCCGGTAAACGGCGCAGAAAACTCTAGCCACTTTCCCGTTTTTTCAACCGCCTTCTGAAATACACTAAACGGAGCCGCCATAAGCTCACAGGGCTCCAAACTAGCAATACTAAATTTGCTCAGTTGCCTCTGGGCCGTGCTTGATATGGGCCAAACTAAATTATTATCAGCAAAAAAGCCCTTGTTAAATTCCTTGCCGTCCGGGCTTAAATAGTACAGTCGAAGTAAACCTTGCTTAACAAAATAAATCGTATCCCAACGCTCACCAGCACCAAGCAAAGTCTCTGATTTTTTTACCGGCTTTAGCTTGAACAGTGTACACAGTTGGCCAACCTCCGCGTCAGAAAAGCAGGCCAAGCTATTTAAATAAGCAACCAAGCTCGCAAATCCATCCTGGCCACTGCGCACATAGCCACCTTGTGCACCAGTATATGCTTTTATCGTCGGGTCGGGGCTTAGGTGTGGGTTTAGACTTGGCTCTAACTCTGGGCCTGACACTTCGATAGTCCTAGTTTACGCGAGCGTCACCAATAGCGGCTGGCCTTTACGAATAACCATCGTATGCTCAAACTGCGCAGAAAGATTTTTCTTATGACCAACTAGCGTCCAGCCGTCTGATGTTTCGTCGACAAAACTGCTTTTGGTTGACAGGAAAGGTTCGATAGTGATTACAAGTCCATCGTGCAAACGGCGCCGATCACTCGCATCATAATAACCGGGAATCTCTTTTGGCTCTTCATGCAGCGCCTTGCCGACTCCGTGGCTACAGAGGTTTCTGATAATTTTAAAACCTCGCTGCTTCGCCACAGCCTGTATGGATTTGCCGATGGCGTTAATCGGGCTGCCAGCCCTCGCACTTTGACAAGCCCGCGCCAAAGCCAACTTGGTTGAGGCAATAAGCTTATCTTTCAGATAAGTACTCGGTGGCACCACAAAGCTGCCGCCCGTATCGGCGTAATAACCATTTTTCTCTGCCGACACATCAATATTAACGACATCACCGGGCTGGATCACTCTGGCACCCGGTATGCCGTGAGCAGCCTCTTCATTTACACTAATACAGGTATGCCCGGGGAAACCGTAGGTAATCTTAGGCGCCGATTTAGCACCATAAAAGTCCAACAAAGCCTCGCCGATTTGATCGAGCTCCCGGGTTGTCATTCCAGGCTCCGTACGGCGCTGCATCTCCTTTAACACAAGCGCAACAATCTTCCCTATGTGCTTTAGCTGCTGAAGATCTTCATCAGTCTCTATTGTCATAAAAATACTCTTGCATATCCATTTATTGCACACGCAGAACAAGGTATTAGACTACAAGTAATTACAGTACAACGCCACTCGATGAAGTACAAAAGCTAGCCATTGTATGCTTTCTCCTGCACATCAACTCTTTTATCCCAGCCCCCAAGTCTGATGTTTCTTCCACCATTCAACCATGTAAAGAACCTAGGAAAGAGATATTCCAAGACAATAGCCAGTACAAACATAAACAATATTGCAACAAGGTATCGAACGTAAAACATCCAGATCGAGCTCACGCCCGCTTCAGCGAGAAATGAGTACAAATACGATTTCAGAGGGTAATCATGAATCAGAAAGATAAAAAATGAATAGCCAGATAATCGAAAAATTATATTTCTCGCCTTACTTTTCGCCAGCGCAAATGATAAAACAATGCACAAATAGACCCCTTCCAATGTAACAAACTTCTGCATTAAAAGCGTATGCCATTTGTATACAGGCACGTACCAGGTACTCATTCTAGGCTCAAGATATATTCTAATGCATGCAACAACTAAATATATAAGAACGAAGACGTATAATTTCCACGAACTTGGCGTCAAACAGGATCGAACCCTGGCTTCACTACCAAATAGCGAAATATATGCACCCAGCGTAAAAAACGTAAACGTATCATTATTAATAAAATAAAAGTGCTCCCACCGCGGGAACGGCTGAAAATCTAGCACCCACAACATCATTAAGAAAAAAACAAATAGCAATCTAAATTTTTTCAGAAGCAAATATATGTAAGGTGAAAAAAAGAACAGTATAAACAGATCTCGAACAAACCAAAACTGACTTCCTGATGGATAAAAGAACCACTTAACCAGTATATTCTTTATACTCCAATCGATCTTACCTCCTTGCAATACCACTACCTGAAACACATCCCAAGACCATATGCAAATAACCACAAAAAGGACAGGAATCAGTATGGTATGAATACGTTTATTTAGTTTTTTCCCAAGACCTTCCAGCGAAAAGCTATTTCCCTGAAAGAAAAACAGCCCAGATAAGAAAGCAAATACTGGGACAGATGATCGAGCGACTATATTGTGTAGAAACTCTTGAACAACATAGTTAACAGTAAAAGTCCCTGTAAACGGTTGGGTATGATAATGAATAACAACGATTCCAAGTATCGAAATTAGCCCAGCGATTCTAAGACCAACTGACAAGTCATGAGAAATTTTCATCCACAGATCCTACAAAAGCCTTTTTACTACTAACGAACCTAACCTAAAGGCGTAGTTGTCCAACATACAGACAAAGATAATTAATCGGTTCGCAAACAATAAAATCATCCTCCACCCGCAACCTTGTGATTTTATCAAGACCTAAACCCTTTCAGGAGAAGCTAGTGAGCAGTATTAGACAAAACAATCGGTAAACCGACAAAACTGTGACAGAGCTCATCTTTATACTACTGTCTACTAGATACCTAAGCGAGAAGTCTATGTTTACCGTGAGTTTTTATCGGTCCGTTACTATGATCTGGGATGAGCTATTTTTTCACCAGCATTCATTGTCATACGTATCAAAACGCAGCTTTCCTTGGTGCTCTCGCTGCTTTTTTATAAATAAAGTATTTAGCCAAGTTTCACTTTTATTTATCAACTGCCTTTGAAGTTGAGCAAGTAGCTTCTCAACAGGCTGGTTTTCACTCAGAGATATAGGCCGTGCGCCAAGAGCCATAAGCTGCTTTACCGCTGAAGGGCCTATTGCTCGACAATAAAGTAAGTCCGCCCCCTCGGCCCACTTGAGCTTAGCGATTAACTTGTTTTCATTGCCATCGTGTTTTTCGCTGCCAAAATACTTACAATCTGTTTGATAAAAACCCGTTTTACTTAGGCTGAAGCGAAACAGGGCTTTGGCCGAACCAAAATGCTGGTCAACGCATATTCCATTAGCCGAAGCAAATACTATACAAAACCCTACCCCGGATTGCTCTGAACCTTTCTGAGACTGCCCCAGCGTTAAATTCTCTTCAATTGTTATCGTACCCTGCATTAGCTTTACTCCGCCGCTATTTTTTGTGCCACTACATCTGTGCGATAACAAAACCGTTGGCGCTTGTCAGATCCGACGTCAATGAAGCGCAGTGAGAACTGGAATCAACAAGAAATAAGGCGTAGCGATTGTTTTCATATACCGCTGTACCAACATATATATCATCTATAGAGCAAAGAGTAAGGTGCTGCTCCGGAAAGCGCTTGCGAAGTTCGCTCTCAACTAACTGATCCGTCGCGCACTGGTCAATAAAGCTAACGACACTAGCAACATGTTCTGGCGTTAACATAGGCAGATCAACCCTCTATACTTAACAAAATCAAAACCTAATTTTCTTGGTGTTAAAGACGCTTGGCTCTTAAAGTAATTGGCAGCTTCGGCTCTGCAATCGGCTCTAAATAATAAAATGAGCCATCGGCCAACTCGACGCGCCCGCCCCATTGCTCTGCGCTGCTGTGCTCAAGTGCAACGATAGAGGCTTCAAGATCTTTTTTAGCGATATATAAACTTAAATTACCATCGCTGTTTCTACGTATCATCACACTGGGCATAGGGCCCCCTTAATATACTGAAGTAAAAAACACCGGATCCCCCTCAACCTGGGGTACGGGTTCTCCGGTGAAACGATGCACTTAGAGGAAACAGGCTTAGGCCCCCAAAACACAGGCGGTCGACTTGCGTTTGATTTCAGGGTTAAGGGGCATCTGTGCCCCAGGCTTTCGGCCCCAGCTTTAACACCAGTTGCATCAAAAAATTTAACGTTTGCTTAAATAAGCTTCTATATCTTTTTTTAAGTCAAATACAAAACAACTGCAGATATAGAAGCTAGCGAACTAAGTCATGGTTAAAATCGGTTTCGCCCATTAGACGAGTTTCGTCATCCAGGCGCTCCAGCACCGCATTCACTAATGTTGTTAGAATCTGCATGCCGCCCTCGTAAGCAAGAGTAGTTTGTCTGTGCAGGTGATGGCGATCAAAAATAGGGAAGCCCAGGCGTATTAGCGGTACTTCAAATTGCTTACCTTTGTGCAATGTATCGCGCTGAATAAACTTTCCGTAGCTATTGCCGATCATAAAATCTGGTTTGTTAGTAAATACCAGTGAGCGCAAGTGCCACAGATCTTTGCCAACATGAACCTCAGAGTTCTGCCCATACGGCGATTCTGCCAGTAGTGCTTCCATAGCCTTTTTCCAGCGCTTGTTGGCATTCTGACAAAGGATAATTGATGGCTCCGCGCCGAGCTCCATCAAGAACTTACTTAAACCCATTACAAAATCAGGGTCACCCCACAGAGCATATTTTTTCCCGTGCAACCACGAATGTGAATCCGTCATCATATCGACAAGGCGGCCGCGCTCTTTGGCCAATTCAGCGGGAATATCTTTGCCAGATATCTCACTGACTTTCATCAAAAAGTCGTCGGTCCACTCCAGCCCCATCGGAATATTGATGGCCGGTGCCTGGTGTTTCCAGGTGTTCTTGACAAACTTGCTGGTTTTATTCAGCTGCCAGCGCTGCAGTAACAGGGTATCTTTAGCATTGGGCGCATCTTTGATCTCATCCTGAGTTGTACCGCCATCGTACATGCGATACTCACCGTCGGCAGGCGTATCCAGCACCTCACTTGGATCACAAAGCAGTGTTGCATCAACCCCCATGTCAGCCATCATGCGTTTAAGTACACGATAATTGCCCAAATAGGTCTCAAAACCCGGTACTAGATTAATTTTTCCGTTCTTGCCAACTTCCTTATCGTCCATTGCGTTAAGGGTAAAATAACGCGCCATACCTTCAAACATATTATCCCAACCGGTGATATGGCTGCCGACAAAGCTTGGCGTGTGCGCAAATGGTGTCGGCAAATCTTCGGGAATATAAGCTTCGTTTTTAGCGTTGGCGATAAACGCGTTTAAATCATCGCCAATCACTTCGGCCATACAGGTAGTCGATACTGCAATCATGTCGGGTTTGTAAATTTCATTGCAGTTTTGCAAACCGTCTTTAATATTTTGTTGGCCACCAAAAACAGCAGCATCTTCAGTCATCGAGTCCGACACACACGCAACAGGCTCTTTGAAGTGGCGATTAAAGTAAGTTCGAAAATAAGCCACGCAACCTTGAGATCCGTGCACATACGGCATAGTTTTTTCAAAACCTAGAGAACAAAGCACCGCACCCAGCGGCTGGCACGCCTTGGCGGGGTTAATGGTTAGCGCTTCGCGCTGAAAATTCAGCTCTTTGTACTCTTCCGAGGTTGTCCACTGGAACACCTCGTCAATTTTTTCTTGAGACCACGGCTCTTCAAAGTTATCGCGCTTTTTAGCCAGCATTTCTTGATAGTCATCATCGAGAAACAGAGGGTAACTTTGTTTGATGTCTTCGACTTGTTGACTCATAACAATACTCCTTCCGCGCCCTAGAACAGGCTTGCGGTTATGCCCTTAAGTCCAACTATTAGCCGCACACTAAGGGCGAATTTAAACATTTTTTACTGCGTAATCACTGGCGGTTTAGGCCGCTTTACTCTCCTGTTGTGGCACTTTCAACCACGGTGCCTGGAGCTTGTCCCAACAGGGGTTGTTTAAGGTCATGTCCATATCCTTGGCGAAAATGGCAAAACCATCAAAACCGTGATAAGGGCCGGAATAGTCCCAGCTGTGCATCTGCCTAAATGGAATGCCCATTTTTTGGAAAATGTATTTCTCTTTGACACCGGAACCAATTAGGTCTGGTTTCACACGCTTGACAAACTCTTCAAATTCATAGCCAGTGACGTCGTCATAAAGTAAGGTTGCATTGTCGACTTCTTTAATGGTGCGATCATAGTCATCGGCATGACCAAATTCATAACCGGTACCGACCACCTGCATGCCAAGATCTTCATATGCTCCGATCACATGGCGAGGGCGCAAACCGCCGACATAAAGCATGACTTTTTTGCCTTCGAGGCGGGGTTTATATTTATCGATAACGGCTTGCCACTCGGGTGAATATTTAGCAATAACCTCTTCACACTTGGCTTTAATACTGTCATCAAAATGCGAAGCGATTTCGCGCAGCGATTCAATCGTCTTAGTCGGGCCAAAGAAGTTGTACTCCATCCACGGAATACCGTACTTTTCTTCCATGTGCCGAGAAACATAGTTCATTGATCGGTAACAGTGCACAAGGTTGAGCTTCACCTTCTGTGTCAGTTCCATTTCTGTCAGTGTGCCATCGCCGGACCACTGCGCAACAACACGCAGGCCCATCTCTTCGAGTAAAATACGTGAAGACCAAGCATCTCCGCCGATGTTATAGTCGCCGATAATGGCAACATCGTAATCGCCAGCGGCAAAACTCTGATCATCATCGCGCGCGCCAATCACCCAGTCGCGCAAGGCATCGTTGGCAATATGGTGGCCAAGCGACTGCGACACACCGCGAAAACCTTCACAGCGCACAGGTACAACCGTTTTTCCGTGCTCTTTTTGTTTGGCCTTAGACACCGCTTCGATATCGTCGCCAATCAAACCGATCGGGCACTCCGATTGCACACTAATACCCTTGTTTAACGGGAACAGCGTTTCAATTTCATCAATTAATTTTTCAAGCTTTTTGTCACCGCCGAAAACAATGTCTTTCTCTTGAAAATCTGAGGTAAAGTTCATTGTGCCAAAGGCGTTGACACCAGTAGTACCGACGTAATAGTTCCGCCGGCCGGCACGCGAGTACTGGCCACAGCCAACCGGGCCATGGCTAATATGTGCCATGTCTTTAATTGGCCCCCAGACAACCCCTTTTGAACCCGCGTACGCACAGCCTCGCTGAGTCATAACACCCGGTAGCGATTTTTTGTTGCTGACGATGCACTTTTTACTTTGCTCTATTTCTTGATCGTTTACGCTAAGGTGTTTCGCACGATCTTTTTTCGCTTTTTCTGGATAAACCTCCAGAACTTCCGATATGAGGGCTTCAACCTCTTCGTGTGTTAAATCTGACATATGTCTCTCCTGCATTTCTAAGATCGGGTACTAGGTATTTTCTACACCTACCTAAGCAGCTTATTCACTGTCCCCCCGCAACCAGGTGAGCCGCGCGTTAAACAACTAACAGCGCTGCCCAGTCAGGATGTACTGCTAAATTAGGCCCCAAGCTCAGCGGCCGTTTTGCCGATAATGCTTTCATCTTCTTCTTCGAGAATACCGAACTGCATAAGTAATTCTTCGAGCTCATCCATTGATGCCGGTGTTGGCACAACAAACTTTTGGTTGGCAATGATTTTCTGAGCTAAGGCACGGTATTCGTCAGCTTGGCGAGCATTCGGGTCGTACTCGATCACCGTCATTCGACGAATTTCCGCTCGCTGCACAACATTGTCACGCGGAATAAAATGAATCATCTGCGTACCCAAGCGCTCGGCTAATGCAACAATCAGCTCATCTTCGCGGTCGGTATTACGGCTGTTACAGATAAGCCCCGCCAAGCGTACACCGCCGGAGTTGGCATACTTAACGATGCCTTTAGAAATATTGTTAGCCGCGTACATCGCCATCATTTCACCGGAAACAACAATGTAGATTTCCTGAGCTTTGTTCTCGCGAATAGGCATCGCAAAACCACCGCAGACCACATCACCTAGTACATCGTAAAAAACAAAATCGATGTCTTCTTCGTAGGCGCCTTCTTCTTCAAGAAAGTTAATCGCGGTAATAACACCACGCCCTGCGCAGCCAACGCCGGGCTCAGGCCCGCCCGATTCGACACAGCGCACATCACCAAAACCGGTTTTTAATACATCTTCGAGCTCCAGATCTTCAACTGTACCCGCCTCTGCCGCCATTTCCATAATGGTGTTCTGGGCTTTGGCGTGCAAAATTAAGCGCGTTGAATCAGCCTTGGGGTCACAGCCAACAATCATGACTTTCTTACCGGCTTCCGCAAGCGCGGCAACCAAGTTCTGAGTTGTTGTTGATTTACCAATTCCGCCTTTACCGTAAATCGCACATTGACGCATAGCCATTTGAATTCCTCCTGGGTCTCTAACGTCTTTGCTTAATGCCCGCAGTTTGTACGAGCGCACACTAGAGTTAGAGCAGGCTTTGTGCCAGCGGCCACCATCCGACGTACGCCATTGATTTATATATACTTTTTCAATTGAAGAATAAAACTGATACAGAACATTTGTGCGACAAGAGGTCTAGCAGCATGTCTCGTTGACAACAAAACGACAACAACAACTATTTATTTACATGACAAAAGCGAGCTAAGGCACAGCTAAAAAATTAAGGCCTTAAGCCGAGAGATTAAAGCCCTTAGCTAGCAATAGCCCTTAGCTGAGAGCTCTAAAGTCTTTAGCTAGCAATTCAGCCCCTGGCTGAAAGCCAAGAGTTTTTAGCGCAGAAACAATCAAAAAATAAAAAGGGGTGTGGAGAAAAGAGGAGGGAAAGGGGAAAAGAAAACAAAGCGCGTATCTGCGTAAGCTAAAGCAGCTTTTAGCTTACGCAATGCTCGTAGAAGGCCTAACGGCTGATAGCAACGGCGCTGCCAACGGCAGAAAAGCGCACCCGAGGCTCTCCCTTGTAGGAAACTTCATTGTGCTTTACCGCAACTTTAACAACGGCGTTTGCACCGAGCGCGTGCGCCTCTTTTCTCAGTGATAAAAGCACATTTTTTTGTGCAACTTTTAACAGGCTTTGTTTATTCTGCTGCGGCGACTTGGCCAGCATTTTCTCGAGAGAAAACATCAGCTCAGCTTTTACATCACCAAAGTTACCGGTAATTTCAAAGTCCCCAGACTCTTTGGCGGTGAGTACAACAGACTTATAGGCATCGCCGTCTTGCGAGCCCTGTTTATCGACACTCGCCGCTTCAGTACTTGTTTTAGGCGCATCGGCACTTGTTTTAGGCGCATCGGCAACCGCGCCCTGCACAGCAGTAACAGCCTGCACAGAAGACGACACTTGGGCTCGAGCTGGCTGCTTGTGCACTGCGGCTGCGCCCTGCAACGCCTTGCCACTGCTCGTCAAACTAGGGTCTTGCAACTCGCCACACCACGGGCACATATTGGGCTTGCGGTACACGCCACCATTCATGGGTTTGTGGCAGCTTACGCAGGTTTTATTCAACATTCAGGCTTCCTTTTGAATACAGCTAAAGAGGTCAGAAGCGCCATTATAGTACTTTAGTTGCAGCAATTGGAGAAAAAATGTACAAAAATTATAAGATCGCCAGAGTAAAGTCCCCCAGAAGCCTACACAACATGGGCGCAAGCCGGTCAACGTAAAGCTGCTTAACGCAGCCGGCCTGCTCAAACTGAGCCGCCAGCTATATGTACAAGCTGGCGAGCCGCATGTTGCGTCGACAAACACTGTAAACTGCCGAAAACAAGCCAGAAAGCTGGAGCGCGAGGGCACTGTAAAAAGAACCGTTTATCCTTTGGTAGCACCCAAAGTTGAATACAACACCACGGATTATGGAAAAACGCTGGCGCCGATCTTAGAGGCGATATGTGCCTGGGGAACAAAACTGCAAACGGCACCAGAACAAAGAGTAAAGATTAATAAGGCCGGCATTACCACAACACTGTTCACTTAATGATGTAACGAGATGGTAGGAGCGAAGCTTACACTTAAGTGAACAACATTGCGGCATTACCGGCCTTGAGCATCAATGATGATTATTCAAACTTAAACTGCTGATCGGCATTGTTGTTACATGTCCACTGGATCAGTTTTGCGCCGTTGTTTTTCGACGAAGCATTAATCGCAACACACTTTCCGCTGTTGCGGTTTTTCATCTGAAACCAGCCATTGCCTTTATCGACGAGCTGAAACTGGAAGAGGTTATTAGCAAAACAATCCCACTGAATTAGCTCGGCACCATTTGAATTCGAACCGCCAGCCACACCGACACACTTATTGTGTTTGCTGTTAATTTCATACCAGCCACCACCTTTAGACACAAAACGGAAATCTTGGTTAGTATTGCTGGCACTGCAACCCCACTGGTGAATAGCGGTACCGTTTGCCGATGAACCGGCTGCAAGGTCAACACAGCGGTTGCTGTTTTTGTTGCGCAACTCCGTTATGCCGCCGGGAACCGAAACTGAACCTCCGCCATTGTCCCCACCACCATTGTCCCCACCACCATTGTCTCCGCCGCCGTTATCACCGCCTCCTGAACCGCTGGCAACGGGCTTGTATACACGCACCCAATCGAGCCAATAAATATTTTTATTATTGGCATCGCTCAACTCTACTGCGGTAGGAATATCGCCATTGTCAGTGCGCCAAGACTGCTGCTCCATGTTAATAATTACGTGCATCGGCTTACTAAGGCCAGTACCTTTGGTGTAATTGTATTTATCAATTACATTAAAGTTTGCCGTCTTGTTGATCACCGAGCCATTTTCATCTAAATAGGAGTAGGAGTTACTGCTCAGCGTTCGTACCCAGCGACCGTTGATGTAATACTCAAGGTGCCACGGGCTCTTCCAGTACACACCTATTCTGAAAAATTCACCGCGCCAGGTATCGCGCCCGCTTTCCCAGTACCAGGTACCCGATACGCCCTCTTCATCACGCGGTTGATAATCCAAAAACGGAGTAAAACTGTGGTCTAAGGCGTGGTGACTTAAATGAATACGCTGATCAAACCACTCTTGCCCCGCTCGACTGCTTGGGTAGGTTTCAAGAATATCAATCTCTTCATTCGAATCGGCACTTAGCATCCAAAAATTGTTGGCCGTGGTTAAATCAGATAAGCGCACACGGGCCTCTAAATACACCGGGTATTGCACTGTTGATTTGGAGGTAATCCCCCCCATATAGATCTTGTTGCTATTGGGTTTTTGGTGAGCTTGAATGGCCAGCAAATCGCCATTCGACCACACATGCCCGGCATTCCATTCCGTTAAAGACGGGCCTGTCCAGGCGTTAACAAAACCCTCTTTCCAGCGACTGGTAAACTGAGAAGGGCGATTACCTGCGGTAGAGTTGTAGTTAAAATCGTCAGACAACGACTGCAGTTGCCAGGTGTTGCCAGCGCCTGCATTTGCCGGCACGGGGTAACTATCCCATTCGGCAGCTTGAGCTTGTATAGCAATACTTGAGACAAACAGAGCAAATAAAGATTTTTTCATCTTGTACTTTCCTCAATATTTATTTTTATTATTTCGAATAAAAGTTGTTATCGGGGCCAAAGATTGGCACCAAAAACAATCCATGATGATTATTAGCACGGAGAATACATCGCGGGAAAAAGCGAAACAGCCTACTGCTTAAAAACTCGAAGGTCTTTAGAACAGCCAGATTGGCTAAGAACCAGCCTCAAGGTATATTACGCATACATAAAAGACTATCATATTGCTGACAGGCAATATCAGCAATATGCTTTTGTGATAAATTAACAATAATCTTTTAAATCCCGAATCGGGTTTTGGGTAAAAATAATCACTTAATACAAACAGGCAGCACTTATAGTTTGTAAATTAATTTTTTTGATTAATAAACTTGGCAATTTGCCTTATAAACCACCCTAAAACATCGAACGTTACTGCGCCGATAAAACCCTGTTACTTTCAGTAATATTTACAGTCAACAATTAGTTAAGCTCTTGCTGTATTTTTTTCTCGATAATCTGTTTTTGTTCAGCGCTTAAGCGATCTAGCGAATACAGGGCGGCCATCGCAGCTTGTGGATTAAAACTCGCCCACTGCAGTAAGGCTCCCTCTGCGTAAATTGCACGCAGGTAATCATCACTTAAAGACCCGGCAAGCGCTAAGCTTTGCTCGGGATTTTTTTGTAGCTGCGCATTGATTCCAGCAAGGCTAGCTTGGTCACGCATAGATCCTTCTGGCAAACTCTGCAGCCAGCGCTCATAATCATCAACACTGCTATCAACCATGCCACTAGCCGCATGCTCTATAACTTGCAGCTTTAGCTTGTGAGGGAATTCATCTAAACGCTCGGTTAACAACTGCGGAGATTGCCGCGATAAGCTCGCCACAGCGGCGCTAAGAATTTCAGGCTCGTGAAGCAGCTCCGGCTGCGTTAACAAATAATCGAGCGCGGCTTCTGGAATATCTCGCTCTGCCCAGGCATCCAAAATTGTCGCCATGGCCCCCGTTCGCAGCTGCTTTGGTAGTTGTTCAGCCCAATCTAGCGCACTGTAAACATCCTCTTTAAATAAGCTCTCTGCCAAAATTGGCGCAAGCTGCTGTTTTTGGCCATTTGTTAGGCTGCCCCACTCTGCAACTGCGCGCATCGGTTCGTGCTGGATTAATTGCTGAAACAGACCTAGCTGCATATCGCGGCGGCTGATGCTCTGCGGTTGTTGCGCAAGCCAATCATAGGCGGTTTGTATATCTTGCTTGGCCCACATTTCAATAACCGTTGTGCGAACCAGATCCCGACCGTCATCGTCAATGCTCTCTAACACTTCAAGAGCCTTTGACGGTGAAGTTTTAGCTGCGCCTTGGAAAAAGGCGTGGACCAGATAGGCGTATTGACTGTGCGCACTGTTTTTATTTAGCCACGCAATAAAGGCTTCATCAAAGTTGGAACCCGCTATAAATGCAATCGTTTGCAACAACTCGTACCGCTGTTTACTTAAAGAAAAATTTAACGCGTCTATTGGGTTTTGCTGTGCCCACTCAGCAATAGATAGTTTTAGCCTTTCAGCTTGTAGAAAATCATCATCGCGTATCAGCAATTGCTTGACATGCTTCTCAGTCGATACCGGCTTCTGCTTGCCAGAGCCTTCTTCTAACGTGATAACTTTAGTGTTCTGCAAAGCGTGCGTGTCATCAGCGCGGAGGCTAACTGCCAGCTCGCTTGAATATTGTTGACTACTTAGTGCACTTACATACATAAGTTTGTGCGTAGCAAAACCGGCGAAAAACGCCAGTAATACACAAAGAAGAATAAGCAATACGGTACGATGTGAAAAAATAAGCTCAGCATCAGCTTGATATTTAATACCCATAACTTGTTATTCTCGTTTTTGAGGCCACCTAAGCGCACTGCAGATCTTCAGTAGAAGCGCTTACCGGCCATATTTATTCTTATACGAGTATGAGCTTGCCAAAATCTATCCGTGAAAGCAAAACTTAAAATCACAACCTATTAGCTAAACAACGACAGATTTAAGGCATGTAAAGTTAGCTAATTTTTCAACACCAAAAGAGGATCGCCGTGCTATTGATTACGGGCTTGGGTTAAGGGCTTGGGTTAAGGGCGTGGGCTTAAGGCTTGGACTACAAACTATGTTTGAGTTTCACCGGGCAAGCGGGCATATTTAATGCTTGTTAAGCAGCACGACCTTATCCTGCGCCACTGGCCTTAATGGGGCATTTGGCACATATAACCTTCAGTAAAACAGATTGGCCATCGCACAATGATATTACGACTTGCCACCGCAAACGATGCCGATAACATCGCAGCCATACACAGCCGCAGCTGGAAAGAGAACTATCAAAACGCACTCAGTGCAGAATATCTAGCGACTGGCGCCACCAAAGAACGCCAGCAGCTCTGGCGAACGCGGCTGCACACGCCCGAGGCGAATCAACGCGTTATTGTTGCTGATAACGGCCGGCAGCTTTGTGCTTTTGTTTGTATGTATTTATCTGCCCACCAGCACTGGGGCTCTTATATAGATAATTTACACGTGCTGCGCACCCATCATAGGCAAGGCCTGGGCAGAGCCCTACTTGGTGAAGCCGCGCGCATCAGCTATCAACAACAGGCCAAACAGGGCATGTATTTACTGGTCAACCAGGACAACCAAAAGGCCCAGGCATTTTATAAAAAGCTTGGTGCAAACAAGGCCGAATCTGCGATATGGCATGCGCCCGACGGAAGCGCCGTGCCAACCTATTATTTTGTATGGCACGATTTACACCGTCTGTTAAATCATGCTAGCGGGGATAAAATCAAAGGCCTTGCAGAATAAGCCCGAATAAGCAGCGCTTCAAAATCAGTCCCGCGCGGGGAAGCTTAGGGCAGCTCGGCAAGTATTTTATGTTTTTGCTGCTCACTTAGCACCTCGCTAAACTCGATAGCCGCTCTGGCTAAGCTCGGTTCTGAATTGGCCCACGACTGTGCCGCCTCACTTAAATAGCGCTGCCGGTCTTGCGCGGAAATAATATTTTCTGCGTACTTAAACGCCAGATCGGGCCGGGTGCGAACGTTAGCGCTGATAGCCGGAAGACTCGCAGCTTCTCGTTGCGCACCGATAGGTAAGCTCTGATACCACACCTCAAATTCCTCAACGCGGCCACTGTGCATAAGCGCACTGGATATCTGTTGCACAACGGTTTGTTTGTGTTTGTCATTAAAATCCGGCAACCTTGCAACCAGCACTTGATAGTCCAAGCTTGCCACACTGCTTACGGCGGCCAGTAACACATCGTTATTGTCTTGCAGCTTTTCATCTGCAAGCACATAGTCAAGCGCCAACTCCGGCAAACCCTCTGCGGCCCAAGAGTGCATTAAGCTCGACAAAGCCGCTGCGCGCTCATCTTCAGATAGTGTTTCAGCCCAATCAATCGCATCGTAGATATCTATCTGCGCTAAGACTTCGGCGGTTTGCGCTACCAACTGGTTTTTGTCATCACCTGAATTCAACTGCGCCACCATCGCAGCGGCCTGCTCTGGCTCTTTTTTGATATAGTGTTTTAGCGCCCGCAGCCGCAACTCTTTGGTTAAAGTACTATTTTCACGCCCCTGCAACCACTCAAAAACATCGCCGACGTCTTTTGTCGCCCACGCATCCACCACCGCCAAGACAAGTTCGGCTTGCTTATTGCCAGAATAATTTTTTTCAAGAAATAACAGTGCTTCTTTGGGGGCTTTATCTGCGTAAGCGTGGTAATACGACTGGGCCCAATAATCGTGTTTAACGTGCTGCTGGTTCCGGTGCAGCCACTGCTGTAATTCCGGGTTTTTTGTTTGCCCTGCAACCGCCATTAACACGGGCATCAGCTGTTGTTTTTTATCTTCACTTAGGCCTTGTATATACTCAAATACCTCAAGCGGTGCCTGCAAAGCCCACTTCGCAACAGCAATATTAAGCTGCGACAAGTTCAGTACATTTTCAGATGAGCGGGCCAAGGTTTCCACGGCGTTGCGATACGGGTCAGCACTGAGTCCATTTTCATCTGCGCTGAGCACATGTGTGGTTTGTTCAGGCGTAGCAACGAGTTCATCAGCAATACGCAGGGCTTTGATTTCACTGTGATTATATTGCTCTTTCACCATGGCCGCTTCTGTGTAGCCTCGATATGCTTCATTAGCCGAGAAAAAAACTGCGTGACAGATAAACCCCATAATAAAAGCGACCGATATCGACAAAAGATAAGCGGGAGTAATGTAATTATAGCTCTGTATAGTTTTCATTTATTTACCAACACATGGTAGTTGTTTCACTAGCGTTGTTAATTTCCAGGCTTTAATACCACGGATCAATCTAAGCGTGTTACAAAAACCCAGGAATAAACCGATATTTCACACGCTGGCAGTAGCTTCGATATGCCGGGTCCGCCTGCAAATGGCGCTCTTCCGTCAACGCTCGCCAATAGTACAACCAGGACATAAGCAGTAGGCCCAAACACTGCAATAGAGCCGGAATAACTTCATAACTAATGGCGCTGTACAAAAGTGCCGGAAACATCAAAAACCACCACGCAAAATTCTTGCTGGCATAGGCTGGGTGGCGAATATAGGCATAGGGGCCTGAACGAATGATGCCCCTGTTTGTTAAGTTTGAAAAACGCACACCAAAACACAGGGTCGACAACATATATAAAAGATAACTAAGTAACATCAGCACTAAAAAAACACTGATAAGCCACTGCTGCTCAAACAAATACATTAACTGCCTCTCCGAGGGCGGCGAAAAATACAATCCCAATTCGCGCTGAAACGGCGGATAACAAAGCAGGCAAACCAACCAGCCAAGCGCTGTTGCTTCGGTTGACAGTGTTTGATTATCTACCCATCGAGATGAGACGATGTATCCACACCAAGCTAAGGCAACATCAATAGAAAATATAAACGAAATTGATATGTTATAGAGATCGGAGTTAAAGTTTGAGTGGCTGTAGTTAGCAGACTGCTCGGCCTGCCAGAAATCGCCCCAAAAAACACCGGACAAATAGCCAACATTGTTAATAAAATGAGGAAACTGATCAAAGAAAAACACCGTCATTAACGGTGCAAAAAACACCTTTACAAGAATAGACAGTGTCAGCTTCTTATCGTTGTTAGTTAAGTTTAAGCCTGATGGCGAGAGCGATAACAAATTTTTTAGCGGGGTATAGATTAAACGCAACATATACCAGCCGTAATCCATACGATCACTTTTAATACTGTATTTAAAAGCCCGGGTTATTAATACATACGGGAAACCAGCGTAAAGATAAGCACTGTAACATAGCTCTACAAAACGAAACCACGGCTGGTAATAAAGCGCTTGATTCTGAAAACCATATTCGCCTGCATAGCGATAAAACGCATAAATAATGGTCAGCAACAGTAAGCCAGAAAAATACAGTACCAGAGACTCCAGTACAAAATAGAAATATGAGCGCTTGCGTAACTTAGGATGTAATTTAAAAAACTTTATGCCACGAGATCGATGCCAATAATTGAGGCGAGTGAACTCAATAATCAGCATCGATAGGCAAACCGCAAGCAAAGCGAAAATAAGGCCGTCTGTGCGAGTAACGCAGATACGCCAAGCTCCGAGGTACAAACCCTTATCCAGCACAGAAGCACTGTGATAATACACCGCAAGGGCAACAACAGCGAAAGCGCCACCGAGGCCACTAAGCCAGGCACCATCAGTAACCCAGCGCTGATCATAGGCCCCCATGCTACTCTTCATTAAAGGCTCGCTTGTACCCCGGGCTTTTTCGTTTGTCATTGCTCACACAAAATTACATTGTCGTCAACTTTACATCCATACAAAACGATACATAAAGATGCGAATCTTGGCATCGAAACAGTGTCGAAACAGCATTGAAGCAGCAATAAATCAGCAGCGATTAATTGTTGCCAGAAAGCCGTCTCGCGCCTTTACGCACTTTATCTACCGCTTTGTACGAGAATGGCAAACCTGCCTTTCGCGATTAAAGGTAGGCGTTAAAGAAACCGTTCACCCCGCCAGATTGGGATTCAAAACCAAAAATCCACATCATCTCAACGGTATCTGAAAAGTCCATGCCACCGTTTTTAATTTTATCGTTGTCCCAGTTCACACCCATCCAGCGCAGTGCTGCAGCGCGCGCCTCAATCCAGACCGGACCAACCTGATTGTCAGACGTCGCACGAGCCCAGTATGAAGAACTTTTAGTGGTTAAGCCCGGGGTACCATTGCCCGATGAGTTACCATCTGAGATCTTTTTGTAATCAGTGTTATTGCGCACATAAGTTAAGTCCGCCGCTGTCGTTTTGTCTTCATTCCACTGGCTGTGTTGAACAACATGAATGCGCGCCCGGCTATTAATTCCCGGCATCTGCGCCTTAATTTGACGAACCACATCGGCAGTGAAGTCCGACTGCCCCGCTTCTGCCACCCAAATATCTCCACCGGCATTGATTGCATTACGCGCTTTGGCTACGGCCTGATTCACAGCATTACTGTAGTTGTCGTGAGCACTGGCCCAGCGATTGCCGAAGGCCAAATTAAACAGATGATTTTCTTTAAGGAAGCTTCCCCCCTGCCAACCGTAAGCACCGGCCGTGCAGTGAATTTGTACACCTGAAAAACGCGAGTCACTCAACATAGTTGCCAAGCCAGCCACAGCGTGTAGATCATCTTCATCGGGTTTGCCATCGTAGTTGCACAACAGTAGATCCTTAGCTTTATCAAAACGACCAAGCATACCTACCCCGCCACCCGAAGAGCTTGATGAGCTACTTGACGATGAACTGGAGCTGCTCGAACTACTCGATGACTGCTCACAGGGGCTGCTTCCGCACATACAAACACTATTGTTGCTTGCACTGTTTTTACAGTCAGTCGCCTGGTTGCCGAAGCTGGTTTTACACTGAGCAGTAGTATTGCACTGATCAATGCTGCCACCGGAGCTGCTTGAGGAGCTAGATGAACTGGAGCTAGAGCTTGAAGACGAGGAACTAGAGGACGAAGCACCAAGAGCGTCACAGCGGCTCGATCCACACATGCATACGCTGTTATTACTGCGGCTATCAAAACAGTCATTGGCTTGATTGCCGTAAACAGATTTGCACTGGGCAGTGGTATTACACTGATCCTGACTGAGTGCAGTAGCGGAAAGAAAAGATAAAGTAACTACGGTTATTACTGAGATAACGTATTTCATTATTATAAACCCGAACTTAAATGATTAATCCCTATGAGCGCAACTTGGACGCCATTTAATCTGCAGCGCACTCAAGTTCCAAAATGCCCGTGACAACAGGGGCCAGCCGACCAACAAACCAACAAAACAGATCTGTAGGCCAGTTTTTAGCACAACCGAAACTCAAGCCTGCGTTGCCAGGCTTATCTATAAGAACTTCGATTTAACAAGTTCCGGTTGCACTAAAACTGATATAGTGATCTTCGATATTATTGAAATTAAGCAATAGCGGCAGTGAAAACTCAGCTAGTTAATAATCCACTGCTGATTGCCGTTATTATTATCAGATGACCACAGATAGACATTCTGAGCGGATGCGCCGCCGTGATTGCCGTCGATGGAATAACTGCCGGCATTGCGCTTTTCTAAGCGGAATTTATTGTTGCCGAGGGATACTTTTTTCCAGTGTTGATTAAAGTTATTCTCACCACAGCTCCACAGATAAATATTGGCTAGGTTTGCGCCGCCATTACCTCCGTCGATACAGTGGTTACTATTTCTCTTTTTATAGGAAAAATAGCCGTTGCCGCGGTTGATCTCCTGGAACTGCTGATTTTGATTGTTGGCGCTATAGGGCCACAGCGCTATGTTCTGGCCATTTTCTGCACCGGCACCTCCGTCCAAGGCGTAGTAACTGCTATTGGCCTTTTTCAGACTTACAAAATTTACACTACCGCCTGATGAAGAGCTTGATGAGGAATTCGAAGAAGAGCTTGACGAAGAGCTACTTGACGACTGCTCACAGGCACTGCTGCCACACATACAAACACTGCTGGCACTAGCGCTATTTTTGCAGTCGTTCGCCTGGTTGCCATAAATTGTTTTACACTGCGCAGTGGTATCACACTGATCGAGCAAAGCGCCTGAACTGCTTGACGAGCTACTCGAAGAGCTTGAAGAACTCGACGAGCTACTGCTCGAGCCCGAGTCAACAAGCTCATAGGTCTTAATAAAATCAAAATATGAAGTATTGATGCTGCCGTTGTTAAGATCTGCCACCGTAGGTAAGCCCGGCCCCCAGGTAAAAGGCTCCATATCAAAAAATACATACATGTTATCGTTAAAGTTTGCCTTTGGCTTAACCCGACCGACCTCGGCCCCATCGCGATAAAATATCACCGTTTGAGCGTCTTTCCACCATACACCATAGGTATAATATTTATCGGCGTTCCGCGCTTTTCCCGGGTTGGTGTAGTGCCCTGGAGTTACCTCATCGGTTGCCCAATTGTTGGTGAAATAGTGCGTATTGCTCATCATTGTGTAATCCAGATAACGCCAGCGATCATTTTTCACAGTGCCGTAGTTCTCAATAACATCAATTTCACTATAGGTTGGCTCCTGCATCCAAAACGCTGTCACCGCAGATAAATTGGCAATCTTAACTTTTGCTTCCGAATACATGCCTTTTTTAAATGCTTTGCTCTTAGAGCTAACGACAGATGCCCAGATCCAATTTCCCTGCTGGTTTGCGTTGCGAACTGTCATTGCCAAGGCCAGCTTACCATCGACAACGGAAACGTTATCACTGTTGTACTGGCTGGGCTGACGACCATTCCAGTAAGGATGCTTTTTTTGCCATTTATTATTATCAAAATAGTTAAAGTCATCTGTCAGAGCATCAACACTCTGCCAACTTTTACCCGAAGGCGCCTGCGGAAGCGCCAAAACAAGCGAAGACAACAACTGAACAACAAAAAGTACGGAAACAGTAGGGACAAAAAACAAAGCTTTCATTAGAAACGCTCCTTGCACATTTATTATCTACACGCATCTAAACATCAAAACCTCAGAAAAACTGAAGAAGATATTGGCCGTGCATTCATATAGAAATTATTTTAGCCAGCACACATTACCAACTTTAAAAACATCCTCGGCGCCAATGTATACTTTGCAAGGCAAGCCGTGATCAAAATCACATATTTTCCGACAGACGTTCAAACAAACAAATAAAACAGAAACAAAGTTAGTATTTTTAAACAGCTAACTACTAATTAATAAGCTAGCTAAAAATTCAATTAATACAGCCAAGCTCAATCAAGCTGCGAAAAACCATAAATTGAAATAGATAACCAATATTTATATTCAAAATTGAAATTAGAAAACTCGAATTAGCGAATTACCGAAAAAACATTATTTCCATCTATAAAAATACTAATCGCGGCATGAAGCGAGGAAGGTTTTATCAAACTGATAAAACAGAACTTAGACATCGGCTTATTATTGATGTGAGTCAAGGCTTGCACTTTGGAAGCTTACCGTTGGTCCAAAATCATTTTTCAGGATATTTTTAGTCATCAAGATTAACAGCGCTCGCTATTTTCACCACCGAAGCCAAATAGCTGCTGCCCCCAACGGTTCTCCTGGCTCGAGCCTCTTCTCGACATAGGTAGTTGCAGCAAAACTTGCAACGTTTTCAGGCCCGCTAGCACAAGTTATACTGGCACCTCAGGCAACAACGCGTAAATAAGTAAGGACTTACATGCCGGACGCCAAGGACCACACTAGTATCAGCGAGCGCCTCACTGCGGAAGACATAGTGATTATTGTCGCTATCGTATTGACCCTGCTGATGACACCACTGTTAACCGCGCTGTGGTTCCTCGAAAAACCCATTCTGATTCCGCCGCCGGTTATTTCGGTGTTCCTCGGCATCGCCGTATCCGCGCTGCTCTATCGATTTTTGGGCGGTATCGACAAAGCATCGTTCACACTGGGGGCGCTGAAAGTCACAGGTAGTGCCGCCATCTTGATTGGCTTGTCCTGGTGGTTAAACGGCGAGCTTGAAAAATACCTGCCCCAACCGAGCCCGGCCTACCCCAAATTTAACCTCAGCAGCGACGTCAACCCAAACGCCGAAAGCTGGTATGCCGTCGACACGGATACAGGAAGACCGGTGCACCTGGAGTTTAAAAGCCATCAGCAAGCGCACCCGGCGCCGAGTGAAGCACAGCTTAATGCGCTGAGAAAAAGCAGGCACCTGAGTTTGACGGAGCAAAAAGGCAGCCTGCTTGTTGTATCCAAAGACAGCCAGCGCATTGTCGGCCAGTTGGCGAACGAAGAAATTTCCAAGCTCGGCTACCACAATGGCGTTGATATTAAGCTCAAGCCCTATCGGGTAGAAAGCTTTGGGGCAACACAGGAGATCGACTTCAGCGTGCACTTACCGTTTACCGTAAGTACCAACGGCTTCTCCGAAAACTACACGCGCTTTAGCATCAAATCAAAGCTCGATGGGCGCACCCTGCTCGAGGATGCCATCTTATTGCGCGGCGCAAAAATATTTAAACACAGCGATAAATACTACTTAATTAGTGTAATTCAGCTCAATCACGCACCGGAAGATGTAGAGCCTTACGCTAAGTTTTACATCGCCGAGATAAGTATTGACTATGTCTAATGCTTTTACATATCCCGAGCAAAGCGCAGCCCATATATTAATAAGCCCAGCGCCAAACAAGTTGAACAACAGAAGTATCATTCAAACCTGACGAGATATAGCAATATAGGTTTAAGCCGTTCGCTCCGCGCGGCACTTTAACTGCTTTTCTAACCAGGGCGGTGCACCATCTAATAACACTTGCTGTAGTTCACCAATCAAGTACTCGGCCTTCTGCTGTGCCGCTTTTTTAATTGGGTGCACACCCGCCCGTATCAAGCTCGCAGCGGCAGGGCCACCAATCGACAACACATAGACTAATTGGCAGTCGGATATTAAGTTTGCACGTAACAAGCTATGATCAACGCCCCTGCCTGATGGCACCGGTCTAAGCTCAAGTAGCTGGCTTTGCACGTGATTTAATTCATACACAAGAAACCGTGAGCACGAACCAAAGTGGGCATCTAGCTTGTCGCCACTATTTGATGCAATGGCAATACGCAAACTCTCTTTAGGCGATGCAGTATTCTCTTGCACAGGCGCAATATCGCTACTACTTTCACGTTTCAACACCGCAACAAGCCCCGCCAGGGTGCTTTGACTTAGAGTATCGGCGCGCTCAAACCTAAGCTCGGTTAGCGCTTTTTTTAAATCAGCGGCACTAATAGATGGTAATTTTTCATCTAAGGCCTCTCCGCCCCATAAAAACAAGGCCTGCATCAGGCTCTTCACATCAACCAACGCTGTCTCTTTGGCTGCCATTGCAATGGCAAATGCCGTACTTCTATGCATACTATACTCCGATAAACTTGTGTAATTTAGATATCAATAACTCGCTCTAACACTAATCGCAGTCGTCTTTTTCGTCGCTATCGTTATCAACAACACGAGTTATCTTCCGGTAGATTTCTACACGGTCGCCTTCACGCACAATTTGATTTAATGATACCGACCTTCCGAAAATACCCACCTTTGTTGTACTTAGGTCTAGATTTTTCTTCATCGCCAACAAACCACTTTTATCAATAAGCTCAGCAACGGAAGTTTCAGGCTCACAATTTGTTTTTAGAACAACAGGGTTGCTGGCGGCGTAGACTAAAGTAATCTGCACAAGCTTGCTCCTTAACAATCTCTTTTAGTTGATGTGCACCAGGGCTTGATCTTCGCTCAGATCACTGTTGCGATTTCGCTCAACACAATCATCAATCAGGCGCTTTAAAGCAATTAGCAAACCGAGCACAATAAAACCACCCGGAGGTAAAATAGAAAGTAACAAACCGGAATCAAAGTCAAACAGCTTTAGTTCCAGCCAGCTAAAACTGGAACCCAACAACAACGATGCGTGAGCAAATAAAGTCCCACTACCGAGTATTTCTCGTACACCACCGAGCACAACCAGAGCCCAGGTAAAACCTAAACCCATGCCCAAAGCATCTACCAGCGCAGCCAGCGGTGGCTGCTTCATCGCAAATGATTCGGTGCGGCCTAAAATTGCACAGTTGGTAACAATTAGCGCAATAAACAAACCCAACACTTTATAGAGCTCGTGCATATAGGCGTTAAAGATTAGGTCAACCAAAGTCACGGTGCCGGCAATAATGGCGATCATTATTGGGTTGCGAATTTGTTCAGGGATAAAGTTTCTTAGCGTCGATACCAAAACATTTGCCACAACCAATACCAACATTGTTGCCAATCCCATGCCCAGACCATTGCTTGCCGATGTTGTCACAGCCATTACCGGGCAAAGACCAAGTAGCTGCACCAAAGCAATATTGTTTTGCCACAAACCCAGATTAAAATAGTCTCTAAACTTGCCCGCTTCGATATTTTTTGTTCCTGGGCACTGCTGGCAGGGCGAATCAATCTGGTTTTTATCTTGCTCGGCATGCTCATTTTGGAGTGGATCTCTAATGCCGCCAGCCGCAGTTCTCGCGCCTTCAAGCCCAGTGCTCTCAACCCAGCTCTCCTCCTGATCAGCGCGCCCAGATCCAGCATCACCTTTAACAGACGTTTTTTCAGACATATTTAATGCCCCTCACTATTAGCTAAGTGACTCACTTTATTTTTTGTCTCTAGCTGCATTAATAGATCGTGTTTATTTCGCGCATAGAACTCCAGCGCTTGTTTCACAACATTCACTACGGCTCTTGGCGTGATGGTCGCCCCGGTAAACTGATCAAATTTACCACCATCTTTTTTTACCGCCCATTGATCATTACTCGTACGTTCAAGTGACTCACCATTAAAGCTCAGTATCCAGTCGCTTTTTTCAATTTCAATTTTATCGGCAAGGCCAGGTGTCTCTTTATGGCTAAGCGTACGCAGGCCAAGTATCTGCCCCTGCCTATCGATAGCAATAAGCAATACCATCTTGCCGCCATAGGCCTGAGTTTCGATTTCAAATACAAAGGCGCTGAGCTCTGCATTTTTGCGAGCAACAAATAACTCCATCAACTGCGGTGACATTGAGCTGTCCGAAATAAAAACGTGCTCATCAAAAGGCTGGTTGTTGTAGAGCTCTGCTGGTAAAACTTGATTTAATAAAAACAAACGATCTTCGATCAAGCGCTGTTTAATGCTATCTGCCGTTAAAAGCTGAACTAAAACAAGCACTACCGTTACCAGTGCACACAAGGTAGCCAGCACCATCGTTTGATAACTTATTTTTTCGCGCAATACGGCAAGATTGGAAGTCATTATTTTTGCCTCTGAAGTTTTTGCGCCAACTCAAATGATGACATTGATGGCAGTGCCTGTTTATTCGGTAGGCGCCCGTACACACGCGGTTTAAAGTAGCGCTCAATCAACGGGTTAAAGGCATTCATAATCAGTACTGAAAACGCCACAGCTTCGGGAAAAGCGCCCCAATTTCTGATAATAAATATAAGCAGTGCGCAGCCAGAACCAAAGACCAGCTTGCCACTGCGACTAGACGGAGAGGTGACAGGGTCGGTAGCAATGAAAAACGCCGCCAGTAACAGCCCACCACTACTTAAGTGCAGCTTCGCGCCGGCAAATGACTGGGCATCAATCAGGTGGGCGATTTCGCTAAACAGCGCTACGCCAGCCAACATAGCGACGGGTATTTCCCAGCTGATAATGCCGCGCCACAATAAGAAAATACCGCCAATCAGCACCATAAGCTCTGAAGTCTCGCCCATGCTTCCCGAGCTAAACCCCATCAACGCACGGCTTAAATCAAACCCCATGGCAACGCTGTTCTCGAAGCTGTTATCGACGCTTTGCAGCGCCTGATCCACCGACAAGCCCATGCCCAGCGACGTTTTTAGCTCCCCCAAAACTGTGGCACCACTGTAAGCATCTATATTTAGCTGCTCGGGGCTAACTGAAGAAAACGTTAAGGCAAGTGCCTGAAAAAAACCTGGGCTGGCCGCATCAGCGAAAGGCATGGGCGCATACCAGCTTGTCATTTGTACGGGAAAGGTAATTAATAAAGCTGTACGCGCCAGCATTGCCGGGTTAAATATATTCTGGCCCAGGCCACCGTAAAGCTGCTTGCCGATAACAATTGCAAAAAAAGAAGCCGTAATGCCAATCCACCACGGTGCCCACGGCGGCAAGGTCAACGCCAATAACCAAGCGCAAACCAGCGCCGATCCGTCGGCAATTTTCTTTATACTGTCACCGCGCATATACAAACAAACGGCTTCAAATATCAACGCGCTGCCACAGCAAACAACAAACAGAAAAATCGCCGGCCAGGAAAAAATATAAAAAGCAAACAAAGTACAGGGCAGTAGCGCCAAACAAAGCTGCATCATTATGCCGGAAACGGAACTACCGTCGTGTGCATAGGGGCCGCAGTGAACTAGGCTAGGATTCATGTGCAAGCTCCTCACGTGTTGTCGCCTCGTTAGTTATTTCTTTTTCTGCTGCAGTTTTTTCGGTAATTACCTTAGCCTCGCCAATCTGCGTAGAGTCTGCTTTAGCTTCTTTAATGCCATTTTCATGTAGAGCTTGCTTTGACCTCGTGCGTGTCTTTTTCTTCGCAGCACGCTTTGCCGCCTTCTCTTCGGCTTTTTGCTGTTTTTCATCAGCTAAACGCTGCTGTTTGGCGAGACTCATGCTCACCGTTAAATTCATTTTTTTAGCAGCGCGATGTTTCTGTGCCTGCTGATCCTTGGCATAACGAAAATACTGCACCAGCGGTAATTGAGATGGGCAAACATACGAACACGAAGCACATAAAATGCAGTCGTTCAGACCGTAATCGGCGGCGGCCTCAAAATTGTCTTGTTTTATCTGGGCGGCAATATCGAGAGGCAACAGCCCCATCGGGCACGCAGATACACAGCGGGCACAGCGTATGCACGCCGAACTCTGTTCGCGCCGAAGTTCGTGTTTGGCCAGCGCCAGCACGCCGGTCGCCCCTTTTATTATCGGCACCTCGGTCGATTGCATCGCGATGCCCATCATCGGCCCACCCAGTAGCAAAACTTCAGCCTTGTCGATAAAACCGCCGCACAAATCAATTAAATCTTGTACCGGCGTGCCGATACGCGCCTCGATATTGCGCGGGCGTTTTATGCAGGCTCCAGCAACTGTAACCACACGTGAAATCAATGGACGCGCGCGAGTCAGGGCTTGGTAAATGGCATAGACAGTACCGACATTGTGCACCAGCACCCCAACTGATGTGCTGCGCGCGCCGGCGGGAACTTCGCGGCCGGTAATTTGCTGAATAAGTTGTTTAGCCGAGCCCATGGGGTAACGCGTTGGCACCACCTCAACTTCAACCATGCCATAGGGCTCGGCCGCCGCTTGCATCGCAGCGATGGCTTCGCGCTTGTTGTCCTCAATGGCAATCACCACCCGAAAAGCTTTGAGGATATGACGAATTAAGCGTGCACCTTCGACGATAGCTTCGGCCTGCTCTCGCATCAGCCTATCGTCACAGCTCAAATACGGTTCGCATTCACTACCATTGACAAGCAGTGTTTTAATTTCGTGTTTTGCCCCTTGCTTTAATTTCACCGCCGCAGGAAAAATAGCGCCGCCCATGCCGACAATGCCGGCATTGGCAACACGATTGGCAAGTGTCATCGCATCTTCGCTGTAGGCATCAGTCAACGCTGCGCCCTCGTCAGCAGGCGCCCACTTATCTTCACCGTCGGTTTCGAGAACGATGGCCGGAGCAGTTAAACCCGAAGGGTGCGCGGCTGCCACCTCACAAATATCGACAATATGGCCGGAGCTTGAAGCGTGCACCGGCGCCGACAAATCCGACGGCGCCAAGGCTAATAACTGCCCTTTAAAGACGTAAGCCCCGCGCTCGACTATTGGCACTGCCGCTTCACCTGCATGCTGCAATAAAGGTAAGTACAGGCGCTTGGGCACTGGTGCCTTAAGAATCTGCAAGGCCGACGATCTGTCTTTGTGGCTGTGTGGGTGCACACCGCCGCGCACCGCCGCTAAATTTAATAAACCTCTAAACATAGGCCTTACTCCAGTGCCGCCGCATGGCTTAATAACTGCGGTTTGGGCCAGGCCCAGTTCTCAAGGCTTAATTTTTCTTCCTTTAAACTAATGCAGTCTTCAGGGCAGCGACTTAAGCAGAGCTTGCAACCGCTGCAGGCCTCTACCAATACCACATGAATTTGTCCGCTCGCGCCGACAATCGCATCCGTCGGACAAGCTTTTAAACATCGGGTACAGCCAACACAGAGCTTTTCATCAATCTGAGCAAGCTGTGGCTTGGCAAGTTCACCTAGCTCACGGGCATCGACACCCATTAACGAAGCTAATTCATCAACCAAGGCACGCCCCCCCGGCGGGCAAAAATTAATACCCACCTCGCCGTCAACTAAGGACTTTGCCGCATCAGCGCAGCCGAGATATCCACACTGACCACACTGACTGCCAGGCAGTAGTGAAACAATTTCTTTTACCAGAGGGCTTTCATCATCGACGCCAAAATACTTCCCCGCCAGCGCTAACAATAAACCGAGTAAAGCGCCGAGCGCAGCGATACACATTACCGATGTCGCGAGCGACAACAACGAGGGCATGGATATCAACATATCTACCTTCTCCCTTAGCCAACCTTGACCAAACCGCTAAAACCGAGAAAGCTCATCGCCAGCAAACCTGCCGACACCAGCGCTATCGGCGCCCCACTCATTGACTTGGGCACATTCGCCAACTGTAAACGCTCACGCATACCAGCAAAAATAACCATCACCAGACAAAAGCCGAGCGCCGAACCAAAACCAAAAACCAAGGCCTGAAAAAAACTTTGCTGTTCACGAACACTGATTAAGGGCACGCCGAGCACAGCACAATTTGTTGTAATAAGCGGCAGATAAATACCTAAGGAGCGATGTAGGGGCGGGCTAAACTTTCGAATTAGGGTTTCGGTAAATTGAACCAGGCTTGCAATAACAAGAATATAAGCAAGCACTCGCAGAAAGCCGATACCGAACTTTTGCAGCACATAGTTTTCTACCAACCAACTACAGGCACAGGCAAAACTCATTACAAAGGTGGTTGCAGCGCTCATACCTGCCGACGTCGAAAGCTTGCCCGATACCCCCATAAAAGGGCACAAACCGAGAAAACGCACCAGAACCACGTTATTTACCAGCACTGCACCAATAAGCAGACTCAAATATTCCACTTTTCGCTCCTGTACTTTCTAGTGATGCAAAGTCAAACTAAAAAACCCTGTATCAAGCGCCACACCTAAACCCTGCGCCCACTTATACCGATTTAGAAGTGCTTTTTATAACTGAAAGTGCAGCAAGTGTGCCAAAGGCCTAAGCCCCCGTGTTTCGCGAAAAAAAACATAAAAGAAATAAAGACAATAAAAATTGCAAGAAAAAAACTTGACCTGCCTTAAATTTTCACAACAAAATAAACGATCACAGTCAAAACTAAACAACTTGTCGCATTGTCGTTTTTGCTACAAAAATATTTTTACTGTTTTTATATTTATGTTGTTTAAACAACATTTTTTTTGATTGTTAGCTTTAATCCAAAGCTCAATCGGGCGCTTTGCTCGCGGCACAGTTATTGCTGTATCTATAACAGCCCCACCCCATAGTGCAACAATGTTCACTTGATGATGTAACGAGATGGTTGGAGCGAAGCTTGCACCTAAGTGAACTAACATTGCACCCCATAGTGGGGCTGTTATAGATACAGCAAACCTGCCGTGGACATTCACTATGAGCAATACTGAGCGCTATCTGCATACACCTTCTGCACTCAACGAGTTAAATATTTCAACTCAGCCGACACGACCTGATTCATCGACCAGGTCGAATACAGCAAATAAGTTAAGCGTTGATGCGTTTTATCAGGCTGTTGAACATGCGCCCATTGCCATTTCAATTACCGATCTTGACGCCAATATTCTCTACGCCAATCGCAGTTTCAGCAAAGTGACAGGCTACGATCAGCGAGAAGTCATTGGACAAAACGAATCAATTTTATCGAATCACACAACCCCCAAAGCCGCTTATCAAACACTGTGGAGCAAATTGCTACAGAAAAAATCCTGGTCTGGCCTTCTGGTTAACAAACGCAAAGATGATTCACTCTACCTTGCCGAGGTAAATGTATCGCCAGTACTCAATGAAAACAGCGAAGCGCAGTATTACCTCGGCATGCATAGGGATTCGAGTGACATTCACGAACTTGAGCAGCGCGTTACCAATCTTGGTGAAATGATATCGACTGTTATTAACCGCTCACCAATTGCCACAACACTGATAGACAGCAGCGACAATATCGTGTTGATGAACCCGAGCTTTCAGCAGCTTATCTGTGATTTAGCACCTAGCGGCAGCCAGGAGCAAGCCAAACAGCTTTTATTTAACATGCTTGGCGACGATCTGGTCCAGCTTCGCCAACACTACCAATCTTTCCAAAATAAAGAAATTTGCTTGGATAGCGGCGGATACAGCCCGCGTTATTTTGTCTGTGACGGCACCGCTGTCAGCCTTGAAAACGAAGATGCCCAGCACTTTTTTAATCAGCAGGAAAACATGCACATACTGCTTACCATTAACGACATTAGCGAGCTTAAAAAACGCCAGGAAGATTCACGTTTAAATTCACTTAAAGCCTTAATTGCCGAAGAAGAACTAGTGCATGCAACACGCGAAGCGTTTAACGGCGCCATTCACAGCCTGCAGGGACCGGTCAATTTAATCAACGCGGCGCTTCGCATGCTTGAACAGCGCGCACAAAACCTTGAACAAGATGACCCGCTCGTCGCCGCACTCAAACAAGCCGAAGCAGCCGGCAGCTCGGCACTAGAAACACTGATGTCGATCACTCCAGCCGCGCAGCAACAGCGCAATAGCCCGCTAAATTTAAATGAGGTCATTCGCAACGCCATTAGTTTAAGCACCTCTAAATTGTTAAGTGCTGGCATTGTTGTCGACTGGCAACCCGCCCTGCACCTGCCCCAGGTGCTTGGCCCCGAAGGTAAAATTGTCAGCGCGCTGCGCAAATTAATCGACAACGCTATTGAAGCGATGAGCGCAGCTGAAACGGAACTGCGCGAGCTCAATATACGCACGCTAGCCAAAAAAGATGTTGTGCGTATCGAAGTCTTTGATACCGGCCCCGGCATTCCCAAATCCATGCGCTACAAAGTATTTGAACCCTTTTTTAGCACCAAGTCCGGCGCCGAAAGTAACGGCGCGACGGGCATGGGCTTGTCTATGGTGCAGGAAACCGTATTAGATATGGCTGGCACTGTGTGCATCGATACCAGCTACAGCGCCGGCTGCAGTGTATTAATCGAGCTGCCCCACATACACAGCGCCGCCGAACACAAACACAGCAGCCCCAGCTGTAGCGAGGCCAGCCAATGATGATGAGCAAAGATTCTTTATTAAGTGCAACACCGGCGCTTAGCCGCGCAAGCTTGTTGGAAAATGAAACCTCGGCGCTGAATAAAATAAGCCAAATTGTTTGCCATTCAGATAATATAGAAAAAACCTTTGATGAGGTTTTGCAAGTCCTGCATACGGTTGCCGACCTACACTACGGTTTAATATCTATCTCCGATGCCGAGCACAGCGCGGTGCAGCTAACATCCATCTATACCGGCGACGACAACAGCATTAAACCAGGGCGTGTTAAATACCGCAGCGGAGAAGGCATCATCGGCCGCATACTCAGCCACGGCAACCCCATCGTACTTGGACGCATCTCATCCGAACCCAACTTTTTAGACAGGCTGGCGATATACGATTACGAGCTGCCTTTTATCGCTGTGCCAATAGAAAATTGCGCGGGGAAAACCATCGGTGTCTTAGCCGCACAACCGAGTACACCCGCCGATGACCTGCTCAGCGTGCGCCTGCGCTTTATGGAAACCGTTGCCCACATGCTGTCGCAGACCGTGCGCCTAGTTATCAACGTTGAACGCGGTGAAGAACTCGCCAGCGAGCGCGACGAACTGCGCCGCGAAGTGCGCGCCAATTTTGGTTTTGAAAAACTGGTTATTGGCCACACCTCGTCAATGAGGCGAGTATTTGACCAAGTGCGGCGCGTCGCAAAATGGGACAGTACCGTGCTTGTGCTCGGCGAGTCGGGAACCGGCAAAGAGCTTATTTCCACCGCCATTCACTACAATTCGCCGCGAGCTAAACAGGCGTATGTGCGCCTAAACTGCGCCGCACTGCCAGAGACTCTACTTGAGTCAGAACTCTTTGGCCATGAAAAAGGTGCGTTTACCGGTGCGGTAAAACAGCGCAAAGGTCGCTTTGAACAGGCCGACGGCGGTACGCTTTTTCTCGATGAAATCGGTGAAATCTCACCGATGTTTCAAGCCAAACTATTACGTATTTTGCAAGAAGGCGAATTTGAGCGCGTTGGCGGTACCCAGACCATCAAAGTGGACCTGCGCATTGTTGCAGCCACCAACCGTACACTTGAAGCTGAAGTAGACAAAGGTAAATTTCGTGAAGACCTTTATTACCGGCTAAATGTTATGCCGATACAGATACCGCCGCTGCGCGAGCGCAAAGCTGACATTCCCGAACTGGCTGAGTTTTTACTTGGCAAAATTGCGGAAAAACAAAAACGCGAACTTAAATTAACCAACAGCGCCGTGCGCATGCTGATGAACTATCACTGGCCGGGCAACGTTCGCGAACTCGAAAACTGCCTTGAGCGCGCTGCGGTTATGAGTGAACAGGGTAATATCGACAGCGACGTGATCTCTCTTAGCGGTGTGCAATATACTCAGGCGCCGATCGTGCCCCACGCTCAACTCAAGCAAACCCAACTCACGCCAAGCCAACTCAACCCAACGGACTTGCACGATAACAGCCTCGACGAGCGCGAAAGAGTCATCGCGGCGCTGGAGCAAGCCGGCTGGGTACAGGCCAAAGCCGCTCGCCTGTTAAATATGACACCGAGGCAAATTGCCTATCGAATCCAGACTTTAAATATTAATGTACGAAAAATTTAAGCTTTGTTAAAGCTGCCAAAAACCGTGATCAATAGCGCCGTTGATATAAATGGCAAAACGACCTTTGCCGGGAATTTCCATCGCGTCAACGGCAATTTCTGCCCCCTGAGCCTCGACAGCCTTTAGCGCTTTTTCAATATCATCAACCAACCAGTACGGCCGCACCACAGGCTGTTCTGTATCTCGCAAAGGCGCGCGCACACCGACCGTTGAAGCATCTGCCAGGGTGCAAACTCTTGCGCCACCAAGCAAAACTTCAGGCTCAGAAAACTCAACAGCGTGCGCGGCTTCATAAGCTGCACATAGCTTATTAACGTCATTTGTAACAATTTCGAGATAGTGTAATTTCATAAATTTCCCTATGATGCAAAAATTTTTCTATGCGGCAAACGTCGCACATTGCTTTCAAACACTACTTTTAAATACTGCATGCTGCGTGCGCAGAAGGTTTGCGCCGCATCTGTTTTATTGTCCAGTGAGAGAATAACAGCATAATCTCACTCTTCATTTATTACGATATCAGGGAGTTAGAATTACCATGTATCGGCACCTAAGTTTTTTGCCCGCCCGTTCTATTTCAAGATTTATATTAATAATTGGCTTTATACTGCTAAACGCCTGCGGGGGCTCATCTGGCGACGGTACAAGCGATAACAGCAAAACTAAAGATAAGCGCACACCAGAGCCCCGAGCAACTCAGGAGCTTAGTTTTGCCGAGCACGGAGAACTGCTAAAGACACTAAATCTCGATGAAAGCACGTTCTCAAACACACTCAACGGAGTAAAGAGCAGCGGCACACTAAGCTATGCAAGCAGCGATACGGCGGTTGCAACGATTGACCAACAAGGTGTCATTACCCTTGTTGCTGAAGGCGAAACCACCATCAGCGCCCACAGCGAGGCTGATGAATATTATTTAGCATCCTCTGCAAGCTTTCGCCTGATTGTACAAAAAGACCAACGCTTAGCCCCACCCCAGCTAAGTGCTAATGCGCAAATAAAACAAATTAAGCTGCAGTGGCCTCAGGTCGACGGTGCTCATCACTACCACCTATTTCGCTGCAAAACTGAATGCGAAAAACTCCCACTGGATTTTATCGCAAAATCTCATTCGCAGATTATTGAAACCACTGAGTTTATTTATGCAGAAGATAATACAGCGCAGCACAGTTATCGTGTGCAAGCCTGTGATGAAGATGAAACGATCTGTAGCGAACTGAGTATGCCACTTAATGTGGCGGCAAGTAAGACCATCGCCCACATTAAAGCCCCGGCAGAATATGTAAGCGAAGGTATATCATACGGTGCCGCCGTAGCTATTTCGGCAAATGGTGATTTTGCGATCTCCGCCCCGGAGGAAGTCATAGACCCGGATCAACATATCAAAGGCGCCGTCTATATATACCGAAGATCTAACGGCCAATTGCAACTGCAGGCGAAATTAACTAACCCGGTTCCCAACTCGGAATTTGGCTCATCACTGGATATGCAATTCCTTGCAGGGCAGCTTGTTGTTTCAGGCATCAGCGTGATTGATGGAGGTTTCATCCGTTTAATGGCGCATGTATATCAAAATTCAATAGAAAACGCTTGGAATTACGATACCACACTAAGTCTGGATACCCAGGGCACGCTTGCCACGCCCGACTCCAACGTGGCAATAAGCGATCACAACACGATTATATTAAGCAATGGCTGGGGTAATTCATCGGCTGCAGTGTTCCAGCGCTCCTCAGAAGGTAATTGGCAACTGCAGTGGCAACAACAAGGCGGCCCTGGCTTCGATGCGCTTGCTTCTAGCACTATCGCAATCGACTCCAGCGGCACGAGCTTTGCAATTGCAACTGTAGGGAACAATCAATTACGTGTGAATATCTATCAGCGAGCCGGTAGCCAGGATGCATGGCAACATAAACACGAAATCATTAGAGAGGTTCGCGACATTGGCTACTCCTCACCAATCGCTTTGGTAGATGGCCTGCTCGCCGTCGGGGTACCGTCCGAAAGTAGAATTGAAGGCGATACAACAATAGAAAATGTGGGGGCCATTCACTTATATCGCCAAACTGCGCAAGACAAACAAGAGTGGGCTCACGTAACAACACTGCAACCTGAACTAGCTGCCGATACGTACTTTGGTTATTCACTCGCGTTAAGCTGGAGCGGCCAATATCAATATCTCGTGGCCGGTGCAGATGATCCGCGGCTGCAAAAACCGGTCTTTATGTACGCCTCAAATGGGCCGTCAAGCTGGCAAGAACTGCAGGCTGGCAATATAAGTACCCGCAAATCAAGCGAAGAAAAATACCTGGACCCAAGCGAAGGAACATACCTAGACAAATACGGGCTTTCTTTAGCTATCAGCCCAGACGGGGGCGACGTAATTATTGGCGCGTCTGCAGATGCTGATGCTACCCGAGAAGCCATCAGCTCCGTCGCAGATAAAGAACGCATAGGCCAAATTGAAAAATCAGGCGCGGCGTATTTATTTTAATAAATAAAACTTTAAGGCCGCAGATAAATCTGTGCAGCTGGCTATACATATGCAAAATAGTCAGCTACACAACTTTATTAATTTAGACCTTCCAATCAAAAGCCCGATTCTCGTTCTCACTTAACAGCATCGAAGCCCTATACAAAAACGCAAGTCCGTAAACCGACCGTTGAAGCAACGAACCCTCCTCTCCCTGAAGTAAACACAAGCCCCCCTGTCGCAGTTCAAACATTTTAATTGTCAGCCCTGTAACAAAAAGCATCGAACACGCCAGCAAAAACCATACAAATCAACAACCTAGATAGCGGCACAGGCTTTGCTCTGCTCTGTAAAAGACTTTATTTTTTAGGTTGGCGATGTATGGAACTAAATATTATTGCAAGCTCTTGCGATGACGGCTCAGCGCCAAGCTGTGGCGCTGGTGATACCGGAGCGGCTGCCAGTGTTCGCGCGGCTCTGCCTGCGCATATTCAGAAGAAAATTGAGACCCACCCGTGTTATTCGGATCAAGCCCATCACCACTTTGCGCGTATGCATGTGGCGGTGGCGCCGGCCTGTAATATTCAGTGCAATTACTGCAACCGCAAATACGACTGCTCTAACGAGAGCCGCCCAGGTGTAGTTTCGGAAGTACTGCAGCCGGAACAAGCGCTTAAGAAAGTCAAAGCCGTGGCAGCAGAAATTCCGCAACTGAGCGTGCTCGGCATCGCCGGACCCGGTGATGCACTGGCCAACGCCAAGCGCAGCTTCGAAACATTCAAACTGCTAAGCCAGGAAACCCCCGATCTGAAACTGTGCCTGTCGACCAATGGTCTGATGCTGCCGCCGCTCATCGACGAGCTCTGTGCATTTAACATTGATCATGTAACGATCACCATTAATTGTATTGACGCCGATATCGGGCAGAAGATCTATCCGTGGATCTACTGGAAAAACCGCCGTATACGCGGCCGCAAAGCCGCTAAGATCTTGATCGAGCAGCAACTGCTCGGGCTCAGTTTGCTGACTGAACGCGGAGTCTTGGTCAAGGTCAATACCGTGCTGATCCCCGGCATTAACGACCATCACGTAGCCGAGCTCAGCAAAGAAATTAAAAAACGCGGGGCATTTTTACATAATTTGATGCCGCTCATTGCCGAGAAAGAGCACGGCTCGTATTTTGGACTAATGGGGCAACGCGCCCCGAGCGCTGAAGAGCTCGAACAAGCGCAACAGGCCTGCGGCGTGGATATGAAGCTGATGCGCCACTGCCGCCAGTGTCGCGCCGATGCCGTCGGCATGCTCAATGAAGATCGCGGCGCAGAGTTCAGCCTGGATAAAATCGCAGAACAAGACATCGATTACAAACAAGCGCAAGTGAGGCGCGCCGCTGTACAGAAAGATATTCTTAACAAACTTAAGCCAGAATATTGCGAGTCTGTGCACTCGAACACGGAAATTTCATCAAACAGCAGCCGCCTGATTGCGGTTGCCAGCAAGGGCCAGGGCTTAGTCAACCAGCACTTTGGCCATGCGACAGAATTTTTGCTCTATCGCGCCGATGCTGATTCAGTGCAATTAGTCGGTAGCCGCCGCGTCAGCGCCTACTGCCATGGCAGCGAGAACTGCGATGAACAACAGGACTTACTCGAGCAAAGCATCGCCTGCCTCGAAGGTTGTGAAGCGGTGCTGTGTGCAAAAATTGGCTGGGGCCCGTGGCAAAAACTTGAAGCCGCAGGCATTCGCCCTTCTAGCGATCATGCAATGGAACGCATCGACGCCGCCGTCGCGGCAATTTATAAGGAGTTAAATCAACAACAGCAAACGTGCGCCGAGCTCAGTCAGCTCGCTTAGCGCCGGGGGAATGGTATGTCAGTAAGTATTGTGAATAGCTGCGTAAGCTGCTGGGCCTGCCTCGACGTTTGTCCGAGCCAAGCGATCTACGAGAGCAAGACTCAGATGCAAGTCGATAAAACAAAATGCAGCGAATGTAACGGCTTTTATGCAGACATTCAGTGTGCAAGTGTGTGCCCAGTTGAAGGGGCCATATTAGACAGCCAGGGTTTGGCATTTAACCCACCCGGTTCACTGACCGGAATATATCCCGAGAAGCTCGCGCAAGTGCCACTTGAGTTTTGACAAGCACCGAAGCCAATCCTAAACCCGAGCCCAAACTCAAGCCGCGAATTTAAGCAAGAATGAATCTAGCGATTAAAAACCCGTCAAACAAAAAAAATAGCAGCGTAAACACGGCTGAGACTATTCGTGGGCCCGGCGATGAGAGTGGGACCGGTGATGAGAGTGGGGCCGGCAGTGAAAGTGAGCCCGGCGGTGGGCGCCTGCCCGCTTCGCAAAATTTAAGCAGCAACGCTGAGTTATTGTTGGATATTTTAAAATCCCAACACTTAGGCCAAAGTAGCCTGCCATCTAGCCTGGGCTTAAGTTTAGCGGAAAAGCAGCAGCTGTTAATGTATTGCCAGTGTCAGGATTCGGCGCTGGCCATTGGCAATACAAAAAACGACAAGCTGCGCCTGGAGCTACTCGAACTAAGAGAGCTAGAGCGAGCAGATTTATTTAATTTATTAGCCGGTGCAAGAAATGAAGAAGATGAAGCTGAGCTTTGGATCGCTAAAATAATCGCCGCCGCCAGCCTCGATAACAGCCACCTATGGCGAGCGCTTGGCCTGCAAAGTCGCGCTGATTTAAAAGTACTATTGCTCGATAACTTTTACAGCCTCGCCAGCCAAAATACAAAAAAAATGCGTTGGAAAAAATTCTTTTACAAACAGCTCTGCGAGCAAGGCGGACACTATATCTGCCGCTCACCGAGCTGCGACAACTGCACAAGCTACGATGAGTGCTTTGGCGAAGAAGAGTAGCCCTAGGGCAACTCCTCCGCAGCAAGCGCCTGGTTTTCTGAGCCGCGCTCAACAAAACTCTTTTTATATTTTTTCGGCGTCACACCAAATTGTTTTTTAAACAAAGCAATAAAGTGAGACGGGCTGGAAAAATTTAACTCGTAGCTCACGTCAGTAACACTGTAGTCGCTCTGACACAGCAATCGTGCAGCGCTGTATAAACGGTGGCGTATACTGTATTCGCTGTAGTTGTAACGAAATACGGATTTAAAAAGCCGGGAAAAATAGCTCGGGCTTAAGTGGCACAGCTCAGCGGCTTCATTCAAACTTAAGTCAACACTTTTATTGCGGCGAAATAAATTTAATATCGGCTCAAGCCGCACATCGTTCATCGGCCGCGCAACACTGTCGGTGTGTGGCTGCTTAACTGGCGTCGCCACTTCCGCTATCCACGCCAGCAATAACTTCAGCAGGCTCTGGCTTTTATCGCTAAACGGGTCGGCCTGATAACTTTCGTGCAACCAGCTAACCACTTGGCGAATATTGTCCTTGTGTGCCTCACTTAAGCGCAGGTGCATACCGTATTTAAAAAACGCCTCAGCCTGCGCCAGGCCGTGCTCTTCTAAAAACGACGGCAAAAACTGAACGATGTACCAAGACTTGGGTCTGTCCGAACACTCAAAATCGTGAGTCTCAAGCGCGGGGGTAAACACCAGATCATTGTCTTGCAGCTCACTTTTGCCCTGGTGGTAAAAAAAGCTGCCTTCGATTTCTTCAAATACGATCAGCTCGTGCACTTCGTGAAAATGCATAAAACAGGAATACGGATCCTGCTCGGTATAGCTGACATAGTGAATTTCGAAGTTATAACCTTCTTTAATGCAAAAGGGCTCGCAATAGGTATTATTCTTTTTCATCTCTTGTTACTAGCCTCAGACCGTTAACTACTCACAGATCGACTTTCTCCATCCCTGCCCCTCGGTCCATCTGCTCATACTTTAACCCAGCATTATTCATATTTCTCACGGAATATGTCATCTAAATACAAATTTTCCGCTAAACTCGCCAAGAACCTTAGCTTTTCAGGCAAGGATCTGCCATTTTTGCCTCCCAAAGTTACAGTAAGACCCCTCGAGCAGTGGTCTAATGCCAACCACATTAACCCAGGTAAAACTTTGTTATGCGTCAATCCAAAGCTCTAATTACAGACGGCCAAGGCCACTTTGAAGTTCGTACAATTGAGGTAGGCGATCCGGGCCCGGGAGAGGTTCGAATCAAGCTAATGGCCTCTGGTATCTGTCACACGGATTGGGACAGCATCACAAACTGGAACAAGACTTTTGTTGTCGGCCACGAAGGCGCCGGTATTGTCGATGCCATCGGCGAAGGTGTTAGCCGCGTAGAAGTCGGCGACAAAGTCATTTTGAACTGGGCCATTCCCTGCGGCGAGTGCTTTCAGTGCCTCGAGGGTTATACCCACATCTGTGAAAAGAACAGCCCTGTTTGCGGTGACGGCCTCTGCGGCCACGCCCACGGCGAGGCGACCAAACTCGAAGGCGAAAACCTTGAGCGCTCTTTCCACCTCGGCACCATGGCTCAGTACACCGTGGTTCAGCAAGCCGCCGTGGTAAAGATGGGCGATACCAAACTTCCTATGACTTCAGCCTCTATTGTGGGCTGCGGGGTGATGACGGGCTGGGGTTCTGTTGTCAACGCCGCTGAAGTAAAAGCCGGTTCGACCGTTGCTGTACTCGGCTGTGGCGGTGTTGGCCTCAATGCCATTCAGGGCGCCCTGCACAGCGGTGCGGCTCGCATTATCGCAATCGACCTGAGCGAAGAGCGTCTGGAACAGGCGAAGAAATTTGGTGCCACCCACGGCATCCTCGCCAGCAAAGGCGACAGTGACTTTAAAAAGGTCGGCGAAAAAATCGCTGAAATTAACGGCGGCCGCCGCGCGGACTACGCCTTTGAATGCACTGCCGTACCCGCCCTAGGCTCAGCCCCGCTGGCGCTGATTCGCTCCGGCGGTACCGCCGTGCAGGTTAGCGGCATTGAAGAGCATATCGACTTTGACTGCGAACTGTTTGAGTGGGACAAAATCTACATCAACCCCCTTTACGGCCAGTGCAACCCGGACCGCGACTTCCCGCGCATTGTAGAGCTCTACAACAGCGGCAAGTACATGCTCGACGAGCTGGTAACCAAGACCTACACCCTCGAAACCGCCGCCGAAGGTTTTGACGACATGCTCAAAGGCCGTATTGCCAAGGGTGTGATTGTTATCGAACACGACGACTAAGACCTGCTGGAGAGTAAGACATGGCTATTCAGCAGATTGAAAAGTCCAACCCCGAATATATGAGCGACGAGCAGCTGATGCTGCTCACCGTTCACAGCTCGGCCTTAAAAGGCCGTGGCAATATCAGTGTTTACAACGCCTACAGCGACAGTAAAGACTTACCAATCGTAATTCTGATGCACGGAGTCTGGGGCAACCACTGGGTGTGGATGCACTTAGGCGGCGTGCACGAGGTCTACAACAAACTTCGCGAGCAGGGCCTCGGCGAATTTGTTCTGGTAATGCCTGAAGACGGTTCGTATTACGCAGGCTCCGGTTACCTGCCCCTTAAAAACTTCGACTTCGACAAGTGGATAGTCGACGACATGCTCGAAGGCGTAATTCAAAGCGTCGATTGCGTCAGTGAAAACAGCAAGCTGTTTATCACCGGCCTGAGCATGGGCGGTTACGGCGCGCTGCGCCTGGGTGCAAAGTACGCCGACAAATTTGCCGGCATCAGCGGTCACAGCTCGATTACCGACGTTAACGAGATTCAGGATTTCAATAAAGAAGGCCCTGAGTTTTACGAACTTGCCGCCGACGCTGCCGAAGCTGAAGCCGATATTGTTTACTGGATGCAGAAGAACAAAAACTCTATGCCTCCAATGCGTTTTGACTGCGGCACGGAAGATCAGCTCTACCAGGGCAATCTAAAATTCAAAGCCCGCCTTGAACAAGCCGGTTTAGATTTTACTTACCAAGAGTTCCCCGGCGGCCATGAATGGCCCTACTGGAACAAACATATTGAAGATACCTTGCGCTTCTTTGATGAAATTAATAAAGGCTAAGATCTCAGCCTCAGCACACTCCGAAGCTGGCACATTGCACATTGGTCAAAGCTAGGGGTCGGTAGAGCCTGATGAGACTGCCAGAGGCAGGAAGCCGATGCCAAGCCTACATGGATGTATGTACGACGTGTCTTAACAGGCTTTACCGACTGAACATGGCACATTAGTCAAAGCTAGGGGGCGGTAGAGCCTGATGAGACTGTCAGAGGCAGGAAGCCGATGCCAAGCCTACATGGATGTATGTACGGCGTGTCTCAACAGGCTTTACCGACCCCTAGCCACATATACAAATAAATAGCTGCCGCAAAATATCGTGCGACAGCACTTTGCTATTCACTGCCGGACTCGCCGTGAATACATCCATGTAGGCTCGACGATAGCTTCCATGCTATCGACGGCCCCGTCAGCAAACACCAAAGCACTGCATCAACAAATGTGCAGGATTCTGTTGGATAAGCTGCAAATAGTAATACGAGGTGGACTATGGCTACAGCAGGTGGCTTTAAAGCAATTCGAAGTGTTTGGCGTTACGCGTTGAAGATAGGGCCTATCAACCTATATAAAACCGTAACCTCCAAAAACGCCTGTAAAGCCTGTGCTTTTGGTACAGGCGGTCAAAGCGGGGGCATCTGGAACGAACGCCACCACGGCATTGAAATTTGCAATAAGAATATTCAAGCCCACCTCAGCGATATTCGCGAAGGCATTGCCAACCCGGTGTTTATGCAGCGCTCAATTAAAGAGCTCAGCAAACTCAGCGGCAAAGAGCTCGAAGACCTCGGCCGCCTAGTCACCCCGCTTTATAAACAAGCCGGCGATAGCCACTACAGCCCCATCAGCTACGACGAAGCGCTCGAAAAGATTAGCGCCAAACTTCAAAACACCGAACCCAAGCGCAGCTTTTTTTATGCCTCGGGGCGCAGCTCCAACGAAGCTGCTTTTAGCATGCAACTGATGGCGCGCCTGTGGGGCAGCAACAATATTAACAACTGCTCGTACTACTGCCACCAGGCCAGTGGTGAAGGCCTGACCGCCACCGTCGGCACCTCAACGGCCACGATTGAATACGACGACCTCTACGACGCCGATACCATTTTTGTCTTTGGAGCCAACCCGGCGTCAAACCACCCCCGCTTTGTAAAAACCTTGATTGAATGCCGCCGTCGCGGTGGCCAGGTTGTTGTGATCAACCCGGCCAAAGAACTCGGCATGCAGCGTTTTGCCTCGCCCAGCGATATAAAAAGCATGTTGGTTGGCGGTGAAAAAGTCGCAAGCCACTACTGCCAACCCCACTTAGGCGGCGACCTGGCACTAATGCTCGGCATAGCCAAAGCGCTTATTGAAAAAGGCCAGATCGACCACGAGTTTATTAAACATCACACCGAAGGTTTCAGTGTGTTTGACGCCCATGTCAGGGCACAGAAATGGGGCGAACTGGTTGAAGCCAGCGGTGTCAGCGAAGAAGAAATTCGCCAAATCGCAACTATTTATGCCAAGTCCAACAATACCGTGTTTACCTGGTCGATGGGCCTGACCCATCACTTGCACGGCGTCGGCAATATAGAAAGCCTGGCCGCGCTGGCGATGCTGCGCGGCATGCTCGGCAAAAAAGGCGCGGGCCTTATGCCGCTTCGTGGGCACAGCAATATTCAAGGCACCGGCACCATGGGTTTTACACCGTCGTTAAAGGCGCCGGTAAAAGCGGCGCTTGAAAAAGAGCTGAGCCACCACTTTAGCGAAGAGCCCGGTCTCGATACGATGGCCTGTATGAACGCAGCAGCCAACGGTGATATGGACGTGGCTATTAACCTCGGCGGCAACCTGCTCGCCTCCAACCCCGATACCCAGTACGCAAGCGAAGCGCTGAACAATATTCCGTTTAAACTTTATATCAACAGCACTTTGAATATGAGTCATGTCAACGGCGTTGATCAAGAGGTGATAGTGCTGCCCATTCGCGTGCGCGACGAAGAAAAACAGGCAACCACACAAGAGAGCATGTTTAACTTTGTGCGCATGAGCGACGGCGGTATTGATCGCTTTCCCCAATTGCGCTCGGAAGTGGATTTAATTACCGACCTGGCTTCGCGTATTGTGCCAAAACAGGTATTTGATTTTAGCCAGCTGCGCGAACACAAGGCGATTCGCCAACTGACCGCCAAGGTTGTCAGCGGTATGGATAAAATGGCCGATATCGACAACAACAAAAAAGAATTCCATATTAGCGGGCGCATTCTTCACGAACCCAAGTTCAATACCCCTGACGGCAAAGCGCAGTTTAAAAGTCACGATTTTGCCAAGCGCGGCGAGCAGGCATTTGTGCTGTCAAGCATACGCAGCGAAGCTCAGTTCAACAGCATCGTTTTTGACGAGCGCGACAGCTATAGGGGCCAGGCCCATCGCTGGGTACTGATGATGAACAAAGACGATATTCGCGAGCTTGGCTTTGAGCCCGGCGACAAAGTTGATGTCAGCACCGATACCGGTGAAATGAAAGCGCTTGAACTAAGCGCTTTTGATGTGCGCAGAGGCAATGTATTAGCGTATTACCCAGAGGCCAATGTACTGATTCCGCGCACAACAGACAGCCGCAGCCACACCCCGGCATTTAAATCCGTAGCGGTGAATATCGCCAAAGCTAGCGCAGTTTGAGGTTTTGTCTCAGCTGGCTTTGGCTTAGTTAGTTTTGTCTCAGTTAGTTTTGACTTCGCCAGCCCAAACTGGCTTGCTGTAAATTGGCGATCTAAGCTCGATACTTCGGGCACCGCAACATAGCACCCGCCACCTCATGCGATATCAGCTCCCTGCGCTGCCGGGCAAATCCGTCACAGCGCAGCGTCGTCACAGTCTACCTTGACCACTGCTCATCTTAGCCACTGCAAAGCTTGGCAACTGCACAGCTTGTACCACAGACGAATAGCTCAGTACGCCTGCGCGACTCGACGTTTTACGTGCCATACTATGCTTAGCAAGGGGCGGTTTTGCGTGGCTGCGCCGACCGCGTCCCGCGCCAATAAAGATTTACACATGCGGGGCCACCCGCAGAGCTGAAAACATCAAACTGGCAACAACAAAGCGCAAAACACCGACTCAGATACGACTATTATTATTTGAGCAGCTGTTAGCGAGCGGCGCAAAACCTAGCTAGGCTAGACCAACGCAAACGCAACGCCAGCTTAAGCATGTAAGCCAGTAACCAAGAGGCCTGGCCTCACTAGAGGAGATTTTTTTGCGAGCCGTAATGCAAGCCCTAGGCTACCTGCGCCAGCTCATCAAGCGATCTGCGCTTATCGGCCTCGCAAGACGCCCCGGCTTATTGCTCTGCTTATTGTGCTACCTGTCCCCCATAGCTGCAGCCAAACTACAGGCCTCCAGCACCCAGAGCCTGCATGTTGCGGTTTACATCGACGGCGCCCAACACCGGCGCCAGGTTGAAAGCCTGTTTCGCCGCTTTAACGAACACCACAGTGATATCGAACTCACCACCGCAGTGCACCGCGGCATAGATAGCTACGCAAACAAGGTTGAAAAATGGATGAGCACAGGCGCAGGCCCAGATCTTGTCTACTGGTACGGTGGTAAACGCATCGCTCAGTTTGCCGAACTTGGCAAGATTACCGACCTGCAAGATTTCTGGCAGCGCCACGAGCTCGACAATTACATCACGTCGGCGAGCAAGCAGGCAGTAAACTTTCGCGGGCGCGCTCACGCGATTCCAGCAGCAACACTGCTGTGGGCCCTACATTACAACAAACAACAGCTCGAGCAGTGGCAACTGGAACCACCTGAAACCTGGCAGGACTTGCTGCGAAGCTGCAAGATATTGCGGGCCAGAGGCATAGACGCACTGGCCTTTGGCAGCCGCACGCAGTGGTCAACCCACGCTTGGTTTGACTATATCAACTTGCGCCTGCACGGCCTGGATTTCTATCAGCAACTGCTAGACGGCAACATCAGCTTCACCGATGCCCGCGTGCTCAGCAGCCTTGAACACTGGAAGCAACTACTGGACGCTGAGTGCTTTAACCAAAACCACGCCAACCTGACTATTTGGGAGTCTTTCCCGAGGGTGGTTTTAGGAAAATCGGCGTTTTCTTTATGTGAGGGGCTGCCGCAGTTTGTGCGCCTGCCTCCGGGTATCGATATTGAAGTTAGCAACTTCCCGCGCATCAACGACAAACATCCGCTCTATACCGTGCACCCAACCAATGTATTTATGGTGCCGAGCTACGTCAGCTGGAGCCCAGCTCTGGAGACACTGCTACTGTACATCGCCTCAGAGGAGTTTCAGCGTGCCTTCAGCAGCACCCTCGTGCGCGTACCGGCCCACACCGGCGCGGTCAGGGGGCAAAATAAGGTCAATACCGAAGTTGCCAAATTATTTTACGCCAGCCCCGGCGGTATTCAGTTTTTAGATAGAGACAGCGACATACGCTTTAGCAGCGAAACCCCCAAAATCTTTGTCAACTTTATGCAGCACCGCAACGTCAAACAGACCGCCGCCGAGCTCGAAGACTTAAGAACAAATGTCTTTGGCCCACTCGAGAAACATCCGCAGACATCCAAGCCAAAGCAAAACCCAACAAAACATCAGAGTTAACACTGCCAAACGCAGCCAGGCCCAAGAATAAAAAAACGCCGAAGCTCAAAAAGCGCTAGGAATAGTATTTACAGCTTGCAGGCAAACAACTAAAAGCGTAGCCCGCACGAGCGTCTGGCACGGCGGTCTCAATTAACAGTTGCTCACTGCGCTCGAGCAAATTAAACAAGTCTTGATTAAAGCGCTTTAAGACGCGGTAGTCTTCCAGGTCGGACCAGACCAGCTGGCGCTCTAACTCAACTGTAAGCTCCCCACCTGCAAGCAAAACCGCGGCTACAACAGCAGCACAATATAAGCGCACCCAGGCCCCCAAATACAACGCCAAACAACTCTTAAAAATAACAACTGTTGGTGACAATTTTATTTCAAGGGTAGAGCTATCAAGCCTTAGGTTTTAGCGAATTTAGATGCTCCGGGCCCCACGGCATAAATAGGCTCCAAGCACTTGCCCTAGCAGCGCTTGAGACAAATCAATACCGCTACACAAGATATCGCCCAGCATAAACAGAAAAGGACAGTAATTTAATGAAGCACTTAATCGATACACTGCTGCCACCGCGGCCGCGCAACTTCAAAGGTAAACGCTGGCTGCAAATCAGCCTGCGCAGTTTGCACTTGGTCGGGGTCGCAGGTTTCAGCGGCGGCATACTCTTTGGTGTCGATAAGTCGAGCTGGATAGGTTTTTTACACTTGTGCATCAGCACCGGCATCGCCTATTTTTTACTCGATATTTACTGCAATGCCATGAACCTAATTCAGTTGCGCGGCGCGGTGATTTTTATCAAGCTCGCCCTGCTCGGTACTTTGTATTACCACCCCGAGCAAGCAAACATTGTGCTTGTTGTTATTTTACTGGCCAGCTTAATCTCACACGCCCCGGGTGATGTGCGCTATTTTTCCCTATTGCACGGCAAGCGCATGGATGTCAGAAGCGGCGCCGCGGTCTGTGGAAGCGCCGCCAAACAACTCAGCCGCGATGCCAAGCGATAATCTTAGCGATACCAAAGCCTAGCGGTAGCAATACCAAAAGCCCCGCTGAACTATACAAGTGGCTTAATATGCGAAACTGACTTTCGCGACAGCCGCCTCAAATGATTTTGGGTCGAGCCACAGTTCGCCGCGGTGAAACGGTGTATCTTCCGGCAGGTAGGCGTTGGGAATCATGATAATTTTGCGCTGCCCAACTCTGGCTTTAGCCGCCGCTTGCTGCATGATGTTTGAGCTATATAACAAACGATCGTAGCTGCCATCAGCAATGGCGGCTTCAAGGCCTTCATTTAATGCCAGAAACAAGCGCTCATCGTTCTTGTTGACGTAGAAATAAAGCGCCATCGGATAAACCAGCATCAAACTCGGCTCGACCGACAGCTGCTTGTCAAAACGCAATAAATCCTGCCACGGCTCGTGCAAACCCAGAGGTAAATAATCAAAGCGCCCACGTATCAACATATTCCAAAGGTAGCGCCCTCGCGAACTCAAGATCAGTGGAATACCAGCGTCTTCAAGCACCGGCCTGTCACCCCAGCGCTCGCCCATGCCGGCGCGAAACCTGCGCAAATCCTGTAACGTCTCGACCTTGGCAAAGCGCTTTTCTTCCCCGCTGCGAATCACCAACAGGCGATAGCCCAAAAGGCCTTTGAAGATCGGAATACGCACTGCGCGCAACTGCTGCTCGACCTTGGGGCTGGCGCTGGCCCACTTCAAGCTCAAGCGCCCGGCGGCAATTTCCTGGGTTTTGCGACCGTCGGAGTGGGGGTCAACGAGCTCTTTGTAGCACACCGGCTCTTCGAGTTTAGACATGGCCAATTGCAGCAGCGAAAAAATCAAAAAGTCTTTTTCCGACTCCAGTTTTTGGTGACTCAGCTCAAAGCTGCAAGCACTGACAGGCAGTACCGGCACAAGTAACACACACAAAAAAAATAAAGCAGCTTTCGCAGACATAAACCAAACAGGTGCTTGTTTTTTTAAGGCCAATTAAGACTAGCTTATCCGCCCTGCCTGAGCGAAGCCAATGAAAGTGAGGCCAAAATAGGGCTTAGCGCAAAGCGATATAAAAACCTCTTAGTACGTTCACTTTCGTCACAATGAACCGTCAAAAACAAGGCCTTCTGCAAGCGCGGCAATGACAAAAGTACAACAAGCAATCTAAGTGCTGCCAACGCTCGTAAACACGCGGGCGCATTGTTTCAGAACACTTTTACTGCCAACTATGCAACTCGGCAGCGCGGGCACTTGAACAACGGCAAACAAGCTCCATATGTTAAAAAACGCTGCTTGCTATACACACTAATACCTACCAGGGTGAGGAAAACCATGAGTCAAATTTTTGATCCTATGCAACTTGGCGCAGTCGCGCTTAAGAACCGGATTTTAATGGCGCCATTAACACGCTGCCGAGCGGACGACGAGCACTTGCCAACTCCGCTAATGGCAGAGTATTACGCCCAGCGCGCCTCTGCCGGATTAATTATCGCCGAGGCGACCATGGCAATGCCGGGCTGCTCCGCCTTCTGGCGCGAACCGGGCATCTATTCAGACAAACACGCTAAAGCCTGGCGCACTGTCACCGATGCCGTACACCAAAAAGGCGGGAAAATATTCCTGCAAATTTGGCACGGTGGCCGCGCCTGTCACCCGGCCCTGAACGACGGCCGCGAGCCCGTAGCACCATCGGCCCTGGCCATCACCAATGACGAAGTACACACCCCCGAAGGCAAACAGGCTTACACCGTGCCACGGGCCCTAACAGACGACGAAATCCCGGCCATCATTGAGGGATTTAAAAACGCCGCCAAATACGCCAAACAAGCCGGCTTTGACGGTGTTGAAGTGCACGGCGCCAACGGCTATTTACTCGATGAGTTTTTGCGCGACGGCGCCAACAAACGAGACGGCGCCTACGGCGGCTCAATAGAAAACAGAGCGCGCTTGTTACTTGAAGTTATAGAAGCCGTGAGCGAGGTATGGGGCAGCGAGCGAGTTGGCGTGCGCCTGTCACCACTTAACAGTTTTAACAGCATGATAGACAGCGACCCGGTAGCATTGGCAACTTGGCTCGCCAAGCGCCTAAACGACTTTGAGCTGGCGTATTTACACTTGATGCGCGGTGATTTCCTGGGGGAACAGCAGGGCGATGTTATCAGCCCGGTAAGAGAGCACTATCGCGGAAATTTAATTCTTAATATGGCTTACAGTGCCTCAGAAGCAGGCGAGAGCATCAAACAGGGCCAGGCCGATGCCATCGCTTTTGGTGTGCCATTTATTGCCAACCCGGATTTGCCCGAGCGCTTGCAGCACGGAGCACCATTAAATGACGCCAACCCGGAAACCTTCTACAGCCCGGGCGCTGAAGGTTATACCGATTACCCAGTACTTGAAACAAGCACTGCCGTTTAAACTCCGATTAAACAGATAGCGGGTGCCAAAGGTCACCCGCGCTGAATAAATCTTGGCTTAGTCATGGCCTAATCATGGCTTGGACAAGGCTCAAGCCACTTTTTAAGACCTGTTAGCAGTTTCTAATTCGCCTATTTTTTTGTAAACAGCTTCGGCTTCAAAGCTTAGTTCTGAATACGCCCGGATATCGCCGTTGCGCTGGGCGCGCATGGCTTTTTCTAACAGTAGAGCGCGCTGTTTTTTTAACTTCTCTATACCGTTACTGCGTTTAAAGACTGCAAACATAAGCCTGACCTCAACCTTCAAGATTAACTCTAAGAGTGCATCTTTACGCTGCGAGCGAATCGTCAGATCAATATTTAAACTCAGTCAAAGTCATCTAAATACGCTTTCGGCGGTGGTGTCCAGCCCCCCTCAGAATTATCGTGGCCTTCAACACGATTGCGTTTGATTGCTTTCGCTAAGCGCCGCTCGACTTCGAGGAATAAATCCAGATAACTGCGCGTAAAACGCTGCTCTTCATCACCTTTTGCCCACTCGGCGTACATATGCTCACGCGCTTGTTTATCAGTTTTATCAAACGCCGCTTTCATCTGCTCGACCTTAAAAGCGTGTTGCCCCAAGGCTTTTAACGCCTCACCGCCGAGCTCCAGCGCCGAATAATAGGTCTCAGAGATCACAATATCTGCGCCGGCATGGCTGAGCTCATAACCGTGAGAGCGATCAAAAGCGCGCGCTAAAATTGTAACTTTGGGATGAAATTTTTTGACGTGATGAACCAGCGCCAGGCCCCGCTCTTTATCATCAATGGCAACAACCAGCATGCTCGCCTCTTCGATGCCGGCGCTGTGTAATAAATCCGGACGGCTGGCATCGCCAAACCAGCTTTTAATATTGACCTTGGCCACGCGCTGAACCATTGACGCCGAGTGATCAAGCACCACCGTTGGTACATCGTTGGCAAGTAATAGCCGGTTGATAATCTGCCCAAAGCGCCCTATGCCGGCAATAATGACCGTGCCCTGTTCATCAACACGCTCATCCTGCTGCTCAGCGCCATGTTTCTGGTAACGGGTGACAACAAATTTTTCGTAAAAAATAAACAATAGCGGCGTTAAAAACATTGTCAGGGCAATGACCGGGGAAAGAATAGCGGCTAAGTCTTTAGGCAACACATGATTCTGCTGCGAAAAGCTCAGCAATACAAAACCAAATTCACCAGCCTGAGCAAGACTTAAGAAAAACAGCCACGAATCACTGGCGTGTATTTTGAAGAGCTTGGCCAACAACATAAGCACCAGCGCTTTAATTAACATCACCGCAACAACAGCGCCAATCACAAGCAGCAGGTTTTCACTAATAATGCCAAAATTGATTCCGGCACCAACTGTAATAAAAAACAAACCGAGTAAAATGCCTTTAAAAGGCTCGATATCGGTTTCAAGCTCGTGACGAAATTCACTACTAGCGAGGGTTACGCCGGCTAAAAATGCGCCCAGTGCCGGCGACAAACCAACCAAACTCATTAATGCGGCAATGCCAATCACCAACATTAATGCCGCTGCGGTAAACATCTCCCTAAGGCCGGTATTGGCAATAAAACGAAATAGCGGGTTACACAAATAGCGCCCGCCGGCAACAACGGCGGCAACAGAGGCCAGCACCACACTCGCGTGCAGCCAGCCGGGCAGGTGCGCCACCAAACTCAACGATTCGTGATGGTGCTCATCTGCCCCTGCACCGGCCCCGGCGGCGGCTATTAATTCCGGCAGGGCCAATAGAGGAATCAGAGCCAGCATGGGGATAACAGCAATGTCCTGAAATAACAGAACTGAAAAGGCAGATTGCCCGCCCTCTGTTTTCGCCAGGCCCTTTTCCTGCAGGCTCTGCAAAACAATGGCGGTCGATGACAGCGACAACATCAACGCAATTGCCACCGCGATGCGCCAATCCAAGCCGAAGGCAAGGCCCAGCGCAGCAAAACACAGGCTGGTTAACGCCAACTGCAAACCACCGAGGCCGACAAGTTTGTTGCGCATCGCCCAGAGCATGCGCGGCTCGAGCTCCAGGCCGACCAAAAATAGCATCATCACCACACCAAATTCAGCAAAGTGCTGAATGGTGACGGTCTCTGACCCGACCAGACCCGTAAGCGGGCCGATAACTACGCCGGCAATAAGATAACCGAGTACGGAACCGAGGCCGAGGCGCTTGGCAATCGGCACAGCAATTACCGCTGCGACAAGATAAATAAAGGCCTGAACAAAATAGTGAGTCATTTGATTAAGCCCTCAAAATCGCAAGCCAGGTGCTCAAGCTTCGCTGCTTTTTTTAGATCCACTTTTCCCGCAACCAAAGCTTGCAGCAAGTGCCGCCACTGCTGGAAATGCTGTTCAACTCGCTTATCTTCAACCGCGGTTCGCGAACCAAACAAAACAAACGGCGCAACAAATTTCATCAAACACAGGTTTGCGGTTTGCTCAAGCGGCCTTAACAGCTCGCGAATACTAAAATGATTGTAACCATTTTGTTGATAAGCGGCTTCAGCGCCACCGGCACTGATAACTGGCAGCAGATATTTATCTTTTAGCGCCGTGCCATCTTTGCCATAGGCGAAGCCGTATTCAAGCACAAGATCCATCCAGTCTTTTAGCAAAGCGGGGGTTGAATACCAGTACAGCGGAAACATAAAAATAATGACGTCGTGCTGACGCAGACGCTCCTGCTCAGCCGCAACATCGATATCGTGGCGCGGATACTGACCATATAAATCGACACAGCTTACGCCCTCTACGGCAGAGGCCATAGTAAACATAGGGGTATTAATTTCAGACTGATCTTGCGCGGGGTGCGCAAAGAGAATAAGAACCCGGTTCGAGCCCGGGCGGGTATTTGACCTAGAGTCGAGGCTTGCCATATGCGCGCTTCCTGATACTAACTGTAAAACCGGGCAGGCCCGGCACTAAGATTCTAGCGCATAGTGCTTTAAAACAACCAGTTACAGCAGTGCCAGGGTTTTTAGTTTTTGTTCAAGCGCCTCGCGTACCTGCGCATTTTTTTTAACATCAGCCGCATCACTGTGCGCCTCGGCAAAGTCGCCGCTGTCGTTATCAAAATACAAACCATTGGCAGAGGAAAAATCGTCACCAAGCGCTGCACGCACAAGAATGTCGGCACCGATGTTTAAGTCTTTGCCGGCAACACCAAAACCCTGTTTAACCATTTTACTAGCCAACAGCGAGCCGGGGTTTACGGCGATATATATCGGCGCAGCAGCACTGGCGCTAAGTGCAAGATCTTTACTCCAGTGAATAAGCGCAAGTTTACTTTGCGCGTATGCGGTAAAGTCATCATCAATGCTTTGCCTGCCGAGCAGGGCCTCAAGCTCTACCGGAGCCTGAGCTGCCGAAGCCAGATTAACAACACGCGAACCGGGCCTAAGTAGCGGCAGTAACTTTTTACTTAATAAAAAGGGCCCGTAAGTATTCACAACAAAACGCAAATCTATACCCAAACTGGTCTGAGTAGACGCTGTTTTATAGACACCGGCATTGTTCAGCACAACGTCTAACGTTGGCGCAGCTTGCGAGGGGGATTGCTCGGGGGATTGCTCGGGGGATTGCTCGGCAGCTTGCGTGAATTGCTGAACGATGGTCCCGGCAAGCCCCGCCACCTGCCGAAGCTCAGAAAAGTCCGCTTGATAAATCTGCACTTTCTGTGCAGCCAGTTTATTTAATTTTTCTTCAACAGCCAGAAGTTTCTCTTTACTGCGCCCGTGCAGCAAAACTTTGTGGCCGAGCCGAACTAGCTTTTCCGCCGTTAACAAGCCGATGCCATCTGTTGCACCGGTAACTAAGATTGTTTTGTGAGTACGCGTATTCATTACTTTCCCTTAGGCCTGGCGGTATTTAGAACAAGTAGCGGCATAAGCGCTTTAGCCGCTAGCTGGGTTAGCTTTTGCGCCTGAGCCGATACTTGTTAATTTAGATGAAAAACACGGCATATAAAACTGGTTGGGCGGGCCGTTTTATGAATCGATATTAATAACCACTTTGCCCATACCGGTACCCGCTTCGGCGTAGTCGTGTGCGGCAGCGGCCTGCTCCAGGCTGAACTGCTGTTCGCTTAATACCGGTTTCAAAGCACCAGCCTCAACAATAGCTTTAACTTTACCGAGTATCTGCGCGTGCGTTTCGCGCCCGACATTGTGGATCATCGGAATAAGCATAAAGACCACATGCACAGACAGGCCTTTAATATGTGCCAGTGTTAAATCGAGTTCGGCCATGCTCACCGTTGTTGCGATCTGAGCATTTAAGGCCGCCGCCTGCATAGACTTGTTTAAGTGTTCGCCGCCGACCGTATCGTAAATAACATCAAAACCAGCACCGCCTGTATGCGCCCACCTCAACAAGCTAAGCAGCGATACCGCCATCTGGGCCGTCTACCCAAGCTCGAGGTAACTAGCGCCGAAGGTAATAGCATTTATCGATTATTTTTCGGAACAGTTTAAAGCACGGTCCTATATTTCCTATTGATCTGTCAGCGTCATTAATTTGCCACATTATCAATCCAGACTTCGGTCAAAAGACTTTGCGCTCAAAAAGCTGGACTTTAGGCTTTGGCTAGAACCACCGTACATTACAGCTACCTGGCGCAATAATGAATACACAATAATTAAAGGACGTGGACGTTATGACAAATATCTACCAACAAATATGGAACGCTGATCAACAAGGCAACGGCATTGCCGCGCTTCGCCCCGGCGAAGAAACAAATTCAGACCTGGGCTATGTTATTGTTGATGAACGAAAAGAAAACGTCGGCGATGATTTTAAGGTGTTAAAAGAAGTACTGATCCCCGAAAATAAAATGCACACCTACCGGCTGTGTAAAAAGCTTTTTGACAACTACGCTCTGGCTCGGGCAGCAAGAGAAATTGTCCGTCCAGAAGAAGAACAAGAAGAACTCGATTTTATTAATGCCATTGTAGATACGGCACCGATCCAGGTTGCCAAGTCTTATATGGAGAGCTCCTTAAACCTGCAAATTTCCGACAACCTGCTTGCAGCAATGATAAAAGAAACGTGGTTTGAATTAGGCCGCGCCGGCAGTCAGCATCAGGCATCGGGTTTTGAACACGTATTTATTGGTGAACAAAGCAGCAAGAGCAGTAAAGTTGGCGGCTACCATTTTTGGTTTAAATACTATCTCGACGACGCAGGGCAAATTAGCGCCGACGACGAGGGTATCGACCGTATCGAATACAAAGGCACACGTTATCAAGGAGCAAGCTCTCCAGAAGAGGGGCTTTTAATCCCAGAAGTAGTCACTCTATCGCTGGTATGGACTGCACCAGCCGGAGATAACCCAGCAAACCTGCAAAGCCTCGAACTTAAAAAACCCATCGGTGGCTTTTTTGTCGGCTGCAGCCCTGAATGCCTTATTGCGCTTGGTTTAGTACGCTGCCGTACAAACGCTGGAAAAATTACGGTCATCAACAACGCCGAATATCAGTTAGACCTGCACCGCTTGGATGCCAAACCCAATGCTATTCGAACATTTTTCCCGCGCTTTCGCCGAGCCGAGCTTGACGACATTATCATAACAAACAGCGATAACTCATCGACACCTTCTACGCCAGCAGCGACACCAGCACTCAATCTCGAAGCAGATGACGATAAAAAGAATATAGGCAGCTTTGCAATTATTGCGGCAATGGTGAACCCACCTGCCCCAGAAGGTGGGCGCGAGTTTATTCAACTTATCAACTGCACTTCGGCAGTCGCCTCACTCCAGGGCTGGCAGATCATCGCGCCAAACGGCAGCAGCTTCACTCTCGCAGAGCAAGGCCTTCACCCCGGAGATATATTTAAATTTCAAATCCCCGCTCAACAAGGCGTGCTTAGAAATAAAGCAGGTGAAATCACACTTAAATCAGCTGACGGAACAATAGAAAAAAAATACAGCTACAGCAGTGAGCAAGCTAAAAACGAAGGCTCGGTAATTATTTTTTAGTTGCTAAGCAGTAGCTGCTCGTATCGTTATCGAGCAGCTACTGCTTCTAAGATACAGTGAAAAATCTACTGCACAAACTCCCACTCTAAATGGACCACCGCTTTAGTTGCAGTCGCAGGCCAGACACCCTCACTCAAGACGATATTGCGCAAGGTAAATTCATCACCACTCTCAATTAAATACGCAGACAAACCCGGAATACTTATATTTAAATCGGGCACGCTGTCGACACCCTGTAAGTGAATAAAACCGGAGTGCACCGGGTAGCCAAAGTCATCAAAGAAGTTAATGGGCACGACTTCTAATATGAACGCGAGATCGCGACCACTGTCATTAATAAACGTTGCCTCAACTTCGCCTGCACTTACCGACATCTCTATCGCCGCCAAATTTGGCAGGGGCTCAACATCTGCGCGCTTGTCCAGCGAAAAGCCGGTGAACTTAGCGTAAGCAACTTGCTCTAACAGAGCGTGGGCAACACCGTCGCTGTGATCAACATAAACCATGCTTTGCTCAGGCGCCAGGCAGGTATTTGTTGTAGCAGAGCCCAAATCATATAAAGCCCCGTCAAAAAACCAACCGCCGCCAACCACTGCCAGCTGTTCGTCAAGATCATTAAATAATGTAACGCTATATTCTTCGGGACGGATAAAACACAAAGGCTCGGCGCTGACATTACTTACCTCAACAGCAAACAGAAGGCGACGGAACCTCTCGCGCTGTTCAGTGCTGTTATAAATCTTAATTTCAGAGCCGATAGTTAAAGATTCATTCTCATCGTCGCTATATAGCGGCACGCTGAGCTTCTGCGCATCATCGTTTAACACACCAAAACAATTATTTCCGGTAGCCTCGTAGCGATAAACATTGTTGACTGCAGAGCTAGCCACCACCGTCGAATCCGGGCAGTAGCTTGCATCAAAACCATCACCAACGGGGCTTTGAACAGGGCTCGGTGTTACGTCGGGGCTGGGGGTTACAATAGGGCTGGGTGTTACAAGCGGGCTAGGTGTTACAACAGGGCTGGAACCCGGTTCAGGCGATTCGCTTGTGCCTGGCTCAGGTAGTACCGGGCTCAATGTCGGCTCGGGGCTTGCGGTCAACTCGGGGTTAGGCCTGGGTGATGCACTGGGTTCAACAACAATGGGCGTGGCGCTCGGCACCGCCGTTGGGCTGGGCTCTGTAACGGAAGGCTGATCGCCACCTCCACCGCCGCCACAAGCGCTGATACACAAACAAACAGCAGCCGGCATTAAAGCTCGGGCAGCGACAACAAAATGGTTACTGCTAAATACCACTTACAATCTCCCTTTTTCTGGCAAGCCAATCGGCTTATTTAAGACATCCTGCTTTCTTGGCAGAATAAATAAGACGAAAATTATATAAAAAACCTCAAAGCAGCGATCAAAACAACAAGCTTATGGACGACAGCATCAGGGGTACTGGTGCCATTATTTGCTGTTTGCACACTCAAAACGATCACAGCAGCACCACAACAAACACACTGATATTAATAAAACGACAAACAGCACTTTAAAACCACACTAAAGCATGACATATTGGCGCCCAAGCACGCTGAGCGGTAAGCCCAGCCCTAAATATGTTGATCTTGTCTGAGCTAAGGAAATCAAATGAACAAGCAATTCAATCGCATCGCTTTATCCCTGTGTGTTGCCAGCATCGCAGCTTGTGGCGGTGGCAGCAGTGACGGCCTTTCAAATGAAGGCGAAACGTCCAATTCCAATATCACCAAGCAAAATAAAGAAGAGTTTGCCGGTGCGGCCATCGGCGCACTGGCCGCTGCGAACAGCTTCGATTCTGAGCAATTCTTAAATAGCGCAGGTTTTCGCAACACAGGCAGCACAGCACAGAGCGGCTCTTTGTCAAAAACTCAGTTTGGCAGCAATGAAAAAAGTATTGCCGACTATGAGTGCAGCTTGGGTGGCAAGGTTGAGTTTACCGGCCTCGACGATGACCTAAACGGCGAAAACAAACTGGATGCAGGCTCTGGCGAGTTTGGTGTCAACTTTGATCAATGTGTTGACGACTTTGGCATCACTCAAGATGGCTCGATTAGTGTGTCATGGTCCGGCGGCTTAGAGCCGCAAACTCATAGCCCCAAAGATTTGCGACTGGATATCGACTTCAGCATGACTATCGACGATGCTGGCGACGCCCTGAACTCAGAAGTTGATGCCAGCGTTGTCTGCAGTGACTATATGCAAAACTGCGAGTTTAAGCTGAGTAAACTTGCCATCAGCAGCGGTGATGAAGCCATCACCATCAGCGATATGAGTGTTAGCAGCGACGATAATGGCCTGGACACTGACGCAACCATTTCAATTAAAGGCATGGGCGCAATTACGATTAGCGGCAACGACCTGGTTGAGTGTGAAGATGGCGAAAGCTTTCAAAGCGGCACTATCGACGTAAGTGAAGGTTCAACTATGTCTGTTATGCAAATTACTTTCCTGAACTGCTCAACTTACTCGTTAAGCTATGACGGTGAAACCGAGGTTTATCAGCAGTAAGCTAACTTAAACTCTCGCTAAAGAGCAGCCTGTAATAAAAGCCCTTGTGCCAAATAAAACAAGGACTTATTAATTCTGAAGTTTATGCCAGTGCTAAGTTAGCACTGGCATATATACGTTATCGACACCTGCGTACTACTTACAGTCGCCGTTGACGGGCGTAGGCCATCACAACAAAAACTAAAAACAGCAGTGAGAAAACGCCAAGCATAGCCACATGCGCTAACACAGATCCGCCCTGTGATTGCCCGATATGAATCAACGCCAATTGAGACAAGTGATAAGACGGCAAAAAATACGCAAAGCCCTGTAAAAATTCTGGCAACATCGCTATCGGCAACCACAAACCGGAAAGAAAAGACATCGGCAAATATATAGCATTGATTATTGCCGCGGCACTTTCGGCTTTTAGCAATAAACCCAGAGCCAGGCCCATCAAACAAAAAGGCAAGCTGGCTAATACAAGTGTTATTACAAGCGACAGCAACTGGCCAAAAGCGAGTGTAACGCCCGCAAACAACTGCGCAACCAGCATCATCAACAGAACAATTATCAGCGAAAATAACATCGACACCAAAGTTCGACTGAGTATCTGCGCTGAGGCAGGCATTGGTGAAATACTTTTAAGCTGCAGCCAGCCTTTGCTACGCTCAACAGCTAAGCCGGCACCAAATGAGAACAGCGCAGGCCCCATCACCCCAAAACTTGCATAGGTGCACAGCAAATACGTCGCCGCTTCGACATTATCGGCATTTAATACAACAGCAAAAAACAGGTAAAACATCAGTGGGAATAAAACAACCGGCAATGAAAATGCTGGATTTCGAAGCGTTTTTAGCCACTCATACTTAGTTTCAAGTGTGTAAACCCTTACAAGGTGAGCAAGCCTCTCCCGCCAAACACGGCTTTTATTTGTTTGATCAAGCCATCCGGCATTCACTAGCGCGCGGCTCATGCTGCAGCCCCCCGATCTACTAGCGGTAAAACTCCGTTTTCTTTTTTAGATAAATAATTAAAAACCTGTTCTAAGCTTGGGCGGCGTACACTTAACTGTTCAAGCGGTAACTGATGCTGCAGCAGTGCCCGCAAAGTCTCGCATACCTGCTTGCTGTGCAGTTCTGTAAACGGCCCCTCGCGGGTGACATTTACAACCCCGGGCACGGATAGAAAGTCTAGTGAAGTACCCGTATCAATAAAGCGTATAAGACTGGAGCCGAGCTGAGATTTAGCCTGCTCAATCGAGGCTGAATACGCAACTTTACCCTCTTGCAGAAATAACAGCTCATCGGCTAGAGCGTCGGCCTCTTCAAGATAATGTGTTGTCAGCACCACCGCCGTTCCACGCTGTTTTAGCGCCGAAATTGCAGCCCACAGGCCTTGCCTGGCATCGATATCCATCGCCACGCTAGGCTCGTCTAAAAATAAAATCTTGGGTGCCCCACAAATACTTAAAGCAAAAAGTAGACGCTGTTTTTCTCCACCGGAAAGGCTTTTAGTGTATCGATGCTGTAAATGCTCAAGCCCCGCGTACGCAATTAGCTCACTATATGGCAGTGTTTGATAATAATAACTGCTAAATAATTCGATATGCTCTTTGACTTTCAAGTTATCCGGCAACGCTGCCACTTGCAGCATCGCCCCGCACTGCTGCTTCATGCCGGCATCACCTGGCTGATAAGCACCAAAGCGTACAGCTCCCGAATCCGCCTGCAGCTGACCGAGAAAAATCTTCAGCAAAGTTGTTTTACCCGCACCATTCGCCCCAAGCACCGCCAGTACTTGACCTGCTTGGATATCAAAGCTGATATCACTAAGTGCCACATTTTCACCAAACTTTTTATTAAGCGATATTACTGAAGCGATGCTCTGTGCAGCACCGTACCGAGAGCATTTTTCGTTTAAAGACAAATCCTGTTGGGCAGCCATAGTTTCTCCATAAAGCATTTTTGACAAAGCACAGCGCTAGCGCACGGCCTAGGCAAGCATAATGAAGAAAAAATCAACAACAGCAGAGAGACAAATATCATCAATAGCTTGTGACATTTGTCATATTTCTTTTAGGCGCAATAGCACTATAAAGGCCGGCCCCTACAATCAAAATAACCATTGAGTCACACTTTAAAGCAGCTGACACCTATTGACACTTATCTGCCAAACAAGCTGACCAGAAGTACTGTTAGACTTGTTCATATTTCTCTCGATAACTCTGCATAACTAGTAATGGATAATCTCTTATGCCAATAGCACGCAGTATCAACATGACTATGTTGAAGCGCTTATTAACGGTTACAACCATTTTCACCAGCGTCACACTAGGCGCATGTAGCGGCGAAGACCTCGATCTGACACTTCCTTCACCGCCTCAGCCGTCGGTATCACCGTCATCCGGGCCGTCGCCAAGCCCTAGCCCTATCGCTACGCCGTCTTATTCTCCGTCGCCAAGCCCGACAAGCATTCCATCTTTTTCCCCAACGAGCATACCTAGCCCTGGGTCTACAGAATCACCAATTTGCTCCGATAGATGGGAGGACTTTGAAATACGAGGCCTAGAAGCGAACGATACAATCGAGGCTAAATGGAATAGCCATACCCCTCGTCGTATGGGTAACCAGCGCCACGAGGGTCTACTGTTCGGTTGGTGTGGCTATCCAAGCGAAGAATCCCCATACCCCTACTTATTTGAAATTACCGATAGCAATGGATATAGCTGCGATGTCAAACGTGAACCATTTACCACCCTCGTAACATGCAAGAAAAGCCCCCCGTACTCACCTAGCCCAATACCCAGTGACTCTCCTTCACCAAAAATCTGCGGCGACAGCTGGGAAAGCATTGAAATTTCGGGTCTAGAGGGCGGCGACAGTATCGAGGCAAAATGGAACAGCCATACGCCTCAGCATTTTTCAAATATCAAGCAGGATAACGTTTGGTTCGGCTGGTGCAGCGGTGACCCGGAAATCCCATTCATGTTTGAAATCATCGACAGTGGTGATTATCACTGTGACGTACATCGTGAGTACAACAAAACGACTGTGACCTGTCTAAAAAATTCCGATTACGATGAAGATGGCGTTTTATCTTCGATGGATCACTGTCCCCACAGCCCACTCGGTAGCACTGTAAATATTCACGGTTGCTCCGCTGGCCAACTAGCAGGTTTTTGCCAATTAAGTGGTGCGAATTCAGTCTTTATTTCAGGCACACACCTAGAAGACGTAGCGGCCAAACATGCTACCACTTTCTCAAATATTGTTGGCCTCGCATCTGACAGCAACGGCACACTATATTTATCTGATGGCAGTGAGCCAAACAAAGCAATATTTACATACTCGATTGATGGTGGTTTCAATTTTCTCCTGCCAAGCAGCCCGCATACTAAGTCACTCTTGGTTGATGCAAATGATGAGCTGTATATCACTCAAGATATTGGTCAAATAAATAAGACCACCTCGTATTTAATCGACAAAGAAAACCCAGCCGGCAACACAACAAGCCTGTTTTTTAGCTACAAAGGTCAACGCTTTCATAAAATCAACGACATTTGGATCGCCCCCAATGCAGATATGTATTTTACTGCGGCATGTTTTGACTGCCCAGTAAGCGAAAATGCGGAACAGATCTTCTTACTGCCATTTGGCAGTATTGAAGCGCAGCGCTTAAGCGATGACCTGGGCCGAGCACATACCCTGTTGGGCACTGCCGATGGCAAAGTATTGTTTGTTTCAGATGCACACAACGAAGGTCGTGTTTATAAATACGATATCGAAGTAGACGGCAGCCTTAGTAATCGCTCGGTCTTTGCTGACTACGCGGCTGAAGATATGCTCATTGATTGTGAAAACAACATTTATTTAGCTTTCGCCAGTACCGACCAAAATTTTGTTAGCGTCAAAACAATTAACGGCGAAGAGCTTGAACATATCAGCTTAGTCAAAAAACCTTCAAGCTTAAGTTTTGGTGGTTATGACCTAGAATTATTATTTATAGCTGCAGAGGATAGCCTCTATGCGATTGAGACCCGCGTAAGAGGGCTACGCCAGCCTTTTTATCACTAACGGGTTCAACTAAGGGTGAGTTTTGATACTCACCCTTATTCTCCCCCATCTATGCTAGAAACATCAGTGTCAGCTAAATATGCAGCGCCCAGCGCCAGGAAGAAAAAAGGCCTGCACATATATCACAGGCGCTTGTGCGTATTCGCGACCTGAATGGATACAAGCCGAAGGGGCAATCAGGCTTAGATTATTTATCTTCTAAGGCTTGCGCCTCAAAGCTAATACCCTGCCAGCCGCTTCGCATAAAATTTCGAATATTTGCGTGATCTTCAGCATCGGGGTGTTGCAGTACATCTTTGCGATAATAATCACCAAAGCACGCTAGGGTCTGCTGTTTGTCTAGCTTATTTAACAGAGCAAATGCAAACAACTTACATGAACCCTCATTGCTACCAGCCGGATTTTCGGCTTCGCCATTTTTAAAGCTCACAGGCGTATATCTATAGTTCGCGTCAATGACAGCCATGGTGTCGGCAAAGCTAATACACTCGGGATCACTGTTTAATTTGTCTAAAAATTCTTGTTTATTCATATCGTTAACTCGCCGTCTATCTAATCTGTATTGGTATAAGTTTGAGCACTCAGGACTAATCCGTCACTTTAGGCTCTGGCATCCAAGCCTAAAAAAAGATGTTTCTTGCGCTCTAGCGCTTCGATCAACCCCTGGCGAAATACTTTCACTCTCGCCGTTGCTTTAAGGTCTATATGATTCAGTACCCACACCCCCCAGTCGGATGCTGGCAGGCTTATCGGTAGTTTTACAACATCTGGATGACTCACAGCATCGGGGAAAAACACGGGCATTCGCGCAAAACCAACGGCACTCTGCACGGCGGCATGCATGCTCGTCAAATCGTCGATCGAAAAAGCAACATAGGCCTTTGGGCTAAGTGAGCTCGCCCAGCTTTTAAGCTGATCTTCATCCCCCCAATTAATAACAGGCAGCGGCCGCTGACTAAACTCGCCACTTAAGAACGGCTCGACAAAACTGCGGTGACAATAAATTGCATGACGCAAATAACTGACGCGCTTGCCAATTAAGTAATCTGGTGGCGCCGGGCTCATGCGCACGGCGATATCCGCCTCGCGATTGGCTAAATTTCGCACGCCTTTTGACACACTAAGGCGCAGCTCTATATCTGGGTAGCGGCGGTTTAACTCAGCAATATCAGCAGCGAGCACTTCGTCATATAAGTCATGCGGCATGGTTATATGTAGTTTGCCCTCAACACGCTGATCCAGGCCCATCAATTTACGTGAAATTTTGTGGTGTTTTTGCTCCAGGGCTTCAGCAATTTCAAGTATTTGCGCACCCGCATCACTCAGCTCAAACCCTTTACTGTGGCGCTCAAACAAGGCCACACCGTGCTCGGCCTCAAGTGAACTTAAGCGCCTCGCCACCGTTGTGTGATTGACCTGCAATGCACGCGCAGCAGCAGAAAGGCTTCCACTGCGCGCAATCGCCAGGAAAAAACGAAGATCGTCCCAGTTTGTCATATGCAAATACGCACAGCCTATGTGCTTTTTTTGATAATTTTTGATCAGGGCCGGCAATTATAGAATGCTCACTCAACGCTAAACAAGCGCAGGCTAAAGCTTGTGCAGCAAAACCTTTACAACACAGCAAACCCTCTACAGCTAAAACCTGCACAGCAGGGCACAGGCAAAAAACGGAGCAAAGATGAGCAGACTGTTTGATACGATCAAGCTGGGACAACAGCAGTTAAATAACCGCATCTTTATGGCGCCTATGACGCGGGGACGCGCAAGCCCAGACGGCGTGCCAACTGAATTAATGGCTAAGTATTACGCTCAGCGGGCCGAGGCCGGCCTAATCATCACTGAAGCAGTAGCGGTTAGCAAAGACGGCCTGGGCTGGTGGCGCGCTCCGGGAATATTCACCGCCGAACAACAGCGGGCCTGGAAGACTGTTGGCCAGGCCATCAATGCTGAACAAGGCCACGCTTTTATGCAGCTTTGGCACATGGGCGCTTGTGTGCACCCTGACTTTCTCGGCGGCAAAGACGCTCTATCTGCATCCGATTGCACACTCAGCGGCGAAGTGCACACACCGAGCGGTGAAAAAAAGCAGCTAAGGCAAGCGAGAGCTATGCAGCTGGATGAAATACAACAAACACAGCAGGACTTTGTTGTCGCCGCCAAAGCGGCTATCGACGCAGGTTTTTCCGGGGTTGAGGTGCACGCCGCCAATGGTTTTTTACTCGACCAGTTTCTTCGCGACGGCAGTAATCAGCGCAGCGATCTTTACGGTGGCAGCATCAATAAACGCTGCCGCCTGGTTTTAGAACTTATTGATGCTGTTGCCGATGCCATTGGCGAAGAGCGCGTAGGCATTCGCCTTTCACCGAGCAACGCAATGTGGGGCATTGCTGACAGCCAACCTCTCGAGTTATTTAGCTATCTTGTTGAGCAATTAAACTCGCGCAAGCTTGCGTATCTGCACGTACTTGAACCCAAACCAGAGTTTGGCCACGTTATCAAAACCGTAGCAACACTGGCACCGACGCTGCGCAAGCTTTATCGCGGCACCTTTATTTTAAACGGGGGCTTTGACCAAGAGCGAGCAGAACAGGCTCTTAACAACAATGAAGCCGATGCCATCGCTTTTGGGGTGCCTTTTATAGCCAACCCAGACTTAGTCTATCGCTACAAAAATAAACTCAGCTTAAATGAGGTTCGGGCCGATTATTTTTATACAAGCGATAGCAGTTTGGGAGCGGAAGGATACAGCGACTACCCACTGGCAAAACAGCAGCAGGTGCAACAAAACACCAGTGAACAACCGGCTTAACTCTCAAAAAACTTAACTCAAATAGGAAATAACTATGAGCGCATATCTAATTGTTTCTCTGAATATCAAAGACAAAGAGCTTTTTAGTGAATATGCCCAGCAAGCCGGGCCAAGCATGCTAAAGTTCGGCGCAGAATTTATTGCCCGCGGAGCGATAAGCAAGATGCTAAGCGGTGAGCAGCAGTGGCAAACCCACGCTGTCGTCAAATTTGAAGACGAAAATAAAATTGAGGCCTGGTACAACTCAGCGGAATATCAAGCGCTTATTGATCTTCGCGATCGGGCAGCGGATCTATGCTTAGCGGTGTTTTCAGACAACTAATTTTTCGCAAAGGGGCTTTTGCGGCCTGCTGCCACAAAAGCCCCAGCCAAGATCAGATAAAGACACAACAAAAACAAAAACTACGACAAGTACTACATCACACCGCGAATATGCTGTTTGACCTTGTCAAAGTAAAAATCAGAGAGTTTTTGGTGTAGTGCTTTATCCAGCGGCTTCAGAGCGCTAACTGAAGCATTTTCTTTAACCTGTTCAGCCGTACTTGCTCCGGTAATAACGGAGCTGACCGCGGCGTGATCAAGTATCCAGCGCATCGCCATCTGGGCAGGGCTCATACCTTCGGGCACAAGCAGTTTTAACTCTTCAGCCAGCTCAACAGCTAACTCAAATGGAACTCCGGAGAATGTTTCTCCGACGCTAAAAAATTCCCCGTCTTTATTATAATTGCGATGATCTTGCTCAGAGAAAACCTGATCTTTTTTCATTTTCCCAGCTAATACACCACTGGCAAGCGGCAGGCGCACAATGATGCCAACGTTGTTGGCCTGGGCTTCAGGAAAGAGCTCGCTGCTGTGGTCTTGGCGAAATAAATTAAAAATTGTTTGTATCGAACTAAGTTTCGGATGTTTTACTGCAAACAAAGCCTCGTCAAGGGTTTCAACACTAACACCAAAATGTTGGATTAAGCCCTGCTGCTGAAAATCTTCCATATAAGCCAGTACATCACCCGCTTTAAGTACTGGCTCCGGCAGGCAGTGCAGCTGGATAAGCGGCAGGCTTTCTAGCTTCAGGCGCTGCAAAGACGCCTCAATATTTGCCTTGATTGCGGCCTTGCTGTAATTGTCTGGATACAAACGACTATCGCGGCCAACCTTTGTTGCAATGATGCGCTGTTTGCAAGGGTAGTTAGTACAGTGTGAGGCAATGCGCTGCTCACTCAAACCGGCGCCGTAAACATCGGCAGTGTCCCAGAAATTAATCGAACAGGCATCCGCCTGCTTTAGTACCGCTTCGGCACGCTCAGCCTGCATGGCACCAAAATCTCCACCGAGCTGCCAGCAGCCGACGCCAATTTCACTGACCTTAAAACCCGATTTACCTAAGTTTCTATATTGCACATGGCCTCCCCGGGCACTGCCGAAATGAATATGAAAAAGACAAAGCCTACTGCAGGCAGGTAACTCAAGGCCAGAACTTTGTTTTTCGAAATATAATCGTCACAAAAATTTGCTGCATTGATGATTGCGCATCGCATTAATAGTACGCTTGCCAGCTGGCATTCACACTCAACGGTTTAAATCAGGACGATATTTATGAGCCACCTTCGCATCCCCAAGCACTGGCGTATTCGGCGCTCGACCCCGTTTTTCACCAAAGACAACGTGCCCGAAGCACTGCTCAGCCATCACAATACCGCCGCCGGCGTTTTTGGCCAGCTCTGTGTTATGGAAGGCGAAGTAACGTATCACGGTTTTGCCGACGAAGCGGCCAGCGAACCGGAGACAAGCATTGTTATTGCTGCTGGCAGCTTTGGCACCAGCCCGCCGCAGTACTGGCACCGCATCGAAATGAGCGATGACGCGCAATTTAATATTAACTTCTGGGCCGACCCAGAAGCCGAGCAATCCGACGAAGTTTATTCAGCCAAAAAATAACTGCGCGCTACAAATTGTCCTTTAGGCTCACAGCCGCTAATGCAGCCTCCCAGGCGATAATTGTACTTTTTTTATTCTCACCCCAGCGGTAAGCCCCAATGGCGCCACTTTGCTGAATAACCCGGTGACAGGGAATTAAAAACGCGACAGGATTTGCAGCAACAGCCGAGCCCACGGCGCGCGAAGCACCCGGCCTGGCAATAGCGGTGGCTACATCACTGTAACTGGCCAGCGACGCAAGTGGAATCGTTAGCAGGCTCTGCCACACTTTAAGCTTAAAATCCGTCGCCGCCAGGTGCAGTTTTATTTTATCGAGTGCGCGCCAGTCGCCGTGGAAGATTGCAAGTGCGTTTTCCTGAATGCTATCTCGCTTGGCAACATAGTGCGCATTTGGCAGGTAGTTTCGCAGGCGCTCCTGCGCCTGCTGTTTATCCTGCTCAAAATGCAAATAGCATATACCTTTAGCGGTCGACGCAATCAGCACTAAACCAAAAGGGCTCTGCGCAAAACTATAGTTAATACTTAAATTGGCACCGCCACTCTTAAACTCGCCGGGCGTCATGCCTTCTATGCGTACAAACATATCGTGCAAGCGCGCACTGCCCGACAAACCACTTTGATAAGCGGTATGCATCAGGCTTTTACGCTGCTGCAATAAGGTTTTTGCGTAATTCAAACTTAGAAATTGTATAAACTGCTTAGGGCTAACACCGGCCCATTCAGTAAACATGCGCTGAAAATGAAAGGCACTGAGCCCTACAGCGTCGGCAATTTGCTCCAGCGATGGCTGAGCCTTATAGTTATTGCGTATAAAATGAATCGCCTGTTCTACACGCTGATAATCAAGCTGGCGCTGATCGGGCCTTAGTTTTTTACTGGACATCACAAATTATCTTACTCACCTAAGCAGGAAGGGCATCAAACATGCCGGAAAGATATCGAGCATGCGCCAAGCACAGCCCTGACGACAACCCGTTTCTTGCGCTGCGACAAAAAACGCATATCCTACAATGCTCGTTGCAGCTCAAACCGGCAGTACAAGGGCTCTTATGACAACAACAATGGCAACAACGATGATTGCAAGCATTAGTACAACTAAGTTAAAGCCGCGATGAATAAGGAAAAGGGGAAACTGAGCTTATTCTGCGGCAAGATGGGCGCCGGTAAAAGCACCTTAGCCAAACACCTGGCCAGTGAGCAAGGCGCGGTATTGATTAGTGAAGACCAATGGTTAGCGGCTTTGTACCCCAATCAAATCGACTCTCTGCAAGATTATTTGGCTTGCGCCAACAAGCTCAAAAGCCCAATCAAAACACTGGTACAAAATATCTTAGTAGTCGGGACTGACGTTGTACTCGACTTCCCCGCCAATACCCTGAAACAGCGAGCTTGGCTCAAAACTATCTGCGACGAAATCCAGGCGCCCCACTGCTTATATTATCTTGAGCGAGATAACGAAACCTGCCTTAAGCAAATCAGACACAGACAACAAAGCAGCCAGGCAGTAACGGATAATGAAGCGATGTTTTATGCGGTGACTGAGTATTTTATGGCTCCTCAGGCTCATGAAGGTTTTCAACTTATTCAGGTCTAAGCAGCGCAATAGAGAAAAGATTAAAATGCCTCAATATGAGGCATACATGCGTTTGAACCTAGGTTTAGGAATGATCAAAGCAGAAACATAGATCAAACACTTCACTAGTTACTTCACCACAGACAACAAAAAACCTAGCCAAAGGTAACTCAACACCTTTCACTGCGCGGCCTGCAGCTAAACTAATAACCATCACAGTGCTGGCACCAAAGCACACCAGCGTTTGATTTATGACTATAAATGCCTCGGCCAAATCAGTAGAATACGCGCTCGAAATCCTCCCCTCACGACACTGATTGGTAGATATGAGCAAGAAGACAAAGATTGTAGCCACCGTTTCCGACCTAAAGGGTAGCGTTGAATTTATTTCAGAGCTTCACAAGCGCGGCGTAAACGTTATCCGTTTAAACACCGCCCACCAAACTCCTGAAGATACCCGCAAAGTTATCGAGAACGTGCGCAAGGCAAGTCCTCAGCTGGCCGTACTGGTTGACACCAAAGGCCCTGAAATGCGTACCAATTTGAAGATCGAAGAAGATCTGGATATCAAAACTGGCGATAAAGTCACCTTCCGCGCCGACGGCCTCGACGTCGCCACCACCCGTGAAGCGGTTCAGGTTAACTACTTGGGTTTTGTCAAAGACGTTCCCGTTGGCGCCCGCATCCTGATCGACGACGGCCTGCTTGAGCTGGTTGTAGACAGCAAAGACGATGAAGCGCTGTACACCACCGCTCAAAACAACGGCAAGATCAAAAAGAAAAAGAGCGTTAACGTACCCGGTGTTGAAATTCAACTGCCCTCGGTTACCGAGCGCGACAAGAGCTTTATTGAAATGGCGATCGACGCCGGTGTCGACTTTATCGCCCACTCTTTTGTTCGCACCAAACAAGATGTGCTCGACGTTCAGGAAATCCTCGACGCCAAGAATTCACCGATCAAAATCATCTCTAAAATCGAGAACCGCGAAGGTGTTGAGAATCTCGATGAGATCCTCGAAGTAACTTACGGCGTTATGGTTGCCCGTGGCGACCTCGGCATCGAAGTACCAGCCGAAGAAGTACCGCTGGTGCAAAAAGAGATGATCGAGAAATGTGTTGCCGCCAACGCGCCGGTTATCACTGCAACCCAAATGCTCGAAAGCATGATTCAAAACCCTCGCCCTACCCGCGCCGAAGTATCTGACGTTGCCAATGCCGTACTCGACGGTACCGATGCGCTGATGCTTTCCGGTGAGTCCGCTTACGGCGACTACCCGTTTGAAGCCGTTGAGACCATGGCCCGTATCGCCCTGCACACGGAAGAGAAAACCAAGCACAACATCAACTTTAATCTCGACAACGATAGAGACAACCTGCAGGCTTATGTTGCTAAAGCCGCGGCCAAAGCTTCTCGCGATCTGGATGTTGATGCGCTGGTTGTACCGACTCGCAAAGGCACCACGGCCCGCATGATCGCTTCACACCGCCCGGTTGCACCTATTTACGCCGCCTGTTTTGAAGTTGAAACAATGCGCCTGCTTTCTTTAAGCTACGGTGTTGATGCCTATGAAATTGAGCCATATAAAACGCGCTCAGAAATTCTGAACAAGGCTTTGACCCCGCTGACCGATAAAGGCGCGCTTGAAGATGACAGCCTGGTTGTTGTCGCCAAGGCCGCTCCAGGCTCACAGCGCAAGACCAACCGCATGGAAATCAACACCGTCGGTGCCTTAAAAGCGATCTAAGCTTTTTATTTGAACAGGCGTGGAGCTCTCCGCGCCTGTCTTTCTCCCCCTCTATCAAGTACCGCTTTCTTTATCCCATCTGGGCATTGCCCGCTTCAAAGCTTAGTGTTCACGCTATTGTTTTTAAGTGCACCCGCCAAATTTCCTATTGAGCAGCCCTGGCGCTGCGGTACCATAGCCAAACGATAGCCGCCGATATGAACTTGATAATAATAGTCTGGCGGCGGGGTCACACTTAGCAACTAAAGCGCCTCACGCTTGAGTAATAAAAATAAAGAAACAGCGCCCTAATCTGCGAGCAGCATCGGCGCACGGTTAAGGAAATTTATGGATTCAATCAAAGATGCCCAGGCAGATATGCGCGATGCCTACTTCTGGGGTGTGCCGGGCGTGTTCTGTTCCGCTTGCGTTTGGCTAAGCGCCGCTTTCACAAGCATGCTTATCAGCCCGATAGCTGGCATATGGTGCCTGGTTTTTGCCGGCAGCTTAATTTTTCCCGCATCCGTTGCGCTCTGTAAGCTACTCGGTTATCGCGGTAAACACCAACAGGGCAATGCACTAGCGCCTCTAGCCATCGAAGGCACAATCTGGATGTTGCTGACCATAGCCATTGCCGTCGCTTTAGCCATGCTTCACCCCCAATATTTTTTCCCCGCCATGCTGCTGATTATTGCAGGGCGTTATTTAAGTTTCAGAACCCTGTACGGTTTAAGAAGCTTCTATCTGCTTGCTTTTGCCTTGGTTCTTGCTGCCGGCCTGACTCTTTTGTATCAGGCCAGCAGTTCTTCCGAGGCCGTTATCAGAACGTATATCGGAGCGTTTAGCGGCGCCGCCATCGAGTTTATCTTTGCACTGGTTTTATTTGTGCAAGCAAAGCAGGCAAGCAAAAAAACAGAAAAAACTGATTTCTCAGTTGAGCCTGTTAAGGCTAAAAGCTCTTAACACCAAAAACCGTCCAATACCAAAAACCGTCTAATACAAACAAGTGCCCATAATTGCGGCAGCGAGCATAGCCTCGCCGCTGCGACAACTTAAAACAAATGCCTATTTCAAACCTGCAAACATATCCGGGCCAAATAGCTCGTATTTTATATTTTCAGCATCGACACCACAGCCCAATAAAAAGCGCCGCTGTACACGCATAAATTCCACTGGCCCACAAAGCATGTAATTTGCCTTCTTCGGCAGCTCTATTTCACTCAAATCAAGCACGCCCTCGATAATATCGAGGCCAGCACGACTGCCCGATTCAGCAAATACAATCAATTGACCGTTACTTAACGCAGGGGCAGCGTCCATCACATCGTCAAGCAGAGCAATATTGTCAGCGCTGCGCGCACCGTGAATAAACATCGTGCGTGCAGCACTTCGCTTAGCTGCGCGCTGCTGCCACAAAGCAACCATTGGTGTAATACCAATGCCCCCACTGATCAAGACTAAATCTTTGTCTTGCTGCTCATCGATAAAATCCCCAAAAGGCTGGCCAACCTGCAAAAGCGCGCCCTCTTCTAGCGCAACTAACTTGTTGCTCAACCAGCCGTCAATATCACTGCCAGAACCTGCGCGTTCCTGCTTTACGGTAATACGCCAACTGCCGTTCACACTTAACTGCGACAAGCTGTACTGGCGGATCTGCCTCTGCCCCTGATGCTCCAAAGCGACACTCAAATACTGACCGGGCTTAAATTCAGGTAAAACAGCCAGCGCAGTACTAGCGTCGCGGCTTGTACCCGCAGGTGACAGATAAAGTGAATAGACCCCATCGCACTCTTTTACTTTTTTCTCAAGCACAAGACTCTGCCAGTAGCCATCATCTGCGCGACAACCGGCCAAAGCGTAAAGCTGGGCTTCACGAGAAATAAGATCACAGGCTAGTTGCCAGTAAACCTCATCCCAGGCAACGGCAACTTCGTCCGTCACCGCATCGCCGAGCACTGTTTTCACCGCAGCCAGTAAATACTTGCCAACAATCGTGTACTGTGCGGGTTGAATTCCCAAACTGGCATGTTTGTGAGCAATGCGATTTAAAATAGGGTTGAGCAGCGCCGCGTTGTCATAATTTGCTGCGTAAGCATAAACAGCTGAAGCCAGCGCCTGTTTTTGCTCGCCCTTTATTTGATTACTCATATTAAACAAGTTTGTCAGTTCGGGGTGAGCCTCAAACATAGACCGGTAGAATTCACCGGTAATCGCAGTGCCGTGTTCGCGAACAACTTCAACGGTATTTTTTACAACTTCAATTGTTGATGGCGATAACATAACTTCTCCTTATTAGGAAAATAATAAAAAAGGGAGGGGAGCAATATTTATCTACACGCAGTCGTCAATCTGAACGACTGCGATAAAAACTAAACAAGCTGAAGCTTGGATATCAACTGAGCCGTCGGCGGCTGCACTAAATCTGATAAATAGTAGTTATCAAGATAGTCATAAAAATGATTCAAACCGCGATCTAAAATACCAATTAAGTTGCAGGCACTTTCTAAGACACAGTGATTTTTATGACAGTCGACTAAGGGAAAGTCGCCTTCAAGCTCGCGCACAATAGTAGCCAAAGATAGAGCTTGAGCGTCAACTGCCAGTTCAATGCCACCATTGCGCCCGCGAGTTGACGCTATCCAGCCGAGCTTAATTAAACGGTTAACCACTTTAACAAGGTGGTTGTGAGACAATTGGAATTTATCGGACAGCTCGGCTAAACGAGTCAGCTCACCATCTTGGCGATGAGCAACATACATCAACACCCTCAAGCCGATATCCGTAAACTGCGTAAGTTGCACAGGCGCCTACCTTGTTTTTTGTGGCTTTTTATTTAGCGTGGCTTTTTGTTTTGTGTGGCTTTTCTGCTTTGCGCTCAATTGCCTTAGCTGCGCCCCACATAAAATCCGCCAAACGCCGTGTAGGAGTAAATCCATTGCCTGTTAATCTACATAACATGCATTCCATATGCAACATTTATTTTTATGCTTCTAACGACAGTTTTAATCAGCCGCAGACCCTCGGCTACACAACAAGGTCCAAGAGCTGGCCTGGCCGGGAATCAGCAGCGACGAGGTTATAGGCTCCTTGCTCAGGGATAGAGGGCCTATTGTCAATTCGCTCTTGTAAATTCCGTTCAGGCAGACTCTGCTCCGGCAGTTTATCCAGCAGCTGCTCGGTTTGAGAAAAATCTTCACTTTGATAAATATCCGCAAGTGCTTGATATCTTACATCGCTGTCACTATCGCTGCTTTCCCCAGTGGCAACTTGTAAATAAATATCAATCAACTCTTGCTTGTTGTTAGTGTCATATATGTTTAATGCAAATGTGCGCGTATTTTCTTGTTGCTGCTGCTGAGCCTGCTGCTCACTTAATACTTGCTGCTGCAGCTGATCAACACGCTCATTTATTTGCTCAGGTGTTATCAGTGAGGCGTCGTTTTGCGAGGCTGGCACATTCTTTTTAGTTGCCTCTCCTAACTCGCGAATAATTGACGATGGGGGATGAAAAGCGCTGTTTATCTGCATAGTAAAAACCTGACAATAGCTACCTAAAAACCAAGGCGTGAAAAGCATGCTTTGAAATACACTTGAGACTCTGATCCAAACTTTGCGGCCGGGATATTCAAGATAAGACTTTCAAATTAATTCACCACTTTGAAAGCGCGACAAATAAAAAATTCCATTGCTCTAAGACAAATACGCTATAAGTCAGAGCAAAACCTGCATGTATTCGGGCACTAGCCAGTGGCCTCTGCGCCCCGCCTTCTCAACAAGCCCCCGCTTAACGTTCCTGTTTCTACTTTGCACGCCAAGGCCTTGATTAATATCAAGCAAAACTCTGAACCAGACTAAAATCAGCTTGCTCAATCATCATTCACATCATATATTAGTAAATGTTAATATACGCCCGCGACTAGTAGCCAATGCCACCAACGTGGCAAATGTAAGGAGCAGCCCATGACTCAGCCCGAAGCAACAACAAGCGCAGTAACAAAGGCCCCCAAAAAAGCCAAAAAGATTGTTATCGTAGGTGGTGTTGCAGGCGGCGCCTCGGCTGCTGCGCGTGCGCGGCGCCTGTCGGAAGATGCTGAAATCATTATCTTTGAGCGCGATCGTTTTATCTCTTTTGCCAACTGCGGCCTGCCGTATCACATAGGTGGCGAAATTAAAGAGCGCGCTAAGCTGCTTGTGCAAACACCGGAATCCATGGGCGCGCGCTTTAATCTGGATGTGCGTATAGAAACCGAAGTTACCGCCATTCACGCCGATAAAAAAACCGTCAGCGTACACGAGCTTGGCAGCGGTAAAGTTTACGAAGAGAGCTACGACGAACTTATACTCTCGCCGGGCGCGGTGCCGTTTGTACCGCCAATTGCCGGTGTCGAGAACAGCAAGGTTTTTACCCTGCGCAATATTCCCGATATGGATAACATCATTCGCTACATCAATGTCGAAGCGCCGCGATCGGCGGTGGTTGTCGGCGGTGGTTTTATTGGCATCGAAATGGCCGAGGCGCTGATTCACCGGGGCATAGAAACAACATTACTGGAATTATCCAATCAGGTACTCGGCCCGCTCGATGCAGAGATGGCCACCCCCTTACACACCGAGATGCGCCGCAACGGTGTGCGCCTTAAGCTCGGCCAGTCACTCTCTGCAATAAGCGAGGGCGACGAACAACTAACGCTTGAGCTCAGTGACGGTAAAGTTATCGATACCGACATGGTGATTATGGCCATCGGAGTGCGCCCGGAAACCTCGCTTATTCGCGGCACCGATATCAAACTCGGTGAGCGCGGCGGTATCGCTGTCGACGCTCATATGCGCACCAGTGTTGCCAACATTTGGGCCGTTGGCGACGCCATCGAAGTCAAAGACTTTGTCAGCCAACAGATGACAACCGTGCCTCTTGCCGGCCCGGCCAATCGCCAGGGGCGCATCGTTGCCGAGAATATCTTTGGTCGCGACACCGAATACAAAGACACGCAAGGCACCTCGATCTGCAAAGTGTTTAATTTAGCCGCCGCCTCAACCGGGCAAAATGAAAAAAATCTCAAGCGCGCCAACATCGCTTACGAAAAAATATACGTGCACGCAAAAGATCACGCCGGTTATTATCCCGGCGCCACCCAGGTCTCGCTGAAGTTGTTGTTTGATCCCCAAACTGGAAGCTTGCTCGGCGCTCAGTCTGTCGGCGAGAAAGGTGTCGATAAACGCATCGATGTCCTGGCGCTGGCCATACGCTCGGGCCTGACCGTATTTGATCTTGAAGAGAGCGAACTGTGCTACGCCCCACCTTTTGGCTCAGCCAAGGACGTTATCAACCAAGCCGGTTTTGTCGCCGCCAATGTCATTCGCCAAGATATGAAAATTTGCCAGGCCGAGCGTGTGCTCAACTGCTCGCCAAATATGCAAATTGTCGACGTGCGCAGCCCTCAGGAAATTGGTGAGCTCGGCGCCATCGATGGGGCCATTAATATCCCCGTCAACCAATTGCGCAAGCGCCTCGATGAGCTACCCAGAGACAAAAATATCGTTGTCTACTGCGCCGTCGGCCTTAGAGGTTATGTTGCATACCGCATGCTGGTACAACACGGCTTTAACGTAAAAAACCTCACCGGTGGTTACACCACTTATTTAATGCATGAGCGCATAGGACGTTAACATCGCACGTTAATACAGCTCGTTAACACAGCACGCGAATGCGGTACGCTAATACACAAACCTAACTCCGCGCAGCTAGCCGCGCCAAAATATGACCCAAGCCGACAATAAAAAACTTAAGCCGACTCGCTGCCCACTGTGTGGCAACGACAACGCCTGTAACAACGCCTACAACAGTAACAGTACCTGCAACAACGATAAATTTTATCAAAGCGGCTGCTGGTGCCAGGACAGCAGCTTAACTTTCCCCAAAGACTTAATTGAGCGCCTGCCCAAAGCCGAACAGGGCGCCGCCTGCATATGCATTAACTGTGTTACAAGCCATCTAGATGGCCTAAGCTCACAAGCTTAGTGGCGCCAGGATGCCAAGGTGCTAACAATAATATCAACTGCTGCATCAAGTTGCTGCAGCTCTATATCACCGTAACCAAATACCAGCGCATTTAAACAAGACGGCTCCTGCTGAAAATGCTGCAGTGAATGAATAAGCAGGCCCTGCTGCTGCAAGGCCTCGGCAAGATCAAAAGCATCGATATTTTTATCGAGTTTTGCCGTTAAGTGCACACCGGCATAAGCGGGCAAAGGCTGCATATAGGCCGAGAGCCGCTCGTGCAACAAATTAAATAAGCGCTGATAACGAGCACTGTAAATTTTTCTCATGCGCCGAAGGTGCTTCAGCAATAAACCCTGCTGCATAAAATCTGCAAGCGCCATTTGACTGACGGTGTTTTGATGCCAACTACTTAAAAAAGCAGCGTGAGCAAGTGCCGCCCTCAACCAATCCGGCGCAACACAATAAGCCAAACGAACATCGGGCAAAAACGATTTAGAAAAAGTACCGACATAAATAACGTTCTGCTGTTCATCGAGCGACTTAAGTGCATTAATCGGCTTGGCACTTAAGCAAAATTCACAGTCGTAGTCGTCCTCGATAATGCTCACCTGATGCCGCTCGGCAAAATCTAATAGTTGCCTACGCCTCGCTTCGCTTAAGGCCACTCCGGTCGGAAACTGGTGCGACGGCGTGGTATAAATAAGGTCGACATCTTCTGGAATATACTGCACACACAGGCCGTGCTCGTCCACGGGCAGCTCAACTAACTCCGCCCCGTGCATTAAAAAACAGTGCTTGGCCATTGGGTAACCCGGCGTCTCAATCGCAACACGCGTTCCGGGTTGAACTAATACTTTGCAGATCAAATCAAAGGCGTGCTGAGCGCCGCCGCTGATAATCACCTGCTCGGCTTCACAGGCGATGGCGCGAGAATAACTCAGGTGTGTTGCCACCGCCTGGCGCAATTCAAGCAGACCTTGCGCCGGAGCCGATTGGTAGGCCAACTGCCGGTGCTGGCGGGCAGCCCTGCCGAGCACCCTGCGCCAGTCCGCGTAGGGGAAATAAGCCATGCTCGGCCGGCCGACACGAAAGTCATACTGGCCTGTGTCGCCACCCGGCAAAATAGCCGCCTGTGCATGATGCTTAAAATAATGGCCCAGGCGCTGTTGTTTGTTCTCCTGACGCTCACTTACAGCGAGTACCGCGCGCTTTTTTACAAAAGTACCTTTGGCTGGAATGGTGTACAAAAAAGCTTGCGCAATAAGCTCGTCGTAAACGGCGCTGGCGGTATTGCGAGAGATAGAAAGCGCATCGGCTAAAGCTCTTGTCGACGGCATTTTTAAATCTTCAACAAGGCGCCCATCGACAATAGCGAGCTTAATCTGCGAGCTAATTGCAGCTGTCAGTGAGCCCTTTGGCACACCCTCGAGCTCGATCAGTAAATCCAGTACTGGCCCCATCATTTTTCACAAAACTGGCTCTATTAAGCGGCCAGTTAGTAAAACACAATCAACTTGAGCTGCCCAGCAAAGACATATTGACGGCGCAAACACATTAAAAGCTCAAACATACTGAAGGCTGAGGGCTCAATTGCGCTGAAGGCTCTGACATCAACAAAAACCAAGTAGCCAATGCCATTAGCAAAAAATAGGGAGTTAAGACATGTTATTTAAACAAATGCATCTTCGACATCACAGCAGCGATACGCACAGGCTTTTTACCCGCATCACCATAGCTGGCGCATTTTTAAGCATTGCTTTAATCAGCCTGGCGCCGCCTTCTGGTTTTGCGGCCAGCAAAGAGCACAAGCCAGCCCCATTTGATAGCGGCGCCACGGTCGAAGATATGCAAGGTCAGCCGCTTAATCTTGAACAACAGCTGGGGCAAAAGCCCCTGTACTTAAAGTTCTGGGCTAGCTGGTGCCAACCCTGCCTCAAAGAAATGCCCCAGCTGCAACAGGCCTACAAGCAATACGGGCAAGATGTTGATTTTTATGCAATTAATATCAACCTCAGCGAAAGTGACACGGCGATCAAACAGGTAATCAAAAAGTATCAGCTCGATGTGCCGGTTGCCAAAGATGTAGATGGCAAACTCGCGGCAAGCCTGGCTTTTGTCGGTACGCCCTATCACATCCTAATTAATAAAGATGGCCAAATTGTGCATAGCGGCCACGAAGCCGATACAGCGCTCGAGCACAAACTTGCCATGCTTGCGCAAAACAAAACACTTAAGGCGCAGCCGCAAGCTTTGGCGCCCAAACAAGTCCTCAAAAAAGATACACCTTCGGTACAACCTCTGAACAACAATGCGGCCGCCAAGCAGGCCATTTACTTTAGTTCTACCTGGTGTGATTGGTATTTAAAAGACAGCAGGCCGGCAACATCTACCGCCTGTATCGAGGGGCAAAAAACCGTTAACAACCTGCAACAGAAGTACCCCGGTATCGACTGGCGCATCGTCGTCAGCCATATGTGGACAGCTGATGCGGACGTCGAAGCTTATAGGGAGCTCTACGATATAAAAAGCCCGATCGCTATCGATAAAAACGGGCAGGCCTTTATTGACTATGGTGTTCGCAGTATGCCGACTCTGGTACTGCTAAAAGATGGCAAGGTCATTGCCAAACAGAGCTCGGTCAATCAATTCGAAGCCGCACTGGCTAAGCTCTAGGGTCTCCGGTCGATATCACCTTTGCCACTGCCAAAAGTACGAATGTATGCTTTGATGCCAGTATTCACCCTAAGGTGTCACAATGCAGCAATATACTCGCTGACAATCGGCCCACAAGGCGCATCAAAGCACACAATTATCGAAGATTTTGCCTTCTTGTAAGTCTTCGACAAGATGCCATTGACTTATGAATGCACCGCCTATAAGGTAGGCCCAGCGTGAACGTATGCGCCTTGTTTATCTTCTCCGTTTCGCAGTAGCTGCTCAGTTCTTCGTCCTGTAGGGATTAAATTTTTGTACGCATTTTCCCGCTACCCACGCCAGCGATGGCAATGTTAATTTTTCTACAGGAAATCTGTAATGTCTGATAAAACTACCGGCACCGTAAAATGGTTTAACGAATCAAAAGGTTTTGGTTTCATCGAGCAAGAGTCTGGCCCAGACGTATTTGCTCACTTCAGCGCCATCACCGGCACTGGCTTCAAAACCTTGGTTGAAGGTCAAGCGGTTGAGTTCAAAGTAACTCAAGGCGCCAAAGGCCCTCAAGCTGAAGAAATCACCGTACTTTAATCGTACAACGTGATTTTGCTTTCCAGGTGCAACCTTGCGCCTGGGAATGCAACGCTTGTTATTCGCCCTGTTCTAATTCTTATTTCCCCCCGCTCCAGCTCTTATTCTCAGCTCATCTGTTTAAGCTGTTTGCCCACCTGAGCGCAGCAAAGCGCTACTACTGCCAGCCTCTTGCCTCTGTTACAGCTAATTCGGTTGCGACCGCGCTTTCACGAGCTTTAAGTTCCGCCTAGATTACTAGCGCCGAACTCGCAAAACTCTCCATACAAAAAAACACAAGCCGTAAATACAAGAAGGGCCAAGCCACTCCTTCGCCGTTTGGCGAGTCTCGCGCTTGGCCGCTGCTCGTTTTGCCCCTTTGCTCTTTTCGTGACAGCCACCCTTTTTTAACATCGGGTGGCAAGCATAGGGGTTGCTTTGTCGCTTGTTGCCTTTTTTGCCGGGCATAACTACTCCATCTTTGTTTTACCTATATTCTCAGCCTGCTGCTTTTTAAGTCACCGATTGAAAAACACCGTTTAAGATCGCGAGCTCAAAGCTTGGCTTTAAACAATACTGCGAAGGCAATGCGGCTTAAAATGCATATTAATAAAGCTGCACCTGAATTGAGCCTGCATAGTAAAGCTTGCATAGTCCGCGTGTCGTTATGTCACGCGCATCAGAGACAAACTTGCGCGAAGACTACGCTCAGCTGAACAATTGTCAATGTAGTTTCAGATAAGCAGCAAGGTCATAAACAGTTTGCAGGTGCTTAAACCTAGAGAAACATCACAAGGCCTTATAAAAATACAGCGTCGAATCAAAGCCGCCTTCAGCGTTTGCGGCAAAACCCGGTATTTCTCCTGCCAACTGAAAATTTCGGGCACGATATAAGTTCTCAGCGACATCCCCCTTGCGGGTATCGAGCACCAACAGCCGGCGCTGATGGGCAAGAGCAAGTTGCTCCAAGTACTGCATCAACAATGACGCCAGCCCCTGCTTTCTGGCACTGGTGTGCACCATCAGCTTTTCTACATCTGCCCGGTGCAATGCATTCATCTTTGTGCACAAGGCAAGCTGCACACTGCCAACAAGCTTCTGTGCATTCACCGCCAGCAAAATTTTACGATGACCGGCAACGACTTCCGGCTCCAAAGCGCGCCAATAGCCGCGAGCCTGCTCGCTGCTAAGCGGTGCAATAAAGCCGATGGAGGCGCCGTGGTTAACACTGTCTAACAAAAGCTCAACAAGTTGTTCAAGGTAGGGTGCAAGACTTGGCGGCTGAATAATTTCTGACATGGGGCTGCGGCGCTGCAACGACACTCACTCCTTTAAATCGTGGCGGTGTTGTGAAAACAGCTGCCAAAATAAATCTTAATGCTGCAGTGAATAACGACGAAAAAAACAGAAAGAACCACAATATCGGCCAGCCTTGCTTAGCGGCTTTAAAAGAGAGTGTTCTGCGCAAAAAACTCTGCTTACGCTTAATCAAAAACTAACAATACGGCGCCAATATTCAAATAGCCTCTTATAAACTACATTTTTTATCACCATTTTGGCCAAAGCAAAAAACTGTACTGGCACCATTAATATTCTTGATCGCCCAAATATAGATATTGAATTGTACTTCAGCAGCCCCGGCAACTTAGGCTCTTAGCCAAGCTAACAATTTTAAAGAGGACTTAACATGCAAAACGGCAACAACCAAGGCAAGTGCCCTGTCATGCACGGCGCCAATACGCAGCTAGGTGGTACTCAGACAAAAAATATGAATTGGTGGCCGCAGCAGCTGAATCTAAATATTCTTCACCAGCACAGCAGCAAGGCGAACCCGGAAGACTCAGACTTTAACTACGCAGAGGCCTTTAACAAACTTGATTTAGATGCGCTCAAACAAGAGCTCGCCGAGCTAATGACCGACTCTAAAAGCTGGTGGCCTGCGGATTACGGTCACTACGGGCCATTTATGATACGCATGGCCTGGCACGCCGCCGGCACTTACCGCAGCGCCGACGGCCGCGGCGGCGCCTCTACCGGCAATCAACGTTTTGCGCCACTAAACAGCTGGCCCGATAACGCCAACCTCGACAAAGCTCGCCGCCTGCTCTGGCCGGTAAAGAAGAAATACGGCAACAGCATATCCTGGGCCGATTTATTTATTCTCGCCGGCAATGTCGCACTCGAATCGATGGGCCTGAAGACCTTTGGTTTTGGCGGCGGCCGCGAAGATATCTGGCAGCCGGAGGAAGATGTCTACTGGGGCAGCGAATCTGAGTGGCTCGCTGACGAGCGCTACAGCGGCGAGCGCGATCTCGAAAAGCCGTTGGCCGCCGTTCAAATGGGGCTAATTTACGTCAACCCCGAAGGCCCCAACGGCGAACCCAGTGTGCTTGCCTCCGGTAAAGATATACGCGAAACGTTTGCCCGCATGGCCATGGACGATGAAGAAACCGTCGCCCTGATTGCCGGCGGCCACACCTTTGGCAAAACCCACGGCGCCGGCGATGCCGCCCTGCTCGGCCCCGAACCTGAAGCCGCGCCGATAGAGCAGATGGGGCTCGGCTGGCAGAGCCAATACGAGTCGGGCAAAGGCGACGACACCATTACCAGCGGTATTGAAGGCGCCTGGACACCAACACCCACCCGCTGGGATAACAGCTATTTCGACTTACTGTTTGGCTACGACTGGGATTTAGTAAAAAGCCCGGCCGGCGCCTGGCAGTGGATTCCTGTTGCTGTTGACGACAAGCACCTCGCCCCGGCCGCCCACGACGCCAGCAAAAAAGTCAGCACCATTATGACCACCGCCGATATGGCGCTGCGTATGGACCCGATTTACGGCCCGATATCCAAGCGCTTTCACCAAAACCCTGAGCAGTTTGCCGAAGCCTTTGCCCGCGCCTGGTTCAAGTTAACCCACCGCGATATGGGCCCGCGCTGTCGCTACCTTGGCAAAGAGGTGCCCGGTGAAGAACTGCTGTGGCAAGACCCCATCCCCGAAAATAGCAGCCAACTCAGCGACAGCGATATTGCCGAGCTCAAACAAAAGCTATTGGATTCCGGCTTAAGCAACAGCCGCTTGATTTACACCGCCTGGTCTTCGGCGTCGAGCTACAGGAATTCCGACAAACGCGGCGGCGCCAACGGTGCGCGCTTGCGCCTTAAGCCTCAAATCGACTGGCCGGTCAATGAACCCGAGCAATTAAAAGAAGCACTGGCCGTGTTTGAAAATATCCAGCGAGACTTTGGCAAACACGTATCGCTTGCCGATTTAATTGTGCTCGCAGGCAGCGCCGCCATTGAGCAGGCCGCGCAAAGTGCCGGTTACGATATTCAAGTACCGTTTAACCCGGGCCGCGGCGACGCCAGCGCGGAACAAACCGACGCGGCATCGTTTGCAGTGCTCGAGCCAATCGCCGATGGCTTTCGCAACTACAGCAAAGGCACCTATTCAGTCGCAAGCGAAGAACTATTGCTGGATAAAGCGCAATTGATGAATTTAACTGCGCCCGAAATGACTGCACTTATCGGTGGCCTGCGTGTGCTCGGAGCCAACTACAACGGCTCAAAACACGGTGTACTAAGCGACAGGCCCGGCCTGCTTAGCAACGATTTTTTTGTGAATCTCTGCTCCATGGATATTGAGTGGAAGGCCGACAGTCCAAACGCTGAAGTCTACACCGGCTACGAGCGCAGCAGCGGCAAAGCCAAGTGGAGTGCGAGCCGGGTCGATCTAATTTTCGGCTCCAACTCCCAGTTGCGCGCCATCGCCGAGCTCTATGCGCAAGACGATAACAAAGAAAAGTTTGTTCGAGACTTTGTCAAAGCCTGGGTCAAAGTGATGGATGCCGATCGTTTTGACCTGCATAACTAAGCAGCTTAGCTAGACTGACTAGCTAAACCGAGCCCAGCCCTATAGCCCGCACCGGTGCTATAGGGCGATTTTACCCCCACCAGTTCACAGCACATCAATTCATACTTTCCAACAAAAATGATACGTTGTAACATATCCAGCTATTCCACCCAGCCCGGAACGCTCAACCAATACCGGTAAAAGCAAACCTAAGAGCTTTACAAATGAACACAGCCGCCGCCATCAGCACTTCGCGTCACGCAGTGCAGCATACTCAAGCCAAGGTTTTAACCGATATTTATCGCGATGATGTCAACCTGGCCGTATGGCAACGCCAATTAGACTCAGCGCTGCAAAGCGAAATCAAACAATTGCTCAGCCGCAAGCCCGGCTTTCAACTGGCCCTGAGCCTCTCTCCGGAACAGGCAGAGCAGCAACTGCTCGACGCCTTTGGTGAAAAAACGAGTTACCTGTTGTTGAGCCGCGACATTGCCAACCTGGTCGATATGTTTTGCTGCCTGTTTGAGCTCAAGCGAGCGGGTTTAAGGCTGACGGTTCTCGACCGCGCCATGTGCCCCAAATTTCACGTCGATAAGGTGCCTTGCCGTCTAGTCTCAACCTTCGCAGGACGGGCTAGCGAATGGCTTGAACACAGCAAGGTCGAGCGCAGCAAGCTCGGTGCCGGCAGCCGTGGTCTGGCAGATGAAGACTCAGGGCTATTTAAACAGCAAGACGATATCCAGCGCTTAACAAGCGGTGATGTCGCCCTGTTAAAAGGCGAGCGCTGGCTCGGCAACGAGGGCGCCGGCCTTGTGCACCGCTCTCCGGCTTTGGGCACCGATGAGCAGCGCCTTTTATTAACCCTGGATTTTTCAGAATAGGTAACACCGTGCTGTACACGAGTCGAGCAACTAGTGCGCTCCGTTATGCTGCCCTCGCAATTGCAGGGCAGATTTTTTTATTGTTAATTAGCAATAGTGCCTTAGCAGGTGAACACCAACACAGTAGTGAACACCTACACAATAGCGAGCATCAACATACAGAACAGCACACAGAGCATCAGCATGAGCAGCACCAGGCCCACGCGCACGGCCTTGCCGATTTAAGCCTCGCTGTAGAAGGCGATACACTTGAAATTTTATTTGAAAGCCCAGCCGCCAACTTAGTCGGCTTTGAACACCGCGCGCAAAAAACTGAAGAGATAGAAACTGTGCGCCGGGTTCAGCATCAATTACAGCAGGCCGATAAAATTTTTATAGTAAAGCCCGAGCACTGCAAACTAAACATGGCCGACGTTGACGTGTCGCAGCTCTTAGCTTCAGAGTATTTAGATAACGCACATCAACACAACTCCGAAAGCCACAACAAGCATAAACACAGTGAGCACAGCGAAATAAGTGCGCACTACCGCTTTATTTGCAAAAAAGCCACAACAACCAAAACCGTTTCGGTAAAGCTCTTTGATTTATTCCCCAAACTCGAACGAATCGAAGCGCAGTGGATTAGCTCGCAACAGGGCGCAGCTCATTTGGATCGGCAAAACACCGATATTCGGCTGTGAACAAAACCGCAGTGCAACACATGAAAAACGTGACAGCACCAAGCCACATAGACAGCCTAATCCAGCACGCTGAGATCCAGTGTAAAAAACAAGGTAGCCGATTAACCGATAAGCGTAAAAATGTTTTGCGCATTTTATTAAAAGCCGGCAAAGCGCTTTCTGCATATGAGCTTGTAGAGAACTATCAGACTGAGCTTGAAGAAAGCATACCGGTGATGTCGGTCTATCGTATTTTAGATTTTCTCGACGAGAAGCAGCTTGCTCACCGTTTACAGCTGGCCAATAAATATGTCGCCTGTGAGCATATTCACTGTGACTATCAACACAGCCAACCCCAATTTCTTATTTGCAGTCAGTGCCAGAAGGTCAAAGAAATTAGCTCAAGTGCCGAGGTTTGCAACGAAGTACACAACAATGTTGAAAAATCAGGCTTCCAAATAGCCAAAGCACAACTTGAGATCAGCTGTATTTGCAAAGACTGCGCTAACGAAAAAAACAACAAAACAGCAGCAAAAAAAAGCACCATTAAACAGGATTAGATTATGAAAAACCCATCGATTGTTGCCGATAAACTTGCCATCAGCTTAAGTTTTTTATGCACCTTGCACTGCCTGGCCATGCCATTAATGCTGATATTACTACCCAGCCTTGCCGCCTTACACCTCGATAACGAAGCCTTTCACCTTTGGATGGTTGCCGCAGTATTACCAACAAGCATATACGCGCTGACGATGGGCTGCAAAAAACACAAACGCTACTATTTGCTCGCCATTGGCGCCGCAGGGCTAAGCCTGCTGGTACTGGCGGTGATGCTCGGCGAAAGCGTGTTAGGCGAGCGGGGTGAAAAGATCTTTACTGCTGTTGGTTCAGTATTGATTGCCACCGGCCACTTTTTAAATTATCGCCTGTGCCGCCAAAGCCAAAACTGCGACACCCATGAGCGTTGCACAGATCACTAAGCACAGTAGCTAGTTTATGAAACGCCCCTATTTTGAGCAGCTCGAAAAACTTTCCGATAACAGCTTAATCGAGCTCGACGAGCTGCTGGCTAATATTGCCTTTAACGACCAGGGCCTGCTGCCCGTCATTTGTCAGGACGCAAACACCAGTGAAGTATTGATGTTTGCATGGATGAACCGCGAAGCACTTAGCCAGACAATAAAGCTCAAACGCATGGTATATTGGTCTCGCAGCCGCCAACAATTGTGGCAAAAAGGTGAAAGCAGCGGCCACATTCAAGAGCTTGTCTCAATGCAGCTCGACTGCGATGGCGATACACTGCTGTGCAAAGTCAAGCAGCGCGGCGCAGCTTGCCACACCGGCCGCAAGCACTGCTTTTATTTACATATCGAAGCCGATCAGCAGCGCGCTCGCATTCAAAGCAGCTAAGTTTTACAAGCCTTGTTTAGCGCGCCGCTGTAACCAAACACACGACCGCAGAACTTAGTTTCACAGCATTGGGCAGAGCTAAGAGCAGCACTGAGAATAGCAATAGCCACAACATTCGCAGCCGTCATGAAAGCACACACAACAGCCATCCACGCAGTACCAACAAACATCATTACCGGCTTTTTAGGTGTGGGTAAAACCTCAGCCATCCTGCACTTATTAAAAAACAAAGCGGCGGACGAGCGCTGGGCGGTTTTGGTAAATGAGTTTGGTGAAATAGGCGTCGACGGCAGTTTATTTGCAGGGCAACACCCGGAATCAGAAGAAGTATTTATTCGTGAAGTTCCCGGTGGCTGCATGTGCTGCGCTGCGGGTTTACCGATGCAAATCGCATTAAATCAATTACTAAGCCGCGCCAAACCAGACCGTTTATTAATTGAGCCAACCGGCCTTGGCCACCCCAAAGAAGTACTTGAAGTACTTTCCAGTGAACACTACCGCGATGTGCTTTCGCTGCAAAAAATTCTTACCCTGGTTGATGCCCGCAAGCTTGCCGATGCCCGCTACCGCGAACACAGCACCTTTCAGCAGCAAATTGCCATCGCCGATGTACTGGTTGCCAACAAACAGGATCTATATAGCGGCAATGAACAGCTCTTGCTCGAGGATTACGCCAGGCAATATGCCCGGCCAGAAGTGGCGCTAGTCTTTAGCCAAAACGGCCAGTTTGCCCCCCAGCTACTTGATGGCGCAACATCCGCCTCTATTGCCACGGCAAGTTCTAGCCATCACCACTCGGGCCACACTGCAAATAAAGAGCTTGTCGCAGACCTACCCATGCCTGATAGTGGTTTTCTTAAAGCCTGTAACAAAGGGGAAGGTTTTATCAGCAGTGGCTGGCGCATTTCACCCCAGCACGTTTTTAGCTACGACAAATTATTTGCTTTTCTAAGTGGTTTACATGCAGAGCGTATGAAGGCGGTATTTATTACCGAGCAAGGCGTTTTTGCCTACAATTTAAGCTCTGATGCCCTGACCGAAATGGAACTGGACGACTGCCTCGAAAGCCGCATCGAAATTATTGCCGACCGGGAAGACGCAAGCTGGCAAGAACAATTGATGGCGTGTTTGAACGAAGATTACACCTAATAATCGGTGTAGGCCTCAATATAATCCAGGCTCATTGAATACGCCGCCGTACCCAGCTCATTTTCGGTTACCGATGCGGTTAAAATGCCGGAAATCCAAAACGGGTCGTACAAATCATCCATCGCCAAGCCCTGTTTATATTCAACAAAGACAATCTGATTTGGCGGCGGTGGCGGCGAATGTATGCAGGCGCCAAAAAACGGCACCAAAAAGAACTGGGTGATCGCCTGTTCATCATTAAATTCCAAGGGCACAATAAAACCGGGGATACGAATAGCGCGACCATCCATCGCCTCGATAATACGCGTAGACACCAAAGCCTGTTGATATCTGTCTTCACTGACCTCGGAAGAAATACTGCCCTGCAATTCATCTATCAGCTGATCGTCGCTCGAACCCTCTTCGATCTCACTGATATAAGCGGGCGGATTTAGCAGGGCGTCAAGGTCGTCCTTGGGCATCAGCTCAACCCACTCAACTTGTTGATAGGCAGATTTATCGAGCGGCTTTTGCAGCGCCGCACTGCCCTGTGCCGGCTCCTGTTCGGCATCGTTCGCCTGGTCTGCGTCGTTTGCCTGGTCATTATTTGGGCCGCAAGCACTTAGAAACAAGCTAAATGTGAGGCTTATAACAACATATTTACAGTTCATATCAAACCAACCATCATTACTGACCTCACCACTAACACGACCGAGCTTAAGCATTACGCGCCAGAATGATAGCGTGTATCATTCGCCTTGTTCAACGTAAAAACAGTGAATGTAGTCCATGAGTATTGAACTGAGCAATCTGCGTTTTACCTATAAAGACAGCCCGAATCAAACAGTATTACATATAGATCACTGGCAGGTCGGCGAGCAAGAACAGGTATTTATTCACGGGCCCTCCGGCAGCGGCAAGTCAAGCCTGCTTAATATAATCAGTGGAGTGCAAAGCCCCGACAGTGGCGACGTTTATGTACTTAAACACGCGCTCCACCAAATGAAAAGCCGCCAGCGCGATCGTTTTCGCGCACAGAATATCGGCTACGTATTCCAGCAGTTTAATTTAATCCCCTACCTTAACGCTATCGAGAACATAGAGCTGGGCAATTATTTCGCGAGCGGTGAAAAAGCTGATAAAAGATTTATTCAAGAGCTACTAAAAGAGTTGAATATTGCCGAGAACCTGTGGCTCAAACCATGTAGCAAGCTCAGCATTGGCCAGCAACAGCGCATCGCTATTGCGCGGGCACTTGTCAACAAACCGAGATTACTTATTGCCGACGAAGCCAGCAGCTCTATTGATTACCACAACCGCGATATGTTTATGAAGCTGCTGATGTCGCTAAGCAAAGAGCACAATATAAGCTTGTTATTTGTCAGCCACGATATGAGCCTTAAGCATTATTTTCCCCGAGTTGAAGCCATGACAGATATTAACCGGGTTGAGGCCAACTGAGATGTTTATTAAGTTAGCTCAAAAAAGCCTGAAAAATCGCGCCGGCTCAGTTGTACTAACCGTACTGGCAATGAGCGTCAGCATTTTTGTACTTTTGGCGGTCGAACATATTCGCCAACAAAGCAAGGCAAGTTTTGCCAGCACGGTATCCGGCGTCGATTTAATTGTCGGCGCAAGAACCGGCAGCCTGAACTTGCTGCTTTATTCTGTTTTTCATATCGGCTCACCAAGCAACAATATCAGCTGGGCCAGCTACGAAAAAATAGCCCAAATTAAACAAGTCGATTGGGCCGTACCGATTTCTCTCGGCGATTCCCACAAAGGTTATCGGGTTATCGGCACCAGCACTGATTTTTTCACACACTTTAGTTATGGCAATAAACACAAATTAAAATTTTCCGAAGGCGCAGCCTTTGAAAAACTCTACGATGTTGTTATCGGCGCTGAACTTGCCGCCAAACTGAATTACAAGTTGGGCGACAAAATTGTGCTCGCTCACGGCGTTGCCAAAACCAGCTTTAGCATGCACGACGACAAACCTTTTACTGTGGTCGGCATACTCGAAGCAACGGGCACACCGATTGATCAGAGTCTCTATGTCAGCCTCGCCGGAATCGAAGCCATTCACACAGGCTGGCAACACGGAGTAAAACAGCCCGGCTCAGCTGTAAACGGCACACCAACACAGCAGTTAAAACCCGAGAGCATTACCGCATTTATGCTTGGCTTAAACTCGCGCTTAGCGGTATTTAAAACTCAGCGCGAAATCAATAATTATCGCGGCGAAGCATTGAGCGCAATTTTACCCGGTGCCACGCTCGCCGAGCTCTGGCAGATGATGAGCCTGATGGAAAACAGCCTGCGCTTTGTTGCCAGCCTGGTTTTTGTCGCTGCGATTCTCGGTTTAAGTGCCATGCTTATGGCCTCTATTCGCGATAGAAAGCACGAAATTCACCTGCTGCGAATTATTGGCGCACCGCCGGGTTTTATATTTTTATTAATCGAACTCGAGGCTCTGATAATTTGCTTGCTAAGCATGCTGTTGGCAACTCTGACACTCACTGCAAGCTTGAGCCTCAGTCACAGTTTTATTTTAAGCCACTTTGGCCTGAGCATTAGCAGTAATATCTTTTCGCCAAACAGCCTTTACCTGCTGCTCAGCATCGCGGTAGCGGCTCTTTTATTAGCGGCCATACCTGCGCTAAACGCCTACAACAGTGCCAAAAAACCTTGAAAATGCGCCAGTCCTATGTACCCTTGCCCGACCGATTCTTGTCAACCAATTCACGAGGAGCATAACCGTGGTCAATAAAGACGAAATCTCAGCCCTGTTCGACGCCTGGAACAGCGCCCTGCAAACACGAGACCCGAAAAAAGTTGCTGCCCTTTATGAAAGCAATGCCATTTTACTGCCGACAGTTTCCAACAAGGTTCGCCATAACCATGAAGAAATTGAGGATTATTTTGTTGCGTTCTTAGCCAAAGAACCGGTCGGAAAGATCGACGAAGCCAACATTCGCAGCTTTGGTGATGTCGCTATCAACTCCGGGGTTTATACCTTTACCTTTGGCGACGGCGCTAAAGTTCAAGCGCGCTTCACTTATGTTTACCGCTGGAACGGCCAGCAGTGGAAGATTGTTGAGCACCACTCTTCGCAAATGCCAGAGGGCTAAGCGCCAAAAGCGCAGCAAAGATTAAAGGTGCGATACGCACCTTTAATCTTATTAACAACTTAACCAACTTCAGCCAAGTCGCCTTTGCTCTCGAGCCAGGCTTTTCTATCCGAGCTGCGTTTTTTAGCCAGCAGCATATCCATCACCGAATGAGTATCGTCGCCCGGCTCCATTGTAAGCTGCACTAAACGGCGCGTATCCGGCGCCATCGTGGTTTCGCGCAGCTGCAGCGGGTTCATTTCACCCAGGCCTTTAAAGCGCTGCACATTGACCTTGCCTTTTTTCTTCTCCGCTTCAATGCGATCAAGCACACCGTTTTTCTCAGCCTCATCCAGCGCGTAGTAAACGTCGTTACCGATGTCGATGCGGAAAAGCGGTGGCATTGCCACAAATACGTGGCCGGCCTTAACCAAAGCCGGGAAGTGGCGAACAAACAAGGCACAAATCAGCGTTGCGATATGCAAACCGTCGGAATCGGCATCCGCCAAAATACACACTTTGTGGTAACGCAGCTTTTCGAGGTTGTCGACGCCCGGGTCGATGCCCAGCGCAACGCTGATATCGTGCACCTCTTTCGAGGCGAGCACCTCGGCACTGTCGACTTCCCAGGTATTTAGGATCTTGCCGCGCAGCGGCATAATCGCTTGGTATTCGCGGTCGCGGGCTTGCTTGGCCGAGCCGCCGGCCGAGTCACCCTCAACTAAAAACAGCTCGCCGCGCTCGGGCTCGGCGCTGGAGCAGTCGGCAAGTTTGCCAGGCAGGGCCGGGCCCTGGGTGACTTTTTTGCGCGCAACTTTTTTGCTCGAACGCACGCGTTTTTGCGCATTGCTTATGCAAAATTCGGCGAGCTTGTCGCCTTCATCTGTGTGCTGGTTGAGCCACAGGCTAAACGCATCTTTGGCAACACCGCTGACAAAAGCCGCCGCCTCGCGCGAGCTCAGGCGCTCTTTGGTCTGACCGCTAAACTGAGGGTCGGCCATTTTTGAACTGAGCACATAACAGCAGTTGTTCCAGATATCGTCCGGCGCGAGCTTGACCCCGCGCGGAATCAAGTTGCGAATCTCGCAGTACTCGCGCATCGCATCCATCAGGCCGGTGCGCAAACCGTTGACGTGGGTGCCGCCCTGGGCCGTCGGAATCAGGTTCACGTAGCTTTCCTGGGTCAGCTCGCCGCCTTCGGGCAGCCATTGCACCGCCCAATCGGCCGCCTCTGTATTACCCTTAAAACTGCCGATAAACGGCTCAGCTGGCAGGTTTTCCCAGCCTTGCGTCGCCGAAACTAAATAGTCTCTAAGACCGTCTTCGTAGTACCACTTGTGTTTCTCTGCGCCGGCTTCATCGTGCAAGTTCACTTCCAGGCCCGGGCACAGTACCGCCTTGGCTCGCAGCAAGTGTTTTAGCCGGGCAATGCTAAATTTGGCGCTGTCAAAATATGAAGGGTCGGGCAGAAAACGCACCGTGGTGCCGGTATTGCGTTTGCCGCAGCTATCTATCACTTCGAGATCGCTGGCTTTGTCGCCGTTTTGAAAACCGATGCGATGAACCTGGCCGTCGCGGCGAATGGTCACTTCAAGTACCTTCGACAAGGCGTTGACCACACTGATGCCGACACCGTGTAAACCGCCACTGAACTGATAGTTTTTATTGCTGAACTTACCACCTGCATGCAGTGTAGAAAGTATCACCTCAACCCCGGGCACGCCTTTTTCCGGGTGTATGTCGACCGGCATGCCGCGACCGTTATCGGCGACACTGATGGAGCCGTCTTTGTAAACCACAACATCAATCTTGTTGGCGTGACCGGCCAACGCTTCGTCGACACTGTTATCGATAACTTCCTGGGCCAAGTGGTTGGGCCGCGTGGTCTCGGTATACATGCCCGGACGTTTCTTGACCGGGTCCAAGCCCGATAGGACTTCAATGTCTTCAGCTGAGTAGTTCGCCATAGTGCTCTGCGCCAGTGGTGTCGCTCGTTCTCGTTGTAGTTAAGCGACGAGTTAAGCAATGTAGTTAAGCAAAAGCGCATAGCATAGCGGGGGCAGCATCGAAGTAAAGAGACGGCCATCAGCAATCGCCACAAGAAACCCCCACACAGCGAATTGCACCAAAAACAAACACAGCAGGCAAAGCGCACCAACTAAGAACACTGCAAAGCTAAAAAGTTAAGGCTCATGTATCAGAGCCAGTTGAGCAGCCTAAGCCAGAACTAGAAAAGCGCCCCAATATTACGCAAAATAGCGCCAAGACACGCCACCCTGTGTATTTTTTGCCCAACCCTAAAAAGTTGGTACAATTCCTGCCCTTTCGAGCAAAGGCTTTGCGCCCATCTAGGGCAATGCAAAGTAAGACACGTTAAAGCCGCGCCGATGGCGGCGGACTGAGCTAGTTTTATCGCCCAAGAGGCCCAAGATATTTATGAGCGCACACAGCACTTCTCTACCTTCTCTTGTGATAGTCGGAAACGGCATGGTGGCCGGGCGCCTGCTCGACGAACTGCTCGAGCGGCAAAACCGCGACGGTGCAAAACACTACGAGATTACCGTTATCGGCGCCGAGCCTCACGGCTCGTACAACCGCATTATGCTCAGTTCAGTGCTCGCCAAAGACACCAGCGTCAAAGCCATCGTACAAAAAGACCACGATTGGTATCAGAGCAAAGGCATACGTTTTATTTCCGGCAGCCCGGTAACGGCCATCGAGCGCGAAGCCAAGTGGGTTGAAACGGCCTGCGGCCAGCGCGTTAGTTACGACGAGCTGGTACTCGCCACCGGCTCGCGCGCTGCGCGTATTCCAGCGGAAAACCTGGACCTCAACAACATCTTCTTATTTCGCACCATCGCCGACACCGAGGGCATGATGCAAGTTGCCGCTGGTGCCAGCAGTGCCGTCGTTGTCGGCGGCGGGTTACTCGGCCTTGAAGCGGCCTACGGCCTGGCCAAATTCGGTATCAAGGTCACGCTTGTGCACCGCAGCGGCTGGCTGCTAAATCGCCAGCTCGACAAACAAGCCGGCGCCATGCTCAAAACCGTCATGCAGGACATGGGCATAGAGTTTTGTCTCGGCGATGAAATAGCCAGCTTCCGCGAACAAAACGGCAGCGTTTGTGGCGCGCGCCTGAAAAGTGGCCGCGAGCTGCGCGCCGAACTCGCCGTGGTCGCCACCGGCATTACCCCGAATGCCGAGCTCGGCCTCGAGCACGGGCTCAACGGTCAGCGCGCGATCGACGTCGACGACTTTATGCAGAGCAGCGCCGCCAATATCAGCGCTCTGGGCGAGTGTATCGAGCACCGGGGCGCAACCTTTGGCCTTGTCGATCCACTCTGGCGTCAAGCTGAAACGCTGGCCGCACGCCTGGTTAATCGCGAGCTTGTGCCATTTGAAAACCAGGCCATCGCCACCAAGCTCAAAGTCAGCGGCGTACAGGTTTTCTCCGCCGGCCAGGTGCAAGAGCAAGCCGGGCAGCGCGCTGTTGTGATCGAAGACAAACAAGCGCGCATCTATCGCAAACTCATCATTGATCAGGGCCGTATCGTTGGTGTTGTGCTCTTTGGTGATGTACGCTCCGGCGCCCACTACTTCGATTTAATGCAGGCCGGCAAAAATGTAAGTGCGGACTTACCGCAGCTTATCTTTGGCCAGGAATTTGCCGAAAGCCCCGGCGATAAAGAATTAGCAGCCTAAGGCGGACCGATTACACCATGAGCTCACTGATTGCAAAAAGCGGAACCCACCACACAACCTGCCCCTATTGTGGTGTTGGCTGCGGCGTTAGCGCCGAAGTCAAAGACAATGTCCTGGTCGGCGTCAAAGGTCGCACAGACCACCCCGCCAATGAAGGCCGCCTGTGTGTAAAAGGTTCGGCCCTGCACGAGACCCTCGACAGCGACAACCGCTTGCTCAAGCCGCAGATTGAAGGCCGCGAGACCGGCTGGGATGAAGCGCTCGATCACATTGCCGAGCGCTGGAAAGCCATTGTCGACAAACACGGCCCGGATTCCGTCGCTTTTTATTTAAGTGGGCAGTTACTTACCGAAGACTATTACGTCGCCAACAAGCTGCTTAAAGGTTTTGTCGGCACCTCAAATATCGATACCAATAGCCGCCTGTGCATGGCCAGCGCCGTGGTTGCACACAAACGCGCTTTTGGCTCCGACGCGGTGCCGGCCAGCTACGAAGATCTGGAGCAGACCGATGTGCTGCTAATGGTTGGCTCCAACGCCGCCTACGCCCACCCGATTGTTTATCAGCGCATTGTCAAAGCCAAAAAAGAGCGCAACTTCAAAGTGATCGTGCTCGACCCGCGCCGCACAGCCAGCTGTGATATCGCCGATATTCACCTGCCGCTGGCCCCCGGTTCCGATGCGTTTTTCTTTAACGGCCTGCTAAGTTATTTAGCGGCTAACAACAAACTCGATACCGACTACATCGCCAAACACTGCGACGGTTTTGAAGCGGCACTCGAGGCCGCGCAAACTCAGGTGCCCGATTTAAAAAGCGCTGCCGAGGTTTGCGAGCTGGAGCAAGAGCAGCTTGCCAAGGTCTACGAGTTGTTTGCCGATAACGAGCGCGTAATCACGCTGTTTTCCCAGGGCATCAACCAGAGCAGTTCCGGTGTCGACAAGGGCAATGCCATCATCAACTGCCACCTGGCCACCGGCAAAATCGGCAAGCCCGGCGCAGCGCCGTTTTCGATCACCGGCCAACCCAATGCCATGGGCGGGCGCGAAGTCGGCGGCCTCGCCAATCAATTTGCCGCACACATGGGCTTTACCCCAGACGCCATTGAGCGAGTTGAGAAATTCTGGAATGCGGCCAATATATCCAAAAAAGAGGGCCTGAAAGCTGTCGACATGTTCCAAGCCGTTAACGACGGCAAGATCAAGGCGATCTGGATCATGGCGACCAACCCGGTGGTGTCCATGCCAGAGGCCAACAAAGTTAAAGAGGCCCTGGAAAAGTGTGAGCTGGTGGTTGTCAGCGACTGCATGGCCAATACCGACACTGCCGCCACCGCCAATGTGCTGCTGCCGGCAACCAGTTGGAGCGAAAAGCACGGTACCGTTACCAACAGTGAGCGCTGCATCAGCTTGCAAAAAGGTTTTATGCAGCCAGCCGGCATGGCCCGCCACGACTGGGACATTATGTGTGACTTCGCCAGGCGCTTAGGTTTTGGCGATGCTTTTAACTATCAACACCAGGTTGAAATTTTCCGCGAGCACGCCGAGCTCAGCGGCCTCGACAACAACGATACCCGCGCCTTTAATATCAGCGCCCTGGCCGATATCAGCCTCGACGACTACGAAAACTTTGCGCCGCGCCGCTGGCCCTTAACCGCCAACAAACCCGAAGGCACTTTGCGCCTGTTTGAAGACGGCCAGTTTTTTACCCCCAATAAGCGCGCGCAGTTTATTCCGATTAACGCCCGCCTGCCCAAACTCAAAGCTCAAACGGGCCAGCTGGTGATGAACACCGGCCGCATTCGCGATCAGTGGCACACCATGACCCGCACCGGCAAGGCATCGCGTCTGCTCGCCCACACCGAAGAGCCCTATGTACAGGTGCACCCTAAAGACGCCGAGCTTTTTAACATTAAAGAGGGCGGCCTGGTTGAACTTGAGAATCAAAACAGCCGCTATCTGGGGCGCGCATTAATCAGCGACGATCAGCGCCGCGGCGAAGCGTTTGTACCGATGCACTGGAACAAGGTCTACGCCTCCCACGGCCGCGCCGATGCGCTGGTCAACGCCATTACCGACCCGATCTGCGGCCAGCCCGAGTTTAAACACAGCCCGGTCAAGACCAAGGCTTACCCAGCGGCGTGGCAGGGTTATTTATTGTCTAGTTTTGAAGTCACACCAAAAAGTGATTACTGGGCCAAGATGACCCTCGACGCAGGTTTTAACTACGCAATTGCCGACAGTCGGGGCGTTGCCAACTGGGCCGAGTGGTTAAACGAGCTCTACCCGCAAATTGAAGACTGGATCAGCCTCGAAGACAGCGATGGCCATTTTGTTCGCCACGCCGGCTTTCGGGGTGGCGTGCTCAGCGTTGCCCTGCTGATCGACAAAAACAAACAAGCGCTGCCGAATATGCAGTGGCTGAGCTCGATGCTCGGCAAAGAAATCAGCCTGCAGGACCGCTTTACCGTGCTTGCCGGCAGCCCCGCCGACGACAGCCAGAGTCCCGGAGCCATTATCTGCTCGTGTTACCAGGTTGGTGAAAACCAAATTCGCGCGGCAATCGCTGAAGGTGCCGACAGTGTAGAAAAACTCGGTGCGCTGCTCAAATGTGGCACCAACTGCGGCTCCTGTGTGCCCGAGCTCGGCGCCATCGTCGACGACGAGCTGGCAGCACTTGCTGTCGAAGCGAGCTAAACCCAGCTTTAGCACTACCAAAAAAGGCGTTTAACTTTGCCCGCAAACAGCACAAGTTAAACGCCCCTTTCCTGCCCCCAAATCTTGCACAACACTGTCTATGCGCACTTAAGTTGGGATAAGCCCGCGCCCATCTGCCTGCCAGCCCAGCCTCGCCCACGTAACTTTCTCTTTTAAAAACATACGCTTAACAAGCCCTCCCCGGGGCTGGCATATGAATTGCGCTATTGGTATTACGAATTTCAATTTTTGTAATACCGATAGCGTACTCAGGGGGCACGTATGACTAAGAACTTGCTACAGGCTATTGCAGCTACTTTTTTTGCTGTTTTACTAAGCGCGGCAAACTGCACAGCCGCACCGTTAAAAATTGGCTATTCCGATTGGCCCGGCTGGGTAGCCTGGGAAATTGCCATTGAAAAAGACATGTTCAAAAAAGCCGGCGTCGACGTTCAGTTTGAATGGTTTGATTACGTCGCTTCGATGGACGCTTTTGCCGCCGGCCAGCTCGACGCGGTAACCATGACCAACGGCGACACTTTAGTTACCGGTGCCTCCGGTGCTCCGAGTGTTATGGTGTTGATCAACGATTACAGCAACGGCAACGACATGCTGGTTGCCCGGCCTGGCATTAAGAACGTTGAACAACTTAAAGGTAAAAAAATTGGTGTCGAGATTGGTTTTGTCGGCCACCTGCTTTTACTCAACGCCCTGGAAAAAGCCGGCTTAAAAGAGAGTGATGTGACGCTGGTCAATGTGCCGACCAACGAGACACCGCAAGTACTCGCCAGTGGCGACGTCGATGCAATTGTCGCCTGGCAGCCAAATTCCGGCCAGGCACTTGAACTTGTACCTGGATCAACAGCCATCTACACCAGCGCCGACGAGCCGGGGCTTATTTACGATGCGCTCTCGGTTTCACCTGCAAGCCTGGCCGCGCGCAAGCAAGACTGGCAAAAAGTTGTAAAGGTTTGGTATCAGGCTGTAGCTTATCTCAACGACCCCAAAACCCACGAAGAAGCCGTAGCAATTATGGCTGCACGTGTCGGCCTCGAAGCCGAAGCCTATAAGAAGTTTATCGCCGGCACCAAAATCCTGACGCTAGATGAAGCCAAAGCATTTTTTAGTAAAACCGAAGGTTTTACATCGCTCTACGGCTCATCAAAAATTTCAGATGAATTTAATGTCGCCAACGACGTGTATAAAACACCGCTCAATATCGATGACTACATCGACCTTAGTTTAATGAAGTCACTGTAAAGAACCAGCGGGCTTTATTGTTGCTCAATCGGCAATAAAGCCTTGTAAGGTAACAGCAAACAACTACTCAACGCAGATTAACAGCACTTGGCAAAAACAAGCTGAATTAACGCCGCGCAATAAACTTAAAAGCCGTTAACACTTCGATAAAGGAAACTATATGAGCACAGCTTCGCTGCTTAACGTTCGAACGTCGCTGCCAAGCAAACAGCGCCGGACGCTGGCTTTATTGAGTTTCTTAGTCCCAATAACTCTGTGGGCCATTGTCAGTTACACGCCGTTTATATGGCACCCGATGATTAAAATCGAGCAGCCCGGCAGCGTCGCCTACTTTAAAAAAGATATGCTGATCGACCGGGCTGTTTTTGAGCAAGAGCTTGAACAAAAAAAACAAGATGGCACAGCACTGCCCAGTGGCAAGCGGGCAAACCCCATCTACCTGCCCGCGCCACACGAAGTTGTCATTGCGCTTTACAGCTCGTTCACCACAGAGCCCAAGCGCCGCAGCGAAAAATGGCTGCACGAAAGCCTTTGGGACAGCATACAAGTCATTTTCTGGGGGTTTTTGTTGTCGTCACTGGTTGGCGTACCGATGGGAATTTTGGCCGGAACCTTTGATTTCTTCTCGCGTTTATTTGAACCGTTTATCGAATTTTTCCGCTATCTTCCGGCGCCGGCTTTTGGCGCGCTCGCCGTTGCCATACTCGGCATCTACCACGCACCTAAAATAGCGATTATTTTTATCGGCACGTTTTTTCAGCAAGTACTGGTGATTGCCAATACCACACGAAAGCTCGATAAGTCACTGCTCGAAGCGGCGCAAACACTCGGCGCAAATCGTCGCGCACAATTGTTTAAGGTCGTGATACCCGGCGTTTTACCCGATCTCTATCGCGATATGCGCATCTTACTCGGCTGGGCCTGGACTTATTTAATTGTTGCCGAACTGATCGGCACCAGCTCGGGTATTACCTGGTTTATTACCCAGCAAGCGCGCTACAAAAACTTCGACAACGTCTTTGCCGCCATCATTATTATCGGCATTATCGGCCTCACCATCGATTTAATACTCGCAGCCCTGGGCCGGCGTCTATTCCCGTGGCAACAAACACACGCAGGTAACTAGGGGGCAACGCTTAGGCTATGAAAGATTTAGAATACTTACAACAAAGCACCGCAGTTAAAAACCGTTTTGAGCGCCTAAAAAAGCGCCCCGTCGCGCTTGAAGTGAAAAATTTAAGCAAGCGTTTTCAAAGCCCCAAAGGCGAGGTAACAGCTCTTAACAATATTAATTTTAAAGCGTACCGCCGTGAATTTGTTTGTGTTATCGGGCCCTCGGGCTGTGGCAAAAGCACATTTGTACGAACCCTTGCCGGGCTCGAACAAGCCAGCGAGGGCAGCATTTTAGTCAACGGCAGCGAAGTAACAGGCCCGGGCTCCGATCGGGGCATGGTATTTCAGGGTTACACCTTGTTTCCGTGGCTTAGCGTCAAACAAAATGTCATGTTTGGTTTGCGCCGAGCCGGCCACAGCAAAGCCCAGGCAGAAGAGCAGGCCATGCAGTGGATAGACCTGGTTGGCCTAAGTAAATTTGCCGAAAACTACCCCTCTCAGCTCAGCGGCGGTATGAAACAGCGTGTTGCCATCGCCAGAGCATTGGCCAATCAGCCCAAGATTCTTTTAATGGATGAGCCTTTTGGCGCGCTCGACCCGCAAACCCGGGCAAAGATGCAAAGCCATCTAATGGAAATCTGGCAGAACATTGATATCACCATTGTCTTTATTACCCACGATCTGGACGAAGCTGTGTATTTAGCCGATCGCATATTGGTGCTCAAAGCTCATCCGGGTGAAGTACAGGAGGTCATCGAAGTGGCGGTTCCGCAGCCGCGCAACGCCGGGCACTTGCACAGCCAGGAATTTTTAGCCTGCAAGCGCCGGCTTGAAGCATTGGTGCACCCCGACGACGAAACTGAGATGAATAAAGATCACCTGAATATGGTGCGCATGGTACACGTACACGACGATGTGCCGAGCGTATTCTAAAACTGACAGCACCTGCCAACAAACAGCGTTAACAATGAACGATAAAGAAAAACTTGTGCGCATTAGCATGACCGTGCCCGAGCAACTACTCGCCAGTTTTGACGAGCTTATCGCCGAGCGAAAACAGGCCAATCGCTCGCAAGTGTTAAATGACTTAATTCGCCAAGAGCTCATTGCCGACAAAGAAGAGCTCGGCAACGAAATAATGGCCGGAACAATTACCCTGGTCTACGACCACAGCGTCAGCAAGCTGCAGCACAACTTGGCCGAACTTCAATTTAAATATCTAGACGAAGTCATTAGCAGCCTGAATGTAAACCTTACCCATCCCTACACCTTAAGCGTTATTTTGGTTCAGGGCCCTGGCGCCACACTCAAACGAATTCTAAATAAAATGAAGGCCAACCGGGGAGTTATTACCGGAAAGTTACAACTAAGCAGTGCCATTTTACCGCAAGTGCACCCTCTCCCACCTATACAGAGCTGAGCGTATGAAATTGGATAACTACTCAACGACTATTGCTGGCGGCAGCCACTGGAGCTTTATCGCCAGGCGCGGTACCCAGCTAAAAATTGAAGATATTCAAGGCGGCGCCAATGTTGGCGTTCTATTTTACAACCCTTATCTGCTGCACGAAAAATACAACGCTCCCGATACACTTAAGTGCCAGCACACATTTAAATTAAGCTCCGGCCACTGCCTGTATTCAGACATGGGCAGAATTTTCGCATCAATCATTGAAGATACTTTTGGCTGGCACGAAAGTGTTTGCGGCAACAGTCACGCTTCACATATTCGCGAGCGTTGGGGCGCGCGAGATTATCAGTGCGACAGCAATAATTGGAAACAAAACGGCTACGATGCGTTTTTGGTTGAGCTGGCAAAATACGGCCTCGACCGCAAAGCCATGGCTGCCAATTTAAATTTGTTTAGCGAAGTGCGCTGCGATGCCAGTGGCGAGTTACGCTTAGCGCGCCAGGCAGAAGCCGGTGACAGCCTTTGCCTGCGCTTTGAAATGGATACCCTGGTGCTCTTGCATACCTGCCCTCACCCATTAAATAACGCAAGTGAATATCCACACACGCCAGTTAAATTACAGCTGAGCTTAGCCGAACCCGTACGCGAGGGCGATTTTTGCATGAACTTCCGCGAGGAAAACAAACGCGGCTTTCAAAATAATGCACTGTATCACCTCGGCAGTTAAATTACGGAAAAAACTAAACGGGACTTTACAATGATTAAAGAAAGCACATTAAAAACCGAACTTTCCGACAAGCAATTTGAAGTCGCTGCGGGCGACTATTTTATCCACACAGTTAAGGCCGGCGAAATCATACGTATTACCGACCTGTACGGTAATCAGGCGGCCGATACGCTGTTTTATAACGCAGACGACCCGAGCGAACGCTATAGCGCCATGGATACCGTTCGCGAACAAGGCAATATTTATCTCAGCACCGGCAGTGTGTTAAAAACAAATGAAAACCGCGACTTGCTAGAGATTGTCGCCGATACCTGTGGTCGTCACGATACCGTCGGCGGCGCCTGCGCAACAGAAAGCAATACCGTGCGCTACGATCTGGAAAAGCGCTGCATGCACGCCTGTCGCGATTCTTGGATGCTGGCCATACAGGAACATGAAGAGCTCGGTTTAAACAAAGACGACATCACTCACAATATTAATTTTTTTATGAATGTCCCGGTGACTGAAACAGGCGGTTTGAGTTTTGAAGATGGCATCAGCGCACCGGGCAAATACGTTGAGCTGCGCGCACTGATGAACAGCATCGTGCTGCTGTCAAACTGCCCGCAGCTCAACAACCCCTGCAATGGTTACAACCCAACACCGGTCGCCATTCATATTTGGCACAACTAGGGCCTGTGATGCTAAGCCAATTTAATTCAGCTCGCGGGACGACCCGCGGCGAGAACACCTTAGGGGACGGCCCCACAAAACGGAACTTATGTTTGATACAGTATTAATCGCCAACCGCGGCGCCATTGCCACGCGTATTATCCGCAGCTTAGATAAGCTTGGCATCGACAGTGTTGCCATTTTTCACGAACAAGACCGGCAGAGCCTGCACGTACAAAGAGCTAAAAAAAGCATTTGCCTCGGCGCTGGCTCAGCGACACAAACCTATTTAAATATCGATGTCATTATCGATGCAGCAAAACAAAGCGGCGCTCAAGCCATACATCCAGGCTACGGTTTTTTAAGTGAGAATACCGAATTTGTTAAACGCTGCGAGCAAGAAGGCTTAGTATTTATTGGCCCGCGCAGTGAACACATCGAACTCTTCGGTTTAAAGCACCAGGCGCGTGAGGCGGCGCAAGCTGCGGGCGTCGCCCTTGTGCCCGGCTCACCGTTACTACAAGAACAGGGCCAAGCCTGCGCATTTGCTGCCGACATCGGCTACCCAGTTATGCTCAAGAGCACAGCAGGTGGCGGCGGAATAGGCATGCAGGTCTGTCACAGCGACAGCGAACTGCGCAAGGCTTGGTCCAGTGTTAAACGCCTCAGTCAAAACTACTTCGCCAATGACGGCGTCTTTATTGAAAAATACATTGCCCGGGCTCGCCACCTGGAAGTGCAAATACTTGGCGACGGCTCAGGCCAGGCACTTAGTTTTGGCGAGCGCGACTGCTCAGCCCAAAGGCGCAACCAAAAAGTTATTGAAGAAACACCTGCGCCAAACTTAAGTGATGAACTAAGGCACGCGCTGTGCTCTACCGCCGAGCGACTGATGACCTCGGTCAACTACTTAAACGCCGGCACGGTTGAATTTATTTTTGATGTCGACAGCCAGCGCTTTTATTTTCTTGAAGTCAATACCCGCCTGCAGGTTGAACACGGCATTACCGAAGAAGTCTGGGGCATAGACCTGGTAGAACAAATGCTGCTTATTGCCGCTGAGCAGCAAGATTTTAATCAATTAAAAAATCAATACCGATGTCGCGGCCACGCTCTGCAAGTTCGCATTTACGCCGAAGACAGCCAACAGGATTTTCGCCCAAGTGCGGGGCTGCTATCTAAGGTTGATTTTGCGAAGCAAGATGCTTTGCGTGTAGATACCTGGGTTGAGAGCGGCACTGAGGTACCGGCGCTGTTTGACCCTATGTTAGCCAAGCTTATTTGTCACGCCGAAAACCGCGAGCAAAGCCTGGCGGCCATGCAACAAGCGCTGGCAAACACTACCCTGTACGGCATCGAAACAAACAGCGCTTATGTACAGGCTATTTTGGCCAGTGCTGAGGCAATAACGGGCCAATTATTAACTTCGACTCTTGCCAACTTTAGTTTCAGCAAGGCGGCAATTCGCGTCGAAGCTGGCGGCACCATGAGCACCGTACAAGACTGGCCGGGGCGCAGCGGCCTGTGGCATATCGGCGTGCCGCCATCCGGCCCCATGGACAGCGCAAGCTTCAGGCTGGCAAATTTACTGGTTGGCAACAGTGAAGGGGCTGCGGCACTTGAGCTGACCTTAAATGGCCCGAGCCTACGTTTTTTAAGCGATGCCAGCATCGCACTTTGTGGCGCAGCGATGCAGGCCACACTCGATGGCCAAAATATTGAATTTTGGCAAAAAATTGAAGTCAGAGCGGGCCAACTGCTCGAACTTGGAAATATTATCGGCGCCGGCGCACGCAGCTATCTCGCCGTTGCCGGGTCATTTTTGTGCCCGGATTATTTAGGCTCAAAAAGCACCTTTAGCCTCGGGCAGTTTGGCGGCCACAATGGCCGCGCTTTAGCCGTTGGCGATGTATTGCCTCTGGGCCAGGCAACCAATACAAACACTGCCACTGACATCAGCAGCAGTAAAAGCCTAGCTATAACACAGCGCCCGTTTATTGATGACTCGTGGCAAATTCGTGTGGTTTATGGCCCTCACGGCGCTCCGGATTTTTTTACCGACGAGGCCATCGACGAATTTTTTTCCTCAAGCTGGCAGGTGCACTACAACAGCAGCCGCACCGGCGTGCGCTTAATTGGCCCGAAACCGAGTTGGGCGCGCGAAACTGGTGGCGAAGCCGGTTTGCACCCATCAAATATTCACGACAATGCCTACGCCTTTGGCAGTATAGATTTCACCGGAGACATGCCTGTTATCCTCGGGCCCGACGGCCCCTCTCTCGGGGGGTTTGTCTGCCCGGCAACCGTTATTCAAGCGGACCTGTGGAAACTCGGCCAGCTCAAAGCCGGAGCAAGTGTGCGTTTTATTCCTGTCAGCCTTGAACAAGCGGTTAAAGCCGAACAGCTGCAGCAACAAAAAATTAACAAGCTGAGCTTTAGTGAAGGCCCAGTAACAAAATACTCTGCGAAAGAATACCCAGTAACAAAATACATAACATCACCAATAGTATTCGAGGCGCGTTATCAGCAAGAAAAACTCTGTATGCGTGCAGCTGGCGATCATTTTTTATTAGTTGAGCTCGGACCGCTCGAGTTGGATATTGAACGCCGCTTTAAAATTCACGCACTCATGCTTAAGCTTGAGCAATTGCGCCGCCCCGGCATGCGCGAGCTCACCCCCGGCATTCGCTCGCTGCAAATTCACTACGATTCGCAGCAACTAAGCTGTGCACAGCTTTGCCAACTGGTAAAACAGGCAGCTGAGCAGCTAGAAGAAAACAAACAAAACAAACTACCGAGCCGCATTATTTATTTGCCACTTAGCTGGGATGACAGCGCCTGCCGCGAAGCGATAGAAAAATATACGCAAAGTGTAAGGCCGGGGGCGCCGTGGTGCCCAAGCAACCTCGAATTTATTCGCCGCATTAACGGCCTAGATTCAGTCGAAGCCGTCAAAGATATTGTGTTTGACGCCAACTACTTAGTTATGGGCCTCGGTGATGTTTATCTAGGCGCGCCGGTGGCAACGCCCATTGATCCAACTCAGCGCCTGGTCACCACCAAGTACAACCCGGCGCGCACCTGGACGGCAGAAAATTCTGTCGGCATCGGCGGCGCGTATATGTGTGTCTACGGCATGGAGGGCCCTGGCGGTTATCAATTTGTTGGCCGCACCCTACAGATGTGGAACCGCTATCGTAAAACGCGTGAATTTGAACAACCCTGGCTGTTGCGATTTTTTGACCAAATTAAATTTTATCCAGTCAGCCACGCAGAACTTGAGCAAATTCGACGCGACTTTCCCCTCGGCAAATACCAACTTCGCATTGAAGAGCAGCAGTTCTGCCTCGACGAATATAAAACCATGCTTCGCGATAAAGCTGATGAAATAGCGGCTTTCCAGCAATTAAGGCAGGCCGCCTTTGAGCGGGAGCTCGAACAGTGGCGCATCGACGGCCAGCTCAGTTTCGAAGCGCCGCCGCAGCAAAACAGCGACAAGCACGATGAACAGTTACCCGAACAGGCGATATCCGTCGATAGCCCCGTCGCAGGCAGTGTCTGGCAAGTGCAAGTAAATGAGGGCCAACAGGTAGAAAAAGGCCAGGTACTAATGGTGCTTGAGTCGATGAAAATGGAAATTGAAATACACGCTCCGTGCGCCGCACGCATATTAAAAGTTCATCGCCAACAGGGCCAGGCCCTACAAACCGGATCAAGCCTTTTTTGGTTGGAGGCCAGCAATGTTTAACTTGTGTTTACAGAATTTACGCCAAGCCTATCTTAGCGGTGAGCTGCAAGTGCGCAAGCTCTTCGCTGAGCTTTTAATTCAAGCAGAGCAACAGCACGAGTACAAGGCCTGGATTACACTGCTAACGATGGAGCAGCTCGAGCCTTATTTTGGCGCTCTGGATTCAGCCGACATCAATCAACTGCCGCTGTACGGTGCTCCATTTGCGATAAAAGACAATATCGACCTTGCCGGCGTACCCACCACTGCAGCATGCGAGCAGTTCCGTTATATACCGGAGCAAAGCGCCGAGGTAGTTAAAAATCTAATCGCTGCAGGCGCCATCCCCCTGGGCAAAAGCAATATGGATCAGTTTGCCACAGGCCTGGTTGGCACGCGCTCGCCGTGGGGCCAGGCAAAAAATGTATTTAACAAAGATTATATCAGCGGCGGCAGCAGCTCCGGTTCGGCCATCGCCACCGCCCTCGGTCAAGTTAGTTTTGCGCTCGGCACCGATACCGCAGGCTCTGGCCGGGTGCCCGCAGCATTTAACAACCTTATAGGCCTAAAACCAACTAAGGGTTTAATCAGTACCCGAGGTGTTGTTCCCGCGTGCCGCAGCTTAGATGCGGTAAGTATTTTTGCACTGAACTGCGAGGACGCGGCCCAGGTATTTGATATCGCAGCCAACTACGACAAACACGATGCCTATGCCAGGGAAAATACGCTTACTAATAGTTCGCGTTTTTTCTCGGCCAGTTCAAAACAAAGCTTAGAAAAAAATGCCAATCAAGGAACAGCTACAAAAACATCGTTTCGTTTTGCAATTCCGCAGAAGCTTAACTTTTTTGGCGATGATGAATGTGAAGCTCTGTTTGAACAATCCGTTGCCCGGCTACAAGAACTCGGTGGTGAACTAACGCGTATTGATTTTGAGCCTTTTGTTAAGGCGGCCTTGTTACTTTACGAGGGCCCCTGGGTCGCCGAGCGCTGGCTGGCCACTGTCGGTTCAAATAGAGTTAAGCTCGATGCAATGCTAACTGAAATCCAAAGCATTATTGGCGGCGGCAATCAGGCCCTTGCAACAGAGGTATTTGCCGCACAGTACCAACTGGCTGAGTACAAACGCCTGTGTGATGAGCGCATTAGCGACGTCGACTTTGTTTTAACACCAACAACACCCACACAGTTTACTCGCGCAGAGATTGATGCCGAGCCAATTAAAAACAATAGTATCTTAGGTACCTATACCAATTTTATGAATTTGCTTGATTACAGCGCTGTCGCTGTGCCTGTCGGCGCCTGTAAAAATAAAGTGCACTGGGGCGTCACCTTATTTAGTTACGCATTTAACGATATTAAATTGCTGAACATTGGCGCCCAATTGCAGCGAAATTTAAATCTAAGCATGGGCGCAACAGGCCATGCCCTACCTGAAAGCTCACACTCTGGCAAAATGCATACAGCGTCGCCCTTATATGCTCAAGCTAAGCAAAGTAAAACGATTGATGTGATCGTCTGTGGCGCCCATCTAAGCGGGCAGGCATTAAATTGGCAATTAATTGAACGCGGCGCCAGCATCAAACAGCGCGGCACAAGCGCCGCAGCTTATAAACTCTGGGCCTTACGTGATGGCAAGCGCCCGGCGATGACCCGCGATGAGCGCAACGGCAAAAAAATAGAGATAGAGGTTTGGTCCGTGCCGGAAGAAAATTTTGGCAGTTTTGTCGATGGCATCCCCGCGCCCCTTGGCATCGGCAAAGTCGAAACCAGCGACGGTTTATGGCTGAGCGGCTTTATCTGCGAACACTCAGGTTTAGAGGGCGCCAGAGACATCACTGATTTTGGCGGCTGGAGAGCGTGGTTGGAATACAAAAAACAAAATCAGAATTAGGGCCTGCTCTCAAACAAAAAATCGATGATTTGCGGCAAGTGCTTTTCGTAGCCGTCAAAACTGTGGCAGCCGCCGTCCTCAATTAAGCTGCGGCACTGGGCATAGCGTTTTTGCGCCATCGTCCAGTCGAGTACTTCATCGCCTTTTTGCTGCATCAACCAATAGCGGCTGCTATCTGCCAGCGCCCGGCTTTCACAGGCCGCTAATACATCCAGATGTTTTTGTTCAAGCACGTAGTGATCATCGCTGTAATAACTTTTAAGGCTTTGACCAAGATAGTGTTGAAAACGTGTGTGGGGTGCTACCGCAGGGTTGACCAGCACAGCCTTTTTTATTTTACCCGCCTCAATAAAATGTGAAGCCCAGAAACCGCCAAGGGAAGAGCCAATGGCAACAGCCTGATCAAGCCGGCTAAATAAAGCGCTTAACTCATCGCGAGCCAAATCTGGATACGAGCTCAACTGAGGGCAGTAAAAGCTAATATCGGGCCGATACCGCTCTAACCAGAGCCGAGTCAGCTCGGCTTTTTTTGACAGCGGGGAGCTCAAAAAGCCGTGAATATATACAAGGTGTTTATCATTCATACACTTTACTTTAATTTGTGAGTGCTTGTGCACTGCAACGACCTGCTAACTTATAGCCGCTGCTCCTGGCTCGTCACTTGGCAAGCATCGACCCAGGCCAGGCAGCTTGCGAGCAACAAACTTAAATACATATCACTATCTCGAGCAAAACACGCACAGTGGCGCCGCTGTATTTCACCCAGCCGGGTTTTCACTTATTATCTTGTGCCGCAAGCAATAAGCTCTAGAGCCTGTTAACACCAGAGCCTTACCTGTTAGTAACAAGTGCTTCGCTCACCAACACAGCTGTAAAGATATGAAAAACAACGTGATCCTGATCGGCATGCCCGGCGCCGGTAAATCCACCTTGGGCCGCGCCTGTGCCAGTGAGCTGCAACGCGAGTTTATCGATACCGACAAATTAATTGAACAACGCGCCCAACAAAAGCTGCAAGTGATTGTCGACCAACACGGGCATATGGCGCTTCGCAAACTCGAGGCCGAGGTGCTCGGCGAGCTCAACTGCAGCAACAGCATAGTTGCAACCGGCGGCAGTGCCGTATACAGCAGCGAAGCCATGCAGCACCTCAAACATATCGGCCACCTGGTCCACCTCGACCTGAGCTTGAGCAGCATCGACAAGCGCATCACCAATTTTGCCAGCCGCGGCCTGGCAAGGGCGCCGGGGCAAGACCTTGAAGCGCTCTACCTCGAGCGCCAAAAACTTTATAGCCACTGGGCCGAGCAGCGGCTCGACTGCGAAAAGCTCAACCAAGATCAAGCGACAAAGGCACTGCTAAAGCTCTGTAAAAGCCTCACAATTCAATAAAGCTCACAAAAACATCGCCCCAAAAGCGCACAAGAGCGGCTACAATAGCAGCTCAATAACAGCCCATAGCGCGCAAACACGGAATAACCATGAAAAAATTGCTGACTGCTACCGCCCTGCTGGCGACTGTAACTAGCCCCGCCCTCGCTCAACAGGAATGGCGCCTCAGCGTCGCTGGCGGCCCAAGCTATGCGAGCAATCCGTCAAAGGATGACAACGGTGAAATGGAATTGGACAGCGGCACCGCCTTGCAACTTGTCGCGCACAAGTTTCAAAAAGGCAACCGCGACGGCGCACGTTTGTATTACGAATTTCTCTACGCCCAAAACAGTATTGATGTTGATGTTGAAGCCGGCTCCGACAGTTACGACAGCAGCATAGCGGCCAAGCACTTTCAAATTGGCGGCACCTACGAGTGGGCAGAAAACCCAAAAGTTTTTGACCCCTACTTCGCCATGACCATCGGCGGCAGCCACTACAGCCCAGATAGTTCAGACAGCGAAACGTATCTGTCGGGCAGCCTTGCACTCGGCACCCGTTTTTGGGTAATGGACCAGCTCGCTATTCGCCTTGACGCCCGTGTCTTTGGTACGGTCATCGATAGTTCGACCACGATTTTCTGTCAAAACAACAGCTGTTTTATCGGCATCGACGGTAGCCTGTGGCTGCAACAGCAACTGACCGCGGGTGTAACCTGGGCTTTCTAAAGCCGCCGCACAGACGTTTGCAAATAAAAAAGGCGCTGAAGCGATATTCGCATTCAGCGCCTTTTTTATTTGTAATTTTTTTAGCTAAAATTTAGCCGCTTAATTAATAACCGGTTGCCGTCATATCTACCGCATAGGCTTTGGCTTCGCTGCGGCGCACTTCGCTTTCAAAGCTGCCGTCTTCATTTAACACATAGTTGCGATAACCCGGCATACGCGTATCGAGTTTGAATTCGTCGCTATTGGGCAGAAACTGTATGCAGGTCGATGGTGTACCAATTAGCGCTACGCCATTGCGCTCGCGATAAAACTCTTGGTGCACGTGGCCCCAGCTAATCATCTTCACTTGCTGGTACTGATCAACGAGTTCAAAAAATGCATCGGCGTCGCTGACAACGTATTGATCGAGCCATTTACAGCCAACTGGAACCGGCTGGTGGTGAAGAAAAATCGCCGTCGGCATATCCGGGTGAGCATCCAACAAACGCTTTAGTCGCGCCAGTTCATTGGGCCCGAGGCGGCCGCCCTCTTCGCGCGGAATACGCGAGTCAAGCATAATCATCTGCCAGCCGTTGACACAGTGGCTGTGAGAGATCGGGTGGCGACCGACCACCAGCATATTATCCGGGTCATCGTGATTGCCGGGCAACCAAGCCAGCGGCACATCGGGGAAATAGTCTTCCATCATGCTCAAAAAACGAGCGTAAGAAAGTGCGCCGGCATCGTTGCTAATATCGCCGGTGCAAATAATCATATCGGGCTGTTCCGCGGCCTGGGCGGTTGCCAATACGTCGTAGAAACTCTGATCGGTATCCATACCCAGAAGAGTCTCCCTAGGCGAGCTGCCAAGGTGGCAATCAGTAATTTGTAACAGCCTAAATCGATTCATCGAGGAATTGCGCGCACGTGTGCTCAGTGGAGCGATGTTCTTATTCATTGTCCGTCCGAGTTGGCCAATTGCAAAGACCAAATTGCTATGTAAGCCACTGGGGCTGACACCGTTTTGGCCTATGATAGGTTAAAAAGAGCGTCCATCTCCGGTTTCATACGCCACAGTGTCGCTCGAAACGCTGAAAAATTAAGCTATCTCTTTGCCTGAATGGGAACTAAATCACAATTACTTGGCTGCATTAAGCCATGACTGCGACAAAATACCAACCAATCATATAAGAAGCGGTTGAGCTCGAGCTTTTCGTCGCGGTGATACATGCGTTTATTCGGGTACTCATAGCGACTTTGCCAGTGCCTGTGCCCCTCAAAAACAATCACCTCGGCTACCGCAGCGTCGTGGCAGATGCGCAGCTGCAGCGACGGCAAAGTCATGCCCTCGCGCTGCTGTTTGATTTCAACCACCGAGGTATAAGGCGCACTTTCTTTTAGCTCAACATTAATAAGAATGGCGGCTTTATCACCGGCTTCAAACTGCCAGTGCTCGGTGCCATCGCGCAACCCAGGCAACATGCTAAGCAGGCGCTGGTAATTGAGCTCACACGTGTGAACGTGACCGCTTAGGTCGACGGAATAAGCCGCGCGCCGCGCTTTAATTGCCCGGTACTGGCTCATGCCTGGCACTCCGCGCGCAGGCGCTGGCGATTGAGTTGCAGCCACTGCAGGCCAATTAAGGTAGCGGCGTTGTTAGTGCGCGCGCGATACATCTGGGCAAAGACCTCGTCTGGCTTAAAAACCTGAAAGCGAATATCTTCGCCCTCTTCATCTAAACCGTAAATGCCGCCGGCTTCACTTAGGTCACACAGCGCACAAAATAAATGAATCTTCTCGCTGCAGCCGCCGGGAGTACTGTAATACTCACTAATTGGCTCGAGCTTCAGCTCAGTGATACCGGCCTCTTCGCGAATCTCTTTGACGATGGTTGTTTCGGCGCTGTCGTGCTGCTCTATCATGCCGGCGACAACTTCGAGGCACCACGGGCCAAACTCTGAGTCGAGCGCGCCGACACGAAACTGCTCTACCAGCCCAATCAGGTCGTGCTCAGCGTCGTAAAGAACCGCGGCACTGGCTTCGCCGCGCTGGAATAATTCACGGCTGATCTCTTCGCTCCAGCCTCCGCGAAAAAGGCGGTGGCGAAGGCGGAACTTGAGCATGGAAAAAAAGCCCTGAAATATGGTGCTTTTTTCGACGAGCTCAACATCAGCTCGGCCGAGTTCACTTTGTTGCAGATCGGTCATCGCTCACTCTCCGGTTAAGGCGCCAGTGTAGGCAGCTCTTTTCGGCCTGTCCACGCTGCAGTCAGTCGCAAAAGTGCTGACGTAGGCAAAACTCTCGCGTTATGATAGGCCGCTTAAGGATCCCGCCTTTAATTTGACTAGGAAGATCAATGAGTATCACTGTCCTTCGCCGCCTCGGCCTCACTGCTTGCTTGAGCTTCGCATCGAGCAGCAGTTTTGCTACAGACCTATACAGTATTTACCAATTAGCGGTACAAAACGACCACGAATTTGCCGCTGCAAACGCCGCCTATCAAGCGGGCCTGGAAAACAAAGGCCTGGGCCGCGCCGGTATTTTGCCGAAATTTAATGCCAATGCATCGTACGCCAATAACGACGTCGAACAAGACGGCGAGAGCGTACAATTGCTCTTGCCCAATGAAACCAACGCAACCGACAGCGGTTACGGCCTGACGCTCTCTCAGCCACTATTTGATATGGCCGCGTGGAATACTTATCAAGCTGGCAAAGACGCAGCTAATATTGCCGAAGCGCAATTTCGCTCCGATCAACAAAGCCTGATTATCCGCACGGCTCAAGCCTACTTCGACACCCTGCAAGCGGCCGATAATTTATCGACCAGTGTCGCCGAAGAAGACGCCTTTAAGCATCAGCTCGAACAGACGCAACAGCGCTTTGAAGTTGGCTTAAGTGCCATTACCGATGTGCACGAAGCGCAGGCTTCGTACGACAACTCTGTTGCAGAAAAATTAATTGCCATCGGCCAGCTCGGCATCGCGTTTGAGGCCCTTGAAGTATTAACCGGTGAAACCTATTACGAAATCAACCCGCTCAAAGACGATTTTGTGGTCAGCAAACCCCAGCCTGAAGCGCGCGAAGAGTGGGTCAAGCGCTCTATTGAAGGCAACTACGATCTCGCCGCCGCCGAAGCCAATGCCGAAGCCAGTCGTCATCAAGCCAAGGCCGCAAAAGCCGGCCACTACCCGGTGCTCAGCCTCGACGGAAGTTACAGCAGCAGAAATAACGATGGCGATTTTACCTACCAAGACAACCCCGCCGGTAAAAATGACTACGACACCGACAGCACCCAGATCGGCGTGACCCTAACCATCCCCATCTACAACGGTGGCGGCGTCAGCGCTTCGCGCCGCCAGGCTGCGCAACAGAGCATCCAGGCGCGCGAGCTGTGGTTAAAAGCCAAGCGCGACGTTGTGCAAGCTGCGCGCACCCAACACCTTGCGGTCACCACCACTGTCGCTACAGTAAAAGCGCGAAAACAAGCTATTGTTTCCAACGCCAGTGCACTTGAAGCCACTCAGGCCGGTTACAGTGTCGGTACCCGCGACTTGGTTGATGTACTCAACGCCCAGCGCGGTCTCTACCAAGCTAAGCGCGACTATTATGCGGCGCTTTACACCTATGTGATCAGTAGCTTGACTCTGAAACAAGTCGCCGGCATGTTGGTTGAAGACGATGTTGTTCAGTTAAATTCCTGGCTGGACACCGAGCGCAAAGTAGAGAAAAACACCAGCCTCTAATTTAGTGGCTGTGCGTAATAGTCGGCGCTGCAAAACAGCGCAGCGCCGGGTCAGCGTTTTTTGTAGTACCTCGCAACAGTGGGCGAATATCGGCAAAGGGAGAGCCTTATGAATACAAAGCGTGCAGTAAAAGCGGCGCTAACAAGTGCGCTAGCACTCGGCCTAAGTTTCAATCTCGGTGCCTGCAGCAGTAGTGGCAGCAGCAAAACCAGCAGCCAGCAATTGGCCATGGCCCTTGCTGAGCAAACCGGCCAGAACGGCCGCGCCTGCATACGCACTAGCGATATTCGCGGCTACGGCATGGACGGCCAGAATCAAATTAATATTGATGCGCGCCCCAAATACTACATCGCCACAACCCTCTACACCTGCCAGAATATAGATCTCGCACCGCGCGCGCTGTTTGACAGCCGCTTCAGCGAAGCCTGTGGCGGCAGCACCTATATTACTACCCGCAACGGCCGCTGCCCGATAGATAAAATATTTGAATTTGCCAATCGCGACGAAGCCTTTACAGCGGTTAGGCAAGCCAAAGAAACGATCGAAAAACAAAAAGGCGACAGCAAATAAAAATCAAATAAGCTGACTCTTATGCTGAGCGCACAGCAGCTTGCTGTGCGCATAGACATGCATAAATGTCAGCTCGTTAGGATTTGCGAACAAAAAACGCTAAAGTCCGAGCTCACTCAAGCCCGGGTGGTTTTCTGGCCTCGGCCCACTTGGCCAGCGAAATAAGCGCTGCTCTTCACTAATTTCAAGATCGTTAATGCTGGCGTGGCGTTCACACATTAAACCTTGATTATCAAAGCGCCAGTTTTCATTGCCGTAACTTCGAAACCACTGCCCACTGTTATCAACCCACTCGTAAGCAAAGCGCACTGCAATACAGCTTTTACCGTGTGCCCACAGCTCCTTAATTAAACGATAGTCATTTTCTTTAGCCCATTTACGAGTTAAAAAATCGGCTATGTCAGCGCGACCTTGAATAAATTCACTGCGGTTGCGCCAGCGGCTATCTTCACTGTAAGCAAGCGCAACAGCGGCGGGGTTTTTGTTGTTCCAGGCATCTTCTGCTTTGCGAACTTTTACCAGAGCATCGGCAAAACTAAAAGGCGGCAGAGGGGGGCGAGCTTCCGACATCGTTACCAACTCTTATAAGGCAGGAATTTACCGTTTAACGTCAGCAGTACCCGATCGCCTTTCGGGTCTTCGATTTTGTCGACCTCCATTGAAAAATCAATGGCGCTCATAATGCCATCGCCAAACTTTTCCTGAATAACTTCTTTTAAGGTATCGCCATAGACACCAACCACTTCATAAAGGCGATAGATAAGCGGGTCGGTCGGTACCGCTTGATCCCAAATTTTTGTTGGAAAAGCTTCAAGCGCGCTTTTAACTTCGTCTTCAAGGCCAAAAAAGCTGCAAATGGCTGCGGCTTTTTCCGGCGGTGCGCTGTTCATACCCAGGCAGGCCGAGGCGAGCCAAACGGGGCTCATACCCAGTTCGGCGCCTATTGCCTCCCAGGTCAAACCTTTTTCCGCTTTTTTACTAATGATGATATCTGTCATTAATTGCTTGTCCATAGACCTGCCTCTTTAACAAAAATTACAAACCAATTTAAAGGTAGAGCGCTGCAGATAAGTGCAGCCCAAAGTGCAAGCGCGCAAAGCTGGTGCGATAGTTTTGTTGCACGGCGTTTTTTTGCGCTTGCATATAGCTAAGAGCAAATCAGGTGCCAGCCCAGTCGACAATAAGAGTCCGTTATGGCTCAACGCTTCGACGGGGAGCCTGTATCAAAGTGACACAAACTGGCTTCAGCCAATAAACAAAACCCAACAAAATCAAATCAAAATAAAAGAAAGCTATACAGTAACGTATGCGCAATTTAAGATATTTACAGTAAGACACGCTCGGCAAGCGCTCTATATGGCGCTTAATCTCTCGCCCGGCTGCTGTTTACAGGGCGAGAACACAAGGTACTTAACGAGTTACTTAGCAGGGCTTGGCAGCCGGGCCTTTGGGCAGCTGCTTTATAGCAACTATTTACGCCACGGTGAGGGTGTCTTTTCGCTTCACCGCAAACGGAAGGCGGTACAAGGAAATGAAAACAGCGTTCAGCCTGTATTTAACTGTGCTTTTGTCTATAGCCAGCAGCAACTTGTTGGCGCAAGCATCCCTGTGGCAAGCCAAAGATGAGCGGCTGCAAGCGCAGCTTGAACAGGTCATCAGCAAACTCCAACTGGGCAGCGCCGTCGCCGAAGATAAACTGGCGGTGAGCTTTGTCGACATCACCGACATCGACAAGCCCCGGGTTGCAAGCGTGAATGGCGAACAAATGTATTACGCTGCCAGCCTGCCCAAGCTCACTATTTTACTTGCCGCGTTTGTCGAGATTGAGCGCAAACAGTTAACACTTAGCGATAAGCTCTGGCGCGACATGAATGACATGATTCGCCATTCGAGTAACGCCGCGGCAACACGGGTATTAAATAAGGTCGGTCGCGAACAACTTATCGACATTTTACAGGAACAAGATTTTGCCCTCTACGATCGCCAACATGGCGGTGGCCTGTGGCTGGGCAAAGCCTACGACAAAAGCCCCGCCTATGCGCGCGACCCTTTAAATAACTTATCGCACGGCGCCAGTGCCATGCAGACAGCACGTTTTTATTACCTGCTTGAAAGCGGTCGCCTGGTAGAGCCCGAACTGAGCGCCAAGATGAAAGAAATCCTGGTCAAGCCCGGTATCAATCACAAATTTGTCAAAGGTTTAAGCCAAGTTCAGGGGCTGAATTTATATCGTAAATCGGGCACCTGGAAACACTTTCACGCCGACAGCGTACTTGTCGAAGCCGAAAATTACCGCTACATCGCCGTCGGTCTCGCCCAGAGTCGCGACGGCGGCCGCTGGCTTGAACAGCTGGCCCTGCCGCTCGAACAAATTATTGCAACACACTATAGCCAGGAAAATAAAACCATAAACTAAGCCCACTGCTTGCAAAAAGGCCTTCACAAGCATGAAAAAACAACTGCTACTGTTATTAAGCTACTTTGTTTTGATTAACCCCGCTTTTGCGGACAGCCAGCTTGAGCAATATCGCCAATGGATACAGGCGATGAAGCAGGCCGAGCGCGGCCCGTTCTTGCGCATCCGCTGGTTCTGCGCCGACGGTACTGTACTTCCCCCCAAACCCTACGGCTGCAGCGAACACGGCGGTGGCGCTCAGCACGGTGAGTACACCGAGCAAACTAAAACCTTGCGCCAGCAGGGTTATTACATCGCCAATATATTATCCGGTGTTGACCTGCCGGCACTGATCGCCGAGCCAAACTTTAACGACCGCTACAACCAGTTATTGATCGAACGCTTTTTACGCGGTGCCGACGACGGCTGGATTTTGCGAAAAGCACAGTTTTATCGCGGCGCTTTGCAAGAAGAAGGCGAGCGCAGGTCTGCGCGCAAACTTCTGTTATTGTTAAGCGCCAAAGACGAGTGGTTGGGTTTGCGCTACGCGGGTTTGTACAGCGGCGCGCGCCTGCTTGCCCACGGCCGCGACAGCGCCTCTGCTGAAAGCGTCAGGGAACAGGCGCAAACACTCTCGCAACAAGATAAAGCTTTTATGCCACTGCGGGTGAAAATTCACGGCTCACCCGATGCCGGTGATGCCGAGCGGGTTCGCCAATATGCAAAAAACAAAAAAAGCCCCGAAGCTTATTTAAAGCTCGCCGACGACATCGATAAACTTTATCAAAATGACAAGCTCGCGAAGCAGCTGTCGCAGCTAAGTGCCAAGCTTACAGGCCCTTCGGCACTTAAACAAAAACTGCAAACAGCAGCGACAGATTTTGCCAAAGCCGATGATGCACAAAAACTCGCTCTCACGGCAGATGTATTGGCCAGTATTCGCCAGCAGATAAAAAAGGTAAGTTCGAGCGAAAGTCGCCTCGCACTGCTGGATCTTAGCCTCAATATTGAAAACGAACACCTCAAAGCTGCCAGCCGCCTGCGCGCCGAGATCAAACGCGGACAGCGCCAGCAATTACTCAGCTATATGCAGGCTTCGCTGTTGGCCAGTTACGGCACTGGGCTTATTAACGAGCGCAGCCTGCAGGCAGCGCAAGAGGCCATGCAGAAACTCAACAGCAGTGAGATTGAACTTAACCTTTATCGCCAACAACTTAAATACCTGGGTAGGGTGCCCGGCTGGGCCAGCCAGAGCTTGCGCTTTCAGTTTTATGAATCCATGAATAAATTGGCCGAGATAGAGCCCCTGGCCATGGGTTTTATTCAAAACCAATTGCGCAGCAGTGCGCTGTTGTTTTTCTCGCAAAATCTCGATGCTCTTTCGCGCGACGCCAACCAACTCGCCGGTATTAAACACCATGTGTTTGGCGAAGACATTGACAGTGGCTTCCACGCGCTAAACCCAGGGCTCGCGCGCGGCACCTTACATATCAAGACCGATATGAGTCAATTACAAGACATCAAAAGCGATGGCATTTATGTCTTGCCCGAGACGGTATCTGACCTACCGCCACTGGCTGGCATATTAACTGCGGGCGAAGGCAACCCTTTATCGCATGTGCAGCTTTTAGCGCGCAACCTCGGTATTCCCAATGTCACTGTCGATACTCGCTTAATTAAAAAACTCGCCAAATACGACGGTAAAAAAGTGGTGCTTGCGGTCAGCCCTTCCGGCTTGGTTGAACTCGCTGCCGACGGCCCGCGCTGGCAAACACTGTTTAAACAACAAAATAATAAGCAAGTGGTGATACGACCCGATCTCAACAAGCTCGATTTATCGGTGCGCAAGTTTATTAACTTGCGTGAACTCAGAGCCGAAGACTCCGGCCGAATTGTCGGCCCCAAGGCGGCCAAACTCGGCGAGCTCGCTCATCACTACCCCGACAAAGTTGCCAAAGGCCTGGCCATCCCCTTTGGTTTATTTCGCGAGACGGTGCTCGATAAAAGCTACAGTGGAACACTGTATTTAGGTGAGCGCGGCAACAAACAACAGAGTGTTTTTGACTGGATGGTCGATCAATATAAACATCTACAAAGTCTGCCGGCAAACTCCACCGAGCGCGCCAAACAAAGCGAGGCTTTTCGCAGCGAACTCTACAGCCTGATTGCCAACGCCGAATTTAGCCGAAGTTTTGTCAGCCAACTTAAAAGCGGCATGCAAACTACCTTTGCCAGCACCGAGCTTGGCGTATTTGTGCGCTCGGACACCAACGTTGAGGACCTACCCGGTTTTACCGGCGCGGGCCTAAATTTAACCCTGCCCAATGTCGTCGGCTTTGAAAATGTGTTAACTGCTATTAAACAAGTTTGGGCCTCGCCATTTACTGAACGGGCTTTTGCCTGGCGCCAGTCACATATGCAAGAGCCACAACACGTCTACCCGGCGGTGTTATTGCTGCAAAGTGTCGCCAACGACAAGTCCGGCGTCATGGTGACCGAAGACGTCGACAACGGCGATCGCAATACTATTTCCGTTGCGGTCAATGAAGGCGTCGGCGGCGCCGTCGACGGCCAGTCGGCCGAGTCCCTGCGTATAAATATGGACAGCGCCAAGGTTAAATTACTCGCCACCGCAAGTGCGCCGTGGCGCCGCGAACCCAAAGCCAGCGGCGGCCTGGAAAAATTACCGGTTAGCGGTTCGCAGTGGGTACTAAAAAAAGACGAAATAAACAAGCTGGTTGAATTTGCCAAAAATCTTCCCCAGCACTTTCCCCCCATCGTCGATGCCAAAGGTAATAGCGCAGCCGCTGATGTCGAATTTGGCTTTTTAAATGGCGAGCTGCACCTGTTCCAACTGCGTCCGTTTTTACAAAACCAGCAAGCACAAGCCAACCTCTATCTGCGCCAATTAGATCAACAGGCGCAAAACCATCCTCAACAGCACGTAAATATGCAAAGGCCAGTGAACCATGATTAAAAACAGCATTGTATTCGCGCTAACAAACTTTACCACGCTGACCTGCTTGTTGAGCACGCTGTGTGCAGCCTACCCACTAGATGGCTATGAAGATACGGGTATACGCCGCGTAGAGGGCTATCGCTTGATGAGCGAAGGCAAAGTCAAAGGCCCCAAAGAACCCATTGGTGCGCGCCTGAATACCTCGCAAGTACAACTGCGTTTAAATCAGCAGCAAGGTTTAACGCTGCCGGATAACGATGAAGATCTCGCCGCAGCGATCATTGCTTTGCTCGGTGAAAAAAAAGATGACTACGGCATAGCTGTACTTGATCTGAGTGACCCGGAGCAGCCGAGCTACGCCGAGTACAATGCCGACTACAAACAAAATGTTGGCAGTGTCGGCAAGTTGGTTGTCGCCCTTGGTTTTTTTCAAGCGCTGGCCGACGCCTACCCCAACGATATTGACAAGCGAGAACAAATACTAAAAAACACGATTGTAACGGCCGATGCTTTTTCTCAGCGCGATATCCACCCAATAAAAGTCTACGATGTCGAAGCTCAGGTCATGCACCGCCAACCGATGAAAATTGGCAATACCGGCAATTTGTGGGAATACCTCGACTGGATGCTTTCGGTCAGCTCCAACGCCGCCGCGTCGATGATGATGCGCGAATCGCTGTTGCTGCGCCATTTCGGCAAAGACTACCCCCTCAGCAATGAAAAAATTCACGAATTTTTTAAACAAACACCGAGATCACAGCTGACCGAACTCTACAAACGAACGTTTTGGCAACCGGTGACCGACAACGGCCTCGATATTGAGCAGCTGCGCCAGGGCAGTTTTTTTACTTCCGGCGGCAACAGCGCACTCTGGGGTGGCGGCAACAGCTACGGCACCGCAAAAGCGCTGATGCACTACAGCTTAAAACTCGAGCAGGGTTTATTGGTTGATAGCTGGAGCAGCCTGCAAATCAAACGCTTGCTGTATGTTACCGAGCACCGTATTCGCTATGCCTCGTCACCGGCTCTGTACCGCTCTGCGGTGTATTTTAAATCGGGCTCGCTATACAGCTGTAAAAAAGAAGAGGGTTTTCACTGCGGTAAATATATGGGCAATATCAAAAACTATATGAACTCGGTTGCCATCGTCGAGAGCCCAGCTGGCACAACCGATTTATTTTACATTGTTACCCTGATCTCCAATGTACTTAAGAAGAACTCAGCTGTCGACCATCAAACACTGGCAACACGTATTCACCGCTTGATAGAAAAGAGACATGCGCCGCCTAGCCCCAAGCCTACTGCAAAACCCAGCTCCAAAACCAGCCCCACTACCGAGCCCGGCCTTAAAACTAGCTCAAACACGAGCGCTACAGCAACGCTCGCCAACACTCAGCCAAACCATGCAGCAGAGCACCAGCCGGGCCCGGCTGTACTGAATACACAGCTTGATCCGGAAGAAGATAAAAGCCCCAATAAAACCAATAATATGTCGTACAATTTTTGAATATCCGCAGTCGAACAATGTCGCAGCTTAACACCGGAGAAAAACTTCTCCGCTTATTTACCGAGATAAAACCTGGCGAAGGCCGAACCGCCTGGCTGATGTTTACCAACGTGTTTTTAATTTTAATGGCCTACTATTTTGTCAAACCAATACGTGAGGGTTGGATCGCAATTTCTGAGGTGCAGGGCCTTAGCAGTGTTGAAGTAAAGGCCTATTCGAGCTTTTTGCAGAGCATTGCTCTGCTATTTATTGTAGGTTTTTACGCGCGCTTATCTGATCGCTGGCTTAAAAGTGAGCTGTTCACTCGCACCACACTTTTTTGTATCAGCAACATGCTGATATTCTGGTTAATTCAGCCAAATTTTTTTATCGAGCACCTGCCCTATTCCGGCCTCGCGTATTATTTGTGGGTTGGTATTTTTGGCGTATTTGTCGTTGCCCAGTTCTGGACATTTTGCGCAGATTTGTATGCCGATGACGACGGTAAACGGCTACTGCCATTTATAGCGCTCGGCGCCACTTCCGGTGCCGCGCTCGGTGCGCTAAGCGTTGAGTTATTAATCGAGCACAAAATTGTACCTACCGAGTGGCTGTTATTAGTTGCAACCATACCACTATTTTTATCCATCGCGCTTATGCGCTGCATAGACCTGAACCGCACCACCGCCAGCAAAAAAAAGCCAGAAAAACACGCGGGTTTACTCGCCGGTGTAAAGCTGATCAGTGCCAACAAGTTACTTTTGCTCGCCGCAATCGCCACGCTGTTAACCAGCTGGGTAAATACCAATGGTGAAAATCTGCTCTTCAGTGTTGTCGAAGATTATTTAAGCCAGCAAGCTCAGAGCCTAGGTGTTGCTAGTGGCAGCGATACGCAGCACTTTGTTCGCGATGGCACAACAAGTTTTTATGGTAGTTTTTATTTTTGGGTCAACATCTGTGCAACTGTGCTGCAGGCTTTTGTAGCTTCGCGCTTACTGAAATTTGGCGGTTTTGCGGCAGTTTTATTGCTAATGCCTGTAGTCAGTTTAATTTCCTACAGTGTCATTGCGTTTATACCGGCGCTGCTGATGGTCAAAATTATGAAAGTAGCCGACGATGCCTGCGACTACTCCATCAACAACACAGCCCGCCAGGTTTTGTGGTTGCCGATCAGTTCGAGCACTAAGTTTCACTGCAAGCCGGCCATCGACACGCTTTATGTTCGCCTCGGCGATGGCCTTGCCGCGCTGACGGTGGCTCTGGGCATACACTGGTTAGCACTGCCGTGGAGCAAGTTAATGTATTTTAATATTGCCCTAACCGTCGCCTGGTTGCTAATAAGCTTACTGCTGCTTCGCGCCTACAAAGATGCGCTAACTATCTTTGAACAGCGCGGCAGCAGTATTTAACCCATTTTTGTGAAAGCAAGATCGCTATAGGGTTTTCATATATTCAACCAGGGCCCAGCGCTGCTCGCGGTTTAACGCCGGTAGAACTTCGCCGTTGAGCTGAGGCGTGCGGCCGGCGGCATATTCGTGGCCGCTGTTAAGGTTGCCCCTGCCGGCGGTGCTAAATTTTTGCCCCTGATAACCACTGTATACAAAACCCACTTTGGCGGCGTCAAACTCGCGGCTGCCGAGCATAAACTCGTCGGGTCGGTATTCGCCGTTTTCCGGGTCGCCCTCTCTTTTTACTGGTAACAAAAGATCGTAAAGTGTCGGCACGGAACCATTGTGCAAGTACGGAGCCGTGGCCCAAATACCATTTAAAGGGCGAGCTTTGTACGCCAGTAAGTTGCGAAATGGCTCGGCTGTTGTACTGGGCTGATAGTTGCCGCTTTGCACACTGCTCTCGATATCGTTGTCAAAAAACGATGCCGCCATTAAATACAGCCAGTCGAGTTGCCGGCGTATCCACCATTTATCGCTATCGGGCGTAGCGACAAGGCCGGCTGTTGCAGCCGACAATATCATCGCTACCGGCGCCTGCTCGGGCATAATCACCGTACCGACGGCGGTTTTTTGGTATGTTTGTTTAAAGTTGCCGCTGCTGCCAACATAGTTGACCGAATTCTCTGCCATCGCAGGATCTGTTCCTATCGACGCCAGCGACGACATCGACGCGACAACTTTTCTATCCCAATCATTTCTATCGATAAGCTGGTGGCAACTCTGGCAGTATTCTGCAAATAAGGCCTGGCCCTTGTCGGCAAGTTTTTTATTTATGGCCGGTAGTGGCCCGGGCTGGCCGTTAGCCAAAACGGTATCGGCCCCCGGCCAGCTGGGCGATTTCAAATTTTTAAGGGCATTTTCCAGGCGCTGTAAATTAATTAAATCAACAGACGAGCGAAACTTAATAATTTCTTTTTTGCTGTCTTGACCACTGACCCGCGCGGCAATATTTAACGGTGCATACCAGGGCTGCTCGGCACTCCAGTCGAGGCTGGCAAACACCCCGGTCACTTCGCCAACATTGCGGCCCAGCGGGCCGGCGCCAGCATTTTTGGCTATGCCATTCCACTGCACATAATCAGAGTGAGCGGTATCCCATAAAAACGGATAACTCACCGGCGCGTTGGGCTCATTAAATACCTGATCGCGCAAGCGCAATAAGTGTTTTAAGCCGAGTTTGGGCATGCCTTCGGCATCGCTCATCAGGCGCTCAATCAACAGCATAAACTGATCGCGGGTGACAACCGACTGGTCGATACCGTCCATCATTTTGTCGACCTGAGCGGCGCTAAACATACGCTCGCCATTGGCGTACCGAGCGGTGCGCAGATGACTATGCAGCTGCTGGCTGTCAATCACGTATTGCAGTACACGATTGTAGATACGGCCAAAGGCATCGAGTCGGCCATAACCGTAATCGACCGAACTGTGATTGACGATATTGTATTGGCGACGAATTTTGTACCACAGCTCAAGCTGTTCAAGCGCCTGCTGCGAGCTCTCGTACGCACCGGTTTTAACAACCTTATCAAGATAGCGCTTTTGTTTTTCAGGCGATTGCAAGTTTTCGCGCAATGCCCGCTCAAGCTCTTCCATAAACAGCGCCATATTTGCCAGCGCCGGGCCACCGTCGATACGCAGCGCCTGGCCGCGATAATTTATTTGCCCGGTATGGCAGGCCGCACAGGTCAAGCCGACATAGTCTTTACCGCGATAACTATCTTTAACAAAACCAACCGGCAGGGCATCGGGGTTGAAGATAGTCGCCACCTGCGGCAAATAGCGCCAGCGGTCAATATTCTCCGTGCGCACAAATGGCTCTTGGCTATCGGCATCTTCGAGCGCCAAAAACATAGCGTAGGGCAACAGGTTCGAGCCCTGGGTGGTGTTGTAAAACCACAGGCTATCGGCTCGGCCCCAGCCCTGGTCGAGATACATCGGCGTTGTGTAGTGATCGCCAAACGCACTATCTGAGAGCGCCATCGCACCACGGTCGGGATGCCTGTCTATATGCTGGTAGATTTTGCCGCCAGCCAAGGTAAGCATCATCAGCACGGCCAGGGTAAACATCGCCGCCAGCAAGCGTCGACCATAGTGGCGAAATAATACAAAAATAACATTGCTCAGCCGAGCTAAACGACTCATGGGCCTATTCCTTGCAATACGTTAAGGTGTTTAATAAAGAAGCGTTATCGTGAGAACGTGCGGCCTTTTATGTACACGCCATTAAAATTTAGCCGCAAATAAAGCAAACGCTGATGAGTATCGCTTTGCGCTGTATTAGCTCGGTCAAATCAATGCAGCACAGTCTGAGCTAAACTACGATGGCTCGACAATAAATTTGCCGATAAACGCTTGCCGAGGACACATAATAAAAGTCTGATCGCTGGCGTCAAATTCAGCATTGACGAGCAGCTTACACTGCCACATTATCGCCGCCCCAACAGATAGAAGACGCATGATGAACGCTCAGGATAGACTCAATAAGCTGTACGCAGAGATAAACACCGTCATCTTAAAACGCCAAAACCCGGTCACAGGATTGTTACCGGCGAGCACCGCCGTCAACGCCCACGGTGATTACACCGACGCCTGGGTCAGAGACAACGTCTACTCTATCCTCGCCCCTTGGGCGCTGAGCATGGCGATGAAACGAGCAGGACATAAAGAGCGCCAGGATGAGTTAGAACAGGCCACTATTAAATTAATGCACGGCCTGTTGCAATCTATGATGCGCCAGGCCGATAAAGTCGAGCAGTTTAAACACAGCCTCAATCCTCTCGACGCCCTGCACGCAAAGTACGAAACCGCCACCGGTTTAACCGTTGTCGCCGACGACGCCTGGGGCCACTTGCAAATTGACGCGACATCTATTTTTCTGTTGATGATGGCGCAGATGACGGTCAGCGGCCTTCGTATCGTGCGCACCTATGATGAAGTCGATTTTGTACAGAACTTAATTTATTACGTAAGCTCTGCTTATCGCAGCCCCGATTACGGCATCTGGGAGCGCGGCAATAAAATTAACAACGGCAAAACTGAAATTAACGCCAGCTCACTCGGCATGGCCAAAGCCGCTCTGCAAGCGCTGGATGGTTTGAACCTGTTTGGCAAAGGCGCAAGCGAACGCGCTGTTGTGCACACCGTTGCCGACTCCATTTCTCTTGCCCGCAACAGCCTCGCACAGCTTTTGCCGCGCGAATCGATGTCAAAAGAAGTCGACTCCGCCCTGCTCAGTGTTATTGGTTTTCCAGCTTTTGCTGTGGGCGACAACGAGCTGGTCACCAAAACGCGCGATGAAATTCTAAAGAAACTCGGCGGCAAATACGGCTGCAAGCGCTTTTTGTGGGACGGCCATCAAACCAGTATTGAAGACCCAAACCGCCTTTATTACGAACACTCAGAACTTGCAAACTTTGAGCACGTTGAAAGTGAGTGGCCGCTGTTTTTCTGTTACCTCTATATCAATGCGCTCTTTCGCAAAAACGAAGCCACCGCAAAGTTTTATCGCCACAAAATCGAAACCGTTATGGTCGAAAAGGACGGCTGCCAACTGATCCCCGAGCTTTATTATTTGCCGGAAGAAAATGTCGCCGCAGAAAAACACGATCCGGGCTCGCAAGAGCGAGTGCCCAACGACAACCTGCCACTGGTATGGGCGCAAAGCATTTATTACACGGCACTGATGATCGATGAGGGTTTAATCGAGCTCGACGACCTCGATGGTGTCAAACTGCGCTCCAACACCACTCAGTTTAATCACTCCCAGGTTGCGCTTGTGGTGCTCGCCGAGAGCGACAAGGTTAAACACACGCTGGCCGAAAACGGCATTATCGCCGAAAGCATCGACGATATCGCACCGATTAAAGTGATCAGCGCACCGCATTTGGTTGAAGCTTACGCCCAGGTGGGTGCCAACGCGGCGCTCAATTTAACCGGGCGCCCGCGCCGGCGCTTACAGAGTTTGGCCACGTCACAAACTTACGACATCAACAATCAACGCTGCCTGTGCTTAAGCTGGATTCAAAGTGAAGAAGACGACTACCGCATGCGCGATGCGCAACTCGTCTGTGACAAGCTCGAAAAAGAAATTGCCCATATTCGCAAACACTGGCTGAACTCTGAGGCCGCTGTCTTTACCTTGATGATGACCGAAGAGCTGTGCGAAAGTAAAAATGCCCATATGCTCTACGCCACACTCAAGGGCCTACAGCTGCGAACCCAACACAGTAATGTCGGCTATGCTTCGGCGAGCCTGGCCTATCGCGCATCGCGTGAAAACCAGCTGCACGCGCCTAACATCTGCCTAAACCCAATACGCAGTGCCGGCGAGCAAGTACCGCAAATAAACACCGGCCCCAAACAAGTCTACGCCGTGCTCAGCTGCAAAGACCAGCGCCAGGCCTACGATAAACTACTTAACTTTGTTGAAAACGAACCAATCAGCCACAAAGACAAGCAGTACTGGCTCACTTATATTTACGAGCAGGCGCAGAGAAAAAATCTGTGGTTAATTGCGCGCCTGGCTTTTATATTGCGCGGCAAAGAGCACGCCGACCTCGCCGACTATATGACTGTGCTCGCCGCACGCCACTTTAATATTATTATCGGCAGCAGCGACAGCGGTGAATTTGGTTTAAACCCAAGCATGAGCAACGATGAAATTGTCAGCTGCCTAAGAGACGTCAGCAATAGCGAAATCGAGCACTGTTTACTGCAGGAAACTCTGGCCGCCATTGGCTCTTTGCAGCGCACGCAACCGCGTTTATTTGCCGGCCTGCGCTCGATACAACTGCAGCACCTTCTGCGCTATTCTAGCGAACACCCGGCCGACGACTGGACGGCGGAATCGGCGATGGCGCTCGGCGAGCTAAATCCCGGGGCGCTGTTCCAGAATATTGAAACCGTACTCGACAAGCAGCGCAGCGTTTACAAAGAAGGCCTGAAAAAAGAATTCCCAACGGCGGCATTAAAAAGCGGCGAAGCCCAGAGCGCAGTCGACACCGACTGGTTTGAGTGGCGAGTTGAACGCGGTTTAATTGTCAGCCTCGACAGGGACTTTCTCGAAGCGATATGGCAGAGCATGAGCCATACACGCACCATGGTCTTTGGTGATGCCGGCAGCCAGGAATGTGTTATTGACTGCGATGTTGTGCGCCGCTCAATGACCAGCGGCGAAGAGATATTTGCCAAGCTGATCGATGACAGTATTCAGCAGTTACATCCGCACTATTACAAAAGCGCAATTATTGAAACCCTGCTGGCCTTTACCCGCTTCTGTGAAAAATATGCAAATGTACAATTTGACGAGGGTTTAAATTTAAGTGAACTGCTCGAAAACGCGGCACATAACTTCTGTTCACTTGAACGCCAGCGCTCACCAGCGGCTCGCGATGTGGACATGCTCTTGCAGGAGTGTCCGGATGTGGTTCAGTACTATTTAGAAAAAGCCCTGCAGCAACTCGCTGAAGCCAATCTTGAAAGTGCTTGATCAAGATGGTGCCAGCTGCTTTTCATTAGCGCCTAGTCGCCGCGAGGCTTAAGTTTTCAATAAAATGAATCACCGGCCCCAGAGCCGGTGATTTATCTGCACCCTTGGCATAAACCAAGTGCACAGCCTGGTTGCTCTGTATCACATCTTCAACTTGAAACAAGCGCCGATCGAGCAGGTGCTGCTCAACCATAGTCTTGGGTAAAAACGCCGCGCCGCGATGATTCAAAATAAATTCCAGGGCGATATGGCTCTGCCCCGTATGCAGCACCGGCGCAACCGGCTCTGGAAAAAGCCTGGCCTGCTGGAAATTAAACGCCGTGCCCCAGTCGACAAATACCTGCCCCAATGCCGGTACATCTTGCAAACGCACACCGCGGCTATTGCTCACCATTATCAGCTGCAACTCACCTATCTTACGCGCTTCAATATCGAGACTGCTCGGCGCATCAAGCACAGTGAAAACATCCAAGCGCCCCCCGAGTAAGGAGCGAATCAGATGCTGGGGTTTATTAATCTCCGTGCGCATATACAGCTTGGGAAAACGCTGAGCCAGCTGTGGTAACAGGGCCTGTAAAAAGGTATCCCACAAGTTTGACGTGCCACCTAGCGCAAGTTGCATATTCTTTTTGCTCGGCACACCGACTTCCTGCACCGCCAGTTGCCACGTGGCAAGCATGTTTTCGGCGTGGCTCAACAGGCGCTCACCGGCTGGCGTCAGTAAAATATTGTTGCGCTTGCGGGTGAACAGAGGCACGCCGAGCGCCTCTTCCAACAGTTTAATGCGGGAGCTCACCGCACTTTGGGTGAGAAAGAGATTCTCGGCAGCGTGGCCAAAATGGCGTGTTTTAGCCACCTCAAGAAAGGTGCGTAATAACTCAGTATTCATACCCCCATTTTCAATCAAAATTTTCTATCGTCAACCACAAAAACTCTTTGTTTTACACCCCAATAGTGCTTCAAGATAATCGCGCCTATTGTTCACCCAACGATTGAGTATATTTATCGATATGTCCAATCCAGCCTCATTTCACAGTAGCAGAAAGTTCTACGCAAACGACCACTACCCCTACGGACTGGCCCGCAGCGGCGACTACAACAGTAAACAAAGCGCATTGCTCGAAAACTGCGGTCAAGCTTACGCCGAGCTCAGTAGCGGTAAGCGCAAACCGGTAAATGATGAAGAACAGCGCTTTGTACTCGTCTGCAAAGGCGAACTGTGCGCTGAAAGCGAACACGAACTGGCCTGGCTGCGCTTTTGCCAAAAGACCGATACCCGCCTGTCTATATCTGCCTTTGGCAGCCAAGGCAAACAACAAGCGCCCAGCAATTCAGATAACGACGGCGAAACCGCCCTGGACCTAGAAGAACTGTAAGATGAAAATTTGTTTTTTAATGTACCCGTGGGATCGTATCGATGCCGAAAACGATTCCACCTTGCGCCTGATTCACGAAGCGGCCAGCCGCTCAATGACCGTCGCGCTAACCACACCAAACAATCTATCAATCCGCGACAGCGTGCCGTACGCCTTTTGCAATGTGTTAAAAAAAGGCGACAAGGTCAGTGCCAGCGTTCCAAACTTCTATAAAAATGCGAGCTTTAAGCGCTGCAAGCTGCCGCTCGCCGGCTTTGACGCGATTGTTATGCGTGCAAACCCGCCGCTGGACACAACAGCATTAAACTTTCTCGATTCGGTGCGCAATGACGTTTTTATCATGAACGACATTGACGGCTTGCGCATCGCCAACAACAAACTTTACCCCGCGTCATTCAGCGGTGAGGCCGCTCGCTTTATACCGGCCACTCACGTGAGTAAAAGCCAGGACTACCTTGAGCAAGTTTTTGATGAAAGCGACAGCCCGAAGATGATTATGAAACCTCTGAACGGTTTTGGCGGCCAGGGTGTGATTGTTATTGAAAAAAGCGCACAACAGAACTTCCGCTCTTTGCTTGAATTTTATATCGGTAGTGATCAGGGCAACTATGTCATCCTGCAAGATTATATTGAAGGTGCAGACCAAGGTGATGTACGTGTTTTGATGTTAAACGGCGAACCCATAGGCGCAATGCGCCGCGTCCCCAGCTCTAAGGATATACGTTCAAACATCAGCGCTGGCGGCAAAGAGGTAAAGCACAGCCTGAGCCGAGAAGAAAAAGCCCTGTGTAAAGCACTCGGCCCGCAACTGGTACGCGACGGACTGTACCTTGCTGGGCTCGACATAATCAACGGCAAGTTAATTGAGGTAAATGTCCTCAGCCCTGGCGGCATTACCCGCATCAATAAATTAAATCGCTGTAAGTTACAAAAACAAATTATGGATTTTATTGAGAACGTCGTTTCCGCGCGCGATCTCGTAATTGAGCGAAAGAATGCCTTCCGCAAGGCCATCGAAGATGCAGAAACTCTCTGAACAAAAAATTATTGAGCTGATTCACGCCGGTCAGTGTTTTGAATGTGAAAGTAGCGATTCGGGCTTTAGTTTAAAAATTGAAAGTTGGGCACCGAGCTTGTGCACAGCGTTAAATTCCGGGCACAAGCTGCGCGGCAAACTTCACCCCCTGTGCGCGGCAAGTGAAGAATTGCGCCTGAAAAGCGAAGCACCGTACAGCGATCAGCTTATTCAAGCCATGCCTATTACCCTGATCGCTCAGGACTCTCACCTAGAGTACGACCTCAGCCGACCGCTTTCCAACTGCATCCACAATGAAATAAACGGCAAAAAGCTCTGGCACAAACGCCTACCGCCAAAAGAGCGAGGCATCAGCGTAGATAAACACCGAGCATTTTATCGCATACTCGATATTCTGATTAGCGAACTTGAGCGCCGTTTTGGCGCACTGGTTATATTTGATATCAATGCGTACCCAAACGATAGCGGCACTGCAAATGACGCGAGCTTTAAACTGTTAAGCGAACATATTAACAGCGAACGCTGGCCCAAAGCGGTTGATCTGTGTCTGCAATATCTAAGTCGTATTGAGCTGCCCAATTTGCCCGTTAATGTCGCAGAACAGCACGTACAAGCAAGTAATTATCTTAGTTTGCATGTCAGCAGCCGCTATGAAAACACCCTGGTTCTGCCTCTTGCGATAAAAAAAGTCTTTATTGATGAGCTTAGCGGTGAACCCTACCCGCTGGTAATGCAGGCACTGAAGCAGCAAATGAAGGACGCTCTGGTTGAGCTCAGCACTTGGTTTGCAAGGCGCTTTACCAGTAAGCGCCGAGCGCGCAAAACCGACATGCTAGCGGATGGCATCGAACCTGCGATTATAAAGTTTGATCGCGCGTTGTATCAGCTGGCCAAAAAGCTCGATACTTTGCACTACATCAACCCGATAAATATTGCCGCAGAAAAAAAACAATTCTTCAAAAAAAATGCGAACTACCAGCCCGACTTCCACTATCGCCAATTAGATATTGACCCCTATCGTTTTCGCGAGCAGCTGTATCGTTTACCCATCGACGACTTGCGCGACCCAACCATACAAAACCTCTACCGCGATGTAATTGAATCGCTGAGCCAGAAAATTGCCATGCTGGTACGCGCGGGTAAACCGGGTTTTGTCTACGAGTCGCTGGCATACTACGGCGAGCCCAGTCTCGCAGACGAACAGAATGCAGGCTTTTTATTACACGCAAACCAGTTCGATGATAGCGAACAACAAAGAGATATTGACTGCAAAATATTACTAGATCGCTTTAAGCAGAAGGCCTTAGAGTGGAACATGCAATGCAAAACAGAGATCAGCAACAAGCTTGTCGCCTCCGCCATGGTCAGCAACAGCCGCCGCGCGGTAATTATTTCTAAAAATATAAAAGTGTCAGAGCTTGAAGCCAATGCCCTGCTACACCACGAGCTCGGCGTGCATATGGCAACAACCTTAAATGCACTGCAACAGCGCTTAAAAGTATTTTCGCTCGGCCTTCCCGGCAATACCTTAAGCCAAGAGGGCCTGGCCATACTCAATGAATACCAAAGCGGCAATATTAATTTAAAACGCCTGCAGGGCCTGGGCCTTCGAGTTTTAGCGGTAAAAGCCATGCTCAAGCACGGCGATTTTCGTCACACCTGGGCCTACCTGGTTGAAGAGCAGCGTATGGCACACGACGAAGCCTGGACGCTCGCTGTGAGGGTGCATCGCGGCGGCGGCTTCACCAAGGATTACCTGTATTTAAATGGTGTCAGTCAGGCCCTCGCGCTGCACAGTCAGCGCGATATTCGCAACCTCTACGTCGGTAAAACCGGTTTTGCCTACCTGGATGTGATTGATGAGCTGGTTGAACGCCAAGTTGTCAGCGCACCTACATACTACCCGGAATTTCTCAAGCAACCGAGCTTAAACAGTGCAGAATTAAACTACCTGATGCGCTGCATTCAGCCAGCTCCGCGTTAGCGCGAGCTGGCGTGCTGCTGGTTCACATCGGCAAGCAAAGCCTGCCCTTTAACCAGCCACGCCAAACCAAAACTCAAAAATGCCAGGCATTCCAAATAAAAAATAAATGGCGTCTGACTGAGGCGATCCTGCATTGTAGGCCAGCAGCCATAAAGCCCGAGCACAACTAAAACCAAAACAATGTTAGCCCCGCACAAGCGATACAGGCGGTTGCGCCAGCGCTTTTGCCGGCTTATCACTTGCCCGGCATCACTGCGCACAAATAAAACTAAACAAAAAACAGCCAGGCATATCAAAAACACTATTGCCGCTGCAGCGTGCACAGCGGCGATGGTTTTCTGTAAATCGCTCGCCTCGCCAAGTGGCAAGGTAGGAAAGAGGGCAACAATAATCGCCGAGACGCCGGCAAGCAGCGATAACAGTCTATCTTGCCAACTGTAACCGTGATAACAGAGCAAAAACACACCGGTACACACATCGATGCCGACAAATACATCCCTCATGCCAGTGTAATAGTAGTGGCTCATCGACGGCTGCAGGCTCAGGCCAAAAATAAACAAACCACCGAAGTACAGCAGCGCTGGGTGCACGATGGCGATAACACCAATTAGGCGGCGAAGCCCCAGATAAGAAATGCTCAAATGTCGGTTCACAGAATCCCCTTTCGACTACGGCTTTAGCATATAATCTGCCGCATCATAACAAAGCTTGCTACAAGCCCTAAGCAGGCTCACCACAACAACTGTGCGAAGGAAAAAAGATGTTCACTCGCTGCACCCTTTTATCGATTTGTTTATTAAGCCTGCTTAGCACCAACATTTACGCTCGCGACTACAGCCGAGCTTATAAACAGGTTAAAGACACCGTTGTCACTATTCATACTAGCCGCACAAGTGCTGCGCAGACGGTAAGCGGTAAAGTTGATACCAGTTCATCGAGCCTTGGCTCGGGCGTGCTGGTCGGCAACGGCCATATTCTTACCGCCGCACACGTTGTCCACGCCGAAGACAAACTCGAAGTTAAACTGACCGACGGGCGCAGCTTTAAAGCTCAGACCATCAGTTCGATTGCACCGGCCGACCTTGCCATTATTCGTTTACTCGACGCGCCGGATAATTTACAAGTCGCTAAAATTGGCGATTCAGACAAAGCCCAGATTGGCGAAGAGATTATGATTATCGGCGCCCCCTACGGTGTCAGCCAGAGCCTCAGCATTGGCCACATCAGTGGCCGCCGCCAGCAACAAGGCCCGGCCCATGTATTTGAACTTGAGTTTCTACAAACCGACGCAGCCATTAACAAAGGCAACAGTGGCGGGCCTATGTTTAATTCGCGCGGCGAAGTGATCGGCATCGTCAGCCACATACTGAGCCAAAGCGGTGGCAGTGAAGGCCTTGGTTTTGCCGGCAGTATCAATATGGCAAAAACTATTTTCCTCAATAATCCGCCGGTTTGGATGGGCATGGAACAGGTGCCACTTAACGACCTGCTGATGCGTGCACTCAACGTGCCCTATAAAAACGGTTTATTGGTGCAACACACCGCGCCGAGCGGCCTCGGCGCTAAGCTCGGCATTCAGGGCGGCGAGCTGCCGGCCAATCTCGGCGGCATAGAGCTTGTGCTCGGCGGCGATATTGTTATCAGCATCGGCGATCAGCCTGTCAGCATTGATGAAGAGGGCCTGGCTTATATCTGGAATTACCTCAAAAGCCGCAAAAAGGGCGAGCGCATTGACGTTTCTGTATGGCGCCAGGGCCAGCTGCTCAAACTTAACACCATTGTCGACTGATCAACTAGAACTTATACATGGATTTTGCAATATCGTTTATTGAGCTGCTGCTAGCCTTCCTGGCGCTGCTGTCTCCCATACTGCTGCTACTGTCTGTGCTTATTGTCGCTGCGGCATTTGTGGCAAAGCGCTATGAAAAGTGGAGCCTGTTAAACACCCTTTATTGGGCCGCGATAACCGCCACCACCGTCGGCTACGGCGATATGCGGCCGCTGCACCGGCCGTCTAGGATTATGGCGGTGCTCATTGCTGTGCTCGGCATTATGTTTACCGGGGTCATCGTTTCGGCAACCGTCAGCGCCGCCACCCACGCACTTGAGATCCATACCGACCAAGGCACGATAGAGCGCATAAAAACGCGCTTAAAAGAAAAACAAATGCGAGAAGCCCTGGAAAGGTAAGCCCGAAGGCAAAGACAAGCTATTCAAAAAAACAAACAAGAAAAACCCGGCCCGCTCGATAAATAAAATTTGCGGCGGGCCAGCTGAAAGCTAAATCAACAGCAACTGCGCGCGGCGGAACCGGAATCTCACTCGTTTAGACCAGCTCCGCCATCTGCTGTAGGCGGGCTTTTTCCTTCGCTATAAAACCCTCTACATCATCCATCATCGAGCTCGAACCAACATAAAAAGGCGTTCGCTGGTGTAGCTCCATCGGCTTGATATCGAGTATGCGCGTGCCGCTGCCGTCGCTGGCGCGACCGCCGGCTTGCTCTGCCAGCCAGGCCATAGGGTTACATTCGTAAAGTAGGCGCAGCTTGCCCATAGGGTGGTTGGCATAACTCGGGTAAAAATAAATACCACCTTTTAATAAATTCCGGTGGAAATCGGCAACCAGCGAGCCTATATAACGCGAGGTATAGGGCCGGTTTGTCGCCGGATCAAATTCCTGGCAGTGCTTGATATACCGTTTAACACCATCGTGAAAATGAACGTAGTTGCCCTCATTCACCGAATAAATACGCCCGGTTTTGGGGATCTGCATATTCGCATGGCTGAGATAAAACACGCCAATGCTCGGGTCAAATGTAAAGCCATTGACACCTTCACCAGTGGTGTAGACCAGCATCGTGCTGGTGCCGAATATAACGTAACCGGCGGCGACCTGCGCCGTGCCCGGCTGCAGAAAGTCCTCCAACTGCACCGGGCCATCGTGAGGGGATTTGCGCCGATAAATAGAAAATATAGTGCCAACCGCAACGTTGACATCAATATTTGACGAGCCGTCAATCGGGTCGATTAACACCACATATTTACTGCCGTGGTTTATGTCCTGATCAAACGAAACATAACTCTCCTCTTCTTCAGAGGCTATGCCACAGACCAAACCGCGCGCGGCCAGAGCGGCCTTAAATTTTTCATTGGCATAGACATCCAGCTTCTGCTGTTGTTCGCCCTGAATATTCTCCTGGCCAATAGCACCGGTAATGTCAGCAATGCCCGCTTTGTTAATTTCACGATGAACCAGCTTCGACGCCAGCCTAATCGCACCAAAAATCTGGCTTAAGTCGCCCGTTGCATCACTGTGTTTGTGCTGCTGCTGGATGACAAATTCGCCAAGGGTGATCAGTTCTTTCATATCCATCTCTCGTAGTGCTTCAAACTCCAGAGTAAAAACATCCCTGCCAAATACGCTGTGGCAACAAGACTGGGGCTGGAGTTTCAGCTTACGTTATCTCGACAATGCATGAAAGGCTTGACCGAGGTCAAATTGAAGCAAGCAGTTATTACTTTCAGGATGAAGCAGCTAAGATATAGTCAAATATTTAATACTTATTTCAGTGCAATAAAACACGGCAATAAACAAACAGGCTCCGGGCTGGCTTATTCGTACTGGTGTGCGATTACAACATCAATAAAATCCTGGCCAAAATTGCGCATTTTTTTATCGCCAACTCCGTTAATTGCCAGCATGGCTTCGGCGTTGACAGGGCGGTGCACCAACATCTCTTTTAAGCTTGCATCAGAAAATATCACGTAGGGCGGCACGCCGTGCTCTTCAGCCAAGTGCTTGCGGCAGGCGCGCAACGCTTGCCACAGAGGCATATCCGCCGGCTCGATTTCATCGATAATGCGCCGGGCTTCGCGCCGGCTCGGTTTTTGTTTAACGTCTTCGCGCAGTTCGAGCACTTCCTCGCCGCGCAAAATAGGCCTGGCGGACTCAGTCAGGTGCAGCACTCCCCAGCCCTCATCATCGAGCGCAAGCAATTCGCGCGCGAGCAACTGGCGGAAAATTACCCGCCACTGTTCAGCACTGTGCTCTTTGCCTATGCCCCAGGTGCTGAGCCGGTGATGGCCAAACTTGTGAATGCGCTCGTTGTTGGCACCGCGCAAAATATCAATTAGGTGGCCGACACCAAAGCGCTGACCGCTGCGATAGACACAGCTCAGTGCTTTTTGCGCCGCCTCCGTCGCATCCCAGCTGCGCGGCGGCTCTAGACAGTTGTCGCAGTTGCCACAGGCCTGGTCGAGCTCATCACCAAAATAGCGCAGCAGCAGCTGGCGCCGACAAGTGTGCAACTCACACAGCCCCAAGAGCGTATTGATGCGCTGTTGTTCCAGGCGTTTAAAGTGCTCGCCGGCTTCAGATGCCGAAGCCATCTGCTTGAGTTTTACCACATCCTCAATACCGTAAAACATCAATGCCGTTGCCGCTTCACCATCGCGACCCGCGCGCCCGGTTTCCTGATAATACGCCTCAATGCTTTTGGGCATGTCCATATGCACAACAAAACGTACATCGGGTTTATCTATGCCCATGCCAAAAGCGATGGTCGCAACAATAATCACAGACTCTTCGCGCAAAAAAGTCGTTTGGTTTTGCTTTTTTTCTTCGCTGCCAAGGCCTGCGTGAAATGGCAGAGCGCGGTAGCCGCGCTCACTCAACCAGCGCGCAGTTTCTTCAACTTTTTTGCGCGACAGGCAATAGACAACGCCGCTATTGCCCTGCTGCTCCTGCTCAAGAAATTTCAACAACTGCTCGCGACTGCGCTGTTTTTGCTGAATGCGATATTGAATATTGGGCCGGTCAAAACCGCAGACAAAATGGCGCCCGTTTTGAAGCTGCAAGCGCTCAACAATTTCCTCGCGGGTACGCTCGTCGGCCGTTGCCGTTAACGCAATCATCGGCACGGCCGGAAAACGCTGACGCAACTGATTTAATGCCAAATAATCCCTGCGGAAATCGTGCCCCCACTGGCTGACACAGTGCGCCTCATCTATCGCAAACAGCGATAGATGGCAGCGCTCAAGCAAGGCCAGATTACGCTCTTGCAGCAGGCGTTCCGGGGCAATATAAAGCAGATCAAGCTCGTCATTTAAAAGCTGAGCTTCGACTTGTTTTAACTCGTCAAAGCTCAAACTACTATTTAAAAAACTGGCTTTTACGCCCAGCTCATCAAGTGCATCGACCTGGTCTTGCATCAGTGCAATCAGCGGAGATACAACAATTGCGACACCGGGCCGCAGCAGCGCTGGAACTTGATAACACAGGCTTTTACCGCCGCCGGTTGGCATCAACACCAAAACATTTTCGCCGCCTGCAAGCGCTTCGATAATTTCCTGTTGCTGACCACGAAACTGATCGTAACCAAAGGTGTGTTGTAATACGTCTAACGCTGTTGTCATAGATTTAACAATTAATAAGCGGCTCAAGGCCAATGGCGGACTTGTTTAACAACACTTCAGTAATGTTGGTGCGAACAAGCTTATTCACCGCAAAGGGGTCTTGTTGAAGTATTTTTTGTAGTTGCCGCTGATCTTCACAACTAGCCAGAATCACCCCTCCGCTGCGCGGATTTTTTCTTCCCGAAGCTAAGAACACTCCCTGTTGATAATTCTGCTCTAGCCAGGCCATATGCGCCTGCATATGAGGCTCGACCAGCTCTAAATCGACAATATAAGTTAAATCAACTATAAACATACGCTGCCTACTAAGCCCCCTGCCACAAATTAATTAGAGTGTGCGCTGGAAAAATTCGCGCGCGCGCGCATACATATCCAGAGCCAATGCCGGGTCATACCTGTCGCCCTCATCGCGCATAAAAGCGTGCACGGCGTTGACTTCCAACCAGTTAAAATTCAAACCACAGGCCTGAAAATGCTGATAGAGCTTGAGCCGCCCGTCAACCGGAACGTGGGGGTCCTGCTTGCCAAAGACCATAAAAACTTCACCGTTAATATCGGCGGCGCGGCTAAGGCTGTCGTTACCTTCTTTGCAGGGTAGAGTATTGCTGTGAATATCCGTTGCATACAGGCAAAAAGCGCTGGCGATGCTCTTATTTAACGCCGCGCGAAATGCCAGGTGGCCGCCTATGCATACCCCCATTGCCCCGATTGAGCCAGCGGTAAAACTCTGCTGCTGGTTCCACTCGACAATCGCCTGGGTATCGCTGTCGTGGCTCTCCAGCGCCTTGGTAAACTTGTCGCTATTGCCTTTGTCTTTGCCGGCATCGTCGTACGCCAGCACCGTGCCCATGGCATTAAGCTCGTGGAAGACCTCGGGCACAATAACAACAAAACCTAGACCGGCCATTAAACAGGCGCTGCGGGCGATCGGCGCGGTAATCTGAAATATTTCAGAATAAAAAATAATACTGGGAAAGCGCCCGGGCGCGTTTGGCCGGAAGATCTCCACCTGCATATCGCCGCTTGATGTGGTGAGTACGGTTTTCTCTGTTAGCACTTGCATGTTCTTTGCTCCGCTCTTATTCGCTCTAGGTTCCTAACCCGGGTAATCATCGCGCTCGCTCGGCTCATACTGCACAAGCGGCTCAATCAGTTTTTCCAGGCCTTCAACTTTTATTTCAAGGCACAGCGACATCAGCTCGCCGAGTTCACCGGCCGGCCAGCCCTTGGCCCGCATCCACAAATAATACTCTTCGGGAATGTGAATTAAGCGTGTACCACTGTACTTGCCAAAAGGCATACGAAAATTTGCTATTTTTATTAACTGTTGTTTATCAAACATAAGTAAGTATTCGTTGTTTTAGTGCCGGCAAATACAGCGCCAAGCTAACAGCGCGAAACAAAGCAAAAGCAATAAAGGCCCACCATAAGCCAAGGTTTAACCACGCTGAACCCAGCCCGTAATACACTGCCGCAAAACCTGTAAAAGATATCAGCGAGCAATTTCGCATCGCCGATGCAAAGCCTGCACCGATAAACAAACCGTCAAATTGATATGCTGCGACCGCCAACAACACATAAAGAGCTAAAAATGGCAACAGCGCTGGTATAAGCGCTAACACATCGCTTTTATCGGTAAATAGTAAAGCCAGGCTTGGCCCGCAACCATAAAATACCAAGGCCAGTAGCAGCGCGGTCACTAAAGCCAGCAGTGAAGTGCGCACTAAGGCCTCGCGCAAATAAAGCCAGTTGCCGCGCCCCAAAGCCCGGCCGGCGTACGCCTCGAGTACATAGGCGTATCCATCGAGAAAAAAAGCCGCAAAAGCCAGAAACTGTAGCAGCAGGTGATTAGCCGCGAGTGTCGCCTCGCCAAAGCTGCCGCCGATATGGGTGAACAAGGCAAAACCGAGCAATAAAAACAAGGTGCGGATAAACAAATCCCGATTTTGGCTAAAAAGCGCCAACAGCGCTTGCTGCTCAAATAATTGAGCTTTCTTTAGCGCCAGAAAACACGGCGCTTTAACTCGCCGAATAACCACGACTAAAGCGAGCGCTGCACTCACATACTCCGCAATCACTGTACCCAGGGCAATGCCTTTTAAGCCCCAATCAAAATACACCGCAAACAAAATATCGAGCACAGCATTGCTGACATTTAACAACAGCTGAAAGAACAACAAGGTGCGGCTGTGGCCACTGCCGATAAAATAACCAAGAGCAATATAGTTCAGAAGTACTGCAGGGGCGGCCCAGATTCTCAGCTGAAAATAATCCTCAACCGTAGCGCCGACCTGAGCTGGCGGCGCCAATAATTGCAGCCCGCCAAGTAACAGATAGCGCTGTGCAAGTAATATAAGCAAAGCCAAACACAGCGCGATCAAAGCGCTTTGTGCCAGCACCACGGCGATGGCGCGGTTGTCGCCATCTAGCTTGGCAACATGAGCGGTAGTGCCCATGCGCAAAAAACCGAGCGTCCAATAAATAAAATTGAACAACAGCGCGGCGACGGCGAGCCCGGCCAGTTCACTGGTGCTGCCGACGTGACCGATAACTGCGGTATCGGTCAAACCCAACAGGGGCACGGCGGCATTGGCGAGAATGACCGGCCAGGATTTATTTATTAAGCAGCGGTAGCTAAGCTCGCGCCGCTGCGACACCGTAAACTGGGCGAGCCGCGAGCTTGTTTTTAGAAAAGGCAAAACAAAGCCTCCGAGGCCTGCACACAGAAACTGCCGCGCTATCGACGCCAACAACAATAACAGCGGGCTTGTAAAAAACGCCTAGCTTAGCATAATCGTCGCCCCAGACTGAGCGAGGCAACCTGTGAAAACCGTATTTGACACTCTAATTTGCACCTTATTTATGATTGTCTGCCTGCGCAGCCTCGGCGATGTAAGCCCATACTTCAACTGGAGCCAAGGCCCAATCTGGTTATGCGCACCGGCACTTGCTTGGGTTTTTTATGGCCGCAATGCCATGAAAATCGAACAGGCCTTCATAAGCGCCGCGCTGGCACTTGGCCTGACCTGGCTAATCCAGAATCAGGGCCCGCGCAATGTCTCCATCGGCAGCGCCCTGGCCTTTAGTAAACTGATACTCGCCGGCCTGTTTGTCGTCAGTTTTTTAATCATGCAGCGCTTTAAGCTCAAGTAAGCCGCTTAAACACCTGCTGCCAGCTGTCAAAGGACTGCTGTTCGTAGAGATAAAAACGCAGGTCCAGCTGCGACCAGCGAGGCTCCAGCGCAAGACCTAGCGCGATGGCCGCCGCTTTCGTCAGCGGATAAGCGTAGGCACCACAAGAAATCGCGGGCAGAGCAAGGCTGCGGCAATCGTTGGCCAGCGCCAATAACAGGCTATTTTCGTAAGCGCGCTTTAACAGTGGCGCGCTGTGCTCGTCGCTGTGATAAACCGGGCCGACCGTGTGAATCACGTAGCGGCAGTTCAGCTTGCCAGCTGCGGTAATACGCGCCTCGCCCGTCGGGCAGCGCTGTTTGCCTAGCGGCGGTACAGCTAAGCAGGCCTCGTATAGAGCGGGCCCCGCCGCCCGGTGAATAGCGCCATCGACACCGCCCCCGCCGAGCAGTGTTGGGTTGGCGGCGTTGACGATGGCATCGCAGCCGGCCGCCGAAATATCTCCGAGAATAAGTTGTACATTGCTCATGCTACCCCCTTAGGGCCAAGCGTCAGTAGGCTCACGGCAAAGCTCCAGGCCCAAAGATGCAAACCGGCTAACAGCCGAGTTCATCTACGCCGACTTCCGGGTCGCGCCCATCTTCATGATTGATGTAAAAGACACCGCAGCGATCGCTCCAGCGATAACCTCTGGGCCAGATTTTTGCGCCTCGGCCAGGCGTTGATCCGTAGCCGGGCACATTGCGCTGATTACCCCGCCCGCACCAGGTATCTGCGCAAACGGTTGTGGCATTTGTAAAACGCACATTGTCGAGCGTAATCATGTAACGCACAGCATTGTTCCAGTGCCCGCGCGGATACCCGCTGTGCAACTGTACAACCGTGCCGTCCAGATCAATATTCTGGCGCCCCTCAATTAGCCCCTCGAGCGCCGCCTGGGCGTGAATAAGCCTGGCGCCGGCACCGGCAGCATCGGCCATTGCCTGAAGCTGCACGGAGCGAGCTTCTTGCTGCAGATCCGCGTAACGGGAGGCGATACTTGCCGCCAATATCGCCAGCAACGCTAGCGCGGCGACTAACTCTATCAGAGTGAATCCACGATTCATTAAAACAACAAGCTGACGTTAATATATTTGCGATTTAGGGCTGTTATTAAAGCTTGCTAGCTTAACTTGCCCTGCCTCAAATTATTAGCCCCGGGGGCAACTATATTTAGGCACCTATTATTGCATTCGCTCTTATGCAGCTTATAATGCCGCCGTTTTTAAGGTGCTGCGCAAACGCCAACCGTCTCTGCGCAGTTAAACGGGAAGCAGGTGTAAATCCTGCGCTGCCCCCGCAACGGTAAGAGGTAAATTTGTGTCTTTGGCCACTGTGTAAACACACGGGAAGGCGACACAAACGAAGAAAGTCTTCAAGCCTCAAGCCCGGATACCGGCCCTGAAAATAGCAAGGCGATTTAGCCTTAATCACGATGTTGCGGTGGGCGACATCCGTAGTCAGCGCCGCAGAAACAACAAGTACCTGGCGCCGCCTTCGTTTCCCTCCCGTGCATCATATTTTCAGCAAATATGGATGCTACCATGACCATTACCAAACCCCTGTTACTCAGCCTCGCGGTTAGTACTGCCACTAGCGCTTTAGCTCAAGCGGAAAATACTGATCGCACGGAAGAGCTTGTTGTCACCGCTAATTTAAAAGAAAGCAGCGTGTTTGAAACCGCGGCTTCGGTTGATGTTTATAACAAAGAACAAATCGCAGCGCTGCAATTAACGGATTTTGCTCAGGTGCTTGCTCTTAGCAGTGGTGCCGATGTGACCAGCAACGGCGGCCCGGGTTCGGTTACCTCCGTTTTCACACGCGGTACCAACAGCGATCAAACTCTGATGCTGATCAACGGCCAGCGCTTTTCATCGGCAACCAGCGGCACATCATCGTTTCGCATTATTGATCCAGCTCTGATATCCAGAACCGAGTATGTCAAAGGTTCGCGCTCATCTATTTACGGCAGCGAAGCCATCGGTGGTGTACTTCAATTTTTTACCTTCAGCGACAAAGATAAAAACAACAGCTGGGGCCTTTTTGAAGCGGGGTCATTTAACAGCACCCGCGCCGCTGCCGGCTCAAAAGGCAAGCTCGCTGAAAGTACCGATTATTCCATCGGCTTTGCATCAACAGACAGCGACGGCTTTGACGCCACCGTCGACAACAGCGGCAACAACAAAGATGACGACGGCTACCGCAACCGTTCGGCAGAGCTGAGCCTGCAACAACAGCTGGGCGCCGCCTTTGAACTGAGCTTTACTTCACTCAATGCCCGCGCAGACAGCAGTTATGACAATCTCTGGAGCCCAGACAAGCTGCCTTCGACCAAACAACAATTAAGCGCCAACCAGCTGAGCCTCGCTTTCGACAACGGCGGTTTATATGCAAGCCGCTTAAATGCCGGCTTAAGTGCAGACCGCAACAAGAACTATGATTTTGTCAATGGCAGCACTGTTATCGGCGAGACCAGTAAATTTGAAACCAAGCGCCAATCTGCGCTGTGGTTAAACGATTTTCGTTTTAGCGCAGCTCACACCCTGAGCCTGGGCCTCGACTACAACAAAGATAAAGTCGATAGCTCAACCGCCTATACCGAAGACGAGCGCGACAACACCGCGGTATTTGCTCAGTACCTCGGGCAAGTTTCCATCGTTGAATACAGCCTTGGTGTACGCAGCGACGACAACAGCGCCTTTGGCTCTCACACCACTGCGTCGTTTAATCTCGGCCTTGCCGTGAATAATAACAACCGCCTTTACATGAGCGTCGCCGAAGGTTTTAAAGCTCCGGACTTTAACGAGCTTTACTGGCCCGAAGCCTGGGGCTACAAAGGCAACCCAGATTTAAAACCGGAAGAATCGTTAAACTACGAAATTGGCTATAAATTCCGCCAGAGCAACTGGCATATTGAAACCGCTCTGTATCGCAACGAGATCGACAACTTAATTCTCAGCAGCACCGATAGCGAAAGCGGTATTACCCAGCCGGAAAACGTCGATGAAGCGGCCATCCGCGGCATCGACATTAGCAGCGGAGCTAGCTTTGGTGCAATTAAGCTCAGCGCGACTGCCAGCTATGTGGAACCCGAAAACAAAACAACCGGTGAAACACTGACCAAACGCAGCAAAGAAAAGTTTAGTTTTGTGCTTTCGCACCAGCGCGATAAAGTTGACTACGGTGTGATTGGCCTGTACCAGGGCAAGCGGGAAAACGGCGACAAGGACATTGCCGACTATGGTGTGTTTGACCTGTATATGAATTACAGTGTCAATCAAAACCTGAGCCTCGCGGGGAAAATTAGCAACGTTGCCGACCAGGATTACACCTTGAGCGACGGTTACAGTGTTCCCGGCCAGGCCGCTAAAGTTAGCATACGTTTTGATTTCTAATGAACGATAACAAGCGCAATGACAAGCATCGCCAGGCGATGCAAAAACAAAAAGCCAAAGTCGATGCCCATATTGCCGAAGCCTCTACCGAGCGCGGCGTTAGTGTGCTGCTAACCGGCAGCGGCAAAGGCAAAAGCTCATCGGCCTTTGGCATGGTCATGCGCGCTTTGGGTTACGGTCAAAAAGTGGCCGTAATCCAGTTTATTAAAGGCCAGCAGCTAAGCGGCGAAGAAATCTATATTCGCGATTGCTGCCCCGATATCGACTTCTATCAAATGGGCACGGGTTTTACCTGGAATACGCAAGATAGAACAGCCGATATTGCCGCGGCCAAAACCACCTGGGCGCATGCAGAAAAGGCCCTGACAGACAGCCGTATCGACCTGGTCGTGCTCGACGAGCTGACCTATATGATCGCCTATAAATATCTAGATGAGCAGATGATACTCAACTACATCAAAAACCGCCCCGAGCAGCAAAGTGTTGTTGTCACCGGGCGCGGCGGCGGCTCCGCCTTAAAAGATTTAGTTGATACGGTATCTGAAGTTAAAGAGGTAAAACACGCATTTAAGGCCGGCATAAAAGCCCGCCGGGGCGTTGACTTTTAATGGGCCGCGTCGCAACAACAAAGCTGACCATCACTTTGCTGTTGCTCGGTGCGATTTTACTTCTCGCGTCGCTCAGTCTGGGCTCTAGCTCTTTCGAGCTCAGCTTACTATTTAGTTCCGAGCAGCAACAAAACATCGTTCTGCAACTGCGCCTGCCACGCACCTTGGTGGCAATCGGTGTCGGCTGCTTATTGGCGACAAGCGGCTGCGCGATGCAGGGTTTATTTCGCAATGCCTTAGCCGACCCGTCGATTATTGGCGTCGGTGCCGGCGCCTCACTCGGTGCCAGCTTATTTATTTTTTTTAGCGCCCAACTCGCTCCGTATTCGATAGGCCACATTGGCAGTCTCGGTGGCTCAGCCTTAGGGGCAAGCTTCGGCGGAGCACTGGCGGTGCTTGCGGTTTACCACATCGCCAAACACCGAAGTTATGTCAGTGTCAGCACCATGCTTCTGGCTGGCATGGCTTTGAGTGCGCTTGCCGCGGGCATCAATCAGCTGCTGCAATTTTTTTCAACCGATCAAATTTTGCGCCAAATGAGCCTCTGGCACATGGGCAGCTTAAGCGGCAGCGACTGGTTGCGCGCAGTGTCGGCGATTAGCTTAGCAGCCCTGTGTTTTGTTTTACTGTATCGCCAAGCCCGCGTACTCAATATCTTTTTACTTGGAGAAAGTGAAGCCCGCCACCTAGGCATCAAAGTTGAACAGAGCAAACATTTGCTTATTGTTGTTGTCGCGGTGGCAACCGGCTCAGCGCTGGCACTGGCTGGCAGCATCGTCTTTATCGGTTTGATTATCCCCCATTTGTGTCGCTTACTGGTGGGCCCCGACCACCGTATTTTATTACCGGTGTCAGCGGTCTGCGGTGCGCTATTACTACTGGCAGCAGATATCGGCGCGCGCCTGTTACTGGCGCCCAGCGAACTGCCCGTTGGTTTGCTTATCGCATTTATCGGTGCACCGTTTTTTCTTGTATTACTGCGCAAACGCCCTGCATACAGCTATTAGGCCCCGAAATGTTAAGCTGCCGAAACTTAAGTTTTAAGCGCGAAAAAAGCCAAATATTAAACAATATTAGTTTTGACCTAGGCCCTGGCCTACACGCCATACTCGGCCCCAATGGCGCAGGCAAAAGTACTTTATTAAATTGTTTAAGCGGCGAGTTAAAAATAAGCGCCGGCCATATACAGCTCGGAGATAAAGAACTTGAGCTTTGGCCTGAACAACTAAGGGCACGATCGCTTGCAGTACTGCCACAAAAAAGCAATTTACACTTTGCATTTAGCGTCGAAGAAGTTGTCAAACTCGGGCGCACACCGCACAGCAGTGGTCAACGGGTAGATAACGATGTGGTGCACGCAGCGCTGCAAAGCTGCGATTTAATACAGCTAAAATATAAAGCCTATACCGAACTAAGTGGCGGCGAGCAGCAGCGCTGCCAACTCGCCCGCATATTTGCTCAGCTCTGGCGCAAGCAAGATTCTACACTCAGGGTTTTGCTACTGGACGAACCCAGTAGTGCGCTCGACATCAAACATCAATACAACCTGATGAACCAACTCAAAGAGATGGCTAACGAGGGATGCAGCATTATTTGTGTGATGCACGATTTTAATTTAGTTAGCCAATATGCAGATTCACTATTGATGCTTCATCGGGGGCATTTAGTACAGCACGGCCCAACCGAGACCTGCCTCAATGAAAAACTGTTTAGTGATGTATTTGAAAAAAAAGCACTATTTGTTCAACACCCAATCACGGGGAAAAAGCTTCTGAGTTTTTATGATTAGATATTTATTCGCGTTACTTACAGCTGCAGCTGCTGCGTGCTCATGCCTTGCTGACATTGTAGTAACAGACGATAGCGGCCGACAGGTAAACCTCAAGCAACCAGCCAAGCGGGTAGTCGCTCTTGCTCCACATCTGGCTGAACAAGCGTGGTCTGCCGAAATCGGTACGGCTCTGGTGGCCGCAGTGGACTATGCCGACTACCCCAAAGCCGTTCAAAAACTTCCTCGCGTAGGCAACAGTTCGGTTATCAACATTGAAAGCATAGTCAGCTTAAACCCTGACTTGATTCTCGCTTGGGCCGGAGCCAATAAAGATATTGAAATGCAGCGCCTGAAAGATCTAGGCCTAACAGTTTACACCAGCGATGCACACAACTTTGATGACATTAGCAACAATGTCCGCAAGCTTTCACTTTTCTCAAAAAAACCTCAAATAGGCCAACTTCGCGCAGACGATTTTGATAAAAAAATTGCCGCACTAAGACAAAGATATCAACACCAAGCTAAGGTGCGTATTTTATATCAGGTATGGCACGACCCTCTGCAAAGCTTAAACAATACAACACTTATTCACCAGGTCATCGAGTTGTGTGGCGGAACAAATATTGCCGCCCAAGCAAAAGCTGTCGCCCCCACTTTAAGCTTTGAAAGTGTGCTAAGCGCAGACCCCGAGATAATTATTACCGGCTCGAAAGATAACGATGACAAGCTCGATATGTGGCTGCGCTTCACAAGCTTAAGTGCAGTAAAAAATCAGCAGTTAAAAACCATCGACCCCGATTTACTGCACAGGCACACATTCCGCATTGCCGAAGGTGCGACACTTATGTGTGAACTGATTGACAATTACAGGCAACAGCGCGACAGCACACCTGAGCCACTAATACTCGGCCAGAATCCAGACAAGGAAGATAGGTAATATGCTATATAACGGCGGCTGCCACTGTGGCAAGGTGCAATTTTCAATCGAAGCCCCAGAATACGTTGAGGTTGAAGATTGCAACTGCTCGATCTGTGAGAAAACAGGCTTTCTTCACCTGATTCTTCCACGAAGCAAATTTAAACTTTTAAGCGGCGAGCAATATCTAAGCTGCTATCAGTTTAATGAAAAAATCGCCAAGCACTACTTTTGCTCGGTCTGTGGCATTAAAGCTTTTTACATCCCCCGCTCAAACCCCGACGGCATTGACGTTAACCTTCGCTGCCTGGAGCAAAAGCCCAAGAGCGTACATATAAATAAATTTGACGGAAGGAACTGGGAAGCAAACGCCGCTACTCTAGCTCACAAAAGTAAAGACGCTTAGATTAACTACCTTAAGACAGTAACTTAAAACAAGCACCAGCACCCTAGAGTATTTATTTTTCACCAGGCCCTGGTTTAGGCCAGCCTTCAGCCCAACAGAATAACTTCACCCTTGGCACAGCTACAAGGCCACTGTATCGTTGGCTTACGTTTATTGCTTCCAACTTGGCGGCCAAAGCCTCACACAACAAGAGTGATTTTATGTACACCGTCTACGGCGACAAAATTAGCGGCAATTGCTACAAAATAAAATTAATGCTCGAATTGTTAGGGCTAGACTACCACTGGCAAGATATCGACATTCTAAAAAAAGAAACGCACAGCGAAGATTTTTTGGCAATGAACGCCAACGCAAAAGTGCCAGTACTTAAGCTCGACGACGGTCGCTACTTAAGTGAATCCAATGCGATACTGGCTTTTCTCGCCGACAACACCGATTTTTTACCGCAAAATAGCTATCAAAAAGCCAAGGTCTTTGAATGGCTTTTTTTTGAGCAATATAGTCACGAGCCATATATCGCTGTCGCCCGCTTCATTCAAACCTATCTCGGTCTGCCCGAAGAGCGCCGCGGCGAATACGAAAGTAAAAAAGACGGGGGCTATCGCGCCCTTGCGCTTATGAATCAGCAGCTACAACAATGCGACTTTCTCTGTGGCGACACCTGTAGCATTGCCGATATCAGTCTCTATGCTTACACCCACGTCGCCGATGAAGGCGGCTTTGACTTAACACCTTACCGCGCAATCACAACTTGGTTTAAGCGTATTGAGCAGCTGCCAAACTACTGTGCTATGCGCTAAATTTGTTAATGCCCGTGAACGGGCATTAATTTACTGACTTGAATCAAGCTGCGCGACCGGCTCAAGCTCGCACGCTGATGCTCGAAACTTTGGCACCGACTTAAAAGACTTATTCAGCGTAACAAACTCTATTCGATCACAACTTTCATTAACAACCCAACCGCGCTCCACACGCTTTTCACCGTCTTCTTTGTAGCGCACGGTCCTCTGCTTCATCGATAAGCCAGCACCTTGCTGTCGATATTGACTGTAGGCAATCTCAATGGTTTTCAGAAACGCGCTGCGCACCGCCTGGCGAAACACCTGGTAATCATCTTGCGCCCAGTAGGCTTGGGGGTCAGGGGACTTGGCCGGAATAAGATATTCGACCTGTATATTTTTAGACCTTAGCGAATCGTCTTTATTCGAAACAAAAACAACCGTATTTAGTGCAATAAGATCCGCGTTGTCTTGGGTAAGATAAAATGCTGGTGCAACCTGCGCTATATAAACATGGGCCTCTGGAATATGTGCCTCCTGAGAGGCCAAAAAAACTTCAACTTTCTCTTGCCCGTATTCAATAAAACGGCCTGAACCCACAATGCTCTTTGCGTTGATACGTTCGACAACAGAACGATAGCCATCAACTATACGATTGGCCATTTCTTCACGCTGCTTATCTCGCTGCGCCTCCATGCTCGATTGAACTGCCGCGTGAGTGGCAATACCAGCAATAAAGCTAACCATGTCATAGCCTGGGTACAGCATGGCTCCGCTAGATCTAGCTTCGTTGTCACTATCGGGCTTGCCGTAGAAGGCAATTTCCTCCAGCGGAGGAAAACGCAGGTAAACACGACTGGAGTCAACAGGCTCCAACGCTTCATATGATTCTTTTACTGGGTTTTGGCTGCCGCATGCAACAACATTAAATAGTATGGCAATATAAACTAAAAATTTCATTCACAACCCCCCCCAAAAAAAGACCAGCATTACCTCAATGTTGTTCACTTAAGTGCAAACTTCCCGGAACGAAGCTGATGCGGGTTTTCTCGGGACGCCGTAAACCCGTCCATGGGGGCTTCGCCGCCGCATCCGTGCGGCAGAGACCCAATCAAACCCACTTCAGCTTCGCTCCTACCATCTCGTTCCATCATTAAGTGAACAGTGTTGCAGCAATGCAGGCCTTTTCTTTTATTGCTTGCTCAAGTCAACCTGGGCAATTTCCCCTGTTTCAGGGTCAATGACTTCACCTTCATTAATTTTGCCGCGCTTGGTGTTTACAACCTCATCCAGGGTTGACTCGACAACTTGGTAATAAGCGTTAGTTAAGTTTGGAAAATCAGGTTTTTGTTTCCACTCACCTTCAGCGCCCTTGCGAAAGTCCAAGGGTTTAAACCAGGTAAAAGTATTGTCTTCAACTCGAACAACAAACTGCAGACCGCTAATTAGCGCCTGCGGGTCGCTTACTGGAACATACGAAGAATAGTTACGCTGAACCCCAACATAATTAAGCTCAACACCAATCAGGTAGTCTACGTCGTACTTTTGCTTAAAAGACGAAAAGTCTCGCGGTGCGGTATTGGGCAGCTTGCCGGAATACTTAGGCAGCTCACTCAACTCAAGTGGGGCTTCAATAATCTTCGCGTCGTAACCAAGCTCTTCCACTTTTGCTTTAATCAGCAAAGGGATTTCTTTCAAATCATCAGCGCTCAAGCTATCTACGTGTTTGCTTAAACTGCTATTTGCAGCCGCTGCAGCAGCTAAGCACAGTAAGCAACTTGCCCCGGGATAGGTAATCTGCACATCTGGCAGCGGCGCTACCGCAATACCAATCTTGGCATCCTTGTGTAAAGTTGTTTCGCTATAGTTGATCGGTTGCTGTTTAGTCGTGGCACAGCCACTGGCAAAAATAACCCCAAAGAAAACAATAAATAAAATACGCATTATTTATATCCATTTAATTACTTTTAATTGTGAAACACCCAGCCGCCTTAACGCTAACGTGGGAGATATGCGCAACTCAAATAGAGCAATAGAGAAGTACTACAGAAAGGAAAAAAACGCCTAAAAAATAACTACGCGCTCCAAGTTCCATTTGCAGGGCCGCAACTAATTTGTAGTTACGGTGCTAGATCCATTCAATACAAGAAGAATTGCGCGCCGATATTAATAAAATTTTTTTTGGCACGCAAATATTCAAATCAATAAAAAGCGACTATTAGCAGCTAGGGCTCGCTCTCTTCGCCGTCAAGCAAGTGGCCAAGTTTGCCTTTTTTTGTTTCGAGGTACTGGGCGTTGTGTGGGTTGCGGCCGGTTTCGTGGCGGCGGCGTTCGACTATCTCAACGCCGATCTGTTCCAGAGCTTTAATCTTGCGAGGGTTGTTGGTCATCAGCCGGACTTTTTGTATGCCGAGGTGTTCAAACATAGGCTTGAGCATGCTGTAGTCGCGCATGTCCGCACCAAAACCAAGCTTCTCGTTTGCTTCAACAGTATCGAGCCCGCAGTCTTGCAGTTTATACGCCCGGATCTTATTGATCAGGCCGATGCCCCGACCTTCCTGGCGCAGATAAAAAATCGCACCGCGACCTTCAAGTGCAATTTTGTGCATGGCGGCCTGTAGTTGAGCGCCGCAGTCACAGCGCAGGCTGAACAGAGCGTCGCCAGTTAGACACTCACTGTGAATGCGCACCAGCGCCGGCTCTTCGCTGTTGTGTAAATCACCGTAGCTGAGCACCACGTGCTCTTTGTCATTGGTTTCATCAACAAAACCGTGCATGCTAAATACGCCCCAAGGGGTGGGCAATTTGGATGACTCTACATATTTGACCGACACAAAAACTCCAATAGGTCGCCGCAGCTTTTACAGCAAGGCCGGCACGATACTCTTTTGCTCGGCTGAGCGTCAAGTCAGGGCAGAATGCGGTTCTGCAGAATCATGACGCCGCTCTCGACGCGCATATCAACCTTGGACAAAAAGCTATTGCCAAGCAGCATGTCGATTGGAAAATCCCCTTCGATCACAGTGGCTTTGGCGTTGTTTACAACAATGCCGCCAACGTTGACACTGGCAATCAGGATTTCGTGAGCCAGAGTTACTCCCTGCGCCGTCGCAACACGAATCAGCTCGCCATCCCTATACCGCAAACCGAGCCTATCGGCCATTCGCGAACTCATAGAAATCGACGTCGCCCCCGTATCGACAAGAAAAGGCACGTTGTAACCTCTAATCACTGCCGTTCCGAAATAGTGGCCTTGGCGCTGGCTGGCAAGCCTGACTTCACGCGCTTCATTTTGTTTATAGTTGGCGCCAATTTGGCGGCTCAAGCCGAGCTCAAAACGCTGGCCCTGATACGACACAAGCGCCTGTTTACTCGTTGCCTGAATAAGCTTGACCCCTTCAGGCGAGCTATTCCCGGCCTTGAGAAAGTGCTGACGGCCGTTTATCACCAGCACTGCAGCATTGGGCATCAGGCCTTTGACGACGATATCTGGCCGCGAAGCTTGCGGCTGGGCGAAGCCCTTCGCGAGAGCCAAACAACACGACAAACACAAAAAGATGCGCAGAACGGCGGAACGATGCATGTGACCAATCTCTATTCAAAAGCACTAAGCACAAGTGCTTGAATCAAGTATGGCCTACAAAGCAAAAAAATGAACGGAAGCCTGTATACAAACAAAGGTAAAGAGCCCGGCGACAATGTCGTCAATCATAATTCCGGCACCGCCTTTGACCTTCTGGTCGAGCCAGCTAATTGGCCAGGGTTTGACCATGTCAAAAAAGCGAAACAGAACAAAGCCAATCAGTAACCAGTGCCAACCAGCCGGCGCGGCAAACATTGCCAGCCAAAAACCGGCAAACTCATCCCAGACGATGCCACCGTGATCGTGCACGCCGAGCTTGTTAGAGGCGTAAGTACAGATGTGGTTGCCAAACAGCCAAGCTGCGGCCACAAGCGCAGCGTAAAGCCACAGCGGCAGCTCGGCAAACAACAAATACAAAGGCACCGCCGCCAGGGTGCCAAAGGTACCCGGCATAATGCGGGCCAGGCCGGAACCAAAGCCAAAAGCTAAGAACATGCGCCAGTCACTAAAGACCTGTCGCGCAGGTGGCATGGGGCTGCGTTTATAAGCCATCAGAAATGCTGAAACCCCTGTTGTTTAACAAAAAACGGCGCGCCGCTGGATGCCTCGACCACACCTTGCCCCTCGACGATCTCACCGATGCGGGTCACATCGAGCGAACGACTGCGCCCGGCCTGTTTTAACTGCTCCGCTTCGGCTCCGCCGGCGGTAAAGCACAGCTGGTAATCATCGCCACCACTCAAGGCGTACTCGAGCGCCTGGCGTGTTGGCGCGGAAGCCAACAGCGCCTGCGACAGCGGAATACGGGTGCTGTCAACAACGGCCTTGACCGCACTGGCCTCAGCCAAGTGGCCGAGATCGGCAAGCAGGCCGTCACTGATATCGATGCAGGCACTGGCACGAGCGCGCAGCTCTTGCCCGAGCTTGATACGCGGCTCCGGTTTCCAATACGCGCGCTTGAGCTGCTGAGCACTTTGCGCATCGGTATCCAAATCGCCGAGCAGTAACTGCAAACCTGCCGCGGCATCACCGAGACTGCCGCTGACAAAAATCTCATCGCCAACCTTGGCGCCGCTGCGCAACAGGGCCGAGCCTTGAGGCGCGGAGCCAGTGACATGCACACTGATACACAGCGGCCCCTTGGTGGTATCGCCGCCAACCAGGCTCACGCCGTAGTGTTCGGCAACCTCATACAAACCGCGACTGAAAAGCTTTAACCACGCTTCGTCAGCGTGCGGCAGTGTCAACGCAAGTGTCATCCACAGCGGCTCAGCGCCCATCGCCGCGAGGTCACTTAAAGCCGTGCGCACTGCCCGCGAGGCAACCAGTTCGGGCCGCGCTTCGGCGGGAAAATGGCGCCCGGCGACGACGGTATCTACGCTGCACAGCAGCTCGTGACCCGAAGGTGGCGTCAGTACGGCACAGTCATCCCCGACACCCTGGCGCACACTAGCGCCGCTGCCGTGAGCACTGAAAAACGCCTTAATCAGGCCAAATTCATCCACTATTTACCCGCCTGGGTTTCCGCTGTCCTGAGCTTTGGCGCAACTTTATCGAGCACACCATTAACAAACTTGTGGCTGTCGGCGGCGCCAAACTTTTTAGTCAGGTTGATCGCCTCGTTAATAACCACCCGGTAAGGCACATCAATGCGCTCTTTTAACTCCCAGGTAGCCATGCGCAATACAGCCAAGCTGATCGGGTCAACTTGTTCTAAGGTCACACCGACCAGATAGGGGCGGAAGATCTCGTCGATCTCGGTTTTGTTTTTAGCGACACCGTGAAAAATTGCCGAGAAGTACTCGGTATCGACTTTGTCCATCTCGTTTTCGACATGGCACTCGGCTTCAATCACGTGCAGGGCATTGGCAGTCATATGCCACTGATAGAGCGCCTGCATCGCAATACGGCGCGCGCGACCGCGCGCAGCTGCACTTACTTTCATGAAATTAAACTCAGATATTTTTTAGCAAAGAGACCATTTCCAGCGCTGTGCTGGCAGCCTCGGCGCCTTTGTTGCCCGCTTTTGTGCCGCTGCGCTCAATAGCTTGCTCGATACTGTCGACCGTCAATACACCAAAGGTGATAGGCAGGCCGGTATTTAAGCTGACTTGAGCCAGGCCTTTTGTACATTCGCCGGCGACGTAGTCAAAGTGAGGCGTGCCGCCGCGAATTACCGCGCCCAACGCAATAACGGCATCGTATTTTTTGCTTTCAGCCAGCTTCTGCGCCGCCAGCGGGAACTCAAAAGCACCGGGTGCGTATACCACGTCGATATCACTGTCGGCGATGCCGTGGCGGCGCAAGGTATCAATCGCGCCGTCCTTTAAGTGTTCGACCACAAAGCTGTTCCAGCGGCTTACCAGCAATACATATTTGCCGCTGCAATTTTGAAAATTTCCTTCGATGGTGGTGATAGACATAGTCATCTCTTTTTAAGTCTTTATTGCTCGTTGCAGATATATTCCACAACCTCCAAATCAAAGCCGCTCAGCGCTTTAAAGCGAAACGGCGCGCTCAACAAGCGCATTTTGTGCACCTTAAGATCCTGCAGAATCTGAGAACCGGTGCCGACCTGCTTGTAAGCTACATCCTGTTTTGGGCGAATTTGCTTGCCACTTAAAAGCCAGTCTATGCCCTCTTCAATTTCTTCCGTGGTTTCGCTGTGACAGATATAGACCAGCACGCCCGACCCGTGCTCGGCGATATATTTCATCGCCGCGTGAAAATCCCAGACATTGTAATCATCGGAATTTGGCCTGATGCTCAGCACGTCGCGAACGGTGTTGCCAACATGTACCCGCACTAAGCTGGCTTCTTCTTGACTGATGTCGCCTTTGATTAACGCAAAGTGACGCTCGTTCAAGGCCTTGTTCAGGTAGGTCTTAAGCTTAAATTCACCGTAGGCGGTTTGCACCTGGCGCTCGTTGATGCACTCGATCGTGCGCTCGTTAATCGCGCGGTAGGCAATTAAGTCGGCAATAGTACCTATTTTAATGCCGTGTTGCTTGGCGAACTGCTCCAGTTCCGGCCGGCGCGCCATCGTACCGTCTTCGTTCATAACTTCAACAATTGCCGCCGCCGGCTCATAGCCTGCAAGGCGGGCGAGATCGCAGCCGGCTTCAGTGTGGCCGGCGCGACTGAGCACACCACCGGGTTGGCACATCAGCGGAAAAATATGGCCCGGCTGCACAATGTCTTTAGCGGAGGCTTCTTTGGCCACTGCCGCGCGCACCGTGCGCGCCCTGTCGGCGGCGCTAATGCCAGTACTTACACCTTCGGCCGCTTCAATCGACACCGTGAAGTTTGTCGCGTGGGCGCTGTGGTTTTCACGAACCATCAGCGGCAATTCTAAATGCCGACAGCGCTCGGGCGTCAGCGTCAAACAGATCAAACCGCGCGCATGGGTCGCCATAAAGTTGATATCTTCGGGCCTGACCTGCTCGGCGGCCATGACCAAATCACCTTCATTTTCACGGTCTTCGTCATCCATAAGGATGACCATTTTACCCTGGCGAATGTCGTCAATAATGTCAGCGATGCTGTCCAATTCCATACTAAGGCCTTTTAACGCAGGTAGCCGTTCTCGGCGAGAAAGCTTTCGGTAAGTTTAGCGCTGCCTTCGGGCTCTGCGGCTTTTTCACCAAGCAGCAGCCGCTCGAGATAGCGCGCGATCACATCCACTTCCAAATTCACACGGCGGCCGCTTTGGTAGTCGCCAATAATGGTGTGAGCGATGGTGTGGGGCACGATATTTAACTCAAACTCGGCGCCGTTAACTTTGTTAACGGTCAAGCTCGTGCCATCGACGGTAATTGAGCCTTTGTGAGCGATGTATTTCGCCAACTCCGCCGGCGCACGCAAAACAAAACGCTCGGAGCGAGCATCAGGCTGGCGGCTGACGACCTCTCCTAATCCGTCGACATGGCCGCTGACTATGTGGCCGCCAAAGCGGCTTTTGGGCATCATCGCCTTTTCAAGGTTGACTCTGGAGCCAACTTTTAACTGGCCAATCGAAGTCAAATCAAGCGTTTCTATGCTGACGTCGGCAACAAAGCCGTTGCCCGGCAACTCGACCGCAGTCAGGCATACGCCGTTTGTCGCTATGCTGTCGCCGAGCTGTACGTCACCCCAGTCGAGCTCACTTGCCTCGATATGTAAACGCAGGTCACCGCCTTGGCGTTCGCTGGCTTTAACGGTACCGACTGCTTCAATAATTCCGGTAAACATGGCCTTCCTTAACTGTCGGGATCTGGCAGCGCAGTAACGCGCCAGTCGTAACCGACGGCTCTGATATCTTTGATAATAAGCGGCAGATGACCACTCATGGTCGAGATTGGCAGCTCAAACAGCGGCCGCGCATGAGAGCCCATAAACTTCGGAGCGATATAAACAATAAATTCATCGACCAAGGCCTCGCCAACAAACGCTCCGGCAAGCTCGGCGCCGGTCTCGACTAAAATCTCATTGCAGTTTTCAGCGGCCAGGCGCTTAACCAAAGCGTGTAAATCAACCTTGCCGTCGCGCTCGGGCAAGCGCCAAAATTCGCGCTCGTCATCGGCGGCAATTTCAGCACTTTCCAGGCAGGCGATCACTGTGCGCCCCTGCTTTTCGAAGATTTGTGCGCGGCGCGGGCAGCGCGCGCTGCTGTCGACAATAACTCTGAGCGGCTGTCTGTCATCGTCGCCAAGGCGCACCGTCAGCGATGGGTCGTCGTGAACGACCGAACCGACACCGGTGATCAACGCACAGCTGCGCGCGCGCAATTTTTGCACATCTTCGCGCGCGGCCGGTGCCGTAATCCACTTGCTCTCGCCGCTGGCCATGGCTGTGCGGCCGTCTAGGCTCATAGCACTTTTAATACGTATATAGGGCTGGCCCAGCTCCATGCGCTTAATAAAACCGGGGTTTAAGGCTCGCGCCTCATCCTCCAGCAGCGGCCCGAGCAGCTCGACGCCGGCTTGTTTCAATTTAGCGAGGCCGGCGCCGCTGACCTCGGGATTCGGATCGAGCATGCCGTAGACTACGCGGCTGATACCGGCCGCGATCAACGCATCGGCGCAGGGCCCTGTGCGCCCCTGGTGACTGCACGGCTCTAGCGTGACATAAGCGGTAGCCGTGCGAGCGTTATCACCGGCATCGGCCAGAGCGTTGATTTCGGCGTGCGCTTCGCCCGCGCGCTGGTGCCAGCCGCGCCCGACAACGGCGCCGTCTCGCACTAAGACACAGCCGACTCGCGGGTTGGGCGCACAACTGTTTAAGCCGTGTTTGGCGAGCGCGATGGCTTGCTGCATAAAGTCGCGGTCAGCTTTTGTGGCCGATAAGCTGGGGGCGGAATTGGCTAATATTTCTGAACTCATTGCTTGCCTTCTTATTTGCCTTCGCTCGCTTGCAGCCGGTCGATCTCCTGCTGGAATTCACTTAAATCCTGAAAACTTCTATAGACCGATGCAAAGCGCACGTAGGCAACCTGATCGAGCTTGCGCAGCTCGTCCATAACCATTTCCCCGACTCGACGCGAGTCGAGTTCGCGCTCGCCCATCGCCTGTAGGCCGTGCTTGATATTGGCAATGGCGGTTTCTATCTGCTCAACGCTAACCGGGCGCTTTTCGAGTGCGCGCTGCATACCTGCGCGCAACTTGTTTTCATCAAAAGGTTGGCGTGAGCCATCTTGTTTGATCAGCCGCGGCATCAATAATTCTGCCGCCTCAAAAGTGGTAAAACGCTCGTGGCAGGCAACACACTCGCGGCGGCGCCTAACTTGGGCGCCGTCACTGACGAGGCGGGAGTCGATAACCTTGGTATCGTTGGCGCTGCAAAAAGGGCAATGCATGGCTTTACTCGTTGACTGTTCTGGCGCGCGATTCTAGCACAGACGACCCTAGCCGCGCTGTATTCGGTCTACACTGATAGGTGCAATAAAAACGAGAATATCCATTCGCAGGACTATCGAGCCGCCATGCTCTTCGCAATGCTCCGACGCCTACGCTTTTACCCCACGCCCGCACGGCAAATAAAACGAATATGCGGCTGCCGGGCGAGCGCCCTTTACTTGACCCTGTTGTGCACTGCGGCGAGTGTGCCGAGCCATGCACAAAACCGCAGCGAGACCTACAAGGCCGCCCTGGTCTACAAGATCCTCGAGCAAATAAAGTGGCCGCCGAGCAGCGAAACCTTTGACCTTGCTTATCTCGGCGCCGACAAGCAACAGTGGCAGCAGCTGCAGCTTTTGCACAAGCGAAGCCTGCACGGCCGCCAAATAAAACTGCAGCGTTTGCACAAGCTCGCCGATGCGCAAAATCTCGAGGCGCTGGTGCTCGACGCCGAGTTTAGCCAGCGCCTCGAGCAAGTCAGTGCCGCCATGCAGCGCCAGGGCACTCTAGTGATAAGCGATACCGCCAAACAAAAGAATCTGCTGATGGTGAATTTTATTTACCCGGATAAAAAACGCATCAGTTTTGAGTTAAACCGCTACCAGATCATCAGCGCCGGGCTGCAACTGAGCAACGATATATTGTTACTCGGCGGCTCTGAAGTCGACATTGCCGAGGCCTTGAACGAACTCAATCACACTTTGAGGCGCCAACTCGACGAACTCGGTAGCGATAGAAAAAAACTAAAACAACTGCAGCACGAGCTTCAGCAAAACCGCAAGGCCCTGACAGAGCAACAGCAGCAAATTGCCAGCACTCAAACGCGCTTTGACAAGCTTAAAAGCGAATACCTACAACTTATTCAAAACCTGGATAGCAGCCGCGAGCAATTGCTGCAGAACAACAACATTCTAAGCAACCAACAAAATGAGCTCGCGCACAAAGAGAGCTCCATCAGTGCGCTCAACCGGCTTATCGACGAAAATAAAAATATGCTGACCGAGCAGGCCAATAAACTTCAGCAACAGCGCGCAGCACTTGGCAGCCAGGAGCAGGAGCTGCAGTCCCAACTCGAAGCAATCAAAAACCAGGGCAGTAAAATTCGCCTACAAACCTACCTGCTCGCAGGCTCTGCCATCACGTTATTTATTGTGCTCGCCTTTGGTGCCGCACTTTATCGAATTAGCCGCGCACGCAAAAATGCCTACGACAAGCTTGAGCTGAGTAAAAAACAAGTTGAACACACCCTGGTTAAACTAAAAGAAACGCAGCAGCAGCTCGTTATGTCTGAAAAAATGGCGGCGCTGGGTTCACTGGTTGCCGGTGTTGCCCATGAAATTAACACGCCGCTCGGCGTCGGCGTAACTGCCGCAAGCCACCTCAGCGACAGTTTCGAACACTTTAAAAAACTCTATCAAAGCGGTGAACTCAAGCGCTCAGACTTTGAACAGTTTATTGAACAAAATGAAGATGCCGGCGAGCTGCTACTTAAAAACCTCAGCCGCGCCAGCGATCTTATTCGCAACTTTAAGCAAGTCGCCGTTGATCAGAGCAGCGAAGAACGGCGTCACTTCAACCTGCACGCCTACTGCCTGGAAATCTGGGATACGCTTTACCACCACACCAAACAGCAGGGCATAGAACTGCAGCTCGATATCGACAACAGCCTTGAACTCGATAGTTACCCCGGCATGCTAAGCCAGGTCATTACCAATTTAATTATGAACAGCATGGTGCACGCCTTTGCCGAGCAAAGCTCTCCGCGCGTATATATCAGTGCCGACAGCGACGATGAGTGTTGCCGCATACTCTATCGAGACAATGGCTGCGGCATTGACAGCGCTGTGCGCGAACAGATATTTGACCCATTTTTCACCACCCGCCGCAGCGAGGGCGGCAGCGGTTTGGGCATGCATATTTGCTTTAATTTAATTCAACAGCTAGGAGGGAGTATAGATTGTTTAGCCAATGCTAACGGCGCTCAATTTGAGCTCAAGCTGCCACTGACCAGCCCAGCCCTGGGGCTTGATGTTGCCGCAACACAAACGCCGAAAAGCTAACGTCCAACTGATCAGAGCAACAAATCGCAAGATTTAGCAAGCTTATTGTTCGCGAATTCGAGATTTGTTCCAGGTTTTCATTCCCACTAAAAACGCAACAAAAACACTTAAACCAACGACTCGTTTTATTTTATCTTCAACACTGTTGAGCTCGGCAAAGAACCCCCAACCCAAAAAACTCCAGAGCCCACCTAACAACAGTAAAAAAACAAGCTGCACTGCACTTGCGGCCGCAATTTTTTTCGACAACGGCATCACTTTTTTTTCAAAATAAGAAGAGACAAGCATTGCACTTAGCAGAGCTAAAACACCGTAAATTATATCCACTAACCTTCCTTAATATTTTTCCGCAGGGGGAGCCACTCTCAACACTTCAGAGACAGTCGTCAAACCTGCGGCAACTTTTTGTGCGCCACTTAAACGCAAGGTGCGCATACCTTCGCGCATAGCCAACTGCCGAACTTTCATCAAATCGCAGTTGTCGTCGATAAGCTCTTGCACACTTTCGCTTAAGCTCAGAATTTCATAGATGCCCTGGCGACCGAGATAACCCGTGTTGCGGCACTCAAGACAACCTTCAGCCTCATACACCTGCGCCGGCTTGCCAACCTTCCAGGGCTTCACCAGGTCCTGCCAATCTTTTTCTTGCAGCGCCGTCTCTTTTTTACAGTGCGGACACAAGGTTCTGACCAGGCGCTGGGCCATTACCCCAAGCACTGTCGCGCGCAACAAATAACTCGGCACACCGAGATCCAATAGGCGGCTGATAGCCGAACTCGCGTCGTTAGTATGTAACGTGGAGATAACCAAGTGACCGGTCAACGCCGCCTGCACAGCCATGCGCGCCGTTTCAACATCGCGAATTTCGCCAACCATAATAATATCTGGGTCCTGGCGCATCAGCGTGCGTATGCCCGCGGCAAAATCCAGCTCAATATTGTGCTGCACCTGAGTCTGGTTAAATGACTCCTCGAGCATTTCTATCGGGTCTTCAACCGTAGAGACATTGACTTCATCGGTGGCCAGGGTGCGCAAGGTTGAGTAGAGCGTGGTGGTCTTGCCCGAGCCGGTCGGCCCGGTAACCAAGACAATGCCGTGAGGTTTTTTGACCATGCCCTGCCAGCGCTCGAGATCGTCGCCGAGTAAACCGAGCTGCTCAAAGGTACGCAATAAAATTTCAGGGTCAAAAATGCGCATAACCAGTTTTTCACCAAAAGCCGTCGGCATCGTCGACAGTCGCAGTTCGGCTTCAGAGCCATCCGGCCTAACAGTTTTTATGCGGCCGTCCTGCGGCTTGCGTTTTTCGGCGACATTCATGCGACCGAGAATTTTTAAACGGCTGACAATCGCCGTCGCCACCGTCGCCGGAAATTCGTAAATATTGTGCAGGACGCCGTCGATGCGAAAGCGCATGCGACTGTGTTCGCGGCGCGGCTCGATATGAATATCACTGGCGCGCTGATCAAAGGCGTAATTTAGCAGCCAATCAACAATATTAACGATGTGCTGATCATTGGCCTCAGGGTCTTTAAGCGTGCCGAGCTCTAGTAACTGTTCAAAGTTTGTCACCCCCGAGCTTTTATTGCTGTTGTTGTCCTCGGCCCCGGTAACAGAGTGGGCAAGCGAATAAAACTCAATGCGGTAGCGCTCGATGTCAGACGGCAGTGCAACAACGTGTTTAATGCTCTGTCGCACCGTTTGCGCCAACTGCAGCTCCCACTCGTGGGCAAAGGGCTGGGTCGATGCGATAGTGACAACATCCGGGTTAACATCCACGCAGAGCAGGCCGTGCGCTTTGGCAAACTTAAACCCCATCACCGCACTCGCCTTGGCCACCGGCACTTTCATCGGGTCGATATGAAACAGCGGCACTCGCGCTTTGTCCGCCAACCACTGGCTTAGGTACATTTCATTTAACAGCACGCCGGGCTCCGAGGCGTGATCGAGGCGCTGGCTGGCGATATAAGTCAGAGGGTGCATCGCTGCCTGCTCGCGGCTGCGCGAAGTGCCGAGCAACACATTCGCATCACCCTGGCTGAGCAAACCGTCTTCAACCAGGTCTTTTAGAGTGTTGCGTAAATCCAATATACGATCGGGGGCTGTTATCATGCTTAAACCTAAAGCCTGCAAAAAAACGTGGGCGGCAGAAAATAATTGGGCCAAGCCCGGTTAATAAAATAGTTATAAATTTGTAGAAATAGTTTAGGCGCTTACGCCAAGCAAAAGCTACCGTCCGGGAAATTGATGATGAAACTAAAGCTCTTCCACGTCGATGCATTTGCCGAACAGGTATTTTCCGGCAACCCAGCGGCCGTCGCTGTGCTCGACGAATGGCTGCCCGAGCCACTTATGCAGGCTATTGCCGCCGAACTCAACCTCAGCGAAACAGCCTTTGTTGTGCCCCGCGCCGACGGCGACTACCGTATTCGATGGTTTACGCCAAATCGAGAAGTCAATTTGTGCGGCCACGCAACGCTCGCCAGTGCCCATGTGCTCTACCAGCACTTTAAGCACGCCGCGATACCAATCCGTTTTCACAGCCTCAGCGGCACGCTTGTCTGCATGCTCGACGGCGCTGAGATATCAATGGATTTTCCCCTGCAAGCCCCAAAAAAGCTGGGCGATGACCTTGTGATCAATGCCTGCCTCGCTACCAGACCGGCGGAACTGTATGCCAACGAAGACCTCATCGCAATTCTTACCGACGAGCAGCAGGTCCGCGAGTTCGAACCGCAACTGCCGGCAATCGCCAAGCTGCCGTATCGCGGCCTGATTATCGCAGCGCAAGCCCACGGCCAGAGCTATGACTTTGCCTGCCGAGTCTTTGCCCCCGCCTACGGTATTGATGAAGACCCCGTCACCGGCTCCGCTTACACAAAGCTCGGCCCGCTTTTTGCCGATAAACTCGACAAAAAGCGCCTGCGCGCACGACAATTAAGCAAGCGCGGCGGCAGTGTTGGCCTCGAACTGCAAGGGGATAGAATTTTTATCAGCGGCAAAGCCCTGAGCTTAATGCAAAGCACCATGGAGCTTCCGGATTTTTGAACCTGGCCCCTAGCTTTAGCAAACCTGGCTCGCAAGTGATTTTTATGCCTCCACTCATTAACAGGACGTTAATCAAAAACGCGGCTCACAACAATGTATAAACAATTTAAACAACGCCTTGGCTCTCTGATCGCAACACCGTCGGTAAGTTGCACACTCGCCTCTCACGATATGAGCAACAGGCCGGCTATCGATCTGCTCTCATCGTGGTTCGAACACAAGGGTTTTGACTGCCGCATTCAAGAACTTCAGCCAAACAAAGCCAATTTAATTGCCTGCTTAGGCCGGGGCAGCGGCGGCCTGGTACTCAGTGGCCACAGCGATACAGTGCCCTTTGACGAGAGCCGCTGGCAATCTAACCCGCTTGCTGTCGACGAGCGAGACTCGCGCTTTTTTGGCCTCGGCAGCTGCGATATGAAAGGCTTTTTTGCGGTCATACTGGCAGCGCTCGACGAACTTCAACTAACGATCAGCGAGCTAAAAAAACCGCTGATCGTGCTGGCGACGGCCGACGAGGAAAGCTCCATGAGTGGCGCGCGCGCGCTGTGCGCCGCCGACCTGCTCAACAGCCGCTACGCCATCATTGGCGAACCCACCGGGCTTGTGCCAATTTACATGCACAAAGGCATAGGCATGCACCGGCTGAATATTAAAGGCCGCGCAGGCCACAGCAGCAACCCCGAGCTCGGCAACAATGCCATCGAAGCAATGCACGAGGTCATCGGCGAACTGCTGAGCTTTCGCACAGACATGCAAAAACAGCATCAAAACCCGGCCTTTGCTATTGCCAGCCCAACCATGAACCTAGGCTGTGTGCACGGCGGAGACAATCCAAATCGCATCTGCGGCAGCTGTGAACTCGACTTTGATTTAAGGCCGCTACCGGGCATGGAGCTGGAGCAACTGCAAGAAGCTATCGATGCACGCTTACAGCTTATCGCTGAACGCCGCGGCGTTGAACTTCAGCTCGACAAGCTCTTTGACGGGGTCGACGCCTTTGCCGAGCACAAAGACAGCGAGCTGATCAGCTTGGCCGAAGAGCTCAGCGGCCACAGCGCTGAAACTGTCGCCTTTGCAACAGAGGCGCCCTTTTTGAAAAAACTCGGCATGCAGACGGTTGTACTCGGCCCGGGCAGCATAGACCAGGCCCACCAACCCGATGAGTTTTTGCATTTTGACCAGATAAAACCCGCCGTGAACATCGTCAAAAGCGCCATAAAACGCTATTGCTTATAGATGCAGTTCAAGCACAATAGCGCCCAGGCGAACTAACTAAAAGGAAGGCACTCGTGCAGGAAATGAGTGATATCAGCTGGCTCAGACAAGCCTCTCCCTATATTCACAAACACCGCGGCAAAATTGCCCTGATCATGCTTCCCGGGGAGTTTGTTGACGACGACGCCCTGTGCAATATCACCAGTGACCTCGCCCTGCTAACCAGCCTCGGTATCAAGCTTGTGCTTGTGCACGGTGCGCGACCGCAGATTGAGCAAGCCCTCAAAAACGCCAAGCTCGATACCGACTACCACAACGGCGTGCGCATCACCGCCAGCGAACACATGCATGCCGTTATTCAGGCCGTCGGCGAAACGCGCTTTAAACTCGAAGCCCAGCTCAGCAGCGGCTTGCCCAATTCAGCCATGCACGGCTCACGCTTAAAAGTTCGCGGCGGAAATTTTGTCAGCGCCAAACCGCGCGGCATTATCGACGGCATCGATTACCAATATACCGGAGAAGTGCGTTCGGTCGACGGCGAAGGCATTATTGAAGAGATCAACAACGGCTCGCTGGCTTTGATCAGCCCGCTCGGTTATTCGCTTACCGGCGAGATGTTTAATGTCAGTTTTGCCGATGTTGCCGTTGCTGTCGCCAAGGCAGTGAAAGCAGACAAACTTATCGCCTACAACGATGACGGGCGCATACGCGATGCCAACAATCACTGCTTTCGGGAGATGACCCTGCTGCAGTGTAAGAAGTTTTTAGTTGAGACCCAGCGCCACAGTGAGAGCCACAGCTATTTCAGCCTAGAGGCCTGCCACCAAGCCTGTGATTTGGGCGTACCGCGCGCGCATATCGTCAGCGCTCGCGAAGACGGCGCCGTGCTCAAAGAGCTATTCACCCGCGACGGCGCCGGCACCATGATTTACCGCGATAGTTATGAAACCATCCGCCGCGCGCGTATCGAAGACGTTGCCGGCATACTCGGGCTGATCGAACCGCTCGAACAACAGGGCGTGCTTGTCAAACGCTCGCGCGAACTGCTTGAAACCGAAATCAGCTGCTTTACCGTCATGGAAAAGGACAGCATGATTATTGGCTGCGCGGCACTTTACCCAATTGCCAACAGTAAATTTGCCGAGATCGCCTGTGTGGCAATGCACCCGGACTACCGCGGTGGCGGCCGCGCCAGCAAATTGCTAACCCACGTCGAGCGCCAGAGTGCCCGCCTCGGAGCCTCGACCCTGTTTGTATTAACAACACAAACGTCTCACTGGTTTTTAGAGCAGGGCTTTATTGAGACAGCGCTCGATATGCTGCCGGTAGAACGTCAAAAGCTCTACAACTTTCAGCGCAAAAGCAAAGTTTTTAGCAAGCGTATCAATGTCACAGCAACCACGATCGATTTAAACAGCAACGAATAAGCCGCGCTCGATGCCTAGTGCGCGGCGGCAAAGCCGCTAAACCTCGCCTAAACTTCTGCTAATGATCCCAAACTGTGGGCAAATAACAGGCGACTTTGAATGCTTCAGGCGGCAGACGGCTTAAAACAAATCGACATCGTCAAGATTTTCAGCGATAAGCGCTGTTTGGTTATCGATGACTTTCCAGAAATTCGAGGCTCTCTTACCCGCACCCTAAAAAACTTTGGCGCCCAGGCTGTCGACACCGCCGCCGACGGTGAAGAGGCCATTAAGCTCTGCCAAAATAAAAAGTACGACATCGTTATCTGCGATTACAACCTCGGCTCTGGCAAAGACGGCCAACAAGTGCTCGAAGAAGTGCGCTTTTTACGAGTGCTGATGATGACCAGCCTGTTTGTGATGATCACCGGTGAACAGAGCCGGGAAATGGTGCTCGGCGCGCTTGAATGCCAGCCAGACGACTACATTACCAAACCCTACACCCAGGCCTCGCTTAAGGTTCGCCTGAACAAGGCCGTTGTGCGCCATCAAGCGCTTTTGCACATTAAAAAAGCCATCAGCGATGGCGACTACCGCCAGGCCCTGCAGTACTGCAACGACGCCATCAAAGAGGGCACGCGCTACGGCACCGCAATCTTAAAAATAAAAGGCCAACTGCACTTTTTGTTAAAACAGTTAAAAGAAGCCGAATCGGTCTACGAAAGCATACTCAGTAAAAAACCCGTGGTCTGGGCCAAACTCGGCATGGGCAAGACCCTGCTTGAGCTCGACAAGCTCGACGGCGCCGAAGAGATGTTTCAGAGCATACTCGATGAAGACGAGCGTTATGTCGAAGCTCACGATATGCTCGCCGAGCTCAACGAGCGCAAAAAAGACTTTCTCGCAGCGCAGCGCCACGTGGAAAAAGCCACAGAAGTCAGCCCCAAAAGTGTGTTGCGCCACCGCCGTTTAGCCAAGCTCGCCGAGTTCAATAACGACGACGACCAAGCACTCAAAAGCTATCAGCAGACCATTAAGTGGGGGCTGAATTCCGTTCACGAGAGCGACCAGGATTATTTTAACTACGCGCGCAAAGCCGCACATGTTGCCTCGGGCAGCAGCAACAGCGACAGCAAAGCACTGATCAAGCAAGCTAACAGTGTGCTCGACCGGGCCCGCAAGCGCTACAGCAACAATGATGCAATTGCAGTGCAGGCGCAGATGGTTGAAAGCCAGCTCGCGCGCGCTTCTGGCGATGAGAAAAGAGCCAGCAGTGCGCTGAGCAAGGCGCGCACCATGTACGGCCAGCTCGAAACGCCAAATGTCGACGCGAGCCTGGAGTTTGCGCGCACGCTGCACGCCTTTGACGAAGAAGATGAAGCTCGCTCTCTGCTCAAAGACCTGGCCCTGCGCCACAGTGGAAACGAAGAGTTAATGGGCATTATCGACAGCATTACCAGCGAGCCCATCAGCGATGAAGGCCGCGCCATCGCCACTCAACTCACCAAAGACGGCATTGGCGCTTACGACAGCAAAGACTATGCACAAGCTGTTGAAGTCTTTAATGAAGCCCTAGCCGCCTACCCCAATCACACAGGCTTAAACCTCAACCTGATTCAGGCCGTGCTCGCCCACGTCGAGCGCAGTGGTCGCGACGACCACACCACGGGGCTGGTCAGGCGCAGCCTCAAAGCGATCGGCAGCCTCGACGAGCAGCACAAAGCCCATAAACGCTACAGTTTCATTATTAAGCAAGTCGGCAAGTTTATGCCCGACCTACTGTAGTTGCAGCGCAGTCCTGGCACCTAAAGCGCGCAACTCTGCCCTGCCTTGAGCAAATTTGCTAAACTTGCTCCCCCTTTTGCTCTACAGCCCACTTCAGGAAAGTTTATGCCTCGTTATCGCTCCCGCACCACTACCGAAGGACGAAATATGGCCGGCGCCCGCGCCCTGTGGCGCGCAACCGGAATGAAAGACGACGATTTTCAAAAACCGATTATCGCCGTGGTCAACTCCTTTACTCAATTTGTACCGGGCCACGTACACCTGAAGGATATGGGCCAGCTGGTTGCCCGCGAAATTGAAAAAGCCGGCGGTGTCGCCAAAGAATTTAATACTATTGCCGTTGATGACGGCATCGCCATGGGCCACGACGGCATGCTTTACAGCTTGCCGAGCCGCGATCTGATTGCCGATAGTGTCGAGTACATGGTCAATGCCCACTGTGCCGACGCAATGGTATGCATCAGCAACTGCGACAAAATCACGCCGGGCATGCTAATGGCCGCTATGCGCCTTAATATCCCCTGTGTATTTGTAAGCGGCGGGCCAATGGAAGCGGGCAAAACCAAGCTCGCCGATCACGGCCTGGATCTCGTTGACGCCATGGTTATCGCCGCGGACAGCTCAGCCAGTGATGAAAAAGTCGCCGAGTATGAACGCAGCGCATGCCCGACCTGCGGCTCGTGTTCAGGCATGTTTACCGCTAACTCGATGAACTGCCTAACAGAAGCGCTGGGCCTTAGCCTGCCCGGCAACGGCACAACACTCGCCACCCACAGCGACAGGCGCCAGCTGTTTGAACGCGCCGGCAGCCTTGCAGTAAAACTCTGTAAACAGTATTACGAGGGCGATGACGAATCTGTATTGCCGCGCAACATCGCCAACAAAGCCGCGTTTAACAACGCCATGGCCCTGGATATCGCCATGGGCGGCTCCACCAATACCATTTTGCATCTGCTCGGCATCGCCCGTGAAGGCGGGGTCGATTTTGATCTGGAAGATATCGACCGCTTGAGCCGCAAAGTCCCCCAGCTTTGTAAAGTTGCGCCGAATACTCAAAAGTACCATATCGAAGATGTGCACCGCGCCGGCGGTATCATGGCTATTTTGGGTGAGCTCGATCGCGCTGGCCTGCTCGACAGCTCGTGCAGCACCGTGCACAGCGCCACGATGGCCGATGCGCTCAAACAGTGGGACATTATGCAAAGCCAGGATGCTAGCGTCGCTGAATTCTTTAAAGCCGGGCCGGCAGGCATCCCTACCCAGCAGGCGTTTAGCCAAAGCACGCGCTGGGCCAGTCTCGATGCCGACAGAGCGGAGGGCTGCATACGCTCACTCGACAATGCATTTAGCCTTGAAGGCGGCCTCGCTGTGCTCAAAGGCAATATCGCCGAAGACGGCTGCGTTGTAAAAAGCGCCGGTGTCGACGAGAGTATTCTTGTGTTTGAAGGCCCCGCCCATATTTGCGAGAGCCAGGATCAAGCGGTTGCCGATATCCTCGATGACAAGGTTAAAGCCGGCGCCGTTGTCATTGTTCGCTATGAAGGTCCCAAGGGCGGGCCGGGCATGCAGGAAATGCTCTACCCCACCTCCTACCTCAAATCCAAGGGCCTCGGCAAAAGCTGCGCCCTGCTAACCGACGGGCGCTTTTCCGGCGGAACCTCGGGCCTGAGTATTGGCCACGCCTCGCCGGAGGCTGCTGCTGGTGGAGCGATCGGCTTAGTGAAGAACGGTGATTTAATTAAAATTGACATCCCCAATCGCAGCATTGACGTTCTTCTCAGCGATGAGGAGCTCGCCACTCGCCGCGCGCAGCAGGATAAAATTGGCTGGCAGCCAGCTCAGGCGCGCCCCCGCGCTGTCAGTGCCGCGCTGAAAGCGTACGCCATGCTCGCCACCAGCGCAGATAAAGGCGCCGTGCGCGACTTAACTAAACTCGAAGATATTTAATAAAGCCAACTAATGGGGCGCATCTTAATCGATGCGTCCTATTGGGCGCTCGCGCCACCTGTTATGCGCTTCGAGCCTTGCCCATTCTGCGGGCCTTTCAGCTCGCCTCTCTTACCATCTCCCCAAATAAGCATCTCTGCATATAAAAGCCCAGAAGCATAAACACCGGGCAAAAAAAAACGCAGCTTAGTGCTGCGTTTTTAGCTCTGAAGATAAGCTAGCGCTATCGAATAACCTCTTCAATATCAAGGCCATCATCAGCGAGCGAGTTCTTCAACACGTCGTAGCGTTTTTTCTCATTTCGAGCATAACGCAACCAACCGTTGGCAAACTGGCGGTGCTTTTTGATTTTTGCAGCTTTTTCAAAACTACTAATTGCATTGCCAAACTGGTGCAAATCAAAATAAGCGATACCCATATTGATATGTACTTCGCCGTCCATATCGCGAGTAAAGTTGCCTTTATTCAGGGCTCTCTTGCCAGCCTTAATCGCCTCTGCTGGGTTGTTTAAATCCAGGTAAACGCCGGTCAGCTGACCGTAAAAATTACCAGATTTACTCATTTTCCCAACTTCCTGCAAAACAGGAATCGCTCTTTTGCTTTCCTTGGCGCGCTGCAAAGCTAGAGCAAGCAACTCGAGATTTTTCTCATTGCGCTCAATCTTTTTCTCTTTCATTCCCTTTTCGAGAATTTTTGCAGTGTTATAAGGCACATCTTCAGCGAGGTAGATTTTCGATAAAGTTACCAAGTCTCGCTCTTTGGTATAGCCACCCATTAAGTAGGTAACTTCCATTGAGTTCAACTGGTCTTTCTCTCGACCGATCATACCGTACATCGAACCGAGCTGAGCCCAGTAAGACTTTTTCGGGTAGTTGCGAATCAGCTTTTCGAGAATCTTGGTCGCAGTTTTAAAATCTTCCTTGTCCAAGTACATCGCGCGCTGCAAGTTGTACCAGCTTTCTTCAGCAATTTTGCCTTTAGCTTCGACCATGCTTACCGCTTTATTAATCGAGTCTAAAGCACATTTTTGCTGGTTGTTCTGGTAACAAATCACCGACTTCAACTGCCAGATTTCAGCGCCAACTTCGGTGCCTGTCTCATTAGCAAGCTTCATCCAACGATCGAGGTAATCAATACTCTGCTGAAACTTCTCAAGTTGGAAGCTCAGCTGAGCGATGTACATCATGCTTTGCAACTCAACCGCAATCGGAATCTCCGGGCTCTGAGCAACGACTTTTTTGTAGGCTTCTACAGCGTCGTTGTACTTTTCCATCGAATACGCGACATAGGCGTTCATGTTGTATATCTGCGATTTCTCGTAGCGATTACACTCTTCACAAGCTTTTTCGAGTTTTTTCAACTCTTTTAATGCGCGCGGGAAATCCGGCTTCTTACCAGGGTTTTTTTCCTGATCCGGGTTTGCGTATTCACTGGCCTTACCCAGGCCTTTAAATACTTTTTCACTAATACCAGGCAGAGCTCGACGCTTTTGCTGTGTCGCCTGAGCCTCAGCGCTGGCCAAACCAAGCTCGCCACCACTTTGGCGAGCGAGGTTATCAAGCAGCGTTGGGCCGGCAAATAAAGCAGCAGCAAGGGCGGTTGCAGAAGCGAGCGACTTTGCCGTCATCGTCAAAGATTTCATACTCTCTCCTATTCAGCCAGCTTATAAGTGAAGCGGTTGTGCACGTTCGGAACCTCAATAGCCTGACCGTCAATGACTTTAGGCTTATATTTAAACTTCTTTGCGGCCTTGATAGAGGCGCTCAAGAAGATGCGGTTCGGGCAGTCTGCCTCAACAATATCTTTGGTTTCACCCGTCGTCGTTACGGTGTACTTCACAGTACAGTAACCCTCTACACCTCGACTCGCAGCACGAGCTGGGTATTTCGGCGCAACTTTTACGATAGGCAAATAATCACCGTCAGAAGAAAAACCACCAACAGCACCGATATTTACTTTCACACCAACTTCAGGGGCAATAGCGATGCTATTGTCGATGTCTGGCGCTTCAAACTCGGGCTCGGGAATTTCCGGTGGCGGCTCTTCAACCTCTTCCGGTTTTTCAACCTTAGCTGTATCGAACTCTTCACTGACTTCACGATTATCCATCGTAATTTCAGGAATTTTAAACTCCTCTACCTCTTTCGGTTCGGTCATATTACTGGCGATCAATAAATGCATCGTCAGCAACAAACCCATCGTCACAATGACGGCGGGAATAGCGGAGGAAATAATTCTTAACATGGGTATTTCCTCCTAGTTTGAACCGGCTGAGACAGTGATTTCACCAACGCCAGCCTCTCGTGCCGCCTGAGCCACTTCCGCCATAGTTTTGATATTGGCTTCTTTATCAGCCTGAATCACAACCTTGCCTTTAGGGGTTTCAGCTAGCAGAGCTTCGACTTGGCGCTTCACGCCGCGAACATCGACTTCGTTCTTATTTACCCAGACTACGTTTTCATCGCTAATGGCGATCAGAATCGGGGTTTTGACTTTGTCGACCATCGTCGCGTCCGGGCGATTTACTTCAATGCCCGGCTCTTTTACAAATGATGCAGTCACAATGAAGAAGATCAACATGATGAAAACCACGTCGAGCATCGGGGTCAGGTCAATGGCCCCTGCTTCCTCATCTCCTGCTGATTGACTTCTAGCCATAAGATTTCTCGTTAATTAGCCTCGATTCCAGTGCCTTAGTGATCCATCGTCAGATGATCTTCAAGCAACTGACTTTCACGAGTCGCAATCTGGTTAACAAGGGTCTGGCCAAATACGCCTGACAGCGCTGCCACCATTCCGGCCATCGTTGGGATCGTCGCTTTAGACACCCCCGAAGCCATAGACTTGGCGTCACCACCACCTGTAGCAGCCAATACACCGAAGACCTCGATCATTCCGGTCACGGTTCCGAGCAGACCGAGCAGAGGGCAAAGAGCCACAATGGTCGCAATCAACTCGAGATTGGCATTAATTTTCTCATTGACCTCAGAGATCATTGAGCGGCGGATTTGCTGCGCGTTCCAGCTTTTACGCTCAGGACGCGCCTCCCAGCTGGAGAGCGCACCGTTAACAACACGGTTCAGCTCTCCCTTGTAAAACCAAAAGCGCTCGAATAGTAGGGTCCACATAATGAATGCCGCAGAGGCAATCACATAGAGAACCCATCCGCCCCGGTTGACGAAATCTAAAACATCGGCAAACAGGTCCATCAATACGAGCATGGGACTCTCCTCTTAGCCTTCGGCTTTTCTGGCAATGATACCGGCGCTTTGCTCTTCGAGAATATGAGTGATGCGCTTGGCTTTACCGCTCAAGAAGGTGTGCAGCAGTACGGTTGGGATCGCAACAATCAGACCCATTACCGTGGTTACAAGAGCACTAGAGATACCGCCAGCCATAGCTTTAGGATCACCCGCACCGTAAATGGTGATGGCCTGGAAGACCACAATCATACCGGTAACCGTACCGAGCAGACCCAGCAGAGGTGCAACCATAGAGATAATCTTCAGCGTTGGCAGCAAACTTTCGATTGCCGGGCGCTCTTTCAATACGGCCTCTTCAAGCTTGAGCTCAAGTGACTCGGTGTCGATGCCAGGGTTGTCTTCAGCAACTTTCAACACGCGGCCAAGTGGGTTGTTCGGGTTGGCCTTCTTAGACTTAAGCTGCTTGCTTACTTTCGCACCAATACCGCCGAGGGCAATAAAGCGAATGAATGCAATCAACAGACCGATAACAAAAATTGGGGTAATGAAGTAAGTACCAACAAAACCACCTTGCTGCCAACGCTCTTTGAGGTTAGGTGTATCGATCAAGGCTTTGAGCAGCTGACCTCCAGCAGGGCCGGTAGGGTCAACACCGACTTTGGTAAAACCAGAAGTCGCGTTCTGCAAAGCCAAGCTGTTGTTGTTGGCAGGCTGACGAGCAAGCTCACTTAAGTTGCCCGACTTAGGGTTAAATTCGAGGTACTTGCCGTCTGAAACCAGGTTGTAATTACCGATGCGAACAACAGTGCGCTGATTCTGGTTACCAGAAGGGTCGCTCACGCTGGCGCTGAAGCTGGTCACTTTGCCCGACTCAATAACTTCTTGAAGCAAGAGGCTCCACAGCTTTTCAAGCTCAGCCGTAGTAGGCAGCTTGGTTTCACTGTTCATTTTGTCAATCAGCTCGCTCAGAAACTCTTCGCGACCGGGGAACTGAGCACTGACCAGAGAGCTTTCAATGTTAGAGCGCAAGTCACCGGCGGTTGAAGTCATGTGACCGAAGAGCTCGTTCAGAGCACCTAAACGCTCTTCACGCAAAGTACGCGCTTTTTTAATTTCAGCTTCAAGCTCTTTTGCTTGTGCCTCTAACTGCTCGGAGCGTTTTTCCTGAGCGGCCTTTTCGGCTTTTGCTTGCTCGAGCAACTTAGCTTGCTGAGCGCGCTGCTTTTTAAACTGAGCTTCGCGGCTGCGACTTTCTTTGGTCTCACCGATCTTGCTCTGATTTACCATTTTCAGCAGCTCATCGAGAGAGGCCGCTTTGTCATCCTGGGCAAAGGCGCCAAAAGACATAGACATCAGGCCGGCGGTAACGAGACCTACAATTGCGGATTTAACAGTTCTCATTGCGCAGCCTCCGGAGCGATGATAGGCAGTTGCAGAACGTCGATAGACGCACGTTTATTAGCAATCTTGATGGCTTGGCGAATGGCGTTGCGGTAAGTACCTGCATCGAGTTCTTCCCAAGCACCGTTTTCTTTATTCCAGGCACCGGTCAACTTGGTGTCTTTAGTTTGGTAGACAAGGGCTATGCGACCGATGGCCAACACGTCTACTTCACGATCCTGGCCACCGATGTTCAACGTGTCGGTATAGGTCTCAAGCTTGCGGCCGCTTTCGCCTTCAATAGCGTAGAGCTCAAGAACTTGGCGGAATTTTTCAGCGATAGAGAAGTCGGCGCGATCCATGTTGTCGCGGACTTTGTCAATCTCTTCAAGGCGCATATCCAGCTGAGTCGGCATATCGAGCTCAACAAACTGCTCCAGGGCATCAAGCATGCGGACAGCCAGAGGCGGAATCTGACGCTGCAGCACGGTAATGTTATTGATGGAGTCGTTTAGCTCCTGGATTTTTTGCTGCTGCTTTTCGATCTGCTTGCTCAGCTGAGCGTTGTAGACTTTGAGGCCTTCAATGTCTTTGCTGACCAATTTGTATTTTTGCAGCAGATCACCGGACTCCTCAGCCATTTTGTTAATGCGCTGCTGAGATTTTTGTGCGGCAACGGTTTTTGACTGACTGGCAGCCAAAACCTTGTCGATATCTTTATCTGCAAGTGCAACGCTGCTAAACATTGCCCCGGCAGAAACGGCTGTACCCAAGAGTACCGCCTTTACTCGCTGATGTTTGTTCATATTCCCCCCAACCTGGGTACTAAGACAAAAAAAGAATTCCAATAACTTGGAACGGCAAACTACTGACTCTAGGCCAAATATCACTGAAGTATAGTCAGCCCGGAGCCTAAAATTCAGACGAACGATTCTAATAAGACCTCTTTGTAACATTCAAACCTTAATAAGGAAGCCCTATAAGAGGTCACGCCAAGCATAACAAAAGGTAACACAATCAGACCCAGTTACCGCACCGGGTAACACCGAGGTAACACTAGCTCAGTTTCTATTCAGGGTGCCATTTTTTTGTAGCTTACAAAGGCGTAAGACGGCTCTGAGCCAGAGCTGGCGGGATATTGCTGTCGATCAAATTCCTTCCAAATAGCCTTGTTTATTTGCGGAAAAAATGCATCGCCCTCAATGTCAAGTTCAACTTCGGTAACATGTAGAACATCGGCTTTTTCGATAAGCTGAGTGTATATATTGGCGCCACCTACAATCATAAACTTGTCTAAACCGTCGTCCGCTGCGAGCTCGGTTGCACAGGAAAGCGCCTCATTTAAGCTGTGACAAACGATGACACCGTCCGCTGCCCGCCACTTTTCATCCCTGGTTACGACTATGGTGGTGCGCCCCGGTAACGGTCGGCCGATGCTTTCATAGGTTAAGCGCCCCATAACCATCGGGTGCCCCATCGTCAACGCCTTAAAATGCTTCAGGTCCGCAGGTAATTTCCACGGCAAGCTGTTGTTAACTCCAATAACGTTGTTCTGCGCCATCGCTACAACAATATGCATTTCCATAATATTTACACCGAAATTGGCGCGCTGATGCGCTCGTGACACTGGTAATTGCGCAGTTCAAAATCGTCGTAACTAAAATCAAAGATATTTTTAACTGACGGGTTTAAATGCATCGTTGGCTTGGCAAAAGGCTCGCGCTGGAGCTGCGTTTCAACCTGCTGCATATGGTTCAAATACAAATGCGCATCGCCAAAGCTGTGCACAAAATCCCCCGGTTCTAAGTCGCAGACCTTGGCCACCATCAAGGTAAGCAAAGCATACGAAGCAATATTAAATGGCACCCCGAGAAATACATCGGCACTGCGCTGGTAGAGCTGGCAGCTCAATTTGCCATCGAGCACATAAAACTGAAACAGTGTGTGACACGGAGGCAGGGCCATCAGCCCTCGCTCGGCATTGATATTCGGTGCGACACCTTCATCGGGCAACAGCGCGGGATTCCACGCACTAACAATCAAACGGCGCGAATCGGGCTTATTTTTTATCTGTTCAATAACATCAGAAATTTGATCAATCGTAGTGCCGTCGCCACGCGCCCAAGAACGCCACTGAACGCCGTACACCGGGCCGAGCTCGCCGGTCTCTGTCGCCCACTCATCCCAAATACTAACGCCATTGTCGTTGAGGTACTTGATATTGCTATCGCCTTTTAGGAACCACAACAGCTCGTGAATAATGCTTTTTAAATGGCATTTTTTTGTGGTGACAAGGGGAAAGCCTTCGCTTAGGTCAAAGCGCATCTGATAACCAAAAACACTGATGGTACCGGTGCCTGTCCGGTCTGACTTTTTAACCCCGTTGTCGCGAACGTGGCGCATTAAATCGAGATACTGTTTCACGCGTTGCTCCTATTATCTTGCACCTTGGCCGCCCCATCTCTATTTGCTTTGATATAAGCACCTGCAAAAAATATAAGCCCTATGATCACCATCGGAACACAGAGGATTTGCCCTCGAGTCATCCAGCCAAACAGATCAAACTGAATATGGGCATCCGGCTCACGGAAAAATTCAACCGTGAAACGGAAGCTGCCATAGAGAATCAAAAACAGCGAACTGACCGCCGCCGTTGGGCGCGGTTTGCGCGAGTAAATCCACAGCACGACAAATATAACAATGCCCTCGAGAAAAGCCTCGTAAAGCTGGGATGGGTGGCGACTAAGCTGCTCGGGATCTTTAGGAAAAATCATGCCCCAAGCGCTGTCCGTTGGCCGCCCCCACAATTCCTGGCCAATAAAGTTGCCAATACGGCCAAAAAATAACCCCGCGGGCACCAAAGGTGCAGCAAAGTCCATCATCTTCAAAAACGGCTGCTTTATCTTGCGCGTATAGAGCCACATCGCCACCACCACACCGAGCATGCCGCCGTGAAAGCTCATGCCGCCCTCCCACAAACGGAATAACCACAGAGGGTCGGCAACAAAATCTGCAAAATTGTAAAACACCACATAGCCGATGCGGCCCCCGGCAACAACACCAACAGCAGCGTAAAACACCGCGTCTTCCATCTGCTTGGGCTTAACCGGGCTCCAGCTTTTGCGCGCGCGCAACAGGCCAAGACCGAGCGCCGAGGCAAAGGCCAGCAGGTACATAATTCCGTACCAGTGAATTTTCAACGGCCCGAGCGCTATCGCAACGGGGTCTATTTCCGGGTAGGTAAACATAGGGGCTCCATAAATAGAAAAGGCTCAGTCTGCGCGTTAAAGATGACTTTTAATCGACAAAATGAGATTCCGAGCCAAAACGCATGACCCGGCTTAAACCTGCGCGCTTGAACGCTTCTTCAAGGCGGCGGTTAACGCTGGGGGCATCGGTAAGGCCGAGCACATCGCTGAGCAAGATGCGGATTTGCTCGGAGCTGACGGCGCGAATAACGGATTTAACTTTTAACAGGTTTGTGGCGTTCATCGACAGCATGTCATATCCCATGCCCACCAACAACAGTGCCGCAGCCGGGTCACCGGCGAGTTCACCGCAGACGGAGACCGGCGTATTTTTTGCCCGCGCATCTGCGGCAATAGTCGCCAGCGCTTTGAGCACCGCCGGGTGCAAGCTGTGATACAGATCCGCCACACGCGGGTTGTTGCGATCCACCGCAAGTAAATACTGGGTCAGGTCGTTGGAGCCGACTGAGAGGAAATCAACCCGGTCGGCAATAGCGTCAATTTGATAAACCGCCGCGGGCACTTCAATCATCACCCCAACCGGGGGCATCTTAACCTCATAGCCCTCGTCTTTGATTTCGTCGTAGGCGCGATAAATAAGCATGAGCGCCACTTCGAGCTCGGGCACATTGCTGATCATCGGCAGCATAATGCGCAAATTATCGAGCCCCTCACTGGCCTTGAGCATGGCTCTAACTTGACCGAGGAAAATTTCAGGGTGATCGAGCGTCACCCGAATACCGCGCCAACCGAGAAAAGGGTTGTCTTCACTAATAGGGAAATACGGCAGGGCTTTATCGCCACCAATATCGAGGGTGCGCATTGTGACCATGCGCGGCGCAAAGGTGCTCAATTGCTCGCGATAAACCACGCGCTGCTCTTCTTCACTGGGGAAGCGCTCGCGCAACATAAAAGGTATTTCAGTGCGATAAAGGCCAACACCTTCGGCCCCGCGCTCAAGCGACAGCATCGCATCCGCCACCAAGCCCGTGTTGACCCACAGTTCAACGCGGTGCTTGTCGACCGTTTCACACGGCAAATCTTTTATCGATTCAAGGCTCGCAACCAGCTGCTTGTCTTCGTTGAGAATCTCTTCGTAGTGGACCCTTACCTGCTCACTTGGATCGCTATATACCGCGCCGCGATAACCGTCGACAACAATTTCGTGCCCCTCGAGGCGGGTAAAGGGCAGGTCAACAGCCCCCATCACCGTCGGTATGCCGAGCGAGCGCGCCAAAATAGCGATGTGGGAGTTCGAAGACCCGCGTATCGACACAATGCCCGCCAGCTTATCGACCGGCACCTCGGCCAAGTTCGACGCCGTCAGTTCTTCGCCAACTAACACGGTGTTGTCGGGATACTGCTTGTCTTCTGGCGAAGCTTGCTGCAAATAAGCCAGCACCCGGGCGCCCAAGTCGCGCACATCGCTGGCCCGTTCACGCAGATATGGGTCATCCATACGCGAGAAAACCGCAACGTGCTCGAGTATCACTTCCGACCAGGCGTACTGAGCACTTAAGCCACTGCGGATACGCTCGGCCACCTCTCCGCCAACCGAGGCATCGTCAAGCAGGCCGGCGTATGCGTCAAAGAGGATGCGCTCCTCTTTATTGAGGTGGCTTTCAAGTTGGGCGCTCAAGCCGCTGATATCTTTCTTAACAGCCTCTATGCTGTCGTAAAAATACTGAAGCTCGGCGTCGACGTCGTCACTTTTTGCAAACGGCACGGCCTTTAAATCGGCCACCGGCGTAATCACTACACACTTACCAATCGCAACCCCAGGTGCCCCGCCGACCCCGAGAAAGCGCGCCTCCGCCTTCTGGCCTATCTCCGCCAAACCACCGGTCGCTTCTGCATGAGCAATCACCGCAGCGAGCTGCGCCGACATGGTCACCAAAAAAGCTTCTTCGCCCTCGTCAAACTTGCGGTTTTTGGTCTCCTGTACCACCAACACCCCGAGAACCTGGCGGTGATGAATAATCGGCACACCGAGAAACGAGCTGAACACCTCTTCGCCGGTTTCTGGGAAATAGCGATAAGCTTTATGGGAATCGGCCTTATCGAGGTTCAGCGGCTCTTCGCGAGCGGCAACCAAACCGACTAAGCCCTCGCCGCGCTCAAGCCTGACTTTACCTATAGCTTCAGCGCGCAAGCCCTCGGTCGCCATCAGCGCAAAATGCTCTTTGCCTTCGCGCAGGTAGACCGAGCACACCTCGGTATCCATTGCCGAGCGCACACGCGCGACGATGATGTTTAACACCTCGCGTAAACTGGCGGCCGTATTGACCTCCTGAACTATGCGTCGCAATGAGTCGAGCATTAATGTGTACCGCTTCTGTGCCCGGATTTAAGCTCGCCGAAACGGCGATGATAGATGGGGCTGAGCTCTTTTAAGGCTTTGCGATAAACTTCGCGCTTAAAAGAGACAACCTTGGAAAGTGGGTACCAATAGCTAACCCAATCCCAGGTATCAAACTCAGGTTTGCCATTTGTATTCAGGTCGATGGCCCGCTCTTCGCTTACTAACTCAAGCAAAAACCACTTCTGCTTTTGGCCAATACACTGCGGCTCTTTAGGCCGCACAAGTTTCTTTGGCAATCGATAACGCAGCCAGCCGCGGGTCACCCCGAGCATTTTGACATCGGCCGGGCTCAGCCCAACTTCTTCCATTAACTCGCGGTAAAGAGCACTTTCAGGCGCCTCGTCGTTATCGATACCACCCTGAGGAAACTGCCAGGCGTCTTGACCGCCTATGCGTCGGGTCCACAGTAAACGCCCTTGCTGGTCGGCAAGTATTATCCCTACATTTGGGCGAAAACCATCAGCATCGAGCACCCTTGCTCCCCCTATAACTGTTACAATCCTCCGCTATTGTTTCACAAATATCGCTCTTCATCAGCAATTTTACTTAGATAAGCAAGCTCGGCTTGAGCCAGATTCAGGAATTAAGCACACCGTGACCTTAGCCATTTTTGATCTCGACAACACTTTGATCGCGGGCGACAGCGATCACCTCTGGGGAGAGTTTCTTGTCGAAAAACAGCTTGTCGACAGCGAGCGCTTCAAACAAAGCAATGATCGTTTTTACGAAGATTACTGCCGTGGCGAGCTTGATATAGAAGCCTATTTGCGTTTTGCTCTCGAGCCCCTCACTCAGTTCAGCAGCGAACAGCTAAACACATTGCACAGCGAATTTATGGCAGAAAAAATCCTGCCTATCTGGCTGCTCAAGGCCGAGGCCCTGGTCGACGAGCACCGTCAGGCTGGGCACACGCTGCTAGTCATTACCGCCACCAACCGATTTGTAACCGAGCCCATCGTCAACAAGCTGCGCATCCCCAACTTGCTCGCCAGTGAAGGCGAAATAATCGACGGCCGCTACACCGGCAATATTGCAGACACGCCGTGTTACGCCGGAGGCAAAGTTATTAGGCTCAACGCCTGGCTAGAACAACAAGAGTGTGACTTTGATTTGGCCGAGGCCTATTTTTACAGCGACTCGTTCAACGATCTGCCGCTGCTGAAGCTGGTTGGCAAACCCAGGGCGGTCGACCCAGACCCGACGCTAAAGCAAAGCGCGACAAGCGCCTCATGGCCTATACTCAGCCTGCGTTAGCTGCGAACAAGCCTAATGCCCAACCAGGATCACCGCGTGAAACAGCTGTATATCGTTATTGCCCTGAGCTTTGCCTTCATACTCAGCGCCTGCGAAAAACAAGAGCAACAAAAACAAACTCAGGTAACTCAAACGGAGTTAAACCTCGATTCAGCCAACAGCACACTTTGGGCAAGTTTTGCAGCGGCAGCGCAACAAGCCCTGCTGCGCGCCGAATTTTTACAAAGCGCCATTGACGCCCTATTACAAAACAGCGATCAAGCGCATCTTGTCGCCGCCCAGCAAGCCTGGCGCGATGCCGAACAGAGCTTTTTACAGCTCAGCTTACTTGAGCAACTAAGCCTGGTAGAAGCAACCGCCTTTGGCCCGGTTCAGTTAAGACTTTACGATGTCGCCGCACAGCCGATCCAACCCGGTTATTTAGACCGCTTTGGCCCCTACCCATATTCCGGCCTGGTCTACGATATCGGAGTTGAACTCAACGAGCCCCAACTGCGCAACCAGCACGGCCTCACCGACCGCGAAGAGGTCGTACTCGGCCTCTACGCTATCGAATTTATGCTTTTTGGCGAAGAGCAAAAGCGCGGCAGCGAAGATTACCGGGCTTATACTGAGCTCGACCAGCAAATGCTTGAGCAGCAGTTTAGCTCTGTCGATGAGCTGCCGAGCATGCGCCGCAGGCAACTGTTAAAACTGCAGGCCTCACTGCTGGTCAAGGACTGCCAGCGACTAGAACAGAGCCTCAGCAAACAAGAACAAAGCCGAGCAAGCTGGCAGCTACTAACTCCGCAGCAACAGGTGCAATCTATTCGCACGGCAATTTCTGCCGGGCTCACGCAGACACTGCTGGCGCTTGGCCAACTGCAACAGCAACTCAGCAACACTGAAGACAGCGAGGCTCAGCAAGCTCTGTTTGCAGCCTTTCAAAGCCAGGTGAGCAAGGTGCAAAGCTTTAATGCTGCCTTAGCTTTTTACTCCAACCCCGAATACGACGCACTTGCGCAAGTCATAAAACAAAGCCAGAGCCAGCTGCAGGCAGAGCACATGCAAAGCCTGGATGCGGAACAGCAAAAGCAAGTTTTAAGCGCGTTTTACAAGCAACTTAAGTCACTGATTTAAGCACTGGGCAAGCTTGCTGCTCGGTTAGGCTAGGCTAGACTCATAAGAGTCAGCGTGTCGAGCAGTGGCCATGCCTCCAGAACTCAGCCAGGAACAAATACAAAGCATTCTTCAGGGCATCAGCATTCCGCCTCAACCGCAGATCCTCGTCGATCTGCAAATGGAACAACTAAACCCCGACTGCGACATTAGCAACATTGCCAAACTCATCTCGCAAGACGTCGGCCTAAGCGGCGCCATATTAAAAATCGTCAACAGCCCGTTTTACAAACTGAGCAACACCATCACCTCCATTCAACAGGCAGTTAGCCTGCTTGGCGTGAACAGTGTGGTTAATCTTGTCAACGCCCACTCAATTAAAGGGGCACTCAGCGACGACGATATTATTTCTCTCGGCCGCTTTTGGGACAGCGCCATGGAGATTGCCCAAGCGTCGACGGTTATCGCCAAACAAATCGGCTTTAATCAAGTTGATGAAGCCTACACGCTCGGCCTCTTTCACAATGCCGGTGTCCCCTTACTGATGAGCCGCATCAATAATTACGCCGACGTTATTCAACAGTCCTATGCCTGCGAGTACCGCCGCATCACCGAAACCGAAAACCAACTAATAAAAACCAATCACGCTGTTGTCGGTTATTACGTCGGCAAAAGCTGGAATCTTCCGCGCTATATGTGCGAAGCCATCCACGAACACCATCACGTGCTTAAGGTGCTGCAAAAGGACGAAGCTGATAGCACTAAAAAAACCCTGCTGACCATACTCAAGATGGCAGAGCACTGCTGCGCCAGTTACCGCGTACTCGGCCAACAAGAAATCGATCACGAGTGGCTGCAAATAAAAGACAACGTACTTTTATACTGTGGCCTGAGCGAATATGAATTTGCCTCGTTGCAAGAACAAATTCGCGAACTCGGTCTCGGCGCCATCGATTATTACAATTGAGCTAAACACTCGCGCATTTAGCAAGCTTCGACTATACCTAAATGGTATATCGCGTTTTAGAGCACGAGGCTTGTTTTGCGCTTAAGTATTTTTAACAAAATCATTTTAATTATTGTCACCGCGAGCTTAGGTTTTGCTCTGTACGTTGTGGCAAATATGTTCTCAACCTCGGTCAACAAAAATAATTTGACACAAATTGGCGAGGTGCAGGTACCCCTGCTACTTGAAGCTCAGAACGCTTCAAACCTGCTGCTGCGCATTGATGATCAATTACAGCTGGCGGTAACAACCGGTGAGACCGAACAAATTATTCAAGCCGAAACCACCAAAGCCAAACTCGATGAAAGCCTGCGCAATATCCAGTCTTTATTTCCCGGCGAACGAATCGACAGCCTGATTCGCGCTGAAGAACACTACTTTCGTTTAGCTCACGAACTCAGCAGCGGCATCGTTCAAGACACCATTGATTTCAGTCAAGTGGGTGGGCTTTCACAAAATAAAGCCAGTGCATTTAGGTCGGTAACCGAAGCCTTGACCGAACTCGAGCAAGTTCAAAAAGAAAGCCTACAAGCACTGGTTGACGAGGCCAATGAAAGCAATAGCCGGGCCCTGATGATGGGCGTGAGCATCGGCATCGGCACGCTCATTATTTTGTGCATGGTTGGCATTCCTATCGCACTTAATGTTCGCCACAACCTAAATTCCGTTCGCTATTCATTAAAAAATATGGCTCAGGGCTCGGGCGACCTAACTACCCGCATCCACCAGGCAAGCCAAGACGAAGTTGGCCAGCTTGTTCGCCAATTTAACAACGTTATGGAAAAGCTGCAGCAAACCTTTAAAGAGGTGATACACAGCGCGGCGCCACTTGGCGATGTTGCCAGTGAACTAAACCGCGTTGTTGACCAAACTACGCGGCAAATTTCAGAGCAGCGGGCGGCAAGTAGCGAAGCGGCTCGCGCTGCGGCGGAAGTCAACGACAATATCGGCGGCGTTGCCAGCAATACCGATCAGGCCTCTCACGAAGCCACGCTCGCCAACGACAAAGTCAGCGAAGGTCAGCGAGTTGTTAACAGCACTGCAGACAATATCAGCCGGCTCGCCGATGCGATGGAAGAAGCCTCAAGTGTTGTCAGCCAACTCGAGTCCGATACTGGCTCAGTTGGCATGATACTCGAGGTCATCCGCGGCATTGCCGAACAGACAAATTTACTGGCTCTAAACGCCGCCATCGAGGCCGCTCGCGCTGGCGAACAGGGCCGTGGTTTTGCCGTTGTTGCCGATGAAGTGCGCTCACTTGCATCCAAAACCCAGCAGAGCACCGAAGAGATCGACACTCTAATCAGCCAGCTGCAGCAAAATGCGGTGCGCGCTAGCAGCTCGATGAAAAGCTCAACCGAACAAGCGCGCGCAAGTGTCGAAGAAGCTCACCTGGCGAGCGAGCAACTGAATTTCATCGCCAACTCAATGGCCAATATTCAAGGCGTTAGCGCAGAGGTTGCCCACGCGGTCGAAGGCCAAAAACAACTAGCGCAAAGCATTTTAGAGCACGTTGAGCATGTCGATAGCATCGCCGTTGAGGCCGATCAGCAAACCGCAGCCCTGAGCCATAGCAGTGAAGCCCTGCACACCCAGGCCGAGCAGCTCAAACACATCACCAGTCAATTCAAAGTTTAACCCCCCTCTTTTAATAAAAAGGAGATTTACATGAGCACCAATAATAAAGCCAGCATTGCACTGGCGGGAAGCTTATGCCTTGGCCTCGCTGCAGCGCAAGCTTCAGCCGAGCTACAGTGGAACGGCTTTATTACCGCTGGCGGCGGTATGGCCTCAGAGGACGGCCTTTTCGGCTACGAAGAAGACCTGACCTTCAACAATGAAAGCATACTCGGCCTGCAACTAACCGGGGATATTAGCGATAAACTCAGCGCCACAGGCCAGATCGTCGCACGCGGCGACGAAGATATGGAGGTCGACGTCTCCTGGGCCTATTTGAGCTATAAAGCCACGGATAAAACAACACTCAGGCTCGGGCGCTTCCGAACTCCTTTTTATCTTTATTCTGACTTTCTCGAAGTCGGTTATGCCTACCACTGGATCAGCCCACCGAATGATGTTTACTCTCTTCCAGCAGATAGCATCGACGGCTTTGACGTTGTTTACAACACCCCGCTTGGCGCCACCGACTTCACTGCACAGTTTTACGGCGGTTCAGTCGACAGCGAATTTACCGTTAGCGGCGAGCCCGTCGAAACCGATATCCGCAACCAAGCCGGCCTCGCACTAACCTTAAACTGGGAGTGGCTGACACTCAGAGCGAGCCACCACTACGCAGCCAAGGTAAACTTTGTTGGCCTTGAAGATGCCCCAATACCCGTTGTCGGCAGCATTGGCGCTTTACAAGATGGCTTGGAGACACTGACAGCGGTTACCGGAGATCAGGGTTATGCCCAAGCTGCATCAAACCTAAGTGTTGAGGACGTCGAATACACCTTTGATGAGATCGCCATTAAAATTGAATGGAACAATATTCTTTTTGTTGCCGAAGCAACCGAACTCAAAGCTGAATCCGGCCTAACTGATCAGCAAAATCGAAACTACGTCAGTCTCGGCTACAACATCGGCCCGGTGCTGCTACATGTTACTCAGAGCCGCGCTGATGACGACGTGGCGGCAATCGCCGATACCATCACCGTATTGGACCCGGGAGTTTGGGGCGCTGAGCTCTCGGCGCAAAGTGCAGGGGCAAAACTTGCAGTAAACGGGCTCGCCGAGCGCTTTGCTGTTGTCGATCGCACCACCAACACGCTCGGAGTGCGCTGGGACTTTACTCCGGGAGCGGCATTTAAGATCGAAGGCTCAGACGTCGACTACGACGATGGAACAAGTGGCCAGATTTACCGCTTTGTTATCGACGCGGTTTATTAAGGAGAACTAAACATGAACAAGACATTTATTTTATTAGTTCTACTGGCTTTAAGTTTTTCTGCAAGTGCCGAAATCGCCGTTATAGTCAGCAGCGCCAGCCCAATTAGCAGCGCTGATGCAAAAGAGCTTGAGCGGCTCTACCTGGGTAAAAGCAAAAAGATCGGCGGCAGCAACGCCGTACCCGTTAATCAAAAAGCGGGCAGCTCCGCCGCCAGCCACTTTAATCAAACGGTATTAGGCAAAAGTGACAGCCAGGTCAAAGCCTATTGGTCCAAGCTTGTATTTACCGGCAAAGGTACTCCGCCCAAAGAAATGCCCGACGATGCAGCCGTAATTGCAGAGGTCAGCGCTTCGGACAGCAGCGTTGGTTATGTTGATGCCGGCGCCGTCAACGACAGCGTTAAAGTTATTGCCAGCTATTAAATAAACAAAGCCCGGCAATACACTAAGCCCCTTACGAAAAAGGGCTCCAATTGGAGCCCTTTTTTATTCTACTGACGCCTTATAAGCTTCGGCATCAAGCGCGTTGTCCAGCTCACCAATTTCAGATGGCTTCACTTTAAAAAACCAACCATCGTCGTAAGGGCTTGAATTAACCGTCTCTGGCGCTTCTTCAAGCTGTTCGTTAACCGCAATAACTTCGCCACTGACAGGCGAATAAATATCCGAAGCGGCCTTCACACTTTCAACCACACCAGCTTCGGTATTGGCAGTGACTTCAGAGCCGAGCTCGGGCAGCTCGACAAAAACAACATCACCGAGCGCCTCTTGCGCGTGATCGGTAATGCCCACAGTAACAGTACCGTCGCTTTCTACACGGGCCCACTCGTGGCTAGGTAAATATTTTAGCTCGTCTCGCAATTCACTCATCTTAGGCCTCACCTAATTTATCTTATATAGCTTTTACAATGTTGGCGCCGTTGCGCACAAAACAGGGTTTTACAATGTCGACCGCAACTTCTTTGTTGCGAATAATAACCTGGCATTCGCCATTAAACTCCACTGGCACCCTGGCCAGAGCTATCGACGTAGACAGCGTCGGAGAAAAACTGCCGCTGGTAATCAGGCCACTGGCTTCTGAGCCCGACATGCGCACTTCTTGCCCAGCGCGCAGCACACCTTTGCCTTTAATAAGCAGGCCAACTAATTTGTTTTTTACGCCGTCGGCTTTTTGCTGCAGCAGAGCTTTCTTGCCGATAAAGTCCCGGCCGCTGTCGCTCCAGTCAAGCGTCCAACTCATATTGGCTTCGAGCGGGCTGATTGCTTCATCCATCTCGTGGCCGTATAAGTTCATGCCAGCCTCAAGGCGCAGTGTATCGCGAGCCCCAAGACCACACGGAGCAACACCCACTTCGCCAAGTTGTTGAACAAAAGCCACAGCCTCGCTTGCGGGCAAAATCACTTCGTAGCCATCTTCGCCGGTATAACCGGTGCGGGCGACAAACACATTCGATGTTTTGTACTTAACATCGGCGCCGACAAATACACCCAAATCGGGCACAGGCAGCAATTGCCCAACCAAAGCGCGCGCCTTAGGGCCCTGCACGGCGAGCATGGCCAGCTCATCGCGCTCGATCAAGCTAACCTCAAAGTTAGCCGCCTGTTTTTGCATCCAGGCCAAATCTTTTTCGCGAGTCGCGCAGTTCACCACCACACGATAGCCAAAGTCACACAAATAGACGATCAAGTCATCAATAACCCCAGCGCGCTCATTGAGCATGCCGCTGTAGAGCGCCTTGCCGGGCTGGGTCAGTTTGGCAACATCGTTTGCCAACAAAAACTGTAAATAGCGCTTGGCGTCAGCACCGTGAACATCGAGCACGGTCATATGGCTGACATCAAACCAGCCGGCGCCTTGCCGAACTCGATGGTGCTCTTCCATCTGTGAACCGTAATGCAAAGGCATCAGCCAACCGCCAAAGTCCACCAGCTTGGCCCCGAGCTCTCTGTGCAAATCTACCAGTGCAGTCTCTTTAAGCATGCGTTCACCGAACATCTAACAAAGCCGCGCATTGTAGCCGATGCTCTTCGCTCAGAACATAGCCGGGCCCGGCTTCACAAGCTGGCACAACACAAAAACAAGAAAGTGCCCAATACACAGTGCTGGCCGCCCACTTTATGCGCGTGCATAATGGCCCGCCGAGGAGAAACGATGACCAACAGTTTTAGCGCCAAACTGCTGCGCTGGTTCGACCAACACGGCCGCCACGACCTGCCCTGGCAACACCAAGCCAGCCCTTACAAAACCTGGCTAAGCGAAGTCATGTTGCAGCAAACCCAGGTGAGCACCGTTATCCCCTATTTTTTGCGTTTTATCGAGCGCTTCCCGACCCTAAAACAACTGGCCGATGCCGACATTGACGAGGTTATGCACCTGTGGACAGGCCTGGGTTATTACAGCCGCGCACGCAACCTGCACCGCTGCGCCCAAGAGATTCGCGATCACTACAACGGTGAACTGCCGCAACAGCTGGAACAACTTCAGGCCCTGCCCGGCATAGGTCCGTCAACGGCCGCCGCGATTGCGAGCATCGCTTTTAATCAAAGCACGGCGATACTTGACGGCAACGTTAAGCGAGTACTCACTCGCTTTCATGCGATCGAGGGCTGGCCGGGAAAACGAGAGGTCGAAAAGCAGCTGTGGCAGCTCGCTCAAGAGCACATGCCCAAAAAACGCTGCGGCGACTACACCCAGGCAATTATGGATCTCGGCGCCACCTTGTGCACCCGCAGTAAAGCCCAGTGCCAGGCCTGCCCAATGAAAGCCGACTGCCAAGCCCTGGCGCTTGAGCGGGTACAGGATTTCCCCTACAGCAAACCGAAGCAAAACAAGCCGGTAAAAGAAGCCCAACTGCTTATTATCCGCCGCCAGAGCGGCGAAATCGCGCTGCAGCTTCGCCCCCCAACCGGCATCTGGGGAGGCCTGTGGAGCCTGCCCGAACTCAAGTTAGACGAAAGTCCCGAAGACTTTGTGCAAAGCCACTTTGGCGAAGTGCTGGCCCAGCAAAAGCGCGATAAATTCAAACACGTCTTTTCCCACTACAGCTTGCTTATACACCCTGTTGAAATTCAACTTGGCCGCGAGCACGGAAAAATCATGGAGCAGGGCCAGCTGCTCTGGTATAACCCCCACTTTCCGCAGGAAGTTGGCCTCGCCGCCCCGGTAAAATCCCTGCTACACCTGTAAGCCACCGCCAGAAGGAAACCGCATGTCCCGCACCGTGTTCTGCCGCAAATACCAACAAGAACTGCCCGGCCTGCCCGTGCCCCCTCTGCCCGGCGCCAAAGGCCAGGAACTATATGACAACGTCAGCGCCAAAGCCTGGCAGGAATGGCTAAGCCACCAAACCATGCTAATTAACGAAAAGCAGCTCAACCTGATGGATATGACAGCCCGTGCCTACCTCAGCGAGCAGATGGAAAAGTTCTTTGCCAATCAAGGCCTGGACGAAATCGAAGGCTACGTCGCCCCGGAAGATAAGTAGGCAAAAATAAGTGAAATCAACGCTTGACTCGCAACAATGTTGCAGGTTTAATACGCGCCTCGTTCGCCAAGCAGCCCAACCCTAGCTTGTGCAAACACTGCCCAGATAGCTCAGTCGGTAGAGCAGGGGATTGAAAATCCCCGTGTCGGTGGTTCGATTCCGCCTCTGGGCACCATAATTTAAAATGGCCTGCAGCAATGCAGGCCTTTTTTGTTTGGGCCTAAGAAACCTCAAAGGCTCCACATTGCTTGCACATAAAAATAAAAGCCGCTGATTTTGCGCAGTGCATACAGCATCTGCCCGCGAGAAAAATTAGCCCACAAACAAACTCTGCTTTCCTTTCAGCCCCCCCCCTTGTGAAAACGCTGCTTGCTCTTAAGTCCTGATAGCTTGAGCTTTTTACCCTTACTTTAATTCCTCTAGCCCACCCAATGCTCGTTTTGCGCAGGCGTGAGCAGGAGTGCTTTTTACCCAAATCAAGTGCTTAGAATTTAATCATTGATCACAAAAGGAGCATTAACGTAATATCAATATGTAAGGAAAAAAACAGATAACTAAAATGGAATTCAATAATAGCTGCCCACTTGCTGGGCCTTGTAAACCAACCTGTGCGATTCAGTTCAAACTGATTAACTTATTAAAGAATGACTTCAGCACATTGCAGCCATCGTTATTCGACCCAAAGCGGCTGTTCGAAACTGATTTTCCGCATTGACTCGGTTTGATTGCCATCAGAGAGCAATTCCACTTAACTCGAAAGTAAAAGCTCTACGTGCTTGTTTAGCATGGTTTTTTTGGTGGTATGTTGGGATAAGTGGAATAGGTGCCATATATTCCGAGAGCAAGGTGCATATTGGTGCCTAGGCGGCTGTTTTTATTGGAACTATTCGGCGGCAGGGGTAAAGCCTATCGTGGTTAAAAGGAAATATTCCTATTAATAAGCTGTTAGGTTTCCGGCGTACGTTGAGCGAATTTTATAGGAAATAACGGGAGAGCAATGATAGTTAAAGTTAGCCAAAAAGCCATGAAGTCGCTAGCATCGCTTCCTAGAGATGTTCAAGCTAAAGCTCGAAGGGCTGTAGAGTATATAAAGTCAGATAATGAACGATCGGTTAAACCAAACAAGTTGAAGGGTGGCCGAAATTTATATTCAGGAAGTGTAGATTCGAAATATAGAGTCATTTATTCCAAAAGCAAAGACACTATAACCATAGTAGATATCATAAAAGTTGATACTGTAGCTAATGTAATGAGGTCAGAATCATGATCTCGCTAAACACAGGGCAACTTGAAAAAAAAACAGCTAAGAAAAGAATTAGATGAGTTAAATAGTCTACTTGTTAAAAAGTCAGAGATAGGCGAAACAGAACTGCTTGATTTTTTCAAAGTTAGGCCTCAGTTGATTCTGCTAATGGGGCGGGTCGTTGGTGTAGATGCGCCCCAAAAATACAATAATGAGTTACCCTTAATAGGAAAGTTTCGTTCCGACTTCGTAGTGACGAATGACTCTCAAAGCAATTATTCGTTTATCGAATTTGAAGATGCCAAAGAAAATTCGATATTCAATAAAACTAAGAATAAGAAAACTTCTGTATATCCATGGGCCTCAAGGTTTGAACACGGTTATAGCCAAGTGATTGATTGGTATCTTCATCTGTCCGTAAATAATCAGACTCAGAATATGAAGTCTGAATTTGGATCTTATCAAATTAGTTATTCTGGGGCGCTAATAATAGGGCGAAGTAGCTCTTTAAATAGAGGTGATTGCAATGAGCGGTTTGAGCAGAGAGTAGAGAAATCGCTCATTGATAGTAAGCATATTACTTGCTACACCTTTGATGACTTATATGAAGCAATGGAAGATCAGTATGCAATATTATCTTCCTTCTAAAAAACCTAACAAAGCGTTTCACCGGACAAGCCAGTGAACGCAGCGTTGAGACTGTAGAAAAACTCATTTCCTTCCCTGTATGTTGATAAAATGCGATAAGTTAATCCGGGGTGACTTAT
>NZ_NKQJ01000030.1 GCF_002312815.1 Agaribacterium haliotis
CGTTCGCAGAGTGCCTTCTCTTGCGGTTATAAAATATTTCGATGTAACCAAATATACCTGAACGCGCTTCATCAATCGACTGGTAGTTCTTGGCGTAGATAAGCTCGACCTTCAACCGGGCGTAGAAAGATTCCATAACAGCATTGTCCCAGCAATTACCTTTGCGGCTCATACTGCGCTTTATACCGTGTCGCTCAAGAAAACCAACATAGTCGTTTGATCGGTATTGAGTACCACGGTCTGAATGAACAATCAGGCCAGGAGAAGCACCACGGGCGTTGATCGCCATCTGCATAGCCTCCGTTATTAGTTGGTCTGTCATCCCCGTATCGAGGCTCCAACCAATAATTTTGCGCGAGTACAAATCCATGACTGTCGCTAAGTAAAGCCATCGGCGCTCAACCCAAATGTAAGTAATATCAGTTACCCACTTTTGATTAGGTTGATCAGTGGTAAAGTCGCGCCAAAGGAGGTTGTCGGCAACGTTGTGCATCGTTAAAGCATGGCCACCATAATTGAAGCCCTTGCCGTTACGAGCCACTATACCGCGCTGCCTCATGATTTTAGCGATAAAATTGAGTGAGCACTTGTGCCCGAGCTCGTTAAGCTCCTGAGTGATTCTGGGTGCACCATAAGCAGCCTCAAATTCCTCGTAGGTTTCTTTTACAAGCTCTTCGATTTTCTCGCGTCGCTGCTCCTGATCACTCTTAGGCTTGTCGCGCCAGCGGTAGAAGCCCGACCTGTGCACACCCAGCACCTCACACATGAGTGTGATGTCGTACTGCCCAATATAATCTTGGATAAGTGCGTACTTCACTCTTGGTCTTTCGCGAAGTACGCAGATGTAGATTCAACCTGTCAATGCAACACCTTCCTCTAAGACTTCTTTGGGTGTTTTAAAGCCAAGAGTCTTTCTTGGTCTTTGGTTTAGTGCTCGTGCAACTTTGTTCAGATCGTTCTGGGAGTGTTTGGCTAGAGAGGTCTTCTTTGGGAAATACTGTCGGATTAACGAATTGGTATTTTCATTCGTTCCTCTTTGCCAAGGGCTTTTAGGGTCGCAAAAATAGACCGGTACTTTCGTTTCCTTTGTAAACTCAGCGTGTTTGGCTAACTCCATACCCCGATCCCACGTTAGCGACCTTTTCATTGTGCCAGGCAGTTTTCTAAAGGCCTTAATCAGAGCCTTGTTAACAGAGCCGGCGTCTTTTCCAGCAACTTTAAGAATAATTGTATATCTTGCTCGTCGGTCAACTAAAGTTGCGATATGAGAGTTGTTCGACCCAGAGACTAGATCCCCTTCCCAATGGCCAATTTCTTTCCTAGCATCGATGGATCTAGGTCTCTCGTGAATCGATATTCCATTTACAACTTTGATGGTCCCTCTGTCTCCAGAGGTTGAATAGCGCTTGCTTTGCCTCATTTTGTGCGAACGCCGTAGGTGTTTCGAAAGCGCATGATCTAAGGCTTTTCTTGATCGCACATATAGTGATTTATAGATTGTCTCATAGGAAACCTGCATATTCGGTTCATCAGGTTTATTGACCTTCAACCATCCAGATATCTGCTCTGGCGACCATTTATCAGTAAGCTTATCAATAACAATTTTGCGGAGTTTACTGTTAACGGCCAAAGCGCCTGATTTGGGGCGACGAGCTTCCCTCCAAGCCCGACTATCCGCGTAAACAGCCTTGTACCAGCGTCGACCACGGTTACGGTTCACTTCTCTTGAAATTGTTGACGGCGCACGTCCTAGCCTTTTAGCGATTTCTCTTATGCTTAATTTGGCTGACAGTCCGGCTCTGATTTCTTCGCGTTCTTCAAGGCTAAGATGGAGCGAGTTTCGCTTCCTCGTTACAGGCTTGATTCCACCATGGTCACGAAGAATGGAAAAAATAGAACCCGGCTTGGAATCTAGCACTCGCGCAATATCACTAAAACCTGAGCCTTGCTTCCATAGGTCAAAAACCAGCTCACGTTCGTCCTGAGTAAAAATTCGATTCATAGGCTGCCCCTGTATTAACTCTTCTCAAAGGATACATGTTGCGTTGACCTATTGAATCTACAGAAACCTTTTTTAGGAATTCCATTTCCTCTTTCAAGCGCTTGTT
>NZ_NKQJ01000031.1 GCF_002312815.1 Agaribacterium haliotis
GGTCGGTTTTTGTGTTAGAAGCTTCTTAGCTCTGGCACAAAAAGAAAAGCAAAATTAAGTGTTGCAAACGTCAAAAAGCTCCGTATAATGCGCGTCCTCGGTTGGGGAGACGCCCTAGGCGAGGTGGTCGAGAGACCAGATCTTTGGATCAAATGCTCTTTAACAATGTAATTCAAGCAAGACGTGTGGGTGCTTGTGATGAGTGATGCGAACAAAGCATTATCAGAACAAGTTACTCGTTAATTTAATGACGTTTAGTAAATTGATTCTGAGCAGTATTTAGAAGCTTCGGCTTCGAAAGATTTAAACTGAAGAGTTTGATCATGGCTCAGATTGAACGCTGGCGGCAGGCCTTACACATGCAAGTCGAGCGAGAAAGCCTTCGGGTGAGTATAGCGGCGGACGGGTGAGTAATGCGTGGGAATCTGTCTGGTAGTGGGGGACAACAGTTGGAAACGACTGCTAATACCGCATACGCCCTACGGGGGAAAGCGGGGGATCTTCGGACCTCGTGCTATCAGATGAGCCCATGTCAGATTAGTTAGTTGGTGGGGTAACGGCCTACCAAGACGACGATCTGTAGCTGGTCTGAGAGGATGATCAGCCACACTGGGACTGAGACACGGCCCAGACTCCTACGGGAGGCAGCAGTGGGGAATATTGCACAATGGGCGCAAGCCTGATGCAGCCATGCCGCGTGTGTGAAGAAGGCCTTCGGGTTGTAAAGCACTTTAAGCAGTGAGGAAAGGGTGTAATTTAATACATTGCATCTGTGACGTTAACTGCAGAATAAGCACCGGCTAACTCCGTGCCAGCAGCCGCGGTAATACGGAGGGTGCGAGCGTTAATCGGAATTACTGGGCGTAAAGCGCACGTAGGCGGCTTTTTAAGCGAGATGTGAAATCCCCGGGCTTAACCTGGGAACTGCATTTCGAACTGGAAGGCTAGAATATGGTAGAGGATAGTGGAATTTCAGGTGTAGCGGTGAAATGCGTAGAGATCTGAAGGAACATCAGTGGCGAAGGCGACTGTCTGGACCAATATTGACGCTGAGGTGCGAAAGCGTGGGTAGCAAACAGGATTAGATACCCTGGTAGTCCACGCCGTAAACGATGTCTACTAGCCGTAGGGTTCCTTGAGGACTTTGTGGCGTAGCTAACGCGCTAAGTAGACCGCCTGGGGAGTACGGCCGCAAGGTTAAAACTCAAATGAATTGACGGGGGCCCGCACAAGCGGTGGAGCATGTGGTTTAATTCGATGCAACGCGAAGAACCTTACCAGGTCTTGACATCCAGATAACTTAGCAGAGATGCTTTGGTGCCTTCGGGAAATCTGAGACAGGTGCTGCATGGCTGTCGTCAGCTCGTGTCGTGAGATGTTGGGTTAAGTCCCGTAACGAGCGCAACCCTTGTCCTTAGTTGCCATCAGGTAATGCTGGGAACTCTAAGGAGACTGCCGGTGACAAACCGGAGGAAGGTGGGGACGACGTCAAGTCATCATGGCCCTTACGACCTGGGCTACACACGTGCTACAATGGGTGGTACAGAGGGTTGCGAAGCAGCGATGTGGAGCTAATCCCTTAAAACCTCTCGTAGTCCGGATTGGAGTCTGCAACTCGACTCCATGAAGTCGGAATCGCTAGTAATCGCGAATCAGAATGTCGCGGTGAATACGTTCCCGGGCCTTGTACACACCGCCCGTCACACCATGGGAGTGGGTTGCTCAAGAAGTGGCTAGTCTAACCTTCGGGGGGACGGTCACCACTGAGTGATTCATGACTGGGGTGAAGTCGTAACAAGGTAGCCCTAGGGGAACCTGGGGCTGGATCACCTCCTTAAACGATATCGCACACT
>NZ_NKQJ01000032.1 GCF_002312815.1 Agaribacterium haliotis
GCGTTGAGACTGTAGAAAAACTCATTTCCTTCCCTGTATGTTGATAAAATGCGATAAGTTAATCCGGGGTGACTTATGGCAAATTATCTACCAGCTGACTTGAACCAAACCAAGATGTTTGTTTGTAATCTAGCTGATCAGCTTCAGCGAGGTACATTCGAATTTGCGCTTTACCACCTCGTTACAAACCGTCTAAATCTGTCGAAGTTCGACGCTTGTTATAAAAACGGAACTAGCAAAGGCGGCCGTAAAGCATACGACCCCGCTGTTTTACTTAAGATAATACTTTTTGCCTATTACAAAGGTGTACGCAGCAGCCGCGAAATCGCTTGGTGTTGCGAGAACAATCTAATATTTCGCGCCTTGTCTTGCGATACCGCACCGCACTTCACAACCATCGCTAATTTTGTCAGCCGTCACCATGGACTTATGGGGGACTTGTTCGAACAGGTTTTGCTTATTTGCCACGAGGAAAAACTGTTGGGTAACGAGCTGATTGCTATCGACGGCTGTAAAATCCCTTCTAACGCATCACGGGAGTGGTCCGGTACTCACAACGAGCTTGAGCAAAAGCGCGACAAAATTCGCAAGCAAATTCATAAACATATTGATGCCCATCTCGCACTGGACATCGATGAGAAAGACTACGATCAACGAGCGCTTCGGCATCAACAAGCGATTGGCACACTTGATCACGCCTGCGATCGTATTGACGCTTTTTTGCAAGAGAATGAAAGGCGTATGGGGCAAGGCAAGGTACCGAAGGAAGTCAAAAGTAATGTGACGGATAATGAAAGCGCCAAAATGAAGACCACTACGCGCGGGACGATTCAAGGATATTGTGCGGTTACCGCAGCCGATAGAAAGCACCAGATCATTACGTCTACTGATGTTTACGGGCACGCGCAGGAACAGGCCATTACCATTCCGTTCCTGGAAGACATGCGTGATCGCTACAAGGATTTGGGCATTAGAAAAGATCTATATAAGTCGCGCACCATTATCACCGCAGATACTGGCTTTTATAGCGCCGCCAATAACGAGTATTTTAAGAGCAACAAGGTCAACGCGGTCACACCGGACCCTCATTTTCGCCAACGTGACCCGGCCTTCGATGAGCAAAAAGAAAAGCACGGAAAGCGCCATGCCGATGAAGCGACGCGTAGAGCCCAACTCATTCCCGCCTCTGAATTCGAATTTAATCAGAAAAACAAGACCTGTGTTTGTCCTCAGGGTAATGAATTGAGTTTTCGCCGTAGATCGAACAAGGGCAATGGCAATGTCACTTTCTTTTTCGAAGGTAAGTTATTGCAGTGCCGCCACTGTCCGAAAAAACATGAGTGCATGGAAAACCCCGAATCAGCGGATCATCGAAAAGGTTGCGGCCGTCAGGTCTCATTTACCGTCAAGGGAAAAAAGAAAAAGCGCACGGCGTCGGACTGGATGGAGAAACGCGTCGATAGCGAATGGGGTAAAACCGTCTATGGACATCGCATGTCGGTCATTGAGCCGGTGTTTGCGAATATTGGTACGCAAAAAGGTCTGGATCGATTCAGTTTGCGTGGCCGTGATAAGGTGCGAGGGCAATGGAAGTTGTATTGCATGGTGCATAATATCGAAAAGATCATGAAATACGGGAAAAGTTATCAACAGGCGGCGTAATACGCTGCTTTTTTCTTGTGTTACCGACGAGCGCGCATAATACGTGATTATGTTAAACGGTTGTGGTTAAATTCTAGGCAATCAATATAAGCAATAGCTTGTGAAAACGCTGAGCAAGATGAAGCCGTTTTGCTACGGGCTCGTTA
>NZ_NKQJ01000003.1 GCF_002312815.1 Agaribacterium haliotis
TTTTTGACGTTTGCAACACTTAATTTTGCTTTTCTTTTTGTGCCAGAGCTAAGAAGCTTCTAACACAAAAACCGACCTGAACCGGACATCAAAAAACAACGCAGGGCGTCGTTGAGAGGCGCGCATTATAGGGAGTCGCTGAGCGTTTGCAACAACTATTTTTACGGAATAGAAAAACAATGCCCACAAGCACCAGCCACAGCTATATTCCAAAACAAAAAAAGGCCGCAAGCTTTATTAAAGCTTGCGGCCTTTCTCTTTAGAGCTTTGAGGAACAGCTATGCTGCCCGCATTGGCCCAGTCTGCAGGTAGCTGTTGCTCAGCGCAAATCCAGCAACAGGTTTTTCCTCTTGCCCAGCTTCACTAAAAAGAAACGATCAAAAAGAGCTTTATCTGCTGAAAATATTTCAATAGAGCGCATATTGTCCTCAGCAGAAAGCGCAACACCATTGACCCACACAGCATTGCGAGCAAGCGCATCTTTCACTTCACGCCCCGCTTTGACCATGCCCGCCTCACTTAACAAACTCGTCAGCGGCAAGTCAGCCAAATCTCGACCGGCCAAACTAGCAGTAGGCAAACCATCTAACTTGAGCTGCTCCCAGTCGCCCTCACTCAAATCGCCAAGCTCACCGCTAAACATCGCTTGTGTAATACGCTGCGCTGCAAGTAAACCCTCGTCACCATGAACAAGCTGAGTAACCTGTTCCGCCAACACTCGTTGAGCCTCGGGCTTTTGCCCTGAGGCCTTGTCTTTCGCCTCCAGCTGATCAATCTCCGCAACACTTAAGAAGGTAAAGTACTTTAAGAACTTATAAACATCTGCATCGGCGCTGTTAAGCCAAAACTGGTAAAACGCATATGGCGAAGTTTTTGTAGGGCTCAACCAAATTGTTCCACTTTCAGTTTTACCAAACTTGGTTCCATCAGCTTTTGTGACTAAAGGAAGCGTCAAACCAAAAGTTTGTGCTCCATTTAGCCGACGGCTCAGATCAATACCGCCGGTAATATTTCCCCACTGGTCGGAACCGCCAATCTGTAGGCTGCAATCGTGACGTTTGCTCAGCTCGGCAAAGTCGTAGCTCTGCAGCAGCATATAAGTAAACTCGGTATAAGAAATACCTGCACCATCTCTATCGAGGCGCTGCTTAACACTTTCCTTGTTAATCATGTTGTTTACAGAAAAGTGCTTGCCGACATCGCGCAGGAAGTCCAGCGCACTTATGTTACCAATCCAATCGAGGTTATTGACTACATCGGCCGAATTCTCTCCGCAGTCAAAGTCAATAAAACGGCTCACCTGGGCTCGCAGCTTATCTACCCAGCCTGCAACAATATCAGGCGTGTTTAATTTGCGCTCTTGGGCCTTGAAGGACGGATCGCCAATTAAACCTGTCGCGCCCCCGACCAGGGCAATCGGCTTGTGCCCGGCCAACTGGAAACGCTTGAGAGTCAGCAAGGGCACCAAGCTTCCTATATGCAGACTGTCGGCTGTCGGATCAAAACCACAGTAAAGCGTGCGCGACGCACTCTGAAGGTGCTCAACTAATTGCTCCTCCGACGTCATTTGCGCAACCAGACCGCGAGCCTGTAAATCCTGCAATAAATCTTTATTTAGCGACTGCATTAACCTTGAACCTTATCTCTTCATTTATATGGGCGGGGCCCCAAATACAAACCAGGCCCGAACATTACCGGAACCAACGGCAAAAACAAGGTCTAATGAGCAGCCTAATTTACGCTTGGCGCGTGAAAAATGTTCAATTTTTTGTTATAACGTGCTTAGTTGCATTCAAATCTTGATATGTTATATAGAAAAGTTATGGAACTTGTTGAAAAACTTAAAAAAAGTTCGGTAGCAAAGTTGGCGGCTCGTTTCCCGCATGGACACTTAGCTGCAGCGGGAGGACTTAGCCTCTCGCTTATCGTTCTCAGCGCATTCTCTAGCAACGCCACCGTTCCCGCGGAGCGTCAGTTAAACACCCTTGAACTCCCTAAGTTTGCACACGCAGAGCACAGCCTGCCAAGCCCTTCGGCCAGCCCGGTTGAGCTCGAAACAAGCAGTGCAGCTCAGTGGCAAACTCGCGAGCTGGAAATTAAATCTGGCGACACCCTAAGCAGCTTGTTTAAACGCGCAGGCTTATCCGATAGAGAGATGATGAACTTTCTATCTGCGACTGAAAACAAAGAAAAACTGAACAGTGTGCGCCCCGGCCACAAGCTCAAGTTTTCTTTTAATGACATGGGCTCACTTGAGCAACTGCGCTACATCAGCAGCAAACTTCAAAGCCATAACTTCACCCTCGACGGCGAATCTTATCGCTACAGTGAAGATTTGCGCGAGCCAGATATTAAAGTCGCTGCCGCCAGCGGCATTATCAACAGCTCCCTCTATCTCGCTGGTACCAATGCCGGCATGGACGACAAACTTATTATGGAGTTTGCTGAAGTTTTTGGCTGGGATATCGATTTTGCGTTAGATATCCGCCGGGGTGACAGCTTTCGAATACTCTACGAAGAACACTTCGTCGACGGTGAAAAACTGCGTAATGGCCCGATTTTATCGGCCGAATTTATCAACCAGGGGCAAGCATTCAACGCTGTTCGCTACGTGCATCAAGATGGCCGCGCTCAATATTACACTCCGGAAGGCCGCAGCATGCAAAAAGCCTTTTTGCGCGCTCCTGTCGATTTCCGCCGCATAAGCTCCAACTTTAACCCGCGCCGCCTACACCCCATTACCGGGAAAGTCCGCCCCCACCGCGGTATCGACTACGCCGCTAAAACCGGCACACCGGTCTGGTCGTCAGGCGATGGCAAGGTGATCAAGTCAGGCTACAGCAAATACAACGGCAATTACGTTGTTATTCAACACGGCGGCGGCGTGCAAACCAAATATCTCCACCTGCACAAACGCAAGGTAAAAACAGGCCAGCGAGTACGCCAAAAACAACTTATCGGCACCGTTGGCTCTACCGGCCTTAGCTCTGGCCCCCACCTTCACTATGAGTTTTTACTAAACGGCGTACACCGCAACCCGCGCACCATCGTGCAGAAATTGCCAAAAGCAGAGGCGATCTCAACCGCGCTCCGCGCAGATTTCGAGCGCCAGACAAGCCCGCTTGTCGCTCAACTTGAAGCAGAAACTGCGACACTACTTGCGTTAAACGATAGCGACAAACAACCTAAAGCCCTATGAAGCCCGAGCTCTATATCGGGCTGATGAGCGGCACCAGCGTCGACGCCGTCGACGCTGCCCTCGTCGACATACGCGACACCATTACTGTTCTAGCCTCCACCGAGCTCGCCTATCCCGCTGAACTACAGGCACAGTGCTTAGCGCTGTTTGAACCGGGCAGCAACGAAGTTGAACGCCTGGGCGCGCTCAGCGCACAACTCAGTGAACTCTACATCAAGGCTACCGACAAACTGCTGAAACTCAGCGGGCACAAAAGTAGCGATGTTATCGCCATAGGTAACCACGGGCAGACCATTCGCCACCGCCCCAACCAACAACACGCATTCAGCCTGCAAATTGGCGATAATTATCGCCTCGCCAATCAGACAGGCATCGCTGTTATTGGCGACTTTCGCAGCCAGGATGTAGCGCTAGGTGGCCAGGGTGCGCCACTTACCCCGGCCTTTCATCAGTTCTTAGCGGGCGATCAACACTGTGCGTTTATCAATATTGGCGGCATCGCCAACATCACTGCCATAGGGCAAACGCTGCGAGGCTGGGACTGCGGCCCCGGCAATGCCCTGCTCGACGCCTGGTTTCGCAAACACCACCCGAATAGCGCAGTGGGCTACGACAAAGACGGCCGCTGGGCTCAAAGCTCAGAAGCCAGTGAAGCACTTGTAAACCAGCTGCTAAAACATAGTTTCTTTACTCGAGAACCACCCAAAAGCACGGGCAAAGAAGAGTTTACCTTGGGCTGGTTAAACCGCGAGCTTGAGGCTCATTGCGAATTAACACCTGCGCGTGTACAAGCGAGCCTGCTGGAGCTCAGCGCTCGTTGCATCGCCCGGGACCTCAACAAGTTAAACTGCCATGTCGCCTACCTTTGCGGCGGCGGCATATATAATCCCGCGCTCGTTTCAAGACTGCAACAACTGTGCAACGCAGAACTAAAAAGCAGTGAAGAGCTCGGTGTTGCTCCAGATTGCATGGAGGCTGCGGCTTTTGCCTGGCTAGCTCAGCGCCACGTGCACAAACTTCCCGGCAATGCACCGACCGTGACCGGCGCCAAGCGCGAAGCTGTACTGGGCTGCCTTTATTTACCCGGCTAAACTTTTCTCGGCTAAACAGCGCAAACGAGCAGCACCTCACCGCAGCGGGCAAGAAAGACAAGCTAAGGCAAGATTACGCTTTGAGTTCGAGCGCGCGCTGATACAGCAACTTTTTACTCACACCACTGAATTCACTGACGAGCGCCGCGGCTTTTTTTGTCGGCAATTCATTGACCAATAAACCGAGCAAGCGCTCCGCTTCGGCATCGAGCTGACTGCTCTCAGGCTTAGGTTCGGGAGCAATCATCAACACCATCTCGCCGCGGCTTTGATTGGCGTCATCGGCTAGGGCTTGTTGAATATCCCCAAGACTAAACCCGATAAAGGTCTCGAAAGTTTTTGTTAACTCGCGCGCAAGCACGGCCTGGCGCTTTGCGCCCAACACCTCTATTGCATCGTCAATACTGGCGACAATGCGATGCGGGCTTTCAAAACACACAAGCGTATGCTCACTTGCAGCGTGAAGCGAAAAGAACTGTTTGCGTGCAGCTGACTTTGCCGGGCTAAAACCGACAAAAGCAAAACTATCTGTCGGTAGGCCAGAAGCGCATAGAGCGGCGAGCGGCGCTGAGGGCCCGGGTACCGGAACAACATTTAAACCCGCTTCTCTAACGCGTCGAACTAAGCGATAACCCGGGTCCGAAATCAGCGGCGTACCCGCATCTGAAATCAATGCAATATTTTGCCCCTGCATTAGCAGATCGAGCAGGTGCTGCACTTGGCGCTCGCCGCTGTAATCGTGATAAGCCGTCAGGCGGGTATCGATACCAAAATGTGTAAGCAAGCGCTTACTGTGGCGGGTATCTTCAGCGGCAATCATGTCGACCTGCTTTAAAAGTGCCAACGCGCGAACTGAGAGATCGTCGAGGTTCCCTATTGGCGTAGCGACAATATAGAGGACACCGTCTTTGCTCATTTGTTATAGTTCCAGAATTAAATTAAAAACCTAAAGACGCACAGCGCATGAACTTAACTCGCCAGCCTTTTGCCAGCAAGTATCGCACGACGTATAAAAAGTTAATGCTCGGTTCCGCGATTCTGACAGCGCTCGCTCTGAGCGCCTGCGGCTCAACACCGGTACAGCAGGATTCTCAAGCACCGAAACTGAGCTCGGGCAACATAGAAAGCTATCTTGAAGACACAGCAAAAACAGACGGTTCAGAAAAAGTTACTCGACAACTTAATGCCGCTGAATATTTCCTCAAGAACAACGACTTAGTTCGTGCGCACCTGCAGGCCGACAGTATCGACCAAAGCCAGGCAAATGAACATCAGTATTTACGACTTGCTCTACTGCGCGGCAACATCGCCCTAAAAGACGGCGAACCCTACCTGGCGCAGCGCTACTGGTTTGATAGCAGACTGGATCAAATTCAAGCCAGCACGGCAAAACAACAAGAACAACAAATAGAACTGTTTGATCGGCGCGCAAGCTTAATGTTTGATCAGGCAAATTACCTTCAGGCGTTTGAGCAGCGACTAAAGCTCGACCAACTACTGAAAAATGACGAAGCGCGCGCCCAGCTCAATCACGACCTGCTCTGGGAATACCTGGCCGAACTTCCTCAAAGCGAACTTAGTGAACTTGCTAAAACCGAAACCGACAGCACCAAAGTCGGCTGGTATTCGCTCGCGGCACTGAGCAAAAGTAACGGCGCAAATTTCCGCCAGCAAATTATCGACATCAATCACTGGCGCAGTATTTGGCCCGACCACCCCGCCAATCATCTGCTGCCTGCCGACCTGCAACTCATATTGCAACTCGTCGATGCTCAGGCCCAGCAGCTGGCAGTACTGCTGCCTCTTTCTGGCAAGCTGGCGAGCATTGGCGCAGCGATACGCGAAGGGGTGCTTGCTGCCTACTACAATGACCTGAGCGACGCCTACAGCCTGCCTGAAATTCGCTTTTACGACACCAACGAGCAAGACGTCAACAGCGTTTACGACCAAGCCGTTAGCGAAGGCGCAGAGCTCGTCATCGGCCCCTTAAGCAAAGACAAATTGCGTGCATTATCGGCTCGCAGCGAGCTTCCTGTTACCACATTTGCGCTGAACGCCATCAATGACAAAGCCGTCGACATCGACGCCACAGCCGAGCAGACACTATTAAATAGCGATGCGCCCCCGGCGCAAACGAGCCCTGAAAACACTAGCGCGCGCAGCGGCCAAGCCGACCTGTTTCAATTCAGCCTTTCTATCGAAAGCGAAGCTCAGCAAATTGCCCTGAAAGCTTGGCGCGATGGCCATCGGCGGGCAATGATTTTAGTTCCCGACAACACCTGGGGTGGTCGCGGCGCCAATGCATTTAGCCAAAAGTGGGAAGAGCTCGGCGGCGCCGTCTTAGTTCAACAAAGTTATCGTGACAAACGCAATTACTCCAACCTTGTCGAAACCGCTGTAGGCCTAAAAACAAGCAAACAGCGACGCAGCGAAATTCAAAATTTCTTGGGCCAGTCTTTTGAGTTTGAACCGCGCCGACGCAAAGACATCGACTTTATATTTATGCTCGCCAGGCCAACTCAGGCGCGTCAACTAATCCCCCTGCTGTCTTATCACTACGCTGGCGATATTCCCGTTTATGCCAGCAGCCAGGTTTACGAAGGCCCCAATAGAAAAGGTCTTGCAGATCTGAACGGCTTGCGCTTTTCAACCATGCCTTGGTTTCTCGACAGCAAGCTTGCCGAACGCCGCGCAATCGCAGCCTACGGAGATAACTCACCAGCATTGCAGCAGTTTTATGCCCTCGGCGTCGATGCTTATCATATCTATCCGCGCCTAGAGCAGCTAAAACAGATTCGCCAGGCCCAATTCTACGGCAGCACCGGCAAGCTCAGCGTCAACCAAGATTTGCATATCGTACGCCAGCAGAGCTTCGGCGAAATACAACAGGGACGAGCGATTGAACTTAAAATCGAAAATAAAGACCAAGGATTCGAACAATAACCAGCGCGGGCAACTGGCAGAGCAGCAGGCAAACCGTTATTTGCAACAGCAGGGGCTCGTCCTTTGCGATAAAAACTTCCGCTGCCGCAGCGGTGAAATTGATCTGATTATGCGCGACGGCGATTGCCTCGTTTTTATTGAGGTGCGCTATCGCAAAAGTTCAACGTTTGGTGGCGCTGCCGCATCAGTCGATCAAAAAAAACAACACAAGATTCGACAAAGTGCCGAATCCTATTTACAACAAAAACAACTAAACACCGCCTGCCGCTTTGATGTCATCGCTATGAGTCAAGAAAAGATAGAGTGGTTTAGGGGAGCTTTTTAAAACATGAATAGCGAACGCGTTTACAATCTGTTTCGCGAAAGTGTCGAGGCAAAAATGGAAGTCGGCGAACAACTTGCCGCACCACTTAGCCTCGCTGCAGATTACATTACCGAAACACTTGTCAGTGGCAATAAAGTCCTGGTCGCTGGCAACGGCGCTTCCTCCGCCTTAGCACAAATTTTTTGCTCGGCCATGCTTGATCGCTTTGAGCAAGAAAGGCCGAGCCTTCCCGCCATATGGCTCGGCAGCCACATAAATACCGCAGTATCGATGGGCAGCGATCAGGGCCTGCACGACATGTACGCAAAGCCGGTGCGCGCGCTTGGCCAGACCGGAGACATTCTCTTAGTCTTAAGCTGCAATGGCAAAGCCAGCAACCTGGTACAAGCCATCAGCGCCGCACACGATAGAAATATGCGTGTTATTGCCTTAACCGGGCGCAACGGCGGAGACATCAGCTCACTGATTGCCGCCGAGGATCTGGAACTGCGCGCAAGCATGCACAAGCGCTCACGTGTACACGAAATACACCTGCTGTGCCTTTATTGCCTGCTCGATTTGATAGACAGTAAATTATTCGGGCTTGGCGATGATATCTAAAGGCAAAATCGCAGCGCTGCTTTTCCCCCTTGTGCTGTTAACAGGTTGCGTGCAGATCACAGATGCCGTGTCAGACGAGCCCATACAGCCCGACCCTACGAAGCGCAGCTTTGGTGAATACTGGGACGATAGAAACCTACACACCATCATCCGAGTTAACTTAAATAAGGCCGATCAGCGCTTTGACAAACTCAACGTCAACGTGCACGTCTACAATGGAGTAGTACTGCTCACCGGTGAAGTGCCAGAACAGCAGCTGCGCGACACCGCTGGAAAAGTCGCCGCAGATGTCTACCGCGTACGGCAAGTACACAACGAACTGACCATCGGCCCCAAGCGCAGTTTTGGTTCACACAGCAAAGATAGCTGGCTGGAAACCAAAATTGACGGCAAGCTGATTACTAACGGCGATATCGACTCGAGCCGCGTCGAGGTCTATGTCGAAAATCAAGTGGTCTATTTAATGGGCATGCTGAGCAGGGCCCAGACCGAACGCATCACCGATGTTGTACGCACAACTAAAGGTGTAAAAAAAGTTGTGCGCGCAATTGAATATGTAGATTGATCTATCAGTTAGGGAAACATTATGGGTAGCACCGGCATTATTAGCCTCGTCGTCATCGCGATTGTTATTTTTTACCTCGTCAGTATATATAACCGCCTGGTTGCGCTAAAAAATCGCTACCAAAATGGCTTTGCGCAAATTGAAGTTCAACTTAAACGGCGCTACGACTTAATCCCGAATCTTGTCGAAACCGCAAAAGCCTACCTCGACCACGAAAAAGAAACCCTAACCGCGGTTACCGAAGCGCGAAATACTGCGCTGGCCGGGCTCAAAGCCGCCGCCGGTGCACCGGGTGAAGCATCGGCAATGAGCATGCTCGCCAACGCCGAAAACGCCCTCGGCAGCGCTCTTGGCCGCCTATCGGTAGTGATGGAAAGTTACCCCGATTTAAAAGCAAACAACAATATGCAGCAGCTGAGTGAAGAGCTGACCAGTACCGAGAACAAAGTCGCTTTTGCCCGCCAAGCTTTTAACGATTTTGTCACGGCTTATAACAGCTACCGACAGAGCTTCCCCCCCGTTATCTTCGCCGGTATGTTTGGCCATCGAGAAGATGCCAAGCTACTCGAATTTGCCGACAGCGAAGCCATACAAGAAGCCCCAAAAGTTCAGTTTTAATGCTCGGCAACGGCAATGAACTTTTTTGAACACCAGGACGACGCGCGGCGAAAAAGCCGCCTCTTAAGCTTGCTACTCGCCTGCGCAGTTGTCGCTTTAATACTCGCTACCAGCTTGTTTCTCGCTCTGTTTCTATATTATTTTGATGCAGGTGTTAGCAGCACTGGCGCCATACAAGTACAGCAGCAAAACTTCTTCTCTCGCTTTGGCCAACTGCTGCGCTCGGAGGCGATGCTCTGGATCAGTCTCGGTGTTGTCACGGTCGTCGCAGCCGGCAGCCTTTTTAAATACTGGGAGCTAAAACGCGGCGGCACTTATGTTGCCGAAAGCCTCGGTGGCAAACTACTCCTGCACGAACACGCCGATACAAAACAACGCCAGCTACTCAATATTGTCGAAGAAATGGCACTGGCCTCCGGGCACGCTGTGCCCCGCGTTTATTTGCTCGATGACCAAAGCATCAATGCTTTTGCAGCAGGTTTTAATAGTTCCAACGCCGTTATCGGCGTAACTGAAGGCTGCATAGAACAACTTAACCGCGATCAGCTGCAAGGGGTTATTGCACACGAGTTTAGTCACATCCACCACGGCGATATGAAACTCAATATGCGCCTTGTCGCGGCGCTACACGGTATATTGATGATCGCCCTCATTGGCGAGTTGCTACTGCGAAGCAGTGGCCGCAGCAGGCACGGCAGTAGGAATAAAAGCCAGCAATTAATGCCACTTGGCCTGGGTTTACTTGCTTTGGGTTGGGGCGGCAAGCTATTTGGTTCACTGATTAAATCAGCCGTCAGCCGCCAGCGAGAATATCTTGCCGACGCTTCAGCGGTGCAATATACGCGCAACCCCACCGGTATTGCAGGTGCCTTGTTTCGCATTCAAAACCACCAACACGGGGGCTTATTACACGAAGCCAATGCCAGCGAATTCAGCCATTTCTATTTTGCCAGCGGTGTGCGCAATTGGACGGGAAAGCTTTTTGCCACCCACCCCGAGCTCGCCGAACGCATTTTACGTGTCTATCCGGGCGGTACCACACAGCTGAAATCGGAGCTTGAAAAAAACCTAAAGGAAGACAAGGAAGGTCAAACGACTAGCGAAACGAACGCAGACAAACAGCAGCAAACAAAACAAGCGGCGGTTTTGGCTGGCTCAGCTATCGCCTCTGGCATGCCTACAGGCACTAAGAAACCACTCAAACACGCCAGTACTGAAACAAGCGTCAAAGCAAGCGGCGCACAAACTGCCGAGGGTTTGCTTAAAAGCGCCGGCGAGTTACCCGAATACAGTCTCGCTGCGAGCCGCAAACTTATAGACAAATTGCCCACGGCAGTTTATCAAGCCTGCCACAACCCGTTTGAAGCTCGCGCACTGTGTTATTTAATGCTTTTGCACAGCGCGGGCGATGAGCGAAATAAACAGCTAGAACTTCTTAAACAGCGAGCCCACCCCCGCAGCTGGCAAAGTTTGTGTAAACTGATGCGCACAACACAACAAATGGACAAGCAGCTCAAGCTTCCGTTACTGCAATTGAGCCTTCCCGCCTTACAACAACAAAGCCCGCGCCAGCGCCAAGTCTTTTTTGCCAACTGCAAAACGCTCATTCAAGCCGACGATAAAATCAGCCTATTTGAATGGTGTTTTTATTGCGTTGTTAACAACGCCTTACACAATCAGGCGCGGCCGTTTCAACAAAAAAGCTTGAGCAAGTTAAAAACACAGGTGCTCGATTTATTGGCAATCGCGGCCTATATGAGCTCCGACCCAGCGTCCGCCTACGCCGCCGGTTGCGCGCAACTTTGGCCCGAGCAACACAAACTGCCCGAGAGGCCGCCACTTAAAAAGCTAAAAACACTCGGCGCAACACTGCCCCAGCTCAAACCTTTGCAAAAACCACTATTGCTCAAAGCACTGCACAACTGCATTAACGCCGACAACTATGTAAACCTGCAGGAGTACAGCTTGCTGCGCTGTTTTGGCATATTGCTAGACTGCCCGCTACCCATGCAAGAGCAATAAATTCAGGTAATAAAAAAAGGCGACCTAAAAGTCGCCTTTTTTATTGGTGTTTACAGACCCGGGATCAATCAATAAATACCGGGCCCATGCCCATGCCCCAAATCAAGACCGTGGTGATAATCGTCGTCACCATTAACACCAACCCGACGGTAATCACTGACGATGAGTACATAAATGCCCGCTCTTTATCTAGGTTCATTAAAATAGGAATACCTTCATAAACCAAATAAACAGAGTAGGCGCCGGCAAGGCAAAGTGTTGTCACCACTAGCCATAGTTCAGGGTAAGCATTAAACACACCGGCGAGCATCATTGGCGTACTCGCGTAAACCGCCAGCGCCGTACCTTCATAGTGACGTTTATCCGAATCGTCTTTTACACCGTAAGTTCGGCTCATCCAGTTTATAAACTCACCGAAAATAAACACACCGGCCAGCAGCGCCACATATGCAAGAGCACAAAACGACAGCGCACTTGCCGCCGATAACAATACCGGCTGACCGTCACCGACCGTCCAACCAACTTGAGTCACACCAAAATAGGCCGCGACGCAGGGTATCAGCGCCAAAAAAGGCACATGGCTTATAAATACTTGCTGAAAAGTTGTCTGCTCTTTGCGAATAGCCTTCCACTCAGAGTCCGGGTGCAGAAGAATGCCAAGAGTGTGGTTGAGAATAGCCATAACGACCTCCAAACGGGTTGCGGAAGTTTATAGTTATAAGTCAGCGCTGCTACGCTGCTGTATTTAAACTATACGGCGCTTTGATCAAAGCGCAAGCACGGCCGAGAAGATCGTTACACCACGAGGCACATATAAGAATAAAATATAAGGCGCCACCGATCTGGCGCCGGGAAGACAGCTATTTTACCAAGCGCAAGCCAGGCTTTTTTGCAGGTGACGGCACAGGTTTGGCCGGCTTCGGCGGTTCGGGCTCGGGCTCAACCTCGGCATCAAACATCATGCCGCGGCCATTTTCACGAGCGTAAATGCCGAGTAGCGCCGAGCTCGGCACAAAAATATCGTGGGAAACCCCCGAAAAACGCGCACTGAATGAGCAGGCATCGTTTTCCAAACTTAGGTGCTGAACGGCTCCCGGGGCGATATTCAGTACAATTTCGCCATTTTTATTAACATATTGCTGAGGCACCATGACCCCCTCTCTATGAGCGTCGACAACAATATGCGGCGTGCAATCGTTGTCTACTATCCACTCGTAAAGCGCACGAAGCATGTAGGGCTTGCTTGAAGTCATGGAATTGCTCATGGCCTATCCTTACACCTTGCTGTAATAGCCTGGGCGCATTTCTAGCTCAGACTCACTCAGGCTCTCTTTAAAGGACTCTCGCTCAAACAGCCTATCCATATAATCAATCAGCGCTGCGGTTTGGCGAGTTCGGCTAATTTTGATGCCAAATGCCTCTAGGCGCCACAAGATCGGAGCCAAGCAGCAGTCAACCAGGGAAAACTCCTCGCTCATAAAGAATGGTTTTTCAGCAAAAATAGGCGCAATTGTCGTCAGGCTATCTTTTAACTCTTTGGCTGCCGCAGCGATCGCTTCTTTGCTTTTACCATTGCTCAAGCTTTTCACCAGTGGCGCCCAGTCATTTTCAATGCGGTACATAAACTGGCGACTTTCAGCGCGCGCAACAGGATAAACGGGCAGCAGCGGCGGATGAGGAAAGCGCTCGTCGAGGTACTCCATCATTACGTGCGTTTCATATAGCGTCAGCTCCCGGTCAAGTAATACCGGCAGCGAACCATAAGGGTTAGCTTCCTGCACTTCTTCAGGCAGATTCAGCGGGTCAACCTCAACAATATCGGCGGTGACACCTTTCTCCGCAAGCACGATACGCACTCGGTGGCTGTAGTGATCGCTATCATCCGAAAAATAGGTCATGGATGAGCGTTTAGTTACAACTGCCATTATTTAACCTCAATTATAAAATCTAACAAAACCCGGCCACAGCCGGGTTTAACACAAAACATTACTTAGTGAATATCCTTCCAATACTCGCGGTTCAACAGAACCACAAACACGAGCAATACCGCCAGGAACAGGAAAATAAACAAACCGATGCGCTCGCGATGCATGCCCGCAGGCTCGGCTAAATAAGTAAGGAAGTTCACCAGGTCATAAACAGCGCCATCGAACTGCTCGGCATCCATTGAGCCTTTGACATCGCTGACTGCAAGTGAGCCACATTCAACCAGTACCGGCTCTCCGAGCGCGTCGCGCTCAACCTTGCCGTGACTGTCACGATGAGGCCCGGGTGCACAGCGCGGCAAACCCTGCAGCTCCATCAGCACATGAGGCATACCAACATTGGCAAACACCTTGTTGTTCACCCCGGTAGGGCGGCTGTCATCTGCGTAGAAATTACGCAAGAACGTGTAGAGCCAGCCGGACGAGCGCGCGCGCGCCACCAGGGTTAAATCTGGGGGCGTCGCACCAAACCATTTTTTACTCTCGTCGGGAGCCATGGAAATTTCCATCAACTCACCGATTTTCTGATCGCTGAACACCAAGTTATCGAGCATCGTCTTGTGAGGAATGCCAAGGTCGTCGGCAACACGCTCGTAACGGCTGAAATCAGCGCTGTGACAGCCCATACAATAGTTTACGAAGTACTTGGCACCGCGCTGTAGGCTCTCTTTATCTTTTAAATCAGCCTCAAAGTGATCACACGGAATACTGCCACAGCCACCGCCGCCAGCGGCGACCGCCTTCAATGGAACAATTGCAAGCAAGAGGAAAGCGATAAAACCGCCCCACACAACTATTTTGCTTAAACCTTTTTTCTGCAAACGCGCGGGCACTTCTTTTTCAGCATCGCGCTCAGCCAACCACGGTAGAGCCACGGTTATAACACCCAAAGCAAGGCCGTAGATCGTCAGCAGAATATTCACAGATTCACCGCCGGCCATTGCCCCGCGTACGCCCAAACCGGAGAGTAGGGTCATGTACAAAATGACCAAGCCCAGGATCACAGACATACCGATACCGAAGGTGGTTTTCTTACCTGCACTGGTCCAAACAGGCATGGTGAAGAAAAACACAAAATAAAACACGGTGGTGATCTGGCTCAATAGAGTTTTGTCGTTCGACGGGCTATCGAGACCCAACTTGCCGAGGATAACAAAAGTCGAGGCAAACAAAATTAGCATAACCTTAGGCAGCCAACCCTTGTAGCGCACCGACTTAGCTTTGCTCTTATCGAGCCACGGCAGGAAAAACAGCACAACAATCGCTGCGCCCATCGCAATCAAACCGAGCAGCTTGGAAGTGAATATCCAGCCGAGATCGATGGTTACTGCACGCAAAATTGCGTAAAACGGCGTGAAGTACCATACCGGGGCAATGTGCTCAGGCGTCTTCAGGTTATTTGCCGCTTCAAAGTTGGCGTGCTCGAGGAACAGGCCGTTCATTTCCGGAGCAAAGAAGACAATGCCGAGGAATACAAACAGGAATACAGTGACACCAACAAGATCGTGAACGGTGTAGTACGGGTGGAAAGGAACGCCGTCTACAGGAATGCCGTTTTCGTCTTTGTTCTTCTTAATTTCGATACCGTCTGGGTTGTTAGAACCCACTTCGTGTAAAGCGAGGATGTGCAGTACAACCAGGCCAAGCAGAGCAATAGGCAGCGCAACAACGTGCAATGCAAAGAAACGGTTCAGGGTTGCCTCAGAGATAAGGTAGTCACCGCGAACCCACTCAACCAGAGCTTCACCCACCCAGGGAATAGCACCGGCGAGATTCACAATTACCTGTGCGCCCCAGTAGCTCATCTGGCCCCACGGCAGCACGTAACCCAGGAAGGCTTCAGCCATCAGGATCAGGTAGATAAACATGCCGAAAATCCACACCAGCTCGCGAGGCGCGCGGTAAGAACCGTACATCAGGCCGCGGAACATGTGCAGGTAAACAACGATGAAGAACGCAGAAGCACCGGTAGAGTGCAGGTAGCGAATAATCCAGCCGTAAGGAACATCACGCATGATGTACTCAACGGAAGCAAAAGCACCTTCGGCCGTTGGCGCGTAGTGCATAGTCAGCCAGATGCCGGTCAGCAGCTGGTTTACCAGTACCAAAATGGACAATACGCCAAAGAAGTACCAAAAGTTAAAGTTTTTGGGCGCGTAGTACTTGCCCATGTGAGTGTCCCAGGCGCGCTGCACGGGCAGGCGCTCATCAACCCAGTTCCAAAGTCCGGTAAGCCAAGCAGTCATTGATTAAGCCTCCTGATCCAGACCGATGATGAGCACGTCGTCGCTCACATATTTATAAGGGGGAACCTCGAGATTGATCGGTGCAGGGACGCCCTGCAAAACACGACCGGCGAGGTCAAACTTAGAACCGTGGCAACGACAGAAAAAACCGCCGAGCCATTCGGCACCACCGAGATCTTCCGCACCCACTTCAGGGCGGTACGTTGGTGCACAACCGAGATGAGTACACAGGCCAAGCAGAACCAGAAACTCTTTTTTAATAGAACGGTACTCATTCTTTGCGTAATCCGGTTGTACAGACTTTTCTGAACCCGGGTCTCGCAAGCGAGTTTCAATCTCATCCAGGCTTGCCAGCGCTTCGGCAGTGCGGCGCACAACGTAAACCGGCTTGCCTCGCCATTCAATGGTTACCATTTCTCCTGGAGCCAGCTTGCTAATATTGACCTCAACTGGCGCACCGGCAGCTTTTGCCTTGGCGCTTGGGTTCCAGGACCCGACAAAAGGCACCGCGGCGCCAACAACGCCAACAGCGCCAACAGCCGAGGTCATCGCAGTCAAGACTCTGCGACGGCTGTTATTTACACCATCATTGCTCACGAGGTAGATCTCCCCTGTTTTCTCTAAAATTGTTCTTGTTAGCTCAGCTTCTCGCCCCGCCACAATAGTCGACCGAGGCCACGAGTGCGGCTCAATGAGACTGCCTATTCACTTTTATTAGGGCGCAGCCCCCCAAAATTGGCCGCTATCTTATAGAACTTCGGCTTTCAACTCAAGAAATGCGACAAAACCCAGAAAAAATAAGCACCTTATTGATAGCAAGCGCTCACAAACAAAAGGCAAATAATGACAAAAATTGAGGCAAATCAAAAGCAAGAGGCAAAGCCATTAACAATTAGTAGAGCACAGAGCAAATTCCAGGCAAAAAAAAGCCGGCATATAGCCGGCTTTTGCATTCGAGCAGAGCGATTAACGCTTGCTGAACTGTGGTTTCTTACGTGCTTTACGCAGGCCAACTTTCTTACGCTCAACCTCACGGCTATCGCGGGTAACGTAACCAGCTTCGCGAAGCGTAGGACGAAGCGCTTCGTCGTAAGCCATAAGGGCACGGGTCAGACCGTGACGAATAGCACCGGCCTGACCGAAGCTACCACCACCTTTAACAGTTACTTTAACGTCAAAAGCTTCAACGTTATCAGTAGCTTCAAGTGGCTGACGAACGATCATACGAGCAACTTCACGACCGAAGTAGTCGTCGAGGCTCTTGCCGTTTACAACGATGGCGCCAGTGCCTTTAGTGATAAAAACACGAGCAGTTGAGGTCTTGCGTCGACCTGTTCCGTAATATGATTCTGCTGCCATGGTTAAGCGCCCCTTAGATATTCAGTTCTTGTGGCTGTTGAGCACTGTGTGGGTGCTGGTCGCCGGCGTAGACTTTGAGTTTTTTGAACATGGCACGGCCGAGAGGACCACGCGGCAGCATACCTTTAACAGCAAACTGCAGAGCACGTTCAGGCGCTTTATCGATCAGCTTTTCGAAGCTAATTTCTTTAATACCGCCGATGTAACCGGTGTGACGATAGTACTTTTTGTCTTTTGCTTTGTTACCAGTTACAGCAACTTTTTCACAGTTGGTAACGACGATGTAGTCGCCACAGTCAACGTGAGGAGTAAATTCTGGCTTGTGTTTTCCACGCAGTCGATGTGCGATTTCCGCAGCAAGACGACCCAATGTCTTGCCGGAGGCATCAACTACGTACCAGTCGCGCTTGACTGTCTGAGGGTTGGCACTGATGGTCTTCATGTTATGTTGCCCTACGAGTGGTACTTTTTATAACAAACAAGTTAACGGCGCCCAAATCGGGCCCCAATTAAAGGAGCGCGGATTCTACTGACTTGATGGTTAGTTTTCAAGCAGTTTTTAAGAGCCCAAATGTATAGCTTATTTCGAGTCGGCAATTCAGTGCCACAGAGCACTTGAAATTCAATTGCTCAATATTGCCCTCTTAAAGTCACAGCGCTGAAAATAGAGATGCCTGAAGCAGGCACAAACGAGGACCAGAACAAGCCTTTTAGGCCATCTGCGCCAAGGATGGCGCGGCTGAGCCCCCCACGCAAGGGTTTACGGCGAGTCTAGAAAGGCTTGTTCTGGTTCTCGCTCACTACCTAGACCTACCCTTTGTGCGCTGAAGCGAGATACTCTTCGCTTTGCATTTCCTGCAGGCGGCTTTGGGTGCGTTCGAACTCAAAGCTGAGGCGGCCTTGCGTGTAAAGCTCAAGAAAGGGCTTTTCGGCACTGATAATGAGCTTCACATTGCGGTCGTAGAACTCATCAACAAGATAGATAAAACGGCGGGCCTGATCGTCGTTCTTTTCACCAAAACACGGCACTTGGCTTAAGAGCACCGTGTGGTATTCACGGGCAAGTTCGATATAGTCATTCTGGGAGCGCGGGCCATCACACAGGGCATAAAAATCAAACCAGGCCACACCATCCCCCTCCAGACGCACTTGAATCAGGCGCCCTTCAACCTCTATCTCCGCATCTTTGTGCACATGCTCGTCGGCAGGCACCAGAGCGTGAAAACAGCGATCGAGCGCTTTATCAGCGTCAGCACTCAGCGGCGTGTAATAAAGCTCACTTTGCTTTAGGGCACGCAAGCGGTAGTCAGTACCGCCGTCGACATTCACCACCTTGGTGTGTCGCTCTAGCAAATCAATCGCCGGCAAAAAGCGCGCGCGTTGCAAACCGTCTTTATACAAACCACTGGGAACAATATTGGATGTCGCAACCAGGCAAACACCGCGCCGAAATAAAGCATCGAGCAAGTTTGCCAAAATCATCGCGTCGGTGATATCAACAACAAAAAACTCGTCAAAACAGATCACACGATAACGCTTGGCAAATTTCTCTGCGACAATTTCCAGCGGATCACTGGCATCTTTTAATTGTTTAAGCTCACTGTGCACACTGCGCATAAAACGGTGAAAGTGCGTGCGCAGCTTTTTCTCAAACGGCAGAGCGTCGTAAAAAAGATCCATCAGATAGGTCTTACCGCGACCAACCCCGCCCCAGAAATACAGCCCGCGCAGCGGTTGTGTGTCCTGTTTGCGAAACCACGAAAACCACGTCTTAACCCTGGCCTCATTTTGCGCGAGCAAATCCAGATAAAGTTTGTCCAACAAACTCACAGCTGCAGCTTGAGCCGCGTCTTCTTGAAAACCTTGATACTCGATATCGTGGCGATAGCGCTCGAGCGGACTGGGATTAGACATGGGTGTATCTCGTTGACACTGAATACGTTGGCCGAAGGGCAAGGCGGCGCAATTTAACAAATTTTCCAGCCGCATTCATATAAAGCGTGGGATTTTATGTATCATAGAACTATAAGTAGCAGAATGATTCGTACCACCCTGTAGCAAGCCGATGGAGGCAAAGTGTGTTTTCTTTAGAAGTCTTGATTATGATCAGCGCCATTGTGTTTTGCATCGGCGGTTTACTGGGCGCTTTTATTAGTCGCAGCATGTTCCCACCCGAACAACAAAAAGCACTAGAGGAAAGCCTTAGCAACAGCCGCAAAGAGCTGGATCAATACCAAAAAGATGTCGCCCAGCACTTTGCCGAAACTGCGCAACTGGTCAACAACTTAACGCAAAGCTACAAAAATGTGCACGACCACCTGGCCTCAGGCGCGCTGCAATTAACCAATGCCGAAATCACTCAAAGCATGATTGCCGCCGGCGACCAAAAGCTGGGCCTAGAAGCCCAGGAGAGCCTCGATGAACAACAGGTTCAAGCGCCGCGCGACTGGGCCCCCAAGGCGCCAGGGCAAACCGGTACGCTCAGCGAAGAATTTGGGCTCGATGACAGCATAGAGCAGCACAGCCCCAACGATAACAAGCACAGCGCTTAAGCCCGCGCGTGCACCTATTAACCAGTTTCTACCGTTTCGCTCGCGGCCCGGCTCTGGCCGGCCTTGTGATCGCCGCTCTGCTATCGCTGCTCTACCCCCAATACTTCAGCGGCGATGAAGGCAGCCCGGCAGTCAGCAGCTACGCCGACGCCGTCGACAAAGCCTCGGCCTCGGTGGTCAACATCTACACCCTGCGCAGCAGCCCGGCTAATCAGGGGCGCTATAACCCTGTCACCGGGCGCTTTGTCGGGCCCGAAAAAAGCCAGGTCACTCCCAGCACAGGCTCTGGCGTTATTGTCTCGGGCGATGGTTATATCGTTACTGCGCTGCACGTTATTGAGTGGGCAAGAGAAATTCGCGTCGCTCTGCAAGACGGCAGAGAAGCCATCCCTGAAATTATCGGCGTCAGCGAAGAAGATGACGTCGCCATCCTCAAGATAGAACTCGATCAACTCCAGGCGATAGAGCTCGGCCAAGCTGAAAATGTTCGTGTCGGCGATATCGCGCTTGCCATCGGCAACCCCTTTGGAGTTGGCCAAACGGTCACCCAAGGTATTATCAGCGCGACGCGGCGCAACGGCTTAAACATCGCGCGCTTTGAAAATTATTTGCAAACCGATGCCGCCATCAACCCCGGTAACAGCGGCGGGGCACTGGTCGACGTATACGGCCGTCTGCTCGGCATCAATATCGGCGATCTGCGCCACACCTCGCTCGGCGACGCCAGCGGTATCGGTTTTGCCATCCCCGCCGACCGCGCAGTCAAAGCGCTCAACGACATTGTTGAGCACGGCCGTGTTGTTAGGGGCTGGATTGGTGTGAGTGCGTTAAATGTGACACCGAGAATTATCAAAGCGCTTAATCTAAGTGTCGATGACGGCGTGTTAATCACCGACACTTATCAGGGCGGCCCGGCGGATATTGCCGGCGTTATCCCCGGAGACGTTGTTGTCGCCATCAATGGCCACGCCGTTAACAGCATGGAAGACGCCATCGGCGAATTTGCAGATCTGCGGCCCAACGACGTTATCCAACTGGATTTAGCTCGCGCAAACAAACGCATGCAGCTAGAGGTTTTACTTGGCACCGCGCCGACACGATAAGGGCCGGCGCGTAAAAACACTGAGAGCCAGGCCTGCGTTAAAACAAACCTAAAAAAACTGCCCGCTGCCCTAATCTTGCTTAATTCGATATTCCGCTGAACGCGCGTGCGCCTCGAGCGACTCCGAACGCGCCAACACCGATGCGATCTTGCCGAGGCTCGATGCCCCCTGCTCCGAGCAGTAAATCAATGACGAGCGTTTGACGTAGTCGTAGACACCGAGCGGTGACGAAAAGCGCGCGGTTCCGGAAGTCGGCAGTACATGATTGGGGCCCGCACAATAATCACCGAGCGACTCAGAGCTGTGACGCCCCATAAATATGGCGCCCGCGTGACGAATCTGGTCGAGGTAGCGCTCCGGCTCATCGACACTTAACTCGAGATGCTCAGGGGCAATGCGATTGACCAAAGTCATCGCTTCGTCCATGCTCTGAGTCAGAATCAGTGCGCCGCGATCTCTCAAGCTTTGCGCCGCAACCTCAGCGCGCGCCAAGCTCGGCAACAGGGCTTTAATGCTCTTTTCAACCGCATCAATAAATGCCGCATCTGGGCTGACCAGAATCGCCTGAGCTAATTCATCGTGCTCCGCCTGAGAGAACAAATCCATGGCGATCCAATCGGGGTCGGTCAGGCCGTCGCAAACCACTAAGATTTCTGACGGCCCGGCGATCATATCGATGTCAACCACACCGAAAACTTCGCGCTTGGCCGTGGCTACATAGATATTTCCGGGCCCGACAATTTTGTCTACCTTAGCCACCGTCTCGGTACCGTAGGCCAACGCGGCGACAGCTTGCGCACCGCCGACACAGATCACCTTGTCTACGCCTGCGACTTTAGCTGCGGCGAGCACGATATCGTTGACTTCGCCATCGGGCGTCGGGCTAACCATAACCACTTCAGGGACACCAGCTACTTTTGCCGGAATGGCGGCCATAATGACCGACGACGGGTACGCGGCTTTACCGCCGGGCACATAAAGACCAACACGATCGAGTGGCGTCACTTTCTGGCCGAGCACCGTGCCGTCGGCCTCGGTGTAGCTCCAACTTTGGCTAACTTGATGTTGGTGGTAGCTGCGAACGCGTTCAGCGGCCTGCTCCAGTGCCCGCAACTGTTCAGCCGGCACTCTTGCAGCGGCGGCATCAATCGCCTCCTGCCCGAGCACCAGCTCACTCGCATCGCTCAGCTCGCGCCTATCAAAACGGTTTGTATACTCAAGCAAAGCCTCGTCACCGCGCGTGCGCACGTCTTTGATAACCTGTTTTACAATGTCGAGCACGCCCTCTTCCTGCGCCTCCTCCCAGGCCAACAAGCTATCGAGCTGCTCATCAAAACCCGCCTCTCGGGTTGACATCTTTTTTATCAGCGCCGCCACTACATCACCTATAGTTTGTCTTAATCAGACGTTTTCTTTTTGCTGCTCACGATCGCGTACAACACCGGCAATCGCATCAATAAACGCTTCAATTTGCTGGTGCTTCATTTTTAACGAAGCCTTGTTGACAATTAGCCGCGAACTAATCTGGGCAATCTCTTCGCGCGGCTCAAGGCCGTTGGCAACCAGGGTATTACCGGTATCGACAATGTCGACGATCTCGTCGGCAAGATCCATCAGCGGCGCCAACTCCATCGCTCCGTAGAGCTTAATAATATCAACCTGCTGCCCCTTTTCGGCGTAGTATTGCTTGGCCAAATTCACGTATTTGGTCGCAACCTTCATTCGCCCAACTTTAGGCGCCTGCCCAACCATCGCGGCAGTCATTAAACGACAGCGACTGATCTGTAAATCCAGCGGCTCGTAAAACCCCTTGCCGCCGTGTTCCAACAGTGTATCTTTGCCGGCCACACCGATATCGGCCGCACCAAACTCGACGTAGGTCGGTACATCGCTGCCGCGTAAAATCAACAGGCGCACATCGGGCGAGCTTGTCTCAAAGGTCAATTTGCGACTTTTACTGATATCTTCAAGCGGTTCGATGCCCGCGGCAGCCAACAGCGGCAGAGTTTCTTTAAGGATACGCCCCTTAGTCAGGGCAATGGTCAGAGCGGACATAATCTAATTCTCTGTTAGCCTGGCACTCGCCGTATTTTGGCGCCAAGCTGTTGCATTTTTTCTTCAATACATTCGTAACCGCGATCAATGTGATAGATGCGATCAACCAACGTTTCGCCTTCAGCCAGCAAGCCGGCGATGACCAGGCTCGCCGAAGCGCGTAAATCACTGGCCATCACCGGCGCAGCTTTAAGTTTTTCCACACCGGTCACCAAGGCGGTATTGCCTTCAAGTGCAATATTGGCACCCATACGGTTGAGCTCGTGCACCTGAATCAAACGGTTCTCAAATATTGTTTCCGTAATTTGAGAAATGCCTTCGGCGACAGCGTTCATCGCCATAAACTGGCTTTGCATATCTGTCGGAAATGCCGGGTGGGGCGCCGTGCGCAGGCTCACTGCACGCGGTCGCTTACCGTGCATATTGAGCGAGATCCAGTCGTCGCCAAGCTCAATATCCGCGCCGGCCTCGCGCAACTTGATCAACACCGCCTCCATACTGTCGGCATCGGTATCTTTGAGTTTGATGCTGCCACATGTAGCCGCCGCCGCAACAAGATAGGTACCGGCCTCGATGCGATCGGGCATCACCGACCAACTACAGCCGTTGAGCTCGGCGACACCGTCGACTTCCAACCTGTCGCTGCCTATGCCTTTGATCTTGGCGCCCATGGCCACCAAACAGTTGGCCAGGTCGACAATCTCCGGTTCTTTCGCCGCATTGTCGAGCACCGTTGTGCCGTTCGCCAGAACGGCGGCCATCAGTAGGTTTTCAGTGCCGCCAACAGTGACTTTATCCATCAAAAAATGGGCACCGCGCAAACCGCCCTCTGGCGCTCGAGCACGGATATAACCGCCGTCAATCTCAATAGTGGCGCCCATGGCTTCGAGGCCACGCAAGTGGATATCCACAGGCCGGCTGCCAATTGCGCAGCCGCCGGGAAAGCTGACATCAGCGCGGCCAAAGCGAGCTAACAGCGGCCCAAGCACAAGAATCGAAGCGCGCATGGTTTTCACCAATTCGTAAGGCGCTTCGTATTCAGTGATCGACGAGGCATCAATTTCGACACACATCCTCTCGTCTATGGTCACACCAACACCCATGCAGCGCAGTAGAGAGATCATCGTTGTCACATCGTTTAGATGAGGCAGGTTGCTCAGTCGCACCGGGCTTGTGCCGAGTAAGGTCGCAGCTAATATCGGCAACGCCGCGTTTTTGGAGCCAGAAACGCGGATCTCGCCACTTAGGCGAGCGCCGCCAGTAATCAGTAACTTATCCATGAGGGCCCTAAGCGTTGTGCGCCTGCCATTGCTCAGGGGTGTAGGTTTTCATCTGCACCGCGTGAATGGCTCCGCTGGAGATAGCCTCTTGCAGGCCGGCGTAAACAAGCTGCTGTTTCTTCAGCGTATTGAGGCCCTCAAAGGCGGGGCTGACAACATTTAACGCGATGTGGCTACCGTCGACTTGAACTTCGACGATGCTTTCGGGAACAGACGCTTCAACCAGCGCCTTGATTTCTTCAACTTGCATACGGGGCCTTTTGTGATTTTTTGTGTGGAACCCGGCAGAGTCCCTCAAAGGCGGGCATTCTAATAAAAACGGCCCCGTTTATCATGCATTTTGCTTATTTAGCCTCTTGACCCCACGAAGCAATCGCTACATCGAGGTCATTATTGGCGTCTTTCACAGCCTGATCAAACTGTGAGCGAAAGGTTTTACCAAGGTTGACACCGTCTAAGGTGACATTGCGCAGCCGCCAGCCTTTGTCGGTGTGCCCCATGGTATAGGCGATTTTAACCGGCCCACCGTCACCGCTGACCGACTGCACCACGTAGTGGGTAGACTGGGAGCGCTCAGAGGGGCGGTCACTTTCAACCTTGATATCTAAATCGGCAAAATTAGCCATGCCTTTGCCGTAAGTCTCTACCAAACTGCGAGTAAAGGTCTCAACAAACGTGCTGCGCTGGGCTTCGCTCGCCGACAGCCAGTACTTTTTACCCATCACATTTTTGGCAATGCTTTCAAAATCTACAGAAGGTTCGAGCAGCGAACGGATTTTGGCAAAATACGCTTCCGGATCAGTTCGTAACAAATCAGTGTTGTCGCGCGCAGCTGCCAGCAAACTGCTGGTCACGCTTTGAACAACCTCAGACGGGCCGGGCTCAGCTTTCGCTTCGACATTTTCTTCACTCGCAAAAACGCTTGCTGAGAACACAAGTACAACAGAAATCAGGGAAGTAAATAAACGGCGCATGCGCCCTCCTTAGTGGCTGTGCGGACGAAAGCTGCGTCATCGCCCCAAATTGATGCAACATTGTAACCCAAGGCTGCGTGGAATAATGCCAATATTGGGGCAAGTTTGCTGAACGCAAGCTGACAAATTCAAAGCTCATCGCTAATATGGCGGCCAATTTCAATTCCGATAACGAGAGAGCCAGCTTGTTCGACAGCATCCCCCTTATAATGTTCGCCGCCGCTGCTATTCTTGCCGGTTTTGTTGGTTTGATTTGGTCGGCGGACCGTTTTGTCGCTGGCGCCGCAGCTTTTGCACTTAATTTTGGCCTAACGCCAATGCTGATCGGGCTGACTATTGTCTCGTTCGGCACATCCGCACCAGAAATTCTGGTTTCGCTGAGCGCCTCGCTCGACGGCTCAGGAGATATTGCCATCGGTAATGCCATCGGCTCGAACATCGCCAATATTGGCCTTGTACTCGCCGTTACCGCACTAATCGCCCGCATTCCTGTGCAAAAACACATACTCAAAGACGAACTGCCAGTGCTGCTTATTATCACCGCAATGGCCGGCTGGTTCCTGCGAGACGCTGAACTCGATCGCAGCGAAGGCTGGATACTGCTGCTGTCACTGCTACCGGCAATGGCCTATATGATCTGGACCAAGCAGCGCGATCTCGGTGACAGCGAAAAAGCCCGCGAAGAAGAAGGTGTTGAGGCCATGTCGACCATCGCTGCCAGCCTTAGCTTTGGCGGTGGCCTGATCCTGTTAATCATCAGCGCCAAAACCCTCGTCTGGGGAGCGCAAACTACTGCCGAGTTTTTTGAGGTCAACCCGCTGATTATTGGCTTGACCGTACTCGCCATCGGCACCAGCCTGCCCGAGCTAGCGGCATCGGCGGTCAGCGCGCTGCGCGGTCACCACGATATTGCGCTCGGCAATATTATCGGCTCCAATATTTTTAACCTGCTCGCGGTGATGTCTATCCCCGGTATTATCCAGCCCCTGGCCTATGACCCAGAAGTTTTTAAGCGCGACTACCTCGCCATGGCGGGCCTGACCTTATTTTTAAGTGTCATTATCGCGTTTGCGTTCTTGAGTAAAAACAATAAGCCCGGCTTTGGCCGTATTGCCGGCGGCCTGCTGCTGCTAAGCTACGGGCTTTATTGCTACCAGCTTTACCAGGATGCCGTGTAATCACCATGACAAATGAGTCATTGATCGAAAGTGGCCGCACTGCGGTTGAAATTGAAAGTCAGGCGGTCGCCGCCCTGCTGCCGCGCATCGACCAAAAATTTGCCAGCGCGTGCAAGTTGTTGCTCGATTGTCGCGGGCGCGTCATTGTTACGGGCATGGGCAAAAGCGGGCATATTGCCAATAAAATCGCTGCGACCTTAGCCAGCACCGGCACACCGGCATTTTTTGTCCACCCCGGCGAAGCCAGTCACGGCGACTTTGGCATGATCACGCGCGACGACGTTATTATCGCGATCAGCAATTCCGGCTCCACCAACGAGCTGGTCACCTTGATCCCAATGTTCAAACGCCTCGGCGTCGCCTTTATCAGCATGAGCGGCAAACCAGCTAGCCCGCTGGCCGAGTTTGCCGACGTCAATCTCGACGTCAGTGTCGCCGAAGAGGCCTGCCCACACAATCTGGCGCCGACATCGAGCACCACTGTCACCTTAGTCATGGGCGATGCACTCGCTGTTGCCCTGCTCAAGGCAAGGGGCTTCAGCGCAGAAGACTTTGCATTTTCCCACCCGGGCGGCGCGCTTGGACGCAAATTATTACTGCGCTGTCGCGACCTGATGCACAGCGGCGCCGACCTGCCCAGCGTCGACGCCAGCAGTTTATTGAGCACGGCCTTAAGTGAAATGACCGGCAAAGGTTTTGGCATGACCATGGTACTCGATGGCAGCGACAAACTGCTCGGCATCTTTACCGACGGCGACCTGCGCCGCGCCATTGCCCGCAGCGACATCGATTTAAATACTGCTGAAATTAGCGAGGTCATGACAAGCAAACCGCTTACCGTCGGCCAGGACCTGCTTGCAGCCGAAGCGCTGCACATTATGGAAAACCATAAAATAACTGCCCTGGTTGTTGCCGATGATGCAGGCAAACCCGTTGGCCTTGTTCACATGCACGACCTGCTTCGCGCAGGAATTTATTAAGAGCCCAAGCCATGCCCAGAACCGTATTAACTAGACCCGAGCTGCTGGAAAAAGCCCGCAAGATTAAACTGCTGGTCCTCGATGTTGACGGCGTACTCAGCGACGGCAAGATTTATTTTGACAACAACGGCCTAGAAACTAAAAGCTTCAACACCCTCGACGGCCAGGGCTTAAAACAATTGAAAAAAAGTGGCGTCGAGCTGGCAATTATTACCGGCCGCAAAAGCGCCATTGTCGAACGCAGAGCTAAAGAACTCGGCATCGAATTGCTGATCCAGGGCCGCGAAGACAAATTTGTTGCACTGCAAGAAATTCTCGCCAAGTACCCGTGTGAACTCGAAAACATCGCCCACATGGGCGACGACTGGCCCGATCTGTGTGTGATGAGTAAGGTTGGCCTGGCCCTGGGTGTCGCCAATGGTCACTGGCAGGTCAAAGAGCTCGCCGACTGGATCAGCGAGCGCAAAGGCGGTGAAGGTGCGGTGCGCGATGCCTGCGACATGCTGATGCTCGCTCAGGGAACTTACCAACAAGCGCTGGCGCCCTATGTCAGTTTATAAGTTCTCGTTTTACGCGGCAGCGGTACTCATCGCCGTCGGCGCACTGCTGCTGTTTAGCGACAGCCCGCAGAGCATACTCGGCCAAGTCGAGCTCGAAAGCGAACAGAGCACCGTCGCCTACGCCGTTGCGCGCGATACCGAAACTCAATACTTTAATGAGGACGGCAGCCTGAGTTATATCTTTAAAGCAAAAAAACTCAGCCACTTTCGCCCCAGCGAACTCGAAGAGCAGAGCTACAGCACGGCAAGCAAACCAGAAATTGATTTTCTTGACGACAAAACCCCGTGGCGAGTCACCGCCGAGCAAGCGCTTGTCGATCACAACCGGATCATCACCTTAAACACGGATGTGCGCTTAATAAATACCGACCAGCAAGGCGCAGTGTCCGAAATGTTAACCGAAGTACTCACGCTTGAGCCGGAGCAAAAGCTGGCCTACACCGAAGAGCCTGTTACAATAAACAGCTCGCTCGGCCATATGAGCGCCATCGGCATGCAAGCCGATTTGAACACCCGACGCATCACGCTCTTAAGTAAAGTCAAAGGCGTGCACAAACCCGAGACCCTGACACCATGATTCGCGCCAGCCTCGCCGCTCTTGTTTTTTGCAGCGTTTGTACCCACGTGCTCGCCCTGCCAGACGACGCCGAACAAGACTTACAACTCGAAGCTGAAACGCTGGTGTACGATGAGACCCAGGGCACACTGACCTATGAGGGCTCGGTATTTATGCAGCAGGGCAGCATGAAAATCGAAGCCGACAAAGTTGTCATCTATGGCAATATGGACAGCGCTCAACGACTAACGGCCGACGGCCAGCCCGCTCGCTTCCAGCAAACACCGACTCTCGGCACTCCACCAGTTATCGCCCGCGCAGATGAACTCGACTACGACGTGCAAACCAAGAGCCTATTACTGCAGGGCAACGCCCACCTCACTCAAGAGGGCTCAAGCCTAAGCGGCAACCGAATCGAATACGACGTGATAAACTCCGTCGTCAAAGCCGGCAGCCTGCGCGAAGGCTCAAGCGATAAAAAGCGTGTAAAAATGGTGATTCCACCGAAGGTGCTCAAAACCGACGACAGCGACAGCGGCCAGGCCGCAACAGAAACTAGCGATACGACAAGCTCCGAGCCCACAACGACAGAACAACAAACTCCCTAAGATGGCAATATTAGAAGCACAACACCTGGCCAAAAGTTACAAGGGCCGCAGTGTCATTGTCGACGTCAGCATGCAAGTCGAGGCCGGCCAGGTCGTCGGCTTACTCGGCCCTAACGGCGCCGGTAAAACCACTTGTTTTTATATGATCGCAGGTATCGTCAAGCCCGATAAAGGCCAGGTGTTTATAGACGGCCGTGAAATTACTCGCCTGCCGATGCACAAGCGCGCTCACGCCGGGCTCGGCTACTTGCCGCAAGAGGCCTCCGTGTTTCGCAAACTAAGCGTAACCGACAATATCAACGCCATTTTAGAAACCCGCAGCGACCTGAATAAGCAGCAGCGCACAGAGAAACTTCAGAGCCTGCTCGAAGAGTTCCACATCACCCATATCAAAGACAGCATGGGCATGGCCTTAAGTGGTGGCGAACGCCGCCGCGTTGAAATCGCGCGCGCGCTGGCCAGCGAACCTCAGTTTGTGCTGCTCGATGAGCCCTTCGCCGGCGTCGATCCAATCTCCGTCAGTGATATCAAAGATATTATTTTGCAGCTCAAAGCCAAGAATATCGGCGTCCTGATTACCGATCACAATGTGCGTGAAACCTTGGATATCTGCGAAAACGCCTACATCGTCAGCGAGGGTCAAATTCTTGCTCAGGGCGATGCGACAACCGTACTGGAGAACAAAAAAGTACGGGAAGTCTATTTGGGGCAGCACTTCACACTCTAAGCCCGCGCTTGAATCTTGCTGTGCCCTAGTTCATCCCCACAAAGAAATCAAGAGCATACGGCATAAAGATTGCTTTCGAAATCGAGCAAAATCATTGCTCTGAAGCGGGCGTGAGACTAAACTTAGCGCTGATACACAGCGATCTTCGCGACAGATTTTGGCTTGTCGCACCGCAAGATTTAAGCGCATATGAAGCAGTCTCTACAGTTAAAAATTGGTCACCAGCTGACCATGACCCCGCAATTGCAACAGGCCATACGCCTGCTGCAACTTTCTACGCTCGACCTGCAAGCCGAAATTCAGGAAGCACTCGAGAGCAACCCCTTGCTCGAAGTCAACGAGCAGGAAGACAGCACTGCAAGCGAAAGCAGTGATAACAGCAGCGACAAAAACCAACCGCAGAGTGAAAACAGTAGCGAGAGCCCGAGCTCAAACGACGAAAGCAGTGCGGACGGCGAAGCGACCAGTGAACTTGCCGAAGGCGACTGGAGTGAAGATATTCCCAGCGATCTCGCCGTCGATACCAGCTGGGACGACGTCTTTCAGGCCAACTCGTTCAGCAATACCGGCCTGGCCCGCAATGACCAGGAAGACTACGATTTCGACAGCCGCCGAGGCAGCACCGAAAGCCTCAGTGACCACCTGCTTTGGCAACTCAACCTGACACCGATGAGCGAGCGCGATTTGCGCATTGCCGAAGCGATTATCGACGCCGTCGGGCCCAGCGGCATGCTCGCGCAGAGCCTCGATGACATCAGCGAAGGCCTCAACCGCGAACTCGAAGAGCTCGAAGAATACGAAGTGATCGCCGTTTTGCATCGCGTGCAGCAGTTTGACCCAGCCGGCGTTGCCGCCCGCGACGTCAGTGAGTGCCTGTTAATACAGCTAAAAGCTCTCGGCCTCAGCGGCCCGGCCTTTGACAAGGCCTGCGAACTCATTCGCAATTACCTGCCGCTACTCGGCAGCCGCGACTTCAAAACCCTGATGCGCAAGCTGAAAATTAAAGAAAAAGAGCTGCAGGAAGTAATCGCGCTGATTCACGGCCTCAACCCACGCCCGGGCGACATTATCGACTCATCGTCAACCGAGTACGTAGTACCGGATGTCTTTGTCAAAAAAGAAGGGCAGCGCTGGACCGTCAGCCTCAACCCCGACATTGCCCCCAAAATCCGCATCAACGCCGATTATGCGGCCATGGTCAAACGCGCCGACAGCAGCGCTGACAACACCTTTATTCGCGACAACTTGCAAGAGGCGCGCTGGTTTTTAAAAAGCCTGCAAAGTCGCAATGAAACTCTGCTTAAAGTCGCAACCTGCATAGTTGAAAAACAGCAGGGTTTTCTCGACTTTGGCCCCGAAGCCATGAAGCCCATGGTTCTGCACGATGTCGCTGAAATCGTCGGCATGCACGAGAGCACCATCTCGCGAGTTACAACACAAAAATATATGCACACGCCGCAGGGCATCTTTGAGTTAAAATACTTTTTCTCCAGCCACGTCGCCACGGAAAGCGGTGGCGAGTGTTCCTCGACAGCAATTCGCGCCATTATTAAAAAACTGGTCGCCGCCGAGAACCCACGCAAGCCCTTAAGTGATTCAAAAATGACGGGCTTGCTCGAAGAACAGGGTATTAAAGTTGCCCGCCGCACCATTGCCAAATACCGCGAATCGCTCGGCATTCCGCCGTCGAATGAGCGCAAGCAATTAATCTGACAAATAAAGGTGCCACACTTTAGCTATGTGGATTAATTCAGTACTAAGTGAAGAGCTATGCCTTGCCAAAACGCAAGCTAGCAGTAAAAAGCGCGTGCTCGACACGCTGGCGCAGCGACTGGCCGAGCACTACAAGCTCGACGCCAGCGCGCTGTTTAGCCAGTTTGTCGCCAGAGAAAAGCTCGGTTCGACCGGCATTGGTGAAGGCATCGCCATTCCCCACTGCCGCTTCGACACCGACGACGTTATGCTCGCCATTATGACGCTCGACGAGGGCATCGACTTTGACGCGGTCGACCAAGCGCCTGTCGACATCATTATCGCGATGGTGGCGCCGCAAAACAGCGAAGAGAACCACTTAGAGCGCCTGGCCGTACTTGCTTCTGCACTGCAGACTGAAAACTATGTTGAAGCTTTGCGCAGTGCTAACAACAGCGCAGCGCTCTATCTCGCAGCCACTGAACAATGAGTCGGGACTTATGCAGATACTGGTTATTTCTGGACGCTCGGGTTCGGGCAAAACCACGGCACTCCACCTGCTGGAAGACGAAGGTTATACCTGCATAGACAACCTGCCGGTCAGCCTGATACCGGCACTGCTTGAACAGGTGCGCGCCCGTGCGAATGCCGATAGCATACGCCTGGCAATCGGTATAGATTCTCGCAATATCGACGGCGACCTCAGTGCCCTGCCAAGCTTGGCCGAAGAGCTCGAACGCAGCTGCGACCACATCAAAATCCTCTATTTGGACACCAGCAAAGAAGTACTGCTGCGACGCTTCAGTGAAACCCGGCGCAAGCATCCGCTCAGTGACAACGATACCGGCCTCAGGGAAGCCATTAGCGAGGAAGACTTAATACTTGCGCCAATCGCCGCGCTCGCCGATGTCACCATCGATACCAGCGGCCTAAACCTGCACGAGCTGCGCAGTGCTGTGAAGCGCCAGCTCATCGGCTCAGACAGTAGCGGCATTGCCATTAGCCTGACTTCGTTTGGCTTTAAATTTGGCATTCCGGTCGATTCGGATTTCTTATTTGATGTGCGCTGCCTGCCCAACCCTTACTGGCGCCCCGAACTCAGATCACACAGCGGACTCGAGCCGCAGGTGATTGAATTTTTACGCTCTGAACACGAAGTACAGGCGATGGCAGACGATATCGAATCCTTTGCCAAAAAATGGATACCAAGTTTTGAGAACAACAACCGCAGCTACCTGAATATCGCTATTGGCTGCACCGGCGGCATGCACCGCAGCGTTTACCTCGCTGAGCATATCGCCGACAAATTGCGAGCTAGCTACAAGAATGTACAGACGCGTCACCGTCAGCTCGAACTAAAAAAGCCCTAAGGATACGGGATGAAACAGCAGCAAATCACCATCGTTAACAAGCTCGGCTTGCACGCGCGCGCGGCTACAAAATTTGCCAATGTCGCCAAACAGTATGCGGCCAGCATCGAAGTGGAAGTGGCCGGAAAGAGCATAGACGGAAAAAGCATTATGTCGCTGATGTTATTAGCCGCATCCAAAGGCACTGAGATTGTTCTGCGCACCGACGGCAACGATGAAGACAAAGCTATGAAAGGTCTGTGTGAGCTAATCAACAATCGCTTTGACGAAGACGAATAACTACATGCAGGCAGCCGAAGAGCCAAATAATCACGTTCAGGCCCATCTCGGCCGGGTTCAGCACTTACTCGGCCAAGGCACCATGTGGCAGTTGCGCCAGATGATTAACGGCCTGCGCCCGGTCGAAATCGCGCGCCTGCTCGAATCAGCACCGCCGGCCTCGCGCACCCTGATCTGGGACCTGGTCGATAAAAATACCCTCGGTGAAGTACTCGAAGAACTGCCTGAAGACATTCGCCTCGACTATCTCAGCGACATCGAAGCCGAAGATATCGCCGAGCTTACCGAAGGTCTTGAAACGGACGACCTTGTCGATATCCTGCAACAACTGCCCGAGCAGGTCATTCAAGAAGTGCTCGAAGCGATGGACAACCAGGACAGAGAGCGCGTTGAAAAAGTCCTGCCCTACGCCGAAGATACCGCAGGCGGCTTGACCAACACAGATACCATTACCGTCAGGCCGCGCTTTACCCTCGACGTTGTGCTTCGTTATCTGCGCCGCCACACCGAGCTGCCGCCATCAACTGACGCCCTGATCGTCGTCAACCGCAAAGACGACTACCTCGGCATGCTGCCGCTGGCGACGCTGCTGACCGCCGACCCCAACACCACCGTGCGTGAAGTCATGGTTACCGACACCAACGCCATCCGCGCCGATATGGCGGATATTGAAGTGGCGACCCTGTTTGAACGCCACGACTGGGTCAGCGCTCCGGTTGTCGATGAAGACGGCAAACTACTCGGCCGCATTACCATTGACGATATTGTTGACGTAATCCGCGACGAAGCCGACCACAGCCTGATGAGCATGGCCGGTCTCGACGAAGATGAAGATACCTTTGCCCCGGTGCGCAAAAGCACGCCCAGGCGAGCCGTGTGGCTGGGTATCAACCTGATTACCGCTCTGCTCGCATCGTCCGTTATTAACCTTTTTCAAGGTACTATCGACAAAGTTGTCGCCCTGGCCGTACTGATGCCCATTGTCGCGTCAATGGGTGGTGTCGCCGGCTCTCAAACGCTGACCATGGTTATTCGCGGCATCGCCACCGGCCAAATCGGCTCAAATAACTTAAAGTGGTTAATTAATCGCGAGCTCGGTGTTGGCCTAATCAACGGCCTGCTCTGGGCCCTTATTATGGGCGCCATTGCCGGGCTCTGGTTTAAAGACCCGATTATCACCGTTGTGATTGCCGCGGCAATGGTCATCAATTTACTTGTCGCCGCGCTCGCCGGCGCAACCCTGCCGTCGATGTTAAAATCGTTTAATATCGACCCGGCGCTTGCCGGCGGTGTCACTTTGACCACCATTACCGATGTTGTCGGTTTCTTTTCTTTTCTGGGCCTGGCAACCCTGTTTTACGCCTGACGGCAAATTTAAGTAAGCACCATGACTGACGAAGAATACGATTTTTGGGACGATCCCGACTACAAGAGCAAAACCCAAGTTAAAGAAGAGATGCACGAGCTCAGAGCCTTGGGTATTGAAATTGCCGAACTGCCGCAAGCCCTGCTCGACAGCTTTCCACTAAATGATGAGCTGCGCGCGGCGATTAACGACTACCGCCGCATCAACCATAAAAACGCCCTCAAACGCCAAGCGTCTTACGTCGCCAAGTTAATGCGCCGCGAAGACGGCGAAGCGCTTAAAGCGCGCTTGCAGGAAATACACGATGAACGACACCAGGCAACACGCCAACTGCACTTAGTTGAACGCTGGCGCGATCGACTGCTCGACGAGCAAAACACCGCTTTTGACGATTTTGTCGCCCAGTTTCCAAGCTGTGACAGACAGCAGCTGCGCAGCCTAATGCGCAACGCCGCAAAAGAAAAACAGCAAAACAAGCCGCCCGCAAGCGCGCGAAAACTGTTTAAGTTTATTCAAATACAACTTGCACAAAAGCCCGAATAAAAACGCCGCCCAACAAGTTCGCAAAGACCATCAATCGGCGGCGGGCTGCGCCTCAGTGTGCTGCTTGGCCTTTGCCCGCCGCTGGGCTGCGGAGTCATCAAAGACCTTTAACACTTTGATTTTCGGGTCTTCCCAAGCTCCTGTGACGCTGTAACTAATGCTTGAAGCTTTATCGACCTGTTCACTAAACATCTTGCTGATAATATAAACCCCCAAACCTGCGGGTACACCGGCCAAAAAAGCGGTCGCCACCGCAACATTGCCGGCAACCGGCAAGGTCACAACCAGCTCAGTATCCATGCTCTCATCTATCAGACCGAGCTCCCCGGCCATCTGCATCTTGGACGAACTGCTGTCGACCATCAGCGGTTGATTCATGCTGGCGATGCCGTCGTCAAAATGAATGTCTCCGCGAACAGTATCGTAGGCAAAACCTTTTGCTGCGAGATCGGAAAAATCCAGGCGCAGGCGCCGGGCAAAGGTGTCAAAGTTAAATAAAGCAATCATGCGCAGCAGCGGGTTTTCACCGGCATCGGCCCCGCGAATAAAGCTGCCTTGCTGTAATTCAAGTTGCACATCGCCTTCAAGCAGCGGCAACACGGCAAGATCCGGCGCGGCGTCCCAGCTCAGATCGAGGTCAAACCAGGCGCGCCGGCTCTCGAGCATGCGCTCTTGCCCCCAAGCTTCCAGAGCTTTGCCGACATCATCGGTTTCGATATGCGCCTTGAGTGAACTTGTATGCTGGGCACCGACTTTGTGCCACTCAAACTCTGCCCGGTGCGTCTGGCCTATACGCAGTTCACGCAGCTCGGCCTCGATATCAAAAAAGCGCAGGCCCTGCTCGATCGGCTCAACACTAAAATGCCAGCGGCCGTAGTCTTCACCGTAAAACTTAAGGCTCTGCACATTAACCTGCATGGCATCGACCGCGCTCAAGTCAAAATCCTTAAAAATACTTTCTCGCGGCTCGTCCAGTTCAAACGCGGCAAACTCTTCATCCTGCTCAGGCAGGCCGCCTTCCGCCGAGCCCTGCACCGGCTTGTGCTGTTCGTCACCGTAGAGATGGAGGTGATCAATATCCAACTGCATCGGCTCATCGCTCAGCGGCAGGGTAATGCGCCCGGCAAACATTTCACTGACGCCGTCGAAACTCCAGCGCTGCTCACCACCCTGAATAGCAAGGTTAAAGTCCGGAATGCTTAAATCGGCAAAATGCAGTACGTCCAACTGCAAATCCGCATCCATCGTCATCGGCACATCGTTGACATCGTCAAACGCCGGCCCGCGCAAACGCGCGGCTTCGGCAAAGACCGCATCCACCAACAGCGCCCACTCTTCGTAGCGCGCCTGCGAAATATGGCCGCGCACCTTGGCCTGCCCACTTACCAGTTCAGCATCGTTGCTCAGCTGTTCGCCAATAACCAACTGCATGGCTGGCTTGGGAGGCTCCTGCCCCAAACCGAGATAAGCGTCGTAACTTTCCAGGCGCAACTCAAACTGTTTGTTGTGCTGATAGTCATAGCGCAAAGCGCCTGGCAGCTGAGTCACCGTCAGGCCAAATTCACCGGGCTCACCCGCTTTTTTATCAAACGGAGCCGGCAAATGAATGGCCGTAGCTTCGAGCAAACTGAGCATCGTCAAGCTCATGCCCGGTAAAATGCTGTTTGAATTCAGCGGCACTTGCAGCAGGCCCTGTACCTCAAAGTCGTTGTCCAGAACCACCAGCTCCGGCAGTTGAGACCACAGGCGCAGCGCTTCCAGATTTACCTCGCCATCAAAACTCAAGCTCATCTCGTTCTGAGATGGGTCGGTCGACAATGAAGCGCTCAGCGGGCGGCCCCATAGGTTGCCTTTGAGCGTGTCGGCTTTGACAAAGTTGTCTTTGGCAAAGACCAACTCCCCACTTAACTGCTGCAACTGAATATTGAGCTCGCTAAACAGCAGGCTGGCGTCGTCAATTCGGCTTTTAATTCGGTAGTCGAGGTCCCGCTCCATATGCTGAAACGGCAAACTCAAATTCAGCTCCGTGTTGTGCCGGCCATCAAGCTGCCACCTGGGCAAAAAACCCTCAACCTGCTCTTTTAGGCCACCGAGCAAGAGCAATTGTTTGAGTTGTTTTAAGCTGCCTCGACTCGAAGCAGCAACATCCAACTGGCGCGTCCCCGCCGAGTTTTTATCTATGCTCAGCGTCGCCTGTTCAATGCGATTGCCACTGATCAAAGCATCAAATATTTGCGCGTTAAATTGCGCATCGTGCAGGGCAATATCCGCGCGAATATCTGTCGCCTCAGGCCAGGCCGGATCAAATTTCAAACTTGCATCGTCAAGCGTTGCGGCCAGCTGAAACAGGGGCCGCTGGGCAGGATTCAACGCTACTGAGCCGTGGTAAAAAACCTGAATATCGCGTACTTCCCCGCCGCGTATCGCCTGTTTTAGCCAGGCGTCCACCTCGTCATTAACTGCTCGCGGGATATACGGCGCGTAACTTAGAGCCTGAGCTCGATCGGCATATATACTCAAGTCCAGGCTCGGTTCGCCCACTTTGTTATTAAACGGCAGCACCATGGAAAAGAAGCCGCTGATATATTGCTCGTCCGTCAGCGATGAAAGCTGCGCACTGTGTAAAAATGCTTTTTTATTGTCAAAGTCGACCCGCCAGCCGAGCTGTCCCCGTACCCTCGGTAAAATAAATGGCTCATCAAACACCTTAGGTAAAAATAGGCTCAGTTCTTCATCGATCTGGGCGTCGATAAAACCATCAGTTAGGCTCGACTCGACGTAACCCGATATGCCCTTCAATTCAGGGCTGCCCATTAGCGCGGCAGAATAACCGTCATCCAGCCAAGCTTTCAGTTCAAACCAGCCGCGCTCCTTGCCGACATAGGCGACGTCGATATTAGCGAGCTCGCCATCGAGCTTAAGCGCCGCCAAAGTTTTTACCAGAGCGTGATCGCGGCCTTCGTTGGCCTGCAAAAATAAACGGCTCCACTCACCCAGGTCGATGTGTTCAACACGCAAACCAAAGTCGGTTCCATTGCCGTAGAAATTAAATGTTTCCAGAGGCACATCCGTGCCGGCCCAATCCAGGCTCATATCCTGAAAGTTTAAAAACCAGCCTGAGGCCTGCTTCCAGGCCCCGGTAATTTGCGCCTGGAAACGATCCGGCAGTTTGATTTGCTCCTGCATCGCCTGCGGCAGGCCCGACAACAAAATCTCGCCGCGCGCGGTCATTCCCGCTTTCGGAGAACCTTTAAACCACAGAGCCAAATCGAGCTTACCGACATCGCGGGGAATACCCTCGCCCGCGGCGGTATCAATTTTTGCAGCATCAACAAGATCGTCGACAAAATCCAGCGCTTCACCTTCAAAGGGTTCGGGCAGCTGTTTTTCAACCTTTTTTACTGCAGCATAAAGATCGTCAACAGGGATTTGATTCAGGCGCAGATAACCACTGGCGGAAAAACGCGCCTTGTTGCGAGGGTCGCCGTAACCCTCCATAACAAAGTGCAGGCTCTCCTGAGCATCGAGATTAAAATCAGCGCTGATGCGGTGGAAAAAGCGGTCGTTTTCAAGTGCGATAACCGGGATCGCCAGTTCGCTGGTTTTGCCGTTTAAAAATTCAAAATTCAAAATAGCCGAGCGAATTTCAACCCGCCGCCCAAATAGAAAAATATCCATCGGGTCGTCAAAAATAAACGGGTTATCGGTATTGGCCGTACCACCGTCGTAACCTTTTATGCCCCAGCTGTTGTCTTTGCGCTGCTCAATGGTGGTGCTAAAACGCTCAAAAACAATGGTGCGCCAGGCAAAACCTCGCTGCACAGCGCTGTCAAACAAGCTGAGTTCGGCCGAGGCCCTGTCGACCTGAAAAAGCTCTTGCCCATCTTGGTTTTGAAAGCGCAGCTCACCGAGTATGACCTGCGGTCTAAGCCCTTTCCACTCGGCGCTGATTTGCTTTAACTCAACTTTGACACCGAGCTGGGCGCCGAGCGACTGGGCAATGATGTGCCGGTAATCGTTAAGCAGGGGAAAGGCCTGGCGGCCAATCTGCACCACCACGGCAAAAGCGATAATGGCGCCGAGAAAAAAACCCCAAAAGCGCCTGGTAATTAATTGAAGGTGTCGCTGGCTAAACAACGTCGGAACCTGAGTTACTGCGACAATATGATGTCGTACTGCTCCTGATGATAGATGCTTTCGACCTGAAAGCGTATTGTTCCTTCAATAAACTCTTCCAAATCAGCAACGTTGGCAGACTCTTCATCGAGCAAACGATCGATGACAACCTGAGACGCCAGTACAACAAAATTTTTACTTTCATACGCGCGACTTTCACGCAAAATTTCGCGAAAGATTTCGTAGCAGATAGTTTCAGCCGACTTTAATTTGCCGCGCCCCTGGCACACGGGACAGGGCTCGCAAAGCATCTGTGTCAGCGACTCGCGCGTGCGCTTGCGTGTCATTTCAACCAACCCGAGTTCACTGACACCGGTAATACTGGTTTTAACACGATCGCGCTCGAGATTTTTTTCGAGAGTGCGCAAGACCTGGCGCTGGTGTTCGGCATCGACCATATCGATAAAATCGAGAATAACAATGCCGCCAATATTTCGCAGGCGCAGCTGCCGGGCGATCGCCGCCGCCGCTTCAAGATTGGTTTTAAAAATAGTTTCTTCGAGGTTGCGATGGCCAACAAAAGCACCGGTGTTGACGTCGATGGTGCTCATCGCCTCAGTCTGTTCTATCAGTAAATAACCACCGGACTTGAGACTGACTTTGACCTCAAGTGCTTTTGATAGCTCGTCTTCAACACTGTACAAGTCAAAGATCGGCCGCTCACCGGGATAGTGCTCAAGCTTGCTGCCAATTTCCGGCGCATAGTGCTTGGCAAAACTCTGCATGCGCTGGTAGGCCTCGCGCGAATCGATTCTGACCTTCTCAATATTCGGGCGCATCAAGTCGCGAATGGTGCGCATGTACAGCGGTAAATCTTCATAGACCACCGCCGGAGCTTTGGCCGCTTTGATTTTTTGTTCGATATCGGCCCAGACCCGAAATACAAAAGGCACATCGGCGCGAAACTCTTCCGCTTCAACACCCTCGGCGGCCGTGCGCACAATAAAACCACCGACCTTGTACTGCTCATCAAACTCCGACGCGAGCTGCTGCACCGCTGTTTTTAAACGCTCGCGCTCGTTTTCATCTTCAATGCGGGCGGATACGCCGATGTGCTCGGTATAGGGCATATAAACTAAATAGCGCGCACTGACACTCAGGTGGGTCGTTAGACGCGCGCCTTTGGTGCTGATCGGATCTTTTATCACCTGCACCACAAGCTCCTGCCCCTCGCGCAGGTAGCTGCGGATATCGCTGTGCTCATTTAGGCGTGTTTCCAGACCTTTGTCGTCGCGCGGAGCGAGGTCGGCAACGTGAATAAAGCCCGCACGCTCCTGGCCAATATCAACAAAAGCCGCCTGCATGCCGGGCAACACCCGAATCACCTTGCCTTTATATATATTGCCAACGTAGCCCTTGCTGTGGGTTCGCTCGATGTAGACTTCCTGTAACACGCCATTTTCGATCAGCGCATCGCGGGTCTCCGTCGGGCCAACATTTACCAGAATCTCGTCACTCATAGCTCTTTTTATGCTTTCTGCCCGGCACTGAGTGCGTGAGGCAGCCTAAATTCATCCAACAACTCAAGCGTTTCAGCCAGGGGCAGGCCCATCACACCGCTGTAGGAACCGTGTAAGCTTTCGATAAATGCCGCAGCGAGCCCCTGAATACCGTAGGCTCCGGCCTTGTCAGCCGCCTCACCACTGGCCCAATACGACTCCATTAATTGCTCGCTAAGCGGCTTCATTGTCACTGTCGACACGCTCAAACGGCTCGCCATGCGCTCAGCATCGCAGATACTGACGGCGGTATAAACAGTGTGACTGCGACCGCTCAATAAACTGAGCATGCGCAAAGCATCCTGCTTGTTTTTTGGTTTGCCAAGCAATTCAAAAGCACTGCCCGCAGCGGCGACAACAATCGTGTCAGAACCCATGCACGGCGCGAGAGGAGAACACTCAAAACCGGCCCGGGCCTTGCCGCAGGCCAAGCGCTTGACGTAGGCTTCGGGCAGCTCGCCTGCCAATGGCGTCTCATCAATCGCCGCCGAAAGCTGCGTAAAGCGAGCGCCAATTTGCTGCAGCAGCTCGCGCCGTCTCGGCGACGCCGAATTAAGTTGTAATACGCGCTCTGCTGCCATTTTAAGTACTCGCGCTCCGCCGGGAGCTCTACGTTAAAAAACTAAAACAACCTTAAACTGCGACCAAGGCGCCAAGCCAGCGCGTCAAATACAGGCCATATCAAAGCCGTGCTGGCTATGGATGCCAGCAGCACCGGTACGGTGGTGCCATAACCGGCCATACCTTGCACCCAATTTACCAACACTTGATGCACACCAATCAGTACCGCGATCCACAAGCTCTGCTGCCAAAGGGCATAGGTTTTCAGGCGCTGTTTGGCATTTAACAACAGGTAGCTGAGTATCACTAAAGCAAAGGCGTGAGCGCCCCAAATACCGAACTCCGCCACGTCTTGTGCCAGCCCAACAACAAACGCAAACGCCAAACCGAGCGGCGCCGGCGCGTGCAGCAGCCAAAAAATAACCACCAGGCACAACAGCTCTGGGCGAAAGATATCCAACTCTGGGCCAAGCGGAATAACCGCAAATAAAAGCCCCAAACAAACGGAGCTGACAAGTGCCAAATGAAAACGCAAAGGCTGAGGCCCAAGCATTATTCAAGGCCCTTGTTGTCTTCAAATACAAATAATATATGGCGACTGCGATTCATCTGCGCTTTTGGCCGCGCCTTGACTCGCGCAAAAGCCTGGCCGGGATCAACCAGGACCTCGGTGACTTGCGCAACCGGATAACCAGCAGGGAATACCAGGCCGAGGCCGGAGCTGACTAGCAAATCACCAACTTCAATATCGACCGTGTTGGCAACGTGGCGCAAAACCAGGGTATCGAGATCGCCGATGCCATCGGCCACCAGGCGCACACCGTTGCGATTAACCTGCACTGGCAGTGCGTGGGAGGTATCGGTAATCAGCAGCGCCACACTCTGATATTTGCCAACTTCAACGACCTGGCCCATCAAACCAAAGGCGTCGAGCACGGCCTGACCGACATAAACACCGTTGTCGCTGCCGCGATTGATCAGCACCTTGTGCACTTGAGGATCCGGAGCAACGCCGATAATTTCGCCAATTAAGACCCGCGCCTCAACCGAATCAGAAGCATTTAACAGTTGGCGCAAGCGAAAGTTCTCGGCTTCGAGCGCGGCGTTTAACTGAAGTTTTTGAGCGAGAACTAGATTTTCTGAGCGCAGCGCCTGGTTTTCATGAATCAGTTTGGCGCGGGACATCAGCCGGTTATCGGCCCACTCGCCGGCGCGCTCGGGCAAATCGCTGACCCAATACAACGGCGCACTGAGGTCGACAACCTGGTGGCGAAGCGAAGACAGCCAGGGGCTAAAAATAAAAACCAGGGCGAGACTTAATGCGGCGCCCGCCCAAAACAATAGACGGGCAACCGAAGATGGGCCTTTGCGAAAAATCGGTTTGATAACTCAGGCCCCCACTTAACCGAGCTAAGCTGCAAACGGCTTAGATGGCAAGGTCGATTTTCTGTGTTTCCATCAATTCCAGCGCCATACCGCCACCGCGGGCAACACAGGTCAGCGGATCATCGGCAACAATAACAGGCAGGCCGGTTTCTTCGCTGAGCAGGCGATCGAGATCGCGCAGCAAGGCGCCACCACCGGTTAGAACAATACCGGTTTCAGCAATATCAGAGGCCAGTTCCGGCGGGCTCAACTCCAACGCGCTTTTCACGGCTTGCATGATGCCGGCAAGCGGCTCTTGCAAAGCTTCGAGTATTTCTTCGCTGCTCAGGGTAAAACTTTTGGGCACCCCTTCGGCCAAGTTGCGACCGCGCACGTCGATCTCCAGCGCTTCACTGCCAGAATAGGCACAGCCGATTTCCGTCTTGATGCGCTCTGCGGTAGCGTCGCCGATGACACTGCCGTATTTGCGGCGCACATAGTTCACCACAGCTTCATCAAAACGATCGCCGCCGATGCGAACGGAGTCCGACAAAACCACACCGTTGAGCGACAAGATTGCGATTTCAGTGGTGCCACCACCGATGTCGACAACCATGGAACCTGTGGCCTGTTCAACTTTGAGGCCGGCGCCGATAGCCGCGGCCATCGGCTCCTCAATCAAGTGTACCTCGCGGGCACCGGCACCGAGCGCCGATTCGCGAATAGCCCGCTTTTCCACTTCTGTCGACAGGCAGGGCACACAAATCAATACGCGCGGGCTCGGTTGAAACCAGGAATTCTCATGCACTTTGCGGATAAAGTGCTGGAGCATTTTTTCAGTCACCTGAAAATCAGCGATCACCCCGTCTTTAAGAGGGCGAATAGCGGTGATATTGCCCGGCGTTCGACCGAGCATGCGCTTGGCACTTTCGCCAACCGCCTCGACACTTTTTTGCCCGTTGTGGTTGCGAATCGCAACCACTGAAGGTTCGTTTAAAACAATGCCCCGGCCGCGAACGTAAATCAGTGTATTCGCCGTGCCCAGGTCAATACTCAGGTCACTCGAAAAAAGACCTTTGACTTTTTTTAACATCGTGAATCGCTTATTTATTGAGGCCCTGTTTTTATCGCTGTTCGGACCTATATAAAAGATGCTCGCACTCTAACAATGCTGGGCTTTTTGGGCAAGGCAGAAATATGTAAACTAGCGGGCTTTCTAGCGCCGCATGCGGCGCACTTAGATACTTAGCACAAATAACCAACGCGGCCCTCGCCACCCAGGCCGGCCCGGAGATCGATGTGAACCCTTCCGAAATTCAAAAAATTGCCCACCTGGCACGTGTGCATATCAGCGACGATGTCGCCGAGGAAACCGCCAAAAGCATCACCGAGGTGCTCGGCCTTGTCGACCAACTGCAAGCGGCCGACACCGACGGCGTAGCGCCGATGGCCCACCCACTGGATGCGGTTCAGCGCCTGCGCGCCGACGTCGTGACGGAGACAAATGTTCGCGAAAAAATGCAGAGCATTGCCCCCGCCACCGAAGAAGGCCTCTACCTCGTTCCCAAAGTTATTGACTAAGCTCTGCACGGATTATTGCAATGCACACGTTGACACTCGCACAACAGCTACAAAAGTTAGAGGCCAAGGAGTTCTCCAGCCTCGAACTGACCCAACACTATCTCGAACGCATCAAGCGCTTAGATGGCGAACTTAACAGTTTTATTACCACCACCGAAGAGCTTGCGCTCGCACAAGCCAAGGCGGCTGATAGCAAACGCGCCGCCGGCGACAGTGCGCCTTTGCTCGGTGTACCAATTGCACACAAAGACATCTTTTGCACCGACGGCGTATTAACCAGCTGCGGCTCAAAAATGCTGAGCAACTTCAAAGCGCCCTACAACGCCACCGTGGTCGAAAACTACCTCAACGCCGGCGCCGTCACCCTCGGCAAAACCAATATGGACGAGTTTGCGATGGGGTCGTCCAACGAGACCTCGTATTTTGGCAAGGTCTTAAACCCCTGGGCGCGCGACTGTGTGCCCGGCGGCTCCTCCGGCGGTTCAGCGGCCTGTGTCGCCGCGCGCCTGGCGCCGGCGGCCACTGCAACGGACACCGGCGGCTCAATTCGCCAACCGGCGGCACTGTGTGGCATCACTGGCATCAAGCCAACTTACGGCCGCGTCAGCCGCTGGGGCATGATTGCGTTTGCGTCGAGCCTCGATCAGGGCGGTGTCATGGCTCAAACAGCCGAAGACTGCGCGCTGATGCTGAGCACCATGGCCAGCTATGACAGTAAAGATTCAACCAGCATCGACAAAGAAGTGCCCGACTACAGCGCCGGGCTCAATGCCAGCCTCGACGGTTTGCGCATAGGTGTGCCCGAAGAGTATTTCGGTGAAGGCCTCGACCCCGGCACCGAACAAGCTGTGCAAGACGCCATCAAGGTGTATCAGAGCCTCGGTGCAGAAATTGTCAGCATCACCTTGCCGCACACCGAGCTGGCCGTGCCCGCTTATTACGTGATTGCCCCGGCCGAATGTTCAGCCAACTTGAGCCGCTTTGACGGCGTGCGCTACGGCTATCGCTGCGAAAACCCTCAAGATCTCGAAGACCTGTACAAGCGCTCGCGCGGCGAAGCCTTTGGCGAAGAGGTCAAGCGCCGCATCCTCGTAGGCACCTATGCGCTGAGCGCGGGTTATTACGATGCTTACTATCGCAAGGCACAGCAGGTCAGGCGCCTGATGAAGCAGGATTTTGAACAGGCCTTTGCCAAGGTCGACCTGATTCTCGGGCCGACCTCACCGAGCCCGGCCTTCCCGTTCGGCAGCAAAACTGACGATCCGGTCGCGATGTACCTCGAAGATATCTATACCATTGCCACTAATCTCGCCGGCCTACCCGGCATGAGCCTGCCCTGCGGCCTGGTCGATGGCAAACCCGTCGGCCTGCAATTAATCGGCAACTACTTCGACGAAGCGCGCATGTTAGGCGCCGCACACCGCTTCCAGCAAGCGACCGATTTCCACAGCCTCGCCCCAGCCGGCATTGAATAAGGAGTACTGATATGCAATGGGAAACAGTGATTGGCTTGGAAGTTCACGTTCAGCTGAACACCAATACTAAAATTTTCTCCGGCTCCAGTATCGCCTTTGGCGCCGAACCCAATACTCAGGCCAGCCTGGTCGACCTGGCCATGCCCGGCACCCTGCCAGTGGCGAACGAAGAAGCTTTCCGCAAAGCGGTGATGTTTGGCCTGGCCATCGATGCCGAAATCGGCAAAGAGTCTGTATTTGAGCGTAAAAACTACTTTTACCCGGATCTGCCCAAGGGTTATCAAACCACCCAGCTCGACAAGCCGATAGTCATCGGCGGCCATGTCGATATTCAGGTCGGCGAAGCGACTAAGCGCGTGCGCATCCACCACGCCCACCTCGAAGAAGACGCAGGCAAAAGCCTGCACGAAGATTTCCATGGCATGAGTGGCATCGACCTAAACCGAGCCGGCACACCGCTGATTGAAATTGTCACCGAGCCCGATATTCGCAGCGCCGACGAGGCAGTGGCTTTCGCCCGTAAGCTGCACGCTCTGGTGAGCTCTCTCGGCATCTGCGACGGTGAGATGAGCCAGGGGTCGATGCGTTTTGACGTTAATATAAGCGTGCGCCCAATGGGCGAAGACAAGCTCGGCACCCGCACCGAAACCAAAAACCTGAACAGCTTCCGCTTTATGGAACGCTGTATCGAACAGGAAGTTGAGCGCCAGATCGAAGTCATCGAAGACGGCGGCAGCATCACTCAGGAAACGCGCTTATATAACGGCGATACACACACCGCAAAGAGTATGCGCTCGAAAGAAGAAGCCAACGACTACCGCTACTTCCCGTGCCCGGACCTGCTGCCGGTACACATCGACGATGACTATATCGAACAAGTGCGCAAATTGTTGCCGGAGCTACCAGCCGCGCGCAAAGCCCGCTTTGAAGAGCAGTACGGTCTATCAGCTTACGACGCCGAATTACTTAGCGACAGTGCTGTGAGCGCTCAATTTTTTGAAGCGGCCACCGCCAAGAGTGGCGATGCCAAACTCAGCGCCAACTGGCTGATGGGCGAGGTCAGTGCCCGCTTGAACGCCGAAGAGATTAGCCTGAGCGAAGCGCCGATTAACGCCGAGCAACTCGGTGAGCTAATCCTGCGCATCAAAGACGGGACTATTAGTAGCAAAATAGCTAAAACCGTTTTTGATGCACTGTGGAAAGGCGAAGGCGACGTCGACCTTATTATCGAAGCCAAAGGCTTGAAACAAGTCAGCGACAGCGGCGCTCTTGAAAAGATTGTCGACGAGGTTATTAACAACAACGCCGCACAGGTAGAAAACTATCGCGCCGCCGACGACGATAAAAAACCGAAAATGCTCGGCTTTTTTGTTGGCCAGTGCATGAAAGCATCAAAAGGCCAGGCCAACCCACAACAACTGAACAAAATTTTGAAAGAGAAATTAGCATGAGCTTAAAAAAAGACAAACAAAAAGTCCTCGGTGAAGTATTTGATGAAGCGCGTGTAAAGTCATTTCTGGAAATACGTGAAACCGAAGGCATAAACCGCGATTACGCCCTGCTCGAGCGCGCCTACCGCAGTATGAAAGCCGAAAATTTCGCAAGCTTTGTCGGCTTTTTTGTTGAAGCCGGCCACGATCTCAACGCCAAAGGCCCGGAGGGGCTGAGCCTGTTACAAATCGCCCAACAGCACGAGCAAAGTAAGGAATACTGCGCCGCCTTGAGCGCCGCCGGAGCCCAAGCTTAAGCCCATGCCGATTGACGCCCCTCGCAACAACCTCATTACCGGCGCACGCTATATGTTCGAAGGGGCGCGGCTGCTGCTGCACCCCAAATTGCGCCCGTACATACTTGTCCCGCTGATTGTTAACTGCGTTTTATTTATTGTTTTAACGAGTGTGTTACTCAGCTACTTTTGGACGGTTTTTAACGAAGGCAGCTCGTGGATACCCGAATCCATACAACCGTGGGTCGCGCCGTTTGCGTGGTTTGTCTGGTTTATTGTCGGGGTACTTTTTTTAATTGTTTACGGTTACAGCTTTAACGTCATCACCAATATTATTGCCGCGCCGTTTTACGGTTTGCTTGCCGAAAGTGTCGAGCGTGTATTAACCGGCCAGGGCCCACCCGAAGAAAGCTTAAGCGCAATGATATTCAGAACCTTGGGCCGCGAATTTAGCAAACTCATGTATTTTCTCGGCCGCGGTTTACTAATTATTTTAGTCATGGTGTTGGTTGGTTTTATCCCGCTTGTGCAAGTACTGGCGCCGCTAATTGGCATGCTCTGGGGGGCCTGGTCGATGGCGATTCAATACGCCGACTACCCCGCCGACAATCACCAATTGCCCTTTAGTCGCACGCGCCTTGCACTATGGAACCGCATGGCCTCGACCTTCGGATTTGGCAGCTGCCTGATGACCTGCTCTGTGATTCCGATTGTAAATATTTTTGCGATGCCCGCGGCCGTTGCAGGCGGCACCTTATTTTGGCTCAAAGAGCTCAAAGAACAGGTGGAGCTCGACAAACGACAATAAGTATATTGCCGCTACGCGTGGTTGGGGCACGGCGCAGCGGCAAAGCGCTAACACCACAGGAAAAGAGATGGAAAATTTAATTGAAAAACTGCTGTATCGCTCGCGCTGGTTGCTGGCGCCGATTTATCTCGGCTTAAGCCTTGCCGTCATTGCCTTGTGTTTTTTGTTTTTCCGCGAGGTCTACCACCTGCTCGCACACATCTTAACAATCAAAGAGGCCGACGTTATTCTGCTGGTGCTGTCACTGATAGATATCGCCATGGTCGGCGGCCTGCTGGTAATGGTAATGATGAGCGGCTACGAAAACTTTGTCAGCGCCTTGCGTGTTGACGACGACGAAGAAAAGCTCGCCTGGCTCGGCAAAATGGATTCATCCTCACTCAAAGCCAAAATTGCTGCGAGCATCGTCGCTATTTCATCTATTCATTTGCTGAAAATGTTTATGAATCTCGAGCACATCGCCAACGACAAACTGCAGTGGTACGTCATTATCCATATGACGTTTGTCTTGTCGGCATTCTTAATGAGCCTCGGCGACAGTAAGTTTTTTAAAAACTAAACAAGAATCCGCGCCCGCGCAAGCGGGCGACCCTCAATACGCAAATACAATAAACCCCACTCACCTGTTTATTAATCGCCATCGTTGCTCTCGCCACTGTGTTAATGTAAGTTTGCTCACTTTTTACACTCGAGCCAGCAATGCAGCACACAAAAAACCTGTTATTTATTCTAATTACATGCGCCCTTGCCGCTTGCACAGGCGGCAACAGTGACAGCCCTGGCGCGGCCAGCCCATCGCCCCAGGCGCAACTTAGTCCAAGTCCAAGCCCAAGCCCAAGCCCAAGCCCAAGCCCAAGCCCAAGCCCAATAGCTAAGCTTAATATTCAGATAAATGTAGAAAAAGATATTTGTGGCGATGAAAAACCCACAGATATGAAACTCTACAGAGTCTTAGATTCAGGTGAAAAAGTTGAACTGTGGTCACAAGGGCCAGGCCAAAACACCATTGAAATTACTGCAGACATTGGCCAGCATTTCAATCTGCTTGCCGAGTCTGCAAGCCAGCGCACCAGCGAACACTACTTAAGTTTGGCTGAAGGCCAAGTGAACATTGAGGCCTTTGCCTACGAAAATCAAACAGCGGAATCGCTCAGCTGCAACTGCCAGTGGCTCAGCTTTGACACAGAAGAGTTACCGCCCGTTTATTACATAAACTTCAATACCTACGGCGAGAGAAATATTTTTTTTGATTTTCTCGGTAGAGTAGCAATCGAGTCGTGCGAGAACCCAGTAGATACGACAACATCTTACCGCAGCTATATCGCACAAGAGCACGAAGGCGAGTCTGATCGCAGCTATCAAGTTGAAGCTGGTGATTATCGTATAGAACCCGTGGACCACGGCTTTTACACTGACTACGAGATCATTCTGGAAGAAAACCCGGCGTACCGCACGCTTGAGTTTGAACTGTTAGACAATGCTGCCGATGAGGTTGAAAATACGATTTATGCGCATCCGCTAGGTTCAGATATCGTTAAAATTCGCCAGCCCAATATTTACAGCTTTACCCACAGCCCCGATACCAAAAGCGAAAACACCTTGATATTTGAGCTTATCAACCAGCCAAATTTAGACTGGGTTAGCACAGATACAACAACAACTGGCTTTTTTCAGACGCTGTGGCAAAACGCTGGCGTAGAACTATCACAAGGCAGCGGCCGATCGTCAGCCAAACAGTTTGTATCAATAGATACATCGTCGTTAGCTGATACTTATGCTCGCCCAGCCATCAAAACGGTCACTCCGATTAGTATCGGCCTCGAACAAAAAAGCGATACAACCCTGCTCCGTTTTAACGGCAACAATCACGACGTGCTTATTTTAAGTTTCAGCTTATATGGAAGTAATGTCACAGAAGTCGTAAGAAAACAACGGTTTTACCTCGACGGCCACAGCACAGAGTTTGACCTTGCAGCAGCATCTATTTTAAAAGAGCAGGCAGCCTTTGAAAGCTTCAATGTCGCAGCCACATTCCTTAATAGGCGCGGTGCAGATAATTACACCGAGGCCGTGGGCCTGCCCGCAAAATATGATGAAAGCACAGCACAACTAGTTATCGGTTATGAAAAAGTACAAGCTGATTAATTCCTGCTTGTGCAAATCAACAGCTTGACGTGTTGATATAGCTAGCACGCCTAAGGCGTGCTAGGCTCGCGCTACGGTTAAAGCAATTAAGGATAATAGTATGAGCGATAGCGCTGATAACCAAGCCAAAGAACTGGCAAACACCTCCAACCCCAAACTGGTCTACATTCTCTACCTTGTGGGCATACTGCTCGGATTTACCGGCATCATCGGTGTGATCATTGCGTACATCAACAAAAGTGACGCGCCCGAATGGATCCAAAGCCACTATCGATTCCAAATCCGTACGTTTTGGATAGGCCTGCTGTATTCTGTGATCGCTATGATTCTAACCACGGTGATTGTCGGCTTCTTTGTATTAGTTTTTGTTCTGATCTGGCTAATTATTCGCTGTGTGAAAGGTATGAAATATCTCGACAAAGGCGAAGCATATCCAGAACCCAGCAGCTGGATGTTCTAACAAACACTTCGGCTCAGTTCCCAATGGCGGTCTTTGCCCATGGCGCTGACCGCCACTGCTCCTGCTCTTGACCCTGCGATGCCCCACTATAGACAGGCACTGCCGCCAAACAGGCACATTCGCCGAATTGCCCGAGACACAGTTTCGCCGTAGAATAGCCGCGACTCTCGGGGAGCCCTGCGCTGAGACGTAACCAGCTATATCAAAACACATGATCTAAGCTGGGAGCGGACCCGTACCACCTGATCCGATTAGCATCGGCGTAGGGAAGAGCTCGGGACTGGCCCACTGTGTTCGTTTGCCCATCCTCACTCCGACCGCGCCAGACGAATCCACTGCCGGAGTGAGCATGAACAGCCTTACCGATACCTCGACCGCCGACGCGCAAGACATCATTACTCGCGAGCCTTTGCCCGCGAGCAGCAAAATCTACGTAAAAAGCGAAAGCAACCCAGACATTAAGGTGCCGATGCGCGAAATCGCTTTGACCGATGGCACCAGCGTCAGTGTCTACGACTGCTCCGGCCCCTATACCGACCCCACTGCTGAAATTAATGTACACGAAGGTCTGCCCGACATCCGCAGCAAGTGGATTGAAGCGCGCGGCGACACTGAAGCCTACGAAGGCCGCGAGATCAAACCCATCGACAACGGCCACACCGATGAAATTCGCGGTTTTGCCTATTACAACGAAAAACTGCAGCGTAAACCTCGCCGCGCCAAAGAAGGCGGCAACGTCAGCCAGATGCACTATGCGCGCAAGGGCATTATCACCCCCGAGATGGAATACATCGCCATCCGTGAAAACCAAAGTCGCGAAGCCCTGCGCAACGAATTCACCACCGAAGAGCGCAACGAGCGCTTAAAAGGCCACAGCTGGGGTGCAAACCTGCAGCCCATCACGGCGGAATTTGTCCGCAAAGAAGTGGCCGAAGGCCGCGCCATTATCCCGGCCAACATCAACCACACCGAGCTGGAGCCGATGATCATCGGCCGCAACTTCCTCGTTAAGATCAACGCCAACATCGGTAACTCGGCGCTGACCTCTTCCATTGAAGAAGAAGTAGAAAAACTGGTGTGGTCCATCCGCTGGGGCGGCGACACCGTGATGGATCTGTCCACCGGCAAGCACATTCACGCAACCCGTGACTACATCGTGCGCAACAGCCCGGTCCCCATCGGCACCGTACCCATTTACCAGGCGCTCGAAAAAGTTAACGGCGTTGCCGAAGACCTGACCTGGGAAGTCTTCCGCGACACCCTGATTGAGCAGGCCGAACAAGGTGTCGACTACTTCACCATCCACGCCGGTGTACTGCTGCGCTATGTGCCGCTGACAGCCGATCGTGTCACCGGCATCGTCAGCCGTGGTGGTTCCATCATGGCCAAGTGGTGTATTGCCCACCACAAAGAAAACTTCCTCTACACCCACTTTGAGGAAATCTGTGAAATCATGAAGGCCTACGACGTGAGCTTCTCACTCGGCGACGGCCTGCGCCCAGGCTCGCTGGCCGATGCCAACGATGCTGCGCAATTTGGCGAGCTCGAAACCTTGGGTGAGCTGACTCAAATCGCCTGGAAACACGACGTACAGGTAATGATTGAAGGCCCTGGCCACGTGCCCATGCACATGGTTAAAGAGAACATGGACAAGCAGCTTGAAGTTTGTCACGAAGCACCGTTCTACACCTTGGGGCCACTGACCACCGATATTGCACCAGGTTACGACCACTTCACTTCCGGTATCGGCGCCGCGATGATTGGCTGGTTTGGCTGTGCCATGCTTTGTTATGTCACGCCCAAAGAGCACTTAGGTCTACCTAACCGCGACGACGTAAAAGAAGGCATCATCACCTACAAGATTGCCGCTCACGCCGCCGACGTTGCCAAGGGGCACCCTGGCGCGCGTTACCGCGACGACATGCTGTCCAAAGCGCGCTTTGAATTCCGCTGGGAAGACCAGTTCAACTTAGGGTTGGATCCGGATCGCGCGCGTGAATTCCACGACGAGACCCTGCCCAAAGACAGCGCCAAGGTGGCTCACTTCTGCTCCATGTGCGGCCCCAAATTCTGCTCAATGAAAATCTCCCAGGAAGTTCGCGATTACAGCGAGCAGCAAAAAGAGATTGAAGCAGGCATGAAGCAAAAGAGTGAGGAATTCCTTGCTCAGGGCGGCGAGATTTATAAAGAAGTTTAATTCACCGCTTATATGTCCAACCCTCTCTCGATAGGCATAGCAGGCGCCGGCCTAAGTGGGCGCTTACTCGCCTGGCAGCTTGCCAAACTCGGCCACCGCATCACGCTGTTTGATAAAGATCAGCGCGAGGCGGGTGACGCCGCCGGTTTCACCGCCGCGGGCATGCTCACCCCCTATGCCGAAGCCGAAGCTGCCGAGCTGCCAATTTACCGCCTGGGTCTGCGCTCGCTTGAGCTCTGGCCTTCGCTGGTACAGGAACTTGGCTCTGTGCGCTACCAGAGCCGCGGCTCCTTGTTACTCGCTCACGCTGCAGACTACGCGGAGCTCGCTCAGTTCAACGCCCAGCTTAAGCACAGCATTGAGCCTTCTGCCAATCAGCAACAGCATTTGGATAGACGCGGCTTACACCAGCTTGAGCCCGAACTTTGCGAACATTTCGACAAGGCGGAGTTCTTCCCTGAAGAAGCCTGGATCAGTGCCAGTGATTGCATGCAGGCGCTGGCCCGGCAGTGCCTAGAGCTCGGAGTACAGTGGCTTGAGCACACCCAGGTCGAGGAAATAGGCGAGGCCTTTATTTGCGCTCGACAGCGCCATCAAGCGCACGCAAAACAACAGCCTGAACAGGCTCCTCAGCAACACGGCGAAGCGCTGCGCCGGGACTTTGACTGGGTCATTGACTGTCGCGGCACCGGAGCTAAAAGCGAGTGGAAAGATGTGCGCGCCGTGCGCGGAGAGCTGCTGTGGGTGCAGGCACCAGCGGTGAACATCACGCGTTTAGTGCGCTTGATGCACCCGCGCTACCGACTGTATTTAGTACCGACAGGTAAAGATGACATTTACATTATCGGCGCCACTCAAATAGAAAGCGAAGACTGGTCGCCAATGAGTGTGCGCTCGGCGCTGGAACTGCTTTCTGCACTGTACAGCCTGCACAGCGGTTTTGCCGAAGCGCGCATTGTTAAAATGGACAGTAACTGTCGGCCGGCACTGAAAAACAACCTGCCTCAAATTCAAGTTCACAACAGGGTGCTGCGCATTAACGGGCTTTTTCGCCACGGTTATTTACTTGCCCCGGCTGTTGCCGAGCAAGTGTTAGCGGTGATTCAAAAGCAAAAAGTCTGCAACACGCACAGCGCGATTGATAGCATTGTAAGCAACGTATGAAAGTTTTAGTTAACGATAAAGCTCACCAGCTTAGCTCCAATAAATTAACCGAGTTAATAAACGATTTAGTCAAAGGTGATGCGCCCTTTGCAATCGCCGTCAACGCTCAATTTATACCGCGCAGCAACTACGACACGATTGAACTACAAGACGGCGACAGCGTTGAAATCCTAAGCCCTATGCAAGGTGGTTAATCAAAAGCATGTGGACCCTCGCAGATAAAACCATAAAGAGCCGCCTACTAATCGGCACCGCGCTCTACCCTTCACCACAGATTATGGTCGACGCCATTAACGCCTCCGGGGCCGAAGTGCTGACCGTCAGCTTGCGCCGTCAAAACCCAGAGCAGGGCGGCGGCCAGGAATTTTGGAATTATTTAAAAGAGCTCAACCTAAACATTCTGCCCAATACCGCAGGTTGTCACAGCGTGAAAGAAGCCGTAACCACGGCACAAATGGCGCGCGAGCTTTTTAATACCAACTGGCTCAAGCTCGAAGTCATTGGCGATGATTACAACTTGCAACCCGACCCCTTTGCCCTGCTCGAAGCAAGTAAAGAATTAATCGCCCAGGGTTTTGAAGTCTTTCCCTATTGCACCGACGATTTAGTTTTGTGTGAAAAACTGGTTGAAGCCGGCTGTCGCATACTTATGCCCTGGGGCGCCCCCATCGGCACCGGCCGTGGCCTGACTGACCCCTACGCCTTAAAAGTTTTGCGCGCGCGCATGCCCAAAGACATTACGATGATCGTCGATGCCGGCATAGGCAGCCCCTCGCACGCCGTTCAGGCGCTGGAGATGGGCTATGACGGCGTACTGCTCAATACCGCGGTGGCAAAAGCCGCAGATCCAATCGTTATGGCCCGTGCGTTTAAACACGCGCTTGAAGCCGGCCGCTTAGGTTATGAAGCCGGCGTAATGCCGGAAAAAGATCTGGCAGCACCGAGCACCCCCACACTGGGCACGCCCTTCTGGCATCAAAACAAATGAGTAACAGCACTAACGCAAGCCGCCCCGCCGTTTTGTGCATAGGCGGCAATGACAGCGCCGGCATGGCCGGCCTGAGCATGGATGTCAAAGTTTGCTCGGCACTGGGGGCCCACGCCTTAAGTGTCTGCACGGCAAATACCGCACAAAATTCCACACAGTTTTCCGCCCTGAACCCGCTTGCCTGTGAAACACTTCAAAGCCAGCTCGACGGCATTCAAAGCTGTGAGTTCAGCACCATCAAACTTGGCTTGGTCGCCAGTGAAGAGCAGCTCGACCTGCTTAAACACTGGCTGCCCAAGCAGCAGCGCCCGGTCATTTGGGACCCGGTGATGGCCGCCACAGCCGGAGACAGTTTTTGCTCCGCCAGCATGCTGGCAAAACTTAAAGAACTCGCGCATGGCATCAGCCTGCTCACCCCGAATATTCCCGAAGCCGAAGCGCTGCTCGAACAAAGCATCACAAGCCCGGGCGATATCGAAGCGGCCGCAAAGCAATTGCTGCAGCTCGGCTTTCAGGCTGTACTTATTAAGGGTGGTCACCGCGATTCAATTCAAGGCCAGAACCAAAGTCTCGCACAGGATTATTTTAGCGATGGCCAGCGCAGCTTCTGGTTAAGCTCGGAAGCGCTTCCCGGCAGTAACACTCGCGGCAGTGGTTGTGCTTTTGCTTCGGCCGTCGCGGCAGCTTTGGCTCTGCAATATTCGCTCTACGATGCTGTAGTGATCGCCAAAATGGCCATCAACCAGGGCATGTTAAACAGCTATGCACTTGGTGCCCAGCGCGGCCCGCTGGCAGTTAAAAACTTCCCGAAAAGCCAGCACGAGTTGCCCGTGCTCAGCGCTACTCACCCCGACGAGCTGTTACCTGCCTTTCCCGGCTGTACCTTGCCCGATGGTGGTGAAGCGCCACTTGGCCTCTACCCGGTTGTCGACAGTGCCGCCTGGCTTGAACGCCTGTTGCCGCTGGGCATCACTACCGCCCAGCTGCGTGTTAAAGAACTTGAAGGCAAGGCGCTCGAAGACGAAATCGAAAGAGCCATAAGCTTGGGGCGCCAGTACAACTGCCGCCTGTTTATCAATGACTACTGGCAACTGGCCATTAAACACCAGGCTTATGGTGTACACCTCGGCCAGGAAGATCTGGACGATGCCGACATCAAGGCCATTCGCGAAGCCGGCCTGCGCCTGGGCACCAGCACCCACTGCCACTACGAAGTTGCGCGTGCCCACCACTACCGCCCAAGTTATGTCGCAGTCGGCCCGGTTTACGCAACCACAACCAAAATCATGCCGTGGATTCCACACGGGCCCGAAGGTTTTCGCTACTGGCAGCAGTGCCTCAATTATCCGCTGGTTGCCATCGGCGGTATCAACGCAAGTCGAATTCAGGCCATGCTTGAAGCCGGCGCAAACGGCATTGCAATGATTACCGCCATCACCCTGGCCGAAAGCCCACAAAACAGCGCAAAAATATTTAAAGAGCAGATCGATGAATACCAGCAGCAAAGCGCCAAATAGCGCAGATATGGAATTCAGTGGCGACGAGTGGCTGCGCTATACCCGCCATATTCAACTGCCACAATTTGGTCTTGAGGGGCAACAAAAACTCAAGCACAAAAAAGTATTGATCGTGGGCGCTGGTGGACTCGGCTCGCCAGTGGCCCTCTACCTCGCTGCCGCAGGCGTGGGTACACTTAGCTTAATTGATCACGACGATGTAGATATTAGCAATTTACAGCGGCAAATTTTATTTACCCACAGCGACGTAGGCCTGAATAAAGCCGAACGCGGCAAAAAACATTTAAACGCGCTAAATAACGATATTGTTATCAACGCCATCGCTCAGCGCTTTGAAGGCGAGCTCGCCGAGCAATTAATTTGTGAGCACGATTTAATTCTCGATTGTACCGACAACTTCGCCACCCGCTATCAAATAAACGACCTGTGCTTTAAGCATCAAAAACCGTGGATATTTGCCAGCATCTACCAGTTCAGTGGCCAGTGTGCGCTATTTAGCCCCGGTAATGCTTGTTTTCGCTGCCTCTTCCCCGACTACCCAGAAAATGTTGACGACTGCAATGCTGCCGGAGTTATCGGTGTGTTGCCGGGCCTGCTCGGTACCTTGCAGGCCAGTGAAGCCATAAAACAGCTGGCCGGACTGGCTAGCCCGCTCGACGGCTCTTTGTTATTAGTCGACGCAATGCAGCTGAGTTTTAGAACAATCAAACTCGCCGCGTGCAGTGAATGCGCCTGCTGCTCTGGAACAAGCACTGAGCCGGGTAAAAAACTCAGCGACGACTACGTTTTGCCAGCCTGCGACAGCACAAATAACAGTACAACAAATTTAACTATCGAACAGTTTGAGCAGGCACTTAACGGCGGTAATTACACACTGCTTGATGTTCGCAGTGCAGCAGAGCATCAAGCATTTAATATCGGTGGCAAAAACCTTGCGCTTGCCCAAATTGAAAACGGCGATAGACCAACTGAAGCCCGAAAAGACATACTCCTGTACTGCCAAAGCGGCGTGCGCAGTGCCAAAGCGGCAGAGCTGCTCGGGCAACAGGGTTTAAAAGCGTTTAGCCTACAGGGCGGCTTATTAAACTGGCTGCGAAGTGGACGGCGCTAAAGAGGCGAGCCTTTTAATCGCCAATAACAATATCGCCGCCGGCATCGTTTGCTCGCTGTAAACAAGAAATGGCCGAACTTAGCAGCTGATCCGCATTTTGAACTCGGCGGCTGCTGACCCCCGCCGCCACGCCAAAACTAAACTGCCCTTCGGGCAAGCTCACCGTCGACGCAGCCAGTAGCTGGCGAACCTTTTCAACGTAAGCACAGGCTTTTTGGTTATCTAAACCGGGCATCAGCACTGCAAACTTACAGCCGCCAAGGCGCGCCAGAAAAAAGCGGTCAAAGCTTTTCATCAAGCGCCCGGCAAGTAACTTTAACGCTTCATCGCCGGCGTTAAACCCTTGCTGCTCGTTAAATAAATCAAAACCTTCAAGCTCAAGTACAGCAAGGCTTAAGGGTGTGTTTTTATCTTCGGCCTGGTTAATACGCTGCTCGGCAACGCGGAAAAAGTGACTGCGACTGTAACACGCGCACAGCTCATCGCGATTTGCCGCGTCTTTAATGCGCTCAATCAGCTCTAGAAACTCGACATTGTGATTGATGCGGCAAAAAAACTCTTCGTGGTTAAAAGGTTTTTGCAGAAAGTCATTGGCCCCGTATTTGATAAATCTAGCCGACAGTGAACGGTCGTCTTCCGAGCTTAGGCCAATAATAATCAGGTCACTTTTTTCATACTTGACCCTCAAGTTTTTCACCAGTTCAAAACCGTCCATGCGCGGCATCTGGTAGTCGGTCACTAGCAAACGTATATCGGGGTTATCTAAAATCAGTTTGACCGCATCCACACCGTCTTCGGCTTCATATACATTAAACAGCTGCAACTTAAAAAGCTGACTTAACATGCGCCGCTGTACGGCGCTGTCGTCAACCACCAACACTTTGTACTGAGTATTTAAAATAAGCCGGTGAATGGTATTAAGGGCGAGCTCGTAGCTATAGCGCCCCTCTTTGGTGACATAATCAACCACGCCTTTTTTTAGCAGTTCACCGCGGCGCTGTTCGTCAAAGCTTGCCGTCAAAACAATGCACGGCAGTTTTTTGCTAAGCATCAAATCGACAATTTCACCGCTGGGCGCATCCGGCAACCCCAAGTCGACCAGGCAACAAAAGTAGTCTTGTTTATCGAGCAGTGCCGACGCCGCGGCCATGGAAGCGGCATAGTCAACTTGTATTAGACGCGAGCCGCCAAGCACATGGCGAATCACCTTAGTCACCATGTGGCTATCTTCTACAACCAAGACTCGTTTCATCTGCAACACTCTTTATCTAAAACTCTGAAGCTGAGCTTATTTAATACAGTGTAGGAGATGAAAACGCAGATTGATTAGTTAATACAGGCCACCGGCCAAGCCCGGCAATAACCAGGAGCGCAGCAAAAAGAATAGAAATAAGTGCGGGCAGCTCAAAGCGCAGGGCCGAGCGCAGCAACGGCCGCACTTATTTGGGCAAAAAGTTGAACTTACAAGCCTTTTAACAGGGACTCAGGAGGGTGCTCACACTCGAGCTTGCCACCTAAGAGTTTTTCAATACTCGGCAGGCGAAACGCATCGTCTTCACAGGCAAAGCTTATCGAGGTGCCCGAGGTGCCGGCGCGGCCGGTGCGGCCAATGCGGTGCACGTAGTCTTCCGGCTCTTCGGGCAAGGTGTAATTAATTACGTGGCTAACCCCGTCAATATGAATGCCCCGCCCTGCCACATCGGTCGCAACCAGGAACTTCAGCTGGCCCTTTTTGAAGGCTTCTAGGGTTTTAATACGTTTATTCTGGGCGATATCACCGCTGAGTAAACCTACCTTATAGCCGGCGTGACGCAGTTCATCGTGCAGGCGGCGGCACTCATCGCGACGGTTGGCAAAAATCATCGCGCTGTTAACATCATCCTCAGAAATAATATTCTTCAAAATATCCAGTTTCTCATCACTGCCAACCATGTAGAGCTTTTGCTCAACTGTGTCGGTGGCGACACTCTTAGGTTCAATTTCAACCCTGGCAGGGTCAACCATCCAGCGCTCGCCAAGGCGCTCAACATCGTTGTTAAAGGTTGCACTAAACATCATGGTCTGGCGGCAGTCCTTGCGCGGACAGTAGCGCTCAATACGCTTAACCTGGGGAATAAACCCCATATCGAGCATGCGATCAGCCTCGTCGATAACAAGCACCTCACACTGATCCAGATAAACATAGCGCTTCTCACAAAAGTCGATCAGGCGACCAGGTGTCGCAATAACTATGTCGACATGCTTAGCCTGCAACTTTTTCATCTGCTTGTCGTAATCAACACCGCCGACTAACGAGACAATATGCAGGTTGAGATATTTATTTAACTCAATGGCATCTTTCTCGATTTGCAGCGCAAGCTCGCGTGTCGGGCTCAATACCACCGCGCGCGGCTCACCGGCATAGCGCTCATCGGGGGCCGACTCATTAATAAGCGACTCAAACAAAGCGAGCAAAAATGCAGCTGTTTTACCCGTCCCTGTCTGGGCTTTGCCCATCACATCGTGGCCAGCCAAACTCCACGGCAAGCTTTTTTCCTGAATCGGAGAGCAAGTCGTGAAGTTCATGTCGGCGAGGGCTTTTTGAATTGGGGCGGATAGAGATAGTTCGGTAAACAGCATGTAGGAGCAAATCTTGGGCTTTTAAAGTGGTCGCCATTTAAACAGAAAGCCCCACCAAAGCCCAGCTAAAGCACACTTTGAACACCAATAAAGCTGCAATAAAGTGCTGTTAGGCGCAAAACGACTTAATGCACGCCCCCAAACAGACCGAACAAAAGTATGAAGCAGCCATTTCTTTTCATCTTTTACACCGCTAATATGCTCACAAAGCCAGGCCCTACAACGTATACAGCGGGCTTGTCTATACTCCAAAACAAATTGCTTAAAAAAAGATAATAAACAGCGCCGACAAGACTCAGCAAATGAGCCTGGCCCTAATAATGAGAAATGGAGCACTTCCTATGAGCCCGACGCAATTCCCACAACGGCTGCGCGCAAACAAACTCTGCCCTCTGGCTGTCGCTATTGGCTTGAGCCTGCCAGCAGGCGGCGCACTCGCCGCCGATTCCAGCCCCAAATTAGAAGAAGTCATTGTTGCCGCGCAAAAACGCAGTGAAAACCTGCAGGACGTACCGCTGTCTGTTGCGGCTATGAGCGGCCAAAAAATGAATGAAGCCGGCATCACTACCGTTGCCGATATCAGTGTACATATGCCCAATATCCACCTGACCGAGACAGGCTTTAGCACCCAGCTGCGCGTGCGGGGCATCGGCTCGGACAACAGCCAGGGTTTTGAGCAAAGTGTCGGCATGTACGTCGACGGTATTTATCACGGCCGCGCGCAATTATTTCGCCTACCGATGATGGACATGCAACGCGTTGAACTCTTGCGCGGCCCGCAGTCAACGCTGTTTGGCAAAAACTCTATTGCCGGCGCGTTAAATTTAACCACCGCGCGCCCAACGGATGACTTCCAGGGCGAACTGCGCCTCTCTCACGAGCCCGAATACCAGCAGAACGAGATCAACGCAGTTTTGTCGGGCGGGCTGAGCGATACACTGCGCGCGCGCTTGGCGCTTCGCGACTACAGCGAGGACGGCTATTTCTACAACAGCAGCAAAGACCGCGACGAAGCGCAAAGTGAACAAAGCGCCGTGCGCTTGAGCTTAGAGTGGGATGCAACAAAAGATTTAGCTCTGTTTTTAAAGGCTGAGCAAAACAAATTTGAAACCCACGGGCGGCCGATGGAAATCACCCATGACGTCGCACTCGATGGCTCTCCATTTGGCAATTTAAATTACGCCACTATTTTAAGCACACCAATTTCAGCCGGAGGGCTTGGCGAAAGCGAGCTCGAAAGCAAGCGGGACTACACCCGTCAAAGTGATGCCGACGAATACAGCGACAACACCGTAAAGAACCTCACCTTTATCGCCGACTACCAATGGGGCGACTACAGTCTCAGTGCGGTCAGCGGCTGGCTCGACTTCAACTACGACGAAATCTGTGACTGCGACTACACCGCATCCAATATTCTGCCGCTGCCACTGGGTGAAGACTACGAGCAGTTCAGTCAGGAACTGCGCATCGCCAGCCCCACTGACGGCAAGTTCGAGTGGCTCGCAGGCCTGTATTTTCAAAATTGGGAACAGGAGTTTTACGACGAGTTAAGCATTACCGCAGACAATCTGATGCCTGCAAAACTCGGCCCATCGAACCCCAATCCCGCCATTGGCGCAGCCTTGCAAGCGCTCGCCAACTCGGGCCTGCGCCGCGACTTTGAGCAGAGCTCAGACTCCTACGCAGCCTTTGGCCGCTTCAGCTACAAAGCCACCGACAAGCTCAAGCTGACCTTTGGCGCACGCTATACCGTTGAAGAAAAACAAGCCCACAAACACTTGTGGTTATTCGATACTGCGACGCACGCGCCGCATACAGACCCGGTACGAGCCGCGCAACTCGGTGCCATTTATGTCAATCCGGCGCTGTTTCGCGCGGAATCCGACCAAGCGGTTGTAGGCCAAGACAGTCAGGGCAATACTGTGCCGCTGGTTTGGTCTGGGCACAACGTTAAAAAAACACGCAAAGAAAATGTGTTCACCCCGCTTGTTGATGTGCAATATCAACTTAACGACAACAACATGCTCTACGCGCTGTACACTACAGGCTATAAAGCCGGCGGTTTTGACCCTCGCTCAAACAGCGTCGGCAACCTGGCAACGCCGGTCACCGATGTCGGCAACCGCACCGAAGACAACCCCTACCTGTATTTTGAGTTCGAAGAAGAAACCAGCACAACCTACGAGCTCGGTTCAAAAAATACCGTTGGTGACGGCCGCGGCGAAATAAACATCGCCCTATTCCGCACCGTGTACAAGGATTTACAAGTCGCGCAATTTGACGGCGCCGTCGGTTTTAATACCGGCAACGCCCCTGAGACTGTTGTGCAAGGCATAGAGCTCGATGGCCGCTGGGCGATTAGCGAGCACTTGATTGCCAGCTACGGCGCCAGCTACCTGGATTTTGAATACACGGATTTTAAACACGGTAACTGCTATGCCGGGCAGAGCCCAAGCGGCAGCCTCGGGGGTATTCCAACCTGTGACTACACCGGCAAGCGCGGTGTCTACACTCCCGATTACACCATCAACCTTAGCTTGGACTACCGCCGGGACATCGCCCGCAATATGCAGTTTGTGACAGTGCTCGATGCCCAGCAAGTCGACGGCCACAACGTGCACGTCAACCTCGATCCAGCCGGGGAAATTGATAGCTATACCATGCTCGGTGCGCGTATCGCCTTAGAAACGGCTCACTGGTCGCTGGCACTGCTCGGTAAAAACTTGCTCGACGAGTACGTCATCAGTTATTCGGGCAATGCACCACTGGCTGAAACCAACTTCTATACCAATACGCACTACAGCACTGTGCGCCGACCGAGAACCATCGCCCTGGAAGCCGCAGTGCGCTTTTAGGGCCTTTACCAGAGCCTGCTGATTATTCTCTACTACAGCAAGCGGCCAACAAGTGAGCGGCTTAAAGCTCGCGCTTGGCCGCTTTGTTATTTTTATCGGCGCTGCTATCGCTGTCTTGGTCCAACTCAGCAATCACCGACGGCAAATCATCGGCCGGCGCGTGCCCCGAAAACAACTGCTCGAGACTGACATCAAACTGCTCGTCGACACTGTCGCGCAAGTGCGCGCAGCGCTGGCGGTAGTCAAACATCCAGGCGTCATCGCCTTCGAGAGGTGGCGCCTGTTTGGCAAGCTTCATCTCACTGATACGAGCGGCTTCTTTGAGGGTCAGCGAATTAAGGTCGCGACTTAACACATAGCGGCCGCTATCGGTCACCGCAATCCAGCCGGCTTTGACCAGCGTCGAGCGCAGGCTCTGCCAGTAAACCAGGCTCAGGCCCAGGGCAATGCAATCGCGGTCAGTCACCGAAGCGCCGGTTTGCGCGCGCTGGCGAAATAAATACAGGCACAGCAATACCGCCTGCATATCGCTCAGTGTCCGGCGCCTTGCGCCGTGTACCTCTTCGGTAATGGCACGCACCAATACCGCTCCGCCAAGCACCAGCACCCACAGTAAATTTACCCACATCAAAAACAGCGGCACCGCAGCAAAGGCGCCGTAAACCAACTTAATGCTCGAGTTGGCAACCATGGCTGCAAAACCGAGTTTCAATAACTCAAAACCAAGTGCGGTAATGGTGCCGCCGATCAATGCGAACTTTAACGGTACCCGGCAGTTGGGCACGGCGGCATAAAGCAGGGTAAACATCATTGTCGACATGAAAATTGGGATCAATTTAAACAGCGCTGCGGCGACCCCAATCGGGTCATAGCCCTCTACCAACAACCTTACCGAAAGCAAGTAGGTGCTCATGGTCAAACCCACGCCGAGCATAAGTGGGCCGATCGTCAACACCGCCCAGTACAATAAAAAGCTACTTAGGCCGCTGCGCGCTTCGTTAATGCCCCAAATACCGTTAAAAGTTTTCTCAATATTCGTTAGCATCAGGTAGGCGGTAACAAATAACATCAGCACGCCGGCGCCGGTCAAGCTGCGCGCTTGCGAACTGAAGTCGGTTAAATACTGCTGAATCTGATCGCCCGTTTCGGGAACAAAATTATCAAAAATCAAACCGTGTAGCTGATCGGCAACACCATTAAAAAAGGGGATAACACTAAGTATCGAATAGACCACCGTCATCATCGGCACCAGCGCAAACAGAGTCATATAGGTCAGCGCCGCAGCATTTTTCTGGCAGCCCTGATCAAAGAACTCGCGCACAAGGTCCTTAAAAAAATCCAGCCAATCGCGCAATAACAACTTAGCTTTTTCTAAGGGTCGCAGATGATCCATAATGTGCGCTTTCCAAGCAGAGATACAAAACCTAATCATGAGCGACTTTAGCATCTACCACAACCCACGCTGTTCCAAGTCTCGCCAAACCCTGGCCCTGCTGCAAGAGCACGGCATAGAGCCCGAAATTGTGCTGTATCTGGAACAGGTGCCAAGTGCAGAGCAGCTTAAAGAGCTGCTCAACAAACTTGGCATGAAGCCGCGCGAGCTGCTGCGCAAAGGAGAGGCCGCCTACAAAGAGCGCGGTTTGGCAGATGACAGGTTCAGCGACAGCGAGCTGATCGCGGCGATGTGTGAAGCGCCCAAGCTGATAGAGCGGCCGATTGTCGTCAAAGGCACAAAAGCCGTACTTGGCCGTCCACCGGAAAACGTGCTGGAGCTGTTAAAGTGAACCAAGCCTATATTTTGGTGCTCTATTACAGCAGCAAAGGCACAACCAAAACGCTCGCCGAAGCCATTGCCAACGGCGTTGAACAGGCCGGCATGGAAGCCCGCCTGCGCACCGTACCCGCGGTAAGCACCGTTGCCGAGAGCCGCGAGAGTGCCATCCCCGCCAGCGGCGACCTCTATTGCAGCCGCGACGACTTAGCCAACTGCTCAGGCCTTGCACTGGGCAGCCCAACACGCTTTGGCAATATGGCCGCCGCACTTAAATACTTTATCGACGGCAGCATCAACGAGTGGCTAAACGGCGAACTTATCGGCAAACCCGGCGGTGTATTTACCTCCACCGGCTCGATGCACGGCGGCCAGGAAAGCACGCTGTTGAGCATGATGCTACCGCTGCTGCATCACGGCATGCTGATTGTCGGCCTGCCCTACAGTGAAGAAGCCCTACACCGCACACGCGCCGGCGGCACACCCTACGGACCCAGTCATCTCAACGACACGAAGCTCACAGATGACGAGCGCGAGCTGGCCGTCGCTTTTGGACGGCGCCTGGCCACGTTGGCCCAAACAAACCATTCAGCTTTAGTGAACTAAGAGTTGCACCGCATGCCCAACTACCCACAACTGTTTCAACGCTACCGCCTACTGAGCAACGGGCTTTTTATCGCGCTATTGTTGTTAATTGTCTACTGGAACCTCGCCAGGCCAACTAAGCCCGGCCTGAACGTGTTACTGTTGTTAATACAGCTGGCGCCGATGCTCGCCCTGACTCCTGGCTTGCGTAGTCGCTACTACCGCGCCTATAGCTGGCTGTGTTTTGTCACTTTGCTGTATTTTGTTTTTGCAGTGATGGCGGCGCTGGCGAGTAATGCCGGCTTGGTCGACTATCTCTTTGTCACTCTCTGCGTGTTTCTATTCTGCAGCAGCATGATGTGCAGCCGCTATGCCCAGCGTGTGCAAAAAAATATTGATGTTTAACGAGACTTAGGGATAAACCAATGTCGTTAATTAAGATGCTCTTTCGCCTCTTTTCCCAAACCTTAAGCTGGATACGCGCATTTGTAACCGGCCTTTTAAGCTTGCTTATTCTCTTTTTAATTATCGAGGCGATCTCGTCTGCACCGCAGCCGCAAATTCCAAATAACAGCGCGCTGGTAATGACACCGTCGGGTATCTTAGTTGAACAAAGCAGCTATCAGCCCAGCCTAATCGATCTCTTTGGTGCAAGTGAGCAGCAAGAAGAGACCGTGCTCAATGAGCTGATCACCAGCCTGCGCCTGGCCAGCACCGATGCCAATATCAGTGCTTTACTGCTCGATCTAAACTGGTTAGAAGCCGCCAGCATGACCAAAGTCGAAGAGCTCGGCCAGGCCATTGAACAATTTAAACAAAGCGGTAAACCGGTCGTCGCCTACGCCGATCACTTTACCCAGTCTCGCTACCTGCTCGCCTCTTACGCCGATGAAATTTATACCCACCCAATGGGCGGCGTGTACCTCACCGGCTTCGGTATTTATCGCAACTACTTTAAAAGTGCCGCAGATAAAATCGCCCTGCGTTTTCACGTTTTTCGCTCGGGCCAATTCAAAGATGCTGTCGAACCCTATATGCGCGACAACATGAGCGAGCAAAGCCGCGAGCACTTAAGCAGCTGGCTCAATGAAAGCTGGCAGCGCTACAGCGGGCTTATTGAAGAACAACGCGGGCTCGACGCCGGGCGCCTTAACCAGCTTGTCCAGGAGCTCGATTTAAAAATGGAGCACTACCGGGGCGATGCCGCTCAACTGGCGCTCGACTCGGGTTTAGTTGATGCGATTTACAGCCGCGCCGACTTAAATAAACACTTAGAGCAGCGCTTTGGCCTGAATAAAGACAAAGAGCTCAACGCCATAGATACCTACGCGTATTTACACAACCCGACCTTGAACTGGCCCGAACACAGCGCCAAACAAATCGGCTTAATTATCGCATCGGGTACTATTATCGACGGTTACCAGCACGAGGGCGCCATCGGTTCCGATAGCCTCAGTGAATTAATCGAACGCGCACGCGAGGACGACAACATCGTTGCACTGGTGCTGCGCATAGACAGCGGCGGAGGCTCCGCCTTTGCGTCGGAAGTTATTCGCGAACAACTTGAACTGACGCGCCAGAGCGGTAAAAAAGTTTATATATCCATGGGTTCCATGGCCGCCTCCGGTGCCTACTGGCTCGCCACCGCCGCCGATGAAATTTGGGCCATGCCTGGCACCATTGCCGGTTCCATCGGCGTATTTAGCTTAATCCCGAACTTCTCCGATAGCCTAAATAAAATTGGTATTCACTCTGACGGCGTCGGCACCAGCCCCTTTGCCGATGCCTGGCAGCTCGACCGCGCCATGTCTGAGCAAACCAAAACCGTTATTCAGAGCAGCGTCGACAATATCTACGAGCAGTTTATTAATATCGTCGCCGAAGCGCGCAAGCAGAGCCCCGAACAAATAGACAAAGTTGCTCAGGGCCATATTTGGTCGGGCTTAAAAGCGCAAGAGCTCGGCCTGGTCGACAGCATTGGCAGCCTTCACGACTTGCTCAACAAGCTCAAAAAAGAATACCAGTTGCAAGGCGCCGCCGTGCAGCTTATTGAGCGTGAGCTCAGCCCGCGCGAAGAGTTTTTATTAGCGCTGATGGAGCAGGCCAGCGCTGTGCCGGTGGCCCTGCTCGATAAAGAGTTACACAACAGCATCGAGCTTGCCCGGCGCTTAAGTGCACCGCTGCAAAGTGCCATGCCGCTGCTAAAAGCTGAAGGGCGCAACAATGAAGTTTGGGCTCAGTGCCTCAACTGTATAGCTCCCTAACGAAGGCCCCTTAACGAAAGGCCCTTTGCAAAAAGGCCCTTAGCGAAAAGCGCCTTTAAAAAGCACCTTAACAAGTAATAACTAAAACCAGCAGCGTGAAGAAAATACCTTATTCACAAATTGCCTTGGCTATGTGGGCTCGGCGAATTTGAAAACCCACAGCAAAAACCGCTTGCGCCTGGCTGAGTTTGAACTTGAGCTCAGTCGCAAGCGGGTAAAAAACATTAACTTGCGCATAGACCGCGCAGGCACGATTAAAATCAGTGCACCTGCACAAGTCAGCGACACTGAGCTACTTAATTTTGCCGCCAGTAAACTCGCGTGGATACGCCATCACCGCCAGCGCTTGCTGCAAGCAGAACCGGAGCAAGAAGGCAGTAACTTTAGTGTTGATGGCCTGCTATTACTCGGGAAAAAATTACCGCTGAAAATAAAGTGTGCGTCGCGCTATTCGCTTAGCTGCAATGGACAACAATTTATACTTCACAGCCCAGACCAAATAGGGGCGCTTGTGCAACAGCGCTGCGAGCTGGCGCTAAAGCGTTTTTACAAGCGCGAGCTGGAAAAAGTAGTTGCGCAGCTTTCGCCGCAGTGGCAAAAAAAAATCGGCGTTGAAGCTAAGTGTTTTACTTACCGGTCAATGAAAAGTAAGTGGGGCTCGTGCAACATCAAGCAACAAAAAATCACTTTAAACAGTGAGTTAATGCGCTGGCCTGCACAGTGTATTGAATACGTGTTGGTGCACGAACTTGTGCACTTATTGGAACGTTATCACAATCGGCGCTTTTACGGGCTGATGGATAAGTTTTTACCAGACTGGCGGATAAGCGAGCAGCGACTCAAACAAGCTGCGCTTGAGCGTGGCCAGCCCGAACAGGGGCCGGCCACAGAAGAAAATTAACCTTCGGCTTTTTCTTCAGATTCTGCTGTTTGTTCAGCGTTTTCATCGCCGACAATTTCCAGCAGCTCCAACTCAAAAATCAGGGTTGAGTTAGGAGGAATACTGCCGTTACCGCGCTCGCCGTAAGCGAGGTCAGCTGGGATGTAGAGCTCCCACTTGGAACCGGCAGGCATCAGCTGCAGAGCTTCAATCCAACCAGGGATAAGGTTGCTTACGCCAAATGTAGCTGGCTGGCCGCGGCTGTATGAGCTGTCGAACTCGGTGCCATCAAGCAAGGTGCCGCGGTAGTGAGCAACAACAGAATCGGCAGCACTTGGCTTATCGCCACTGCCTTCAGTAATCACTTTGTACATCAAACCGCTGTCAGTTTTGACAACACCGTCTTCGCTTTCTTTTTCAGCGAGGAAAGCCTGGCCTTTGGCGAGGTTTTCGTCAGCGGCTTTTTTCTGAGCTTCCATGGCCAACTCGCGCTGCAGCGTAGAGAAGGTCTGCATGGTGGCCATCATTTCTTCCATCGTCAGGCGCGGCTCTTTACCAGCTTTAATATCTTCCACGGCCATCGCAAATGCATCGGTGTTGAAGTCAAACTGATCGACATTAATATTCTGAGCCAGGTTTACACCGATGGAGTAACTTACTTTCTGCTCCAAAGTATCAAGCGTGACTTCAGCTGGGGCCTCAGCCTCTTTTTTACATCCTACTAGGGCGATGCCAGAAGCGGCCACTAGCGCCAAAAGCGTTTTATTCATAGTTATGGTCCTAAAATCAGTACTTCAAAGAAAATGAAGACGCAGGAGTATAACCAAAAGCTTGTTGCACTGAATAGCGTTGTGAAGCCAGCTGTAAAGATTTAGCGGTTTTTTCTTAGATTCGGTGCACAAAGCGGCCAAATTTACGCATTTTGGCGGAACTCAGAGCTCGTATCCATGTCGCTCTTGCTCTTTGCCGCAGATTCGGCAGTACCAGCCGCTTCATGCTCCGCCTTGTCGATATAAGCGCGCAATATCGGTTCGAGCCTCTGCATCGCCAGCTTTGCCTGCTGCACTGCGCTATCGAGCTTAACTAAATCGGCCGCCTTGGCCGCACGCTCAGCCTGCTCTGCAGCAGTACGCAGGGCTTGCGCGCTCATATTGGCGGCCACACCTTTGACGGCGTGCGCCTGTTTTTGCGCCTCGTCGCAATCTTGGATGCTGCACGCTTGCTCAAGTGCGCACAGGGTAAGCGGCATGTCGTGTAAGAAGCGCTCGGCCAGGCGTCGCACACGCTCGGGCTTGCCCCTCACTCTGCTGAGCATCTCGTGCTCGCGCCAATCTTCAATATCGGCAACACCATTGCCCGGGCCCTCTTGTGTTTGCCCAGTTGCGCTGGGGCTTCGGTCCTCCGGCGTACTTGCGGCAACGCTCGCATTAATTTTTGGCGACTCGCTCCAGCGATAAATTGCCCGCTCTAGCTCAGTGCTGTCGATGGGTTTACTCAAATAGTCGTTCATGCCGGCCGCCAAGCAGCGCTCTCTGTCGCCTTGCATCGCGTTGGCCGTTAACGCGATTATCGCAATTGTTTTATAGGCTTCACCTGCCGCTCCGTCGCGGATGCGCCGCGCGCACTCAAAGCCATCCATCACCGGCATCTGGCAATCCATCAACACTATTTCAAACGCGCCATCGCCTTTATGTTTTAGCAGTTCAAGCGCTTCAGCCCCGTTGTCGACACATTCGACCTCAACGGCCATATCCTCCATTAAACCCAACGCAACTTCTTGATTAATCGCGTTGTCCTCCACCAATAACAGCTTGCGCTTTTTTAGCTCCAGTGTTTCGGTGTGCACAGCTAAGTCGTAGCATTGCATACTGCGCGCGCTGCTGTTAAGTAACTCTAAACTAAGCAGTAGATCCTGTTTGGTTGCCGGCAGCGGGAAACTGTGAAAATAACCGCGCCGAACGTACAGCAAGGGGTCGGGCTGCTCACTCATCGCACGCATAAAAATTATTTTGGCCTGGCTCTGGGCAAGGCTGCTTCTTAACAAGCGCACAAACGCAAATTGCAGGCGCTGCTCACAGCGGTAGTCGACAAATATCGCGCAGTGCTCAAAAGCCTTCCAAACATGCAATTGCTCCAGCACTTCATCAAAGTCACTGGCAATTGTGCAGTCGATACGCCAGTGCTGAAACTGCTCTGCCAGGGTTTTTGCCAGGCGCTCACTTTGAGTGAATATAATCAGCTTTAACGCATCGCAATTGCCTTTAGGCATTAACCTTTGACTGCCTGCCGACTTTTGTAAGCGCAAAGAAAAGCCAAACGAGCTGCCCTTTGCCGCCTGGCTCTCGAGAGAAATCTCTCCGTGCATTAGCTGGCAAAGGCGCCGGCAGATTGCAAGCCCGAGGCCGGTGCCTCCGTACTTGCGTGTTGTCGATGCATCCTCCTGAGTAAAGGCCTCAAATAAGCCCGCCTGTTTGTGTTCTGGTATACCTATGCCGGTATCGCTGATCGTAGCCTGCAGCCGTATATATTCATCGTCTAACTCTATCAGCCCAGCCTTAACATCAATATGGCCGCTGTGTGTGAACTTGATAGCATTGCCAATCAGGTTGGTAAACACTTGGCGCACACGACCGGCGTCGCCGTTTACCAACTGTGCATCGAGCCCCACCAAATCAAGGTTGAGCTCAAGGCCTTTTTCTTCCGCCCGCAAGGCCATCATCTCGCCCAGCTCGCCAAGCATCAAGCTCAGATCAAAGTCGACCGCGTCGAGCTCAAGTTTACCCGCTTCAATTTTAGAAAAATCGAGAATGTCATTAATCAAACTTAACAATGACTCGGCACTGGATTTAGCCAAACGAAATTTATGCTGCTGATCGGCACTAAGCTGCGCGCGTTCCAATAGGCTCAGCATACCGATAACGCCGTTCATCGGAGTGCGTATTTCATGGCTCATGCTCGCTAAAAATTCAGACTTTGCTCTGTTTGCCTCATCGGCGGCGTCGATGGCTAACTCAAGCTCAATCGCCTGCAGGCGCAAGGTTTCCTCCCTGGCCCGGCTGCTGAGTATAAAATCGTTGTAAGCCTGCGCCAGCAGGCCGATTTCATCGGTTCCAAGCCTTTGAATAAGCTCGGTTTTCTGGCCTTTTTTCAGCGCCTTAACAACGGTATTCAACGGCCGCAATACCACCCGCGCCTGAGCCATAAATAAAGCGATGGAAACCGTCAACAAACCTGCAACAAGGATGCAGGCAAGCACAAGGTTCTTATTGCGGATATCAAATAACAGCGCACTGAGATCGTAATCGACATACACAATAAACGGGCGCACACGGTTGCTTGTTTGATCTAATAGGTGCATACGACGTATGACAGAAAAATGCTTATCGTGAAGCCAGCTATATTGATCAGCTGCGCCGTTAATTAGTTTTGACTCAGCATATTTTTTTACCAGGCCGCGGTGAAGACCCGAGTAATGCTTTGTGATTTGTTCAGGTTTATTGCTTGCAATAATGGTGGCGGTATCGGCGTTAATTAAAGCCAGCGAACGTATATTTTCTTCTGTTGCCAAGCTAAAAATTGCGCGCTTTAAACTCGACTCGGCGGCATCGACTTCGCCGACAAGAATCAGTGAGCTAACGATGAGCTTTACATCAACCTGCGCTCGGGCCCGAGCTTCGCGCTCACTCGAGAGCAGCACATAAGTCAGCGCAATAACACCGACAAGAAAACTCGCCCCGATAACCGGCAGGGCTAGCTTTAAACTTACAGAGCGGCGTACTCGCTTAACCAGGCTCACAGGACACCCTCAATAAATCATGCGGCTGATATGCTCACATTCATGTGCCAGCACCGCCGAATGCTTTAAGGTCAAGCAGGCATTCATAAGCGGCTGCTCTAGTGAACTGAGCTCGGGGTTAAGTAACGACTTTTGCGCCTGGGCATCAAGCACCACCATGCCATTTAACGAAGCTCGATAGTCTTCAACACTCATACCCAAACGCTCGGCAAGCAGCTCGGCAGCGCGATCCGGGTGTTCGTTTGCATAATCCAAAGCTCGCTGCCATGCGCGCCGAAACGCCATTTCAAATTCGGGCCGGGCCATGAGCGCCTGCTGAGAAATCGACACCGTATCGATGACCTCGTAGGGGATCTGCGCGCTGCTGAAAATAACGCCGGCCCCCAAGCTTTCGATCAGCTCAACAGATACCGGCGGGTAGGTCACATAGGCATCGATTTTGTTGCTCTGCATCGCCGCTAGCGCTTGGCTTTGCTCGACGTTTACCAGCTCTACGTCGTCCAAGCTCAGCTCCGCGTGTGCCAGCGCTCGCTGCAACATATAGATGCCCAAAGCGCCGAGTTCAGCGCCAACTGTGCGGCCTTTTAAATCGGCCAAGCTGCCAATAGCCCGCTGCGCGACTATGACATCTGCGCCATTGCTGTAATCGGCTACAAGAATAATTTTCACCGGCCTTGGGCTGCTGTAGTGCGCCTGCACACTTTCGATCAAGGTACTGGCCAAGCCGTCTACACGACCATGCAGATAAGCGCGCAAGCTATCGCCTAGGGAATCAAAAGAAGCGATATCAACGTGAATGCCTTCTTTTTCGTAAAAACCTTTGATATCAGCCAGGTGAAGATAGGCGTAGCCAGGCCAGGGGTTCACCGCAATTGTCAGCGGTTGCTGTGGTTTCTCAGCGCAGGCACCGAGCAAGAGCATCGCTGCCAGGCACTTTAGAATGGCTAAATTAGAGCGGGTCCAGGCGGTATTGAGGGCTGCGGCGGCCATAGAGTCTTCCACTGATCTGTGCACACTTAAGCGTAGATCAGTAGTCAAAGAGCGCTAGCGCAACAGCGGGCAATACCATCGGCCTGCTCTTGCTTTAAAGCGCTAGTACCTCTTTTACAAAAGGGATGGTCAACTTCCGCTGCTGCTCAAGCGATTCCCTGTCGAGCCGGTCGAGCAGAGCAAACAGCGCTGCGGTGCTGCGCTCACTGTGGTTCAAAATATAACCGGCCACATCTTCAGAGAGCTCAAAACCCCGCGCCGCAGCTCGCTGACTCATCGCGACAATTTTATTTTCATCGTCGAGCTCGGTCACTCGAAACACCAAGTCGCTGAGCAAGCGAGAACTTAAATCGGGCAGTGAGATGCCGAGCTCCTGCGGCGAACTGTGAGCACTCATTAGCGTGCTGTGGCCATTGTCCCTGACACGGTTAAACAAGTGAAACAGCGCCTGCTCCCAGCGCGCATCGCCGGCGACCTCATCGAGCCCATCAATACAGATCAACTGCTGCTGTTCAAGACCGTCAAGCACCGCCTCGGGCGCAAGCTTTTTTAGTTCTGCCAACGGCAGATATTGGTGACTGAGCCCGTGGGCAACCGCGTGGTGACAAGCGGCCTGCAATATATGGGTCAATCCCACACCGGGGGCGCCCCACAACAACAGGTGGCCGCGCCGCTCGCCCTCGGCCATAGCCTTGGCTTCGAGCAAAAGCATCTGGTTGGGCTCACTGGCGTAGAAGTTACTGAAATAACATTTGTCGTTAAGACTGACCGCCAAACTCAACTGGCGGGGAGCGGACTGTTGCATGAACTACGGCTGCCAAATATAACTCAGGCTTGAAGGATTGTTAGCGGCCGGCAACTGCAAACCCGGCCCGGGATAAATTGGCGCGTCGGCACCCGGCCACGCCCCGCTGTCAGAGGCGCTGGCACCACTGCTGTCACTAGCACCAGCCTCGCCAGCGCTATCGTCAAGTAAACTGGCATCTTTAAGTGATGGCTCCAAAGCCAACAAAGCTGCCAGCTGCTGTTTGTCGGCCTCCGACTGCAGGCTCAACTGTAAGGTATCGGCCTGAAGTGTAACAACCTGCACCGACGTCACAGCATCGAGCTTGTTTAACAAACTCAGCAAAGCGCGATAGTCAGAATAGGTATTAACGGCGCTGACTTGCATACGCAAACTGGATTCAGAATCAAGGCTCAAGGCATAGTGATTGAGCTGATATTGCACCGCCGGAGCAATGGCTTTATCCATCGTCTGACGCAGCGAAGCATTGCGAAAATCGTAACTGTCGATGTTTTCAGGGCTATAAAACTGCCAGCTTGACAGTACCTGCGCATCGCTGGTCAAACTCAACTTACCGACCAGTATCAGTTGGTTACCGTAGCGGGCCGAAGCATCAAGTACCGCCTGCTCGTCGAGCCGCCACAGCTGCTCGGCATTTAAAGCAGTTTGATCTTGAAAATCCAATAGCGGGAATGCAAGCGGTAGACCGCGATAACTGGCCGCAGCTTGTAAAGCCTGCGCTAACTCGAGTTCAAGGTCGTCGGCCGGGACAATTTGGCGACCGTGTTCAGCACTGTCTTCAACCAACCAGACCAGTACGGCCGGGCGCTTAACCGGCCAAAAGCTAAACTGCGCCTCCGCCAACAGTGACTTTAGCGACGACGGGGAAAAATCCAGAGCCAACTGAAGCTGTTTGTTGCCGTCGGTGTCGACGCTGTTCTCATAGCGAAACTGTTCAACATAATTTAATGCCGAGCGCGACTTTTTCTGCAGCAGTTCATTCGAGCGCACCTCTTCACTGCCGCTTAAACGCAGCAGCACATCCATTAAACCGCTCGCGGCGGCCAACTGGCGCTGCTTAGTACTCTGGTCGTCGACCGCCACTTCGGCCTTAAATAAATCCGCGCTGTTTGCAGCTCGGGCGCTGCTGAAACTAAAGGCCAGCAGGATAAATACAGAGATAACAGTGAAACGCTTGCAAAACAACGTGACTTCCTCGGTGGCTTGTTCGGTGACTTTGCTCGATACAAATTTAAGCACGGCATTGTAGCAGCTCCGTTGCGCGCACTTAAACCAAGCGACGCACATATAGATGCCAATCGCACATTCGCGGTGAAGTTGGTAGAATGCGCTCCAATTTTTAACCCGCCCGACCACAAGGCCGGAGCAAGCCGAGTTATTATCCATGAGTACTGACAAGTCACTGACCTACAAAGACGCCGGCGTTGACATCGACGCGGGCAATGCCCTGGTAGAGCGCATCAAATCCGTCGCCGTTCGCACAAAAAGGCCCGAAGTTCTGGCTGGCCTCGGCGGTTTTGGCTCTTTGTTTGCGCTGCCTAAAGGCTATGAAGAGCCGGTGCTGGTTGCGGGAACCGATGGCGTTGGCACCAAGCTCAAGCTGGCCATGGATATGAATAAACACGACAGCATCGGTATAGACCTGGTTGCGATGTGCGTTAACGACTTAATCGTCGGCGGCGCCGAGCCGCTGTTTTTCCTCGATTATTACGCTACCGGCAAACTCAGTGTCGATGTTGCCGCGCAGGTTGTCGAAGGCATTGGTGCCGGCTGTGAACTGAGCAACTGCGCCTTAGTCGGTGGCGAAACCGCCGAAATGCCGGGCATGTACGACGGCGAAGACTACGACCTCGCAGGCTTTTGTGTTGGCATTGTCGAAAAAAGCAAAATCCTCGACGGCTCGCAAGTTAAAGTCGGCGATCAGCTGCTCGGCCTGGCATCGAGTGGCCCTCACAGCAACGGCTATTCGCTGTTGAGAAAGATCATTGAAGTCAGCGGCGCATCTCTCGACGAGAGTTTTGAAGGTGGCACACTCGGCGACGCCCTGCTTGAGCCTACTCGCATCTACGTCAAATCTATTTTGGCCCTGCTGAACGCTCTGCCGGTTAGCGCACTGAGCCACATCACCGGCGGCGGCCTGCTCGAAAATATCCCCCGCGTTCTGCCGGCAAACAGCAAGGCCGTGATCGACTGCGCCAGCTGGAACATGCCGGAAATCTTCCGCTGGGCCCAGCGCGGTGGCAATATCGAAGCGGAAGAAATGTATCGCACCTTAAACTGTGGCATAGGCATGGTTGTCGCCCTGCCAGCCGAGCACGTAGAGGCAGCAAAACAACTGCTTACTGAACACGGTGAAACTGTCTTCACCATCGGCGAGATCGCCGAGCACAAGGGCGAAGCCGTCGTAGAACTGAGCAATATCTAAATGAGTAGCTTTCTTACCCGCGTGGTCGTGATGATCAGCGGCAGTGGTTCTAATTTGCAAGCGCTGATTGATGCGCAAGAAAGCAGCGAACTACCGATCAAAATTGTTGCGGTTATTTCCAACAAAGACAACGTCAAAGGCCTTGAGCGCGCGGCAACACACAATATCCCCGCCTTTGTGGTCAGCCACAAGGCCTTCGCCAGCCGCGAAGATTTTGATGCCCGAATAATGGAGATTATCGACGCCCAAGGCCCCGACTTAGTTGTCTTAGCTGGTTTTATGCGTATCTTGACCGAGGATTTCACCCGCCACTACGAGGGGCGCATGCTCAACATCCACCCCTCACTGCTGCCTAAGTATCAGGGACTGCATACACACCAACGTGCACTGGATGCCGGCGATAGCGAGCACGGAGCCAGTGTGCACTTTGTCACCGCGGAGCTCGACGGTGGCCCCTTGGTTATCCAGGCCAAAGTCGACGTAGAAGCAAACGACGACGCCACTAGCCTCGCCGCCAAAGTACTGAAGCAAGAGCACTTAATTTACCCTCTGGCAGTCAAATGGTTCGCCGAAGGGCGCCTGCAATACCAACACAAGCAATGTCTCTTTGATGGAGAAGCACTGCCCGAGGGCGGCCTGTGTTACAGCACCAAGCTTCACCATTAAACTCAAAACACCGTTAAAAAAACTAACAAATACCAAGATTCAAATTCCGCCCCAATCTCGTGGGGCGGAGTTGCCTCAGCTGTTTCCCCGCGTTGTTACAGAGCCCCCTGCTCATAACAAAATAAACTAACTCATCAATTTTCAGAGCGCTAAAATTAATATGCGAGTTCGCATGCATCATGCGCGCTTATTAATCAGTGACGATTGCACAATAGCTGGAGAGCAGCTGAAGTTATCGAGGTATCAGCACAAATGAGCAAATTGCAACTACGCGCAGGGGAAGCCGAAAAAACCTGGTTCCGCTCGGAGCGCTTTTTTAACGTCGACAGAGACGTTTATTTTAGTACTCGCGAAGGGCGCGATGTTGGGCCATTTCCATCCCGGGCGGCGGCGGCAAGAGGTTTAGATCTGTACATCCAGACCATGCAAAAAGAAAAGGAAGACAGCGTCTACGCTGCGCGAGTGGCGATGCAAGGCCTCTGGGCTAGCACCATGTTTCACTGATATACAATTACCGTCAGCGAGCCACGCCGATAGCCGATAGCCGATAGCCGATAGCCGATAGCCGATAGCCGATAATAGGTGCAGCCAATGAAGTGTTTTTTAGCTACCACTATTAACTGCTTTCGTTTGCTGAGTTTTTAAAACGGGCACAATTTTTACACTGCCAAACTTTACCGTTCTCATCGGCTTTGTCTTCGTGCCCCTCCAACTCAACCTCCACCCACTCGTGGAAACCGTGCCGGCAGTAAGTATCCGTCTTTACGTCCTTTGTTGCGGCCTTGTCTGACTTCACCTAAACCCCCTTAGGAAACTGAGCTCTGGTTGTAGAGCAGGTCTGTCTTCGCGGCCATAATCACATCGTTCTTATGCAGGCCTTCGATTTTGTGTGTCCACCAGCGCACCGTCACCCGCCCCCATTCGAGCAGTAAGGCCGGGTGATGGGCTTCCTTCTCGGCGAGCTCAGCCACGGCATTGGTAAATGCCTGAGCCTCGGCAAAGTCCTTAAAGTCAAAGCGCCGACAGAGCTGGGCCACGCCAGCTTCATGTACGACATACCAATCGGCAATCCCTGGCAGCAGCTCAGTGAGCTCCTGCTGACTTAAACGAGGGGCGCCCACACGGCACGCCTCACATTTGGACTCAGTTAACTCAGACATAGTCACCTCAGCTTAACGTGAGCTTTTGTTGTTCTATTTTAGCCTGCCACAACTTAGGCCCGCTTTGATGTACCGCATCTCCACGCGCATCAACCGCAACCGTTACGGGCATATCCTTGACTTCAAATTCATAGATAGCCTCCATGCCCAAATCTTCAAACGCTACAACTTTCGCGCCAACAATGGCTTTGGACACCAAGTACGCCGCACCGCCTACCGCCATCAGGTATACAGACGCGTTGTCCTTGATCGCTTCAATCGCGACAGCACCGCGTTCAGCCTTGCCAACCATACCAATCAGGCCTGTTTGCTCCAGAACAGTGCGAGTAAATTTGTCCATGCGCGTTGCCGTCGTCGGTCCCGCCGGGCCAACGATCTCATCGCGCACCGGGTCGACAGGCCCAACGTAATAGATAAAGCGATTGTTGAAGTCGACCGGCATCGGCTCGCCTTTTTCGATCATATCAACCAGGCGCTTGTGGGCAGCATCGCGACCGGTCAATAGCTTGCCGCTGAGCAAGAGTGTCTCACCGGGCTGCCAATCTTGCAGGTCTTCTTTGCTGAGGCTGTCGAGGTCGACACGGCGTACGCTGTCGCCAACTTCCCAGCTGATATCTGGCCAATCGTCGAGGCTGGGCGGCGTTTGCAACGCCGGGCCGGAGCCGTCGAGCGTGAAGTGCGCGTGGCGGGTTGCCGCGCAGTTGGGGATAATCGCGATGGCCTTGTTGGCTGCGTGGCTCGGGTAGTCTTTGACCTTAATGTCGAGCACTGTCGTCAAACCACCTAGGCCTTGGGCGCCGATACCGAGCGCATTGACCTTGTCAAACAGCTCAAGGCGCAGCTCTTCAGCCCGGTTTTCAGCGCCTTTTTCCTGCAGCTCGTGAATATTGATAGGGTCGAGCAGAGCCTCTTTGGCAAGCAACATGGCTTTTTCTGCCGTGCCACCTATGCCGATGCCGAGCATACCCGGCGGACACCAACCCGCGCCCATTTGCGGCACCATCTTCAGCACCCAGTCGACAACCGAGTCAGACGGGTTCAGCATCGCAAACTTAGATTTAGCTTCAGAACCGCCACCTTTGGCGGCAACGTGTATGTCAATGGTGTTGCCCGGCACCATTTTGTAGTGAATCACCGCAGGCGTATTGTCACCAGTATTCTTGCGAGCACCGTCCGGGTCGGACAAAATCGACGCGCGCAATACGTTGTCCGGGTGCTTGTAGGCGCGGCGCACACCTTCGTTAACGATATCGTCAAAGCTCATATCGCCTTCGACCACACAGTCCATGCCGACATTAACAAAAGCCGTTACGATGCCGGTATCCTGACAGATTGGCCGCTTGCCCTCAGCACACATACGCGAGTTAATCAGAATTTGTGCCATGGCGTCTTTAGCCGCCTGGCTCTCTTCGCGCTCATAGGCTTCATAGATAGCGTCGATAAAATCTTTCGGGTGGTAATAAGAAATAAACTGCAGCGCATCGGCGACGCTGGCGATAATATCGTCTTGGCGAATAACGGTAGGCATAGTGATTTCCGTAGTTATAGTGGCGGGGCTGAATCAGCCGCCTTTTATTTCGAGGATTTGTTGATTTACGCTGCGGCGAAAGCCGTTAATTGCTTCAATGTCTTTTTCAACATTGCCGACTTGTTGCTGCAGCGAACTAACACTTTGCTGCAGTTTGGCGCTTTTCTCATTGATGGCCCGGGCCTGGGTAGCAATGCTGGCATTGGCCTGTTCTATCTGTGTTAAGGCACTTTGCTGAGCATCGACCAAATCGCTGACCATCGCCAGCTCCGCAGCCATCGGCTTGGCTTTGGCGAGGGCTTGTTTGGCATTGGCGTTGGCGGTTTTTACCAGCTTGCTGTTATCGGCAATACTTTTCTTGTGTTTGCGATAGGCCGCCCAAAGCTTGTCTATTTCAGAAAAGTGAGTTTTCAGGCTGTCGTTTATCGCTGCCACAGACTGGGTCGATTCGGAGCCGGTCAGTTTCAGGCTCTCTTCCACCGCCAACAGACGCTGCTGAGTTTGCTGTAATTGCGCCTGCGAGCTTTGCAGCTCACCGTAAAGCCAATACGCCGCGCCACATGCAGTCAAAGCAACAAGAAAAGCAAAGCTCGCCATAAACGGAAAGCCCGAAGATGTGCGAACAGGCGCCGGCGCAGCCGCTGCAGCGCTGGGACGTTTGGCGGTGGCCTTAGCTGGGCGGGCTCGGTTTTTTGAGTCGCCATTTTCATTCTCGTGATCGTGCTTTAAACCACCGAGGGTTGGCTCTCTTCTCATCGGGATACCCCTACTACTTCAATTAATCTAAATCGCCCGCTACACAACACCGAGCTGGCGTTCGCCAGGGCCTGCACCACAGACGCTGTAACGCACGCCTTATAAAAATAACAACAGGCAAAAAATCGCCGCGGCAAAGGCCAGGCTCATATGAATAACACCGCGAATACTGGCAATGGGCCCCATTTTTCCAAAGATTGCATTTAACTCAACAGCAATAATTAGCGCACACGCGATCCAAAAACCGAGACCTAAACCCGAGGCTGCAACAAGGTAGTCGGCGCTGTAACCCAAGTGGGGCGAGGCCAGCATACAAAAGGCCATCGGCCCACTAAACAGGGCATTGCTGCGCGAAGCCAGCGCCGCTTTAGGCGCTGCCGCAGCGGCATCGCCATCGGCTAAACCGAGTACAATTTTCTGTTTTGGCCAGATAATGTGCCAGACGTTAAGCATCATCAGCGTGCCCATTAGCGAGCCGAGTAAAATAAATTCGTTGACCAGGCTGGTATGAAATAAACCGACAAGTAAAAAGGCGCCTGTGGCAAAGGTAAACAGTGCCGACCAGCGAAACCAGGCCAGCGCACGCGGGGCGAGCTTGGCTTTGGCATCACTCAGGCCTTCGGGGCTGGCTTCTTTAAAGTATTCGGTTTGAACAAAATTAAAATAAAACAGCAGGCCTATCCAGGTAATACCAAACAGTAAGTGTGCCCACTTAAACAAAAAAACAACAATTTCCACGATCTACCCCTAAGTTATCTCAAAAAGAGCCTCTATGTGGGCCCCTGTTGTTACAAGCGCGCCAAGTATCCCAAAAAAGCCTCCGCAGAGGAAATGTTAGAACAGCGTTTCGTTCCCCTGCGCGGGGGAAAGAGCTGCTTTATCTCCTCCCGTCATACCGTGCGACTGAAAATTTTTCAAAAAAAATACAGAAAGCTAATAGATAAAAAAAGAGCGGCCAAAGCCGCTCTTTTTTCAGCTGCACCGCTACAAACTGCGGCTATAGCTTATAGGTTCATTAATGAACTTAGGCAAAGTTAGCGTTAACAAACTCCCAGTTCACCAGCGCCCAGAACGCATCCATATAAGCAGGGCGGGCGTTGCGGTAGTCGATGTAATAAGCGTGCTCCCACAGATCAACAGTCAAAAGAGGAGTAACTCCGTCTTCAGTCAGTGGCGTGGCGGCATTTGAGGTGTTAACAATAGCGACTGAACCGTCAGCTTTTTTCACCAACCAAGTCCAGCTGGAGCCAAAATTGTTAATCGCAGAGTTAGTAAACTCTTCTTTGAACTTGTCGAACGAACCAAAGGCGGCATCAATCGCGGCAGCGATTGCGCCAGTAGCTGCGCCACCGGCATTAGGTGCCAGACAGTTCCAGTAGAACGTGTGGTTCCAGATTTGAGCAGCGTTATTAAATACACCACCGGAAGAAGACTTAACCACTTCTTCCAGGCTCTTACCTTCAAATTCAGTTCCTGGAACCAGGCCATTTAACTTGGTGACATAGGTCTGGTGGTGTTTGCCGTAGTGAAACTCCAGAGTTTCTTTGGAAATATGCGGCTCGAGCGCGTCCATAGCGTAAGGCAAGGCAGGTAATTCAAAAGACATGGTTTAATCTCTATCTGGATGTTGTAGTTTGAGCAACAAGGCCCACGAAAAGCCCCGCAATAATAGCAAAGTTCTTGTTATAGATCAGAATTGATTAGCACAATGCCCTCCATAGCTGGGCGCTATGTAGCGGCCGTTGCCTGCGCCTTAGTCTACTGCGCCGCGCACACGCGAGCCAGATTTGCAAAAACCGACACAAACACAAGCGCCGCCTAAGGATGCGGAGCGCTCAAAACTCAAGGCCAAACCCTGCCAATGGGCAATGCGCTCAACAATGGCCAAGCCCATGCCGTGACCACGGCTCTGCGGCCCACGCCAAAACGGTTTACACAAGTGCTGAAGCAAGGCCTCATCAAAACCCGGGCCGTCGTCTTCGACTCTCAACAATAAATCGCCGCCCTGGCCGAGCAAGCTCAAACTCACCTGAGCCTTAGCGTGAGCCATCGCGTTGACCACAAGGTTGCTGAGCATCATGCGCAGATAAGCTCTATCGCCTTGGTAGACACTATCGTGCACATCTATATGCAGCTCAATGTTGATTTCATCAGCCGCGTGCTCAAGCTTTAAATCTCGAAGCAGTTCTTTTAAATCGACATCTTCAGATTTAAATGTCAGGTGGGCCTCATCGAGGCGGGCGTACTGCAGCAACAGCTCGATCAGGCGTTCCATCGCCTCGAGATCGCGATTGACTCGCTCGGCATACACTTCGCGGCGCTGCGCATCTTCGCTACTGGCGAGGGCTTCCAAGCCAAAACGCAGGCGCGCCAAGGGTGTTTTAAGGTCGTGGGAAACCGCACGGCTAAGAAGCTTGTTGTCATTGACCAGGCGCTCGATCCTGTCGGCCATGCGATTAAACTCCGCGGCAAGCTGCTTGACATAGGAGCGCGACGAACTGGGTACGCGTATGCCAAGTTGACCACTGCCGTAAGCCTGAGTGGCTCGCGCGAGCATATTCAAATCACGAATCAGCGGCCACAAACTCAGCAGCACAGCAAAACTCAAACCGCCGTAAAACAAAAGCGTTAGGCCTAAGCGCGGCGACCACGGCTGGGCCTTTTCCACCGGCCAGGGCAGCGCCAACACCTGTTTGCTTGCCGACAGATAAATATGCGCCTGCACTTCATCCTGGCCCTCGAGCACCAGCGGCTGGCCCCGTAAAAAAGCGGTTTTAATACCGGGCGGCAGCGGAAAGTCTTCGAGTGCGATCAATTCCATACCGCGGGCTCGCACTGCGCCTGGCAACTGCTCAGCGGGCAGCTCAACAAGCTCGGCAACGCTGGCCAATACCTTGAGGTGGGGGTCGAACAGAGCTTCATCACTAGTCGGCCCGCGGCTGTGTAAATGACTAAACAGCCACCCCATCACCACACTGCTGAGCACAACACTCAACAGCAATGTAATACTTAGGCGCTGCACCTACCAGGGCTCCCCAACAAACACATAACCCTGGCCCCATATCGTTTTAATTTGCTGAGCTTCGCCTCCCGGGTCGCCGAGTTTTTTACGCAGGCGCGATATACGCACATCGATGGAGCGATCAAAACCGTCGTATTCGATACCGCGCAGCTCTGCCACTAAGTCTGTGCGCGAAACCACTTTGCCGGCGCGGCAGGCGAGCGCCCACAGCACATCAAATTCATTGCCCGTCAGCTTGATGCCGGCGCCGGCCAAGCTAACTCGCTTGGCATCGGCATCGAGCTGCAACTTGCCAAATTCAAGGTGTTTGACGCAGCCCTCGTCGCTGTCGCCAGAGCGGCGCAGCAGTGCTTTAATGCGCGCCAGCAGCAGGCGCGGACGCACGGGTTTTTGAATATAGTCATCAGCGCCCAACTCAAAACTCAACAGCTCATCTTGCTCTTCACCGGAGGCTGTCATCATCAGAATCGGGCTTTTATAAAATTCTCGCAGCTCCCGGCACACTTCAAAGCCGTCTTTGTGTGGCAGGCGAATGTCGAGCACAACCAGCGCCGGCATATCGGCTTCGACTAAGTCTCGAACCAAATCCCCGCGGTTGGCAAGACTGACCTCAAAACCGTGCTCACACAGGTAATCGTAAATCCACAGGGCCAGAGACTCATCATCTTCAACCACCAGTATGTGCTCATCCGCCACTAAAACAGCCTCCATCCGGTAGAAATTTTCTTAGTGCGTTTATAGACCCAGACCAACTCGAGTTCGGCCTCGGCGAGGCTGCGTATTTTTCCCTGCTCTACCAACTCAAAATTCCAGGCCTTGCTGTCGGCAAACTCAAGTTTCATTTGCCCCTGACGCAGCCCCTGCCAGCACTGCAACACACCGGGGCCATCGAGCACCTGCAAACAGTAGTCGCCCACTTCCGGCGTCTGCCAACTTACCGTCAACTTTTGGTAGCAATCCTGCCCCCGGTGCAGGGCGATACAGCGGTTGGGCTGCACATCTAATACCACAGCGCTATCGAGCATTGCAGGCTCTGCCGCTACTATGCTCGCAGCCAAATACAGAAAAGCAGCAAGGGCTAAGCCCCCAGCTTTTGCCAGCGCGCGATACAACATAAATAGACAGCTCGGCTCGGGCATGGCGCTAAAAAATAACGTAGTTAAAAGTTATAAAGACATAGCTTTCGTTGTAGTCGTCAACAACGGGGCTTTCGCGAACAGACTCGGGGTATTGATCGAGGCCGGCATAAGCGCGAAAGACAAAGCGCTCGGACAGCGGATAGGTCGCGCCGGCTAAAATGCTCGCCTGCGTGGACGCACTGGCTCGAAATTCTGGCGTGTCGTAATCACTCTGAGCTTTGCTGACACCGAACCAGTAGTTATTCGTGCTTTCAGAGTTATATTGCACACTGCCAATAGCGTGCACAAGCCAGTTTTTTAACTGCCAGGCGCGCCCGAGCCTAACCGTGCTAACCGTACCGTGCTGACCGTAAATATCGTTAACCAGGCGAAACTGCAGAACCGACGGGCCAAAGTAGCGTGTCACTCTGACACCTGCGCCACTGTAGAGCGTATCCCTGTCTATGCCGTCGTCTTCATCGACAACGTCCCCCGAGACACTGGCCAGCAATAAATCGACCAGCCACTCTTCGTTGTGCCACAGATTAAAGCCGACGTTTAAACCATCTTGGGTGGCCTGCGCGGCCTCAAAAAATAGCGCGCGGTAGCGAAACTCGCCGGCGAAACTTAAATCGCCAACCCAATCTTCATAGCTCGTTTGCAACAGGTGTCGCGGGGTATTTACATAACCGGCGCCGAGGCCGAGCTCCAGATAACCACCATCGGTGAGTTCGTGCTGGCCTTGATCGCGGACACTGTTGGCGATGTCTTGCGCCAAGCTCAGGCACGAACACAACAAACACAACAGTGCCAAGCTTAGCTGTTTAAAGATCATAAACCTTCCTTCATATCGTACTCGGCGCAGTGTAAGTCAGCCGCGACGATAAAATGTAACAAATTGTAAACACAACACGCTCTGAGCTTCAGCGTTCATACATGCTGTTACAGTTTCCAGGTTGCAGTTTCTATACATTAAGCGCTGTGATTTCGGCAAGCTCAAAAGGATAACAGCATGTACCGCCAACTCAGTTTTATCGCGCTCGGACTTTGCACCAGCGCATATGTAGGCGCCGATGATAAACAAAGCGGCGAGACAAGCAACGATAGCGAAGCGAGCACACTGATGGAAGAAACGCTCGTTATGCACCGGCGTCGCGACGGCGACTATAACTTCATTACCGAAGATACGGAAAAGCTGGTCGACACCGCCGGAGCGCTAGGCGACCCACTAAGTGCAGTATTTGCTTTGCCCGGCGTGGTCTACGGCAGCGGCGGACAAGAGCCCGCTGTGCGCGGCTCGAGCCCCGCCGACAACGCCTACGTTGTCGATTTTTTACCGGCGACACATATCTTTCACGAATTTGGCGTATCGGTTTTTAGCGAATTTACCCTGCACAGCTTTGATATGTATTCAGCTGGCTTTGGCCCAGAATACGGCAATGCCACCGGCGCTATTTTTGATATTAAATTACGCAAACCGCGGCAACAGGAACTGAGTACAATTATTGACTTCTCGATGCTAAGGTCGGGCATCTTTGTCGAAAGTGCCGTCACTGAAAACTCGGCATTTTACGTTAACGTACGCCGCAGCCTGCTCGATGTGTTTGTCTCCGCCGAAGATGCCTCGGACGAAGACGAAGGCATTGTGCTCAAAAGTGTGCCCCAGGATCAGGACTACCTGATTAAATACAGCTGGGATATTAACGACTACAACAATCTAAGCATCAGCGCCAATGGCGCCGGTGACAATGCCGAGGCCGAGCTCACCGAAGAAGCGGATTTTGTCGCCAGCAACCCCGATTTTGCCGGCGATGCCAAACTCGAAAGCGGCGCGCAGGGCCAAAGCATAGTTTGGCAGCGGCACGACGATAACAAGCGCCGTTTCATGCTCGCAGCCGGCAACTTAGAAGATGAAGAAAACCTACGCTGGGGCGATGACTACAAACAGGACATCAACTACAGCCAACAAACGCTAAAAGCCGAGTTCAGTCAGCCTATTAACAGCGCACTTGCGTATTCCATCGGCGGCCAATATGCCAACAACACGGTTGATTACAATGTCGACCAAATTTTGTTTGTCTGCACCGAATTCGACCCGGACTGCGACACCAGCCGCCGCGAACGCATCACGGAAAAAGACTCACAAAATTATATTGAGCAATATTATTTTGCCAACGCCCTGTGGACACCAACAGATCGTTTTGACTTTGAGCTTGGCGCCCAATACCAGAGCAATGACTACACCAACGAAGATTTTGTGCACCCGCGCCTGTCTGCCAGTTTTGCCCTGACCGACAGCACGCGCCTAAACGCCCGCTACGGTAGCTACAATCGCTTCCCGGATCTGGAAACGGTGCTGCCTGAAACAGGTAACCCCGATCTGCCATCACCAACCGCGCAGCACTATACACTTGGCGTTGTACAAGATTTTGGCGAAGACTGGAGCCTCAGTGTAGAAACTTATTACAAAGAACTCGAAAACCTGCCGCTCGCGCTCAGCGAAGAGAACGACAGCGACAACCAGCGCTATATTGCCGATACCAGCGGCAAGGCCTACGGCGTCGACATCATGCTTAATAAAAACTTAAGCGACAACTGGTACAGCTGGGTTGCCCTGAGCATGGCTAAAAGCGAACGTACCAACGGCCAAACGCTCACCACCCAGGATTACAACCTCGATACACCGCTTATTTTTAACTGGGTAATGAACTGGCAGGCAACGCGCTCGCTTAATTTAGGCTGGCGCTGGTCTGTGCGCAGCGGTGAAGCTTATACACCCATTATCGGTGTACAGGAAAACCCGTATTTTGAAGATTCTGTGCTGCCGATTTACGGCGAGGCTTACTCCGACCGCCTGCCCAACTACAACCGCCTCGACTTGAGAATGAAATGGGACTTCCAAAGCTTTGGCAAAGACAGCGCACTGATTGTCGACATTATCAACGCGCTGAACCACGACAACGTTGACGAGCGCAATTTAGATTACGACAAAGTCAATCAGCCCGGCGACAAGCCTGTCACCATCGACACCGTTGGTCTCGGCTTTACCCCAGCGTTGACCTACCGCTTAATTTTGTAAGCTGCGACGACCCAGCTAGGGTCTGTTAACACTAATTTGCATGTGTTCACCATGTGATCACTTTCCAGGGCTTGGCAATCATTGTTATTGTAGGCCCTGGTTTTTTTAGCTATGGCCAAATAAGCAAATGAAACAAAATTAGCAGCAATGTTTATCAGTGTTCACACCCAGGCGTTAATGTTTTATTTGCCGGCAGCGCTTAGCCTCGCACTTTTGCTGCTGAGTTTTTACAAAGCCGGCTGGAGCCAACTGTGGGCATGCAGTATGCGCCTGCATATGGCCTTCGGCAGCGGCCTTAGCCTCGCCTTGGCATGGAAGTTCCTCGCCTTTAGCATTAACGATGTGTTTATTTTGGCCCTGGGTTTTGTGGTCAGCCTCAGCCTTATTTTTGGTTTTTATTTCAGTCTTATAATCGGTGCTTTAGCGCTGATATTTTTGCACTTAATCAGCCCCCTGCCGTGGCAAAACATCGCCTTTCACTTTGTTGTCTGTGTTGTTGTGCCGGCAAGTCTGGCGAGTAGCCTGTTGCGATTATTGGAAAAAACACCGGGGCTTAATTTATTTTTTTACACGCTCGGCCTGGGTTTTGTTGCAGCGATGCTCGCAAGCCTTGCCACAGGTATCAGCGCACTTGCAATTTTTTACGCGTTAAACTCAACGCTCTACTGGCCCGCCTGGGACCACCGCGAGTATTTTTTCCTGCTCGCCTTCCCCCAGGGTTTTTGCAACGGCATGCTGATCAGCGCCCTTGCCATCTGGCGACCAGACTTATTAAAAACCTTCGACGAAAAACGCTGGTTAGACCAGAAATAAATACAGCGTCGCTGCCAAACCAAGCAGGCAACAAAAAAGCCCGCAAACATAAGCTTGCGGGCTTTTTTTAGACTCTATGGGATAGAGCTGGGGGGATTACATCGCCGCTCTCGCACGTCCATGTGCTACACGGCATTCGTAAGTCCGTTTACATCATACCGCCCATGCCACCCATACCGCCCATGCCACCCATATCTGGAGCAGCTGGTGCAGCGTCTTGTGGTGCGTCGGCAACCATCGCTTCGGTGGTAATCATCAGGCCGGCGATAGAACCTGCAGCCTGCAGTGCAGTGCGGGTTACTTTAGCCGGGTCGAGGATACCCATAGCAATCATGTCGCCATACTCGCCAGTGCCAGCGTTGTAACCGTAGTTACCGCTTTCACCTTTGATGTTGTTAACAACAACGGAGTCTTCGTCACCAGCGTTTTTAGTGATCTGGCGGATAGGTGCTTCCATGGCGCGCAAGGCAGCTGCGATACCGTGGTTTTGATCTTCGTTATCACCTTCAAGACCTTCGATAGAAGCGGCAGCTCGAACCAGGGCAACACCACCGCCGGCAACCACACCTTCTTCAACCGCAGCACGGGTAGCGTGCAGTGCATCTTCAACGCGAGCTTTTTTCTCTTTCATTTCTACTTCAGTAGCAGCGCCAACCTTGATTACGGCAACACCGCCAGCCAGCTTGGCTACGCGCTCTTGCAATTTTTCACGGTCGTAGTCAGAAGAAGTCTCTTCGATTTGCGCGCGGATCTGGCCAACGCGAGCTTGAATGTCAGCAGCTTCACCAGCGCCGTCAACGATGACGCTGTTCTCTTTGCTCATGGTTACGCGCTTGGCTTGGCCGAGGTGCTCGAGAGTCACAGACTCAAGATCCAAACCAACTTCTTCAGAGATCACAGTACCGCCAGTTAAGATGGCGATATCCTGCAGCATGGCTTTGCGACGATCGCCGAAACCAGGAGCTTTACACGCAGAGACTTTAACGATGCCGCGCATGTTGTTAACAACCAAAGTGGCCAGCGCTTCGCCTTCAACATCTTCAGCGATAATAACCAGAGGCTTACCGGCTTTGGCTACGGCTTCCAGAACTGGCAGCAGCTCACGGATGTTGGAGATTTTTTTGTCAACCAGCAGCAGGAACGGAGACTCTTGCTCAACGCTCATGTTGTCTTGGTTGGTGATGAAGTAAGGAGAGAGGTAACCGCGATCGAACTGCATACCTTCAACAACGTCGAGTTCGTTTTCGAGGCTGTTGCCTTCTTCAACGGTGATCACGCCTTCTTTACCAACTTTTTCCATTGCTTCAGCAATGATGTCACCAACGTGGGTGTCGGAGTTGGCAGAGATAGTACCTACCTGAGCGATAGACTTGGTGTCTTCACAAGGCTGGGCAGTCGCCTGAACAGCTTCAACCGCAGCGGCAACGGCTTTGTCGATGCCGCGCTTAAGGTCCATAGGGTTCATGCCGGCGGCAACAGACTTCAGGCCTTCGTTAACAATGGCTTGAGCCAGAACCGTTGCGGTAGTGGTACCGTCACCGGCGTCGTCAGAAGCTTTTGAAGCCACTTCTTTAACCATCTGCGCGCCCATGTTTTCGAACTTATCTTCCAGTTCGATTTCTTTCGCTACAGATACACCGTCTTTTGTTACGGTAGGAGCGCCGAAGCTTTTGTCGAGAACAACGTTGCGGCCTTTGGGGCCCAGAGTTGTTTTTACAGCGTCAGCCAGAATGTTTACGCCAGCGAGCATTTTTACGCGAGCGTCATTACCAAATTTTACGTCTTTAGCAGCCATGAGATTCTTTTCCGTTAGCTCTTAAGTGGAATTGGGATCAGTGAAATAAAGCGTTCTTATTCGACGATCGCTTTGATGTCGCTTTCGCTGAGGATAACCAGCTCTTCGCCACCTACCTCAATGGTGTCGCTGCCGGCGTATTTGCCGAAAACAACAGTGTCGCCCACTTTCACGTCAACAGGGCGAACTTCACCGTTGTCCAGAACGCGACCGTTGCCAACAGCAACGACTTCACCTTGGTTGGGCTTTTCTTTCGCGGAACCAGGAAGAACGATGCCGCCTGCGGTCTTTTCTTCCTCTTCCTTGCGGCGAACCACAACGCGATCGTGTAAAGGACGGATATTCATGAAGGTCTCTCCGTAATATCTAAGCAATATGTAAAGGCCCTTGGGCCGAAGTTTTAGCGAAACCGCAAAGCCTTTGGCACTGCGGTGAATTCCGTGAAGCTGAAGATGGGGCTCAGTTTGGGCTTTTCAACAGCAAAACTTAAAAAAAATTGCATTTTGTTGAATGTGCCGCGCAAACCCCGGCCGTGCCAGCCCACCCGAGGGGACACAAAGCTATTCGCGCCAGCTTTCGCCGTCGATCGTGCGACCTTTTGATTTGCCGTCAATATTTTCGCCTGCATGGCTTTGATAGCGGTACTGAACCGGCCTTAACAATCTGCGAATCAAGGCCAGGCGCAAGCCGGGGACAAGCAACAAAAAGCCGAGCGTATCGCTGATAAAGCCCGGCACCAGTAACATAAAGCCGGCCACAGCGAGACACAGGCCCTCGAGCAACTCGCGCGCAGGCGGCTCGCCTCTGGTCATTTTCTGCTGGGCACTCATCAAGGTGCTAAAGCCCTGAATACGGATCAATGTGACACCGATAAGCGCCGTTAGTACCACAAGCGCAACGGTAGGCAGGCCACCGATCACGCCACTGACCTCAAACATCACAAACAGCTCAATCAGCGGGGCAACAATAAACAACACTAAAAATATTTGCACAAAAGCCTCCGATGGGCGCAATCAGATAAACAAAACCTACTCGTTCTTGCTATATGGGGCTCTACCACTGATATCCAAGCCCTACAGTAAGGCGGGAATCTTGTTTTACCACGCCCTCGGGCGGCAGGTTGTCATAGTTGTAAATCAGTTTAAGATCGGCGCTCAGGCCTTTGGCAATCGGCATGGCCATGCCCGATTCACTGTTGAAGTTCCAGTCGTTTTGCTGGCGAACGCCCTGCAGCCATTCGAGCTTGCTATAGGCGTTTAGATCTTTCGGCAGCAGCACGCGGCCATCAAAGGCCATGCGCCAGGAGCTGTATTCATCGGGGTATTTGATTTTACTGTCGTTGGCATCGACCACCACCTCATTGAGATACTGGGGGCCAGACTCAATCGCCAGCGCTGAGCGCCGATTTTCCCAGAATTGATAACCGACACCGGCACCAAAACTGACCCGCTTATCGACCAAACGAAGCTCGTCTCTAAGCAAGGTCACCGATGAGGTCAAATAGGTCTTGGGGGCAAAAAACCAGTCAAATTGATAGCGCGGCTCATTGCGCTGTGAGAGCGGCCCATCATCAAAAGACTCTGCGCGATATTTGTAGGTCAAACCATGGCGGAAGTCGCGGTGGCGAAGGTTGAGGGCAAAATCGATATTCCAATCCTGCTTTTCTACCTGGCCGGACTCCAAATAACCGGTGGCCTTTATATGGCCACTGTGACCAAAACTCGACTGGCGATAGCCCTCGAATAACAGCGCTTCTTTAATTTCAAGAAAACCGAGCTTTAGGTTGCCGCCCTCTTCACATTCAAGGCGCACAAGGCGCGATGAGTCTAGCCCGGCCCAGTAACAAACACCGTCGTGACCGCGCAGTTTTAAAGGCACCGAACTGACCAAATCGACTATGCTGTTTTTCTTGATTTCCAGCGTGCCGAAGTTGCGGGATTTCCACACCACCACCGTCGCCCGAATCGCTTGCAACTCGCCCTCTATCCTGTCGCTATTGTCGAGCAAGAGCTCGCCGGCCGAAACAGGATAAGCAAAAGCCAAGCTTATTAAGGCGGCTACAACAGCGGTGGAACAGTGGCGTATGCGACAGCGCATGCAAGAAAAACGAAACAAATTAGAAACAGAAACGATAACAAAACAACAACAATAAATACATCAGCTCGCGGGCAACTTGCTAGCGCGACGCCACAAAATCAAAGACAAAAGGATAGCAGGCAATCCCATCGCTGCCGCATACAGGAAAAAAACCTGATAACTGAAACTGTCGACAAATACACCAGAGAAACCACTGGCAAATTTGCCGGGCAGAGTCATAAGGGAGCTAAACAGCGCATACTGTGTGGCCGTATAAGCGCGATTGGTCAAACCCGATAAATAGGCGATAAACACGGTCTGGGCAAAACCTGCACTGAAGTTATCTGCGCTAATGGTTACGTATAACCAGGACACATCGGCGCCGACTAGCGCCAGCTTGGCAAAAAACAAGTTGGCCAGCGCCGCACTGCAGGCCCCAATCAACAGCGGGCCATACACACCGTAGCGAGCAACAACAATACCGCCAACAAAAGCCCCGACTATCGTTACAACAATGCCAAAGACTTTGGTCACCTGCGCAATTTGGGTTTTAGTAAAACCCAGATCCAGATAAAACGGGTTGGCCATAATGCCCATAATTAAATCGCTGAGTCGGTACAGGCCGACAAATGCCAGTACCAGCAGGGCAAAACGGCCGTTGCGCTGAAAAAAATCGATAAACGGGTCGACAAATGAATGCTTAAGCCCCGCCAGACTCAGCGCAGAAGAGGCTCTTAGCGGTGTATTTTTTAGCGCAGGCTCCGAAGCAAACAGCGTTGCCAGCATCGCCAGCAACATAAGCGCCGCCATCGACCAGTAGGCAACTTGCCAGCTGGCAATATCCGCCAGGTAAAGTGCCCCAGCCCCGGAAGCCATCAGCGCCAGACGGTAACCGAGCAGGTAGCTTGCGGCCATGGCCCCCTGAACACTTTCATCGGCACTTTCAATACGAAAGGCGTCGAGCGCAATATCCTGAGTTGCCGAACTGAACGCGACCCACACCGCACACAGCGCGATCGCCGCAAGCTGGGTCCGGGGGTCGAGCTGGACCATCAGTACCAGGCCAATGGCCACCCCCAATTGAGCAGCCAAAAGCCAGCTGCGCCGGCGCCCTAGCCTGCTAAATAACAGCGGCAATTTAATGCTGTCGACAAAAGGCGCCCAGAAAACCTTGATTGAGTACGTCAAACCGACCCAGGCAAAAAAGCCGATCGCCGACTTGCTGACACCGTAGTCTCTAAGCCAAGCAGACAGCGTTGAGAACACCAGCAAAAATGGCAGCCCCGCTGAAAAGCCCAAAAACAACATGGTCAGTACAGGCTTTTTTACATAGAGGCGGGCCGCATCAGCCCAGGAGCGCTCGATCTTAAGCAAGGCTTTTACATCCCATTTTGAAGCCCAAATCAGCCGTTAAGCAAACAGCGAAAACAGCGCTGCTACCGCAATCCAGAACCAGAGTGAGCGCTGGAAAAGCTTGCTCATTAAAGTCAGCTCTTTGCGGGTAATTTCGCCATCTTGGATGGTATCGTCACTGACCGCCAGCGCCCCGAGTATCATCGGGCTTAGAATATCGTTGGTACGGCGGCTGCCGCACAGCAGGCAGTCGCGCCAGTGCTCAATGCAGCCCTGAAAGTTGCCGGTAAGCGCAAACGTTAAGCCGAGCAGGCGCACCGCCGGCCACTCGAGCAACCACAGCCAGCGCTGACTGAGCTTATCACCCGGTTCGGCGTGACTTTGCAAAAACACAAGGCGATACATCAACGCGCCGACCGGGCCGAGTAAGAAAAACCAGAACAGTACAGCAAACATACGCTCAAAACCGCGATAGCCTGCCTGATCTAAAACATGGCGGTGCAGGCTCGACCAATCGTCGCGCTCAAGATCGTCCACTTCCACATCAAAACGGCGCGCGCGCTCACAAGCACTGTCCCAGTCTTCGATATAACAGGCTTGGGTGTATTCGCGCACAATTTCAAAAAACTCGCCCCTGCCCAAGCTATAGAGTAAAACAACAACCGCCAGTGGCATCACCAGCCAGATACTCTGGCTTAACAGCAGCTGGAAGACGATAGCAACAAGCACCAGAGGCCAGACGACATTTAAAAAGCTGCGCGTTTCACTCAGCTCGGTTTCACTGCTGCTATTTAAGCGAGCGAGTTTGCTGCGCCACCAGAAAAACCAGCCATCTTTGTGCAGCGGGTTTTGTGCGCCCCAGATCTGCAAAAAAGCCAGCGCCAGAACTACAACAATGATTTCCATAATGAACCCTAAGTAGCTTGTCGTAATAGTTGTTGTAAGCGGCCCCAATCAAAAGCCGGGCCCGGATCGCTCTTGCGACCGGGAGCAATATCGCTGTGCCCGCACAGCCGCGAGCGAGTCAGTTTCGGATAATAGTCGATCAAATAAGCACAGAGCGCTGTCAGGCTGTGGTACTGCTCATCGCTGTAGGCTTGATCGTCACAGCCCTCCAACTCTACACCGATGGAAAAATTATTACAGTCATCGCAGCCCTTGTAATTCGATTTGCCAGCGTGCCAGGCGCGCTTGTCTGTCGCCACAAATTGCACCAGATGACCATTGCGCTCAATCAAAAAGTGAGCGCTAACTTTCAAGCCCTTAATTTCTTCATAAAAGGGGTGGGCCGAACTATCGAGCTGGTTTTGGAAAAAACGGCGGATGTCACCGGAGCCAAAGTGGCCCGGAGGCAGCGAAATACAGTGCACAACAAGCAAGCTGGGCTCCTGCTCGGCAGGGCGCTCATTAAAATTTGGCGAGGGCACAGGCTCAGCTGCATCCAACCAACCATCTATTAACCGCAAAAACGAACTCCGACAGGCTTTATTGCGAGAAGCTGAGCCACTTTATATATCGAGAATGATCGGCACCAGGGCAGCCGCTCTTTTTCGAGCTACGCGCAATAGAGAATGAAAATTTATTGTAGTAAGGATAATAACGCGGCCAACAAAAACTTAGCAATGTGGGCTAATTGCTGAAAAGGCAAAGCCTTGAAATAAAAACACCGCTAGATCAGTTTTTAGGGCGCAAACCGGAAACAATGGTTTCGAGAGCTTTGTCAAACAGCAAACTGTTATCGAGGGGCTTTAAGCGCTTCTGGGCAAGCAGGGTAACAAGGCCGGCCTCGGTATTTTCCGCCACTTTTTTGCCCGAGCGATCGACAAAAATGTATTTGCCTGTGGGTTTGATAAACGCCGCAAGGCGAGCTCTCTGACTGGCGCCTTGCGACTGCAGCTGCATTTCAAACCAGGCACCCTGCACAAACGCCCGCACCTGTTTTAACAACAATGCGTGCTGCTCGGCAGTAATAGCGGCGCTACCGCCCTCAGACTCAGCAGTTTGCACTGAAGAAGTCGAGGCCGCCTGCGAGGGGCTAGCAAGGTTTTTATTCGCAGGTTCGGCACTTTTTTGCCCCTGGCTAAGCTGGGCAGAGCGCTCAGACCCGCTAACTGGGCCTTTGCCGATGGCCTTACCCATGGCACCGGATTCAGGCTTAGGCTCCGGTTCAGCGTGTTGTTTTTGCTCGGCGCCGAGAGCGTGTGTTTGCTCCAGCTCTTGCTGAGCCAACTCAGCGTGGCGTTTTACCGGGCTTCCTCCGCGAATACATTCAAGGTGGATCGCCTCAAGCCCCTTAAACAGCGATGACATTTCAAACGGGTTGTAAGAAATCGTATCTAAACCCGCGCGAATTTTTTTCAGCAGCGGCGGCACTGATTTAATTAGTGCGCTGCGCTCACTTGCATCCGCGGGAGCCTGTACACTGGCAAGCAGAGCATCAAGCGTGGCCAGATGCTCTGCCCAGATATCACTATCACCACCACTTTTCAGTGCGGCAACAAATAAAACATTGCTCCAGGCCTCGTTGATAATTTTATCGAGCACCTCGGGCAACTTAAATTCTGCACAGCGCTGCTCAATCTCTACAGCAACTGCCGCACGCGCCAACTCAGCTTTGGCTTTGCCCTCTTCGGCGTCCCGAGTGCGGCGCTCGAGCAGGGCAATACGCTTGCGGTCTTTTTCTTGAAACGCAGAAAAGTCGGCCAGCAAATCCGAGAAAATTTCTGTATTGAGCTCAAAGTCCTGCATCAAGGTTTTGACAATTGAAGAGATCTTTTTGTACAGCGGATCGCTGTTGAACTCGCCATTTCTGGCTTCCCAACCGATTGCGGCGGTCGCCATTTCATTTAACAGGCGCCGGGCAACATGGCCGCTCTGAGTGAAAAAAGTTTTATCGGCAATCGCAACCTTGATAATGGGTATCTGCAGGCGACTTAATAAATCTTTCATCACCTTCGGTAAATTATCGTTGTCGAGAATCACCTCAAACAAACTTGCAACCAGTAGCATTACCTGCTCATCGACCGCGCTGGCCGCGGGTGTTTGGCTGGGCTTATTTGCGTCAGGCTGCGCCCCAGAGGCTGGGCTCGCAGATGCCGGGCTCCCGGCTTGCTTCAGTAAAAGCTGCTTTAGCTGCTGGGCATTAATTTGCTCGGCCATTTGCAGCTCGGGGGAATTCTGCAGAGCATTTAAAGCCTGTACAAAGCTATTTTGCTGCAGCTGTTCCGGGCTGACAAAGACATCCTGCTGACTTAAACCCTGCTCGGCAAATAAATGTGCAAGCTCCTGGCTCTGTTCGGCGTCGATGCCTGTATTCGCGCGAGCGCGCTGGGCTGCAGTGCTACTAGACGCTAAGGCTGTATCTGCTGAAGCGGGTTGGGCCGGGTGAGCCGAGGAGGTAAATTCGCCGTGGTTTTTTCGCGCGGCACCGCGCACCTTGGCCCTGGCCGCAGCGCCACCTTCGGCTGCACGACCAAGGGAAGGCAAAACGTTTTTCTGAACCAAGCTTTCATTTAAGCGCGTATATAAACCCGCCAACAGCTCTATCTGGCAGCGCTCAAATACTCGAAACAGGTGGAGTTTGGCTTTGATACCGAGCCCGAGCGCCTTAATGCGCCCCATAAACGCCGAGTAAAGCACGTCGGCACCGACCGGCATATTCTTTTGGTAAACCTTGACCGGAACAAGACTATCTAGGCGCAGCGCAAGAAACTGCATAGCCTCTCCGTGAGTGGCATTGGCGCGTGCCACGGCTGTATCGACAGCGACAAGCGCATCAAGATCGTCGTGTTCAACCAGTGTCAAAGCGTCGGCCTTGAGCTTGGACAAGGTATCTCGCTGGCCACCTTCATCAAGTAAAATAGCAAAGGCGGTATCTATTTCCCCTTGAAAACTGCTCTCGAGCACGTGGCGTCGAAGGCGCAATTCACGCATGGAGTCAAAATAGAAATTCTGCTCTTCGTTGCTGCCCGCTTTATCGGCAAGCTCAAATAAGGCATCATCAGCGCGCTCAAAAAACAGCTTAAGCATGGCCGCCAGCTCTGGCATGGCTAAGTCGCGAACAGTTTTAACCGGCTCCGGTAGACGAGCCAACTGGGCAGCGAGTGCAGGTTCGTTTGCCTCTTTACCACCGTTGAGCGCAACTATGTTGCTCATTATTATCACCTCTTAGCCAGCGCCAGATACTAAAACCCTTTAATGAAAAACGTGCCACAAAAAGATTTTTTCAGTCAAAATAAGTAGAAACCAAAAATCAACAGACCTTTCTTACTAGGTAAAAAGTAGTATACGCATGAAGCAAAGCTGCTCGCAGGCACCTAAAGCTGAAAATGTGACCTGGGTCGCTCGTTAGAGCCGAGACTTTTGATCTGGTTCAGTCTTCAGGCGACGATTAAAAATATAGCTTCTGTGCAAGCGCAGATGCTTTAGATAAAGTTATAAAAAACTAGGTATTAGACACTAATGACGAAAGAACAGGCGAGCACCGCAGGCACTGGCAAGGCCATGCTTTATATCTTTTGGTTGCTTGTATTAATTGGCTTAAGTTATATGCTCGGCCTTTGGGAAAACAAGCAGTACAACCCAAACCAAAAGCTAGTTGGTGAACAGGGTGACGGCCGCAACATTGTGCAACTAAAGCGCAACCGTTTTGGTCACTACGTCAGCAACGGCAAAATTAACGGCCACAACGTGACCTTTATGCTCGACACCGGCGCCACAAGCGTTGCAATACCCGCTGGCGTCGCCGATAAACTGGGGCTTCAGCGCGGCCCAAGCCACAAAGTACACACCGCCAACGGTACCGCAACCGCGTACAGCACACGCATAGCCAGGCTAAAGCTCGGCAGCATAGAGCTTGAAGACCTGCGCGCATCGATTACTCCGGGCATGCAGGGCTCAGAAATATTGCTGGGCATGAGCGCGCTGAAACAGCTCGACTTTAGCCAAAGTGGCGACGTGCTAACACTAATCCAATACAATTAGAGCCAGGCCTGTGCCCTGCTAAAACAGAGCAGCCAGCCCCTTGGCGTAAATAGCCTTCAACTTCGAAACAGTACGTTAAGCCCCATGAACCTATCTCTTAATGACATCCGCGAAGACATAGAGCGCGGAGTACGCCAGGCTCTCGACGAAGACCTGGGCAGCGGCGATATCAGTGCCAAGCTTATTCCCGAAGACAGTGTAAAAAGCGCATACATCATCACTCGTGAAGACTGTGTACTGTGCGGCAGCGCCTGGCTCGACGAAACCTTCAAGCAGCTAGGCGGGCTCGACAGCATTACCTGGCACGCCCGCGATGGCGAGTTTGTTAAGGCAGGCGGCAAGCTTGTCAGCCTCAAAGGCAAAGCGCGCACGCTGCTTAGCGGCGAACGCGTGGCGCTGAACTTTATCCAGCTCTTAAGTGCCGTCGCCAGCAAAGCCAAGCAGTACAAAGACACACTTGGCGAGAGCAAAATCACCCTGCTCGACACCCGCAAGACCCTGCCGGGGCTGAGACTTGCGCAAAAATACGCCGTCAGCTGCGGAGGCCTCAGCAATCACCGCATCGGCCTGTACGATATGTTTATGCTAAAAGAAAACCATATTGCCGCCTGCGGAGATATCCGCGCCGCCGTTAACAAGGCCCGCGAAATTGCCCCCGGTAAAAAAGTCGAGGTTGAAACTGAAAACCTGGATGAACTCAAACAGGCCATAAGCGCCGGTGCCGACGTTGCCATGCTAGACAACTTCTCAGAGGCTATGCTCAAAGAAGCCTTTACCTTAGAGCGAGGCAAGACCAAATTTGAGCTCAGCGGCGACCTGAGCCTTGAAGCCTTAACGAAGGCTAGGAACCTACCTGTGGATTACTGTTCGTTTGGGGATTTAACTAAGAATGTTAGGGCGGTGGATTTGTCGATGAGGGTGGAAAAGTAATGATTGGCTTGAAACTTAACACTTATAATCGTTGGCAGGCTTTCGCTATCCATTTTTGCGTCAGTATATTAATCTTTCTAGCTGCGCTTGTTCTAATTGTATTTTTCTGGTTTCCCGGCCCCCTTCTCTTTGCTGGAGGCATCCAAGGCATTCTGATCGTCGCCGCAATTGACCTTGTCTTGGGCCCATTGCTTACTTTGCTAGTTTATAACCCCAACAAAAAAAGCCTACCTTTTGATTTAACAGTTATAGCTCTATTGCAAGTGGCGGCACTAATATACGGCTTGTGGACGATTCGCACCGAACAACCTGTTGCAATTGTGCTAGACAATTCGGGAATCAATATAATCGGTAGAACTGAACCAAGGCTTTATGACACCACACTTCCTGAGCCTTACACTGACAAAATTCCAATTTACGTACTAAATCTTCCAAATAGTATTTCTGAAGCAAATACTATTGCTGCCGCGCAAGAGTTCATTGAAGGGAGGCCACTATACTTAAGGACAGATCTATACTTGGTAAAACCCTCAACAGAACAGCTTGAGTTGTATCTCAATATTTTTGAGCAAAAGAATGAGTGCTTACTTGCCCCCTTAAACAGCAAACATATAGTTGGCGAGAGAAACGCGTGCCTAGATATTAAAAACTGGAAGCTGCAAAGCCACTAACCATCAAACGGCAAATTTTCTTCTTGGCTAAGCTCTCTCATAGTTGTATGAGATGGCTTAGTTAAATAATGCACCTTGTCATCAGCAAAAACCTTTTGGTTTTCAAAGTAGATCATATCGTAGGCCAGCCCAAGAATACCTGGGTCTTCTTCGCTTTTCTTTAGAGCCTTCCCGGTTAACAAGTCGCCTTCTACTTCATAACAAGAGGCCGAACCAGTTAGATTCTTTGAATCAGAAGCAGATGTTTGAGCCCAGCACGACTGATAGGCTCCGGAACAATTTACTGCCTCGCGAATACAAGCCCTACCTTGCCCTCTAAATGAAACCCCTCCTCCTTTCATCAGTACGGCCCAAGGCTCCTTAACACGGTCAAAAATACTTTTGCCGATATAATTCTGTGCGCTGTACTCGGCTTTCACCAGATCCAAAACGGACAAAGGGATATCAACCTGGCTCGAGACTTGATCCACACGATAACCGCCAATGATCTCAGGATGATATATAAGCAACGGCACTCGAAAGAACTCTTCATCAAGTAATAGGGCCAACTTTTTCTCTGAATCAAAAGACCACACACCATGATCCGCGGTTATAAGCACTATCGTATTTTCATATAAAGTAGAACGCTTAAAGCTTTTCCAAAACTCCCCCAAAGCATAATCAGAGTAATGAACCGCATTTTCGTATCCTTTATAAATGCGCTCTTGTACATCCATCAGCTCCAGGCTTTTTTTAGAATTAGGGACATCCACAGGCCAGTCATATTGAAAAGGGTAATGACTACTAATACTTAAAACCTGAGAAAAAAACGGTTGAGAATACGATTCAAGGCGGTCAAGAGCAAGGTCATAGAAATCAGTATCAGCAAGCCCCCACCCAATATACCTACGCCCATCGTCCCTATGAGGGACCTTATCTGCATGAAAATACAAATCGCTAAAACCGTGCTCCAACATGAAATTGTCACGATTATAAAAACGACTGGAATTAGCATGCATATAACTAGAACTGTACCCCTCATGTGCAAGCACTGAAGCCAAGCAATCTAAATTTTTAGTCCCAGAATACTCAGCAATTGACAACTTTGCATTGTGATCGAAAATACCACACAAAATTGCATTTTCACTTTTAATCGTATAATTCGTATTGGCGTAAAAATTACTAAAAAGAACACTTTCTTTAGCAATAGCATCAAAATTTGGCGTTAGCCCTCTCGAATCACCGTACGCACCGATAAAAGACGCCCGTATTGACTCAAGAGTAAGGATAAGAACGTTAAAGCTTTTGGCACTATAGCCAGAGGGTAAGAAGGCATGCTTTTCAACTACAGTATTTTTTTGCTTGAAGTACTCCCACCCCTCTTTTGCCCCACCCCTCTCATTACTAAGAGGATAAAAAAAAGCATGGACTGGGTGTAAAAATACAGGAGAGAGAGCAAAAGCATTGACCCGCTTAACATGAGAGATTTGAGCACCAACCCACACAAAGGTAGTTACCGCCGCAAACAAAAGAACACTTACAACCCCCGCAGATAATCTTCGCCGGAATTCAAGCCTTTGCTTAGATAAAGCCCCCCAAAGAAATAAAAGCAGCAGCAGCACATAACCAATGGACAACCACTGAAGTGCCTGCCGGTACTCAAACTCATCAACTGAGTTCAGCGCGGCTCCAGCGTTATTTGCGAACAGTAAATACTCAAAGTTCAGATAAGCCTGAAAATACTGGTAATGCCACCAGTTACCTACAGTTAGCCCAAAAGAAAAGAGCAAAAGCAACGTAATTGCACTTACTGCAAGAAAGCGAGGAATAGGAAGTGCGGACACGCCCAAGCATAAAAACGCAAGCATAAACGCAGTTGCCAAAGAGCTGACCAGGGCCAGCAGGCTAGGACTTGGCGCACCAAAATGCGCAGTTCCAGTAACCACTAACGGAACAAACAACGCCAGCGACACACCTCGCCAAAAAATCACTCGACTCATACAAGGAAACACCACACAAACCAAAACTGAACTTGTATTTTTTTACGCGCCACCAAAACAATCAGGCAAAAAAAAACCCCGGATAACCGAGGCTTTTTCGTGTACTACTTAGCGTTTAGAACTGACCGCGGCATGAGCCAGGCAGATATTTAGCAGGAATAGTGGTGCCATCAGCAGGTAAACCACAGCGCCAACCGTAGACAACAATGCCAACATCTGTAGCGACAACGGCTGTAGTCGCATCGGACATAGGCACCATAGTAACAACGTCTGCGGAACCTGCGGTCAAAGCTGAGATATTAGTCGCTGTAACGGTAATCTTACCAACCGCGTCAGTTACTACCTGAGAAACATACTTGGTAGTCTGAGTAGAACTTTCACAGCCCCAATCGTTCGCCGAAGGAAGAGTAGTACCAACACTCGACTGAATTACTTCAGTGATCGTTGTACGACAAGCACTGCCGGCAAGAATAACCTCTGATACCTTGGCACGTACGGTGTAATCTTGGTAAGCAGGCAGAGCCACAGCAGCCAAAATACCGATAATCGCAACAACAATCATAAGCTCAATGAGCGTAAAACCTTTTTGAATAGCTTTCATGAGAATCCCCTTGATAAAGGAAAAGTTAAAGACCTAAGATGCCAAGCGATCATCATGCCAAAACAAATTTATATAATAAAAACATAAACTTAGGCTAGCCAAACACTTGCTTGGCACGAATAGGCAAGACACTTTTTGTCACGTGAAGACAAATTCATGCACCCAGCTCGCCCCGCACAGGAAAGGCTGCGTTAACATATACTTAGAAAGTTTTTATTATGTAAAAATTCATGCAAAGACCATTACTGCTTCATTTTGAGTTACACTTTTAGCACCTAATATAAACCCTAACACCCAAGCTGCATCGAATGACTTTAAGCGGGCTAGCGCGACACCTTGTATACGACAATCTTCTTTCGAATGAACTTGCTGAAGAGGCGATCGCCTCCGCCAAACGAGAGAAGCTTCCATTACCTATGTATTTAATTAGCCAAGGGAGTGTCGAAGCACTTCCAATGGCTTTATCCGCCTCACGAGAATTCGGTACGGCATTAATTGACCTGGACGCTCTAGACCGAGAGCGCATCCCAAAAGACTTGGTTGATCAAAAGCTAATCCAAAAGCACCAAGCACTGCCAATTTTTCACCGAGGCAATCGCCTATACATTGCCGTGTGTGACCCAACCAACCTTCATGCTTTAGACGAAATAAAATTCAATACAGGCTTAAGTACCGAGGCTCTACTTGTTGAAGCCGACAAGCTGCAAGTTGCGATAGAAGAGTACATGAATGCAGCTGAAGAAGGCTTAGGGGATAGCCTCGGAGGCCTGGAAGACGGAGATCTAGACGGCTTAGACATTGAAGCTGTTGACGAAGACAGCAGCTCTGGTGCGGATGATGATGGTGGAGATGAGGCCCCAATTGTTCGTTTTGTAAATAAAGTTTTATTAGATGCCATAAAAGGGGGAGCATCTGATATTCACTTTGAACCCTATGAAAAAACCTATCGCGTACGCTTTCGCACTGACGGCATTTTGCAAGAGGTCGCAAAGCCGCCAATAAACCTCGGTTCTCGCTTAGCCGCGCGCCTTAAGGTTATGTCAAAGATGGATATTAGCGAAAGGCGCGTCCCCCAGGACGGCCGTATAAAGATGAAGATAACTAAAACCCGAGCCATTGATTTTCGGGTAAATACACTTCCCACATTATTCGGAGAAAAAATAGTTCTTCGTATACTTGATCCAAGTAGCGCCAAATTGGGTATTGACGCTCTAGGATATGAAGACTTCCAAAAGCAGATGTACCTTGATGCGCTTGCTCAGCCTCAAGGGATGATTTTGGTTACCGGGCCAACAGGCTCCGGAAAAACAGTATCGCTTTATACTGGCCTGAACATCTTAAATACTACAGAGCGAAACATATCCACTGCTGAGGACCCAGTAGAAATCAACCTCGAAGGCATAAATCAGGTTAATGTTAGTAACAAAGTCGGCCTAACTTTCGCGGAAGCGTTACGCAGCTTTCTTCGCCAGGACCCGGATATAGTGATGGTCGGCGAAATTCGAGACCTTGAAACGGCTGAAATTGCAATTAAAGCAGCCCAAACGGGCCACCTTGTTCTATCAACGCTACATACCAATAGTGCCCCCGAAACCCTTACTCGCCTATTAAACATGGGGGTTCCAACATTCAATGTTGCTACAACGGTCAGCCTTATTATTGCCCAGCGCCTCGCAAGAAGACTTTGCAGCGAATGTAAGAAACCTGCGGACATTCCTGATGAAATTCTAAAGGAAGAGGGGTTTGATGAGATAGACCTAGAGGAAATCAACCTTCATGAACCTGTTGGCTGCAACAAGTGCAACAAGGGCTACAAAGGGCGCGTTGGGGTTTATGAGGTGGTTCGCATCACACCATCCATTAGCCGCATTATAATGGATGGTGGTAACGCCATTCAGATAGCAGACGCCGCCAAAGAAGCCGGTTTTTTCAACCTGCGAACAGCCGCTCTGCGTAAGGCGGCTATGGGGGTCACCAGCCTCGCTGAAGCCAACCGGGTAACGAAGGATTAAAACAATGGCAACTACAGTCAGCCAGACATTTCTATTTAAAGGTACGGACAAAAAAGGCCAGAAAATATCTGGAGAAGTTATCTCTACAACTCCGGCGCTAGCGAAAGCACAGCTAATTAAGCAAGGTATTCGAGCCCAATCAGTACGGAAAAAACCCAAACCTCTCTTCGGGGCAGGGGGGAAACCAGTTAAGCCGATGGATATCGCCCTTTTTACTCGACAGATGGCAACCATGATGAAGGCTGGTGTACCACTAGTACAAAGCTTTGACATCGTTGCAGGCGGCTCCGACAAGAAACAGCTTTCAGACCTTATCAACCTTATCAGAGAGGACGTTGCTTCCGGTACTGGTTTTGCTACATCGCTAAAAAAACACCCAAAGTATTTTGATGAACTGTTTTGTAATCTCGTCGATTCTGGGGAACAGAGCGGGGCTCTTGAGACCATGCTTGATCGAATAGCGACTTACAAAGAAAAGACCGAACAACTAAAGGCAAAGATAAAAAAAGCCATGACCTACCCTGCTGCAGTGGTAGTCGTAGCCATTGTTGTTACAGGCATACTGTTAGTAAAAGTTGTACCCCAGTTTGCTGAAACATTTTCAAGCTTCGGAGCCGATCTTCCAGCATTCACTTTATTTGTGCTTGGCCTTTCTGAACTAGCTCAAGCCCATTGGCTAAAAGCATTAGTGGTCGCAGGAGCGGCAGCTTTCTTTTTTTCCAAAGCCAAAGAAAAAAGCAAGGGCTTTCGAATAGCCTTAGACAGGCTAACACTTCGACTACCTATCGTAGGAGATATTGTCTATCAATCAATTGTGGCGAGATACGCGCGTACACTGTCAACCACCTTTGCAGCGGGCGTTCCTCTAATTGAGGCACTTACCTCCGTTGCCGGCGCAACGGGGAACTACATATATGAACAAGCAGTTCTTCGCATTAGGGATGAGGTTTCAACAGGAACCCAGCTAAATGTAGCTATGACTCAAACCAAGCTTTTCCCACCAATGGTTATTCAAATGACCACTATTGGTGAAGAGTCCGGTGCGCTTGATGAAATGTTAGATAAAGCAGCCAGCTACTACGAAGAACAAGTCGACAACATGGTTGACAATCTAACAACGCTACTTGAGCCCCTGATTATGGCTGTACTCGGTATCTTAGTTGGCGGCCTCATGGTTGCTATGTACCTGCCCATTTTCCAAATCGGTCAAGTTGTTTAAGCTCAATGGAATTTCTCACCCTCCTCGCTGCCGGCGTCTTCTCCCTACTCGTCGGCAGCTTTCTGAACGTTGTTATTTACCGCCTACCCATCTCTATGATGGCCAGCTGGCGCCGGGAGTGCCGGGCGTTTCTAACCGAAAATGACGGTCTTGAGCTCGGCGAAGCGCCGGCAGAAGAGCGCTTTAATGTCGCCTTTCCTCGCTCGCATTGCCCCAGCTGCAAGCAGCTTATTCCGGCGTGGTGCAATATCCCGGTGCTTAGCTGGGTGTTGCTCAAGGGCCGTTGCCTGCGCTGTAAAAGCCCCATTAGCTTGCGCTACCCCTTTGTGGAACTACTCACTGCCGCCACGGGTGTGTTTTGTGTTTGGAGCTACGGCTTAAGCTTTGAAGCTGCAGCACTAATGCTGTTTTCTTGGACGCTGATTTGCCTGATCTACATTGATATCGATCACCAACTGCTGCCAGATAGCCTAACTCTGCCCCTGCTTTGGGCCGGCTTGGCGGTCAACTCTGTCGCCACTTTTGTTGACCTGCAAAGTGCCGTCTACGGGGCCATGGCCGGTTATTTGAGCCTGTGGAGTATTTATTGGGCCTTTAAGCTTCTTACGGGCAAGGAAGGCATGGGGTTTGGTGATTTCAAGTTACTCGCTGCGCTCGGCGCCTGGATGGGCTGGCAACAGCTGCCAACCATTATTATTCTTTCGTCTGCGGTCGGCGCCATATTTGGCATTGCCGGCATTCTAATGAAAGGTAAAGATAAAGATACACCGATGCCCTTTGGCCCCTACCTCGCTATCGCCGGCTGGTTTGCTTTCTTCTGGGGAAGCGACATTCAGCGATGGTATCTCGGCCTCATTGCAGCCTGATGTTTAAACTCGGCCTAACAGGAGGCATAGGCTCAGGGAAAAGTACGGTTTCGGCGATGTTTGCCGAGCTGGGTATCACGGTTGTCGATGCAGATATCGTTGCACGCGAAGTTGTCGAGCCGGGCCAAACTGCGCTAGCCAAAATTGCGGAGCATTTTGGCCCACAGGTTTTGCTTGCCGACGGCAGCCTTGATCGCAGCCAGTTGCGTTCACTTATCTTTGCCGATCCCAAAGCCAAGCTCTGGCTCGAACAGCTAACCCACCCGCTTATACGCCAGGAAATAGAGCGACAACTGGAGCGCGCGCAATCCACGTACGTTATCCTAAGCTCTCCACTGCTGCTTGAGACCGGCCAGCAAAAGCTTGTCGATAGGGTGTTGGTGGTTGACCTGAGCGAAGCAGAACAACTTAAACGCGCCTGCGCCCGTGATCAAAACAGTGAAGAACAAATTCGCGCAATTATGACCAGCCAGCTTAGCCGGGAGCAGCGCCTTAAGCACGCAAACGACGTCATCGATAACAGCGCTGACAAAGCGCAATGCCTGTCCCAGGTCGAGATTTTGCATCAAGAGTACTGCAAGCTAGCGCTCACTTAAGAGTTCACTTCAAGTGGCGCCTCAGCTCAAACTTGACTGCAAGCATGCCAGCCACAATACTTGCGCCCCAAGCAAAACAAACCGCAGTACTTCAGTAAGCGTCAGAATATTATGAGTGTAAAAACCGTCAGCCTTCCGTGCCCTAACTGCGGTAAAACCGTGATGATGACTGAAGCGTTTCCCGAAAGGCCATTCTGCAGCAAACGCTGCAAAGACATCGATTTTGGCGATTGGGCAAGTGAAAGCTACCAGATAGAAGGCAGTGATGAGAGCGCCGAAAGCTGGTCGGAAGATCAGCGGTAACTAAAGCTAAGTAAAGCTATAGTCGCGCGCTTAAAGAAACCCTAAAGAAAAGATGCGCAGCCGAGCTTAGGCCCTCGAAACAAGCCACTCAACAATGCGCTTGTTTGCCTCAGGAAATTCGTAGTCAGCAATCTCACTTCTACTGACCCAGCTAAGCGGCTGGCCTTCCATGCTTTTAGCCTCACCAGAAAACTGGCGCACGTGGAAGATGTGTAAACACACCCGCTTTTCAGCGTAATCGTGCTCAATATCAAACAAGAAATCTGCGGCGCCTGGCTCAAGCTCTAAGTCGAGCTCTTCTTTTAACTCCCGAACCAGCGCCTGCTCTTTGCTCTCACCACTATCGACCTTGCCCCCGGGAAACTCCCAAAGCCCGGCTAAGTGCTGCTGAGCCTGGCGACGGCTAATTAAAATCTCGCCATCGCGGTTCTCGATCACACCGACTACAACGGCAATGCTGCTCAGCTTAGCCATGCTTAACTGCGGTATTCGGCGTTAATGCGCACGTAGTCGTGGCTCAAATCTGAAGTCCACAAGCTTTCTTTGGCGTCGCCGCGCCCCAAATCTACGCGAATGCTAAATTCCGCCCGATCAAACACGGCTTGACCAACTTCTTCACGATAGCTGGGGGCACGGCCGCCATCGGCAACAATAGCCACGTCGTCAAGCCAGACCTGAACCTTAGTGCAGTCGAGCTCTTCTATACCCGCATAACCAATGGCGGCAACAATACGGCCCCAATTCGGGTCGCTGGCAAATAGCGCGGTCTTAACCAGCGGGCTATGGCAAATGGCGTAAGCGACATCAAGGCTCTCTTGCGCATTCAAACCGCCCGCCACATCAACGCGCACACACTTTGTGGCGCCTTCAGCATCGCGGACCATTTCAATCGCCAAGGCCTGGCACAGCTCGGTGAGAACTTGCTCAACACGCTCGGCTGCATCAGTACCAGAGCAAATCAATGTGTTGCCAGCTTTACCGCTCGCCATCAGCACCAGCGCATCGTTAGTAGAGGTATCGCCATCAACAGTAATGCGGTTAAAGCTTTTATTGGCCGCACTTTTTACCAGCTTATCGAGCAGATTTTGTTCGATTGCAGCATCGGTCGCCACATAAGCGAGCATGGTGCCCATATTGGGTTTGATCATGCCAGAGCCTTTGGCGATGGCGCTAAAATGAAGCTCAACACCGCCGATTTCTAGCGTTTTACTCAGGCCTTTGGCGCGAGTATCCGTCGTCATCATCGCCTGCGCAGCGCCGTGCCAAGCATCGCCATTTAACTGCTCAAGCGCAGTCGGCACCGCGTCGACAAGCCTGGCGGCCGGAAGCACTTCGCCAATTACACCAGTAGAAAACGGTAGCACCTGATTCAGCTCAACACCGGCGGCACTGGCCACTGCCGCACAGCTATCAATTGCTGCCTGCCAACCGGCCTGACCGGTACAGGCGTTGGCGTTGCCGGAATTAATCAACAAGAAGCGCGGTGTTGCTTGCTGCAAGTGGCGACGACAAATTTTAACTGGCTCGGCACAAAACGCATTTTTTGTAAAAACGGCACTGACACTGGCACCGTCACAAATCTCGATCAGCGACATATCCAAACGATCTGCATAACGCACACCAGCCTGCACTGCCGCTAATCGTATGCCGTCAACAGGCAAAACGCCCGGCCATTTAAACTCACCAACTGCCATGTATTATTTTTCTCGCCTTAATAACTATAAAAATTAACTAAGCTCAACTAAGCCAAGCCAAGCAATTAAACCAACTTGCCGTGGCAAGCTTTGTATTTTTTACCAGAACCGCAGGGGCACGGGTCATTGCGCCCAACTTTGCGGCCATCACGCACATAGGGTTTGTCCGCACTGAGCTCTTTAACTTCCTGCTCATCGGCCTGCAGCGCATTCTTACTCTCGTGTTCAAGCTGCAGTTTTTGGCGCTCGGCCTCTTCGCGCTGGCGCTTTTCCATTGCCTCCATCTGCTCTTCGGTCATCGGCTCAACACGATAAAGTACTTTGACCACATCGTATTTGAGGTTTTCGAGCAGAGCCTGAAACAACTCAAAAGCTTCGCGCTTGTATTCCTGCTTCGGGTTTTTCTGTGCATAAGCGCGAAGGCCAATGCCCTGGCGCAGATGATCCATATTCTGCAGGTGTTCTTTCCACAGGGTATCGAGCACTTGCAGCATGATTTGTTTTTCAATGCTGCGCATCACCGAGCCTATGCGCTCACTCTTCTCTAAGTAGCGAGCCTCAAGTGCTTCGTGAATTTTCTTACGCAGCGTTTCTTCGTAGAGTTTTTCGTCATCATCCAGCCACTTTTGCACCGGCAAGTCGACGCCAAAGTCCACCTGTAAAGCCTGCTCAAGCCCGGGCACATCCCACTGCTCAATCAGCGACTGAGGAGGCACATAGCCAGATACAACACCATCAATAACGTCGTCGCGAATTCCGGCAACGATATCTTCAATATCGTCAGCTTCAAGCAGGTCATTGCGCTGGGTGTAGACCACGGTGCGCTGATCGTTGGCTACATCATCGTATTCAAGCAACTGCTTGCGATAATCAAAGTTGCGCGCTTCAACCTTGCGCTGGGCTTTTTCGATGGCATTGGTCACCATGCGGTGCTCAATGGCCTCGCCTTTCTCCATGCCCAGAGCCTGCATAAAGTTGCGCATGCGCTCGGACGCAAATATACGCATTAAATTATCTTCAAGGCTCAGGTAAAAACGGCTCATACCGGGGTCGCCCTGGCGACCGGCGCGGCCGCGCAGCTGGTTGTCGATGCGGCGACTTTCGTGGCGCTCGGTGCCGATAATGTGCAAACCACCGGCCGCCATTACCGTTTCGTGGCGCTTCTGCCAATCGGCTTTGACCGCTTCAATTTGCTCTTGTGTCGCACCTTCCCCAAGTGCTTCAAGCTCAACATCAAGGTTGCCACCTAACTTAATATCCGTACCGCGACCGGCCATATTGGTCGCAATGGTCACCGAGCCGGGGCGGCCAGCTTCGGCAATAATAGTTGCTTCGCGCTCGTGCTGTTTGGCGTTTAACACTTCATGCTTAATGCCGCCTTTTTTAAGGCGCTGACTCATCAACTCGGAGCTTTCAACCGACGCGGTACCAACCAAAACCGGCGCATTTTTCTCAACCAGCTCTTTAACATCGTTGACGACAGCATCAATTTTTTCGTCGAGACTTAAAAACACCAAGTCGTTTAAATCGTCTCGCGCAACCGGCACATTGGTTGGAATTACAATTACTTCCAAACCGTAGATGTGCTTAAGCTCAAAAGCTTCCGTATCGGCGGTACCGGTCATACCACTTAGTTTTTGGTACATACGGAAGTAGTTCTGGAAGGTTGTTGAAGCCAGGGTCTGGCTCTCGGCCTGAATCTGGACCCCCTCTTTTGCTTCAATGGCCTGGTGCAGGCCTTCACTTAAGCGCCGGCCCGGCATCGTGCGGCCGGTGTGCTCATCAATCAAGACCACTTGATTGTCTTGCACGATGTATTCAACGTTGCGGTTAAACAGCGTGTGGGCTTTTAGTGCGCTGTGCACATGTTGCAACAGGCTTAAATTGGCGGCGGAATAGAGGCTGTCGTTCTCTTCCATCAGCTTGTTTTTCACCAGCCACTGTTCAACCAGCTCGTGGCCTTCTTCACTGAGTTCAACCTGGCGGCTTTTTTCGTCAATGGCAAAGTGGCCTTTATCGGCGAGACGGCACAGCGGCGGCTTGGCCTGGCTATCGACAATGACCAAGTCTTTGTTTTCTTTGTCTGCGCGGCCGAGTGCATAAGGCACGGTCGTCGGTTTATCATCGCCCTCTAGCTGAATTTTGCCGAGCATGATTTTATCGTTGCGCTCGCCATCGCTGTCGGCGACCTTCTCAAGCGAAGGCACCAACTTATTGATCACCCGGTAGAGCTCAGAGCTGTCCTGCGCAGCACCAGAGATGATCAGCGGTGTTCGCGCCTCGTCAATCAAGATGGAGTCAACTTCATCGACAATCGCAAAGTTAAGACCGCGCTGCATGCGGTCCTCTTTGCGCAGTGCCATATTGTCGCGCAGGAAATCAAAACCAAATTCGTTATTGGTACCGTAGGTAATATCGCAGCGGTAGGCGTCGTACTTTTCTTGCTGGGGCTGCATCGCCACCACCACACCAACACTCAGGCCCAGTGCTTCGTACAGCGGGCGCATCCAGTTGGCGTCGCGGCTGGCCAGATAGTCATTCACGGTCACGACATGTACACCGTTGCCACTTAAAGCATTGAGGTAAGCGGCCAGCGTCGCAACCAAGGTTTTACCTTCACCGGTGCGCATTTCAGAAATACGGCCCTGGTGTAACACCATGCCACCTATCATCTGCACATCGAAGTGGCGCATGCCCATCGCACGTTTGGAAGCTTCGCGCACAGCGGCAAAGGCCTCAGGCAGGATTGCATCCAAGCTTTCGCCGTCACTTACACGCTTTTTAAAGCTTGTTGTCAGGCCTTTGAGCTCATCGTCGCTGAGCTTTTCATAATCCGGCTCATACGCATTGATCTTGTTAACCAGTTTACGCAAACGCTTCACTTCCCTGTCGTTGCGGGAACCGATCAGTAGCTTTAATACCTTGTTGATCATGTACTTAGTCCAAAAATATATCGATGTTTCTCCGGCCGAGCGGAAGTATACAGAAAAAGAGGCGGCACAAGGGCCTATTGGTGCTAACTTCAGCGACTGGCGCGGTGAATATAAGAGGCGGGGTCGACCGTGCGGCCGTTTTTATGCACTTCGAAGTGTACGTGGGGGCCGGTAGAGCGGCCGGTGGAACCGACCAGTGCGATAGTCTGGCCTTTTTTAACAATGTCGCCGGCCTTGACCAGCAACTTTTTACAGTGACCGTAGCGAGTCACAAAACCGTTGCCGTGATTGATCTCAACCATTTTCCCGTACTGGTAGCGATCGGCCGACCAGGTGACAACGCCCGCGGCAACCGCAACAACATCGGAGTTTTCTTTTGCGGCAAAATCCACACCGGCGTGCCAGTCAGCGCCGCCGGTAAACGGGTCGGTGCGCCGGCCGTAGCGCGAGCTCATCCAGCCCTTTTTAATCGGGCGCCCGGCGAGAAAGACATCGCTCTGTAATTTTCTATCGGCTAACAGCGCTTCGAGGGTGCTCAACTGCTGTTGGCGATCATCAATTTGCAGGGCCAGGCGCTCAAGCGTGTCGGTCAGCGAGGGGCCAGGGTTTTCGCCGGGGTTAGCACTTGCTTCGGGGCCGCCCACCGCAGGCGGCTGACTGAAGTCAAACTCACCCTTGTCGAGCTTGGCCATCGTTGTCAGGCGCTCCCCCAAAGCATCGAGGCGCACTAAGCGGGCCTGAAGTTCGGAGGCTCTTAAGGTCAGTGCGGCGAGTGTTTTTTCAGCTTCGCGCTGGGCCTGTTCAACCTGGTTTTGCTGCTGCTCAAGTGTTGCCACCCAAGCCTGGCGGCTCTGTTTATCGAGCAATTTGTTGTCTTGCTGGGCAAACAACTGCCAGGCCATAAGGCCTGCGCCGACGGGAAAACCAACCAGACAAACGCCGAGTACCGCGCGCGCCCAAGCCCCCAGATTAATACTCCGGGTGCTTCCATAACGCTTGCTGACAACAATAAGTCTCATCGGCTCTTGTTATTTGAACTCGTAGAGGGATTGGGGGCTTCCCTCAGTATAGCCAGCGCCCTAACAAGAGGACGCAAAGCGCCCTACTCGGGCGAGTGAAGAGACGAATATGTCATAAAAAGCCACAGTTGCCAAATAGCAATGCGATTGAGCTCACATAGCGGTCGACAACTGAGCAATAATTATGCAGTCAGCGGCTTAATGTAGGAAATTGGCAACTGTTCAGCTTCATCAAAGCTGACAAGCTCCCAGGCATCTCGCTGTTCAAGCAGGGCGCGCACCGCTTTGTTATTTAAGCCGTGGCCGCTCTTGTGTGCCTGATATTCACCGATCAGACCGTAGCCGAGCAGGTAGAGATCGCCAATCGCATCGAGAATTTTGTGTTTTACAAATTCGTCGTCATAGCGCAGGCCATCTTCATTCAGTATTTTGTACTGATCAACAACAATGGCGTTATCGACACTGCCGCCTTTCACCAAACCCTTGGAGCGCAAGTACTCAAATTCGTGCATGAAACCAAAGGTGCGCGCGCGGCTGATCTCTTTAACAAACGAAGTGGTAGAAAAATCAATGCTGGCATCGAGCTTTTTGTCTTTAAAGACGGGGTGATCAAAATCGATGCTGAAGTTAACTTTCAAGCCGTCGTAGGGTTTGAACGTCGCGTGTTTATCGCCGTCAGTGACGGTAACGGGCTTAAGCACACGAAGAAATTTCTTTGCTTCATTTTGCTCAACCACACCGGCACTTTGAATCAAAAACACAAAAGGGCCAGCGCTGCCGTCCATAATCGGCACTTCATTGGCACTGAGCTCCACGATAGCGTTGTCAATGCCGAGGCCAGCCATCGCAGACATCAAGTGCTCAACCGTTGAAATACGGCCCTCACCCTGGCCCAAACTGGTCGACAACGTGGTATCAAACACATTCGTTGCCGCGGCTGCCATGTCGACAACGGGGTTTAAGTCGGTGCGCCGAAAAACAATGCCACTATTCACCGGTGCCGGACGCAAAGTCAAAAAGACTTTTTGACCGGTATGCAAGCCAACACCCGTTGCGCGAATTTCGTTTTTCAAAGTACGTTGTCTAACCATGGTTCCAGCTCTCATTTAGGCGGCGCGGATTCTAACATCATCACCGCTATTGCTCCAATTTTGTGCAACTGCTTTGCTGGCGCCGAAAGTACCACTTGTTTACTGGCGCACACTTCCCTTTTCCTTTCACCACCCACATCTATGTAAGTGGTTTTGACCCTACGCAGACAGCAGGGTTCCGCCCTCCGGCTAAGGAGGGGACCAAAGGGCGGAGTCCTGATCTGCGATCAGGGCTCCAGCTTAGTCGGCCTGGCGACGCAAGAAAGCCGGAATATCGAGGTACTCGATATCGCGATCGACCGGGCTAACCGCGGCATTGGCGCTTTTAGCTTCCGCCGGTGCCGCCGAGGAGCTCGCGCTTTGACTGCTGCGCATCACCGTTGGCTTGTCCAGTTCGTTGTAGTTTGGCTCGGCCGCGACCTTGCGTGTGTTATCAACCACAACTTTGGCCTGTTCCGGCGTGCGCACTTCTGCTGAATTCGCGTGGCCAAGACCGGTGGCAACAACGGTGACACGAACCTCACCACTCATCTCAGGGTCAATGACCGTTCCGACAACCACAGTGGCATCGTTGGATGCAAACTCTTCAATGGTATCACCGACCTCACTAAACTCACCCAAGCTCAAGTCAGGCCCGGAGGTGATATTCACCAACATACCGCGAGCCCCCTGCAGATCGACATCTTCGAGCAATGGGCTGCGGATTGCAGCTTCGGCCGCCTCGATGGCGCGGTTTTCACCAGTGGCTCGCCCCGAGCCCATCATCGCCATGCCTTTTTCTGACATCACGGTACTGACATCGGCAAAGTCGACGTTAATAGTACCCGGGCGGATAATCAGATCGGCAATGCCCTGAACGGCGCCGAGCAAAACATCGTTTGCCGCTTTAAATGCGTCGAGCAATGACGTGCTTTTGCCGAGCACCTGTAAAAGCTTTTCGTTGGGAATGGTAATCAGCGAATCAACCCTGTCGGTCAGCTGCTTGATACCTTCTTCGGCGATCTTCATGCGCTTGCGGCCTTCAAACGGGAAAGGGCGCGTAACCACAGCCACGGTCAGAATACCCATTTCTTTGGCGATCTCAGCAACAACCGGAGCACCGCCAGTGCCTGTGCCGCCGCCCATACCAGCGGTGACAAAGACCATGTCCGCGCCCTGCAAACACTCGGCAATGCGCTCGCGATCTTCCATCGCCGCTTGGCGGCCAACCTCAGGGTTAGCGCCAGCGCCAAGCCCCTTGGTAATACCGTGACCGAGTTGCAACACCGCTTTGCTGTCGAGATCGGTCAGCGCTTGCGAGTCGGTATTGGCGCAAATAAATTCAACGCCATCGACATCGCTGCTGATCATGTGGCGAACAGCGTTGCCACCACCGCCACCGACTCCGACGACTTTAATTACCGCGTTCTGAGGAACGCTATCTACCAGTTCAAACATAGTAATCCCCTCTTTTTGACACTATGAATTTTAAAAATTACGAATAAACCAAGATTTAAATTTACTAAATGAGCTCTCCCCACTTGCTTTGGGAGTAACGCTGTCACCGACCTTGTTTTTACCAAAGTGCAAAAGGCCAACGCCGGTTGAGTAAATAGGATTATTAACAATGTCTTTCAAGCCATTGATATTTTGCGGTGCCCCCAAGCGCACCGGCATATGAAAAATTTCTTCAGCGAGTTCAACAACACCTTCCATTTTTGCCGTGCCTCCGGTCAGCACAATGCCCGCCGCGATCATATCTTCATAACCACTGCGACGAACCTCTGCCTGAACCAGAGAAAATAATTCTTCGTAACGCGGCTCAACCACTTCGGCCAGCGCCTGGCGGCTTAAATCGCGCGGCGGCCTGTCACCGACACTCGGCACTTTAATGGTTTCATCGGCATTGGTTAATTTGGCCAAGGCGCAGGCGTAGCGAATTTTTATTTCTTCCGCGTACTGAGTTGGCGTGCGCAGCGCCATGGCAATATCGTTGGTCACCTGATCGCCGGCAATCGGAATGACCCCGGTGTGCTTGATCGCACCTTCAGTAAAAATGGCAATATCTGTGGTGCCGCCACCGATATCGACAATGCACACACCGAGCTCTTTTTCATCATCCGTTAAAATTGCGTGGCTGGAAGCCAGCTGCTCTAAAATCACACTTTCAACTTCAAGGCCGCAGCGACGAATACACTTTTCAATATTTTGCGCAGCGTTGGCGGCGCCAGTTACCAAGTGAACCTTAGCTTCGAGGCGCACACCACTCATACCCAGAGGCTCTTTAACCCCTTCTTGGTCGTCAATAATGTATTCCTGTGGCAGTAGGTGCAGAATTTTTTGGTCTGCCGGTATCGCCACCGCCTGCGCGGCATCGAGCACACGGTCTATATCTGTTTGATATACCTCGCGGTCTTTAATCGCGACAATGCCGTGGGAATTTAAGCTGCGAATATGGTTGCCGGCGATACCGGCAAACACAGAGTGGATCTGACAGCCGGCCATTAATTCCGCCTCTTCCACCGCGCGCTGAATACTCTGCACTGTCGATTCAATATTAACCACGACACCTTTTTTCAGACCGACACTTTTATGCGAGCCTATGCCGACGATTGCGAGTTCGCCTTCGCTACTGATCTCTCCGACTAAGGCCACCACTTTCGATGTGCCTATGTCGAGACCAACAATCATTTTGCCCTGCTCTGAATTGGCCATAATTTACCTGCTTGCGAGCTCGCCGAGAGTTTCTTCACGCCAACGCACAGCTACACCATTTGAGTAGCGTAAATCGACGATGGCAAGCCGCTCTTTTTGAGCTCCCAACTGCTGTTGATATAAATACAAGAATTTCTCTAAACGCTCACTGAACATGTGCCCACCAAGCAACAATGTAAAACCCGAGCTAAATTTAATTTCTCTAGCTCCGTTTGCCGATACATGCAACGAAGAAATGTAAAGGCCGGCATCATTTAGCAGCTGTGACATCAGCAAATAATTTCGCGCGATATCATAAGCATGCTCATCTGCGCCACTTAAAACCGGCAGCGAACTCAAGGCATTGAGCTCATTGACATAAACCAATTCACCGTAGCGATTAATAAAACCTCTCTCACCCCAGCGTGCAATAGGCAGCTCTTCTTCGATCTCAACTTTCAAGGTTGCCGGCCACTGCCTGGCCAGGCGCACACTTTTGTACCAGGGTTTTGCCTCCATGGCTGCACGCATACGCGCCAAATCTAAATTGACAAAGTCGCCGGCCAACAAGGCGCTGATATCACTTTGCAGCGCTTGCTTACTGCTGTAACGAAACTCACCTTCGATAACGACATTGTTTATTTTCACCTCATCGTCGAAGTCAACACTCGGCAGAGCGATGTGCACGTCAGCGATATATGCCAACGGTTTGAAATACACACAAGCGGCAATAACTGCACACATCAGCAGCACATAGCGCCCGAGCTTGCGCCGCGGCTGAGTGCTCGGCTTAACTTTTTTTGCGCCGCCTGTTGTATTTATTTGTTTAGCCATTTGTCGCCATCGCCAAGACTTCAAGTACCAGATCGCCAAAACTTAACCCGATGGCCTTTGCCGCCATCGGCACCAAGCTGTGGCTGGTCATGCCCGGCACGGTATTCACTTCAAGCAGGAAAAACTCCCCGCTTTGATTGCGCATAAAATCAACTCGCCCCCAGCCCTTACAGCCAACCGTGCGAAATGCCTTGCCGGCAATGGCTTTTAAAATAGATTCGTCCTGCTCATCAAGCGGCGCGGGGCACAAGTACTCGGTCTTATCACTTTCGTATTTTGCATTAAAGTCGTAAAAGCCGCCGTTAAACTTAATTTGAATCGGCGGCAACACCGTCGAGCCAAGCACCGCGACGCTGTACTCTTCACCGTGAATAAGTTTTTCGGCAATAACGGTAGAGTCAAACTGTTTAGCCGCTGCTGCAGCTTGCTCAAGCTCGGCCAGCGAACGAGCTGGGCTCACGCCGTAACTGGAGCCTTCGTGCACGGGTTTAACAAATACGTGACCCAGCGTATCGAGCACAGTCTCAAGGCTGAGCTCCGCCTCCAGGGTTAAATAAGGCGGCGTCGGCAGCCCCCAGCTTTGCCACACTTGTTTTGTGTGCAGTTTGTTCATAGCCAGAGCCGAAGCAGCGTGGTCGCTACCCGTATAAGGTTTGCCCATCAAATCTAACAGCGCCTGAACTTTGCCATCTTCGCCGCCCATACCGTGCAGAGCGATAAAAGCGCAGTCAAATTCTGCCTGCTGTAACTGCTGGCAGACGTCTTCACCGATATCAATAGCAAAAGCGTTAACGCCTTTTTCCTGCAGGGCATTTAAGATGGCCGCGCCGCTTTGCAGCGACACACTGCGCTCCGCCGAGGTGCCACCATAAAGCACTGCAACGCGGCCAAAATCGGCGACATTGCCAGAGAACTGTTTTTGATAACGCGTTTCAACACTCATTTTTTTGCCCCGAATTCAGTTTCCGCCAACACCGGAGCCAGATGCGTCACACTGCCCGCGCCCTGGGTAATAACGATGTCGTCCGCTTGAATAAGCTTGTTCAGTAGTTCGGGAACCACATCAATATTTTCTGCAAAAATTGGGTCGACACTGCCGCGGTTGCGAATACTGCGCGCTAAACTGCGGCCGTCGGCACCGACTATTAGCGCTTCACCTGCGGCGTAGACATCGAGTAAAACAAGCACGTCGACACGAGAAAGAACGTCGACAAAATCTTCAAACAAATCGCGCGTGCGCGTATAGCGGTGTGGCTGATACACCATCACTAAGCGGCGCTCCGGCCAACCGTTGCGCACACCATTGATCGTCGCCAACACTTCGCGCGGATGATGGCCGTAGTCATCAACCAGCATTGCAAAACCGCCTTCGACAGGAATATCACCGTGCACCTCAAAGCGCCGGCCAACACCTTGAAACTGTTTTAGCCCCTGCTGAATCGCTTCATCGGCAACCGACTCATCGCTGGCTACCGCAATCGCAGCAGTGGCATTTAGCGCGTTGTGTAAGCCAGGCATCGGCAAATGAATATCAAGTGCGGTTTTAGCATTAGGCCGCTCAACTTTAAAACTCAAACTCGAACCACTTTGGCGAATATCGACACAGCGGAAGTCGTTGCCCTCATCAAAGCCGTAAGTTAGTACCTGGCGACTGATTCGCGGCAAAATTTCCTGCACAATCGGGTCGTCGCCGCAAACAATCGCCACACCGTAAAATGGCAAATTGTGCAAAAAGTCTACAAAGGTATCTTTAACTTTTTCAAAATCACCGCCATAGGTCTCCAGGTGATCCGCGTCAATATTAGTAACAATCGCGACCATCGGTTGCAGGTGTAAAAACGACGCATCACTTTCGTCAGCCTCTGCGACCAGAAAACGGCTTTCACCAAGGCGCGCATTGGTACCGGCCGAATTTAACAGGCCACCAATAACAAACGTTGGGTCCAGCCCCGCCGCAGCTAAAATCGACGCAGTAAGGCTAGTCGTGGTTGTTTTGCCATGCGTTCCAGCAACGGCAATACCGTGGCGATAGCGCATCAGCTCAGCGAGCATTTCTGCCCGGCGCACAACCGGAATCCGGCCGTTGATCGCTGCGGTTAATTCAGGGTTGCTTTCAGTAATCGCCGTCGACCTAACCACCACACTTGCGCCGTTTATATTTTCAGCGCTGTGACCGATATAAATTTTTGCGCCCAACTGTTCAAGACGCGCGGTTGTATCCGAGGCCTTCATATCAGAGCCACTAATCTTGTAGCCCTGATTAAGCAGCACTTCAGCAATGCCACACATACCTGCGCCGCCTATGCCGATAAAGTGAATTTGTTGCACTCGGCGCATTTCAGGAACCTGAAAAGTCGTTTGAATATTCATGCGCTCAGTTCCTCTACTGCATCTGCTACTTTTTCGGCGGCGCCGCGCAAAGCTGAGTCGGCACTGAGTTTGGCCATATGCCTCAACTTATTTCTATCACTGCAAAAATCTTTTAGGGCCGCCACTAGCGCACCGCTGTCAAAATCTTTTTCCTGCACCATCAACGCTGCACCGGCATCCGTTAAAAAGTGCGCATTGGCACTTTGATGATCGTCGATGGCATAAGGGTAAGGCACAAATAACGCGGGGATGCCAACGCTGGCCACTTCGGAAACCGTCAGAGCACCCGCTCGACACACCATTAACTCGGTGCAATCAAGCAGCGCATCCATATCGTCGATAAACTCAACCACCGTCGCTTTAATGCCGGCCGCGGCATAAGCTTGCTCAGCCTCGTCGCGACGGCCAACACCACTTTGATGCCAGATATCCAGCCACTCGCTGACACCGGCTTCGCGCAGGGCTGCGGGTAAACGAGTATTCAGCGCACGCGCTCCGCGCGAGCCGCCCATTACCGTAAGCTTTAGTTTGTCGGCACTGTAATCACTTCGGTTGTGCAAAACCTCAAGCGAGGCGCGCAGTGGATTGCCAACCACCTCGGCACCGGTCAGAGCACCGGGGAAAGCTTGTAGTGCACAAGATGCAAATTTACTTAAAATTTTATTGGTACTGCCGGCAACTGCATTTTGCTCGTGAATCAGCAAGGGGATGCCCAGAAGGCGTGCAGCTAAACCGGCAGGCCCTGCGACAAAGCCGCCCATGCCAACAACAACCGCCGGTTTAATTTTTAACAATATGCGCAAGGCACAATACAAGCTGATTAGTAGTTTCAACGGCGCCATCAACCATGCCAGCAGGCCTTTACCACGCAAGCCCGACACGGCAAACAAATTTAATTTAATACCGCGAACCGGCACCAGGCGCGACTCCAGCCCAGCTTGAGTACCGAGCCATTGAACTTCATAGGAGCGCGACTGCAGTTGCTCTGCCAAAGCCAGGCCGGGGAATACGTGCCCACCCGTTCCGCCTGCGGCTATAAGCACCAAGTTATTCTTCACTGATCGCCTCCTGCTTTAAGTCATTCTGTACACGAAAGACCAGCGCTAACATGGAGCAGGTGACAACAAGGCTCGAACCGCCATAACTTATAAACGGCAGGGTAAGGCCCTTGGTCGGCAACAAGCCCGAAGCAACCCCCATATTAATAAACGCCTGCATCGCCAACAGCGCCGCCACACCCACACACAAATAGGCACCAAATTTCTGGTCGCGAGTTAAAGCTTTGAGTGCAACACGCAGAATCTGAGCGATAAAAAATGCAAACAAAGCAATAAATATCAGCACGCCAAACAAGCCAAATTCTTCAGCGATGATGGCAAAAATAAAATCCGTATGTGCATCGGGAAGGAAAAACAATTTCTGAATGCTGTTGCCAAGGCCAAGCCCAAACCAATCGCCGCGACCAAAAGCGATAAGCGACTGCACCAACTGATAGCCCCCGTCGTAAGGGTCGGCAAATGGATCCATAAACGAAAGTAAACGTTCGCGGCGGTAATCAGAGGTCAAAATCAATACACTCGCACCAAACAGCGCAACAATAGACAACAACACAAAACGCAATACCGGTACGCCGGCAACAAACATCATTGTTCCCAGCGTAAAACAAATAATCACACAAGAGCCAAAGTCTGGCTCAAGCAGCAGAAGCAGTGCCGTTAAGGCAATAATACCGACCATAATGCCGAAGCTGAGCCAGCGCGAGCTAACGACCTGGGCCCTGCGAGTTAAATAACTTGCATAAAAAATAATTAAGCAGAACTTCGCAAGCTCCGAAGCCTGTATGCCAAATGGCCCAAAGTTTAACCATCGGCGACTGCCATTTACGACTTTGCCAATGCCGGGCACCAACACCAAAATTAATAAAGCAAAACTCAAAAACAAAAATAGCGGGCTCAGTTGATGCCAAAGACGGGTGGGCATCATATAAACAAAACACCCTGCCGCCAGACCTAAGATCAAGAAAAACATCTGTTTTTTGGCAAAATACCAAGTATCACCGTAAACGGCAGCGGCAAAATCAATCGAGCTTGTTGCCACCATTAACAAACCAAAACTGGCAAGCGCCAATACTGCAACAAACAGAGAGTTGCTGGTATTAAAGCCACTAAAGCTAGGCATGCGATAATTCAGACTTAAAGCCATCATTGCGCCGCGGCCTCGCTGTACAGTTTATCGACTGCGGCGGCGAAGCTCTGACCTCTATGCTCAAAACCTTTGAACATATCAAAGCTGGCGCATGCCGGTGAGAGTAAAACTAAGTCTTGCTCACCCGCCCCCTCTGCTGCCAGCAAGACCGCTTGTTCCATTGTTTGAGCGTGCAGGCAGTCAAGACCTGCTACTTTTGCTTCGATTAACGGTGCATCTTCACCAATCAGAACTAAACGGCTAACGCACTGTGTTAACACTGGCGCTAAAAGCTCAAAGCTAGCGCCTTTTGCCAAACCGCCGGCGATCAGCCGAACCTGTTCAAATTCCGGAGCCAAGCCTTTTAAGGCGGCAATACACGCGCCTTCATTTGTGGCTTTGGAGTCATCAATAAAACAGCCGCGACTACCTTCGGCCACCACTTCACAGCGATGGGGCAAGCCGCCAAACTCTCTGGCCATCGCGCTTACTGCCGAGCGCGGAATTTCCGCAGCGTCACAAATAGCAAAAGCGGCCAGTAAATTTTCAATATTGTGCAGACCTTTAACCTTTATATCGGCGCGCGCGATTAAGCGCTGCTCGTCACAGTAAAGCTCCGCACTATTCGTATTTAAGTAGTATTGTTGCTCACCCTGCTCGGCCTTTTTATCAATGGCAAAACCATAGCGAGGTTGCGCAGTTAGCACAGGTGGCTGAGTTAGCGCGTCATCAAGCTTATAAACAACGTTTTTAGCCCCGTAGAAAATTTTCTGCTTGATCGCAAAATAATTCATCAGGTTGCCGTGGCGGTCGAGATGATCGGCACTCACATTAAGCATGGCCGCAACAGTGAGATTAGCCCTGTCTGTACTCTCGAGTTGAAAGCTGCTCAACTCCAGTACATAGAGCTCGGCCTCATCGGCCAATAGATCGAGCGCTGGGCGCCCGAGGTTGCCACCGACCGCAACCTTAAGCCCGGCGCACTGCGCAGCGAGGCCAACCATGGTTGTCACGGTCGATTTACCGTTTGAGCCAGTAATGCCAATAACCGGCTTATCCACGTGCTCTAAAAACAGAGCAACATCACCAAGTACTTCAATACCCCGCGCCAAAGCCTCAACAATAACGGCCTCATCACGACTGACACCCGGGCTTAAAATAACCCGGCTAATCTGCTGCCAAAGTGCCGGTGCAAGCTCACTGTTATAGCAGCGTACGTCCGCATCCAGTGCCTTAAAGGGCTCAAAAATAGCTGGCTCGCTGCGCGTATCAAATACAACAAACGCCTTCTGCTGTTTGTGTAAAAAGCGCGCAGCAGATAGCCCGGTAGCTCCGCCACCGACAATCAAATGTACTTGATTGCTTGCTATCAACATATCTATCTCAACTTCAGCGTGGCCAAACCAAGTAACACGAGGATTAAACTGATAATCCAAAAACGCACAATTACTCGTGGCTCAGGCCAACCTTTTAACTCAAAGTGATGATGTAAAGGCGCCATACGAAAAATCCTGCGCCCAGTTAACTTAAATGAAGCCACCTGCAAAATAACCGACACCGTTTCCATAACAAAGATGCCGGACATGATAAAAAATACAATTTCATGGCGGACCATTACCGCAATAACGCCAAGCGCAGCGCCGAGGGCCAAAGCACCAACATCACCCATAAACACCTGAGCGGGGTGCGTGTTAAACCAGAGAAAACCGAGCCCGGAACCAACCAGAGCTGCACAGAAAATAACTAGCTCACCTGTTCCTGCAACATAAGGGATATGTAGGTAGCTAGAAAAGTTAACATTGCCAACCAAGTACGCAAATAAACCCAGTGCCGCGCCGACCATAACAGTTGGCATAATCGCGAGCCCATCAAGGCCATCAGTTAAATTAACCGCATTGCTGAAACCAACAATCATAAAATAACTAATAACGATATAAGCCAAACCAAGCTGCAGAGCCCAGTTTTTAAAAAATGGAAAATACAAAGTTGTTTCAACCGGGCTCTGAGCGCTAGCGTAAAGATAAATGGACGCAGCCAAACCAAAGACACTCTGCCAAAAATATTTCCAGCGCGCAGGTAAGCCCTTGGAATTTTTTTCAACAACTTTGCGATAATCATCAACCCAGCCAACGGCACCAAAACTAAAGGTGACAAACAGAACCACTTGCACAAAACGATTGCCGAGGTCGGCCCACAGCAAGGTAGCCAGGCCAATAGCAAATAGTATTAGCGCGCCTCCCATGGTCGGGGTACCACTTTTACTTAAGTGACTTTGCGGGCCGTCTTCACGAATCGCTTGGCCAACTTGCAACTGTTCGAGTTTGCGAATCACCCCCGGGCCGAGAAACATCGAAATACCAAGTGCGGTCAATACACCGACAATGGCACGAAAGCTTAAATAACGAAAAACACCAAAAACCGGGATATATTCTTTTAAATAATCCGCTAACCAATAAAGCATATTACTGCCCACCTTCTTGCAGTAAGGCCTGACAAACCCTGTCCATTGCCGAAGACCGAGACCCCTTGACCAAAATGGTCGGCGCTTCGTGTAAACGCTCTAGCAGCGCGAGCACAAGGTCTTTGTGATTCATAAAATGTTTAGCGCCACGGCCAAAACCATCGCAGTAGTCGTCGGCAAAGGCACCGACAGCATAGAGATCTGTTATGCCGCTGGTCTTTGCGTACAAACCCACTTCTCTATGTATTTCTTCAGCATTTTCACCGAGTTCAGCCATGTCGCCGAGCACCAATAACGCGCTGTCTTGCTTGCACAAATAATCAATCGCCGCTTTTAACGAGGCAGGATTCGCGTTGTAACTGTCGTCAACTAAGCTCGCCTGGCCGACTCTGCTAAGCTGCATGCGACCGGGCTCACCGTTGTAAGCTGCGAGCCCCTGACAAATATGCTCAGCCGAAACGCCCAGAGCAAAAGCACAGGCCGCCGCTGCCAAGGCATTTTCTACCAGGTGTAAACCCGGTACGTTCAATTTAACAGCGATTTTTTTCTCGCCCAGCCACAAGTCAAACGAGACACAGCTCAGCGCATCGCTACTGACATTGCTCGCCCTGACTTGGGCAAGGCTGTGTTTGTCATCGCTAAAGATCAGCGACGACGGGCGCTCGGCAATGGCCGCAATGCTGCTGTAGCTTGTCAGCGCCTGATTTACCACGCAGCTGGCTGAATCATTTAAGTGCTGATAAATTTTTGCTTTTTCTTCTGCAATCGCCGTCAAAGTGCCAAAACCTTGAAGGTGAGCCGGGTGCACATTAATGACTACAGCCACATCCGCTTGAATAAGCGAACTTAAATAAGCGATCTCGCCTTTGCTACTTGTACCGGCTTCAACAACAACAAAGTCGAGAGTTTCATCAGCCGCAAGTAAAGTCAGTGGTACACCGATGTGATTATTTAAATTAGCTTTTGTCGCGAGCGTCGCGCCTGCTTGCTGACAAATGCAGCGCAGCATGCCTTTAACTGAAGTTTTTCCGCAGCTGCCGGTAATAGCCACAACTTTAGCCGGCAACTGCAAACGCCAGGCAGCTGCCAGGCGCCCTAAAGCAGTGGTTGTATCGGCGACAACTATCTGGGGAAAATCCAAATCCTCTTGCAAGCGCGACACAACTGCCGCACAGGCCCCCTGCTGCTGGGCGCGCTCAACAAAAGCCTCACCATTAAAGTTATCTCCGCGCAAAGCGACAAAAAGATCACCGCGTTTAATATTGCGCGTATCAGTGCTGATAGACGAAAACTGCGTATCTGCGCCGACTAGCTGCCCCTGCATACTCTCTGCGGCCCAGGCTAAGGTCTTTTTCATGCAAGCAACTCCCGTACAACACTGGCGTCACTGAACGGAAAACGCTGGCCGGCAATTTCTTGGTAGTCTTCGTGGCCTTTACCTGCAATAAGCAATAAGTCCTGACTCGCGCTTGCGCTTAGCGCGCTGGCAATTGCCTCGCGACGATCGAGCACAACAATTGCCCGCGACTTATCAGGCAGCCCCTGCAATACATGCTCAGCAATTGTTTCCGGCGCTTCGGAGCGCGGGTTATCCGATGTTAAATACAGCGTGTCAGCATATTTTTCGGCGACCGCTCCCATCAATGCACGCTTGCCTTTGTCTCTGTCGCCACCACAGCCAAAAACCAAATTGAGTTTTTTCTCGCTGTGTTGTCTGAGCGCCAGCAAAGCTTTTTCCAGTGCATCTGGCGTGTGCGCATAGTCAATAAATACCGCCGGAGTATCGGCCACACGCTCAAGTCGTCCGGGAACAGTTTTCCACGACGCAGCTATTGAGGCCAAACTGTAAACGTCGACATTGAGCTGAGCAAGCACGGCAAAAACGGCCATTAAATTGGCCAAATTAAAAGCACCCATCAGCACACTTCGTATATCTATACGGTGCCCATCAATTGTTAACGAGGCGGCGATGCCTGCATTTAAAAACTCAACCTCAACCAGGTTCACCAGCGCCGGCACAGTGCCACAAGAAAAGCCGGCGACACTGCCGATAAATTCTTCCAGCAAGGCATCATCAAAGTTGACAACGCTTCTGGCCACATCAGCTTTGATAAACGATTTTTTTATCTCAGCGTAGTTTTGCATATCGCCGTGATAATCGAGGTGATCGCGACTGATATTGGTAAGCACCCGGCACGCAAAGTTGATTGCCGCAACGCGTTTTTGTGCAATAGCGTGAGAGCTGACTTCAAGCACTACGTGGCTTACGCCGCGCTCAACAAGTTCGGCAAGTATTTTTTGCAGCTCAAGCGCATCCGGAGTAGTCATGCCTGTCGGGTGATATTCGCCCTCGCACCAACTCCAGCCGAGGGTGCCGATACTCGCAGCGCTATAACCGAGCAAACGCCAGCTCTGCAGTAAAAGATCGGCGCAGGATGTTTTACCGTTTGTGCCTGTCACGCCAACTACGCAGAGTTTCTCGCTCGGCTCGCCGTAAAAACGAGCCGCTATCTGCGCCATACGCTCATTTAACAAACACAGGCGCAAAAAAAGAACACCGTGCTTAAGCTCAAATTCATCGCGGCCGCAGCGGCTCTCTTGTACAACAACGCTCGCCCCGTTTTTAATAGCCGCATCAATAAACTGCTCACCGTCGAGCTTATTACCTCGCAGCGCAAAAAACATAAAACCGCTTTTGACGGTGCGGCTGTCCAGGCTAAGACCGAGAACCTCAATATCAGCGCAGTTGCCGCAATCAGGGGCAAACTCGGCTAAATCTATTAGCGCATGCAAACGCATCAGCCTCGCCCCCCTAATACGGTAGAGTTTGAGCTCAAGTAATTTGAAGTATCTGCAGGCGGAACATTTAAAGCCTTTAAACTCTTTTCCATCACCGACGCAAATATTGGAGCAGCCGCTTTACCACCGCTGTACTCGCCATAGGCAGGCGGCTCATCGACAACCACAACGGTCACCAGCCGAGGTTTATCGGCCGGGGCAAAACCCGCAAATAAAGCGCGGTACTTGTCGTCGGCATAGCCGCCACTTTTTGCATCAACTTTATGCGCAGTACCGGTCTTGCCCGCCACGGGGTAATCGTCGATTGCAGCGCGCGTCGCCGTACCGCCGCTTTCCGTCACGCCTCGTAGCATCTGTCGCACCTGACGTGCAATATTTTTATCCAACACAGGGATCGCTGGTTCTGAGTGCTGTTGGCGCACCAGGGTCAGCGGCTTAAACATGCCGTCGTTAGCCAACACCAAATAGGCCTGGGCAAGCTGTAAAGCGTTCACATTTAAACCGTAACCAAAAGCAAAGTTGGCCCGCTCAATATCGCTCCAGCGATTGCGCTGAGGCAGTGTGCCACCGCGCTCACCGGGAAAACCAATACCGGTACTCTGGCCGAGGCCAACACGAAAATAAACGTCTCTTATTTGGTCAACTTCCATATCCAGCGCCATTTTTGTTACTGCAACCTGGCTGGACTTTTTAATGACTTTGGCCAAATCCATCTGGCCGTAATTTACCGGGTCCATAAACGTCTTAGAGCCAACTCGCACATAACCCGGTGAAGTATCGATAATATCTGTAGCTTTATAGCGGCCACTTTCCATCGCCGCCGCAACGGCCAGTGGTTTGACGGTTGAACCTGGCTCAAACACATCGGTTACCGCGCGATTGCGCATTTGTCCGCGACCAACTCCCAAGCGGTGATTTGGGTTGTAGGAGGGCTGATTGACCATCGCTAAAATTTCGCCGGAGCGCGCATCGACAGTAATTAACGAACCACTTTTTGCCCCCTGCTTGGCAATCGCATGCTTGAGCTCTTTGTAGGCAAGGTACTGCAGTTTTAGATCCAGGGTCAGCTGCAAATCCTGACCTGACTGCGGCGCCTTGATTAAGCCGAGCTCTTTAATGGTGTGCTGCTTGCGATTTTTAAGTACCTTTTTACTGCCGGGCTCTCCGTCAAGCCATTCGTTAAACGACAGCTCAAGGCCTTCAATACCGTTTTCATCGGTATCGGTAATACCGAGCACATGCGCGGCAACCTCGCCTGCAGGATAAAAACGTTTGTATTCGGTGCGGCCATTGATACCCGAAAAACCATAGGCGAGAATTTTATCTGCTTTGTGCGGTGCAAGTTGATGCTCGAGATACATAAAGCGCTTATTTTTGTACAACTCCAGGCGCTCGCGAAGGCGAGATTCTGACCAGGCAAGTGCGCTCGCAATTGAGGCAATATCTTGCTCGCGAATAAACTTAGGGTCGGCATAAATCGATTTCACCGGAGTGCTCACCGCAAGCAGCTCGCCATTTCTATCGGTAATTAAACCGCGATACGCGGTCAACGACTCGGTGCGCACCGTGCGATCGTCGCCCTCTTCACGCAGAGAAATTCCGTGATCTTCGACTTCCAGCACCAGTAAATTACTCGCGCGCGCAAGCAGCAGCACAGGTAGCGCGCACATGCCAACAATGACAAAACTTATACGCCAGTAGTTTGCCAACCAAGCAAGCATTACTGAGCCTCCACTAACACTGTGTGTTCGGGAAGTGGCGCCTGCATTTTTAAGCGCTCGTAAGCCACACTCTCTATGCGCGAATACGATGCCAGTGAGCTCATCTCCAATTGATACTGACCGGCACTGACTTTTAGTGCCGATGCCTCACGGCGCAAACTTTCGAGCTCCTGCACTTGAATACGCGACATATAAGTGGAGTACACCACGGCAAGACCAGAGACCAAAGTGGACAGCCACAAAACGACAAAAGCCACGGCACGAATTGTGCCGCGGCTGCCGCCGTCTTCAATGTTAATGGCATTATCCATAAGCGCTTTTAGAAACAGCGTTCAGCTACGCGCATAATTGCACTGCGCGAACGCACGTTTTCTCCTAATTCATGTTCACCCGCTTTGATTGCCTTACCGACAATTTTTAACGGCGCTTTTAATTGATCGTGAGTTACCGGCACGCCCGGTGGAAAATCCTGGCTCTGACTAAATTTTTTGAAATACCGTTTTACCAACCTGTCTTCGAGCGAATGAAAGCTGATCACCACCAGCCGCCCGCCGGGTTTAAGCGCCTTCATTGAGGCATCTAAAGCCAGCTTCAAATCTTCTAACTCGCGATTTATTTCGATGCGAATAGCCTGAAAAACACGTGTCGCAGGGTGCTTCTTCTCAATATGCTTCGGCACTGTGCCTTCAATTAACTCGGCCAGTTCCAGGGTTCGTGTCAGCGCTTTTTGTTCGCGCCGCTCAATTATTTTTTTGGCTATACGACGAGCAAAACGCTCCTCGCCATATTCTTTAAACACCCTCGCCATATCCTGTTCACTGGTCTGCGCCAGCCACTGCGCCGCACTGATGCCGGCCTCGGTGTTCATTCGCATATCCAGCGGGCCATCGCGCATAAAACTAAAACCGCGCTCAGCCTCATCGAGCTGAGGCGACGACACACCCAAATCGAGCAAAATGCCGTCGGCCTGTTGATTGCGTTGCGCAAGCTCAGCATCGAGCTCACAAAAACTGCGGTGGCAGATCTCAAAGCGGCTGTCTTCAGCCGCCAGCTGTTTGCCTACCGCAACAGCCTCCGGGTCTTTGTCAAAACCGATCAAATGCGCATCGCCGGCCAGGCGCGACAAGATCAAGCGGCTGTGACCGCCGCGGCCAAAGGTGCCGTCGACGTAAAGGCCCTTGTCGGTTTTCAACAACAGCTCAACCGACTCCTCAAGGAGTACTGAATAGTGCACTGACTGACTCATAGGCTGCGACCTAAATACTCAGATTCAGCATGGCTTCCGGGATAGGCTCATCACCTGCATCCTCGAGCGTCGCCATCCAGGCGGCCTCATCCCAGAGTTCATATTTATTACCGAGACCAACCAGCATTAATTTTTTCTGTAGGCTGGCAAATTCGCGCAGGGTCGGCGGCAACAATATGCGACCATTTGCATCAACGGTAAATTCGTGGGCATAACCAATAACCAGGCGCTGCACACGAGCGGCCTGCTTGTAAGCGGTAGGTAGAGCCTGAACCTGAGGCAGAATATTTTGCTTCCATTCGTCGAGCGGATAGATACACAAGCAGCGCTCAGCCATGTGCGCAGTCACAACAATCTGGCCACCACAAGCAGACAGCAGCTCGTCCCGACATTTAGTCGGTATCGCGATGCGCCCCTTGGCGTCCATGTTGATTGTATTACTGCCCTGAAACACTTATTTCCCCAGGAGTACCCAGATGCCCCACTGAAAAGCACAAATCTACACTTTTCACCACTTTCTCACACTATATTTCAGTGCAAGTTAAAGTCAAGGAGATATGCTGAGCACAAGCTTGCTAAGTTATTGAAACTTAAGCAATTTTCATCAAAAACAACGAGCAAACAAAAAACAAAGTCGACCAAAAACAAAGACCTAACAACACAAAGCTAGAAACTACTTTAAGTTCAAGACTTTTTTGACCATTAATCGGACAACTTAAAGACCGCTTTGGTCTAAGAAATACACAGATTGCAAACAGAAAAGACAGCCAGGCCAGAAACGGCGTTATAGCAGGCACAAAAGCCCGCCTAAGCCAGCTCCAGGAGCGACACCTAAGCCAACAAAGGTTTGAGCGGGTGAGGACTCACCCACAATAAGGCCTGCAATTCACAGTAGATATAAAGATGCTTGCCCACAAGCAAAGGACACGGGGTGGACTCATGCACGACAGAGCCCGATGCTCGCGCAAAAAGTTAGCATCAAGCACCGGACAACTCTGCCGTAGAGAGAATTTGATCGAGCCAGCCGATAAGCCGCCTTGCTTCAGCTAAAAAGCACGGAGTGGACTCGTCCACGACAGAACTCGGCATTAGTACTCGCTAACAAGCACAACACTCCGAGAAGCTCTGTCATAGAATAAATTTAGTTGAGTCAGCCGATAAGCCGGGTTCTGTCTTGGACAATCATTCATCTGGGACAAACATCACTGCCTGCCTCAAGCGACCTACCCGAATCCAGCGCGGGCCGCGCCTGTAGGATTCCTATTTGGTCTTGCTCCGAGTGGGGTTTACCATCGCCGCAGACTGTTACCAGCTGCGCGGTGCGCTCTTACCGCACCTTTTCACCCTTACCGCTGCTTGCGCAGAGGCGGTTTCCTTTCTGCTGCACTGTCCGTAGGCTCGCGCCCCCCAGAAGTTATCTGGCACCCTGCCCTATGGAGCCCGGACTTTCCTCCCAAACCGAAGTTTGAGCGATTGCCTGGCTGACTCGCGCGCAAGGTACCATATAAACTCCACTTTCGATACGTGGAAAATAGTGCAGTTTCGATCCACCTCAAGAGAGAAGAAAGGCTCAGGCCGGGACAACACAAAACCGTCACAACAATGCGCCCAATGAGTGAAGATGGTAGCTTTCAGGTGACAGCAGTGGTTGAGCGGGTATCTGCCGCAGGGATGCGGCGGTTAAGTCTCCAGGGATGGATTTACGACGCCCCGCGATGCCATTTCTGGCACCTGAAAGCGGAATACGAAGCCGAGGATCTAAAGACGGCTAGATAGAAAAAGAAGACCCACAGCCACAAGTAGAGCTGGCATTGGGGTTGGTAACGGTAAAACGGGAACCCTGCAGGCCCTCTTCGTAGTCGAGGGTGGCACCAACCAGATAGGGGTAGCTCATCGCATCGACAACCACACAAATACCTTCGTTGTCGATAACCGCGTCGTCATCACCGTGCTGCTCTTCAAAGGCAAAACCGTACTGAAAACCAGAGCAGCCGCCGCCAGTCACGTAGACCCGCAACTTCAAATCAGGGTTTTCTTCCTCTTCCACCAACTCCCGCACCTTAGCCAGGGCGTTGTTGGTCACAATCAGAGACTGGGGAACAAATGTGGATGCTGTGCTCATAGCTTATTGGCGCACCGGTAATGACTACAGCCGCAATTATCCGAATACCTGAGTATAACAGTCAAGTATTTATGCCTGATCGGCAAGCGCTGTATGATCTTCGACCGGCGCAGGCTTAGCCTCAGCCCCACCTTCAGGCAAATGCACAAGCGCGCCATTCACCTGAGCGCCCTTGACCATCTCTATCATTCGATAGTGCACGTTGCCGTTAACCTCGGCCTTGGCCGCCAGCTCAAGGTGCTTGTCAGCATAGATATTGCCGTTGACACAGCCGTTCACAATAATCTTCGGCGAGTGAATTTCACCGTTGACGCAACCCTTTTCACGAATGCGCACTAAAGCATCAACACCGGGTTCGGCAACCACATCGCCATTGACCGTACCTTCAATATCCAGGGTACCTGCAAAACGCACATTGCCCTCAACAACCAGCGCATGATCCAGCAGGGTGTGCCCGCCTTTGGCAAACTGATTATCTTTTTTACTTCCAAACATGAATTATTTCTCCTCGACCAACCAGCCAAATTTTTTGCGGGTTGTTTGCGGTTTTTTACCAGTGCTGCGCGCTTCCAACTCAATCCCCTTAGGCTCAAAACCTTCGGGCAAGATCAACTGCCCCTCGAGAACCTGGAAGTATTTAAAGCGAAGCTTGCTTGTATCTGTCGTCACAGCTGAGCTCAACTCTCTTAATAAATAGCTTTTGTCGAGCCCGGCCTCTACGCCGTGCACAGTGAATTTAAGTGAGCCGCTAAGTAAGTTGTGGCGCGTCGCCAGCTGCTTTACAACAACCTTGTAGGCATAAGTGCGCGGCTGCCCGGCGCCGACCAGTTCAACAGCATCGATCACCAGGCCACTTTGCTGCTGATTGGGCGCCATCAAACCGCGATAGAAGGTGTTTTCTTCCCGCAGGCGCGCAATCTCATCATTGAGGCTGATAATCTCCTGGCGGACATCTTCGCTGGCCTGCCGGTCGACCTCTGCAGCCAACTTACTATTGGCGAACTGCTGTTCGTACTTCTGCGCCTCGGCCTGATAAAACGCCAGGTCTTTACTCAGGCGCTCGATATCACCGAGCGCTTTTTCTTCGCCCGCAACACCTTGCTTTAAACCAAAGTAATAACAGGCCACCGCGGTAACGACGGCCAATAGGAGCAGCGAGCCCTGCAGTAATATGCGATCGCGCAGACGGTACTCAACGATCTGCACCCGAGTTTTTTTTGAGCCTTTTACCAGCGCCACAAACAGCTCCAAAAGTTATCGAATTATTATAATTGTTAAGGTAGCAGAGCAATTTGCTCGAGCCCTTCGGTCTCAGCAAAACCAAACATTAAATTTAAATTCTGCACACCTTGAGCAGAAGCGCCTTTCGCCAGGTTGTCGATTACCGACATCAGCACGAGCACACCCTCCTGCCCCGGGTTCTCAACGCTCAAACGGCACGTGTTTGTGCCCTTGACGGTACGAGTCTCGGGGTACATGCCCTGCGGCAGTACATCAACAAAGGCTTCGTCGCGATAGCTCGACTCAAACAAAGCCTGTACATCGGCGCACTGGTCATTGGCGCGAACATACACAGTAGAGTGTATACCGCGAATGGTCGGCAACAGGTGGGGCACAAAGGTCAAACCAATGCTTTCTGCATGAACACCGGCCATCGCCGCCAAGCCCTGCTTGATCTCCGGCAGGTGGCGGTGCCCGGCAACGCTGTAGGCCTTAAAGCTGTCGTAGTTTTCGGCCATCAGCAGGCCTGTTTTAGCGTTGCGCCCAGCACCGCTAATGCCCGAGGCCGAATTTGCAATAATGGAGCTTGTATCGACCCAGCCCGCTTTTAGCAAAGGCAGTAGAGCCAGCTGCACCGACGTCGGATAACAACCGGGGCACGCTACCAGCTGAGCGCCCTTTATTTGCTCGCGATTGAGCTCGGGCAAACCATAAACAGCCTGCTCAAGCAACTCGGGGCAGGCGTGTTTTTGGCTGTACCACTTTTCCCACAGTTCAATGTCTTTGATGCGAAAGTCGGCACTCAGGTCGATGACCCTGACCCCACCGTCAATCAGCTCTTTCATCATAGCCTGGGCAACGCCGTGCGGAGTTGCAAAAAACACCACATCACAGGCCAGTAAAGCCTGGGTTTCGGGAGCGACAAACTCAAGCTCGGTAACGCCGCGCAAACTGGGGAAAAGAGCATCAAGGCGCTTGCCAGCCTCGGCGCGCGAAGTGACCACTGCCACTTCCACCTGTGAGTGGCGACTTAGCAATCTCAACAGTTCTGCACCGGTATAGCCGGTTGCTCCGACGATGGCGACCTTAATCACAATAACTCCCCTTTGAGGCTCCGAAAGGTTTCAAATTCAAGCACCGTTGTGCCCGCAAAAACGGACTATCATAAGCCCTTGCCAATAAAAAATCATGCGACGCTTAACATGCCCCCCGCTCCTGTGTGTACAATTATGGCCTTTTAGCCTAGGAAGCCCGCCTGTACATGCCGACGACGGACAGTGCCCTGCAACGCCGCCTTAACCAACTTCGGCACTCCTTAGCCCAGGTTGACGCCCTGCCACAGCTCAGTGCCATTGCGATTGTTATTGGTGCCCTTTGCGGCCTGCTTATTGTGGCCTTTCGGCTTGCGCTTGAAGGCCCGCAGCACTTTTTCTCCAATATGAGCCACGCCGAGGACTTCGAAGCCCTGAGCGCCCCGATGCGCGCAGCGGTTCTGATTGGCGGCAGCTTGGTCATTGCCCTTGTGCTCAGACAACTGAATAAATATCAGCGCCAGCTCAGTGTCGCCCATGTTATCGACCGGGTACACAACCACCAGGGCGCCATGCCGGCAAGTAATTGGCTGGCCCAGTTTGGCCTGGCCGTAGTCGCCGTTGGCAGTGGTCACAGTGTCGGTCGCGAAGGCCCCGCCGTACACATAGGCGCGGGCGCGGCGAGCCAGCTCGGCCAGTGGCTGCGCCTGCCCAACAACAGCATGCAGACGCTGATCGCCTGTGGTGTCGCGGCAGGCATCGCCGCCTCATTCGACACCCCCTTGGCCGGGGTCATCTTTGCGATGGAAGTCATCCTGATGGAATACACCATCGTCGGTTTTGTGCCGGTCATTTTGGCATCGGTAATCGGCGCCGCGATCAGTAAAAGCTTGATCGGCGAACCCGTTACTTTCGACCCGGCCAACAGTTCAATGAACAGCCTGCTTGAACTCAGCCTTATTGCTCTGTGCGGCTTTGTTATCGCGGCACTTGCCGGGCTCTACATTCGTTTAAACCTGCTGGCGAGCCGCTTAAATCACTGGCGCGTTGAACTCAGAGTACTATTGGCAGGCCTGCTCACCGCAGCTGTCGCGTGGCACGTACCGGAAATTATGGGCCTCGGCTATGACACTATAAATAGCGCCATCAACGGCGAGCTGTTGCTCGGCAGCCTGCTACTAATTGCAGCGGCCAAACTTCTTGTCACCCCCACCGTTGTAGCGCTCGGCATTCCCGGCGGGTTGATAGGCCCATCTTTGCTAATTGGCGCCTGTGTTGGCGCAGCCATCGGCAGCCTCGCCCAGGCGCTCGACCCGGGTTTAAATATCAATATCGGGCTTTACGCCCTATTGGGCATGGCAGGCATGATGGCCGCCACCATTAATGCGCCCCTGACGGCACTGGTGACCGTGCTTGAGCTCAGCCACAACCCCGGCGTAATTTTCCCGGCCATGCTAATTATCGTGGTCAGCTGTATAAATACCCGCAGCTTTTTCCGTGTCAAAGGCATTTTTATCGAACAGCTCAAGCGCAGCGGCCGCGATATTGAGCTCGGCCCAGCCGCTCGTGCCCTGCAAAGAACCGGCGTATTTGGCGCCATGGATCGCCGCTTTGTAGTCGCCGATGAACAGATCAGCCTCAAAGATGCACAGTACGTGCTCAGCACTCAACCGCGCTGGCTGGTTTTCAGTCAGGGTGAGAAGCTGTACGCACTTTGGGCCAGCGACCTGGCAAGTTTTATCGATCAAGCGCCTCAGGCAGTTGTCGACGGCGAAAAAGCCATTAACCTTGCTGAGGTTCCCGGGCGACGCCATATGATGCACGCCATTGCAGAGTCGGCCTCACTCTACGATGCTTTGAAGCTAATCAGAAAAAGCCAGTGTGAAGTGCTCTATGTTAGTGCCAGCTTGTTGAGCCACCGCACTGTGCACGGTGTGTTGAGCCTGCAAGATATTCAAAACCATTATCAACCCAAGGAAATGCGAGATGCTCTGGCTTAAAGCTTTTCACATTATTGCCGTCGTTTGCTGGTTTGCGATGCTGTTTTATCTGCCGCGACTATTTGTCTACCACGCGATGTCTGAGGATCAAACCAGCCGCGAGCGCTTCAAAATTATGGAGCGCAAGTTGTATCGGGGCATAGGTACTCCTTCGATGATCGCTACCATCGTACTCGGTTTCGGCACGGCCTTTCACGGCGGCGCCTGGGCCTACTACAGCCAGGCTTCTTGGTTCTGGATAAAAATGGCTTTAGTTGCGCTTCTCGTCGTATATCACTTCTACTGTGGTTATTGCATTAAACGCTTTGCCCGCGAGCAGAGCATGCCCGGCCACGTTTTTTTCCGCGTATTTAATGAGCTGCCAGTTTTTTTGCTGGTTGGCGCCGTGATTCTGGTTGTACTGAAACAACCGACTTAAACAAGATCAATGAGTAACGAATATGAGCAATGAATTTGAACAGGCCCAGCGTGTTATCCCCGGCGGTGTCAACAGCCCAGTGCGCGCCTTTAAAGCCGTTGGCGGCGAACCTGTTTTTATTGAGCGCGCCGAAGGCCCCTATATCTACGATGTCGACAACAAACGCTACATTGATTACGTGCTCTCGTGGGGGCCAATGATTGCCGGTCACGCCCACCCCGATGTACTCAGTGCCGTAACAGAAAAGCTCAAGCTTGGCCTGAGCTTCGGTGCGCCAACCAAAATCGAGACCGAGCTTGCAGAAAAAGTCTGCGAGCTTGTGCCCAGTGTCGACAAAGTGCGCTTTGTCAGCTCCGGCACCGAGGCGACGATGAGCGCAATACGCCTGGCGCGGGGCTACACCGGGCGGGATAAAATCATCAAATTTGAAGGCTGTTATCACGGCCACAGCGACTCTCTGTTAATCAAAGCCGGCAGCGGCGCCTTAACCCTCGGCGTGCCCAGCTCGCCCGGTGTTCCAGAGGCCCTGGCCGAACACACCATCACACTGAGCTACAACAACCCTGAGCAGCTCAAGCAGGCCTTCGCCAGTGTCGGCGAGCAAATTGCGTGCGTTATCGTCGAGCCGGTTGCCGGCAATATGAACTGCATCCCACCCGAGCCCGGCTTTCTCGAGGCCCTGCGCGAACAGTGCAGCCAGTACGGCGCGGTGCTTATTTTTGACGAGGTTATGACAGGCTTTCGCCTGGGCCCGGCCTGCGCTCAAGGCTATTACGGCATTGAGCCGGATCTAACCACACTAGGAAAAGTGATGGGCGGCGGCATGCCGGTTGGCGCTTTCGGCGGCAAACAAGAGATCATGGACTTTATTGCCCCGCTGGGGCCGGTTTATCAAGCGGGCACTTTAAGTGGCAACCCCGTCGCCATGGCCGCAGGGCTGAGCACACTAAAGCTGATTGAGGCTGAAGGTTTCTACGACAAGCTGTTTGCCCTGACCGAGCGTTTAGTTCAAGGCCTCCAGGCCGAGGCCGATAAAGCCGGCATAGCCTTCACCACCAATCACGTTGGCTCCATGTGGGGCTGCTTCTTTACCGAAGACAAGCAGGTGCAAAACTACCAGCAGGTAATGAGCGGCAATATCGAACGCTTTAATCAATTTTTCCACGGCATGCTCAAGCGGGGTATCTACCTGGCTCCGGCCTGCTACGAAGCCGGCTTTTTATCAAGCGCACACAGTGACGCCGATGTCGATGCAACAATCGCCGCCGCCGCCGAGGTATTTGCCGAGCTTGCGTAACCAACCAAAGCAGTGTGTGGCTCAGCCCAGCTGGGCGATACACTGCTCTAATAGCGCTTGCGCGTCGTCGCTGATGTCGATGATTTTGTAACCCGACCACACCTGCGATTCCTCAGCACCAGGGTTTACCCACAGGCACTCAAGCCCCATTGTCAGCACACTGACACCGTCGGAAAACGCAATCTCAACCTGGTATACACCGCCCTCGTTAACCTCAGCCGGCCCGAGCAACATCAAGCCCTCGCTACTTAAGTTAACCAGCGTACCGAGCACCTCAGCGGAAATGCAGTTTTTTACCAGCAGTGGCTTGTGCAACTCGTGACGTTCACTTTTACGCAGCTCACTGCTCATAGTATTCCCCTTGTGCAACCTGTTAACGACAATTCAAAACACCGGCTAGCCTTGCGCCTGGGCCGACGCACTGTTGTCGGCAGCGCCCTCACCGGCTTGCTCCTGAAGTTTGTGATAGATGTTTTCCAGGGCTCGCTCAAAGAAAGGCTTGGAACTGCCGGAGATAATTCGCGCTTGGCCCTGGATCATCTTGCGGGCAAGTGACAAGCCGCTCTCCATATCAACGCGCTTACCCATCTGATCAACAAGCATATAGTGCGACGTTCGCCCGTTATACCACGCGACCTTTAAGCGACGGCCGCCGTCAAATTCGAACCAAGTGCCAAATTCAATCATTTTTAGGCTTTCGACCATTTGCGCTTCTTCCGGAGTCATTTCCTGGCTGCTCAAGCCCTGATCACCGGCTTTTTCCGCGGCCTGGCGCTCAAGCTCTTCGCGCATCGGCTCGGGCGCAGGCTCTGCTTTTTTAGCCTGCATCGCCAACTTAGCAATGGTATTAAAAGCCTCTATCAGTTTTTCAGCCTTGCCCGGCTCATAACCGATCATGTCAAAACCGGCTTTAAGCGCTGCAACAACTTTGGCAACATTGAGCTTGTGTTTTTCAATTAAAGCCGCATCGCGCTTCGGCTCTATACACCAGACAACGGCCTCAACTACTTTTAAACCTTCGCGCCATTTTGGGCTGTCAGTGCCGTGGCGCAGCAAGACAAAAGTCAGATAATCCGACCACGGCTGCAGCAGCAACAGCAAAATTGCCGACGGCAATTCGCGGCTTTTTATCTGTTTGCGAACCTCCTGATTGACTCGCAGCTTCATTTCGCGCAGCTTGTCTTCACCCTCGGCTTTTTCTTTAGCGCGCTTTTCCGTCAATTCCTGTTTGCGCTGTACTTTTTTGGCGTAACTCGTAAATTCAAACAACAGCGTAGTGATGACTTTAACGTCTTGATCAAATTCCTTGAGTACACGATTGACGGTACCGCGAATCTGATCGTACATATCAAACTGTGAGCTGCCATCGTTCTGAACCCAGCTCGAACCTGCGTCGGCCAGCGTGTTTAACAGCACCCGCGCCGGGTGCTCTGTGCTTTCAAAAAAGTCGGGGTCAATAAAGGCAATCTTTAAAAAAGGCGTATGCAAATAACTCAGCAGCGTCTTGACCGCATCGGGAATATTTTCATCGTTGAGCATGTACTCAAATACCAAGCCAACAAGATCAATGGTGGCCATATCGTCGCGCTTGAGCTCGGCACTCTCGCCCTGAGCCACAAGTTTGGTGCGCATATCGGCGCTGATACCAGCGATATTAACGGGAATCAACGAACCCGGTTCGGCACTGGCCAAATCGGTCAACGTTTGCGGCCGGGCCTGCAAGCCGCCGAGCGCCTGGATTAACTGCGGCGACGAATACACCGGTGCCGATGCCGCCTCTAACACCGCTCCGCTTTTTAACTGCTGCTGCAGTGAGCGAATCGCCGACACCAATTCGCTTTGGTACTGGGCCGGGCTTGCGTCCGGGTTTGGCTCAGAGCGCTGAATGCCGTAGTCCTCTTGGCGGCGACCAAAAGCATCATCCTCTTCGGCAAGATAGGACTTTGGTGCAGCCCCCTTGGGCAGACTGTATTTGAGGTTACTCAGCACACCCTGCTCTGCTAGATAGGCATTGATATCCTCAGATACGAGCTTAAACAAGTTCAACAACTGTAAGTCAAACACCTTATAAGCGAGCAACTTAATACGGTCGGAGATATCCAACAAAACCAAACAGCGGCGCAGAGCATCACAAAACTGTATCGGAGAAACAGGGTTATTGGCTTCGCTTACGGCAAGCCCGCCATTAAGTACGGAAAAGCGTTGATTTAAAGCCCAAATCGGCTCGGCAAAATAGGTGTCGACACGCTGAGTAATCGAGCCAATCGCAATACTCTCTTCCAGCTCTTCATTGTCGACAATGCTGAGCCGCTGCTCTGCATCGGCTTTGACCTGAGCGACGGTAGTATTGAGGCTGTGCTTGCTGAATTTAACAAAACCTTCGAGATAGGCCCCGCAGAACTGGTGCTTAAGCTCAGTGGCGCCCTTGCGCATGCTGCGCTGCATACCGAGTACTTCGGTGGCCTGCTCATTGGACTTGGCCCTGTCTATTTCAATATCGAGCGCATCGAGCAGCGACTTTAGAAACACATCAAACGCACGCTCAACGTGCTCACGCGCAAGATCCTGGCACTTTTTGAGCAGTTCGACAGCAGCTTCTGGTGATACCGGCACAGAAGCTGCCGGCGTAGCAGCAGAGGCGGGCGCAACACCCTCCCGGCGGTCGTGAACCAATTTAGACATAAATTTCCCTCAAACCCTACTGGAGCGCTTTGTCCCGTAGCAGTAGGCAATGAACTAACTATAGTTTACTTATTAGATATTTAGACTCAGCCCAACACTGAGCAACAGCTTCAGAGCCTGCACCAGCTCTCAGACTGGGCCGGCGATAACAGGTTGCATCGCTGATATTTTTATAAAAAATTTGTGAAGCACACGGCCTTAGAAGGCAATTTTAAGGCCATATGAACATTTTTCATACTGGCATGCAATTCATTCACGACACAGCCGCGCAGCGAGAGCGCAAGCGTGAACGCTTTTTTGCTAAGATTAGCGGCTAATCAACTCGACGGTATGCCAGTGAAAAATTACGACATTTACGCCCTGGGCGCAGCCCTGCTCGACACGGAAATTGAGGTGAGTGATGCCGACCTCAACAAATTCAATATTGAAAAAGGAGTCATGACCCTGGTTGATGAGGCGCGTCAGCACGAACTTGTCAGCCAGCTCAGCGAGCACCTCGTGCACTCCAAACGCAGCTCCGGCGGCTCCGCAGCCAACTCGGTCATCGCTGCGAGTTACCTCGGATCGAAGTGTTTTTACAGCTGCAAAGTAGCGGACGACAGCAACGGCCGCCACTATTTAAGCGACCTGAGCGCCGCCGGTGTCGACTACCAACAAAACAATGCCAGCGAACAGGGCATTACCGGCAAATGCCTGGTGCTAATAACACCCGACGCCGAGCGCACGATGAACACGTTTTTGGGCATCAGCGAAAGCTTGAGCACCGACGAAATTGATGAGCAAGCGCTGGCCGCGTCTACTTGGGTTTACCTGGAAGGCTACCAGGTCACCAGTGCCAGCGGCCGACCGGCGGCCATCAAACTGCGTGAACTGGCCGAGAAAAACGGCGTCAAGACCGCTCTGTCACTGAGCGACCCGGCCATGGTTGAGTTTTTTCACGACGGCTTGTGCACCATGATTGGCAGTGGCGTCGATCTGCTGTTCTGCAACGAAGCAGAGGCTTTGAGCTTTACCAAAAGCGAAACACTCGAGCAAGCCGCTCAGGCGCTAAAAGAAGTTAGCAAGAGCTATGTGATTACGCTCGGCGCTAAAGGCGCCTACGTATTTGACGGCCACGAACACTTCCACATCGAAGGCCAGGCTGCCGACGCAATAGACACGAACGGCGCCGGAGATATGTTTGCCGGCTGTTTTCTTCACAGCCTGTGCCAAGGCAAAGACTTTAAAGAAGCGGCCAAGCTCGCCAACAGCGGCGCGGCGATGGTTGTCAGTCAGTACGGTCCAAGACTAAAAGCTGAGCAATACAAAACGCTGCTCAATCAAGCGTAACAAGCCGGCAAAAAACACCAGCGGCTCAAGCGAGATTTATCCTCGCTCGAGCAATTCCCGCAAATCAATAATCGCGGCGTTTGCACGGCTAATATACGACGCCATCACCAGGCTGTGATTGGCCAACATACCAAAGCCACTGCCATTTAAAATCATCGGGCTGTATAGAGTTTGCTGGGTACCTTCGAGCTCGCGAATAATCTGCTGCACACTGACACGGGCGTTTTTCTTCTCGAGCACTTCGGCAAAGTCGACCTCCATCGCACGCAAAAAATGAATCAAAGCCCAGGCGCTGCCACGCGCCTCATAAAACACGTCGTCTATATCGCGCCAAGGCGTTTTTACATTCAATTCGGACGGGGAGCTCGTGCTCTGCTTGGCGACTTCGACATTGGCTAAATCGACATTGATTCGGCGCTGGCCAACGCTCGCACTTAAGCGCTGACTTAAACTGCCGAGACGGGTTTCAACCGAGCTCAACCAATAGTGCAGGTTGTCCGAGCGCGCATAAAACTGAGCGTTGCTGTGGTCCTCATCGACAAGGCGCGTCAAATAATCTCGCAAAAAGCCCGCGCCTTCGCGGTACTCTTTTTCAGTCGGGGGTAACAGCCAGCTGTTGCTATCAAAATTTAATCTCGATTCAGCCAGAGCCAGGGCCTTATCTTCAGTACTTTGACTCTGCGAGCGACTAAAGGCTTCGCGCATCGATTTGGACAGGTCGCGAATTTGAATAAGAGCGCCGTATTCCCAGTTTGGAATATTGTCGAGCCAAATCCCCGGAGGCGTCATGTCGTTGCTGAGATAACCGCCGGGCTTGTCGAGCAAGGTCTCTACTACACCTATCAACGCCGAGGTCGTCACCACACCGGCAACTAATTCAGGCGTTGCCACATCCGCTTCCTGGCGAGCCTTCTCGAGCACATCAAAGTCTTCCGGCTCAAAACTCCAAATAATACCGAGTATTAACGCAACGCCAAGATAAACAGCAAGAATTGACAGGCCCCATTTATAGAACTTGCCCGAGTCATTAAAAAACCGCCGCATAGATTCGCCCGGCCATTTAAACCAACGAGATAAAACGCTCATCGAAGTTTTCCATATCAGTGAATTGCGCAATAAAAGAGTAAGTCGAATGTACAGCAGCTTAGGGCTTGCTCACTGCAAGCCTGTTCTGCACTGCTCCATTTTACATATGCTTGACCTCAGCGGTTAAGCGAATTGCCGGCTGCTGCTCAAATTCGAAGATCAGCTCAACGTTTTCACCGCGCTGCAAGCCCGGTTCGACCCCCAGCAACATCAAGTGATAGCCGCCGGGCCGAAAGCTCAAGCTCTCACCGGGGGCAAGGCGCAAATGCTTGACTTCGCGCATTGCCATCACACCGTTCTCGTGACTGTGCCTGTGCACTTCAACTGCCTCAGCGCGCGGGCTGTGCACGTAGTTTAAGGTCGCAAGCTCAGCGCCGCCGTTGTGCATCGTCAGATACGCCACGCCATTTTTAGCTCCTGGTGCCATCTCGCGCAGCTGCACATGCTTTATTTCTATCACCGCCCCGCCGGGCGAGACTTGCGGTGACTTAGCTTCGCCACACGATAAACAAAAAAATAAAACTGGCAGTAAAAAAGATAGACGCAGCAGCATAGAGGGCACCTCAAAGCTTATTCATACGGAGCCAAAAGGCGCAGCGAAGGCTGGCCGATGCGAATGTCTCCGCGAATGCGGTAGTCCGGCACGGCCTCTCGCATCTGCTGATAGATCCAGCGCCCCTCGGCATCGCTGCGCGCATAAATCATCAGGCCCTCCTGGCTTTTTTCAATTTTACGCGCAAGTTCACTTAACTGCGCTTTAATACTGTCGTTGCGGGCGCTCAGATCCTTTTTGTTCAGCACGATGGTATTTGCGTCGGCCTTAACACTGGCCTGCTGCGTGCGCCGTTTGGCATATGCCTTGGCCTGGGCCTGTTTAAACTGTCTGGAAAAGTCACTAAGCACAGCATTGTCTGGAAATAACGCTTCGAGCTGCTTTAGCTGGCGGCCGGTGTAAGTCAACTTGCCCGCAGCCAATGATTGCCGCAACTGCTCAACTTCAGCCAGAGCAATGGCCTGTAAACCGCTGCGAGCAGCTTCGTTATCGGGCTCCATTATCAGGGCAGCGCGATAGCGCAAATAAGCATTGTCTTGCTCCGGGCGAATCATGCGCCCTTGCTTAAACAGGGCTTCGCCGCTGGCCACCATCGAATCGGCCACACTCGGCGCGCTGGGTTTAATCACTGCTGCTGCGGGAGTTTTTTGCTCACCTGTTTGTCGAAGCCCCTGCTCATGGGCTACACAGGACAATAAAAAGCATGAAGAAAGTATGAGAAACGCCTTCATAGGCAATAAGACATAAGCGTAGATTGCTAAGAATGCGCAAACCTTATCACAATTTGCGCTGATCAATTAACTTATACTGCGTATTCACAATCACTTTTCCAACACCCTCTCTACCATGCAAATCAAATTTAAGTTCAGTTGCGTTTTAAAAGTTTTAGTCCTACTAAGCAGTAGCTTCTTCGCATTGTTCAGCCACGCCTTTGCCGAGCAGGATGAATTCCTCCCGGTTGAGAAAGCCTACCATGCGCAAGCATTGAGTGATGGCAACAATGTCGAGTTTATCTGGCAAATTTCTGACGGTTATTACCTGTACCGCCATCAATTAAAGCTCTACCAACTCGGCCAGGACGGCAAACAAAAACTTGAGTTCCGTGTACCCGACGGCAAACGCAAGTACGACGAGATCTTCGAAAAAGAAGTCGAAGTTTACTACCACGACCTGACCCTGAGCGCCGCGCTAAACCCAAGCAAGGGCCCAATCGAAGTCGAACTGCACACCCAGGGCTGCGCCGATGCCGGCCTGTGCTACCCCCCTCGCAAGCAGTGGTACCGCATTGACGGCGGTCAGATCACCGAAATTAGCGCACCCAGCCTGGATGCCAGCAAAGTCATCAGCAGCACTGCAAGCACCGAAGCTCCGGCTACAAGTGCCGGCGACGACGAGCCGCCAACTCTGCTGTTTATTCTGCTCGGCGCAGCCTTCGGCGGTATGATTCTTAATTTGATGCCCTGTGTATTCCCCGTACTCAGCCTTAAAGCTCTGAGCCTTGCCGGCGGCGACGCCCGCGAGCACCGCATTAACGGCTGGGCTTACACTGGCGGTGTTGTCGTGTCATTTATGCTGGTCGGCCTGATTATCGTTATAGCCAAAAGCGCCGGCGCCAACCTCGGCTGGGGTTTCCAGCTGCAGCAACCTATTTTTGTTGCCGCGCTTGTTTACCTATTTGCACTGCTAGCCCTTAACCTGTTTGGTATGTTTGAAGTTGGCACCAGCTTTATGGGCGTTGGCCAAAACCTGACTCAAGGCACTGGCGTTACTGCGTCGTTCTTTACCGGTGTTCTCGCAGCCGTTGTAGCCAGCCCCTGTACTGCGCCATTTATGGCCTCGGCAATTGGTTTCACCCTGACCCAGGGCCCAATCATTTCCCTGATTGTGTTTTTCTCCCTCGGTTTTGGTATGGCCCTGCCGTATCTGATCCTGAGCCACAGCCCCAAGCTTGCAGACAAAATGCCTCGCCCAGGACCGTGGATGGAAACCTTCAAGCAGTTCCTGGCTTTCCCACTGCTGTTCACCTGCGTATGGTTGCTGATCGTTGTTGGCGAGCAAACTAGCGCTTACTCCGCCGGCCTGGTTGTCGCTGGTACCATTGCCCTGTGCATGGCTATCTGGCTGCTCAACAAGCAACCGAGCGGCAACTTCCGCTGGGTTGTTCGCGCTCTTGCTCTGGTACTGGCTGTATCGGCAGGTAAAGTGGTCTACGACGTAGAAAAACACGGTAAAGCCAACGAAGCTCACTGGCAGGTCTACAGCCCCGAGTTACTTCGCGATCTGCGTGCCAACAATCAACCAGTCTTTGTCGACCTGACAGCTGACTGGTGTATCACCTGTAAAGTTAACGAGCGTGTTGCTATCAACATCGAGTCGGTGCAAAACTTTGCCAGCGAGAACAAGATTGCCATGGTTCAAGGTGACTGGACCTCCAGCGACCCTGTTATCACCGAACTTCTGCACAAGTTTGGCCGCAACGGTGTACCTTTGTACCTGATGTACCCTGCCAACGGTGGCGAACCTGAAGTACTTCCTCAGATTCTGACTGCCGCAATCGTACTCGAAGCAATGGAACAGGCGCTTACGCCTTAATAACGACGATTATTTCGCCATAAACTTCGGCAATTGTTCGCGAATGTGCGGTGATCTTCGGAAAACCGCCTAGAATAGTTGGACAGACGTGCGCTTTTTGGGCACAATCGCCGAACTTAAAGCTCAGACTTAGGTCTGAGCCCCTAGAGATTTCGAAACAGAGAAGCTTATGGCGAAGATTCTCGCATTGCACGGCCCCAACTTAAACCTGCTCGGCACACGCGAACCAGAGATATACGGCAGCACAACGCTGCAAGATATCAACGCCCGCCTTGCAGAGCTGTGCTCTAGCAGCGGTCATGAGTTTTTTGTTCTGCAAAGTAATGCAGAGCACGCGCTTATTGACCGCATCCACACTGCCCGAGAAGAGCAGGTTGATATTATCCTGATCAACCCCGCCGCCTTTACTCACAGCAGTGTTGCCCTTCGCGATGCTTTATCAGCAGTGCAAATTCCCTTTATCGAAATCCACTTAAGTAATGTTCACGCGCGCGAACCGTTTCGCAAGCACTCGTATTTATCGGATATTGCCGCCGGTGTTATTTGTGGTTTCGGAGCCTACAGCTATGAACTAGCATTTAACGCAGCTCAGCACTATCTGCAAAAAAACTAGGCGCTCTAAACGCCTAATTTGTACAGAAAAGACCAAACCGGCTCGCGCTTTGAGCCAATAAAGTTACTAAACAAATGACTATCGTTGTCTGGTACTGAGAGGAAACCATGGACATTCGCAAAATTAAAAAACTGATCGAGCTTCTCGAAGAAAGCAATATTGAGGAGCTGGAAATTAAAGAAGGCGAAGAAAGTGTTCGCATTAGTCGCGGCCAAACCGGCGCGGTTGTTGCCGCCCCAGCTGTCGTAGCCCCAGTCGCAGCTCCCGCACCTGTCGCTGCGGCTCCCGTTCCGGCACCAGCCCCGCAAGTCGAGGCACCCGTTGCCGCGGCCCCTGCCGGCCACAGTGTTAACAGCCCAATGGTAGGAACCTTCTACCGCTCGCCCAGCCCTGGCGCTTCCGCGTTTGTCGAAGTTGGCCAGCAGGTAAAAGCCGGCGACGTTATCTGCATTGTTGAAGCGATGAAGATGATGAACCAAATCGAAGCCGACAAGAGCGGTACCATCGAAGCCATTCTGGTTGATGACGGCGAGCCGGTTGAATTTGACCAGGCGCTGGTTGTCATTTCCTAAGCCGAGGCATAACTCATGTTTGAAAAGGTTCTGATTGCGAACCGCGGCGAGATTGCCCTGCGTATTTTGCGTGCCTGTAAAGAACTGGGCATCAAAACTGTAGCGGCTTATTCCAAAGCGGACCGCGACTTAAAACACGTTCTGCTCGCAGACGAAAGTGTGTGCATAGGCCCTAATGCCAGCACCGACAGTTATCTAAATATTCCGGCGATTATCAGCGCAATGGAAGTAACCGAGGCCACCGCCGTGCACCCCGGCTACGGCTTTCTTGCTGAAAATGCCGACTTTGCCGAACAGGTTCAAAAAAGCGGCTACGTCTTTATCGGCCCCGACCCGGATGTTATCCGCATGATGGGCGATAAAGTTGCAGCTATTGAGGCAATGAAAAAAGCTGGCGTGCCCACCGTGCCAGGCTCCGACGGCCCTCTGCCTGACGACTCTGCAAAGTGTGCCGAAATTGCCGAGCGCATTGGCTACCCCATCATCATCAAAGCTGCTGCCGGCGGCGGCGGTCGCGGCATGCGTGTTGTGCACGACGCCGAATCGCTGTGGGGCAGCGTGCAAATCACCAAAAGTGAAGCCGGCGCTGCGTTTGGCGACGACACGGTCTACATGGAGAAATTCCTGCAGAACCCACGTCACGTTGAAATCCAGGTGATGTCTGACGGCCAGGGCTCGGCCATTCACCTCTACGACCGCGACTGTTCTTTGCAGCGCCGCCATCAAAAAGTACTGGAAGAAGCCCCGGCCCCCGGTATCGACGCTGTGGCCCGCGAAGAAGTATACAAAGCCTGTACCCAGGCCTGTATAGAGATCGGCTATCGCGGCGCAGGCACCTTCGAGTTTTTGTATGAGGACGGTCGTTTTTATTTCATTGAAATGAATACCCGTATTCAGGTAGAGCACCCCGTCACCGAAATGGTTACCGGCGTCGATCTGATCCGCGAGCAAATCAAAGTGTGCTCCGGTGAAAAGCTGTCTTTTAAACAGGAAGACATCAAGCTCAACGGCCACGCTTTTGAGTGCCGTATTAACGCTGAAGACCCAAAAACCTTTATGCCTTCTCCGGGCCTTGTGGACAAGTTTCACGCCCCCGGCGGCCTCGGTGTTCGTGTCGACTCCCACCTCTACGGCGGCTACAAGGTTCCCCCTTACTACGATTCAATGATTGCCAAACTCATCACCCACGGTGACGACAGGCAAGTTGCACTGAAACGTATGGAAGTCGCCCTCGACGAGCTCGTGGTCGGCGGTATTAAAACCAATACCGACCTGCAAAAAGAACTGGTTCGCGACGAGGCCTTCAAAGAAGGTGGTGTCAACATTCACTATCTTGAGAAGAAGCTGGGCCTGCAGTAAATCATTTAATAGCGCTAGCCTTCGAGTTAGCGCTATTAGATTGGAAATCGCCCCGACTCAGGGACTTAGTGCCAAGCATGGCTCTATTCCAAGATTTACCCAAGCCTCATTGCTTCAGCACCTGAGTGTGAGGTGAGCGCAGCGGCTTTGCTGACCAGACCACGTGCCGCACGGATACGGCGGCCGAGTTTACTTGGATGTATTCACAGCGCGTCTGGGCAGTGAAGCCGTTGCGCTCACCGCACCAGGCTTTGATCAAGTAGATCAAGGCGTAATCTAACTGATAGACGAGCGCACTATGCCTTGGCTGCAACTCCGAATTGTTACCGACCCCGATCGCGCCGCTGCCGCTGAAAAAGCGCTAAACCACCACGGCTCGCTTTCCGTTACCTTTGAAGACAACGCCGATCAGCCAATCTTTGAACCCGAGCTCGGCGAAACGCCACTGTGGGCTGCCACCCGTATAACCGGGCTGTTCGAGGCCAAAGTGGATTCGCAAAGCATCGCCAACGATATTGCCAAGCGCTTAAAGTGCCCGGCCGAAAGCTTGCACTGGCACGTACTCGAAGACAAAGACTGGGAACGCGAGTGGATGAGCCACTACCACCCCATCGAGTGTGGCGAGAAACTCTGGATTTGCCCCAGCTGGTGCGAGCCACCCGATGCAAACGCGGTCAACCTTAAGCTTGACCCCGGCCTCGCTTTCGGTACAGGCACCCACCCGACAACGTTTTTATGCCTGCAGTGGTTAGCCGAGCAGGATGTAAACAATCTTGAAGTGGTCGACTTCGGCTGCGGCTCGGGCATACTCGGTATCGCCAGCCTCTTACTTGGCGCCAGGCAAGTGCACGGCGTCGATATCGACCCTCAAGCCCTGCTCGCCACACGCGACAATATTCAACGCAACGGTTTGGCGGCAGAACAAATGCCAGTTTACTTTCCGGACAAAGCCCCCGAGCAAGCGGTCGACTTGGTGCTTGCCAATATTCTTGCCGGCCCCCTGGTAGAATTAGCCCCACAGCTAATTAAGCTACTTAAACCTGGCGCCAAACTGTGCCTGAGCGGCATTCTCGCGAGCCAAAAAAACGCCATTGTCGAAGCCTATGAACACGCGCTTGAGTTTGAATACAGCAAAGAAAAAGATCAGTGGCTTTGCCTAGTTGGCAAAAAACGCGCTTAATGCTTTAGTTTCGCACTAGACTCAACTTTAATAGTTTTACCTAAGCCTACGTAAGGTTTAGACTTTATCTGACGTCAAACGTCGCGCACTGTCGCCCCTTCACTGGCGATTTCCCGAATTGTGAACCCCAGAACGGACATGAGTGACTTAATCACACGCTGCCCCAAGTGCTCTACCTCATTTAAGATTCAGCGCAGCCACCTCGACAAGGCCAAAGGTGCCGTTCGCTGCGGCTCGTGCTTGAGCATATTTAACGCCAAAGAGCATCTTATCAATGACGAGCAGGGGAGCAGCGATGCAACGGGTGCGCAACAAGACGGCCCTCCTATCGACTCGATTATCGCGCCGGAACCAAGCGCGCCAAATGACGATAATATTCCGCCAAAGTCTGAGCTTATTGAGAGCGAGGACGACTTATCCCAATCCCTAATTAGTGACGACGATGATGACGTCGACTTTGGCTTTGACGAAAACGTATTTTTTGCCCACAGCGCCAGTGAAGATGAACTAAACCTGTTCGAAAAAAAGATCGATGAAGCCGAACATGAAGAGGACGGCAACACTGAGGACGATGACGAGAGCTGGGCCCTATCTCTTCTGGCAGAAGAAGGCGAAGAGCTTGATCCGGAAGATCACGCCGCACTAGCAAACAAACACAAAACCACCGAAAAAAGTGCTGCGCCCGCGGCAAGTGAACACGAAAGCACTGAGCAAAACCAGGAACCGCCGTCAGCTGCACTCAGCGAAGACGAGTGGAAACAAATGACGGGCACGAGCTTTCGCATTATCGATGATGACGAGCTCGACGAAGCCCTGATCGACGACAATTTCGGCGAAGTCGATGAAAAAAACATTGACGACGACGACACCGGCTTAGCCCGCGAAGAGGAGCACGACAACGCCCCAGAACCGTCACACCTCGCTGAAACCGGTGAGCACCTGGCCATTACAACAGATGAGCTTTGCGGCATAGAAAATCTTTTCCAGGATGAAAAAGAGAGCGAAGCCAAACCCGAACCAGAAGAAGACGACGACGATTTCTTTTATCAGGACGACTTTGACCCCGGCCACACCGACCCTTCGCTACCAGCTTTTGCCCCACCTCTTGAGCACAGTGGCGAGCGAGAAATAGTCACAGACAAACAAGAAACACACGATGAGGCGCTGGGCTTCGAGCCCTTTGAGCAAGACTTTGAAGACGATGAGCCCGCGCCCAAACGCAAGAAAAACCGAGTGCTCGGTGAACTAGAGCCCGAACCGCTCGAGTTTTTAATGCCGCGTAACCTTACCTTTTGGCACGCGCCGGGGTTTTGGCTGTTGCTAAACCTGATACTGCTGAGTAGCGCAACCGCTCAGCTGGCCTATTTTAAGTTTGACGACTGGAGCAGAAATGAAAAGCTGCGCCCGTATTACCTAATTGCCTGCGAGGTCATCGGCTGCGACTTACCGGCCCTGAAAGATCTGCACGCCATCCGTATCGAAAGCATGGTTGTGCTGGACCACCCGGAAAAGAAAGGCATGTTATTGGTCGACGCAACACTGATGAACACAGCAAAGTTTGAGCAGCCATTTCCCGAACTAAAAATTAGCTTTTCAACGGTCAACCACGCCGTGCTCAGTGAAGCGGTCTTCTCCCCATCTCAATACGTTGGTGGCGAGCTCGCCGGGCGCAATACCATGCCCCCGAGGCACCCTATCCACATCACGCTCGACATCGCTGACCCCGGTGCGGATGCAGTGAACTATCAGATCTCCGTAGTCAAGCCCTAAACTGCACTTTTATTGATCAATTTGTATAAAAGCTGCATTCCCAACGGCCGCCGCCTTCGGTATGATAGCCCCCCTTTTTTGAGAGGGGGCGCCTTTTTGAGCAATAGTGCTCTAAGGCGACAGCGGACTTTCATCCAGTGGGGGAACAGTGTTGAAAATTGGCCCGTATGAGCTCGACAGCCCAGTTCTGCTCGCGCCAATGGCCGGCGTTACTGACCTCCCCTTTCGCAAGCTGTGCCGCCAGTTTGGCGCAGGATTGACAACCTCGGAGATGCTCACCAGCGATACCAAGCTCTGGCATAGCCGAAAAAGCGCCAGCCGCCTGGTTGTCGAACCGCAAGACTGGCCTGTCAGTATGCAAATTGCTGGCAGCGAACCCTCGGAGCTCGCTGAAGCCGCGCAAGCCTGTGTTGAACTCGGTGCCCAGATTATCGACATCAATATGGGCTGCCCAGCCAAAAAAGTGTGTAAAAAAGCCGCCGGCTCAGCACTGCTCGGCGATGAAAAACAAGTAGAACGCATCCTTCGAGCCGTTGTCGAAGCGGTTGAAGTTCCGGTGACATTAAAAACACGCACCGGCATTGCGCCCGAACAAAAAAACGGCCCCCGGGTAGCAAAACTTGCAGAAGACATTGGGGTCAGCGCGGTCGCTATTCATGGCCGCACACGCGCCTGTCGTTTTAACGGCGAGGCCGAATACAAAACAATTAAGAATATTGCCGCTGAGCTAGACATTCCGGTACTGGCCAATGGCGATATCAACAGCGCTGCGAAAGCGGCCGCTGTGAAGCACAATACCGGAGCAGCGGCCGTACTGATCGGTCGCGCAGCCCTGGGGCAACCCTGGCTGTTTAGAGAGATGAAGCATTTTCTGGTTACGGGCGCCTTGCCAGCCCCGCTAAACCTGAAACAAAAAAAGCAAGTAATTGAACAACACCTCAATGACTTGCACGCATTTTACGGCCCAGTGCAGGGCACAAGAATTGCGCGCAAGCATTTTGGCTGGTACTGCCAATACCTAGCCAACGGCGAACACTGGAGGAAACAGTTCAACCAACTGCAAGAGGCCGAGCAACAGCTCGAGCTAACCGACAAATATTTTCAATGGCTTTTTAGTTACGAGGAAGAAGCAGCATGAATACAGCGGACACGCTACTTACAGACCGAAACACTGACTTTGCCAGTCAGGTACCTGCGGCCAAAGACTATGTCGCGCCCCAGGATCAGTCTTTGCGTGACAGCGTCGAGCGCGCCGTAAGCAACTACTTTGAGCACCTGGAAGGTCACGACGTTACCGACGTCTACGAAATGGTGCTCGCTGAAGTCGAAGCCCCATTACTTGAAGTAGTGATGAAATACACTCGCCACAACCAAACCCGCGCCGCCAACGTGCTGGGCCTGAACCGAGGTACGCTGCGCAAGAAGCTAAAGCAGTACGGACTGCTTTAATCTCAAAATAATAGTGAAATACGAAAAGGGCCTTGTGCCCTTTTCTTGGTTTAAGAAGCCCTCCAACCAAGGTCGAGGCCCATGTCAGAAAAAAACTTAGTCAAAGTTAAACGCGCACTGATCAGCGTCAGTGATAAAAACGGTATTGTTGAATTTGCTCAAGCACTGAGCAATCAAGGTGTACAACTGCTCTCTACCGGCGGCACCTTTCGCCTGCTGCAAGAAAATAATATTGCCGTCACCGAAGTCAGTGACTACACCGGTTTCCCGGAAATGATGGACGGCCGCGTAAAAACTTTGCACCCTAAAGTCCACGGTGGCATCCTCGGCCGTCGCGGTCAGGACGATGCCATTATGGCCGAGCACGGCATTGATCAAATCGACATGGTCGTGGTTAACCTCTACCCCTTTGCACAAACCGTTGCCAAAGAAGGCTGCACCCTGCCAGATGCGATTGAAAATATCGATATCGGCGGCCCGACCATGGTTCGCTCCGCTGCGAAAAACTTTAACGACGTTGCGATAGTTGTAAACGCCTCGAGCTACGAAGCGGTGCTAGCAGAAATGAACAGCAACGACGGCCAGCTGAGCCGCGCAACTCGTTTTGATCTGAGTGTACAGGCTTTTGAGCACACCGCCGGCTACGACGGCATGATTGCCAACTACCTCGGCGCTAAGGTCCTCAACACTGAAGATTTAGAAGCCGAATTCCCTCGCACCTTTAACAGCCAGTTCCAGTTGACTCAAAGCATGCGCTACGGTGAAAACCCTCACCAGAACGCTGCGTTTTATGTCGACAAGAACTTCGAAGGCGCCAGCATCAGCACGGCCAAACAGTTGCAAGGTAAAGAACTGAGCTTTAACAACGTGGCCGATACTGACGCGGCCCTCGAAACCGTTAAGCAATTTGACGAGCCGGCCTGTGTTATCGTCAAGCACGCGAATCCTTGTGGCGTTGCTGTTAACGACAGCATTCTCGCCGCTTACGAACAAGCCTTTGCCACCGACCCAGAATCTGCCTTCGGCGGCATTATCGCGTTTAACCGCGAGCTTGATGCAGCAACGGCGTCTGCAATTGTTGAAAAACAATTTGTTGAAGTAATCATCGCGCCAACGATCGCAGCCGATGCAGTTGAAGTAGTTAAAGCGAAGAAAAACGTTCGCCTGCTTGAGTGTGGTCAGTGGGATGCGGCAATGACTGCCGGTTACGACTACAAAAAAGTTACCGGTGGCCTGCTGGTTCAAGACCGCGACAACGGCATTATCACTGCCGGCGATCTGAAAATCGTCAGCAAGCGCCAGCCGACTGAAGACGAAATCCGCGATCTGCTGTTTGCCTGGAAAGTTGGCAAGATGGTTAAGTCCAACGCGATTGTTTACGCACTGAATAACCAAACCGTTGGTATCGGTGCCGGCCAGATGAGCCGTGTTAACTCTGCACGTATCGCTGCGATTAAAGCTGAGCACGCCGGATTTGAAGTACCGGGTTCGGTTATGGCTTCAGATGCATTCTTCCCGTTCCGCGACGGTATCGATAACGCCGCTAAAGTTGGAATTAAAGCTGTCATTCAGCCGGGCGGATCTATGCGCGATGAAGAAGTTATCGCAGCTGCTGACGAGCACGATATGGCGATGGTATTTACTGGCATGCGTCACTTCCGTCACTAAGATTAAAGACCGCCACAATTCAGGGGAAGGCACTCAGCGCCGCTCTAGACTCCCTGTGCGCTAAGCGGCCGCTCCCGGCGGCCGATTGCCCTTCGCAGCTCCCCCTGAATTGCGGCTAAGTGCCAAAGCTTAAGCTGTACAAACAAAACCTATTCAAAGTACACACTCTGAGTAGGTCCTGAAAAGGAAAGACAAATGAAAATTTTAGTAATTGGTGGCGGTGGCCGCGAACATGCTCTGGCCTGGAAAGCAGCTCAGAGCGCCAATGTTGAAACTGTATTTTTGGCTCCGGGCAATGCCGGTAGCGCGCGCGACAACAAACTTAAGAACGTCGATATCGACGTAGGCGATTTCGAAAAGCTCGCGGATTTTGCCAAGATGGAAGGTGTTGAGCTGACTATTGTTGGCCCTGAAGCGCCACTGGTTGACGGTGTGGTCGACTTCTTTAAAGAAAAGGGCCTGGCTTGCTTCGGCCCAAGTAAAGGCGCTTCTCAGCTTGAAGGCTCCAAAGCCTTCACCAAAGACTTCCTCGCCCGCCACAATATTCCTACCGCTGCCTACCAGAGCTTTACCGAAGTTGAGCCTGCGCTGGCCTATTTGAAAGAGCAAGGCGCGCCTATTGTTGTTAAGGCTGACGGCCTTGCTGCAGGTAAAGGCGTAATTGTTGCGATGGATCTTGAGACTGCTGAAGAAGCGGTTAAAGACATGTTAAGTGGCAACGCCTTTGGCGATGCTGGCTGTCGCGTAGTGATCGAAGAGTTTCTGACCGGTGAAGAGGCGTCATTTATCGTTATCGCCGATGGCGTTAACGTTCTGCCTATGGCAACCAGTCAGGATCACAAACGCGCTGGCGACGGCGACACGGGTTTAAATACCGGTGGCATGGGCGCTTACAGCCCGGCTCCTGTTGTTACTGACGAAGTTTACGCCCGCATTATGGATGAGGTCATTATGCCGACCATTCGCGGCATGGCAGCCGAGGGCAATGACTACACTGGTTTCCTCTACGCGGGTCTGATGATCAACGAAGAAGGCGCACCAAAGGTTATCGAATATAACTGTCGTTTTGGTGACCCTGAAACCCAGCCCATTATGATGCGTTTGCAGAGCGACCTTCCTGCGCTTTGTCAGGCAGCTCTCGATGGCAAGCTCGACCAGTGTGAAACCAAATGGGACGAGCGTCCGGCTGTTGGTGTTGTTCTCGCCGCTGGCGGTTACCCGGGTTCTTACAACAAGGGTGATGTGATTAACGGTCTCGATGGCATCGATACTGACAGCGCGAAAGTTTTCCACGCTGGCACTTCAGAAAAAGACGGCAACGTTGTCACCAACGGCGGCCGTGTTTTGTGTGCGACGGCGCTTGGCAACTCTGTGACCGAAGCTCAGAAAGCAGCTTACGATCTTGCCAATAAGATCGACTGGAAAGACGTCTACAAACGCAACGATATTGCCTATCGTGCAATTGCGCGTGAGCAAGGCGAATAACTGAGGGGAGCAAATAGCTGAGAGTGCATTCAGGAGACGTCGTAAACCCATCCATGGGGACTTGACCGCCGCATCCATGCGGCAGACACTCCTTCATACACCCTCAACTCTTCGCTCTCTGACAAAGTGCCACATCCAAACGGGGCAAATCTGACTCTGCGATCGTGGCACTGAGGAAGCTGATAATAAAGGTGCGAGGGACCGTTGATGGCATGGATGCCATCGTCGAGCCTACATGGATGTATTAACGGCATGTCCCGAGGGCCTTTATTATCAGCTTCCGCTCCCTGCTCGAGGCACTAAGCCAAGCTGTGCCACCAACTTCCTAGCAGCCAATCCCAACTCCCTCATTTCAAATACCAGAAACAAATGCCTAAGAGTAAGACTGAAGTAAAACTGGTGAGTTACGGAATTTATTCACAGTGGGATAGTGAATCTAAAGATTTACCAAAACTCCTAAAGTTTACGACTGATATTCCCGCTGAGATCGATATTGAATTTGGCTTTATCGTCAATATCAAAAAAGCCAAAGGAAAACAGCTTCACTACTGTATTAAACACCCCGGTATACTCGATGAAAATGGGCAGCTTCGTGCAGCGTTTCGCGGTACTGTTTATGTGCGGGATAACAACTGGAGCTTTTTTCTCGGCGACACGATTTGGCCACCCATTGCCGATAAACTCGGTGCCTGGCATTTAAGCCTTGAACTCGATGGCAAGCTTATCGCCGAAAAGACCTTTGAAATACAAAACCAATTATGAGCGTTAAAGAACGTATTTTTCACATGCTGCTGTTTGAGGCAATCGCGCTGTTATTATTTACTGCGGCTGCGGTTGTATTTACCGGTGATGGCGCATTAAAAATGTCTACACTCGCGCTGGTATTATCGCTGATAGCAATGAGCTGGAACTACTTCTTCAACTGGGCCTTTGATCGCATCTACGGCGCCGAGCGCATTAAGCGCGGCTTAAAATTGCGAGCCTGGCACGCCACCACCTTTGAGCTCGGCATGGTCATCTTATCGTTTCCAGTGATTATGCTCTGGCTCGATCTGGGGTTTTGGGGCGTATTGTTATTTGACGCCGCAGCTGTCAGCTTCTTTTTTATCTACGCAATCATTTACAACTGGCTTTACGACCAAATCCGCTTTCGTTTACTCGGGCCTATTGAGCAGTCGCCGAAGTTAGAATCAAAAGCGGAAACGACGTCAAACTAAAACCTCCCAAAAACACCGGGCCACTGTCAAATGCCGGCACACAGCATCACTCACGCCGGCACCGAACGATCGGCCGCCCAGCTTCTGAGCGCTGCCATTTTCTCAGCTTGCAGCACGCTCAGCGGGCGTGTTTGGGCCAGCGCTTCGCACAAATGTGCTTGATTAAGCTCGATCGCCTCAGCTTGCGCGTGATAACAAGCCGAAACCAGCGCCTGCTCTATTTCCGCACCGGTAAAGGCGGCACTGGCCGACGCTAACTCGGATAAATCAAAGTGCTCACTACTTATAGCGCGCTTGTGTAAATGCAGCTTAAAAATCTCTGCCCGGACCTCTGCATCGGGCAGATCGACAAAAAATACTTCGTCAAAACGCCCCTTGCGCATCAGCTCTGGGGGCAATTGGCTAATGTCATTGCTGGTGGCAACCAGAAAAACCTTGCTGCGGCGCTCGGCCATCCAGGTTAGCAAAGTGCCAAGTAAACGCTTACCGACTGAGTTGTCAGCATCTTCCGCCAAACCTTTTTCGAGCTCATCAATCCACAAAACGCAGGGCTGCATGTTGTCGGCAAGCTTGAGCGCTTCGCGCAGGTTGCGCTCGGTCTCACCGATATACTTGTTGTACAGGGCCGCCATATCCAAGCGCAGCAGTGGCAGCTGCCACATGCCTGCAACCGCCTTCGCTGCAAGACTTTTGCCGCCTCCTTGCACACCAAAAAGTAACAGGCCCTTGAGTGTATCCGGTGCGTCATCAAACATGGCCGGCTTGCGTTTCTCCAGCCAGGCTTTCATATTTCGAAAACCCGCCACATCGGCAAGCCCGGCCGTTTGGTACTCAAAGTGCAGCACGCTGTCCATATCCATCAGCGCAAACTTAGCTTTGTTAAGCGCCGGCACGTCGCTTTCGCTAATCGCACCATCGTCGGCAATTGCCCCCCAAGCCAGGCGCTTAACATCCTCGTGCGGCAGGCCTTTTAAATTCTGTACCAGCAGCTCAAGACTTTGCGCATCCGTTTTTACCCGCTGCCCACCGTTCTCTTCTTGCCAGCGCCGCGCTTCGAGCCGAACCAGGGCCGCAATTTCATTTTCATCCGGAAGCTTAAGTTTTGCTTTGGCGCTCAGGCGGGTGAGCTCGGGCGGTACAGTCAGGCGATGACTCAGCAAAAGCACCTTTTGCTCGTTGCCGAGGCCAAGCTGCGCGATATCTTTAAGTAGGCGAATAATCAAGGCATCGTCAAGAAACGCATGCATGTCACACAGCACAAATAAATGCGGGCCACTTACAGCCTTCATGTGGCGCAGCGCAGCTTCGGGCTCGGCGTAGTTCTCGGCCTCACTGAGTTCAAGGCCAAAACCCAACGGCGCAATGCCGTCGGTGCGGGTCCAGTAACTCGCGGCAACATTCATCTGCCTGGCGTGAGCGCTCAGTAATTCAAGGGCACGGCGCTCGTCAAAGCTCTCCAGTACAATCAACGGTGCGCGACCGCGCAGCAATATACCCAGGTCACTATTGTTCATGGTCCTTCCTTAAACAGCGGCCAATGCCTTGTTAAACTTTTCCACTTAGCCCACCTCCGAACCAGAAAAGCGCTACCCAAATATTGGAGGCGGCGGTACAGTGTAGGTGAATACGCTCAAACACAGAAGAATATGCGCCAACTATCCCTGTTAGATCAATTTATCTGCGAGGCAGACCGCGCCCTGCGCTCGCTGAGCCCAAATACCAAGCCGGCCATGCACAGCTCTCCGGCCGACGGTGTGGCCGAAGCCGAGCTCGATAGCAAACAGAAAAAGCATGCCGCCGGGCTGATGCGTGTCAACCACAGCGGTGAGGTGTGTGCTCAAGCTCTGTATCAGGGCCAGGCATTAACGGCAAAATTAACGGCGGTCAGAGAAGAAATGCAGCAGGCCGCCGACGAAGAAATAGATCACCTGGCCTGGTGTGAAGCGCGCTTAAAAGAGCTCGACAGCCACGCCAGCGTATTTAATCCGCTTTGGTACGGGCTCAGTTTTAGCATAGGCGCCGGCGCGGGTTTGATCAGCGACAAAGTCAGCTTAGGTTTTGTCGCGGCAACGGAGGAGCGAGTCTGCGCTCATTTAGAAGAGCATTTGCAGAGCCTGCCAGAGAACGACTTGCGCTCCAGAGCCGTCGTCACACAAATGCTTAAAGACGAAGCCAAACACCAGCATATGGCCCTGGAAGCCGGCGGCTACAACTTTCCTCGGCCGATAAAGCAGGCCATGACGTTTATCAGCAAAATCATGACCTCAAGCAGCTATAGAATTTAAGTGGTCTAAGACCTAAACAGCTGGCGCCTCGCTATGACTCCAAGATCTCATAGCTGTGGCTTACCTCAACGCCTGCAGCTTCGAGCATAATCGAGGCCGAGCAATACTTTTCAGCCGAGAGTGCGACCGCCCGCTTAACCAAGGCTTCTTTTAAGCTCTGCCCCTTGACCTTAAAGTGCAGGTGAATTTTGGTAAATACCGCCGGTACGGCGTCGGCTCGCTCGGCCTCAATATCGACATCCACGTCGTCGATCTGCTGGCGACTCTTTTGCAAAATACTGACAACATCAAAGGTCGAACAGCCGCCCAAACCCAACAACAGCATTTCCATTGGGCGCGGACCCTGGTTTTCCCCACCGTGATCCGGTGGGCCGTCCATCGTTACAGAATGGCCCGAGCCCGACTCAGCAACAAACTTGGCCTTGCCGGCCCAGGAGACTTTCGCTTTCATTTTTTTACTCAAACTGTGCTATTGGTCCGCCTATATGAGGCATTAGTCCGAAAAATTCAAGTCTGCGCTGGCACAAGAACAGACTTTTGTGCCAAGATCAGCGCCTGCTTTACCCGAAGCCGCAATTTGGACGGCTACATAGCTGCCCAAAATCTGCAATCAGGCACTATGATAATTAGAAACGGAATCAAACCTGAGGCTCAAGTTTTGATCACTGCACCAATTACGCCACACATCGATAACGTCGACACATTTTTAGCGCACTGCCACCGTCGCCGCTATCCAGCAAAAAGCACTCTTATCTACGCAGGCGATAAAAGCGACTCGCTGTACTACATCATCAAAGGCTCAGTCACCGTACTGATCGAAGACGATGAAGGCCGTGAAATGATTGTCGCCTACTTAAATGACGGCGACTTCTTCGGCGAAATGGGCTTATTTGCTCAAGAAGACAGCCGCAGCGCCTGGGTCAGGGCAAAAACGGAATGTGAAATCGGTGAAATTAGCTACGCCAAGTTTCAGGAACTGAGCGACAGTCACCCGGAATTTTTGTTTGCCCTGGGCACACAAATGGCCAAGCGCCTGCGCAATACCACACGTAAAGTTGGCGACCTGGCTTTTCTTGACGTTACTGGCCGTGTCGCACGCACCTTGCTTGACCTGTGCAAAGAGCCCGACGCAATGACCCACCCAGACGGCATGCAAATCAAGATTACCCGCCAGGAAATCGGCCGCATTGTTGGCTGCTCGCGGGAAATGGTTGGCCGCGTACTTAAAACACTCGAAGACCAGGGCCTGGTCAGCGTCAAAGGTAAAACCATGGTGGTATTTAACACCCGCTAGCCCTCTGCTTAACGCCGGTGTTTGCGCTGTGCCGCTGCCAGAGCCCTTAGTTATAAGCCTCACATAAAGGCCTTGCGGCATCCTTGCCCAGCACATAAGCGGCCACACAAATAACAAGGCTGCGCTGATACAGACTCAACGCAGTAAAAAACAAAAAAGGCGCCAGTTAGCGCCTTTTTTGTTTTTTACTAATCGGGAATGCCTAAAGCCACGACCGTTACACAAACAGCTCTCTGAGTTTATCGCCCGGCTCGCTGGCTCTCATCATGCTCTCACCAACAAGAAAACTGTTCACGCCGCTGCGGCGCATCAGCGCAACATGCTCTGGCTCGAGTATGCCACTCTCGGTGACAACCACGCGCTCGTCTGGAATTTGCTCAAGCAGGTTTAGGGTTGTATTCAGGCTGACCTCAAAGCTGTGCAAGTTGCGATTGTTAATACCAATAAGTTTATTTGGCAGCGACAGAGCCTGCTCAAGCTCGTGTTCATCGTGTACTTCTACAAGTACATCCAGGCCGAGCTCTGCGGCAAGCGCATTGAGATCCTGCAACTGGCTGAACTCAAGCGCGGCCACGATTAATAAAATACAATCGGCACCGAGCGCTTTTGCTTCGTAGAGCTGATAAGGCTCGACCAAAAAATCTTTGCGAATCACAGGCAGCTGGCAGGCCGCTCGAGCCTCTTGCAAATAACTGTCCGCGCCCTGGAAAAAATCAACATCCGTCAGCACCGACAAACACGCCGCTCCGGCTTCGGCGTAGCTGCGGGCGCAATCGGCCGGCACAAAATGCTCGCGGATCACCCCTTTGCTCGGCGATGCTTTTTTAATTTCAGCAATCACCGCGCTGTCACCGAGAGCAAGCTTGTTTAACATCGCATCGACAAACCCGCGAAACTCGCTCTCGCGCTCATCGGCACGCAGTTTCATATCTGCCAGAGAGCAGTGCTTACTGCGCTCGGCAATTTCTTCGTACTTGCGCTGAATAATTTTTTTCAGCACGGTTGGAGTATCTTGCACAATAAATTCCAGCTATTTGCTGACAGCCCCGTCGCAATCAATGCGCCGTAGCTGTCGTTGTCTATCCGCGAAGCGTATCCTAAAAGCCGCCTCTGTAATTTTTCACGGCTACTGCGCCTGGCTAAACTGCACCAAGGCCTTAAGTTTTTCTGCCGCACCGCCGCTGTGAATAGCGTCTTCGGCCATCGCCACGCCCTGCTCCAGGCTGCTCGCCACACCGGCCACATAAATAGCCGCGCCGGCGTTCAGCGCAATAATCGCCTGCGCTTTCTCGGCGACGGCGCTCTTGTCGTTGTTAAACACCGAGTTAATCAGAGCCAGGCTCTGTTCGGCGCTTTCAACTTCGAGCCCGTCGAGCGAATCGTAGCCAGCCAAACCGAGCTGCTCAGCTGCGATTGAGTACTCGCTGATTTTTCCGTCCTTGAGCTCCGCCACCTGGGTGTCACCGACAATAGAAAACTCGTCAAGCCCATCATCGGCGTGCACAACCAGTACGTGCTCGGAGCCAAGCTTTTTTAGCACCTCGGCGAGTGGCCGGCAAAGCGCCCGGCTAAACACTCCGAGCACCTGGCGCTTCACCCCCGCGGGGTTTGTCATCGGTCCAAGCATATTAAACACTGTGCGCAGACCCAGCTCTTTTCTCGGGCCGATGGCGTGCTTCATAGCACCGTGGTGAGCCGGCGCAAACATAAAGCCAACACCGAGTCTCTCAACAGCGCGAGCAACCTGCTCAGGGCTAATATCCAGGCGCACACCTGCCGCCTCGAGCACATCGGCACTGCCGCTAGAACTGCTGACAGAGCGGTTGCCGTGTTTGGCGACGTGACCACCGGCAGCGGCAACAACAAACGCAGCAGCCGTACTGACATTAAAAATATTGGCGCCGTCACCGCCAGTGCCACAGGTATCGACCAGGTTTTCAGCGTCGATGACAACTGGCGTCGCCAGTTCGCGCATGACCTGAGCGGCACCGCTAATCTCGTCGACGGTTTCACCTTTCATGCGCAGCGCAACAAGCATCGCCGCAATCTGTGCATCGCTCGCCTGGCCTGTCATCACCTGGCGCATTAACTCCGCCATTTGCACCTGGCTGAGATCCTGGCGCTCCACCAGAGCTGATAATGCGTTTTTTATATCCATGTGCCTGCCTCTGGTTTAACTCAAACGGTGAGCTCTAAAAAATTTTGCAATAAACGGTGGCCGTGCTCGCTCAAAATAGACTCGGGGTGAAACTGCACACCTTCAATGGCGTAGTCGCGATGGCGCACCCCCATAATCTCATCGATGCCGCCGCGCTCGTTTTGAGTCCACGCGGTGATTTCTAAGCAATCCGGCAAAGTATTTTTATCGATGACCAGGGAGTGGTAACGAGTTGCTTCAAACGGGCTGGGCAGACCTGAAAATACACCTTTATTAGCGTGGTGCATGCACGAGAGTTTACCGTGCATAACTTGTGAGGCTCGAACAATATCGCCGCCAAAGGCCTGACCGATGCTCTGGTGCCCCAGGCAAATGCCCAGTAGCGGTACGCGCCCTTTAAAGGCTTCGATGACCGCGACGGATACACCCGCCTCCTTTGGTGTGCACGGGCCGGGGCTGATCACGATGCGCTCCGGTTCAAGCGCCTCGATCTGCTCCAGCGTCAACTCATCGTTGCGCACGACTTTGACCTCAGCTTTTAGCTCAGCCAAATATTGCACAACGTTGTAAGTGAAAGAATCGTAGTTGTCGATCATTAGCAGCATGATCAGGCCCCCATATAAGCAAGGCAGACATTATAGGTCGCCGCGCGCGCGAGACAAGGCGCATTCAAAGTCATTGTCACCATCGCCAGCAAAAGACTTTGCCGCCAGGCACTTACAAGGTATCGTTGTGATTCAGCAAGCTCGCGCAAAGCCATTCAGATACAGGGGCACTCAAGCCCGTTTCAACAAAACTTATACCGATAGCACTGCGAACAGAACAAGCTTGTGGGGAGATTAAGCGTACGGGACTATGATTACAGCGCAACACAAACAACTGCTCAACCAGATTCAACGTGACAGCAACGATCTGTTGCAGCGGCGCCTGACCGAACTTCTGCTCGCCACCGACAAGATGTTCAAAGACCTGAGCCTGCGCGCCAGTACCGATAACGAAGCCAAGCTCTACGACGAAACCATGCGCGCTATTCGCGCCGCGCGCGCAACGCTTATCGACGAGTTCTGCGCGATGCAAACGCAGAACTTCGACAAGATGCTAAACCCAAAGCAAGACAGCTATCAAAGCGCCAATACCGAAGAGCAACTTGCAGTGGTGCAGACCGAAGACCTCGAGCTGGAATTGGCGCAGAAAAACATGGCCGATCGCAGCCGCTTAAACTACAAAACCGAACTGTATGAGCTCGAAGCCAGGCTCAACGCATGTTTGCCCGCGCTAAAGATCGCCCAGCACACTAACGCTTTTGACCCGCAGCAGCTCAGCCGCGCCTTTGCCCAGGCTTGCCGCAAGCGCCTACAACTTAAAACTCAGCCCCAACTTATTTTTTTTAAGCTGTTTGAAAAGCAGGTTTTGCAGCAACTCGGCCAGCTCTACAGCGAGGCCAACCAGCACTTTATCGACGCGGGCATCTTGCCCAAAGTGCCGCGCAACCAAAGAAGCGCGGAAAGCTCGCGCCGCTCAGCGGAACAGGTCAAAGCCAGTGAGTTTGAAAGTTTTGAACAAAACAGCAAAGCCACATCAGACTACAGCCTGGGTTTTCAAAAGTTTGACAGCCCTTTTAACCAGCCTCAAACAACCAGCTCCGCATCTAATACAGGTCTCCACGAGCAAACCCTTAGCAGCGTTAACCTCGAATACAGTGCGTTAAGTGGCTTGATGGCCTCAATCCGCGCCGCGCGTCAAACTCAGTTGCCCGGTGTCTTAAGCCTGGCCAACTATCAGGTTTTTAGCGCCAACCCCGGCAAAGCCATGCCGGCGCCAGAGCTCAGTGAGGCCCTCGCCGCCCATCAGCTCAACGTCGATCAGCAACTTAGCCACAGCAGCCCCAAGAATGTGGTACCGCAGTTGGTCAGTTCAATCTTGGCGCAAAAAGACCCTCAAAAACCGCAGGCCCTGGCCCAGCTTGATGAAGACATCATTAATTTAATTGCCCTGTTTTTCGACAAAATACTCGAAGACGAAGAGCTGCCACTTATTGTTCAATCGCTGATCTGCCGCCTGCAGATACCGGTGCTAAAAGTAGCCCTGCACGACAAGCGTTTTCTCAGTGACGACCAACACCCCGCGCGGCAGCTGATCAATACCATTACCGAAGCCGGCGCAAGTTTCGACGAGTCAAAGAACCTAGAGCGCGACCCACTTTGCCAGCTGATGACTAAAGCTGTGCAACACATCAACCGCCAGTTTCAACTCGACCAAAGCGTGTTTATCGACGCCAACAACGAAATTCGAGCGGCGCTTAGCGCCGAGCGGGAAAAGAGCTCCACCGTTGAGCAGCGCACCAAACAAAGCGAAACCGGCAAAGCCAAATTGGCCGCGGCAAAAAGTTTTGCTCAGGATGCCATCTACGAAAAAATAAAAACCCTTGAGCTACCCGAAAAGCTGCTCGATTTTCTCAGCAACACCTGGCTGCAAGTGTTAATTATCACCTATGTGCGCACGGGCAAAGACTGCCACGAGTGGATAGAGTACGAACAAGTGATCGCCGACCTTTGCTGGCTCTGTCAAGCTCACAGCGACAGCAAATCTCAACAGCGGGTGCAGCGCCTGCTGCCAATTGTGCTCAAGCGCATCGACACCGGTTTAGCCCTGGTGATCGACAATGCCCAAGCGCGCGCGGAGTCGCTGCAGCAACTCGAGCGCTGCCTGAGCCCAAGCGCGCTGGAAACTCAGGCTAGGCAAAGTTTAAACGCCGAACAAAAAACCAAACTTGGCAAGAGCGATCCGACGCAAAAGCGCTGGAATGAAATGAGCGCAGTTGAACGCCAGCAGCACCGCTACGAAGAACTCAGCAGCCAGTTTTTCCTAAAAGCCAAAAACATGGCTGTGAACACCTGGCTCGACTACGACGACAACGAACGAGCGCGCACATTGCGCTGCAAGCTGATTGCCAAAATTGATGCCGATAACTACGTATTTAGCAACCGTTTTGGCTTTAAATGCCTGCTCAAGAGCCGGCGTCAGTTTGCCTACGACATGCAGTTTAAAAAAGCGCGCATCATCAGTGATACACCGACATTTGAACGCTTAATGCAACGCCTGTTAGAGCAAATAAGCTCGCTCGGCCAGCAAGCTTGAGGAGCGCACACACGTGTCCAGCCATCACCCGTTAACCGTCGGCCTGATCAGCTATTCTGTCGCGGCGATCTTAAGTTTAATTCTCGCCATCAGCCTGAGTCTGAGGCTCAAGCAGCTCGGCCTCAGTATATTTTTTGTCATCGCCGCACTCGCTCAGGCACTGCTGTTTTTTTGTGTAGCCCTGCTCGAGCCTTTTGCACTTGCGCCAGACGAGCTCAAACACAGCCGACAACTGGGCCTGTTGTGGCTATCCGAGGCGAGCCAATTTGCCTGCTGGTTACTGGCTCTGAGTTTCAGTGCCAACCGCCTGTGCCCCGATAGTCAGCCCAAGGCACTCAAACTTGGCGCCGTCGCCCTGGCTGTGTGCGTGCCATTGCTCGCGCTTTTTCAGTTTCTGAACCTAAATGCAGCGAAAAATATGTTTGCACTGCTGCAGTGGAGCAGCATCGCCTATTCCGTTTTTTGTTTTTTATTGCTCGAACAGCTGTATCGCAACTTAACTCACGATCGCCTGCTAAGGCTGCTGTGCCTCGGCCTCGGTTTAATCTTTATTTTTAACGCATTTTTGTATGCGCACAATTTAATTAATCTCGAGCTCAACCAGAGCCTGTGGCAAGTCCGCGCAGCGATCAGCTCTGTCGCTGTGCTGTTTATGATTATTGGTTTACTCGCGTTTAAAGACAGCGGCAGCTCGCTGGCCGATATCCGATTTTCCCAACCCGCCGTCTTTTACACCACATCGTTAAGCATCAGTGGTTTTCTTTTACTGCTGTTAGCCGCTGGAGGCTACTACGTTAAGTTTTCCAACAGTAGTTGGGGCACGGTGATTTTTGCCAGCGTTTGTTCAGCCATGATTATCTCCTTGGCGCTGCTCTTTAGCAGTGACAAGCTCAGGCAGAAACTCAACGTATTTATCAACAAGCATCTGTTTAACTACAAATATGACTACCGCAACGAGTGGCTGAAACTAATCCGCTTGCTGTCATTGCCTACCGAACACAACCGCAGCGGTGAACGCGCGATTTCCGCGGCTGCCGATTTATTTCGCTGTGATGGTGCCGCCCTGTGGATCAAGCGTGAACACTTTTTTATCGCCAGCGATCACGTTGGCGCATTTAAGCGCAGCTGGTGCCGCGACGAAGCGCTCGCTAGTGAATTTAGCCAAACCCTGCACCGAGGCTGGATTTTTGCCCCCGGCGCAATCGACCCAGAGACCATCCGCCACAATGAAATGCTGCCCGAATGGCTGCGCTCGATCTCGAGTTTGTGGCTGGCCTTTCCGCTCTTGGTCGACGATGAAATCACCGGTTTTGTTGTACTCAGCCACCCCCGCAGTCGCGACCGCCCAAACTGGGAAGATCTCGACCTGGCTAAAACCGTCAGCCGCCAGCTGGCGAATTATTTGGCCCGCCACGAACAGAGCGAAATGCTCGCCCGGGCGCGCCAGTTTGAAGCCTTTAACAAGCTCAGCGCGTTTGTCATGCACGATTTAAAAAACCTGATTGCCCAGCAGAGCTTGGTCGTAAAAAACGCCGAAAAACACAAAGACAACCCAGCCTTTGTCGAAGACGCCATCAACACCATCAAAAATTCTGTTGAACGCATGAATAGCCTGCTGCAAAAGCTCAAACAAAATGAACTGGAAGACAGCAAGGCCGTGCAGCTTAAAGATATTCTGCACGAAGCTGTGCGCCGATGTTACAAAAGCCAGCCAGTACCGAGCCTTGGCCAGGTCAGCGATGAGCTGATGATCAAAGCCGACGTCGATGCCTTAGTGATGGTTTTTACCCACCTTATTCACAACGCTCAGGACGCGACACCCAACTCAGGCTTTATCGATCTGTTTTGCGAACAAGACGACAACGAAGTAAAAGTTATTATCGACGACAACGGCGAAGGCATGAGCCAAGAGTTTATCCGCAGTAAACTGTTCCAGCCATTTGAGAGCACTAAAGCCGGCCAGGGCATGGGTGTTGGTGTCTTTCAAGCCAAGGAATATATAGAATCGCTGGGCGGACGCATCGACGTGGAAAGCAGCCCCGGCCAGGGCAGCCGTTTCACTTTGAGCATTCCCCTAGCGTGAGTGACGCAAGCTTAAATAACAGACATTACCATGGCAAAAAACAATCTAAACAAACTCCTTATTGTCGAAGACGATACCGGCCTGCAAAGCCAGTTGCGCTGGCACTTTGACCAGTTCGAAGTCATTATGGCCAGCAACCGCGAAGAGGCCATCAACGCCATTCGCCTGCACGAGCCGGCTATCGTACTGCAAGACCTTGGCCTGCCGCCTGACGACGAGGGTGTCGAAGAAGGCTTTAAATGCATTCAGGAAATTAATTCTCTGGCACCGGCAACCAAAATCATTGTAATGACTGGCAATGCCGATTATGAAAATGCCGTGCGCGCCGTTGCCATGGGCGCCTACGACTTTTATCAAAAACCCGTCAATCCAGATACCCTCGACCTTATCCTCGAGCGCGCTTTTCATATCCACCAACTCGAAAAACAAAATCGCCTGTTGCAAGAACAGGTGCAGAGCCCGCTCGACGGTGTTATCGCCTGCGACGCGCAGATGGTTAAGATTTGCCGCATGATAGAAAAGCTGGCACCGGCCAGTGTCACGGTCACGTTAACCGGCGAAAGCGGCACGGGCAAAGAAGTGCTCGCGCGCGCGCTGCACAACTGCAGCCCGAGAAAAGACAGCCGTATGGTGGCCATCAACTGCGCTGCTGTGCCTGAGAACCTGATGGAAAGCGAGCTGTTTGGCTACGAAAAAGGCGCGTTTACCGGCGCCAACAAACGCACGCTCGGCAAGGTCGAAATGGCCAATCACGGCACCTTGTTTCTCGACGAGATCGGCGATATGCCACTGCCGCTACAGGCAAAGTTGCTGCGTTTTTTACAGGAGCGCCATATCGAGCGCCTCGGTGGGCGCGAAGAAATACCAGTCGATGTGCGGGTGATCTGCGCAACCAATAAAGACTTACAAGCTATGGTGCGCGACGGCAGCTTTCGCGAAGACCTCTACTACCGCATCTGCGAGATGGATATTCATATCCCACCGCTGCGCGAGCGGCGCGGGGATAAACTTTTACTTGCCCGCCACTTTCTAAAAAAAGCAGCGCAGAAAAACCACAGCAGCGTAACGGGCTTTAGCCCCGAGGCCACCGAAATTATCGAAAGCTACGACTGGCCCGGCAATATTCGCGAGATGGAAAACCGAGTCAATCGCGGCGTGGTAATGGCCGATGACAAGTTAGTCGGTGCCGAAGACTTAGGCATGGTTCAAGAACAGGAATTAAACCTGAATTTAAGAGAGGTGCGTTACAAAGCTGAGCGCGCAGCAATCCTCAGCGCTCTAACGATGACCGACTACAACATTAGCTCCGCGGCAAAACTGCTCGGTGTCACTCGCCCGACACTTTACGATCTGATAAAAAAATACAACATCCCGCTGAGCAGCAGTTAGACACGGCGGCCGCTAATAAAGCGTAACTGACAAAATATTCGCGACACAAAAAAGCCCGGCTTAATTAAGCCGGGCTTTTCATTTTTAATGTGCGTTCAGCAAACAATAGATTAGCTTTTATTGACCCAATCTATCGCACCAAAAAGCGCGCGCGCCTTGTTCATGGTTTCTTTCCATTCGAGTTCGGGTACAGAATCTGCCACCACACCGGCACCGGCTTGTACATGCGCCCTGCCGTCTTTAATGACCGCCGTGCGGATCGCAATTGCCATATCGAGGTTGCCGTGCCAGCTTAAATAACCAACAGCGCCGCCGTAGATACCGCGCTTAACCGGTTCAAGCTCGTCGATAATTTCCATCGCGCGAATTTTTGGGGCCCCGGAAAGGGTGCCCGCCGGCAAAGAGGCTTTCAGCACATCCATTGCATCGAGCTCGGGTTTTATCTGACCGATAACATTGGAAGTAATGTGCAAGACGTGACTGAAACGCTCAACCATCATTTTTTCCGTCAGCTTCACCGAACCGACTTCAGCAACCCGGCCGACATCGTTGCGACCGAGATCAATCAGCATTAAGTGCTCGGCAATTTCTTTGGGGTCGTTGATCAGTTCTTTTTCCAGGGCCAGATCTTCCTCTTCGGTATAACCCCTGCGGCGCGTGCCGGCAATCGGCCGCACTGTAACTTCACCGTTTTCGAGGCGCGCGAGGATCTCCGGGCTGGAGCCGACAATCTGGTAGTCGCCAAGATCCATAAAATACATATAGGGCGACGGATTCAAACTGCGCAGGGCGCGATAGAGGTTAATTGGCTTGGCAGTAAACTCGCCGCTCATACGCTGTGAAAGCACAACCTGCATGGTGTCGCCGGCGAGAATGTAGTCTTTAATTTTATCGACCGACTGCATAAAGTTAGCGCGGCCAAAGCTCGACTCAAACTGCGTTTCACTTAACGTCTTGGCACTGTCGACACCGGCCGCCAAACGGTCGGCTTCAGCAACAGAGCTCTCGAGTTTATCGCGCAGCGTCTCTATGCGTGCAAGGGCGCCAGCAAAGGCGTTGTCGGCACTGGGGTCGACATTGACAACCAGGTGAATTTTGCCCTGCAGATTGTCAAACACCAGCACTTCGTCACTGACCATCAACAAAATATCGGGCACATTTAACTCGTCCTGAGCGGCACCACCCGCTAAGCGAGACTCAATAAAACGCACAGCGTCGTAGGCAAAATAACCGACAAGGCCACCATAAAAATTCGGCAAGCCATCGAGCCCCGGGGCTTTTTCCGGTACTTTAAAGCGCTGCTGATAAGCCGAAACAAAACTGAGGGGGTCGCTGGCCTCTATTAATTCATCAGCCTGCCCCTGGCGTTTAACAACAATGTTGTCACTGGTAATTTCAACGCGCTCAGAAGCTGGCAGCCCAATAATTGAATAGCGGCCCCATTTTTCACCGCCTTGTACCGACTCAAATAAATAACTGTAAGGGCCTGCTGCAAGTTTTAAGTAGGCCGACAGCGGAGTTTCGGTATCGGCCAAAATTGTGCGCAATACCGGAATACGGTTGTAACCCTGCTCTGCAAGGCTTTGAAACTGTTCTTTGTTCATGACAAATTTTATTTCACTAAAGATTCACAAAAGTTTTGCGTTGTAAGCAATTTAATAAATAAGCGCAGTTACAAACTGCGCCAACGCTCAACAAAACGAAAACCCGGACTGTAGTGACGCTTAAGCACGCTCAACGCTCTCCAACTCTTGACGCAACTGCCCGATGCGCTCGGCATAGTTATCCGCGCCAAAAATAGCAGAACCCGCAACAAAGGTATCGGCACCTGCGGCAGCGACTTCGGCAATGTTTGCCAAACCAACACCGCCGTCAACTTCAATGCGACAATCGAGGCCGCGCTGGCTTATCAAGGCCCGCGCCGCGCGAATTTTATCGAGCACATACGGTAAAAACTTCTGCCCACCAAAGCCCGGGTTGACGGACATAAACAGCAGCATATCGAGTTGATCCAACACCGGCTCCACCAGAGACAGCGATGTGGCCGGGTTTAACACCAGGGCTTTTTTACAACCTTTTGCTTCAATCAGCTTCAGCGACCTGTCGACGTGGCGGGAGGCCTCGGGGTGAAAACTAATATAGTTGGCACCGGCGTCGGCAAATTGACCGATTAACGCATCGACTGGCTCGACCATTAAGTGCACATCAATTGGCGCACTGATGCCGTGTTTGCGCAGGGCCTCACAAACCATGGGGCCAAACGTGAGATTCGGCACGTAGTGATTGTCCATCACATCAAAGTGAATCATATCGGCGCCCGCTGCGAGCACCTCGTCGCACTCCTGACCGAGGCGGGCAAGGTCAGCGGCTAGTATCGAAGGAGCAATCAAATAAGACATCAAAATAAAACCACGAAAAATAAAGGCGAAATTGTACTGTGTAAGCACTTAGAAAATCTATGCCAAGAGCAGTGCCACGGCTTTTGACTAGAATTTGTTTAGGCAACAGCACATTCACGTCAAGCAAACACCGAACATGCATAGAGCAGTAAGGCCCAATAAACGTGTCGCATCGCAAAGCGCAACACGCACAAACACAATACAGCTTAAGCCGGCGCAACACAGGCTTAAGCTCAGCCAGCCCAAAGCTGCCCGCCTGTGCGCTTTGCCCCGGGTGCTACTTTTGGCAATAACTGTATTGGCAAGCAGCACACTGGCGACGATGGCGCCAAACAGCCTGGCCCAAGCTGGCAATGCCCAGGCCCAAACAGGCGAGGCCAAACAGCAAAGCCCAGCAGAGCCGCCAAGCGAAACGAAAGAAAGTAGTGATGGCAGTAATAAAAATAACGAGAAAAGCGGCGAGCAGGCTAGCGAGCAAAGCAGCAAAGATAAGCCGCAGACGACAAATGCCGGGCCCAGTTCGATAAGTCGCGCAAATAAAAACCCACATCAAACGCTGATCAAACAGCTGCAAGCCAGCTACCGAACTGAAGAGCTTGTGCGGCTCAAAGCCGACGGCAAAGCTTTCAGCGCGCTGTGGCGCCAGGAACGCAAAGGCAAGGCCTTTGGCGCCGTGCTGATCGTACCCGCAGATGGCCAGACCCCGAACTGGCCACACAGCATCGATGTGCTGCGCCAGGATCTCAGCCTCAGCGGCTGGAGCACTTTAGCCATCGAAACGGCCTTGATGCCCTCCCCCAAAGTACCTGCAAGACCCACAGCCGCAGAGCCCAAAGCGGCCAAACAAACTGCCAACACCAGCCCCCAAGGCAGCGACAATACGCAGGAAAACAGTGCCGACACAACAAACACTACTGAGGCTCCAGCGGCAAGAAAAAACAACATAGAAAGCAGCGAGCTAAACAGCCAAACGCTAAGCGACACGTCGATGCTGCGTATCGACAGCGCTTTTGATTACCTGCACGAGCAGGGCCAGTTCAATATAGTTCTAATAGGCTATGGCAACTCCGCAAAACGCGTGCTCGACTTTGTCCGCGATAACCGAGACCAGCCCGATCGAGCTGTGCGGGCGCTGGTGCTGGTTCAGGCCCAGGCTCACAATGGCGGGCCGTTAGCGCCCGAGTTCAGGCGTTTTGACAGCTTGAGTTTGCCGCTTTTGGATGTTTATTTTGATTTGCACGAGCTCGACCGGCGAGAAGCCGCAGCCAGAAAAAATGCCGCGCGCGAGCAGCGCTTCGACGCCTACGAACAATTAAAGTTGCGCGAGCCGGACTACGAAATTTTTGCCAATGAAAACCAGCTGTCGCGGCGAGTCAAAGGTTTCTTGAACCGCAAAGCCAAAGGCGTTGAAATAGGCCGGCGCTAAACCCTCAGCGCGGCCCTCAGCGCGAGCTCGGCCAATACGCTTTCACAAGCCTATTTTCATTCACCAGGTTCGCCCCGCTGCAACTCAGTTCGCAGTTGGGCAAGGCGCTCGGGCGTGCCGATGTCGTGCCAGGTACCGCGATAAACTTCTGCGCTGACCCTGCCCGCTAACATCGCTTCGAGCAGTGCCTCGCGCAGCGGAAAGATCTCGCGCCGGCCACTGAAGCCCGAAATCAACTCGGGTCGCATCAAGCTCAAGCCACTGAAAGTCCAGCCAGGGCCATCTGCCGCCTGCAAACGTTCAGGCAACGCACTTACTCGGCCGCTCTTATCGAGGTAAAAATCACCGCGGGATTTAAAGCCTGGGTTCGGCACCAAAATTAAGTGGGCCAAGCTGGCTTCAGGCAAAGCAAAGGCGCTTAAGTTGGCAAGCGGATAATCTGTCCAGACATCGGCATTGAGCAGTACAAAAGGCTCATCCCCGAGCAGAGGCAGGGCCCGATTTAAGCCGCCCCCGGTCTCCAGAGGCTGCGGCTCAACTGAGATCTCAAGTGAGCGCCAGGGCAAAGCCATGTCAGCCAGCGCCGACTCAATCTGCTCGCCCAGATAGCTGACATTAATCACAAACTCATCAATGCCGGCCGCCAGGCATTTTTTTAGCTGCTGCTCAAGCAAGCTGCAGCCACCGGCTTTAAGCAGTGGTTTCGGAGTTGTCAGGGTTAACGGGCGCATGCGCCGGCCTTCACCGGCGGCAAAAATCATTGCTTTCATCCAACTGCCTTTATTTAAGTACTTTTATTTGAATGTTTTTATCTAAGTAAAGGCCCAAAGCCGTCGAGCGAAGCCTGCCCTAAACGATGTTTGAGTGCCGCTCGCAAATCCTTATCAAATAAAGAAATCAGACAGGGGGCAACGCCACAAAGTTCGAGCGCCTCGACAACATAGTTCAGCACGCGGGGTAAATCCGCAAGATACTGATGTTTATTGTCTCTAAGCGATAGGCGCGCAAAAATACCGAGCACTTTTAAGTGTCTCTGCAAGCCCATCAAATCCAAACTGCGCAAAAATGCTTGCGGTGTACAAGCCGGCAGCAGCCCGGCTTCATGTGCCAGGCTCGCGTAGCTAAGCGCCCAAGTTTCAAGTTTGGCCCGCGGCCACGAGACGTAACAGTCTTTTAACAAGCTGACCACGTCGTAGTTAAGCGGCCCCAAAACGGCATCCTGAAAATCGATCAACGCAAGACTGTCGTCGCAAAGCAGCATCAAGTTGCGGCTGTGATAGTCGCGGTGCACAACAACTTGAGGCTGAGCCAGCGCGCTGTCGATCAAGAGACTGTTGAGGCCGGACAGCGCCTGCTGCTGCGCCTGGCTAAGTTCAAACTGCAACAGTGCGGTGACAAACCACTGGTCAAATAAATTCAGCTCGCGGCTCAACAGAGCGGCATCATAGCGCGGCAAAAAATCGGCCTCGGCAGCATCAACGCTCTGCAAGTGCAACAGCGCCGTCATGGCCTCGGCGTAATAACCATCCACAGTGTTGTTATCAAGGCTGTGCTGCAGCAAACGATCGCCGAGATCTTCAAGTAACAAAAAACCCTGCTCCAAATCAGCGGCGAGCAGTTTTGGCACACGCAAGCCGCGCTCGCCAAACCATCGACACAAGCGCACAAACAGTTCACTGTTTTCAGTTTGCACAGGTGCATCAACGGCAACTATGCCGGGCAGGCCGGCGCTGCGGTAATAGCGCCGCATGCCGGCATCGCCACTTAAGGCCTTGAGCGAAGGCAGCTCAGACTCAAGGCCAAGCTGCAGGGCCTGCCCCCGGACAAATTCAGTTAAAGCGTTGAGGCGCGCGCAGTCGCCACTTTGGGCTTGGCCCATAAAGTCGTACTCTACTGGTCAGCTATGAAGCGCTCTACTTTAGCGAGTTCGGCCGCCCTTGTCCGCTGCTGCCTGCGAAAAGCGGGCGCAGCTCTGTGATTTCAGGCGCAGCACAGGTAGAATGCAGCCGCTTAGCTCCAAGAGCCATCCGCCCACTTGAATGCGACGTTTTAACTTTTGCGCCCGTATAATTCCCGCTTAATTTTCTGTTCGATATTGCTCAGCTCGGTAGCCGCCGCAGAAAGCGACAGGGCCGATGCGGACAGCGCTCAGGGCAGCCCCTGCCACTACGACCAGCAGTTCGGCCAGTGGCAGTGCAACGACGGCGGTAACGCGCTTTTAGCCCAGGACTGGCTAAACAAGGAGCAGCTTGCCCCAGAGCAGCAGGCCCTGCTCGGCGCAGGCTGCTCTGGCATGTACATAGACCCGTTTGCGAATCACCGCGACAGCGGCGCCAATATGGCCGAGCTGCCATTGCTGGTTGAAGCCGATCGCTCCGAGGTAATTGATGGCAGCCACGCGACTCTCGAAGGAGAGGTGCGCGTATCTCAGGGGCCCCGCTCTATCCAAGCCGATCAAATGCACTACGACCGCAGCGTCGACAGCGCCGAACTTAAAGGCAACGTGCTTATTCGCCAGCCGGGCTTATTGCTGCGCGGCAGCAGCGCCGAGGTCAGCACCGTCGAAGAGCGAGCTGAGTTTAATCACGCCGATGTTGTGCTTCACGCCCAGCACATGCGCGGCAAAGCCGAGAGCATCGTGCAGCAGGGGCTCGGCCAGATCGTATTAAAAAACGGCAGTATTACCAGCTGCGGCCCCGATTCCGATGCCTGGTTGCTTGAAGGCGGAGAGCTCGGTATCGACGAACAGAGCGGTCAAGGTTACGGCAAACACGTGCGCCTGAAGCTCGCCGACATCCCCGTTTTTTATCTGCCGTATATGACGTTCCCGGTCGGCGACCAGCGCCGCTCGGGTTTTCTGTTCCCGAGTGTCAGCGTCAGCACCGACGACGGTGTAGATATCAGTGTGCCGTACTACCTGAATCTCGCCCCGAACTACGATGCAACCCTGACCCCGCGCTATATCAGCCAGCGCGGCTTTATGCTTGAAGCTGAACTGCGCCAGCTGAGCACCAACTTTGAAAACCTCGTCAGCGGCGCGTTTCTGCCCAACGACGGCGGCAACAAAAGCCCCGACGGTTCCGACAACGAACACACGGGCGAAGATCGCTGGCTGCTGCAATTTCGCCAAAACGGCGGCCGCGGCGCCGGCTGGTATAGCCAGGTCGACTACAACCAGGTCTCAGATGAAGACTATTTTCGCGATCTCGGCACCTCTTCATTTGAAGTGGCCAATACCACCTACCTGGATCAAAAGCTGCTCGGCGGCACCCAGCTGAACAACTGGGATTTGCGTTTTATGCTGCAGGACTACCAAACCCTGCTGTTGGACGTCGACTCACCGTATCGCAAGCTGCCGGAGCTTTTAGCTAACGGCAACTATCGCCTCGGCGGCAGCCAGCTGAGCCTCGACAACCAGTTTACCCACTTTGCCCACGACGACTTAAAACGCCTCGACGGCTCGACCATTATCACCGGTCGACGCGCCTACACCGACTACCGCCTGGGCCATCGCTTTGCCAATGCCGCCGGTTATATCAAACCCGAGCTCGGCTACAAGCACCTGTATTACAACCTCGACAACAACGAGCTCGACCCACTCAAGCACAAGAACATCGCCCTCGGCGCCGCGCAGGCTAGCCTCGACGCTTCGCTGGTACTCGAGCACCCCGGCGGCAACTACCTGCAAACGCTGGAGCCGCGCATCTACTATCTGTTTCGCGAATACGAAGATCACCGCGAACTGTACGACGCCACCGCCGGCGGCCAAGACGTCAACTTCGACTCGTCGACCCGAACCTTCAGCTACGGTCAGCTCTATCGCGATACCCGTTTCAGTGGCGCCGACCGCCTCGACGACGCCAACCGCATCACCGTCGGCCTGACCAACCGCTGGCAGAGCCACAAGGACGGCCATGAATACTTTGCCGTAAGCTTTGGTCAGATCAACCACTTTAAAGACCGGCGCATTGGCCTCGAAGAAGAAATCAGTGCCGAGACAAACTCCTCGGAAATCGCCTTTGAATTCAATGCTCAGACGCGCCAGGGCTCGGGCTTGTTTGGCAATCTCATCTACGACGATGCCGCCGAGCAGATGAGTCGCTTTTCCGCCGGCTACAACTACACCAGCAGCGACTACCTGAGCCTGCTGAACCTCAGCTACAGCTACGTGCGCGAAGACCCGGAAACCACCGGCAGCCGCCGCCTTGATCAGGTTGACCTGGGTTTTGTCACGCCGATCTCACGCCAGTGGCACCTGCTCGCACGCAGTAACTACGATTTCGAAGGCCAGCGGGAACTCGAGACCTTCGGCGGTATCGAATACAACGATTGCTGCTACCGCGTGCGCTTCTTGGCGCGGCGCTGGCTGGACAGTAATATCAATGACAGCGAAAACAAACTATCCGACCAGTACGACAGAGGGCTCTATCTGGAAATTGAGCTCAAGGGCTTAGGCAGCTCCGGCGAGCGCATTTACTCACTGCTCAAAGACGCCATTCCCGGCTACGATAGACGCGAACAACAATTAAGCGGGCACTGAGCCCCCCGAACATAAGAACAGCTAATGAAATCGATAACCTCGCTACTTAAACCCGCCGTGCTCAGTGCCAGTTTGGCCCTCGCAGCCGCCGTCAGCCTGCCCGGCCAGGCCGAGATCCAAATGCTCGATCGCATTGTTGCTGTTGTCGACGACAGCACCGTCAGCCAAAGCGAACTCGATGAACGCATGAGCGAAGTTGTCAACCGCACCCGCGCCGCCGGCATTACCCTGCCGAGCATAAGTATCCTGCGCGAACAGGTACTCAACCAGCTTGTCGACGAGACCCTGCAGCTAAATATCGCCAAGCGCTACGGTGTTGAAATCTCCGACGAAGAGGTTATCGCCTCGATTCGCGACCTGATGAGCAGGCAGGGCCTGAACGAAGCTCAGCTCTCCCAAGCGCTGGCTCAGGAAGGCCTGACCCTCGATGCGTTTAAAGACAATATGCGCCGCCAGTTGAAGCTGCAAACCATCAGCCAGGGGCTTGTGCGCCAGCGCATCAAGATCAGCGATCAAGACATCGACAATTTTTTAAACTCGGCCGACGCGCAATTCTGGATCGCGCCGTCTTATCACCTGCAGCATATTCTTATCCCCATTGAAGGCAGCGGCACCAGTGCCGTCGCCAAAGCACAAAAACACGCCGAGGACATCTATCAGCGCCTGCAAAACGGTGCCAACTTCGCCGAAATTGCCATCGCCGAAAGCCGGGGCCCTGCGGCGCTTAAAGGCGGCGACCTGGGGCTTCGCAAGAGCTCAGAGCTGCCGACCCTGTTTGCCGATGTCGCGCCGACTCTGGAGCTCGGTCAAGTAGCTGAACCCGTGCGCTCTCAAGCGGGTTTTCACATCATCAAGTTGCTCGATAAAAAAGGCGAGACCAAGCAGGTGGTTACCCAGGCGAAGGTGCGCCACATCCTGATCAAAACCAATGAAATTCTCGACGATGACGGCGCGCGCAAAAAGCTGCTCGACATTCGCAAGCAGATTGTCGAAGACGGCAAGAGCTTCAGTGTGCTCGCCAAACAGTACAGTGACGATATAGGCTCCAAAGCCACCGGCGGTGATATGGGCTGGTCGAGCCCGGGCATCTTTGTACCGGAGTTTGAAAAGACCATTGAAAACAGCAAAATCGGCGTGATCAGCGAGCCCTTTAAAACCCAATTTGGCTGGCACATACTCGAAGTCACCGATAGACGCGACGAAGATTTGAGCGACGAGGTCATTCGCAACAAAGCCCGCAACCTGCTGATTAGCCGCCGCATGGAAGATGAAATCCAGGTATGGCTGCAGGAAATTCGCGACGAAGCATTTATTGAGTTGAAAATTTAATGGCCTGCCTGCGCCTGGCCTTAACTCCCGGAGAGCCGGCCGGCATCGGCCCAGAGCTCGCCGTCATGGCTGCACAACAAGCTCGCCCCTACGAGCTTGTCGCCCTTGCCGACGCCGAGCTGCTGCAACAGCGCGCAGCGCAGTTAAAGCTCCCGCTGCGCCTGCGCCAAGTTGATTTTACCGAACAGGCCCGCCCCAGCGAAGCTGGAGAGCTTGTATATAGCCCTATACCCCTGGCGGCTCCGGTCGAAGCCGGCAAACTAGACAGCGCCAACGCCGACTATGTGCTGCAAAGCCTCAGCGAGGCCAATCGCCTGGCGCTTAGTGCTGAGGTGGCCGCCATTGTTACCGGCCCGGTGCAAAAAAGTGTTATCAACAACGCCGGCCACGCTTTCAGTGGCCACACTGAATTTTTTGCCGAGCACAGCAATACCGCCAAAGTGGTGATGATGCTGGCCTGCCCCGGCCTGCGCGTTGCGCTGGCAACCACTCACTTGCCGCTAAAAGACGTTAGCGAAGCCTTAAGCCAAGAGCAGCTCGAACAGACCTGCCGCATACTCTACAGCGAATTGCAGAACAAATTTGCCCTGTCGAAACCCAAGGTTTTAGTTGCCGGGCTCAACCCTCACGCTGGGGAAGGCGGCCATCTCGGCAGCGAAGAGATCGACGTTATCGAACCTGTACTCAATAAACTTCGCGCTGAGGGCATGCAGCTAGAGGGGCCACTGCCGGCGGATACCTTATTTACCCCGCGCTACCTCGAACAGGCCGACGCGGTGCTGGCGATGTACCACGACCAGGGGCTGCCAGTACTTAAATATCTCGGTTTTGGTCGCGCGGTCAACCTGACTTTGGGCCTGCCCTATATCCGCAGCTCCGTTGATCACGGCACCGCGCTCGATCTCGCCGGCACCGGCCGCGCCGACCCGGGCAGCATTGAAGTGGCCTTAGACCAGGCCTGGCAGCTCGCCCAAAACTCCAGGAACGCCTAAGCATGGCCAATAAAAACCCATTGCAACATCAGGCGCGCAAGCGCTTTGGACAAAACTTTCTTGTCGATCACGGCGTCATTCGACACATTGTGCGCGCCATCGGCCCCCAAACCCAAGACAACATTGTCGAAATCGGGCCGGGGCAAGGCGCCATCACCGCGTCTTTACTTGAAGCCTGCCCCGAGCTAAATGTTGTCGAGCTCGACCGCGACCTGATTCCTATTCTGCGGGTGAAGTTTGACCGCTACCCGGGCTTCAAAATCAACGAGGCCGACGCGCTTAAATTCGATTTCAGCGCACTTGCCGATGGCAAAGCGCCGCTGCGTGTGGTCGGCAACCTGCCCTACAATATTTCAACCCCGCTGATTTTCCACCTGCTTGAGCAGCGCCAAAGTATCAAAGACATGCACTTTATGCTGCAAAAAGAAGTTGTCTTGCGCCTGGCGGCAAAACCCGGTGATAAAAACTTCGGCCGCCTTTCGGTGATGGCGCAGTACTGGTGTGATATCGAAGACCTGTTTGATGTACCACCCGAATGCTTCCGCCCCGCGCCCAAAGTAATGTCGGCGATAGTGCGACTTGTACCTCATAACGAACTGCCTCATGTTGCACACAGTCACGAAGACTTGGAAACTGTCGTGAAACTCGCCTTCTCCCAGCGTCGCAAGACCTTGCGAAATGCCCTTAAGTCTTTGCTTGATACGCTGCCAGAGGCGCAACTGTGTGTCGATCTCGGCAAGCGCGCTGAAGCGCTCGATGTCGCCGATTTTGTCGCGCTAAGCAACCAGATAACCGCACTAAAACAATCCTTATGAGTCAGGCTATTACCGTCAACGTCAAAACGCACTACCTCGAAGACGAGAGCAAACCGGCGGACAGCCGCTTTGTTTACGCGTACGAGATACACATCGAAAACCTAAGCGATGAGAGTGCCCAATTGATCAGCCGCCACTGGAAGATCACCGACTCCAATGAAGAAGTACAAGAAGTCGAAGGCCTCGGTGTTGTCGGCCAGCAGCCAACCTTAAAGCCGGGTGAAAGCTACCGCTATACCAGCGGCGTCGTGCTCGAAACCGAGAGCGGCATGATGGAGGGCAGCTATCTGATGCGCAACGAAAGCGGCGGTGAATTCGAGGCGGCCATTCCCGCTTTTGCGCTGGTTAGCCCCCAGGCTCTACACTAAATCTCAGCCAGAGCTAAACACCTACTCCGCCCGGGGTGCCTAGGTCAGCCCAGAGCCCTGCCCCAGCGCGACTACAGCGGCGCACTTTTTTTTCAAGCCGACAGGCTCTAAACTTGCGCCCTTTGTTTTCCCACCCGCAAGACACAGGATATTGGCATCGCTACCTACGCTGTTGGAGACATTCAGGGCTGTCTTAGCCCCCTGCTCGACTTACTTGAGCAAATTCATTTCAGCAGTGAAGATGTACTGTGGTGTGTTGGCGATTTAGTTAACCGCGGCCCCGACAACATCGGCACCCTGCGCTTTTTGCATTCGCTCGGCCCGCGCTGCAAACTTGTACTCGGCAACCACGACCTGCACATGCTGGCCTGCTGGTCGGGCCAGCGCACCATAGGCCGCAAAGATAATTTCGGTGACGTGCTCGGCGCCGACGACGCCGACATGCTCTGCCACTGGCTGTTGCAACAGCCGCTTATCCACTGTGATCGCAAACTCAATTACGCCATGGTGCACGCCGGCATTCCGCCTCAATGGAGCTTAAAAAAAGCCCTGAAGCGCGCCGCCGAAGTCGAGGCCGTGCTGCGCTCAGAGCAGCGTCAACAGCTGTTTGCAAGCATGTACGGCAACGAACCTGCAAGGTGGGATAAGACTCTTGCCGGCATGGACAGGCTTCGCTTGATCACCAATTATTTCACCCGCATGCGCTTTTGCTCCGAGCAGGGTGAACTTGAACTCGAAAGTAAGTTTGGCCCCAATAAGGCACCCGAAGGTTTTGCGCCGTGGTTCAGCTTCGAGAATCACCAGGCCAGGGGCGAACGCCTGCTGTTTGGCCACTGGGCAGCCCTTGAGGGCCAAACTCAACACAGCGACTTTATCGGTCTCGACACCGGCTGCGTTTGGGGCAGTAAATTAACCATTTTGCGTCTCGACGACGGCGAACGTTTTTGTCTCGATTGCCATTTTTAGCTAGCCTCACCTAAAGCAAGCCAGAATCCAGCCTACTCTTGTGGGGCTTTACTCAAGCATCCAAACAATTTTTAATTGCGTATACTTACCAAAAGCACAGCACTTAGGAACTTTTAGTTAGGCTCAGGCTCAGATATTTAACCGAGGTTTTTTTCTGTGCCACTCGTCTCAGGGTCTATTCTTAGACTGAGGCTAGCGAACAAGCTCGCTGGGCCGATTCCCCAAAAGCGTACCGGAGGCTTTGATGACAATATTCAGCCACTATCAACAGCGCTACACCGACACTCAGCAGGAAGAAATAAGCCTGCAGGAATATTTGGATTTATGTAAAAAAGATCCAAGCGTTTATGCAAGTGCAGCTGAACGCATACTCACCGCCATCGGTGAGCCCGAGCTGATCGACACATCAAAAGATCCGCGCTTAAGTCGAATTTTTTCCAACAAAGTGATCAAGCGCTATAAAAGCTTTGAGCATTTTTATGGCATGGAAGACGCCATCGAGCAAATTGTCAGCTTTTTTAAGCACGCGGCTCAGGGCCTTGAAGAAACCAAACAAATTCTCTATCTGCTCGGCCCCGTCGGTGGCGGCAAAAGCTCGCTGGCTGAAAAACTAAAAAGCCTAATTGAAAAAGAACCAATTTACTGCTTAAAAGACAGCCCCGTATTTGAGAGCCCGCTGGGCTTGTTTAACCCAGAAGAAGACGCTGCAATTCTTGAGGAAGACTACGGCATTGCGCCGCGCTACATCCGCAGCATTATGAGCCCGTGGGCAGTCAAACGCCTGCACGAATTCGGCGGCGACATAAGTAAATTTAAAGTTGTTAAAATCTGGCCTTCAGTGCTCGATCAAGTTGCCGTAAGTAAAACCGAACCCGGCGATGAAAACAATCAAGACATTAGCTCTCTGGTCGGCAAGGTCGATATACGCAAGCTCGAAGAATTTCCGCAGCACGACCCAGATGCCTACAGCTTCTCGGGCGGCCTGAGCCGAGCCAATCAAGGGCTGATGGAATTTGTAGAGATGTTCAAGGCGCCAATTAAAGTCTTGCACCCTTTGCTAACTGCCACCCAAGAGGGTAACTACAATGGCACCGAAGGTCTCGGCGCGATTCCATTTAACGGCATCGTTCTGGCGCACAGCAACGAGAGCGAATGGCAGAGTTTTAAAAACAACAAAAATAACGAGGCTTTCCTAGATCGTGTTTATATCGTCAAAGTCCCCTATTGCGTAAGGGTCAGCGAAGAGATTCATATCTACGAAAAGTTGCTGCAGAGCAGCTCGCTGAGTAAAGCTCCGTGTGCACCCGATACGCTGAGCATGCTCGCCCAGTTTATTGTACTGTCGCGGCTGAAAACACCGGAGAATTCGAGCGTATTTTCCAAAATGCGCATCTACGACGGGCAAAACCTTAAAGACACAGACCCGAAAGCTAAATCCATTCAAGAATACCGCGACAACGCCGGTGTTGACGAAGGTATGGACGGCCTCAGCACCCGTTTTGCATTTAAAATACTGTCCAAAGTTTTTAACTTTGACCCGACAGAGATTGCCGCCAACCCCGTGCACCTGCTCTATGTGCTCGAACAACAAATTGAGCAGGAGCAATACAGTGACGATGTGCGCGATCGCTACCTTGCTTTTCTCAAAGAGTACCTCGCGCCTCGTTATATAGAGTTTATCGGCAAAGAGATCCAAACCGCCTACCTCGAGAGCTATGCCGAGTACGGCCAAAATATTTTTGATCGTTACGTCACCTACGCAGATTTTTGGATTCAAGACCAGGAGTATCGCGACCCGGAGACCGGAGAAATTCTCGATCGCTCAGCGCTTAGCGAAGAACTGGAGAAAATCGAAAAGCCTGCGGGCATCAGCAACCCCAAAGACTTTCGCAACGAAGTGGTCAATTTTGTGCTGCGTGCGCGCGCCAACAACAACGGCAAAAATCCCGCGTGGAACAGCTATGAAAAACTGCGCAGTGTGATCGAGAAAAAAATGTTCTCAAACACCGAAGACCTGTTACCGGTAATTAGCTTTAATGCCAAGAGCTCTGCCGATGACAAGAAAAAACACGAGGACTTTGTTCATCGCATGACTGAGCGCGGCTACACCGATAAACAAGTGCGCCTGTTATCAGAGTGGTATCTGCGAGTTAGAAAGTCGCAGTAATTGTAAAGTCCCAATAATCGGCTCGGGGGCCTGCACATGAGTTACATCATCGACAGGCGGTTGAACTCTAAGAAAAAAAGTACCGTCAACCGCCAGCGTTTTTTGCGCCGCTACCGCGAACATATACGCAAAGCAGTCAGCGATGCCGTCGACAAACGCTCAATTACCGACATGGACAAGGGCGAAAAGATCTCCATCCCGAATAAGGATATCAGCGAGCCGGTATTCCATCACGGCCAGGGCGGCCGCAATACCCGCGTACTGCCCGGTAACGATCAATTTGTTGCCGGCGATCACATCCCCCGCCCCCAAGGTGGACAAGGTCAAGGTGGCGCAGGTGACGGCGCCTCCGATTCCGGTGAGGGCATGGATGAATTTGTATTTAATATCAGCCAGGAAGAGTTCTTAAACTTTGTATTTGAAGACCTGGAGCTTCCAAATCTCGTCAAGCGCCAGCTCGCCGGTATAGAAGAGTTTGAATATCGGCGCGCAGGTTTTAGCAATGAGGGCAACCCCGGGCAGATTAATGTCGTGCGCTCGCTGCGCTCGGCCAACGCCAGGCGCATCGCCCTGACCGGTAAAGCCCGGCGTCGCATCAAAGAAATAGAAAACGAACTCGAAGCACTTTCAGACAATGATATCGAAGTGCGCTCAGCGCTTGAGCAAGAGCTGAACAAACTAAAAATTCGTGTACAGAAAGTACCGTGGCTGGACAACTACGACCTCAAATACAATTTGCAGGTAAAAAAACCACTGCCGACAAGTAAAGCCGTTATGTTTTGTTTGATGGATGTCAGCGGCTCCATGGATCAAGCCACCAAAGATGTCGCCAAGCGTTTTTTCCTACTGTTGTTTCTCTTCCTGCAGCGCAACTACAAACATATAGAAGTAGTTTTTATCCGCCACCACACCAGCGCCAAAGAAGTCGACGAGCAAGAGTTTTTCTACAGCCGCGAAACAGGCGGCACCATTGTCAGCAGTGCACTAAAACTGATGCATGAAATTGTCAGCGAGCGCTACCCGGTTTCCGAGTGGAATATCTACGCAGCGCAAGCCTCTGACGGAGACAACTGGAATGACGATAGCAGCGTTTGCCAAAAAATACTCAGCGAGCAACTTTTACCTCTGTGTCAGTATTTTTCTTACATTGAAATTACCCCGCGCGACCGGCAGGCTTTGTGGCACGCCTATGAAGAACTAAAACAGCAGTTCCCAGAGAGTTTTGCTATGAAGCACCTCGTTGACGCCGGCGACATTTACCCGGTATTTCGCGAACTATTTCACAAGCAGGCAGCATGAGCGATTCACTGATATCTACCGGTTCGGAGTGGGACTTTGATCTAATTCAGCGCTACGATCACGAAATCGGCGCAATAGCGGAAGAGTTTGGCCTGGACACCTACGCCAATCAGATTGAGATCATCAGCTCCGAACAAATGATGGACTCCTACGCCTCGACCGGCATGCCGCTCGGTTACAACCACTGGAGCTACGGCAAACAATTCTTAAGTGTCGAACAAAACTACAAGCGCGGCCAAATGGGCCTAGCCTATGAAATTGTCATCAACTCCGACCCGTGCATCGCCTATTTGATGGAGGAAAACACGCTGACGATGCAAGCCTTAGTGATTGCCCACGCCTGCTATGGACACAATAGTTTTTTTAAGGGCAATTATTTGTTTCGCAGCTGGACAGATGCAAGCTCCATTATCGACTACCTGGTCTTTGCCAAAAACTACATCGCCGATTGTGAAGAACGCCACGGAGTAAATGCAGTTGAAAACCTTCTCGACTCCTGTCACGCGCTGATGAACTACGGCGTCGATCGCTACAAACGCCCCTACCCACTATCAACAGCGGAAGAAGAAAATCAACAAAAAGAGCGTGAAGCGTATTTGCAAAAACAGGTGAACGACCTGTGGCGCACCATTCCAACTGTAGAAAAAGAGAAAGCCGAGCTCGCTGCGGCGCGCTTTCCCAACGAACCCCAGGAAAACCTCCTGTACTTTTTTGAAAAAAATGCGCCGCTGCTCGAGCCCTGGCAGCGCGAAGTGATACGAATCGTGCGCAAACTCGCTCAGTATTTTTATCCACAGCGCCAAACCCAGGTAATGAACGAAGGCTGGGCGTGTTTTTGGCACTATCACTTACTGAATGAGCTGTACAACCGCGGCAAGGTGAACGAAGGTTTTATGCTGGAGTTTATGCAGAGTCACACCAGCGTTATCTTCCAGCCCCCCTACAACAGCCCGTATTTTAATGGCATTAACCCTTACACCCTCGGCTTTAACATGATGATGGATATCAAACGCATCTGTCAGAACCCGAGCGCTGAAGATAAACAGTGGTTTCCGGAGATCGCCGGTAGCCCGTGGCTGCAAACTCTCGACTTTGCTATGCGCAATTTCAAAGACGAGAGTTTTGTACTGCAATTCCTCTCACCCCGGCTAATGCGCGAACTCAAGCTGTTCACCATCGTCGACGACGATGTAAAAGCCGATATCGCCGTCACGGCAATACACGATGAGCAGGGCTATAAAGCGGTGCGCGAAGCTTTGTCGGCCCAATACAACCTCGGCAACAACGAGCCCAACATTCAAATTTACAGCGCCGATATTCGCGGCGATCGTTCGCTCACCCTGCATCACTACCGCCACCAGCGCCGCCCGCTAGAGAGGCAAAGCGCCGAAGAAGTTATCAAGCACGTTCACCGTCTGTGGGGGTTTGATGTGCACCTTTTGTCGCTCGACGATACCATTGTTCGCCAGCGCTTTCACTGCCCGGAACAAGCTCCCGAGCAAGGTAATTTGGAGCCTGGTAGCCAAGCACCAAAAAACTAAGTGCTAAAAAACCGCTCTAGCGAGGCCAATCACGCGTTGCCCTAATTCGCGGAAGCTGAGCTGTAAACTAATCTACTTCCAAAAATCAGGCGTATAAGCCGACATGCGCAGCCTAATACTTTTTTTCAAAGACCTCCGCCTAGATGACAACCCGGCCTTAAACGCCGCCTGTCGCGCAGATGCCGTATTACCTGTTTACCTGTATCGCTGCGGGCAGCGCCCCGGAGCGCAAGCGCAAGATGTTATTCTCAGACAGCAACTTCGACGATTAAAATCTGAGTTACAACAGCAGCAATTAGATCTCTATGTACTTGAAGGTAGGCTGATAGAGACAGTCAAGCAGCTAGTACTTAAACACCGCATACAAAAAATATGCTGGAGCTGGTGTTACGAGAAAGACCTGTACGCGCAGCAACTTAAGTTATTTGAGTGGGCTCAACAGCAGGGTCTTGAGCTTGTCTGTGAGCACAGTTTTTTAATGCTTGCCCCTGCCAGCGTACTCAACGGCCAAGGCGAATACTACAAAGTATTCACATCGTTTTATAAAAAGTTTTGCCTGCAAAAACTTCGCCGCCCCGAGGCCTTTGATCGCTCACACGCAAAACTCATCGCCCTAGAGCCGGAAATTAGCCCGGCCCGGCTCTATGAACTCGATGCTCAAGCCGAGCCCAAGTGGGCTGGTGCTATCTTGCAGCGCTGGTGCCACGGCCCAAGTAGTGAACAGCTCGCATATGAGTTTCTAAAAAAACGCCTGAATGCTTATCAGCACTCCAGAGACCAGATTGACGACAACTGTGGCAGCCAGCTCTCGGTTGCCTTAGCACTTGGTTTATTAAGCCCAATACGCTTGTGGCACGACTGCCTGAGCATGGCGGCCGAACAGGAACAGCACGCTTTTTTAAGGCAGCTGGTTTGGCGAGAATTTAATTGGAACTTGCTTTTCCAGCTACCTGAACTGCCCCAAGCAAACTTTAAAAGCAGCTTTGATCTTTTTCCCTACCAAAACGACAATGCCTTAGTTGAGCGCTGGCAACGCGGACAAAGCGGTTACCCGTTGATAGATGCCGCCATGCGGCAACTCTGGCAAGAAGCCTGGATGCCAAATAGAGCACGCATGTTAGTAGCGTCTTTTTTGTGCAAACACCTGATGCAAGACTGGCGCGCAGGCGAAGCCTGGTTTTGGCACTGTCTGGCCGATGCCGATTTGGCAAATAACGTTTGCGGTTGGCAGTGGACAGCCGGCTGCGGCGCAGACGCTGCGCCTTACTTTCGCATCTTTAACCCGATCAGCCAGGGGCAAAAATTTGATGCCGAGGCCTGCTATATAAAACGCTGGCTGCCGGAGCTCTCAGCGCTACCGAGCCGCTACTGTCACGAACCTTGGGCTGCGCCAAGCTCAGCACTCAAACAGGCGGGCGTGGTTCTCGGCCAAAACTATCCACAAGCCATCGTCGATCACAAACAGGCGCGCCAACGCGCTCTCGACGCCTGGCACCAACGGCACAGTCGCGAGCAAGCCCCCACCTCGGCCAGCCCTGCACAGCAAAGTTTTGTATTAGGGCCTGTTAACACTAATTAAATACGCTCTGCTGGAGCCTGAGTATTCGACCAGAAAGGCGCTTTGAGCGCAGTTTAGCAAGCTAAATAAGCGATAAGTAACGCATCGGGGCGGATATTCAGGCCCAGCCCTTCGGGTTGTGCCCCTCATCCCGCTCTCTGTGTTGTTTGTCGCTTATTTGGAGTAACCAAACTGCGCTCCAAACGCCTTGATAGCGGAATGAGGGGCGCAACAGAGTGCACTTAATTAGTGTTAACAGGCCCTAGATTAAAGTGAGGCGAGCAAACAATATGCTCACCTCACTTAATCAGAGCCCGCTCAAATAAATAAGGGTTTTATCTTTAGCACCCCCATGCGTACACCTTTGCGCAAACCTTTGTAACTGAAGCGATAGATAAAGCGCCCAAAACTCTGCACCAGGCCCTGAAAAAGCGCTAGAGAAAAAAGCACTAAAGCACTGCCGAAAAATACTTGAGCGCTTAGCTGCTCACCTTCAAGGCTAACACCTAGCGCAATTGCCATGACCGGCGTCAACAGCGGAATCAAGCTCACGGTGACCACCTGGCAACGTGTTAACACGTAATAAAATGCCACACCGCCAAACATGGAGCCGGCCAAAACCAAATAAGTCACGCCGACGATGGACTTTATATCCAGGCTCTGTGGCACATTCGCATCCGTCAGCAACCACGTCAGAACAAAAAAAGGAGCGGCGATAAACAAACTACCGCTTAGTTGGCGAAAGGCATCAACCTGAGCACCGGATTTTTTAACCAAAACGGTGGAGAAAGCAAAAAGTGCAGATGAACACAATATGCCAAGTACCCCCCAAAGCGCGTGCTTGCCAAGCGCTAATTGATCCAAGTTAATTAACACCAAACCGGCAACCGCCACCAACAGCGCCAAAACTCGCTGAAGGTTAAATGCGTTTTGTTTTAACAAAAGCAGAGCAAACAGCCCGGTAAAAAAAGGATAAGTACCAAATATCACCGCAATTAACGACGACGGAATAAACTGCGCAGACCAGTACACCAGTAACATATTTGGAAAGATACCAACCGCACCTGCAGCAAACGCTAAAACGTCTTTTTTTTGTTTAACAAGGGGTCGACGAGTTATCAACAACAGTGCAGCACACAGCAGCGCGGCCAAGGCCATACGCGCAGTCACCGCGGCCTGAAAACTCAGGCTGCTATTGCTCCATTGAACGGCAAGGGGGGTTGTTGCCCAAATAAATACAACACTTGTGTAGGCGATGATGACCTTCATGATTTACCTCCTGTTTATGTCATCGCTCGTCGAATCGCGTTGTTTCTCCTTCGGGCTTTTGAGTAAAAACAAAAAAGGCCGCAGGAAAATCGCTGCGGCCTTTTGTGAAACTAGTATTACAATGTTGTCACTCTTGCCGCCGCGCGTGTGCCACGCGCACACGCCAAATCGCCGCCACGCATAGTGGAGCGGTAAAGCTGTGTTTCGGCAAAAAGTGAAAAGTGCTCATCGAAATTTCGATCGCTTCGTTCTAAAATGATGGGCAAAGTCTGGGCTATAGCGAGCTGGCCGTCAACACGTTTATGAAAATTTTCCTCGTCGGCGGCGCAGTACGCGACAAACTCCTCAATTATCCAAGTTCTGAGCAAGATTGGGTTGTCGTTGGCGCAACAGAAGCCGAAATGTTGTCGCGCGGGTTCAGCCCGGTAGGTAAAGACTTCCCCGTTTTTCTCCACCCCGAAAGCAAAGACGAGTACGCACTCGCCCGCAAAGAAAGAAAAGTTGCCGCAGGCTACGGTGGTTTTAATTTTGATACCGACAGTTCAATCACACTTGAGCAAGACTTACTTCGCCGTGATTTAACAATCAATGCCATGGCGCAAAGTAGCGACGGCCAATTAATTGACCCCTATGGCGGCCAAAGAGACTTACAAAAAAAAATCCTGCGTCATGTCAGTGATGCTTTTGTTGAAGACCCGCTGCGAGTTTTGCGTGTCGCCCGTTTTGCCGCGCGCTATGCGCACCTGGGCTTTCGTGTTGCGGAAGAAACCATGGCGCTTATGCAAAACCTGGTCAAATCTGGTGAGATGCAGCACCTTGTTGCTGAGCGCAGCTGGAAAGAAAGCGAAAGAGCGCTCGGCGAGCGAAGCCCCTGGGTATATTTTGAAATATTACAACAATGTGGCGCGCTCGCGATTTTAATGCCTGAGCTATCTGCCAACTTACAGCAAAACAAGCTCGCCATAGCGGCCCTTAAAAAGGCGTGCTCACTGCAAGCAAACCAACCTGTGCGCCTGTCAGCACTTTGCCATCAACTCGCCCCGCAAAAAATTCGCGAGCAGCTCGCGCAGCTAAAAGCCCCGAAAAACTATATTGAACTCGCTTCACTGTGTAGCCAGCATCAACGGGCCATCGCAAATTTCCAACAGCTCTGCGCCGAAGAAATTTTTGCGCTCATCAAACAAAGTGATGCCCTGCGCAAAAGCCAACGCTTTAACGAACTCTTATTAAGTGCAAAAGCCTGTGTACAAGCACAGCGCTCAAGCAACCATAATTTTAGTTCCGCCAATCAGCTCGCCTACGCCGCCAAACTTTGTTTAAGTATTAGCGGCCGAGCGCTAACTAATGAAGGCTTAACCGGGCCCGAGATCGGCGCGGAACTTGAGCGCCGCCGCCTGCAGGCTATTGGCCGGCTGCTCGACAGCATTCACAGCTCAAAAGTCACTGTAACACTTAAGCCGGCAGGCGCTGACCGCGCTGAATAACAATACCGACATCGCAGGTGTTGCCGATGGCATCGGGTTTAGACAAGCGCAGCTTTAAACCCGGTACCTTAAACTCAGTCATCAAACACTCGGCCACCGTTTGCGCCAGCGCTTCAACCAATTCAAAGCGCGTCTGAAGGCAAAGATTTTCTATACGCTTGCACACCGCGTTGTAATCAAGCGCATGCTCTAAATCATCACTTTTACACGCGCGTTGACTATCCCAAAGCATGTCGACATCAAAAACAATGCTCTGAGGCTGCTTTTTTTCATGCTCGTAAACACCGATAACCGTGCTTATTTTTAAGCCTCGAATAAATACAACGTCCATCAAGCCTGCACCTCAAGCGGCGTCAACTCCTGCATCGGCCAACGCGCTTTAACTTGCACACTCAAATCGCTTTGCTGGCCCGCAGCCAGGCGCTGATAACCGGCAAACGCAATCATCGCGCCATTATCGGTGCACAGTTCTGGGCGCGCATAAAAAACCGAGGCGCCCATTTTTGCGAGCGCCGCCTCCAGTTTTTCACGCAGACGGCTATTGGCGCTGACCCCTCCGGCAATCACCAGGCGCTGATAGGAGCAGGCCTCCAATGCACGGCGACACTTGATCACCAGCGTATCGACAACGGCTTCCTGAAATGCATGAGCGATATCGGCACAGCACTGATCGTCGGGCAAACCGTTTTCCTGCTTATTTGCCTCGACGGTGTTTAAGGTGAAAGTTTTTAGACCACTGAAACTAAAATCGAGCCCGGGCCGGTCACACATCGGCCGGGGAAATTTAAAACGCCCAGCCTGACCGAGCTCTGCAAGCCTGGCAATATGCGGCCCACCGGGGTAGTCGAGATCCATCATCTTGGCCGCTTTATCAAATGCTTCACCAGCTGCGTCGTCCAGGCTTTCACCGAGCAATTGGTACTTACCTATCGCTTCAACCTGCACTAATTGTGTGTGACCGCCACTGACAAGCAGCGCAACAAAGGGAAATTCGGGCGCGTTATCTTCAAGCAGCGGCGCCAACAAATGCCCTTCCATATGGTGCACCCCAATTGCCGGCACTTTCCAGGCGTACGCCAAGGCGCGCCCAGCGCAGGCGCCGACCATTAGCGCGCCAACCAAACCGGGCCCCTCGGTATACGCCACGGCATCAACCTGTTGTTCGGACTTGCAGTCTTTCAACAGTTTATCGATCAGCGGAATAAGTTTGCGTACGTGATCGCGCGATGCCAGCTCGGGCACCACGCCGCCGTATTCGCTGTGAACATCAATCTGACTGTAAAGTTCGTGCCCCAGCAAGCCGAGCTCGCTGTCGTACAACGCTACGCCGGTCTCATCACAGGAACTTTCAATGCCTAAAACGCGCATAAATTTGTTATCGCCAAGTTGTTTGTTGTACCAAGTTGCTTGCGGCAAGTGCCCCCGATAAACGGCCCGCCGAGCTTATATATAAAGAAGCCGCGGACGATAACACAGTTACACGGGGCAATCATGGCTTAAAGGGCTAAAATTTACACACAATGCTTGCTCATCGTTAGCTCTGGGTATAGAATGCGCGCCCTAATTTGTGGATGCTGCCGTGCAGGCGGCAACATTCAAGACATTAAAAACGGAAACATTAGTACATATGCCTTCTGTAAAACTGAAAGAAAACGAACCATTTGATATCGCCCTGCGTCGCTTCAAGCGCTCTTGTGAAAAAGCGGGCATCCTCGCCGAAGTACGTCGTCGTGAATTCTACGAAAAGCCAACTGCTGTTCGTAAGCGTAAAGCGGCTGCCGCGGTTAAGCGTCACATGAAAAAAGTGAATCGCGAGACCCGTCGCTTCTCACGCCCTTACTAAGTTTTATTCAACTTAGTAAGCCGCCCGGCGCGCCGACTCTTAGCGCGCCAAGCAACTCTTCTGATTATGGCCAGCCCAGTTAAAGACAGCATTGCCCAGGCAGTGAAAGATGCTATGCGCGCGCGAGACAAACAGCGTCTCGGGGTATTGCGTATGCTGATGTCTGAGTTTAAACGCGTCGAAGTTGATGAGCGCATAGAGCTCGACGATGTGCGTGTACTCGCTATTCTAGATAAAGCTGCCAAACAGCGCCGCGACGCCGCCCAGCAGTATCGGGATGCCGAGCGCAGCGATCTCGCCGAAACAGAAGAGTTTGAGATTTCAGTCATTCAAGACTACCTGCCCAAGCAACTAAGCAGCGACGAACTCGGCGCGCTAGTTGATCAGGCCATCGCCAGCACTGCTGCAGCGTCAATGGCCGACATGGGCAAGCTAATGGCAGTGCTCAAACCCCAAGTTCATGGCCGTGCCGACATGGGTGAAGTCAGCAAACTGGTTAAGCAAAAACTTAATTAAGCTTGCTTCTTTCAACCCCACTAACTGCTCACACATAGCAAGCCTGCCGCTTTATTCCCGGCTAAATAGCTAAAAACAAACGCCCACCGGGGCCTGGCAGAAGAAACAAATTTCCGAATATAGCCGGACGAGTTAAACTTGCCGCCATGTCCCGTATCCCCCAGAACTTCCTCGACGACCTACTGACCCGTATCGACATCGTCGACGTGGTGGATCAGCGTGTAAAGCTCAAGCGCAGCGGCAAAAACTACAGCGCCTGCTGCCCCTTTCACGACGAAAAAACCCCTTCGTTTACCGTAAGCCCCGACAAGCAGTTTTATTACTGCTTTGGCTGCGGCGCAAACGGTACCGCCATCAGCTTTGTGATGGACTACGACCGCGTCGGTTTTGTCGATGCCGTCGACAGCCTCGCCAAAATCGCCGGTGTCGAAGTGCCGCGGGAACAGCGCAGCGAAATCCAGGATGCCCGCGAACAGCAGCGCAAGCGCTGCTACAGCTTGCTGGTAGAAGTGAACGACTACTATCAGCAGCAGCTGCGCCAACACCCCGGTCGCGATCACGCCGTGCGCTATTTGCAACAGCGCGGCCTAAGCGGCCAGATCGCCAAGCTCTACCAGCTCGGTTATGCGCCCGCCGGCTGGGATAACCTACTGCTGCGCTTTGGCCAAAATGAAAGCGCCTTTCAGTTACTGGACGACTGCGGCCTTGTTGTCGATAAAAAAGAAGAAAACAAACGCTACGACCGCTTTCGCCAGCGCATTATGTTCCCTATTCGCGACGTGCGCGGACGCTGCATCGGTTTTGGTGGGCGCGTGCTCGATGACAGCAAACCTAAGTACTTAAATTCGCCTGAAACCGAGGTTTTTCACAAAAGTCGCGAGCTATACGGCCTCTACGAAGCCCGCCAATACAGCAAAAACCTCGAGCAGCTGATTGTTGTCGAAGGTTATATGGATGTTATCGCCCTCGCCCAGTACGGCATCTACAACGCCGTCGCCACCCTCGGCACAGCCTGCGGCGAAGAGCACCTAAAACTCGCCTTTCGCCACGTCAAAGACCTTGTATTTTGTTTTGATGGCGACAAAGCCGGGCGCAAGGCCGCCGAACGCGCACTGCACGCCTCGCTGAGCAGCATGGAAGACGGCCGCCAAATTCGTTTTTTGTTTCTGCCCGAAGGCCAGGACCCAGACAGTCTCGTGCGCCAAATCGGCCACGAGCGCTTTGGCCAACAAATCGAACAAGCCCTGCCCCTGGAGCAATTCTTATTTGATTCGGCCGCCGACGGCGTCGACCTGAATAGCCTCGACGGTCGCGCGCGTTTTGCCAAAAACGCCGCGCCAATGCTGCACCAGCTGCCCGAGGGTATTTATCGCACCCTGATGTATAACAACCTGGCTAAGCGCACCGGACTCGCCACTGAACAGCTACTCGAATTCACCGAACTAAAAAGCCCAGAGCCCGAAGCCAGCCGGGAAGAGCATGGCGAAACCAATGCAGAAACCCGCGCGGATGCGCCCGAACTCAAGCAGGCTCCCGCGACTGTCGACTACAACTACGGCGGCTTCAGCAGCGAGCAAGTACCCGCTCACTTAAACGATACGCCCAGCGAAGCCTACGGCGCAGCAGCCTCGCAACACCCGGGCAGTAACAATACTGCGACTGCGCGCAGCTTGCTTGAGCTCAGCCTCGCCAAGCGCGCGACCATTGTCCTGCTCAATCACCCCGAGCTCGCGAGCGAGAGTGACATCAAGCTAAATGACGGCGATGAGCAGCAAGCAGACGGCAACATAGATTACGACTTGAAAGTGCTCAGGGATCTGCTCGCCTACCTGAGGCGCCGCCCACAAGCCAGCTTTATCAATATCATGGGCTGGTGGGGCGGCTTGCACGGCGCAGAATCCCAGCAGTTATTAAGCGAACTTGTCAGCCACCCGCTATTTCGCAGCGCCGGTAACCTGAGCAATTACAGCGCGGCAAACGATTTTGCTCCGTGCATCAAACAGATCAACCAGAGCCTGCAACACCAAAGCAGTAAGTCCGAATTGGCGCGGCTCAATCAAAAGGGCCTTGCCAAGCTAAGCGCCGAAGAGAAAAGGCGCTACCAGGAGCTGATCCTGCAAAGTGGCAGATAAGTGTCACATTAGTGCAACTAAGCCCTTGATATTGAGCAAAAAACCCCCATCTTGCTTAGCCTTGACTGGCCGCTCGACGGCTTGTTGTTTATAATTGCGCGCTTTTCGCCAATCTCCACCAACGGGAATCTGAATGAGCGATCAACCCCAACAGTCTCGTATCAAAGAACTGATTAACCGTGGCCGCGAACAAGGCTACCTTACCTATGACGAAGTAAATGATCACTTACCGGATGAGTTTAGCGATCCGGATCAGGTTGAAGACATCATTCAAATGATCAACGACATGGGTATCCGCGTCTACGAAGTAGCGCCGGACGCCGATGAACTGTTGATGACCGACGGCGACAACAGCACCGATGAAATCGCCGCTGCCGAAGCCGCCGCCGCGCTTGCTGCCGTAGAAACAGAAGCCGGCCGCACCACCGACCCTGTGCGTATGTATATGCGCGAAATGGGTACAGTTGAACTGCTGACCCGCGAAGGTGAAATCGCCATCGCCAAACGCATTGAAGAAGGCCTGCGCGAGCTGACTCACGCCCTTGCATTCTGGCCCGACGCAGTGCGCACTGTGGTCAGTGAATTTGACCTGATCGCCGAAGGCGAGCGCCGTATGCCAGATGTTATCAGCGGCTGGCTCGACCCCGCTGAAGAAGTGCAAGCGGCAACGCCGATCAATCAAGACAACAGCAAAAACGACGACGCTGACAACGACGATGATAACAGCGACGACGAAGATGAAAACGCAGGCGGCATAGATCCAGAGTACGCCAAAGAGCGTTTTGACGAGCTGCGCGCCGCCCTCGAAAATGCAGAAAAAGTAATCGAGAGCAAAGGTCGCGACACCAAAGAAGCCGGTGACGCCCTCGAAGCGCTCGGTGAAGTGTTTAAGTTTTTCAAACTTCCGCCGCGCCAGTTTGATCCGCTCTACGACCATGTTCGCGGTATGCTCGACCGTATTCGCGCCGAAGAAAAAGCCATTATGCGCCTGTGTGTTCAGCGCACCGGCATGCCGCGCAAAACCTTTATGAAGGAGTTCCCGGGTAACGAAACAGACCTCGAATGGATCCCTGACATCATTAAGAAAAAGCGCGATTACAGCGATGCCCTGCGCGGTTACCAAGGTGATATTTTGCGCAGCCAGCGCAAGCTCGCCCAGGTTGAAGAAGAGTGTGGCCTGCCGCTGGCCACCATTAAAGAGATCAACCGCCGCATGAGCATCGGCGAAGCCCGCGCCCGCCGCGCGAAAAAAGAAATGGTTGAAGCTAACTTGCGCCTGGTTATCTCCATCGCCAAGAAATACACCAACCGCGGCCTGCAGTTTCTCGACCTGATTCAAGAGGGCAATATCGGCCTGATGAAGGCCGTCGACAAGTTTGAATACCGCCGCGGCTACAAGTTCTCAACCTATGCCACTTGGTGGATTCGCCAGGCGATTACTCGCTCAATTGCCGACCAGGCGCGCACCATCCGTATTCCGGTGCACATGATAGAGACAATTAACAAGCTCAACCGTATCAGCCGCCAAATGCTGCAGGAAATGGGCCGCGAAGCGACACCCGAAGAGCTGGCTGAGCGCATGGACATGCCCGAAGACAAGGTGCGCAAGGTACTTAAGATCGCCAAAGAGCCGATCTCCATGGAAACGCCAATCGGCGACGATGAAGACAGCCACCTGGGCGACTTTATTGAAGACACCACCATTACCAGCCCGGTTGAAAGCGCCACCTCTTCCGGCCTGCAAGAAGCGACCAAATCGGTACTCGGCGGCCTGACCGCACGCGAAGCCAAAGTGCTGCGCATGCGTTTTGGCATCGATATGAACACCGATCACACGCTTGAAGAAGTGGGCAAGCAGTTCGACGTAACTCGCGAGCGCATCCGTCAGATCGAAGCTAAGGCCCTGCGCAAACTGCGCCACCCCTCTCGCTCCGACCACCTGCGCGGTTTCCTCGACGAATAAGCATCTGGTGTTTATAAGCGCGGCGCACTATAATGCGCCGCTGCATTTTAGGGCCTTTAGCTCAGCTGGTTAGAGCACTCGACTCATAATCGATAGGTCCACGGTTCAAGTCCGTGAAGGCCCACCATACTAATAAAAAACCCGATCCGCGAAAGCGGATCGGGTTTTTTATTAGCTATAGCCTCACAAACTTGTTCTTAGTTCCGGTTCACAAATTGCGTCGGCAATTTGAAACTAGGCGCAGCGCGCCGATAACCAAAACACTCTCCGAAGCACACTAAGCCCGAAGAATAACAAACCACCTTAGCGCCCTGTTAATAAGGGTCTTTGGGTTTTATTTTAATAATCTCAGCGTAGTCGACCACAGCACTTTCAATACGCTTTTTATCAGCCATCGCGATAAGCTGTTTAAGCAGCTTGGGCTTTTTATCTGCCAGGTTGTTAACCTCACCGGGGTCAACACTTAAATCGTAGAGCTCGTAAGCGATGCCCTCTTTGGCGCTGGTTTGCAAATACCAGCCGGGCTCAATTAACAGCTTCCAGCGACCTTCATAAATTAAGCTCTGCTGACCTTTGTCATTGAGATACAGAACTTCCGGCGGCGCCATTTCTTCGCCTTTTAGTGAAGCTAAAACACTGCGGCCGTCCATAGGCCGGGGTTTGGCGCCGCGAAACGTCTCTGGAAATTGTGTCTTACTTATTTCCATAAACGTCGGCATTAAATCGCCAACCCAGATTAAGTCATCACTAATACTGCCGGGTTTGATAACTCCGGGCCAGCTGATGATTCCGTGTGTTCGCGCGCCGCCCTCCCAGAGCAGAGCCTTTACGCCCGTATAGGGCTGGTTCATCAAATCACCGATATGGGCCGCACCGCCGTTATCGGAAACATAGACAATCAAAGTATTGTCGTATTCGCCACTTTGCTTAAGCTGCTGAACAAGCCTGCCGACATTGGCATCGAGCTTCTCCATCATTGCGGCATGCAACGCGGCTTTAAGCTGGTAGTTTTCTATGTTTTCTTTACTCTGCCCACCTTTTTGCTCAGTCCATATCCAGCTGTTATCGCGCACAGGCGCATCTTTGGGAAATAAACCTTGTTCAACCAGGCCGCGGTGGCGATTGTCGGCAACCGCCTGTAGATCCTCGTATCGTTTTAGATATTTCTGCACAAGCTCTTCAGGAGCCTGCAACGGCAGGTGCGGGGCCCGAAACGCAACATACATAAAAAACGGCTGCTCCTTTTTTGCCGCATCATCAAGCATAAGCAGCGCTTTATCTGTCATGCCATCTGTTGCATAAAAAGCCTTGGCGGTTTTACCGTGGTTTGCGGTGTACTGTTGTTTGGCCCAGGGATTGTCGGCAAACTGGTGTATTGTGTATTCGCTTTCAAACTTCAGCTTTGCTTTTTTATTACCTTCGTAATATTCGTGCTCATCGCCCTCTACAAAAAATAAATTGCCCTGCGCTCCAATCCAGGTAAAGCTCTGTTGAAAACCCCGTTGAGGTGGCAGCGCCAGATAATCAAGCTGCATTTCTTCTTTGCTTAACTTCATGCCGGGTGGATGACTCGCTATCCACGCAGGGCTCATTGTTTCGACATTGTCTTTGATATAACTGCCACCGAGATGCCACTTACCAACCATCATGGTCTGGTAACCATTTGCCCCTAGCAGCTCAGAGATCAGAGGCTGCTGATAAGGCAAGCGCCCCCGGTGCGCGGGGAATGGCAATTCGCGCACCCAATCACCAACAACACCACCGCCAAAACCAACATAAGAAGCTTCGACCCCAGTTAACAATGAAGCCCGCGTCGGGCTACAGCGCGCATTGCTGTAAAACGAACTTAAGCGCATACCATCGGCGGCCAACTGATCTAAATTCGGTGTTTTTATTTCACCACCAAAACTACCTAAATCGCTATAGCCGGCATCATCCGACATAATCACAACAATATTGGGGCGTTTATCTTCCGCCAAAACAGCGGAAGCGCACATCACTAGAACTGAAAATAAAATAGAAATTTTGTTATTCATTTTTTCTCGAATTTAAAAACTATAGAAATTGGAATTTAACTTGCGGTTTTAACCAGAAGCTTGAACCGCGAGCTTTAACTTGAGGCTTTGATCAGCGGTTTTGACCCGAGGCCTTTGACCTGAGCCCTTAGGCCTGGAGACTTAGGCCCGAGGACCTAGACAGCCCAAAGAGACTCTGCCACCAACAAGGCCATAAACACTCAGCCCCTCTCTTATTCAATCACCATCGGCGCCTTAGCCTGCGAGGCCTTTAGACTCTCACTGTAAAGTTCATCAAAAAATTCCTTGCGTCGCTCTAGATAAGCCATATTTTGCAGCTGAATGTTGCGTATATTGCCTTTATTCCATTCGTTCCACATGGCCGCAAGTTTGGCTTGCTGTTCGGGATATTTACCAAGCAGGTTGTTTTTTTCATACGGGTCATTTGTTAAATCGTAATAGGCGCGACCGACATCGGGTAAGGGTTGGCTGATATATTTGGCATCCATAGTGCGAACAGCCCATAAATTTTCTGCCTCTTCCATGCGCCAAAACAAGGCCTTGTGCGGTGAACCTGTTTTTTTACCTGTCATATACGGCGTCAAGTCTACGCCATCTAGCTTAGCGGTTTTGTCGCCGCTTACATCAGCACCAGCTAGAGCCAACGAGGTCGCGGCGATATCGAGCGACGATACTAAACCGTCAAAGCGCGTGCCCTTCTTAATTTTCTTAGGCCAGTGCGCAATAAAAGGCACATGCACACCACCTTCGGTCATCGCAACTTTGCCGAAACGATAGGGGCTGTTATCCGCCCACGTATAATTTGGCCACCATGAATACGGATATACACCGCCGTTGTCGCTTAAGAAAAAGATCAAGGTATTATCCAGTTCCTTATTCTTCTTAAGCGCGCTGACAAGCATCTGTATGCCGTCGTCCATCGCCTCAACCATCGCGGCGTAAATACGGCGATTTTCATCTTTGATATGCTTGTATTTATCAATATAGGACTGAGGCGCCTGCAACGGCGCGTGCGGAGCGTTGTAACTCATATAGATAAAAAATGGGCTGTCTTCTTTGCTTCGCCTGTCAATGTATTTGGCGGCATCGCGACTCAGCGCCGTCGTTAAATATTCGTCAAACTCAGCAACTTGGCTGTTGCGCATAATCGGCAGTAAATATCCATCCCCCCCCACTGTGGTCTCATGCGGAAAATAATTATGGCCGCCATCGAGAAAACCATAAAAATAATCAAAACCGCGCTGATTTGGCTGAAAATGCGGCGCCCCACCTAAGTGCCACTTGCCAAATACCGACGTGTGATAACCGAGCTCTTGCAAACGCCTGGCAAAGGTTTTCTCGGTAAGTGGCAGGCCCATATGGGGGTCATACGGCGTGTAAGAAATATTATTCTCCATACCAAAGCGCTGCTGATAACGACCGGTTAATAAACCCGCCCGCGAAGGCCCACAATAGGGGTGGGTAACAAAACCGTTCTCAAAAACCACACCCTCTTCGGCCAACTGATCCAAACTCGGCGTTTGGATCTCAGTTTCTCCGGTAAAACCCACATCGTTGTAACCGAGATCATCGGCCAGAATAACAACAATATTGGGCCGTTTGTCTTCAGCTTGCACACATAAACTTGCTAAACATACACTCGCAACAACAGCGATCTTCAGTAGCGGCAAATACAATAACCGAGCGTTTTTAACAAACACCTAACCATCCTCTTAATTTTTTAATGCAGCCTTAGGCCAATAATCATCCATACGTTTAATCGCTGCGCCTTCATACTGGCGTTTAAGCTGCCAGGCTGGGCGCTCTAGCTTCAACTCCCAAGCAAACAAGATTTTGTATAATCTGGCACTTAGCTCTGGGTGGCTAGCAGCCAGATCGTTCGTTTCTCCCGGGTCGTTTTTGATATTAAACAGCATCGCTTGTCGGTCGGGAAAACGCAGCAACTTCCAATCGCCGTGGCGCACTGCTGCACGTACTTCTTTTTTCCAAAACAAAAATTCATGTGGCGCCTGTGTGTTTTCACCAGTTACAAAGGGCTTTAAGTCGACACCGTCGAGATCAGCCGGGGCTGACGCTCCTCCGGCCGCGCGGTAAAAGGTCGGCAGTAAATCGAGTAAACTCACCGCTTGATCAAATGTCGAATTGGCGTGAGTTACACCCGGCCAGCGCATTAGCATGGGTACACGTATGCCGCCTTCAAGATGATTGGCTTTGGTACCGCTGAAAGGCGCATTGTCGGAAGCATTGTGATCACTAGGGCCACCGTTGTCGTTTGTGAACACCACCAAAGTGTTATCCGCCTGGCCCTCTTGCTCAAGCGCACTCAGGATACGGCCGATGTTTTTATCCATATTCCACATCATCGCCGCGTAAATTTGCCTAGTCCCCTCAAGATCAGGGAAGCGTGCTAAGTCTTCAGGAAGGGCTTCCATTGGCGCATGTGGCGCCGTTAGCGAGACAAAGGCAAACCAAGGCTGATTTTTATTTTTTTTAATAAAATCAATGCTGGCGTCGGCCAGCGTATCGGTAAAATATTTATCACTTTCGGCATAAACAGAAAAGCCCCGCTCAAGAAAGTCCTCTTTGCGGTGGTTGGGGTTCTGTTCAGAAAATGGGTAAAAGCTGCGAGCGCCGCCGCGAAAACCGTAAAACTCATCGAAGCCGCGCTTCATCGGGTGGAAACGATCGGCATTGCCTTGGTGCCACTTGCCAAACAGCGCCGTTCGATAACCTTGCTGCTTGAGGTAATCGGCCATAGTAAGTTGATCTAAGGGCAGGCCCATGGCATCTCCGTGCGTGCCGGACAGGCTCATATAGCCAGGGACATTGTTCTCTTCGTAACCAAAGCGCTGCTGATACTTGCCCGTTAGCAGACCCGCGCGCGAAGGCCCACACACAGCGGCACTCACGTAGGCCTGTTTAAAGCGCAGCCCCTGAGAAGCGAGCTGGTCGAGTTGGGGAGTGAGAATATCCTTGCTGCCGTGAAAACCAAAGTCAGCGTAACCTGCGTCGTCACTAAGTATAAAAAGAATATTGGGTTGTTGCGCAAAGGCACTGCTTGCAAATAAGCAGCAACATAGGAGGATGCGAGCGAAAAGGCCGCTTATACCAACCGGCTTGTGCGCATGGCGCGAAGATGTCATTAAACGGCTCTCTTGTTATCGTGATATGCGAGTTGTCATGAAACTATTCCGAAGGCAGTTTTCGAAGGCACCGAACTAGGTGCTCAAGCTAACATACTTTCAACACGCATCACTGTCCGATAACACTGTCCGACAAGGCCAATTTGATATACATCGACACTATCGGTCTACACTATCGACCGATACTATCGACCTACACCACCAACCGACACTAGGCCCGCTCGTCTCACTGCAAAGCCAGCAGCATGGTAACTTTTAAGCCCCCTCCGGTTCTGTTCTCAAGCGCCATGCTGCCGCCGTGAGCCCGAACGATCTCACGACTCAGCGCCAGGCCCACACCACTGCCCTCGGCTTTGGTCGAGAAAAACGGCAGTAACGCTTGTTTTAATACACTATCACTCATGCCCCGACCGCGATCTTTAAGTGTTATTTGGCTGTATTTATCGGTCTGTGTGACGCTTAACTCAATATCTTTTACCGCCGAGCCTGAGTCATGAGCATTCTTTAGCACATTGATTAATACTCGCTCCAACTGGGCTGGATCAAAGAAGCCGGGCGATTTTGGCAAATTATCCCTGACAACAAACTCATAGCTTGCCTTTAGCGATTCAATAAAGCCCCGCCAAGGCACACTGACTTTAGTCGGTAACGGCAACTTGGCAAATGCTGAATAACCATCAATAAAGTGATTTAAGTTGTTACATCGATCAATGATGGTTGAGAACACGGTATCTAAGCTATCAAGGCGCTGCTTAGCCATCGCCATCTGCCCACTTTGAGCCATAGACATAATCGGCGCGATGCTATTATTTAACTCGTGGCTCACCACTTTAATTGTCGTACGCCACACATCTGCTTCTTTCGCTGAAAACTGTTCAGATAGATCTTTAATTAATACAATTGAAACCAGGTCTGCACCAGTTAAAAACTCACCGCGAGAAGCTAAACACTGCCTATAGCCCGAAGCCGTATGCAGGTTAAAAACCAGTTCCGACCGACTATTTAGCCGCAGATCAAGCCCGGCCTGTAGCGAACAGAGATAAATCGATAACAGCTCTCCCGAGTCAGGAGATCTGTGCCCAAGCAACGTTTCAGCTAAAGTATTGTGATGAAAAATATGCCCATCTTCATCGGCAAGAAGAATTAAAACATTGGCATTTTGCATTACGTTTTCAAACAACAATTCCTTCTGTTGTATCTTTATTTGCTCTTCATGCAAAGCATCCGCACACAGATTATAAAGATCGTTTAACTCCTGTTCCTCGCGGCAGCCCGATTTAGCCAAACGCACACTAAAGTCAGAATCCTTAAAGAACTCCAAGCCCTGACGCAGAGCCTGATAAGCCCCCTGTTTGGGGCGAAGCAGCAAAGCCAAAATAGCCGCAACAGACACAGATAAAAATGCGGTTAGCACTACAACAAGAACAAAGGCAAAGCCCTGCATCAGCAAAATTAGGCCAAGCAGCTGTATAAGAAAAACGATAAAAAACAGCCCTAAAAAAAGCTTCAAGCGGTCGAACCTCTCTAGCTAATTATTTTTATGTAAATCATACCGTTCCATGCGCCGATACAGGGCCTGGCGACTCAAACCCAATTGCCTCGCGGCGACCGAAACCACACCACCACTTAGTTCAAGCGCGGCTTCGATTATATCTTTACTGGGCTCAACAAAAACGGGGCTAGCGGCCCGTTTATTTTTTCGCACGTCGATTGAGAAGTCAGAGATATGCAACTCTTTATCCGCTGCAAGCAACTTTGCGCGCTCAACACAGTTCTCAAGTTCACTCACGTTACCCGGCCAGTCGTAGTTTTGCAAAGCTTTGGGCGCATCTGGCGCAAGGCTATAAACACTGCCAAGGAAGTGGAAAATAAGTGGCAAGATATCCTCTCGTCGCTGTTTTAAAGCAGGTAGTTCAAGCTCAATCACATTCAAACGATAAAAAAGGTCTTCTCTGAACCCACCGGCCTCAATCACTTGCTTAAGATCAGCATTTGTTGCGCTAATCACCCGCACATCGACTTTGACGATCTCATTTGAGCCCTGTCGTTCAAGCTCGCCAGTCTGTAGAAGATTCAGCAGCTTTACCTGCGCCTCCAGCGACAACTTGTCGATTTCATCCAGAAATACCGTGCCAGCGTGCGCACGCTCAAGCAAGCCCACTCGATTTTTGTTGGCATCCGGAAAAGTGCCAAGCTCTGCGCCAAATAGCTCCGCTTCCATAGACTCCCTCGGCAGAGCGGCGATATTTACACGAATAAACGCTTGTTTATTTCTCCTTGAGTTCTTCTGGATAATCTCCGCGATCTTCTTCTTGCCCGAACCGTTTGGCCCGGAAATTATCACCGAGGCCGAAGATGCCGCTATGCGAGTAGCGATGTCAACTAAGCGATGCATAGATTCACTAAAATAGACCAAGCCACATAGGTCGTATTTTTTCTGAAGCCCCATACGAGAATCCATCAAAGCCTGCTCTTTTTTTTGTTTTTCTCGCTGCAGCTCTCGAAGTTCGAGAAAATTCTTCACAGACAACAATAACTTGTTGTTGTCCCAGGGCTTTGAGAAGTAATCCGCAGCCCCACCTTTAACCAACGCAACCGCCGCCTCCACCTGCGTCCACGATGTCATTAACATAACCGGGATATCGGCCTGTAGTGACCGGATCGAACGATACAGCAGTTCCCCCTCACATCCAGAAGTTGTATCTTCACTGAAATTCATATCCTGAATAACAAGATCAATATCTTCATCTTCTCTCAGGTATTTAAGCCCGGCTTGCGGTGTAAGCGCATAAATGCTGTCTATATCATTAAGTGCCAGCAGGTGGCGTATTGCTTCACAGACTGCGGAGTTATCGTCAATGACAAGTACTTTACTCATACTTATTCCCACCTGAGGCTCTGGGCAAAATCACGTTTTATACTCCTGCTAACGACCGGAAATACCGAAAAATAAAATACTGCAAGTACCCAACAAGCGGCACTCAACAAATACAATACGCTAAATGATATAAATTCTTCGAATGAAAAGCGTAAAACCAGATACACAAGCAGCGACAACAAACAAGCCAGAAACAGCAATAAGCCCAACTCACTAATGCCATCTCGAACAAGGCGCTTTTTAGATGCCCCCATTGCATAGCGCAGTGCAATTGAAGCGCCCTGCTTATGTACGTGCATTTCAGCAAAGGCATAGGACGAAAAGGCACAAAGCACAGTTAGCAGAACAATAACCGAAGAGAACAACTTAATTAGCTCAAAATCACGTTCGTAGACCCGGCTTTGCTGCTGAGAGATTGAAACAGGCTCACCCACAGAGCGCTTATCATTACGCCGTACTAATTGCTCGCGAAGCTTGTCTACCAGCATATCTGCGTTTTCACTTTTCACATTTAGCCAATAATAACGAAACTTTCTTACGACAGTATCGGGCGCTAAAAAAGCACTTTTTCCATACGGCGATTGAGGCTCAGCAATAAAATCGTCAAGCACTGCAATAACCTCAAAAACTGGCCCGTCTACACCGCTGAAATACCTACCTAAGGCTGACTCACCAGAAAATAACTCTAAGGCTAAGGTCTGGGTAATCATTGCTTTCGCAAACTGCGTATTTGGCTGATACTCGCTGCCGTATAACTCACTCGGATAAAAGTTTCGCCCGGCACGGATTTTTAAACCTAAAGCATTGGCACCATCAGTATCGACCCCAAAAAAGTAAGCGCGAACGGCATTTATATCTTTCTCACCCTGCTCAGATACTACAAAGCGATAAAAAAAGGATGAAAACACTCGATCGGACATCGGCAAAGCATAAGATGAGCTAGCAAAATCCACTCCGGGGTATGAGCGAATAAAACCCAGATCTGACTCAACAAGCTCATTTAGATCCAAGTGTTTATGGTAAGGCTGCATATGTATCGAATAAAAGCTATCTGCAATACCCGAAGACCGCGAAACTTTGACCACATGCTCTGCAACAATATCGATGGATATCGCCATTAGATGTATTGCCAGAACCATCTGCAACACCAACAATAGCGACAGTAAACGATGGCGAAAAATCATTTTTAATAGATGGTTTATTAGCAACATAAAAACAAGTTAAGCGCCACGCAGTAACTGCGCAGGTTTTTTACTTAGCAAGAGCGTCATGGGAATAAAAACCACTAGAAACGCACACAAGCACAGGGCGGAGATCAGCAACAGAAGGTCCATAGAAGCATAACGAACATCAAGCTGCCCGCCCGGAAGTTTCTTTAATACAGAAACAAATAGTGGCGACAGCAATAATGCTAAAAGCATGCTCGATACAGAAAACACCAAAGCTTCAAGCACAAAGCGCCATAGTACCTCCGTATTGCGCGCACCTAATGCGCGATGCAAGCCGACCCTAAAGCTAATGTGCTGCTGGCGCACAAATACAAGCATGGTCGAGTTGACAAAACACAGCAGTAAAAAAACACTCGATGAAAGAAAAGTGAGTACGATAGTGTTGTTCACAACCCGGTACATTTTTAACACCTGATCCGGTGTTTTAAGTTCAAAGCGTTCGGACCGAAATGGGCGCCCCAAGGTGATTTGGCGAGCGATATAGTTTGTTAAAAATTCCTGATACTTCATTTTTGCCGCTCGATCAGGAAAATACAGCCAAAGTTGCAGCCAGCCCGTCTCGCTGTGTACTAATTTGTCGAAGGTGTTGTAGTGAACCCTGCCCTGCCAGCTTTCAAAGCTCCCCCAACTGCCCAACTTATTTTCTATGGCGAGCTCAAACGGAAGGTATAAGCCATCTTGATAACCGAAGGGCCCGGTACCGAGGTCATGTACTTTGGGCTTTGGTGACCACGTATCAAGCACACCGACAACTTCATAAACCTGATCAACAAAAATAACCTCTTCACCGACACTATTTTTGCCTTGAAAGAGCCGGTCGTTTAACTCTTTAGACAATACAACTACGTGCTTCTTATTTTTATCATCACTACTTGACCACGCCCCTCCAAAAAGGAAACTCACGGGGAAAACACTAAAAAAACCAGAGCTCGTTGCCCTGGCCGGCGTTGATACATGTAAACGAGCGCTGTCCGCTGTGATATTGCCACCGGTCTGATACATAAGTGCAGTTGCCGGCGTCAGCTCTGAAGCAGCCAACGCTGAGGCATCGGTATAACTTAAATATCTCGGCAGGGTATCGCCATAATCGTAATCGGAGCTAGTTGACCAGTGGTCAATTTGCAGCAGGAAAATCGTATCGTTGATTTCAGACAACGGGTTGAAAGCAACAGCCCGGTACAGAAGAAGCGCACTGACAAAAATAGACATACCCAGCGCCATGGAAAGAAGCACTGCAATCGCGGAAGGCCAGGTATCGATAAAGCTGAAAAAAAAGCTGCGCAGATAAAAACGGATCAGTCTCACGTTTCGCGCCACTCACTGTGAACAATCTGTTTAAAATCGATCAAACGACCATCGACAATTTGCAGACGGCGACGGCTCTTTCTTGCCAACGCTAAATCGTGGGTAACCAGAATAACAGTGGTGCCATGCTCGTTGATCTGCCTTAATACATTCACTATTTTTTTTGCCGATACTGAATCGAGATCCCCTGTAGGCTCATCGGCAAGTAATAACTTAGGTTTGCCTACCAGCGCGCGCGCGATGGCCACCCGCTGCTGCTGCCCGCCCGAAAGCTGCTCAGGTTTGTGTTGACGGCGGGACTCCAGAGCTAAGCTGGCGAGCACCTCTTCGATCGCCTGCTTGCACTGGCTTTTCCCCCAGCCTCGATAAAGCAGCGGCACTTCAATATTTTGATAAACCGTTAGCTCTGGAATAAGGTGAAAGCGCTGAAAGATAAAGCCAATTTTTTCACTTCTAAGCCGAGCCAGACGCTCATCGCTTAGCTTAGAGACATTCTCACCATCTAGAAAATATTCACCGTCATCATAGCTATCAATAAGGCCTGTGATATTTAAAAATGTGCTCTTACCCGAGCCGGATGGCCCTGTCACGGTAAGAAATTCACCGGCCTCAAGCTCAAGGTCAAAATTACTAAGTGCTCGGGTCTCGACTATGCCCGAACGGAAACTTTTACTCAGTTTCTTCATCACCAACATTATCAGTGGCCAACCTTAAGCCTGTATAACTGTGCAATTTTTAGACTTAGTATATCGCCCCAGGCTCAGCAGAAACAGGGCCGGTTAGGCTTGTGTAACAAAACCGGCATCCGCATATCGAACGGACAGCAAAATCGGACATCAGAACAAAAAGGCCTAAGGCCCTGTGAACACGAACTAATTAACCAAAACAATGCTGGCGCCGGCATCACAATAGTTCTTAGTTTTTATTTTCATCACTCGGCTGCTTTGAACGCCAACGATAGCGTAAATCCACCGTTTGACTGGTGCCGGATGCTGCCTCAAGCGATAAGTTACGATTGAGGCGATATTCCATCACCAGTTGCGCCGAATTGTTTATTAAACCGTAAAGGTATTTGATATAGAGCTTGTCACTGACCTGTTTGCCAAGGGCAACGTTTGTGGTGTTCTCGCTGTCACTTTCCAATGAAACGCTCGTTAAGCCAAGTTTTTGCCCGGCGCTGTCGAGACTTTCAAGGCCGCGGCTCATACCCAGGGTCAGGGCCGCGTTATGTAACTCCTGAGCCGCCAGCTGGCCCTCACCCATAATCGGCTGGCCACTAAGTAAATACGAAAGCTTGGCGGCATTGCTCATACTCGGGCTGGAATAAAGCCGGGTTTCAGGCTCGTCGGCACTGCCGCTCAACTCTATGCCAACCACAGCTTCGGTAAAATCGCGTTCAGCTTTTAAACGGATTAGCGGGTTTTCAAGATCACCGGTAAAAATAAGTTGCCCGGTCTCAATATCCAGGCGCTGGCTGTAGCGCTGGTAGGTACCATCTACAAGCTCCAGCGTGCCAACACCGCGTAAATTATTGCTGCCACTTAACTGAAGCTGCCCCTCAACTTCGGTATCCAAACCAAAAGCGGAAAAGTGCACATTGTCGACTAAATCAAGGCGCAAGTTTAAAGTCAGTGGTATCTCCTGTTTTTTCTGCTGCTCAACACCAATAATTTCTTGATCTTTGCTTACCCGGGTCGCCGAGGCAGGCAACTCTTCTAGTTTCATTGAGGAGTCTTTAATTTCCAGCTGGCCATCTAACAATAAACCATCTAAATTGCCCGACAGTTTCATATCTACATCACTGAGCAGTTGCAACTGCGCACCATCAATCAATGTTAAGCGATCGCCTTTCAACCACAGCTGTATATCACTTAACTTTTGCTCAAACTCCTGAGCTCGCAAATCGAGGTGCCCGCCAATTTCTGCCTTGCCTTTACCGACATTGCCCGAACCGGCAAGCACAGCTTGCTCTTGATCAACATTTAAATTTAGCTGCCACTGACTAAGCTCAGTATTAGATGATGGCAATACAAAAGACAGTTCTCTTACCGAGGCTTGACAAATAAGTTCCGGAGCAGGTAAGACACCTTGAACTTTAAGATTCGCCACCAGCCTTCCGTTTAACTGCTCAAGCTCGGGAAAGAATAACTCAAACGTTTCAAGAGACTGCCAATCCAGCTCCAATTCACTACTTAAACCCGCTGCACTGCGCTGATCCGACGCCGGGTTTAAGCTTGTAGCCTGCTCAGGGCGCACATAAGTTCCCTTTGTAAACAAACGGTCATTTTGCTCACTGAGTAACTCAAAACGCCAAAACTGCCGCTGATCACCCACACCTAAACGCAGCTCTGCGCTTGGGAAGCGCCAGTACTTGGCGGCCTGATCTTCGAATTCCTGCTGTTGATAAACCAGTGCAAGCTCGGGTGCTTGCACCAGCACACGAGCGCTCCAGTGCTCGTCGAGTTTTAACTGCCCGCGCGCATTAAGGTGGCCTTGAAAACGCCAGTCGGGATTTATTTTATTTAACCAGTAAGCAAGTGGGCTGCTTTTGTCATCCAAGCGAAAGTCACTGAACTCAAAATTAAGCAAACCCTGCCGATCAACAAACTGCGCTTCATTTAAACACAAACTGGCGTAGCCACGACGCTGCTTTAAACACGCTTGATACAGGGTTTGCTGTTTTTCGGACAGATCAAATTTAGCTGTTTGGGTTAAAGCCCAGCGGCCAAATCGGGGAGAGTTGATATTTAAGTTTTCTAACGATAACGCCCAATGTTGATGCCCGGACACATCTTTTGATTGAACATTTAGATTAAAATCCAAACGCTTTAAATACTCGGCAAATTCAGCGCGATCTGCCGGTTCTAACACGCGCAATTTTCCACTTAGCTGCTGTTGCTGCCAGTCACCGTCTAAGGCAAGTTTTACCCGAGCCTTAGCGAGGCTGCCATCATCGACAATAAAGCTTAACTTGCTAAGCTCACTTGCCCAGCTACTGCGATCGTTAAAATCCTCATAGGTTAACGTTGACTGAAGTTTTAGTGCGTCAAAACGCCAGCTGTCATAGCGCAAGGCCTCAGCATTGGCATTCACACTCAAAGTCTTGTTGTTTAAGTGCAGGCGAGCGTCCAAAAAGCCGTCTAGTGCCAAGGCCTCAAAGTTTGAGCTCAACCAGGCCAAATTAAGCTGCTTAATATCGACATCAAAGGCGCTCGGCTCAGCATTAACAAAAGCGGCATCCAGCTTGAGCCGACTCTTGTCATGCTCAAGCACTAAGTGCTGTAAAAACCAGCACAGCTTTTTATCACAGCGATTTAAAGCAAAGCTGCCACTGCCTTGATAACTGCGATTTTGAACATGCAGCTGTAGCGCCTTTGCATGCAACTGAGTAGACGCTGCGGAATAGTTAAACGCAGCGTCGACGTCGACGTCGACACTGACAGCACTTAAGTGACCGTCAAAGTTCAACCAGGGTTCAAGGCTGCGCGCAGTTAAATGCGTTAGCTGAAAATTGCTCTCTAAAAAAAATGATTCTTGCCAATCAAGAACAAGCTCACCACTTAGCTCACTATCACCGCGCTTTGCCTTAACTTGCTTAAACCAAAATCGCGGCTCGCTTAGACGATAGTTCGCACTGGCTTCAAGCTCGGCTACTTGCCCATCGTCACTGACCAAAGTGGCGCCAAGCTGAGATGTAAATACATCTTGATCAAAGCGCCACGGCCCGTCAATTGAAGCCTGTTGAATACCCTCAAGCCACGGCGGCGAAACACTCGACAAGTTCAGCTCGCCTACACAAGTAAAATTTACATCGCAATTTACACTCAGCTCGCTGTGGTTGTTTGCCAGCTTGCGCCCCTGCAAGCTGTTTAACCAGAGCTCGGCTTCAGCAGCTAACGCCTTTTGCAAGTGAAGCTGCAATTTTGCTTTGCCGCTTTGCTTTAACCAAAGAAACTGTTTTATATCAAGTTCAAGCAAAGCGCGGCGATAATTCGCTGAAAGTACGGTTTTTTCCAATTGGAATTGACTTTGGCCTGCCAAGACCAGCTCAAAGTCATTTAAACGAAACTCGCCGACAACGACTGTTCCAAGTGGCGCAAATTCATCAAAACCTGAAAAATTTAATTTGCCATCTGCCTCTTGCGCATCAAGCTCAACACGCAAACCGTCGACAACAAGCTCGGATACAAAAACTGTTTTTGCAAGCAGCGCCATCGGCTGCCAACGAAATGCGCAGCGCCGGCATAAAATATTTTGTTTTTCCAGCTCGACATGCAACTGTTCAAATGCCAGCCCCTGCCACAAGTTACCGTCGAGTTTACTGTAGCGCAGTTCAATAAACTCCAGCGCATCAATATAAGCCAAGGCCCAGCGCGCGCCGCGCTCGCTGTGCAGCAAAAATACGCCAAACGCCGTCACACTTAGCATAAAGAACAAGATCAATAAACTTAAGTAATAGCGCAGCTTCACAGATCGACCCCGACAGAAAAGTGAATGGCGTAGTCACTGTCGGGATCATCCAGCGGTTTAGCCAGATCAAAGCGCAGCGGGCCTATGGGTGATCGCCAGCGCAAGCCCAGGCCCGTGCCCCGACTAAAATCGGCTTCGCTATCAAAGGCAGTACCAACATCAAAAAAAGCCGCCGCATACCAGGGCCCTTTTATCGGGTGATCGAGTTCAACACTGCCGACCAATAAATGACTACCACCTTGAACCACACCGTTTTCGTCTTCTTCACCGATGGAGTTGTAGTCGTAACCGCGCACGCTGTTGTCGCCACCGGTGAAAAAACGTATTGACGGCGGCAATTGAAAAAATTCACGCAGTGCTGTTGTACCAAATTGGCCGCGATTAATCAGGCGCAGCTTGGAACCGAGAGGAACAATGGATTTAGCATAGGCGCGAAACTGCACAAACTGAGTATCGGAAAAAAACCGGTCGGAGCTTGTCAGCAGCTCTGTTTCAACCCGCAGCCCCAGGCGGGTGAAACTTGGGTTATCTAACCACAGATAGTTCAAGCCGCCGGAGGGAATCAACAACTTTGAATTTTCATCTTGCTGGCCCTGAACCTGATATAGGTCGCGCTGGAAACTAAGCGCGGCAAACCAGTTCCACTGCTCGTTTAACTTTGAAACATAACGCGATCCGGCGGTATAGGTTCTACTCAAATACGAGTCAGTTTGTTCACGCAGATAACCGAGCTGGTTATCCAACCACTGCTCTGCGGGATCGGTGAGCGGAATGCGATAGTTAAATTTTACTTCACTTAAATCTTCAGACCAGAGGCTGTGAAAAGCCCAGCTGTGACCGGCGCGATTGACATAGTGATCATCGAGACGAAAACTCACGCGCGGGCCCTGATCGCTCGAATAACCGAGCCCGGTACTAAGTTGGTATTTACTGGCCATGGCCAGTTGCATAGCAATATCGGTATCGCCTTCATCTTGCTCAAAGCTCGGCTGCAGCAGTACAGATGAAAAATAGTTTTTGCTCTGCAGGCGCTCGTAGGCAAGATCGAGTTTTTCTTTGGTAAATACGGTACCGGGTTCAATACCTGCCAGGCGCGATACCAACGAGGTATCTAAAGCCGTTTGCGGCACTAGTAACTGGCCAAAATAAGATTTTGGCCCGGTATCAAGCTGCAGCAATAAGTACGCTTGATTATCCGACGGTGAAATCTGCATGCGGCTTTGCTGCCAGCGGCTCTGCCAATAACCGCGATTTTGCATCTGCTTTTGCACCGCGCGCTTGGCATCTTCGTAGTCACCGTGATTAAGTGGCTGGCCAACACTTAACTCAAGCCCTTGCTGCACATCGAGTAAACTTGCATCACTGCGCCCGGGGCCCAATAACTGAAACTGAATGTCTTCAATATAAACGCGCGGGCCCGGTTGCAAATCCAAGCTTAGTTGCCAGCAGTTGTTATCTGTGCGCCACTCGCGCTCGTAGTTAAGCTGGTAATAACCGAGTGCTTGCGCCGCAGCTTCAATCTGCTGTGGCAACTGCGCACTGGCACGCTCGAGCCGCCACGTTGGCGCGTCGCATGCTTCGCGCGCAAGGCTATCCAAATGCGCACGCACATTGGCTTTTAAGGCGTCACTGCCCCCGTGAATGCTTATTTCCGCGCGCGCACACAGGCTCAGCATCAAAGATGCTAATAAAAAAAAGCCGAGGCCAATATAGCGAGGTACAGTTTCAGCCGAGGCCCGCAATCGCGCGCCGACCAAAAGCAATAACAACAAGCAAGACAAGAACAACAAAAAGTCCCTTTCACATTATTTTGCATAAACAAACGTAAGCTTGGGTTTGCCATTGTAATGTTGTTTGTTCAGCGCTGCAGTTTTTTAGCTCTGCCGGCGCTTTTTGCCAATATCCAAACCCGGTACCGCTCACCTTTGGTGTGCATAAAACAGACAAACTTAAAACGGCTGCAAAAAATTGCGCAAGCACAAGGCCTGGCCTTAAAACATCGAGCCGTGTCATCAAAATTGCCTTAAAAGCAACTATGATGCGTGCGCGGGGATGAGCCCCGATGTGTTTTTATAGGAGATAACATGATTAAGCTGATTCGCAACAGCCTGGTATTAGGCTGTGCTTTTTTACCTCTTAGTGTACTTGCCGAGCAAAACAAGTACGAAGTTTTACACCCGTCGGTAAACTACCAGCCGTTTTACCCCGGTCTCGACCTGAACCAGCTCGAAAGCATGGAACTGAGCACGGAAAGCTCTGAACACAGCCCCGAAGACAAACTTACCCAGCTAAAGCTCGAGTTTCGCAACGCGACCGACTTGGTAGCCAAGAACTTTTCTTACGACGGTGCTAACTACCGCGCCATCGTTAACGGCGCCTGGGTGTATAAACAGGTTCTGGTAGAAGTCAGCGGCCCTGAGATTCACGCCGATGGCCCTGTTAACGTGCGCCTCTATGTGGTTGAGCAACAGAGTAACCTCAACAACCCCGGCCACAGTTTTGGCGCCGAGTTACTCAGTGCTGAAGGTCACGCCGAAGACATCACCCCCAATGCCCTGGCCGACGCCACAACAATTAAAATGCAAGGCAAGAACCTTAATTTGCGGCTGTACAAACGCATCGAGCGCGATCGCATGAGCGGGCAACAGGGCTTTAAGGTCGAAACCCGCTGGCTCGGCCACGGCGACCGTGCCTTTTATGTTGCCGCTCCGTTCCCAGCTCCGGAAGCCGAGCGCTTTACCGCGATTGGCCTCGACATCCAGAGTGAAATATTGCCCGAAGGCGAGACGGAGTTTTTGTTCCAGATTCGCTACGAAGATGAATTCGGTGGGCAAACCACTACACCACTGGAGCCGCTGCGCCCCTATTTGGACCAAGCCTACGGCGCGGCTTACCCCTCTCCTTAACTTAATTAAGTTAATAAGCATAAAAACCAGCCGGCCCGCATAAAACGGCCGACTGGTTTTTCTAATTAGACTACGCCCTCATTTGTCTTAAAGCTAAGCCCCGCACTAGGCCCTAACGCTTATTTCTAAGCAAACCTATAGCGTGCGGTCGCAAATAAGAACGCCGACACAAACAGCAGTGGCTCGGTTGTCGGCGCAACTTTCAACTTGCTATAGTCGTGCGGCCCTCAATGTATGCAATAAGACCGCAAGATGCCCGAGCTTTGGTTATTTATTAGTTTGACGTTTTTTGTCTCCGCCAGCCCCGGGCCGGCGATGTTAACCTGCCTTGCCGACGGCGCTCGCTTTGGCCTGCGCCACACTGTGTTTACCATGCTTGGCATAAGCTGTGGCAATCTTATCCTTATCTGCCTGAGCGCCCTGGGTTTGAGTTTTTTGCTGTCGGCGTATCCTGCGGCGTTTAGCGCTGTTAAATATTTTGGCGCAGCTTATCTCGCCTGGCTCGGCCTGCGCCTGGCCTTTAGTGGTATCGACAACATTGACCTGGCAACAATCAAAGTTCACCGCCACAAACTTTTTGCCAAAGCCATGCTTATTGCCCTCGGCAATCCCAAAGGCCTAATCTACTTTGGCGCCCTGTTTCCACAGTTTATAGACCCGGCCAAACCGGCGCTCGGCCAGCTTATTGTGTTATCTAGCCTGTGTATCAGCATCGACATGCTGTGGATGAGTATCTACGCCGGCGGCGGCAAGTTATTACTAAAGTGGCTGCAAACGCCAGTTTTTAGGCGTATATTCAATATTAGTTGTGGTTCAGCCTTATTAGTTGCCGCAGTATTTTTGAGCTTAAGTAATATAAGTTAGCGACAACTAGCGCCGAAGTTCAGCAATCTAGCCCTTAGTTCACCGCGCACGTGGAGGTAGGCAATGCCAGTTCTTCAGCTCAATGCTCAGGACAAGCGAGAGATCCAGGATTTTTTGCAGCAATTAACCCAGCTAAGCGGCAGCGCAAGGCAGTCCTTTCTTATTCACTTTGCCAGCACCAACGATGCCACTTGGCAGCAGCACTTACGCAACCAACGGCGCCCTATTTATTGGTGGATAGGCATCGTGCAGATGCAAATGCAGATGGGTATATGGGGGCGAGCTTACAAAGCTTGCGCCGACGCACGTGCACATATGCTCAGGGAACTGTGTGATTTTCTGGTTGAGCGCGAACTCGGCGACAGCCAGCTCGGTTCGCCACTTTTACTTGCGCAGTTGCGCTACAACCTCAAACACTTCCGCCACGACTGCATGCGCGGCTTACTTGCCAGCCACTGTCAGGCGAGCTCAATGAGTGATAGCGAAGTTGAAAACCAGCTTGCCATCAGCAGCTACGGCGCTGCCATTCGCTGTATTAGCCGCGGCCACACCAGTTATCAGGCCATCGTGCAAAGTTTGATTAACAGCCGCCCGGAACAGGCGCCCGTTTGGCTGCCCCAGGCCAGCTACGCGGCCAAACCCGGTGAAGAAGCCGGGCTGGCCAGCACCCTGCAAAACGCGATCAATGCCGCCATCAGTTACAGCGACCTGCGTCAGGCGCCGCGAGCGCTTTACCAGTTTTGCTCATCGCCGGCGCTATTGGCTCTGCCGCGCTAGCGCTGAGCTAAACCCTGGGGCGGTTTATTTCACCTCTTCGCCGTGCGCTTGCTTGTCGGCGTGATAGCTCGAGCGCACCAGCGGCCCGCAGGCGGCGTGCTTAAAGCCGAGCTCTTTTGCCAGCTCGCTGTACTCGTCAAATTCCTCAGGCGTTACGTAGCGCTCAACCGGCAGGTGGTCTTTTGACGGCTGTAAATACTGGCCAATAGTCAGCATATCGATGTCGTGTTTGCGCATATCGCGCATGACTTCAAAGATTTCTTCTTTTGTTTCGCCCAGACCCACCATCAGGCCGCTCTTAGTCAGCACATCGGCGCGGCGAGCTTTGTACTCTTGAAGTAACTTCAACGACCACTGATAGTTTGCGCCGGGGCGGCTCTGGCGGTACAGGCGCGGCACTGTCTCTAAGTTGTGGTTAAAGACATCTGGCGCTTCTTTTTCAAGTATGTCGAGCGCGACTTCCATGCGTCCGCGAAAATCGGGCACTAAGACTTCAACCTGTAAATTTGGGCTGCGCTCGCGCGACTCGCGTATGCAATCGGCAAAGTGTTGGGCACCGCCGTCGCGCAGATCGTCGCGATCGACCGAGGTAATCACAACGTATTTGAGCTTGAGCTCGGCAATGGCTTCGGCCAGGTTTATTGGCTCTTTGGGATCGAGAGGGTTTGGCTTGCCGTGGCCCACATCGCAGAACGGGCAGCGGCGAGTGCAGATTTCACCCATGATCATAAACGTGGCGGTACCACCGCTAAAACACTCACCCAAATTGGGGCAGCTCGCCTCTTCACAGACGGTGGCCAAACCGTTTTTGCGCAGCAGTTTTTTAATGCGCTCCACCTCGGGCGACGTCGACACGCGGATACGTATCCAGTCGGGCTTGCGCAGTAGTTCATCACTGGCGATGACTTTGACAGGAATACGCTCAACCTTGTCGGCATCGCGCAGCTTTTCACCCTGCTTCAGGCGGCGGGTACGTTTTACAGGAACGCTAGACTCTTCAGACATATAACTTCTTTAGGCGGCGATGTTTTGAGCGTGTGGCTCTAACATTCGCGCGATGATTGTTCGTCAAATTAGATGGCGGTGGGCCAGGGCGCTGTCGTGCGGCACTGCTCACCGGGCTCGTAGCCCAAAATTCGGCCGAGTATTGTAGCGTAATCGGCCTGGAATTGCTTGAAACTCGGCAGCGCCTGCGCGGGCAGTAGATCGGCCAGCTGCACCATGCTCATGCCGGGATATCCGCAGGGGTTAATGCGCAAAAACGGGCTGAGATCCATATTGTAATTGAGGGCAACCCCGTGAAAACTGCGGCCGTGGCGCACACGCAGGCCGAGCGAAGCCAACTTGCGCCCGTCGACATAGACCCCCGGAGCATCCGCTTTGGGCGCTGCTTCTATGCCATAGCCGGCCAACAACTGCACAACAGATTCTTCGATTGCGCTTACCAGCTCGCGCACACCCATCTTGCGACGCTTGAGATCGAGCAACACATAGGCAACTAACTGACCCGGGCCGTGGTAGGTGACCTGCCCACCCCGGTCACTTTGCACCAGTGGAATATCATCGCCGAGCGCTAGCAGGTGTTCGGCTTTGCCCGCCTGCCCCTGGGTAAAGACAGGTTCGTGCTCAAGCAGCCACAGCTCATCTCTATCGTTGCTGCCGCGCTGATCGGTAAATGTTTTCATTGCCGCCCAGCTATCGGCATAGACGCTGCGCCCAAGTTCGCGCACATTGAGTATCAAAACTTACAACACCATTTTAGTTTCGGCGATGGCCTTTAAGTCCATATGCAAAGCGTGCAACTGCTCAACCCCTGTGGCGGTAATCAGCACGGTGATTGAGCGAAAACTGCCTTTGGAGCTGGTTTTAATGCCTATGCGTTTGCGATCAAAACCCGGTGCGTGTTTTTCAACCACTTCCAACACACGCTCTTGGTAGATATCGCTGTGTTCGCCCATGATTTTGACAGGGTAGTCGGCGCAGGGGAATTCAATCTTGGGAGGTTCTTGCTGTGTCATTGCTGGTCCCAAACTAGCCTTCAATCATCAAAATTAACTCATCCCACATACGCGAGAAAAAGCCAGCTTCTTCAACCGAGCTCGCCGCCAACAGGGGCGCTTCGGCAACAAGTTCGCCATCGAGCTTTAAGCGCAGTAAACCAAGTTCTTGACCGGCTTGAACTGGCGCCTTGATCACTGTGTCAATTTCGCTTTCAAGGCTTAATTTGTCGCGAGCACCGCGGGGAATCGTTGCAACAACATCGTTGGCCAGCATTAAATCAACGCTGTCGACCGCTCCGCCCCAGACACGCTGGCTGAGGTCGGGAACCACCTGATTTTTGCTGTACAAGTTGTAGGTTTCAAAATAACGAAAGCCGTAGGCCAGCAGGCGCTGACTTTCAGCGGCGCGCGCCTCTTTGCTTTTGGTGCCGAGCACAACACTGATCAAGCGCATATCGTTGCGTTTTTCAGAGGCGACCAAACAGTAACCGGACTCTTTGGTATAGCCCGTTTTTAAACCGTCGACAAACTTGTTGCGAAATAAAAGCTTGTTGCGGTTGGGCTGGTTAATGCCATTAAATTTAAAATATTTTTCTGCGTAAATAGCGTAGTGCTCGGGGTGATCGTTGATCACCGCCTGGGCTAAGATTGCAAGGTCGCGCGCGGTGGTAAGGTGGCCGGGCGCCGGCCAACCTGTGGAATTGGCGTAGTTGCTGTGAGTCATACCAAGCAAGTGGGCTTGCTGATTCATGACATCGGCAAAAGCTTCTTCACTGCCGGCAACGTGTTCTGCAAGCGCAATCGAGGCATCGTTGCCACTTTGAATAATCACTCCGCGCATTAAGTCGATTACCTTGACCTCCATACGCGGCTCGAGCGCCATGGTTGAGCTGCCACTTTTAAAACCACCTTTACGCCAGGCGTTTTCACTGACCTGTACCAGGGTATCTTCGCTTAAGCGCCCGGCGGCAATTTCTTCGGAAATAATGTACGAGGTCATCATTTTGGTCAGGCTCGCCGGCGGCAGTTCCTGATCGGCATTGTGCTCAACCAATACCTTGCCACTGTTGGCGTCTATCAATATCCAGGCTTTTGCAGCCAGTTGCGGAGGCGCGGGCATCAGCACGGGCGCTGCGGCTTTAGCGACAGTTGCAGTACAAAAAACAAGGCTTAGCAAAACAAGCTTAAGTCGGCGCATGAAAACAAGTTCCCTAGTTTTAAAACGGGTAGCACAAGTAGAGACGGCGGATTGTAACACGCGAGCTATCGGACTGTGATGCCTGCAGCTAGCGCGCTTTTTGTGGCAGCGCTTTAAAGGCAAGTATCGACATTGCCCTGTGGCCAGTTATTTCAACACTCGATGTGCTTCTGCCAGGCCTTTATCAACAAGGGCTCGCTTAACAATTAACAGCGTTTTTTCGTCGGGCAGCGGGCCGATATTAACTCGATAAATAGCCTGCTCACTGGCATTGACACCCGCTTCAACCTGCACCGGCCACTGAGTCATGGTCGCCACTTGAAATTGTTTGGTTAACGCTGCCGCCTCTGAACTAAAAGCCCCAACCTGTAAATACGGCTTAAGCTCAGCGCCGGGCGCAGGCTCTGCTTTCTTTACCCCGGCCGTATCTGCCACTGCAGGCGTTGCAAGCGGGGAACTAGCCAAAGGCGCCTTGGGATTAGCAGCGGTATTAGCAGCGGTATTAGCAGTGGTTGTAGCTGTCGTTTCTGCTGTTTCCTGCTCGTGCTTAGGCGATGCGACCAATACGTCAACACCGCTATCTTCTGTAGGCTCTAGAATTTCGATATGTTCAACTTTGACGGTCGCCGTACCGTGGCGGGTATAACCGAGCTTCTGCGCCGCCGCATAACTTAAATCGATAATGCGACCGTGGGCAAACGGCCCCCTGTCGTTAACACGCACCACCACAGTTTTATTGTTGGCAAGGTTGGTCACTTTGACATAACACGGCAGCGGCAGCGTTTTATGCGCCGCCGTCATCGCGTACATGTCGTAGGTTTCGCCGTTTGAGGTCAAATTACCGTGAAATTTATTGCCATACCAAGACGCGATACCAACTTCGGCATAACCACTGCCCTCGTCCATCACGTGATAAACCTTGCCCTTGACTTTATAGGGGCTGATATTGCCCGCGCGTCTGCGTTTTTCGTAGCGCGGCACCGCATCGGGCACGTGGCTCATATCAATTTCTTGTTTGGGGCCACTGTCTTTTTCCGCTGTCGGAATAATATCGCGCAGGTGGGCGTACTCGTCTTTCTCGCTCGCGCTGCTTGTTTGGTTTTGTGCGCCCGGCTGAGTGCTGCAGGCGACAAGCAAAAACGCCGCGCAAAGTACGGTAGACAAACAAAGAATTCTGTTAGTTAAAGGCATTGTTAAGTCTTAGAGCTGTCCGTTGCTATCGCCATTAAAATACCAAAAGCAAGCATTAGAGTCACAAGTGACGTACCGCCAAGACTGACCAGCGGCAGCGGCACCCCGACAACAGGCAAAAGGCCACTGACCATGGCAATATTGACAAAAACATAGACAAAAAACGTTAAAATAAGACTGCCTGCAAGCAGGCGATTAAAGCTATTTTTGGCATTCCAGGCAATAAACAAACCGCGCATAATGATCGCCAGATAAAGCCCCAGCAAAGCCAGCACACCGACAAAACCAAATTCTTCGGCCAGCACCGCAATAATAAAATCGGTGTGACTCTCGGGTAAAAAATCGAGCTGGCTTTGGCTGCCGTTTAACCAGCCTTTGCCTTCCATACCACCGGAGCCGATGGAAATTTTTGCCTGGATCGTATTCCAGCCATCGCCAAAACGATCGGCTTCGGGGTTAAACAAAGTAAGAATTCGGCGCTTCTGATAGCCCTGTAAAACAAAGTTCCATATTGGCCAGGCACTCGCAGCGAGCAACAAAGCGCTGCCAAAAATGTAGCGCCAGCGCAAACCGGCCAAAAACAACACAATCAAACCCGAGGCCGATATCAAAATCGAGGTGCCGAGATCCGGCTGTTTTAATATCAACACTGCCGGCAACGCAATAATCATCAAACTGGCCAGCACGTGCTTAAACTTCGGCGGCAACATACGCGAAGAAAAATATGCAGCAACCGCAACAGGCACCGCAATTTTCAGCGCCTCAGATGGCTGAAAACGAATAAAACCCAAGCTGATCCAACGCTGAGCCCCTTTCGCCTGAACACCAATCACATACACCAAAATCAACAAAATAATGCCGATACCGTAAAACCACGGCGCCCAGCGAGCGAGAATTTTCATGTCGATCTGAGCCACGGTAAACATCGCGCCGTAGGCAATAATGTAAAAAGCGACCTGGCGCTTGACCATGCCGGTGCTCTGGCCGCTGCCGCTGTAAAGCACCAACAAACCAAAAAAAGTCAGCATCAATAACAGCAGCAACATAATCGGATCGATGTGCAAGCGGCGCCAAAACCCTTCACCGCGGGCAAAGTGCGCGGCCGAATCGGGTAGTTGACGTAAAAAGTCCGTGCTACTTTGCATCGGCAAATTCCAGCGGGAAGCGGTTGGTCAGGTAACTTTTCATCACAGCTTTGGCAACGGCGCCGGCCTCGCTCGACTTTTCACCGTTTTCAATCACAACAGCGACGGCAATGCGCGGGTTTTCAGCCGGGGCAAAACCGACAAACAGGGCGTGATCGCGGTGGCGCTCCAGAAGCGCTTCACTGTCGTATTCCTCTTCCTGCGCAATCGACACCACCTGCGCGGTGCCGGTTTTACCGGCCATCGTAAAGTTTAAATCCCGGTTTAACGACTGCGCCGTGCCGCGCGGGCTGTGCACAACGTCTTTCATACCTTTTAGCACTTGGGCCCAGTTTGCATCTTTGCCTTCATAAGTGCTGCGCACGGTCATTTGCGTGCTTTCGCCGGCAATGCTCTTGGCCAGGCGCGGCTCAATAAAACGCCCCTTATTGGCCATCGCTACAGTCATTGCAGCGAGCTGCAAAGGCGTTGCCAGCACATCCCCCTGGCCGATGCTCATATTTAAACTGTTGCCCGGGTACCAGTTCAGGCCGCGCACATTTTTCTTCCAGGCCCGCGACGGCCACAGCCCCTTGCGCTCGCTCGGCACATCGATATTTGTGTGCTGGCCAAGGCCAAAATAATTGCCGAACTCGTGCATTTTGTCGACCCCCATACGCTTGCCGAGATCGTAAAAAAACACATCACAGCTTTCGACGATGGCCTGGTGCAAACCGACCTTGGCGCCGTGTCCACCGCGCTTCCAGTCGCGATAAAGGCGCTCGTCGTTTTCCAGTTGATACCAGCCCGGATCGGGCACGCGGGTAAATTCACTGATAATGCCGTATTCGAGCCCGCCGAGGCCAAGCATGGGTTTTAAGGTCGAACCGGGTGGGTACTGAGCCTGAATGCTGCGATTAAACAGGGGTAAGTCGAGGTTGTCATTTAGCGCGCGGTAGTCGCGACTGCTGATACCGGTGACAAATAAATTGGGGTCAAAGGCCGGTGCACTGAGCATCGCCACCACGCCGCCGCTGTCGACATCAATGGCCACCACTGCGCCCCGGCGCCCGGCCATCGCTTCAGACGCGGCCTTTTGCACGTCGACATCCAAAAACAGTTCAATATCCGAGCCCGCCTGCGGCGGCTGTGCATCCACTACACGCAGCGCCCGCCCGCGGGCATTGGTCTCAATTTTTTCCTGGCCGACAGAACCGAGCAGGACCGACTCGTAAAACTTTTCGAGGCCGATTTTACCGATGCTGTCGGTACCGGCGTAGAGCCGCTTCTGCTCGTCATCAAAGCGATTCTGCTCGCGCTCGTCGATGCGACCAACGTAACCACCAACGTGGGAAAACAGCTCGGCATAGGGGTAGTAGCGCACCAGCTGCCCCTGCAACTCGACCCCGTCGAGACGGTGTTCGTTGACGGCAATGCGCGCAAGCTCTTCATCGCTGAGATTGTATTTGAGCGCCACCGGCTGATACGGGCGGCGGCGCCACTTCAGCGCCTTGTGAAAATTCTCGAGGTTGCGCTCACTGATATCGACAAGCTTGCCTAGCTCGGCAAGCGTCTCATCCAGGTTTTCAACCCGCTCAACCACTATGCTCAGCGTGCTCACCGCTTTGTTTTCTGCAATGATGCGGCCGCGCGCATCAATCAGCAAACCGCGGTTCGGCGCCACCGGTCTTAACTGGATTCGATTGTTATCACTTTGCGTAACAAAATCCCGGTGCTGCTTTATCTGCAAATCGTGAAAACGAAAGATCAACACCGTCAGCGCAGCAAATACCAGCACCAGCGAAACCACCACGCGGCGTTTAAATAGGCGCTGCTCGTAGGCGTGATCTTTAAACTGGTGGTGGTCGCTTTCGTGGGCGCTTTTATTCATACCAGCCTCGGGCTTCGCCGCCTATAAGTCCGCACTATTTGTGATAGGGGTGGCCATTGTTAATTGTCCAGCCACGATAGAGCTGTTCAATTAAAACGATGCGAACCAGCGGGTGAGGAAGCGTTAAATCAGACAGCGAGAGCTTTTGATTGGCCCGTTGCAGACAGCGCTCGGCAAGCCCGTCGGGGCCGCCGATCACAATCGCAATATCCTGGCCGAGCTGCTGCCAATTAAGCATATTTTTCGCAAGCGCCTGAGTATCGGTTTTTTTGCCGAGCACATCGAGCGCAACAACGTGAGCAGAGCGCGGCAAAGCCGCAAGAATTTGCTCAGCTTCCTGATTTTTGAGTTTTTCAACATTGGCATTATTGCCGCGTTTGGCGACCGCCAACTCCTTGAGCTGGGGTTTCCACTCGCGGGGCAGGCGCTTTTCATATTCGCCAAAACCCTGCTGGACCCAAGCCGGCATTTTGGTGCCTACGGCAATAATGCTGAGTTTCATTCTTCGTTTTTACGTGTCGCCGGCTCCAGCGACCAGAGTTTTTCAAGCTCGTACAGATCGCGAGCGCTCTGCTGCATCACGTGCACAACCATTTCACCAAGATCGACCAGCGCCCACTCACCCTCGTCGAGGCCTTCATAGCCCAGGGGCCGAAAACCGGCTTTTTTGCAATCTTCAACCACGTTGCTGGCGAGCGATTTCACGTGGCGACTTGAAGTGCCTGTGGCAATTACCAAGGTATCCATAACATCGCTGAGTTCGCGAACATCCAGAACGGTTACATCTTGAGCTTTTAAATCATCGAGCGCGTCTTCAACGACGGCCTGTAAAGAGTTAGGCATAGTTTCCTGTACTCGTTATAAAAATTGTTTAAGCCCCGCGATAAAGTGAACGTTGTTTAATCACTTTCAAAACCGCCGGGCTAATCATTGTTGTCAGTTTGTTGTCGTCGACGCCGCCGGCCATCAAGGAGCGAAGCTCTGTCGACGACAGCGGCCACTCGGCCATATCCAGGCGGGCGATGGCACCCGCCGGGTGTGCGGCCAACTGCGCGGCGGCAACTTCTCTGTTGGCCAGTTCTTTGGCGACCGGGCTGGAATCGAGCTGGCGATATCCCGGCCTCGCGGCAACGGCAAAGTTGCCCAGCAAAAACAGCTCGCGCCAGCGGTGCCAGCGATCGAGGTTTTGTAAACTGTCCCAGCCAATCACAAAAATCAAACTGGCCGAGGGCCCAAGCTCAGCTCGCAACTCGCTTAAACTTAGCTGCGAGTATGACGGGCCGCGGCGTTTGATTTCTCTATCGTCAAGCCGGTAGCGGCGATCATCAGCTTCTTCTATAGCCGCCTGCAACATGGCCATACGCGCACCAGCATCGGCACGTGTTTGCGCTTTGTGCGGCGGTTCGGCACAGGGCAAAAAACGCAGCTCACTCGCTGCACACTGCTCGAGTGCGGCTGCGGCAAGTGCTAAGTGGCCGCGGTGCGGCGGATCAAAACTTCCGCCGTAAATTGCGATGCACTTGTTAGCTGCCACGTTGCGCCACTCTTTATCCTCTACCCTCTTGCCTTCTAGCCTTGACCCGCTTTAAGACTCTTAGGCTTTTAGCTTCGCTCAGCTGGCGATAACGCAAGCTTTAAAAACGCTGCAGCTAATTGCGAATATGGCCATCGCCCATCACCACCCACTTCTGCGAAGTCAGGCCTTCAAGCCCCACCGGGCCGCGAGCGTGAATTTTGTCGGTGCTGATGCCAATCTCTGCGCCCAAACCGTATTCAAAGCCATCGGCAAAACGTGTCGAGGCGTTGATCATCACCGAAGCGCTGTCTACTTCGGCAATAAAACGGCGCGCGAGCGTGTAGTTTTCAGTAACGATGCTATCGGTGTGTTGAGAGCTGTGCTGATTAATATGATCAACGGCCTCATCAAAACTGCTGACGATTTTTATTGCCAGAACAGGCGCGAGATATTCGGTATCCCAGTCTTCGTCACTGGCCACTTCGATGCCCGGCAACAGCGCCTGGGTCTTGCTGTCCCCGCGCAGCTCGACACCTTCGGCATCATAAGCCTTGCGAAGTTCCGGCAAAACGTCAGCGGCAACGGCGTCGTGTACCAACAAGGTCTCCATAGCGTTGCAGACCCCATAGCGGTGCGTTTTGCTGTTCAGGGCAATATCGTGAGCTTTTTTAAGGTCGGCGTGCTGATCAATATAAACGTGGCAAATGCCGTCGAGGTGTTTAATCACACTGACCCGGGCATCGTTGCTAATGCGCTCGATCAAGCCACGGCCGCCGCGCGGTACGATCACATCAACGTATTCAGGCATCGTGATCAGGCTGCCGACAGCGGCTCTATCGGTGGTTTCAACCACCTGCACAGCTTCACCAGGCAAACCCACCTGCTGCAAACCGGCGGCAATGCACTTGGCGATGGCCTGATTGCTGTGAATAGCCTCTTTGCCACCGCGCAATATGGTTGCGTTGCCCGCTTTTAAACACAGGCTCGCAGCATCGATGGTCACATTCGGGCGACTCTCATAGATAATGCCAATTACGCCAAGCGGCACACGCTTTTTGCCAACTTGAATGCCCGATGGGCGCTTTTTCATGTCGGTGATTTCGCCGCAGGGATCGGGCAGGGCCGCAACCTGGCGCAGGCCCTCTATCATGCCGTCGATGCGCTCGTCATTGAGCTCGAGGCGATCGAGCAGGGCCGCATCGAGTCCGGCTTCGCGACCGGCCGCCAGATCGCGTTGATTTTCAGCGCGAATCAAAGCTCGCTGAGCATCGATCTGCCCGGCTATGGCCAACAGAGCATTGTTTTTATCAGCCGTACTGGCACTGAGCATTTGGCGCGAAGCTCTGCGAGCTTTTTTGCCAAGTTCAATCATGTAATCGGTAACGTTCATGGATGTTCGTAGCAGTTGCTATGAGGAAATCGGCCATTATAGCGCGGCTAAGGCAAGGGGCACAGGGGCTTGCTGAACAACAGCGACTTTTCAGCAACAAAGTCGCACGACAGCCCTCGCTCGGCATTCACTTAAAAAACCGAAGCAAGCTAAGTGAAGGCGCTTAAAAGTGCGCGCGGGCAAAGTCGAGCTTGCTGCTGCGGCTCATCAGCTCGGGTTTGTTAATAAGTTCGATCGCCTTAAGCCTCGGAATCAGACCCGCGCCATTGGCAATCTGTATGCTAAGACCCGGGCGCGCATTCAGCTCAAGCAGGGTTGGCCCGGCGTGCTGATCAATCACCAAATCGACACCGAGATAACCCAGGCCGCTAATTTCCTGGCAGGCCATGGCTAACTCAAGCAACCTGTCCCAGTGCGGCACAGAAAGAGACATAAGATCGACGCCGGTATCGGGGTGCACATCAATAACATCATCGTTTTGCACAGCGTTGATAGCCCGGCCGCTGTGTATATCGAGCCCCACACCAATAGCGCCCTGATGCAGGTTGGCCTTGCCGTGAGAGGCCGAGCAGGCCAGGCGTATCATTGCCATTACCGGAATACCGCGAAAAACAATAACACGAATATCCGGCACCCCCTGAAAACTGTAATTTTCAAGTGAGCTTTCTGGCCTGAGCAGCGACTCAACCATGGCCACATCCGTGGCTCCGCCGAGAGAAAACAAGCCGGCGAGTATGTTGCTGACATGGCGCTGCAGCGCAGCCAAAGACAGCCACTCGCCGCTGCTTTTGCAAAACTCAAGGCTGTTATTGTCGCTGAGCCGGCTGTCGGTGATCACCAAAATGCCCTTGCCACCGGAGCCCTTGGCCGGTTTGATGCAAAACGCGCTGTGTTTGGCGAGCAGCTCGGCCAGGCTGCGCACATCGTGCTGATTGTCGACCACACCGATCAGCTCGGGCGTGGTCAGGCCAAATTCCAGGGCCAACTGTTTGGTCAAGAGCTTGTTGTCGACCGTCGGATACAGAGCGCGGTCGTTGTAGCGGCTAATGTAGTGGTGGTTGCGCCGGTTCATGCCGAGCACACCCTGAGATTTTAAGCTGAGCCAGCGCCGCCACCACAGAGCAATCACTTGCGCTTCACCAGTGCATAGAAGCGGTGTAATTCAAACAGGCGATAGCCGGTGTAAGTGCCAAGCAGCAGCACCAAAGCCATAATCACCAACTGCAAACCGAGGAAGTTAAAGGTCAGGTGCTGCACGTAGTGATTCATCATTAAAGCGTAAGTGATGACCGCGGTAAAAAGCGATCCGCCAACCTGCGTCAACACTTCGCGCCCGCCCTCTTCTTCCCACAAGATACTCATGCGCTCGATGGTCCAGCTCAAAATAATCATCGGGAAGAAGCTGATTTTAAGACCTTCGGTCCAACCGAGCTGGTAACTGAGCACCGCGAGCACGGCAATCAAGATAATCACCGAAATAATCACCGTAGATATGCGCGCAACAAGCAACAGGTTTAACTGACTGAGATAACCGCGAATAAGTAAGCCAACACCGACAATCAATACAAAACCGATCAGGCCAGTAATTAGCGAGGTCTGAATAAAGGCGATAGCAATCAGCACTGGCATAAAAGTACCAGCGGTCTTAATGCCTATTAAGATGCGCAGCAAGCAAACCACCAGCACGCCAATCGGGATCAACAAAATGCCCTTAAACAGCGCCTGCTCAGACAGCGGCAACAGGTGAATGGAAAAGTCTCTAAGCCCCGAACTGTGATCGCGGCGCTGATTGATAATATCCCGCACTGGCAACTTTTGCTCGAGCACAGAAAACGATACGCGCGAATAGCGCCCACCGATCACATCCAACACCGGCTCAGAGCGGTACTCCCACAAGAGAAGTGACTGTTCACTTACAGGCAGGCCCGCATAAGGGTCTATCAGCAGATACTCGTCGTCGCTAAAGACTTGCAGGTACTTCGACAACTGCGAGCGGCGGCGGCCGTCTTCCAGCTCCAGCGCCTCGACTATTCGCGCCGGCACACCGGCCTCACTGAGCAGCGCCACCAGCCACTGCTCACGGCTTGCGCCCTGCTTTAGCAAGGCCGCAGCTTCCCCCTGCTGATTAAACTCGCGCACCAGCTCGCGGCTCAAGGTGGCGGCATCGGCACTGCGCTGGCGAGCTTCGGCTAACAATTCGCGCGCGACGGTAATCTGCGGGCCGCTGCCCGTTAACAGCGGGCTGCGCTCGAGTAGCGGTGCCGTCTGTTTAACGCTGAGGTCTGCGTCGCTGACAAATTCGGCTCGGTAATATAGCACCTGAGCGCCGCTGGCCTGCCTGACCGACCACTCGGCGCGGCGCACCCCGTCTTTGTGGGCAAAAGCCAAACCGTAGCCGGGGCTTGCGGTAAATTCTGAAATAAGCTCTTTGCCGGTCTGCGCATCGGGCAGGGCCAGGGAAACCAGAGCCGGCTCGCCGGTGCCATTAAACTCAACCATGGCCTCGACCGACCACACTTGCTGCTGTTCACCGGGCAACCACGGAACCTGGAAGTTGTGATGGCGCTGCCAAGTTAAACTGATACCGCTAATCAGCAATATCAGCACAAGGATATACAGTGGCGTTTTGCTGTGTCTCATTTGAGCTCGCCAGCGGCTTCAGCAGACCCGGCCTGCACTTGGGTGTCGCCGGCGCTGAGACTCAGATAGTCACTGTTGCGCTCAACGGTGTATTTCAGGCTGACATCAACCAAAGCCATATCGGTTAAAAAATTGCGACCGAGCACAACATGGGGGTTGTCGCGCTTGCGCGCCAGCACCATAAACTTGATGCTTTCATCAATGCTCGCCAACTCAATGGGCAAGCTGACAACCGCGCCTTTGGCACTGGCGCCTAAGTAGCGCACTTTTTCAGAACCGAGCACGGGGCTCTCCAACTGCTTATTAAGCAGGAAAAAGCGCAGCCAGGGCTCGCCGTCCCGCTCAAAGTGGGTAATGTCATCGGCGTAGATCAAACTCATCTCTAGGGCGGTATCGAGCTGGGCCGAAAAATAACTGGCGGCGGGCTTTAGCCAGAGCCACTCAACTCGACCGAATATCGGCTTCTGTAGCTCAACGCCGGCAGGCTCGGGCGCAGCCGACGGCGATTGCACCTGCTCAGGGCTCGGTTTGGGCTCAGCGACTTGCTGCAGTGCCTTGACACTCTGGTTTAACGAGACAAGGGCCTCAGCCAGCTGGGCCTGGCCGGAGCGCAAGTCGGCCAGCTCCCGACTCAACTGTTCGTGGCTGCCATCCTGGTGCTGCTGGATAAGGCGCAGGGTTTGTTCATGAGCGCTGTTGTCAGCCGGCTCAGGTTTTAAGCCGAGCCACGAGCAGGCACTCAGCGCAGAGATCACCAGCCCCCAAAAGCCGGCGCGACAAAAACTAGTGACACACAGTGCCCTGCGGGCAGGGCTTGCAATAAAGCGCCAAACGCGCTGCGAAGAGAGATGCAGTATCGAACAAAAAAAACGCATTGAGCACGCAAAAAATCTAAGCCTAATAACGGGCCACCTTTGTACCTAATGTGTGTCGCCATGGCAACGAACACTGTGAGCTTTTTCTTTCAGCTCAAGCCCCGGGCCACTAAATTCAGACCTAGTTCAGGTTTCAAGCCCCAAACTGGCTTTAACGCTTGAACAGCCTCAGGAGCCATCACATGAAAAACCTTGTCGCCACCCTCTGCCTGCTCGGAGCAGGCCTCAGCCCGAGTATCGATGCCCAGGCAAAACACTACAACGACCTGGCCACCGTGACTCGTGTCAGCCCCGTATATGAAACCGTCGAACGCCGAGTACCGAGCGAACACTGCTGGACGGAGCGTGTCGCTCTTGAGCGCCGCGACTCGCGCTCGGCCACACCAACCCTTGTTGGCGGCATTATCGGCGGCGTGATTGGCAACGAAGTCGGCCGCGGTGGCGATAATAAAAAAATCGGTGCCGTCGTCGGCTCCCTGCTCGGTGCAAGCATTGCCAACGATGTCAGCCGGCGCTCGCGCCAGCACAAAGCTGGTTATCAGTACCTTGAACGCTGTGAAACAACGCACCATATAGAAAGTGAAGAGCGCTTAAAAGGTTATGACGTCGATTACCGCTACCACGGCCGTCACTATTCAACGTTTAGCCGCAAACACCCCGGTAAAAAAATCCGCGTTGCTGTCGATGTTCGCCCGGCCCTGCACTAGTGGCCGCCAGAAAAACTTAGTGCCGAGCACGCCGCTAAGTTCTCAACAAGGCCGCAAGCGCAAGGTACTGAATACAAACAAACTTAGCTCGGAGCGAGCTTCTGGCGTAGAATTGAAGCCTAAACTGAACTGGAAACAACTATGTCTTGTCGCCTCGCTCTAAGTCTACTTCTGGCTATATCTTTAAGTGCACTAAGCCCCGTGGCTTTGGCGCAGATGAGCAAGGCCGAGGCCGCCGCTGAAGCTAAAGCCAAGTACGGCGGCAAGGTGCTCAATGTCAAAGCGACCGGCAGTAGCAACGGTAAAAACCACTACCAGGTTAAGTTGCTTCTTAAAAACGGCAAAGTGAAAACCGTCACCATCAGTGGCTAAGAGAAGAATATGCGGCTGTTAATTGTTGAAGACGAGCACGCCATCGGCAAGCAAATCCAAGACTTCTTTGAAGGCGAAGGCATGGTTGTCGACTGGGCTCAAAATGGCACAGACGGCGCGTACTTTAGCCGAGAGTACGAGTACGAGCTGGCCATCATCGACCTCGGGCTACCCGGCCAGGACGGCATGAGCATTATCCGCGATATGCGCAAACTCGGGCGCAGCTGCCCGGTGCTCATCCTCACCGCGCGCGGGGATTGGCAAGACAAGGTTGAAGGCCTTGAAGCCGGCGCCGACGACTACCTTGTCAAACCCTTTCATATCGAAGAGCTGCGCGCGCGCGCCAATGCACTGATTCGACGCGCTGCCGGGCACGCCCACAACGTGATGGAATTTGGCGAGCTGAGCATAGATCGCAGCGCCAAACTCGCGCGTATCGCCGGCACACAAATCGAGCTGACATCTTACGAATTTAATACGCTTGAATATCTCGCATTAAATAAAGACAAAGCCGTTAGCAAAAGCGAGCTGACCGAGCACCTCTACCACCAAGACTACGAGCGCGACAGCAACGTTATTGAGGTATTTATCGGCCGCCTGCGCAAAAAACTCGCCCCGCTCGATGTAATAAAAACCGTGCGCGGCCAGGGTTACCGCTTTTCACCTCAATGAAAAACAGCTCGCTGGTCCGCCGACTCTGGCTCGCCTCCGCCGCCGTTTTGCCGCTGTTTGTCGGCATCAGCGCCTGGACGCTGAACCGCATCTACGTCGACAGCCTGCACAACAGCGAGCGCGAAGCGCTGCTGGCACAGATTTACGCACTGATTGCGGTTGCCGACCTCGAGCTCGATGCCGACAAACACCAGGTTAAACTCGCCCTGCCCGCAGCGCTTGCCAACCCCCGCTTTGAAACCCCCGAGTCCGGTCTCTACGCGCGCGTGCTCAACCACCGGGGGCAGGTCATATGGCAGAGCAATTCGCTCGAGATCAGCGAGCTGCATTTTTTCCGCCCGCCGCTGGGGGAACCTGGCCAGGCGCTGCCGCGCCACTTCTATTACAACGATAGCAACTGGCGCGCGCTGAGTTTCACCACATTGTGGGAACTCGACAATCAAGAATACAGCTTCCAGTTTGACGTGATTCACTCCCAGCGGGAAAAGCTCGCCGAGATATACAACTACCAGCAACATATGCTGCGCTGGCTCGGCGGCATGACCTTGCTGCTTATCGCCCTGCAAATCGTTATTGCGCGCTGGAGCCTGAAACCGCTTAAACGTCTCGCCGGCGAAATTGAAGCCATCGAGTCCGGGCAAATACAGCGGCTAAGCGAGCGCTACCCCGACGAAATTCAACCGGTTACCTTGAGCTTAAACAAATTAATCAGCAGTGAAGAACAGCAGCGCGAGCGCTATAAAAATGCCCTCGGCGATCTTGCCCACAGTTTAAAGACGCCACTGTCGGTGATTCGCGCCCAACTTGAGCACAACAGCCAAAAAGACAAGCTGGTCGACGAACAAGTGCAGCGTATGAGCAGCATTATCGAGCACCAGCTAAAGCGAGCCAGCGCCGAAGTAAAAACCTTGTTTAATCAGCGCTGCGATATCGAAACCATCAGCCGGCGTATCTGCGCTGCACTAGGCAAGGTCTATGCACAGCAGCAAACAGACTTTGATATAAGCATTGAAGCGGGCCTTAGCTTAAATATGCAGGAGAACGACCTACTCGAGCTGCTCGGCAACCTACTTGAAAACGCCTGCAAGTACGGCCGCGGCCAGGTCAAAATCAGCGCTCAACGCTGCGCAGAGCAACAGGTACTGCTTTGTATCGAAGACAATGGCCCCGGCATCGATGACAGTGTTAGCCAAGCGGTACTCGAGCGCGGCGCCCGCGCCGACACCGGCAAACAGGGCCAGGGCCTGGGACTTGCGATTGCAATCGACATCGTCAGCGCTTATAACGGTAGCCTCAGCATTAAGCAAAGCGGCCTAGGTGGCGCTTGCTTTGAAATCCGCCTGCCCAGCGCAAGCTAATTCGCGCACAGGCTAAGTAAACTAAGCCCGAGTCAATGCACAGCAAACTAGCCCTGTTACACAGCCCCGTATTTAAATTTTTACGCCGCGCCCAGCTGGCCTTGGCCATGCTTATTTATTGTGTATTACTGCTGCTTCCTCAACAGAAGTTGCAAGGGGCCAGCTTTAACGACCTATGGCTGCACGGCGTGGGGAATTTTTTGCTGTTTTGCTCTTTGTGGCTCGCTTTTGACGACAAGCCGCGACGTATTTATTTACTGCTGTTTACCATTAGTTTCTCAGCGTTGATGGAGCTGGTACAGAGTTTGGGCAGCCGCAGTGGCTCGTGGAGCGATTTGGCCGCAAACAGCGGCGGCGCCTTCGTTGCTTTTTTATTCTGCGCCTTGCTCGACTTGCTCTTTGACTATTGGGACAGGCGAAATCACAGGCTGTAAACTGCCCGCCGCTTGCGGCGGCCTGCCAGTGCGCAAACGGATATGCAAAATTTAGCGAGCGAAGCACTTAAGCCAAAAACAAATAAATACCACCGCGTAAGCCTGGCAATACTGCTAAGTGCTGCTGCAGGCTTAACGGTATTCTCACTGCTGCCGTGGCAGCAGCTTGCAGCCTTATTTTTGTTATTGCTGTGCAGCGAACTCTATCGCAAAGCGCCGCGCGCTCAAGGCTGGGCTATCGCCGGCCTATCCTGGCTAGGCACTGTTGTCACCGCACTGTTTATCGGCCTCTATAGACCAGAGGGTTTTGATTACCCGGTAGTGATAAATGAGCAAGTACTGCACAAGGACGGCAAAGTATTTTCACTGTACTTTAATACGGCTCAACTGCTTGCAGGTTTTATTCTGTTAGTTCAACTAGGCCCTGCAGCCAGCTACGGGCGGATATGGCTGCGCGCCCAAAGTATACATATGCTTTTACTTGGCCTTGGTTTAAGTGCTGTAATTTTATTTGCCGCAAGTTATCTGCTTAAGCTAGAGCTGCACATCAAACACGCAGGCCTTTGGCTCAGTTTTACAATTATCAATGTACTGTGCACCTGCATCGCTGAAGAAAGTTTTATTCGCTTAGTAATACAGCGCCAGCTCGGGCGCGTGAGCGAAAAACTAAGCCTGTGGCTGCATCTGAATAAAAGCAAATACTTGTTGGTTGAACTTGTGCCGCTGGCGCTCACCACCTTGGTGTTTGCAGCCGTGCACCCGATTATCAGCTGGCAGTTGAGCGCTGTTTTTCTAGGGGCCGGCCTGCTCTACGGCCTGCTTTATAGCTTGAGTAAAAATATCTTCACAGCCATCGCGGTGCACGGCTTAGTGAACAGCCTGCACTTTCTGCTGCTGAGCTACCCCATTGTTTGATTTGGGTACCAGATAGCGCCGCAACCACGGCAACATCAATAAGCGCGGAAGCAGCAAAAGCGAACCGAGCAGCGAAACAAACATCGCAAAACCCGTTAACAAACCAAAATAAATGGTCGGGATAAAGCGGCTCAGCACCATAATGCCAAAACCAAAAATGATAATAACCGCGGTGTAATACATCGCCCGACCTATGGACAAGTGCGAGCGACGCATCGCCGCTAAAGCATCCCCGTCCAAGGCCAGTTCGCCGCGATAGCGGTGAATATAGTGAATTGTGTGGTCGACACCAATGCCGACGGTAATCGCCGCAACCGTAATGGTCATCATATCCAGCGGTATGCCCAGCCAGCCCATGCCGCCGAGCACATAAAACGCAGCAGCGATGTTTGGAATAATTGCAATCGTGGCCAGAACAAACGATTTAAACAGCAGCGCCAACATTAAATAAATTGCCAGAAATACAACCGCCAAAGTTAAAATCTGCGAGCTAAATAAACTTTGCAACATATTGTTGTAGAGCACTAACAGGCCGGTCATACGGCTTTGCTCTTTCGCAAAGGGGGCTGAATCCGCGATATGTTTTTGAATGCGCTGAACAAATTCCGAGCGACTAAGTCCGGGATAGGTATCAATCACCCTCAGCGTCAACCGCGTCTGCATGCCATCTTCAGAAAGGTAGGGGGAAATTAACACACTGCGCACGTCGTCACTTAACACGCGCTGCATTAGGGCCAGCTCAAAATCGTTTAAGCTGCCGTTAATATCCCGCCCAACTTTATAAAGTGTTGCAAGGCTCTGTACTTTGCCGACCTCGGGCAAACTTTCTAAATAATCGTGCAGCCACTCTACCTGCTTTAGGCCGCCGACTGTCATCCAGTAGCTGGACATATTATCGCCAGTTTCAGAAAAAGGGTCATCTTCGGCAAACTCGTCAAAGTCATCACCGGCAAAACTTTCGTCGGCAAAGGCATCGTCAAAACCGTCGCCCTGCTCAGCCCAACTTTCATCGGCAAAGTCATCGTCGGCAAAGGCCAGGTCTTCGTCTATGCGCAGGCTCTGCTCAGCGGCGTTGATCACCAAGTCGAGACTAATGGTGCCGCCGAGCTTATTGTCAATCACCGTCAAGCCCTGATAAATCTCTGTTTTCTCGTGGAAATAATCAACAAAACGGTTTTCAACTTGCAGCTGTTTTATTCCCCAAAGCGCCAACAAAAACAGCGCGGCAAAACTTACCACGATGAGTCGGCCGTGGCGCTCGACAATACAGGCAAAATAATAGGTAAACGGCGGCGAGCTCGGCGAAGTTTCAACGATACCCGCCCGATGCTGACGCGGGAACAAGGTCAACGCTGCTGGCAGTATTAAAAAAGCCAAGCTCAGCGCAACGCCCAGGCCGAGGGTCATCATCCAGCCAAAATCAATAACTGGCCGTATACCACTGACCACCAGTGATGCAAACGCAACAATTGTTGTCACCGCCGTATAAAAACACGGCCGCGCCATAAACATAACGGTTGCTTTAACAAGTTTTCGGTTGGGCCACAGCGGGTGCTGCTGCTCCAGTTCGCGGTAGCGAACCACCAAGTGAATAATGATCGACAGCGAAATAATTAATAGCAGCGCAACAAAGTTTGACGAGATCACCGTCAGGCGCCAGTCGAGCCAACTGACGTAACCGAGCATCATCAACACGGCCGTCAAGCAGCAGAGCATAGGAACAAAAACAAATTTCCAGGCGCGAAAGATTAACGCAAGCACAGCGATCATAAACAGTACAACCGCAATGCCAAAAACAAGTAAATCGCTTTGAATAAAAGCAATCATATCGGCGGCGATCATGCTCACCCCACCGACAAAAATCTGCGCCCTATCCTGATAACGGGCGACAATTTCACGCACCTGTTTAACTCGTAAACGGGCCTCGGCATCGGCGCGGGTGCGGGCCTGTAAATAGGCCTGTTCAACATCGGCCAGGGCTGAGGCATGCTCTGGATTTTGAGCATAGTCAGCGCGCAAGCGGTCGCGCCGACGAACCAGCTCTAATAATTCGTGATCAACTTTTAAGTTTAATTGCAAAGCCGTGGTCTGCCCCTGCGGCCCGAGTATCAGCTTTTTGTAGATGGGGCTGGTCCAAAACTCTTTGCGCGCCAGCTGGTAATCAACCTTGCTTTTACCGAGCGTACGAGGGTTCATTGCCAATTCGGCCAGACTCTGGCGCGGACTAAACAGCAGCGGTACATTTAATATACTGTTGATACTTTGTACGCCTTCAACGGTGCTGAGCTCCTGCTGCAGCTGTGCCAACAGCGCCAGTGATGCGTCAGAAAATAGCTCGTGTTCCGGCTTAAAAGTCACAACAAGAAAATCGCCACTGTCAAAACGCTTGGAGACCTCCCGAAAAAACTCGAGGTCGCTGTCGTTTTCAAGCGTTAGAGAGTCGGCCGAGGCATCGAGCTTAAAATTAGGCAGGCCGGCCGCAAGAAACAGCGCCAGAGCCAGCAAACAAATAAGCACGCTCTTGGGATAATCGAGTACGGCCTTAAAATAGAACCGAGAAAGGCGGGCGCTGAGACTAATTTTCGTTTACTCCATTATTGGCAACGGCCGGCGCAAGCGCTATGCTTCTGCACCCTTCCAGTGGGCGCCTATTCTAAAAATTTTCCACAAAAAGCGCTATGGTGTAAATATAGATGAGCCTTTTTATGGCCGGAAGCTGCTTATAGCAACATGCTAAAACTACATTTTTGTGATCATCGTCAAGCAGACTTTTGGCTCACCGACGACCAGTATTATATTGGCCGCTCACAGAGCGACCAATTGCGTATTGACGATCTAAGCCTGAACGAAAGACACGCAGTCATTCAGTTGCGCAAAGGCCGCTTTTTACTCAAAGATCTCGCTTCAACCACCGGCACCTATGTCAACGGCCGCGCAATCAAACAACACTATCTGCAGCGCGGCGACATCGTGCGCATGGGCGAGGTTGAACTCGAAGTCATCGACCCCAGCTCAACCGCGAGCCGCTGGACCTTAAGTGCCAGCAACAGCTGGCTAATTGGCCAGGATTATCCACTTGGCGATGCCCAAAGCGAGCGCCGCTGGACCATTGGCCGCGCAACCGACTGCGACATTGTTATCCCAAGCAAGCACTTAAGCCGTCTACACGCTGTGCTTGAGCTCAAAAACGACCGGCTTTTTCTCCGCGACCTCGACTCGTCTAACGGCACCTGGGTCAATGACGAACGCATACTCGAATGTGAATTATACGCCGGCGATCAAATCAAGATCGACGTTTTCAGTTTTCAAGTCATCGGCCCCGGCGCTGAAAACAAGCGCATAAAAACGCATTCAAATAACGAAGCGAGTTTTGACAAGAGCATTACCGCACAACACGAAATCCCTCTGTGGCAAACACGCTCAACCTCACCGGGCAACCGGGTTCAGGAAGATCTCTACAAAAAGCGCTGGAGCGCCAGTATCGCAGCACTTTTTCTAATTTGCTGCTTTGCCGTCTGGCTCGCCTACCTCTTCTTAAGCTAGTTAGCTGCAATTAATTCGCGTCAATAGCCTTAAGTAAAACACACGTCTACATCTTGCTCTGTAACAGATTGTTACGCAAAGGCCACAGCGGCTTATTCGCCCCAGCGAGGCAACAACTGCTGCTCCAAACCGAGCTGATCAAGTATGCGCGCAACCACAAAATCAATCAGATCTTCGATGCTTTTAGGCTGTTGATAAAAACCGGGGCTGGCCGGCAGGATAACCGCACCGAGCTCACTTAGGGTCAGCATATTGCGTAAGTGTATGCTCGACAGCGGCGTTTCTCGCGGCACAATAATCAACTGGCGCCGCTCTTTCAGTGCAACATCGGCGGCGCGCTCGATTAAGTTATTGCTTGCCCCGCAGGCTATCGCACTCAAACAACCGCCACTGGCCGGGCAAATGACCATGGATCTCGGCGCAGAAGAGCCCGAGGCCACCGGTGAAAACCAGTCATCGCGAGAGTACAAAGTCAACTGTTCGGGCTCGGCTGAACTAAAGTGTTGCAGCTGGTGTTGCAAACCCTGGGTATCTTCGGCGAGCTGCAAGTGGGTCTCGGTATTGATCACAACACGCGCGGCCTGTGAAATCAGCAAGGCAATTTCACAATCTGCAGCAACCAGAGCCTGCAGCAGGCGCAAGCCATATTGCGCGCCGGAGGCGCCGCTCATTGCCAGAGTTATTTTGCGGGTCATATTTTTACCTCTTTAAGAGCCTCAGCCAAGCGCTTGGGCAAACCGCCAAAACCGCCATTGCTCATCATTACGATGTGCAGGCGCTGGCGCTTCTTAAGCTGCTCTTTTGCTACATCGAGGCAGGCCTCAAGCACACTTTGATAGTCGCCAAACACTTCTGCGCCGGCATCGCTGCGCACCACATAATCACTCAAAGACCAGGGCATGCTCTGATCGTCGATCCAAAAACACAGGTCGGCAAGTTCCGCCGAGTTTTTTAAGCGCTCGGCATGTACGCCCAACTTCATGGTGTTGGATCTCGGCTCGATTACCGCAAGTATTTTTTCGTCGCCAACGCGCCTTTTCAAACCCTCCAAGGTCAGCGCAATTGCCGTTGGGTGGTGAGCAAAATCGTCGTACACACAAAGCCCCTTGTCGTCGTAGAGCAGCTGCATGCGCCTGGCGACACTGCCAAACTCGCCGAGCGCCTCACACGCGAGTGCCGGCTCAATACCAATGTGTCGCGCAGCGGCAATGGCGTGCACGGCATTTTGCAGGTTGTGCCGGCCGTCTAGTTGCCAGCTCAAAGTCGCAACGGCTCGCCCGCAAAAATAGATTTCGGCGTCGTTTGCCGAGTGCTCAAGCAGTTTATAATCCCATAGAGCCGACTCGCCACTGTCTTGCGTTTCAGTCCAGCAGCCCTGGGCCAGCACTTGTTGAATCGCCGTTTCAGCTTTTGGGCTAATAATCAGGCCATTGCCACTGACAGTGCGAAGCAAGTGATGAAACTGCTTTTGAATAGCCGCCAGGTCTTCAAAAATATCGGCGTGATCGTATTCCAGGTTGTTCAGAATTAAAGTCTGCGGGCGGTAGTGCACAAACTTGCTGCGCTTATCAAAAAACGCGGTGTCGTACTCATCGGCTTCAATCACAAAAAAGTCGCTTGTACCCAGCCTGGCCGACTGAGAAAAGTTTTGCGGTACGCCACCAATTAAGAAACCCGGCGCAAAACCTGCGTAATCAAGTATCCACGCCAGCATGGAACTGGTTGTGGTTTTGCCGTGTGTTCCGGCAACAGCGAGCACCCAGCGGCCCCTGAGAATATTGTCGGCAAGCCACTGCGGGCCGCTGGTATAGGGCAGAGCTCTGTTTAAGATCGCCTCCATCAGCTCATTGCCACGGCTCACGACGTTGCCGATCACCCAAATATCCGGCTCGAGCTTAAGCTGGTCGGCCGAATAGCCTTCGATCACATCAATACCAGCCTGCTCGAGCTGAGTACTCATTGGCGGGTAGACAGCACTGTCACAGCCGCTCACTTTAAAGCCAGCCTCCTTAGCTAAGCGCGCCAAAGAGCCCATAAAAGTGCCGCAAATTCCGACAATATGTATGTGTTGTGTCACCGTTTTTCCTTAAAGAAGCCTGAGCGATTCGTATATTCCTGCGGCAACAGCAACAAACATCCCGGCGCTGCCGCACAAGCGCGCCCATCATAACCGCCTACGCAGGCACATGCAGAACTTAGCGCAAACTGGCACTGAAGAGCTCAATGCAAGCGTCGATATTTTTTACATAAGCACCAAAGTACATGAACACCAAATGCCCACATAAGGAATTATGCGACAGCAGCAAAATAAGCAGCTAACAAATTTCAATGGCAGGCCGCTTTCTCATTTTCGTCTAAAGCCTTAAAATACGAGACCTGCTTCACAAAAAACAATAAAACAAGCCCGGCATCGCCGCAGGCGTAAGCAAAGCACCTGGTTAAATGGCCTGCTGTTTGCTTATTTTTCACGCGATCGCCAGCCAGAATGTAGATACGCTCAGCACAGCGGCAAAAAATACGGCGACGCAAGTGAACGTAATAACAAAAGTAAACGCCTAGCCAGCAATAAATACCACTTAAATACAAAGCAGAGGAAGAAAACTAATGTTAGTTTTGCGCAAGGATGACGCGGAAGAACGCACGTATTTTCGAGCGGACCGAATCTTCAGTGTCGGTCGTGAGTACTTTTTCAACACGCGCGAAGGCGATACGGTAGGCCCCTACCCGAGCAGTCAAGCGGCCCAGCGCGGTGTAGATCTCTATATACGCTGCCTGAACAAAGACGGCGAATCCGATATCTATGCCCAGAAAGTCGCCATGCAAGGTTTGTGGGCCAGCTCGAACTTCCGCTAAGTTTCACGGTTAAATACAAAGCCCGAGCAGCTTAACTGAGCCCCGCGCCAGCTAAGTTACTCGGGCTTTTTGTGTTAAAGCAACGGGGCGATCACCAGGCTGACAATTGCCATAACATTGATAAGAATATTCATTGACGGCCCCGAGGTATCTTTAAACGGATCACCGACGGTATCCCCAACCACTGCGGCCGCATGAACATCGCTGCCCTTGCCGCCAAAGTTACCTTTTTCTACATATTTTTTAGCGTTGTCCCAGGCGCCGCCGGCATTGGCCATCATCAGAGCCATTAGTACACAGCAAATTAACGCGCCGCCAAGCATGCCGCCCAGCGCTTCGGCACCGAGGCCAAAACCAACCACAACAGGCGCTGCCACCGCCAAAACCCCCGGGGCAATCATGCGCCTAAGTGCCGCGGTTGTGGCAATTTCAACACAGCGTTCGGTATCGGGTTTGGCTTTTCCCTCTAACAAACCTGGAATTTCTTTAAATTGCCGGCGAATTTCTTTGATCATATCAAACGCAGCATCGCCCACCGCTCTCATCGTCAAAGCACTGACAAAAAACGGGAACAGAGCACCGAGAAACATGCCCATCAATACGTGGGGGTTGCCAATATCAAGAATGAGCTCGGCGCCATCGACCTGCACAGTCTCAACATAAGCGGCAATAATCGCCAGCGCGGCAAGACCGGCTGCGCCAATCGCAAAACCCTTGCCGATGGCCGCCGTGGTATTGCCAACCTCGTCGAGACCATCGGTGATCTTCCTGGTCTCCTCGCCCATTTCTGCCATCTCTGCAATGCCACCGGCGTTATCGGCAATTGGACCGTAGGCGTCGATGGCCATGGTAATACCCACAGTGCTCAACATGCCCACCGCTCCTAGGCCGACCCCGAGCACACCGGCGCCCTCAGGCAGAACCATGCTGGCAAATAAAATAATGCCGGCAATCGTTAACACCGGTATCACCACACTTTCCATGCCCGTTGCCAAACCACTGATAATGACTGTTGCCGGGCCGGTTTCCCCATCTTTTGCAATTTTCTGCACGGGCTTGCTACCGGTGTAATACTCGGTGACCAAACCAATAACAATACCGCCGACTGCGCCAGAAATAACGCAGAACCACAGGCTGATGTCGATGTTCATTGCTGCTAACAATAGGTAGGCGGCAGCAATAAAGAGCAAGGTTGCACCGATGGTGCCAAAACGCAGGGCGACATCGGGGGCCTTTTTATTCATAAAACGCACCAGCAAAATGCCAAGCACTGAGCAAATTAGGCCCAAGCTAGGTAAAGCCAGCGGCACAAACATTAAACTGCCTTTATCTGCCGCCAACTGCGCCACCGTCGCTGCACTGAGTGTTGATGCAATGGCGATTGAGGCGATCATCGAGCCGCAGTAACTCTCAAAAATATCTGAGCCCATGCCGGCAATATCTCCGACGTTATCGCCGACATTGTCGGCAATCACCCCCGGATTACGCGGGTCATCTTCGGGAATACCCGCCTCAACCTTGCCAACTAAATCGGCGCCAACGTCGGCACTTTTGGTATAAATGCCGCCGCCAACACGGCTGAACAAAGCCACACTTGAGGCCCCCATGCCAAAACCGTGAATGGCCTCAGCGTGAGCAGGGTCGGAACCAAACCACAGATAGAGCACACCGAGGCCGAGTAAACCCATCGATGCAACACACAAACCCATAATCGAGCCGCCGGAAAAAGCGACACTTAAGGCACTTGCGGCCCCTTGCTCGTGCGCGGCAAGTGTCGTGCGCACATTGGCTTTGGTTGCGCTAAACATGCCCACATATCCGGCAAAAGCCGAGCACAGAGCACCGGTGATAAACGCAACCGGGGTTTGCCAGCTTTGAAAACCGACAAACAAAGCCACAGTGACAAACAAAACAAACAGCCCGAGTATGCTGTATTCGCGACGCATAAAAACCATCGCACCGCGGTGGATCTCACCGGCAATATCGGCAATGCGGCCCTCGCCGCCGGGAATTTTTACAATTGAAAAATAAATCAATAAAGCGATGGCAAGGCCGCCAAGGCCGAGTAGTGGTGGAAATAAAAACAAATCCATAGGTCCCCCAAATATTAGCGATATATCCTTAAGCGCTACTGCCAGCTTCGCTTAAAACCTAGCCCAAGCAGACTAATGCCTTAAACATAGCCTGACCAGAGTTATTCTTCCGCAGGCTGCGCCAGATCAAAGCCCAAACTCGCTTAAGTCCTGTGCTACAATCCGCGCGCACCCCGCGTTACCCGGCGCTCCCGCTTGGGCTGCGGATCGTGATTCAACTGTTTTTATAGGAAGAATTTATGAGCCTGCATCTGGTTCCTACCGGTGATAAAGCTCCGGAAGAAGTCAACGTCATCATCGAGATTCCAATGGGTGGCGAGCCGATCAAATACGAGATCGACAAGGACAGCGGCGCCCTGTTTGTTGACCGCATCCTCGGCACCTCTATGCGCTACCCTTGCAACTATGGGTATATCCCCCACACACTCTGCGGCGACGGTGACCCTGCCGATGTACTGGTGTTTATGAGCCGCCCTCTGCAACCGGGCTCTGTTGTTCGCTGCCGCCCAATCGGCATGCTAAAAATGACTGACGACGGCGGTGAAGACGCAAAAATCTTGGCTGTCCCCGTTAGTAAAATCACACCGTATTACGACAATGTGCAAGAAGCGGCCGACCTGCCAGAGATCAAACTCAAGCAGATCACTCACTTCTTTGAGCACTATAAAGATCTTGAAGAAGGCAAGTGGGTAAAAATTGAGGGCTGGACGGACGCAGCTGCCGCCAAGCAAGAGATTCGCGACTCAATTGAAAACTACAACAAAGAACCCGAAGCGCCGCGCTTCTAGTTTTTTGTCACTCGCAAGCAAAAAGCCGGGTTAAATACCCCAACACTGTTCACTTAATGATGTAACGAGATGGTAGGAGCGAAGCTGAGGTGGGTTTGATTGGGTCTCTGCCGCAAGGATGCGGCGGCGAAGCCCCCATGGACGGGTTTACGGCGCCCCAAGAAAGCCCGCATCAGCTTCGTTCCGGGAAGCTTGCACTTAAGTGAACAACATTGGGGCTAAATACCCGGCTTTTTTTGCATTGTTCACAAGCTCTGGAACAAATGGCCCAGACGCTACTGCAAGCTCAAATGACTGGTATCGGGCTGCAGCTCTTTTTTTTGCGTTTTTTCCTGGCCCAGGTCTGCGCCGGCCTCGGCGACACTTAAAGCACTGGTGTCGACCTCGACAGGATCCTGGCTTTCGCGCTCATCGTCGTTTAACAACTGCTCCCCGGCCGGGGCCAAGCTCGCCTCCAGTGCAATATCTCGCGCGACAAAGCTGTCTTTCTCTGCATCGTTGAGCAAGTCGCCTCCGGCGTCTTTGACACTCAGAGCACTGACATCAACATCGCGCGCCTCAAACTTCGTCTTTTCGTTGTCTTTTAATAAATCTCCGCCGGCTGGCGCCAGGCTAATCTTTGTTTCGCCGCTATCTGCGCTCGAGCCCTGCAGTGCGGGTTCTGGCGCAGGTTGTTGAGCCACTGGTTGTTGAGCCGCGGCCTGTGCCGGCTTGGCAACTGGTTTTGTACCGGTAGCGGCTGCAGCGCTAGCTGTTTTCGCTGTTTTTTCAGGCGCCTGTCCAGGCACATTAAATACCGCTTTGCCCGCGGTATTCGCTGCGGGCTTTTGCTCCCTGAGCTCCACAACGCAGCCGGCTTTTTTTATCGCAACGCGATACTTATTACCTGTGGCAAAATCCACACCCTTTTTTAACGCTATCTCTTTGCCAGAAAACAACTGCTCGACTTTGCTTTCGTTAATCTTAAACAGGTGAGCGATGTTTTTCTTGGCTTGAGCAAGTTCGGCGCCGCGAGCGAGCTCGCCTCGAAAAATTAAATCATAACGCTGCTCAGACATCTTTTTGCTCCTTAACTTCGCGAACTGTTGTGCTGTTTTTATTATAGGTACTGGAAAAGCCCAGCATGTTCTGCAGCTCGGACATTGAACGAGCGACAAATTCAGGCTCTAACGCTGCTAACGCTTCCGGCGCCTCGCCAGTTTCGCAGTAAAATACCAACTTCATACCCGCAGCTTTTGCTGCGCGCGCGCCAGTTAAGCTGTCTTCGATCACCCAGCAAAAATCGGCCGGCACTCCCATAGATTCGGCAGCGTACAAAAACAGGGCGGGGTCGGGCTTGCCGCTGCTCACATCCTCGGCGGAAAAGCGCTGCCGAGAGGAAAAATAAGGTGCCAGCTCGCAGGCCTTAAGTGAATTGGCTATTTTGGCGTGGCCGCCATTTGACGCCACACAATAACTTTTGCCCCGCTGACGCAACTGCTGTAGCAAAGCCTCGACACCATCTACCGCTGTTAGCTCTGCGCTAAAGCGCGCCTTGGTATTCGCTTTTAAGGCTCCGGCAAACGCCGGCGGCAGGCTGCCGCCCATCTGGGGTGCCAACCACTCGTAACACGCACTGAGGGTCCAGCCTTTAAAGCGCTCAAAACATGCCTCGGCGCTCATCGCAAAACCAAAGTCGGCGAGGGTATCGCTAAATACTTTTGCGCCGAGCAGTTCGCTATCGACCAAAACGCCGTCGCAATCAAAAATTATCAGCACAGGGAACCTCTGCCGTGCGTAAAACAAAACGCTCGACGATTTCGTCAAACATATCAACAACAATATTTTTCAGCTCAAACTCGCTGTGCTGTAACAGTTCACGCAGTTGCCGCCTGTCAAAGGCACGCATATAGTCGCAGGCAAGTGGAACATAACTGAGATGCCAGGGCTCCGGGGCGACGCCGCCGAGGTCTTCGGCATAGGGCCGATAAAAGTCGCTCTGTTTGCTTAGCCAGCCCGCCAACCAGCGGTACATCGGCGCAAACACACCGCCGCGCTCACACTCAGAGCTCAACAGCTCAAAACTCTGCCCGTCGCCCAGCGCGGCCCTATCGTAAATATCAAAGTCGCAGCCCCAGTGATGACGCGAAGCGCCCGGCAGCGCAGACCAGCGCAGTATCGCCAACACCAACTCGCGCTCGTTGAGTTTGCTGATATCGAGAACTTGCCCATCGCTGTCGAGCACCGGCCTTAAACCCCGCGCCTTGGCATTCCATATTGCAAGCTGCCGCTCAAAACCCCGGTGAGCGCTCGCCAGCTGCACATCAAAACCGCGCTCAGCCGCAGCCGCCTGCAACAGCGCAAGCGCACGCCAGGTTGCCGGGGCGAGCCACTGCTGCTGCCGCTGCTCCAGGCCATCACGACTCAAACCATAAAGAATTTTGTTACTTAACATGTCACAAAAACGATTATATTGCGCTAGAACTATATCTATGTATTATGAAGCCTTCGCGAGAGGAATTCGTGAAAGCAAAACAACAATACCACCATGACGCCAATAATAATAAGTGCGTGGGAGAGCGGAAAATGACTTCCGAACACAGTGAACTACTCGAACTAAAAAACCTCGGCATGGCTTCGGTCAACATCCTCAGAGCCATAGGTATCAACAATCAACAAGATCTGGATAGCATGGGCGCGGTTGAAGCGTACTGCCGTATTAAAAAGCGCGGCATTCACGTCAGCAAAGTTATGCTCTATGCCCTGCAAGGTGCACTGATGAATGTGCACTGGAATGACCTGAGCCCAGAGCTTAAAGAGCAACTTGTCAAAGAGGCTGATGAGCAAACCGTCATCAACTGAGCAACACTTTCTCTGCCCCCTTCAAGAGCTGGCCCAACAGCAAAGTCGCGCCTTTGAGATCGACGGCCAGGCGCTGTTTATCGTGCGCGAAGGCGAGCGCTGGTTTGCCTACCGCAACCGCTGCCCGCACCAGGGCATCAAACTCGACTGGGACAACGAGCAGTTTCTCGACTACGACGGAGAGCTTATTCAATGCGCCACCCACGGCGCACTGTTCCGTTTAGACACCGGCCACTGCGTCGCTGGACCTTGCGCTGGATCTAAATTAGAAGCGCTTAAACTGCTCGAGCAACAAGGCCAGCTATTTGTTGAACTAAACTGAAAAAATTGGATGAGCCAAGTGCTAAAAAGAGCTAGCGCTCTTTAGGCATATCTGGTAGCTTGCTCTCCTTTTCTCGCAGGGCCCTCTGCGCGGCCTGCGACTATGCTTGCATTCAGCTCGGTAAATAAGCCATGCAAGCACTGTTTATACAACGGATCATAAACAAGAAGGGCCAACTAATGCCTGATTCAAAAAACAGCTTTGCTTTACGTGACTTTACTCCCTACCAGGAGAAAGACGGCGAAGAATACATGAGCCCCGAGCAGAAAACCCACTTTCGCGGCCTGCTGCTCGACTGGCGCAAAGAGCTAATGGAAGAAGTTGATCGCACCGTTAGCCATATGAAAGACGAAGCTGCTAACTTTCCCGACCCGGCAGACAGGGCAAGCCAGGAAGAAGAGTTTAGTCTTGAGCTGCGCACCCGCGATCGCGAGCGCAAGCTGATCAAAAAGATCGACAAGACCCTCGAGCTTCTGGAAACCGAAGACTACGGCTATTGTGAAGCCTGCGGTGTTGAAATTGGCATCCGCCGCTTAGAAGCGCGCCCAACCGCTACGCTCTGTGTCGATTGTAAAACCCTGGATGAAATCAAAGAGAAACAAATTCTAGGTTAAGCCTTCCAACCCCGGCCAACGCCGGGGTTTTCATTTATGTCCCTACCAACAAGCTCGAGCTACCGCGGTCGTTTTGCCCCATCCCCATCCGGCCCCTTGCACCTGGGCTCGCTGCTTTGCGCACTCGCCTCCTGGCTGGATGCCCGCTACAACCGGGGGCAGTGGCTGGTTCGCATTGAAGATATCGACCCGCCGCGTGAGCAAGCCGGAGCGGACCTGGCAATACTCGAAAGCCTGCAAAAACACGGTTTGTACTGGGATGAAACACCAAGCTATCAAAGCCACAACCAGCAGCGTTACCGACAGCGCCTAGCTGAACTCGAAGCCGAGCAGCTTAGTTATCGCTGCAACTGCAATCGAAAACGCCTGCAAAGTTTAGCGAATCGATACGACGGTCACTGCCGCAATCTTAGTATTCCAGCCGAACAGGCAGCTGCCCTGCGCCTGAACTGCAGCAAAGCGTTTAAGCAAAGCACTATCGGCTTTGACGACTGGGCCCAGGGCCCCCAGAGTGAAGATTTACAGCTAAGTGGCGATTTCATCATTCACCGCAAAGATGGCCTGTTTGCGTATCAGCTCGCCGTGAGCTGCGACGATGTGGCCCAGAGCATTAACCACATTGTGCGCGGCAGCGACCTGCTCGAAACAACCTGCAAACAGCTGGCATTAATGCAACTGCAGCAAGCGGTGGCGCCCAACTACATGCATATACCGGTGCTGTGCAGCGAACCCGGGCTTAAGCTCAGCAAGCAAAATCACGCAGAGGCGCTCGACAACGATCGCGCGCTGGAAAATCTACTTTTAGTCTGCAAAGCGCTACATATGCCAATAAACTCTGCGCCAAATGAGCTTGCAGCTTTGCTTAACTGGGCAGTCGAACGATGGCCCAAATGCCGGCAGCAACTGCGCAACAAGCGAGAGCTACTGCTAAGCGAATTACGTTAAACTAGGCCCCAAATACAAGAAGCCAACTTTATGCGCCAAAGCCCCCTTTTGCTGATTTTGCTGCTGCTATTTATTTTTTCGCCGCGCCTGCTTGGCTGGTTGCTCAGCACAACCGGAGCCTGGTACCGCCCTTATATTATCTGGCTGGCCATCGTCATCATTGCCTATTTTGTGCAGCGTTCACTGGTGAAAAAACATGAGCTTTAGTTTTTTTGACGTTGCCCTGATCTGCCTGATCTACCTGAGCATCTTGTTTGCCATAGCCCTGGCGACCGAGCGCGGCATTATTCCGAGCAAGGTCGCTTCCCACCCTGTGGTCTACATACTTTCGCTCGGTATTTTTGCCAGCGCACTCAGTTATTACGGTGTGATTGAACTGGCTGAAAACTTCGGCTACGGCGCACTCGCCTACTACATGGGCACGGGCATGCTGTTTCTATTTGCCCCGGTTGCACTAAAACCGCTGATGGAATTAGCGCGGCGCTTTCAGATCACATCGATGGCCGACCTGCTGACCTTTCGTTACCACAGCCACGAAGTTGGCGGCCTGGTGACGCTGTGCATGTTGCTGGCGGTGATGCCACTTCTGAGCCTGCAAATTCAGGCCGTCGCCGATACCATTTTACTGCTGACCAACCAAAACCACGACCTCGAACGCGGTGTCGACAGCTTTGATACCCGCGATATGCTGGCTCTGGTCTACTGCGCGGTCATCGGCTGTTTTGCCCTGGTTTTTGGCGCCAACCGAGAACACCACAAAGGCCTGATCACCGCCATGGCTTTTGAATCGGTGGTCAAACTCTTTGGCATGCTGGCCGTGGGTGGTTTCAGTGTTTACGCTATTTTTGGCGGTATGGGCGGCCTCGATCAATGGCTCGCCGACCACCAGACCAACCTCGAATACCTCTACGAGCCGCTTAAGCACACCGAGAGCCACACCCTGCTGCTGGTATTTTTATCGACGGCCGTTGCCATGCCGCACATATTCCATATGGCGGTGGTTGAAAACCCGTTGCGCCATTCTACCTATACCGTGACCTGGGCCTTCCCGCTGTTTTTGTTGCTGATGGCCCTGCCCATTTTCCCCATACTCTGGGCCGGCTTGAGCTTTGGCAGCACCATCCCGAGTGAGTATTTCTCTCTTGCGGTGCCTCTGCTTGCGGAAAACACCACGTTTACCGTTATTAGTTTTGTCGCCGGGCTCAGCGCCGCCACTGGCGCCATCGTATCAATTTCACTGGCGATCTCGACCATGGTGATGAACCAGTGGATCTTGCCGGCCTCATCCCTAAGCGCCAAGCGCGAAGTCTATGGACAAATCGTACTGATACGCCGCGTGCTGGTTATCGCCGTGATAGCCTTGGCCTACCTATTTTACAGCGGCCTCGAAAACCGTTTTAGCTTAAGCCAGCTCGGCTTGATTTCATTTATTGCCGCGCTGCAGTTGCTGCCCGGTATTCTCTGTGTCACCTACTGGGCGCGCGCAAATCGCCAGGGTCTGCTCACCGGCCTCGCCATCGGCATGGGGATTTGGGCCGCAGGCTTGCTGTTGCCGATCTACATAGGCGAGCATGTAATTGAACTCGGTTTTGCCGGCCTCAGCCTCAAACTCGGCATCAGCCACTGGAGCGATATCGCGCTGTGGGCCACGTCGCTGAATGTATCAGCCTTTATTATTGTTTCCCTGTTGAGCAAACAGAGCAACGAAGAGCGCTACTCAGCCGAGCTCTGCTCGGAAGACGAGCTCAGTCACCCAGTGCGCATGGTGCTCGATATTCGCGACCCCGACGAAATGGTTGAGCGCCTCGGTGAGCGCATCGGTCGCAACACCGCTCGCATCGAGGTCGACCGCGCCCTGGCTCAGCTCAGCATGAACCCAAATGAGCGCCGCCCCTACGCCTTGCGCCGCCTGCGCGACGAAATCGAAGCCAATCTAAGTGGCCTGCTCGGTATTTCGCTCGCCACCGAGATCATGGACACACTCATCCCACTGCGAGTGCCCGAAGCCGAAGGTGCCACCGATATCAACCTTATCGAAGATCGCCTAAATCACTACCGCGAACACTTCAGCGGCCTTGCCGCCGAACTCGACAGCCTGCGCCTGTACCACCGCCGCACCCTCGAGCAACTGCCGATGGCCGGCCTCAGTGTCGGAAAAGACCGAGAAGTACTGATGTGGAACAACAGCATGCAGCAGCTCAGTGGCATCGCCAGCGAGCAGGTAACCGGCTCGCGTCTGGATGATGTACTTGAGCCCTGGGGGCCCTTGCTGGCGAGCTTTGTTGATCTCGATGTCGACCACACTCACAAAGAGCAGGTTGAGATCGCCGACAGCCAGCGCTGGCTCAACCTGCACAAGGCCAGTATTCCCTCGTCACTTGAACATCAAATCGACGGCCAGGTCATCTTGCTCGAAGACGTTACCGAGCTGCAAATGCTCGAAGACGAACTGCTGCACAGCGAACGACTGGCCTCGGTCGGCCGGCTCGCCGCCGGCGTTGCCCACGAAATCGGCAACCCCGTTACCGGCATCGACAGCCTTGCACAAATTCTCAAATACGAAACCGACGACCCGGAAATCATCGAAACCGCCGACCAGATCTTGAGCCAAACCAAACGCGTTAGCCGCATCGTGCACTCGCTGGTCAGCTTCAGCCACGCCGGGCGCAACCGCGGCAGCGAGTACGAAGCCTGCAACTTGCGCGAGTGTGTGCAAGAGGGCATGAACCTGATTGCCCTGCAGAAAGAAAAAGCGCAAATGCTGTTTGTCAACGAAGTGCCGGAGTACGTTCAAGTACTCGGCGACAGCCAGCGCCTGATTCAAGTTTTTGTCAATTTGCTCGGCAACGCGCGCGACGCCTGTGAAGAGGGAACAAAAGTCAGTGTGATCGTCGAGCAGGTCGCCAAAGAAGTCTCTTTTGCGGTCACCGACGAAGGCCCCGGCATCGCCCCAGAGATTCAAGACCGCATCCTCGAACCCTTCTTTACAACAAAGGATCCGGGGGAAGGCACCGGCCTGGGCCTGGCCATGGTGTACAGCATCATCGAAGATCACAATGGCCAACTCGAGCTTATTAGCCCCGTCGACAAGGTGTTACAGCGCGGCACAAAGTTTGTGATAAAATTGCCCAATGCCCTTGCATCTGCTGAAACCCTAAGTAACACTAGCAGCTAAACGTAACTCCGCAGTGGCCCAATAATAATTCTTTTGCACTCACGGATGACAGCGAATTCAGAGCATCCGTGGCGAGCAATATCCGCCTCGTTAAGCGCTACACGCAGGCGGAATCAAGTAGGTAACACAACTTATGAGCAAAATTCTGATCGTTGAAGACGAAGTCATTATTCGCACCGCTCTGCGCAAGCTGCTAAGCCGCAATAAGTACGAAGTCGTCGAAACCGGTTCTGTTGCCGAAGCGACCAAACAGAAAATAGACACCTTTGATCTCATAGTTAGTGATTTGCGCCTGCCCGGCGCACCAGGCACAGATTTAATCAAACTAGCCGGCGATGTTCCGGTGCTGATTATGACGTCCTACGCCAGCCTCCGCTCGGCCGTCGACTCCATGCGTATGGGCGCTGTCGACTACATCGCCAAACCCTTTGACCACGAAGAGATGATTGCCGCCGTCAAGCGCGCACTAGGCAAAGGCACCAAAAGTGCGGCGATAAAGAAAAGCCCCGAAGATAAAGATACGCCGATAGACGGCATGATTGGCACCAGCGCCATTATGCGCGAGGTCTACAGCAAAATTCACAAAGTCGCGCCAACCTCGGCGACGGTTTTGGTGCTGGGTGAGACCGGCACCGGCAAAGAGCTAGTCGCCAACGCAATTCACAGCGAAAGCCCGCGCAAAGACAAGCCACTTATTAGCGTCAACTGCGCCGCCATCCCCGAAACGCTGATTGAGGCCGAACTCTTTGGCCACGAAAAAGGCGCTTTTACCGGCGCCGCCGCCAATCGCGAAGGCCTTGTTGCCGCCGCCGATGGCGGTACGCTCTTCCTCGACGAGATCGGCGAGCTACCGCTCGAAGCGCAAGCCCGCCTGTTGCGGGTTTTGCAAGAGGGTGAAGTCAGGCCGATAGGCTCAACAGAAAGCCACAAAGTTGATGTGCGCCTGGTAGCTGCAACCCACCGAGATCTCGCAGCTCTGGCCAGAGAGGGCAAGTTCCGCGAAGATCTTTATTTCCGCATCAACGTTGTGCAACTGCGCCTGCCGCCACTGCGCGAACGCGGCAAAGACATACTGTTACTTGCGGAAACTTTTATTAAACGTTTTTGCACAGAAATGCTGCGCCCGCCGCTCACCTTAACGCCGGAGGCCATTCAGGCCATCACAACCTACCCGTGGCCAGGCAATATTCGCGAACTCGAAAACGCCATGCAGCGCTCGGTCATCCTCTGCGATAACGATGAGATCATCGATCACACTCACCTCGCCATCGATCACGAACTGGTCAAAGTTGACGATAGCCCCAGCGCCGAGCCCGAGGCCGCAAAAGCCAACGTTAGCGAAGCCAACGAAGACCTTAGTCTCGAAGACTATTTTCAGCGCTTTGTACTGGAACACCAGGATCATATGAGTGAGACAGAGCTCGCTAAAAAGCTCGGTGTCAGCCGCAAATGCCTGTGGGAGCGACGCCAGCGCCTCGGCATTCCCCGCCGCAAGCCGACCCAGGGCAAAAAAGCCTAAGGGCACTGGCACTCTCATTAACGACAGCGATAACACCTGGCCTTAACAACAGCGGTAACAGCAGGCCGGCTCGGCAAAAAACAAGCTGTGCCGCGCCTTTATTGCGAAGCTTAGCGGCGAGGCTTCGCACCAAGCCTCAGTACCGAAGCTTTGAACCAAATTCGCACCGCGGGCAAGCAGCCAACACAAGCTAAACAGCTGTGTTTAACCAGTGCTTTCGCCCCCGCTTCCAAACTTACCACTCTTTAGCCTATTTATTACGGGAACTTAGTCTTAACACTCCGGTCTTAAAAGCAACGACAACACAGCGAGTGCTGTTAAACGTTTTACTATTTTTTAGCCCGCCACGGCCTCCCAAGTGTCGTGTTACCGCTATTTGCTGCAAGTAACAAACTACGCCACCCATGGTAACGAGCAGCCATAGCCAAAGTGAATAAAACCACCCACCAAAAAAGCTAAACCTTTGTTTATTAAAGGTTTTTCACTATTGGCACGCGCCATGCTCTTATTACCGACATAATAAAAACAATAAAGAATAAGAACAAAAGACAACATAGCGAATAACAACAATAAATAATAATAAGAACAGCAAACTGCATAGACATAACAACAATAAATAATAAGAACAAAGTAAGACTGACTAACAACAACAAATAATAAAAACAGACACAACGTATAACCAACTTGCGTACCTTAGGAAGGGCTTGCTTGCCAAGCAAAACGCGGACATGGACGTTAGACATTCTTAATAAGAATAAAAATAAGCACCGAATTCGACGGGAAAGCCTTGGCTTTCCCGTTTTCGTATGTGCAATTGCTATGCCGCCACAGTATCAAGCTGTGCTAGAATCCAGCCCTTCGAGCCCTGCCAGCAGGATGCCTTCTCGTTTCACGTCATTATGCTAAAAAAACTGAAGAAACTGTTCCGCCCCAATACAAAGCCGCTTACCGCCACGCGAGTCAGCGGTCGCGAAAACGGCATAGATAAGCGCGACATCAGCCACAACGCGCTCAAAGTCATTGAGCTGCTGCAAGACGCTGGTTGGCAAGCTTACCTGGTTGGCGGCGGTGTGCGCGACTTGCTCCTGGGCGGCCACCCCAAAGACTTCGACGTTGCGACTGACGCCACCCCCGAACAAGTGCAAAAGGTGTTTCGCCGCGCGCGCATCATCGGTCGCCGTTTTAAAATTGTTCATGTGCGCATGGGCAGAGAAGTTATCGAAGTGACAACTTTTCGCGGCTCACACGAAGAAGCCAGTGGTAAGCAACACGCCGTACAGAGCGACAAGGGCATATTGCTGAGGGACAATGTCTACGGCGATCTATGTTCCGACGCCTGGCGCCGCGACTTCAGCATCAACGCTCTGTATTACGACCCGAGCGACGACAGCATTGTTGACTACTGCAACGGCCTTAGCGCACTCAAGCAAAAAAGCCTGAGCATTATTGGCGAGCCCGACGCACGCTACAAAGAAGACCCGGTGCGCATGCTCAGAGCTATTCGCTTTATGAGCAAGCTGGGCTTCAGCCTCGATGCGGCCAGCGAACAGCCTATTCGCGAACACAGTGACTACCTGCTTGAAATCCCTCCGGCGCGCTTGTTTGAAGAAGTACTCAAGCTGTTTATGAGCGGCCGAGCCGAAGCCATACTCGAGCAACTGCACCACTACCATCTACTCGAACACCTGTTTCCGGCCGCTGCCGACGTTTTTAACCGCGATGAAAGCCAGGCCAAACGCTTACTTCTGTGCGCCGCCGCCAACACCGATGAGCGCTTAGCTCAGGGCAAGCGTGTCACGCCGGCCTTTATTTACGCTGCATTCCTGTGGCCGCGCCTACAGCAGCAGATGCAGGCGCTGCGCAGCCAGCACCGCGGCGGCGAGCAAGAACTGCTGAATAAAGCCGCCACCGGCGTTATTTCTGAACAGCTGCAGCGCACCGCCATCCCCAAGCGCTTTCTTATCCCGATGAGAGAGATCTGGACCTTACAACTTCGGCTGCCCCGGCGCGATGGTCGCCGCGCCTATACCCTGCTTGAACATCCGCGCTTTCGCGCCGCTTACGACTTCTTATTGCTGCGCGAACAAAGCGGTGAAGAGCTCGGCCAGCTAGGGCACTGGTGGACGGAGTTTCAGGTGGCCTCCGAAGAGCGGCGCCAGGCCCTGCTCGAATCCGCCCGCAATAGTCAGGCACCGCGCAAGCGCAAGCGACCGCGTAGGCGCAAACCCGCCAAAAATAATGACTAAACTGGCCTACTGCGGTCTCGGTGCCAACCTTGAGCAGCCCATTGAGCAAATAAACTTTGCCCTGCGAGCACTGGCCACCAGCGACGGCATCCAAGTTCTGCGCTGCTCATCCTTTTATGGCAGCACCGCCGTCGGCCCCGGAGAGCAGCCCGACTACGTCAACGCCGTTGCCGAACTGACGAGCGAGCTGAGCGCCGCCGAACTGCTGCAGCGCTTCCACCAAATCGAAGCGGACTGCGGGCGCCAGCGCACGCTTCGCTGGGGGCCGCGAACCCTGGATCTCGACTTGCTCTGGTACGACAACCAGCAAAGTGAGCGCGCTGATTTGTTACTGCCCCACCCGCGAATTCGCGAGCGAAATTTTGTATTATGGCCCTGGCGCGAACTCAATCCCGATTTGGACATTTGCGGACTTGGCCGTGTCGACAGCCTCGCTTCACGCGTGAGCGGCGACGGCCTCTGGCGACTGCCTGCGCAAACACGCGCAGCAGATAAACAAAAAAAAGGGGAAACACCGTGAGCGACAGCCAGCTCCAGGGCTTAAGTGCCGCTGAGCTTCCGCGCTTTATTGCCATAGAAGGCTGTATCGGCGTAGGGAAAACAAGCCTCGCCCAGCGCCTGGCCGAGAGCTTTAGCGCAGATGCCATTCTCGAAAAGACCAGCAGCAACCCCTTTCTCGATCGTTTTTATAAAAACGAGCGCAACAGCGCCCTGCCGACCCAGCTGTTTTTTTTGTTCCAGCGCACACAGCAGCTCAATGATCTGTGCTCAGAGGACCTGTTTCAAAAACCTAAAGTTGCCGACTTCCTGATCGACAAAGACCCACTGTTTGCCGAAGTAACACTCGATGACGACGAGCTCAAACTCTACCGGCAGATCTATCAGCAAACGCAAATTGAGGCTCCGAGGCCCGACCTCGTCGTATATCTGCAAGCTCCGATAGACGTGCTCCAGGCCCGTATTGAACAGCGCGGCGTCGCCAACGAACAGTTGATCAATAACGATTACCTAAGCGCGCTCAACGACGCCTACGCGCGCTTTTTTCATTTTTATGAGCAAAGCCCTTTGTTGATTGTCAATGCAACCGAAATTGACTGGATCAATAATGAGCAGGACTACCAGAACCTGGTGAACTACCTTTTGACCATCCGCTCCGGCCGCCATTATTACAACCCGCGACCGGCCATGTTTTAGCGAGAACAATTATGGCCTACGCCTCTACGTCGCTGGATAAAAAAACCAGCATACTGACCCTTCAAAAAATGAAACAAGAAGGGCAGAAATTTGTCACCGTTGCACTTTACGACGCGCCGATGGCCGCAATGGCTCAGCACAGTGGCGTTGAAGTGTTATTAGTGGGCGACAGCTTGGGCATGACCGTACTCGGCTTCGATTCGACCGTGCCCGTTACCATGGAACACATGATCTATCACGTCGAAGCCGTGAGCCGCGGCAGTGACAAATGCCTGATTATGGGCGATCTGCCATTTATGAGTTACGCCACCGTCGACGACGCCATGCGCAACGCCAGTCGCTTAATGCAGGCCGGCGCGCACATGGTCAAACTCGAGGGCGGCAGCTGGTGTGCCGATATCGTCAGCAAACTCAGCGACCGGGGCATTCCGGTCTGCGCTCACATCGGCCTAACCCCCCAGTCGGTAAACAAGTTTGGCGGCTTTCGGGTCCAGGGTCGCGATGAACAGGGCGCACGCAAACTGATGCACGACGCCAAAGTGCTGGAAAAGGCCGGTGCCGATATTCTGTTACTTGAATGCGTACCGGCGGCGCTGGCCAAAGAAATAACCGAACAGATGAGCATTCCGACCATCGGCATTGGCGCCGGCAAAGACTGCGACGCGCAAGTACTGGTTATTAACGATATTCTCGGCTTAACGCCACAGCCGCCGAAATTCTCTAAAAATTTCTTAGTCGAGAGTAAAGATATTCCCGGTGCACTGGGCAAATATGTCGAAGACGTAAAAAACGCTCAGTTTCCCGCAGACGAGCATATCTTTAACTAAGGCCCTCGTGGGGCTTATCCGTATCCGGATTAAAGTTGCGCAGTAAATAGTTGTTTTCTATGTACTGCGCCGTTTCCGCTTTTGCAAAGAAGTGCCCTTGCAACTGATTTACCCCGAGCTGACAGCAGAGCTCTACTTGCTCCACACTCTCGGTACCGACAACCACAGTTTCAATATTTAAGGCCTGGATCATCTTAACCACACTCGCAAACAGAGCTCGGTCTTGCTCGCTGCTGTGTGGGCCGGGTAAAAAACTGCGCTCAATTTTTATCAAATCAAACGGATAATCGCGCAAATTGGCAATCGAAGAAAGGCCGGCACCAAAATCGCCAAGCGCAACTTTACAACCCAACGCACGCAGCGCATCAATATTTTTTCTAACTTCGGGGTGCAAACCGTTTAACGCAAGCTCGGATACTTCAAAAATAAACTGCGAAGCCTCGGCGCCGTAACGCGGCAACAATTCTTGTAGCAGCGGTGTTAAACCGCGATCAGAAAGCTGCACCGGGCTCAAATTAATGGACATAAATGCTCGGTGGTTGTGCTCTTTGGCCCAGCGAACCTGCTGGCGCATCGCACGCTCAATCAACCAGCGGCCGAGCTGCAAAATTAACTTCGACTCCTCAGCAATTGGCAAAAACTCTTCGGGGCTGCGCAGCCCCCCAGCATCGTGCCACTGCAAAAAAACCTCGTAACCACCTAGCTCGTGACTGAGTGCCGAATACACCGGCTGGTAGGTCAGGCTAAAGCGGTGATTGTCGATCGCCTGCCTAAGCTCCTGTTCAATTTCGTAGCGCGATGCAAACTGTTGCTGCATTTCTTCTTCAAAAAAGCAGGCCTGATTTTTACCCTTTTTCTTTGCCCGATACATTGCAATATCGGCGTGTTTAACAAGCTCTTCGGCATTTTCGCCATTGTCGGGGTGCAGCGCGATGCCGATGCTTGCACCCGATGTAAACGAGCGGCCTTTAATTTCAAACGGCGTTTCCAGCACCAACAATATACGCTGAGCAACACGGCTCGCCTCGAGCTCAGAACTCAAATTGCCGAGGCTGATTGCAAACTCATCACCGCCGAGGCGGGCAAATAACTCACTGCCGCGCAAACAGGCGTGAATGCGCTTAACAACTCTCTGCAGCAACAAGTCGCCGACATCGTGGCCGAAGTTGTCGTTGACATACTTAAAATTGTCGAGGTCAATCAGCAGCAGCGCAACCTTATAGTCTGCTCGGCGGTTATTGGCGATGGTAAACTTTAACGATTCATCAAAAAGATGGCGGTTGGCCAAACCGGTCAAGGCGTCGCGCTCAGCGAGCTGTTTAACCTTGGCATAGCTCTCCTGCAACTGCTTTTCGAGCTCGAAGCGCGTTTGCGCATGCAAGATCGAGCGCCTTAACCGCGATGCGGTAATTTCAGTTTTAAGGATAAAATCCTGCGCGCCTGCGCGTATGGCATCGAGCGCAACTTGCTCGTCTTCGCTGTTGCTCATCATCACAATTGCCGAGCGACAATCGGGATAGCCATCGCGAATAGCAATCACCAGCTCAATGCCGTCTTTGCCCGGCATGCGAAAATCAATCAGGACAAGGTCAAAATCTTTCTTATCGAATAGGGCCAAGCCCTCGTCAACCGTTTGGGCCTCGACCAATTCATAGGTCATCGAGCCCAGATGTAGGGCCCGCTTGACAATTTGGCGGTCGACAGTGTCATCGTCGACAATGAGTATGCGCATATTATTCTTCCAATGCCTCGTTCTGCACAGGCCAATAGAGTACAACCGTCGTTCCCCGGCTGCCGTCCGACTCAATTTCTACGTGACCGCCAAAGTGCTCTATTGTTTTTTTAACTAAAGCAAGGCCCATGCCGCTACCTTCTATGCTGTCTCGCGGCTTGAGTGTCTGAAACATTTCCAGCGCTTTGTTTTGCAGCTCCGGTTGAATACCTGGGCCATTATCGGCAACACGAATCACATAATAGCGACGTTCCCGACCGAGGCTAACTTTAATCCAGCCCTTGTTTTGATCGTGGTGCTTGATCGCGTTGCTCATCAAGTTGCGCAGCACCAGCTCCAGCGGCACACGCGGTAAGTTAAGTTCGGCCTTCTCAACTTGCAGCTCAAAATCATCGGGCTTGTCGAGGATGTCAAAAATACCGAGGCACAGTTGGTTTAAGTCGATAAATTCCGACTTGCGCTCGAAGCGGGCAACACGACTATAAAGTAATAAATCATTTAGCAGCGTCATCATTCGGTCGGCGCGACTTTTAAGTAATTGTAAATTTTCTCGACTCGAATCATTTAGTTGCGCCGCGCTGTCTTCTTCTATCCAACTTGCGATTTTTTTAATAGCATTTAGTGGCGACTTAAGGTCGTGGGAAGCGATATAAGCAAACTGGTCGAGATCGGCATTGCTTCGCTCAAGTTCAAGATTGCGCCGCTCTAACTCCAGCGCCAGCGCTTTGCTCTGGTCGATATCACTTATTTGAGTGACAAACAGTAAAACGCCACCGTCTTCATCGAGCACTGCGGTGGTCGACATCAACCCCCAGATCGAAACACCGCCGCGTTTAATATACTGCTCTTCACGGGTAATATTGCGCAGCTCGCCCTCTCGCATTTTGGCAAGCCCTGAGCGCGCTGCCGTGCGATGCCGCTGGGCAACAATATCAACCAAACTCATCTTTAACAGTTCTTCAGCGTCGTAATTTAGCCAGTGACACATGGCCTCGTTTACTTCCAGCAAATAACCTTCCGGGCTGACAATTGCAAAAGCCTGAGATGAGGTGTGAATAGCCGTGTTGAGCAGGCGTTCTTTTTCCGCTAGCTTGCGCTCGGTGGCTCGCTGCTCGGTAAGATCTCTGAGAACCCCGGTAAAAAACCACTCGCCATCTGAGCTTGCGCGCGCAACCATTATTGAAACGGGAAAGCTCTCACCACTTTGGCGCTTGCCTTCGAGCTCGCGCTCTTTCGAGCGAATACTCCTCATTTTATCTTTTTGCACACCGGCTTCAGCGACATATCTATCGTGGTGTACCGAGTAGTGAAACGGCATCAGCATATTGACACTTTTCCCCAGGGCATCTTGCTCGGCATATCCAAACATTTTTTCGGCAGCGCGATTAAACGAGAGAATCTCGCCCGTTTCACTGATCGAAATAATGGCATCGCTGACCGACGATAAAATCGCCTGCAGGCGCTCGGCCGCCTGTTTAGCCTGGCGCGTTCGCACCTCAACCATTTTCTTTAAGTAGAGTTGAGCCTGAGATATTTCAGCACACATGCTGTTGATAACATTGCCGAGCTGGGCGAGCTCATCAGCACCGTTAATATTTGCCCGCTGCTCGTAGTCGCCTTGGGCAAACGCCCCGGTCACCCGGTTTAGCTGTTTAATGCGATTTAATAAAATACGCTTAAGGCCAAAAGCCAGGGCCAGGCAGAACAGCACTAGCAGCAATAACATCAACAGCCAGCTTCTCTGCAGTGAACGCTGATAAGCCTCGGCGCCTGCTGGGCTGAAGTTCAAATAAAACTGCTGACCTGCAAGCTGGTATTCACGCCTGTAAGTCTCGAACTCGCCAGTTTCACCCAAGTGGCCGCGTCGCAGCAACTCAACCCCAGCTGCAGTTTTTAGTTCTACATAATTAAATGGGATAAAACTCAACTCGTCGCCAAATTGCGCTAGCGGCTCACTGAGGTTGGTGACATAGAGCAACCAGCGAGTTTGAGTACCTGAAGCAAAACGGCTCAAGGTCAACAGGTAAGTGTCACCGGAAAAGCTCAGCACACTCTGTTCGGCCCACTGCGTTGCCAGTTTTGTCAGCGCCCTTTGCAAAGCAGCTTCAAAGCTTGCATCGACTAAACCGAGCTCAATTCGCCCCATGGCGTTAACAACAAAAATTGACTCCGGTGCAAAGACAAAATCAACCCTTGAGGCCAAAGCTTTTAACTCATAAACCCAATCTTCGTTACTGCCGTGATTTTTATTGCTTAACAACTGGGCTAACAAGCGCGAGCTAAGCTTGGCGCTGTCGAGCTGGCGATCAAGCTCCGCCCTCAGGCTAAAATCAAGCTGATCAAATAATAACTGGTCGCGCTCGGCCCGCTGCTGGCTGCGCTGCTCAAATTGCATCAAAGCGAGCAATGACATCAGCGGCAAAACGCAAACCAGTGCCAACAGGCTAATTTTTTGGCTGAGACGCAAGGATTTGAGCATGCAGACCCGGGCAACTGGAATGAGTGGCTGCACAGGCAGCTACATCAAAGAATAGAAGAGGCCGCAGGCGCTCGCCAGCAGCGGGCCCCAAGCGCAGCCCGGGCCGCAGACGAAGCTGCAGGGTGGCGTTAATTCACGTACAATTGCGCTCCCGTTAAACTTTGGAGTTAGCATGCAGCAGCTGCCTGAATCACTACGCGACAATGTGCGTATGCTTGGTGAGCAACTTGGCCAAGTTATCAGCGAACAAGAAGGCGAGGGCCTATTCAACACGATTGAAGAGATCCGGCACATTAGTAAACAGCTGGCCGAGGCTCAGGAAGTCGACTATCAACCACTGATTGATTCCTTAACCAAGCTCAAAGACTCGGACATCCTGCCGCTGGCACGTGCCTTCACTCAGTTTTTGAACCTGAGCAACATCGCCGACCAACAGTACACCTGCAGCACCAAAGTACAACCCGCCGACAGCTTGCGCGGCATCCTCAGTGAACTCAGCGAAGAACACAGCCAGCAGAACCTGGCCAAGGCCATTCGCGAACTGAATATCAACCTGGTGCTTACCGCCCACCCGACGGAAGTCAGCCGCCGCACCCTGATACGCAAGTACAACAATATTCACAGCATTCTCGACCAGCTCGATCACCAGAAGGTGCACGCTTCCGATCGCAACAAGCTGCAAGAGAGCCTGGCCCGCTTGATCGACGAAATTTGGACCACCGATGAGATTCGCTTTAAGCGGCCGACCGCGATCGACGAAGCGCGCGGCGGTTTCTCGGTTATCGAGTTCAGCCTGTGGGAGGCTGTGCCCGACTTTATCCGCCACCTCAACCGCATCTGCGAAGATCGCCTCGGCGAGCCGCTGGCGATGGACTCGGCACCATTTAGTTTTTGCTCGTGGATGGGCGGCGACCGCGACGGCAACCCCAATGTCACCCACGACGTCACCCGCCAGGTGATTCTGATCGGCCGCGCCCGCGCCACCCGCCTCTACCTCAAGGATCTCGACGAACTGGTCGCAAGCCTGAGTATGAGCGCGGCAACTGACGAACTGCGCAGCCAGTTAAACGACCCCGAGTCGAGCACGCCGTACCGCGACCTGATTGATCAGTTGCGCGAGCGCCTGGCGCGCAGCCGCGCCTGGCTCAAAGCCAGCATCGACGGCGAAACCGTCGCGGCCCCGGCCGACCTGATCGAGAAAAAGAGCGACATCCTCGATACCCTGATGCTCGCCCACAGCTCGCTGTGTAGCAAGGGCTTAAGCCGCATCGCCAACGGCCCGATGATGGACACCATCCGCCGTGTGCACGCCTTTGGCATCAACCTCAGCCCCGTCGATGTACGCCAGGACGGCGACCGCCACGTTCAAGTACTCGACGAGCTGTGCCAATATCTCGAGCTCGGCTCCTACCGCGAGTGGGACGAGAGCCAGCGCCAGCAGTTTTTGCTCGACGCTCTGCAGAGCAAGCGCCCGCTGCTGCCCGCCAAGTGGCCCGTCAGTGAAGACAGCAAAGAAGTGCTCGACACCTGCAAAGTGATTGCCGAGCAACCCCGTGAATGCCTGAGCCACTACGTCATTTCAATGGCCGAACAAGCCTCGGACGTACTTGCCGTTGCCCTGCTGCTAAAAGAAAGTGGCGTCAGCTGGAACATGCCAGTGGTGCCCCTGTTTGAAACCCTCGACGACTTAAATCGCGCCGCTTCGGTCATGAATACCCTGTGGCAGATGCACTGGTACCAGCAGTACACCGCCGGTGACCAATGTGTCATGATCGGTTACAGCGACAGCGCCAAAGACGCCGGTAAACTCGCCGCAACGTGGGCCCAGTACCAAGCCCAGGAAAAGCTGGTTGAACTGGCAGAGCAGTATGAAATAAACCTGACCCTCTTCCACGGTCGCGGCGGTACGGTCGGGCGCGGTGGCGGCCCGGTTGAAAAAGCCATGGCCTCTCAACCTCCCGGTTCTGTGCGCGGCCGCATCCGCGTTACCGAACAGGGTGAAATGATTCGCTACAAGCTCGGCATGCCTTCGGTGGCCTTTAACAGCCTGCGCACCTACGTCTGTGCGACGCTGCGCGCCAGCCTCAAACCAAGCCCGGCGCCCAAGCAAGCCTGGCGCGATTTAATCGCCGAAATGGCCCAGGTCAGCCTCAAAGCTTACCGCGGCATCGTGCGTGAACACCCGAGCTTTGTACCGTATTTCCGCAGCCTGACCCCCGAGCAGGAGCTCGGCAAACTCGCCATCGGCTCGCGCCCAGCCAAACGCAAGGCCAGCGGCGGCGTTGAAAGCTTGCGTGCAATTCCGTGGGTGTTTGCGTGGATGCAAGTGCGCTTAAACTTGCCCAGCTGGCTAGGCGTGTACCAGGCCATTGTTTACGCAGAACAAGAGCAGCCTGAAACCTTTAAAGACATGCTCGAAAACTGGACCTTCTTCTCGAGCTTTATTGACCTGCTTGAAATGGTGGTCGGCAAGGCCGACACAGCAATTTGTGCCCACTACGAGCAGCAACTGGTCGACGGCGAGCTACACGAGCTTGGCGACGAGCTGCGCCGCGACCTGCAGGCACTCGAAGACAAGCTCAACGAGATCAAACAGCAGAACGACTGCCTCGACAGCGACCCGCTGCTGCAAACCTCAATCAATGTGCGCAAACCCTATGTTGATCCGCTCAACTATTTGCAGGCCGAGCTGCTCAAACGCGAGCGCCTCGCCGGTGAAATGAGCGAAGAGCTCGAACGTGCACTCAAAGTCACCATGGCCGGCATCAGCGCCGGAATGCGCAACACGGGCTAAGCTCGTGTTGCATAGCCCCCCAGATGACTGAGCTGCCCGCCCAGCGCCCGCCGACACCGCTGCTCGATCGCATAAACGAGCCAGCTGATCTAAAGGCGCTGAGCGAGGCCGAACTGGAAACCCTGGCGACCGAACTGCGCCACTTCTTAATCTACAGCGTTAGCCAGACCGGCGGCCACTTTGGCGCCGGCCTTGGCGTTATAGAGCTGACCATCGCCCTGCACTATGTGCTGAACTGCCCAGAGGACGACCTGATCTGGGACGTTGGCCACCAGGCCTACCCCCACAAAATTCTGACTGGCCGGCGCGACGCTTTAAACACCGTCCGCCAACAGCACGGCCTCGCGCCGTTTCCCGCCCGCGACGAAAGCCTCTACGACAGTTTTGGTACCGGCCACAGCTCTACATCCATTAGCGCCGCCCTCGGTATGGCCCTAGCGAAAAAACAGCAGGTTAAACAACAAACAGAGCAGCAACAGGCCAGCCACAGTGTTGCCGTTATCGGCGATGGTGCAATGACCGCAGGCATGGCCTTTGAAGCCATCAACCACGCCGCTCACTGCAAAGCAAATATGTTGATTGTGCTCAACGACAACAGCATGAGCATCAGCGCTAATGAAGGTGGGCTTGCATCGTATTTAGAGCGCAAGATGCGCGGCTTAAGCCCGGTTGTTGAAAGCAGTGAAGCGCCTTTAATAAATTCAGCCAATTTATTTGAAGACCTCGGCCTGAATTACAGCGGCCCAATTGATGGGCACAACCTAACGCTGTTAATTAGCCGCATAAAAAAATTACTAAAAAAACAGGGGCCAAGCCTTTTACATATTCGCACACAAAAAGGCCGCGGTTTTGCCCCCGCCGTTGATGACCCCGTTGCCTACCATGCATTAACCAAAATTGAATCCAAAACCAAGCCTGCACCCAAAGCGAAAGGTATCAAATATCAGGATATTTTTGGCCAGTGGCTGTGCCAGAAAGCCAAAGAAGATAAGCGCTTAATCGCTATTACTGCGGCAATGCGAGAGGGCTCCGGCCTTGTGCAATTCGCCAAAACCTTCCCCGAGCGCTACTTTGATGTCGCCATTGCCGAACAACACGCAATGACCTTCGCCGCCGGCCTCGCCTGTCGCGGGCAGAAACCGGTGCTGGCGATGTACTCGAGTTTTTTACAGCGCGCCTACGACCAATTAATCCACGACGTCGCCCTGCAACAACTCGACGTCACTATCGCCATCGATAGGGCCGGTTTAGTCGGCGAAGACGGCGCCACTCACCACGGCAGTTTTGATTTGAGTTTTTTGCGCTGCATACCAAACCTTGTTATTGCCGTGCCAAGCTGTAAACAAGAAGCGCAGTTATTACTCGATGCGACTTACAATCACCAAGGCCCGGCTGCTATTCGCTACCCGAGAGGTTTGGCCGCCGAATTAGACCTGGGCTCCACTCCAGCTGAAATAGGCAAAGCCCATATTTTGAGGCAAGGCCAACAAGTGTGCATACTTAACTTCGGAAGCTTATTAATAGAAACCATCGAACTGGCCAAAAACCAAAACTACGGCCTTGTTGATATGCGCTGGCTGAAACCACTCGACACTGAGTGTATACAGAATATAAGCCGGGACTACGAGCTGATAGTGAGCCTTGAAGACGGCAGCAAGGCCGGTGGCGCAGGCTCAGCGGTTGGCGAGTTTCTTCACACTATAAACAGCCACTGTAAACTCTTAACACTTGGCTATGAAGATCGCTTTATAGAGCACGGTAAACGCTCAGAACTGCTTGTTCAGCAGGGGCTTGATAAGACAAGCATTAAACAAAAAATCCTAGACCGATTAAATCACCGCTAACAACAGCCTAGTAGCGCTGTTGCTGTTCGTTAATAAGCTCTTAAAAAGCTCACCTGCCATCTAGATTCGACCTAATGTAATAAGGCATCTACTTTTTATGAGTAATATGGGTGCTTACCCCCCCTCTTGAGCAATCTGTTATAAGCTTTTGACACAACTGTAGCTATCAAAACTCCAAGACACGCAGGGTCTATTGCCCCGAGCCGCTCATGAGAATAAGGGCTCCCAAGAGAGCCCTTTACTGCACATTATTTGGAAATATTTTCAACGTCCCCGAGCATCCACGTCTTAAACCAATCCTTAGTTTCTGGGCGGTATAAGCGAAACAAGAAGAACCAATCATTCGCATCGGTAGCGCTCTCGGTCGTCACCCAATTGGCCTCAAAGCCCTTTGGTACTTCATCTAAATTAGGTGCATAATAAATATCAACAGACCCATCTTTATTCTTAACCATCTTTCCTAGGTCTTTGGTTGAGGCTCCTACACGATTCACACCTCGGTTGAAGTTCTTGGTTTCCATGTTATATACGATCGCTGACCAAAAATCCTTTGCAGGTACATCAGCCGGAACATTCAGTTTGTAGGTATCATCACCATTAAGTAAATTTCCGTCGCTGTCTCGCAGACCAGTCAGATAAAAAGTAGCGCCACCAAGTTTGCTAGGCAAAAATGTAACATAGAAATACGTTGCGGCACGCTTGTCGATCAAAATCTCTTCATCATCTTCAAACGGGAACCCCATCTGAGCCTGTTGCCCGAAATTCCAAAATGACCACTCGGATATTTTCTCCCCATCTTTAACCCACAGCGGAGCAACAGTTTCACCTTCCGTCACGAATTTTTTTTGCATGTATGAGTAAGCAAGCTCCAAACCTTCCAATGCAGCTTTCTTCTGCAGTGGCGTTGGCTTGAACGGTTCACCTTTTTTGATGCCGATGCTTTGCAGCATGGAGTATATCGCGCGATCTTTTTCTCGTATCGGGTTATTTTGTACCACATCGTTAATATCTTCGATGAATGTCATGTTGTAATACGGCAGACAATCATAATGAAGCTCCGTCACATCCAGATATTTTGTCGGTTTTATATCGCCATCAACAGCTTCTTTTAGTGAATAAACTTTAATACCTTTCGCATGTTCACCAGCATCAGCGTGAGTAGCACCGTTCAATAAAGTCGGGCGGAACGAATAAGAAACATCGTGCCCATCCATGCCAGGAACAACAATAAAGCCTTGTGCACCAAGCTGGGATACGGTGCCGTATTTATCATCATAATTTGGCGGTAGGAATAGGTATTTTCCGCCCTTACCCTCGTCTGCACCTTTTGACCCCACATCAATCATTGGTACGTGCCAAGCTGAAATAAAAGACCCGAAATAATCAATCTTATCCGTCATTGGCGGTACTTCAACCACCATCGCACCGTTCTTGGTAGAAATCGATCCCCAAGCATAGGCTGTTGTATCATTCGCGGTCAGGAAGCCTTTTTCGGAGCCGAATGGTTTTGTTACAAAATTAACCGTATCGTAGTCTCCCCCTGCTCTTTTGCTTGCCTTGATAAAGTCCACCTGAGCAACTGCAGGCATGTAGTAAATGGCCGCCTGAGTCGCACGCTGCACCATCATTTGGTACTCGATATCTGCATGCTGCTTAGCGCGAGCCAGGATATCACCAGTATCATTAAAATTATTTTTAGTAGGCGTTATAGCCATAAGGCTACCCGATATAAAAAAGGCGGCGAGAACAGTAACAACAAGTAACTTTTTCATTTAATTAATTCCATTAGAATTATAGCTAACAGAGCTTTAAGCACCTGCAGTGATCATAGCTTATATCGTGCGACCACAGTAAAACCATTAAAACCGTTCGATCGATGGCCGTTTTTTAAACCCGCTTCGGCTCGCCAAAAGCGCACCAACTCGAACGACAAACCCATCACAAAGACTTACAAGCTGTAGTCTCTTTCTACCTTGGCAATCCTCACACGAAAATCCTTATACCACTTATCACGCCCAAGCCGCTGAGCCTCTAGATGCTCAGCATTTGCTTTCCAGTCTTTTATCGCCTCCAAATCCCGCCAATACGAAACCGTAATTCCGATTTCCTGGCGAGCGGATTCAGCGCCTAAAAAGCCGTCTTGCTCAGCCGCAAGCTCAACCATGCTCGCCGCCATTTCGGCATAACCTTCAACTTGCTCACTTAATTCTGAGCTAAAAATTACTGCGTAATATGGGGGCTTTGGTGTGTTGATTAACATAAGCTCTACTCCGTGAAGCTTTTAAATTTATCGATAAGCATTAATCAGATATCAAAATAACTTAATCAAGCGGTGAATACTTTTCTCTTCACCCAAATCATTGAAAGCATTAAACCAGAATTCAATGCTAGAAAGTGATTTCAGTAGAGACCAGCGGGACCGTCGACAGCATGGAAGCTGTCGTCGAGCCTATAGGGATATATTTACGGCGTGTCCAGCTGGACTCTGCTGAAAGCGCTGGCCCAAGTCGAAGCCATCAATCGAGCCATTTTTGAGCTACAAACAAAAACGGCTCCCGAAGGAGCCGCTTTCTAAACTTAAAACTCGTAAAATCTTAGTTTCCGTAAACAGGGAACTTCTTACAAACTTCAAGCACCTTAGCTTTAGTCGCCGCGATTACTTCTTCGCTATTACCGTTCTCAAGGCTTTCGAGTACATCGCAGATCCAGTTCGCCAGATCCACACATTCTTGCTCACCAAAACCACGGGTAGTGATCGCAGGGGTACCAACACGTAAGCCAGAAGTAACAAACGGAGAGCGCGGGTCGTTCGGTACCGAGTTTTTATTCACTGTAATATTTGCTGCACCCAGAGCGGCATCGGCATCTTTACCGGAGTACTCTTTGCCGATCAGGTCAACCAGCATCAAATGGTTTTCAGTACCGCCAGATACAATCTTGATGCCGCGCTCAAGGAAGGTTTTAGCCATCGCTTTAGCGTTAACAACAACCTGCTTCTGGTAAGCCTTGTACTCATCGCTCATCGCCTCTTTAAAGCTGATCGCTTTTGCGGCAATAACGTGCATCAATGGGCCGCCCTGACCACCGGGGAAAACTGCAGAGTTCAGTTTTTTCTCGATCTCTTCGTTGGCCTTGGCGAGGATAATGCCGCCGCGAGGACCGCGCAGGGTTTTGTGTGTGGTCGAAGTGGTTACGTCGGCGATTTGCACCGGAGACGGGTACTCACCAGCGGCAACAAGACCGGCAACGTGAGCCATATCAACAAGCAGGTAAGCGCCAACTTCATCGGCGATATCGCGGAATTTCTGCCAGTCGAGAATCTGCGAATAAGCGGAGAAACCGGCAACAATCATCTTGGGTTTGTGCTCAAGCGCCAGCTGACGAATCTCGTCGTAATCCACTTCACCCGTCTCTGGGTTCAAGCCGTACTGAACAGCGTTATAGACCTTACCGGAGAAATTTACTTTGGCACCGTGGGTCAGGTGGCCACCGTGGGCCAGGCTCATACCGAGTACTGTATCGCCTGGCTCACACAGAGCGGCGTAAACAGCATTGTTCGCCTGCGAACCACTGTGCGGCTGAACGTTGGCGTAATCGGCGCCGAAGAGTTCTTTGGCGCGCTCGATGGCCAGAGCCTCGGCCTTATCCACATACTCACAGCCGCCGTAGTAGCGCTTGCTCGGATAACCTTCAGCGTACTTGTTGGTCAACTTAGTACCCTGAGCCACCATAACCAGAGGGCTGGTGTAGTTTTCAGATGCAATCAGTTCGATATGCTCTTCCTGACGGCGGCTTTCGTCTTGAATGCTTTGAAAGATTTCGGGATCAAAGGCTTCGAGAGTTTGGTTCGGATCAAACATGCTTGTCCTCAAGTGGTAAAGGCTGAAAACGGGTCGCGGCACGGGGCCAAGAAGGCGCGCATTGTACACCAATCATGCAGGCTTAGCAGCCTCTTCCTGCGCCGTATTAAGGCGAGCTAAGCCAAAGCAAATGCAGCGCTAGAACCGTTTTTAAACACTTAAGAAAGCTTAAATTTTTTCGACACCTGATCGAGTTCTGAGGCAACGTGCTTAAGCTCAGATGCGCTTGATGCCGCCGATACTGAATCCTCCGCAGCCTTATTACTTGCATCGCGAATATTGCTGACATTCTTACTTATTTCACCAACCACCTGGCTTTGCTCGTGCGCGGCATTGGCGATAACGGTATTCATATCGTTGATATGTTTGATTGCCGCGCTAGTTTCATCCATTAAGGTCTGTGAGCTGCGGGTATTGTCGACACAGAGCTCGGCCTGGGAGCGGCTCGACTCAATAACCGAACAGGCGCCCTGACTGCCCGCCTGCAGGCGCTCAATCATCTTATCGATCTCTTCGGTACTCTGCTGAGTGCGCTGAGCCAAGGTTCTAACTTCATCGGCAACCACAGCAAAACCCCGCCCCTGATCCCCCGCGCGCGCAGCTTCGATCGCCGCATTTAAGGCAAGCAGGTTAGTCTGCTCGGCAATGCCGCGAATCACATCAAGCACACCACCGATCTGTTTGCTCTGCTCATTTAACGACTCGATTGATTCAACCGCGTGGCTAACTTCCGTGGCTAGCTGTTCAACCGCCTCTTGTGTGTGTTTGCTGACACTCGCGGCTTCTGTTGCACTTTGATCAACAGAGCGCGAAGCCTCTGCCGCCTCATTGGCGTGACTTGCAACATCGCCTATCGCCGCACTCATCTGCTCAACCGCCGTTGCAATTAATTCGGTTTCACGCTGTTGTGTCTGGCAGACCAAACTTATCTCATCGGTGACACTCGCTAACTGCTGGCCTTCGTTGCTGAGCGCCGCCGAACTTTTTTTAACCTCGCGCGCCAAATCCTCAACATCCTGGGTATAGCGATCAAAGCGCTGCAACAGCGCGGTTGAGCCCGAGCTGCGCAGGCTCAAATCGATGCACTGCTCGCTGACAATCGCATCGCTGAGCCCCATAATTTCCAGGCTCTCTATGGCTTCGCGCTTTAATTGCTGACTGAACCACAGCAGCAGTGCCGTTTCGGCAACCACGTAAGCCGCGTGCAGGAAAATAATACCGACACCGCCGTCGGTACTGCGCAGCACCCAAATGTCGGCGCCTGCGGCTTGCATATAAAAAAATACGAGGTGGTGCACCGCAATTACTGCTGCGGCAACGACGATCGGCAGCCAGTCGCGGTAGAACAGCAACATCGCCAAAAGAGCAAAAACGCCAAAGTGCATTTCTATCATGCCGTGGGCTTGATGAATGTGCAGCGCCGTCATCAACATAAAAGCCGCGGCCATGGCCATGCGACTGAGCGCACTGCCACCGGCAACGGAATATATAAAACTCAGCGCCAACACCGTGCTCAAACCGATAAATAGCGCTTCAAACCAGGTGCCAAACCAGGGCGCCAGAATAAGCGCATAAACAAAAAGCCCGTAATTAATACCGAGCATAATTCTGTCTGCGCGCTTGTAGTGTTGCTGTAATACACTTAAGTCATTCATAAAAACTCCGCTAAGCCTTGTTTTCCCAAGGGCAAAAACAACCGAGTACATCGTGGTTAATCCAGCGAGGGTTTCTACCCTTCGCTAAATTCAGCAGTGTTGCCTCAACAAAGTCGCGCCCCTGGCCGCAAAACACCCCAGAACTATAGGGGCCAAAATAGGCTAAGCGCCCCTGTTCATCCCATATCGCAACCGCTGGTGCCTGTTCCGGCTGCAAGCTCTGAGCTAACTGTGATGCGCGCTCAAAATACACACGCTTGGCTACAAAACGCTGTTCAAGCTCAAGCACATGGCGGTGAGTGAAACGGCTGCAAGGGCAAGCCGGATCGATAAAATGTTGAACAACAATGCTGCCCTCAGGAGCCGCGCCAACGTAAGTGCTGCTCAACCACGCGCCGGCCTCAAAATTTGCGTGAACAGATGTATTTAAGTCCGCTGCAAAAACACCAAAATGGCGAAACTGAAAAAACCAAAAAGCCCACAATACGGCCAAAAACCACAGCAAAAATACGGCTGCAGCGAGCTGCTTGCGCTGTTTGACGCATAAATTAGATAACACAGTTCTTCCGGGGCACTGAGCGAATTAACACATTCAACACTATCTAAAGCGTAGCTCAGCTTTGGCGCGAAGTTCGTTTTTTGTACAGGAAACACAAGCGACAAGCCCGCAGCTCAAGGAAGAACTTAAGGCTTAGTTAGAAGCTCAAATAGAAATGAAAATAGAAGGGCTTGTTAGGGGCACCGCCGAAAAATGATCGAATGCGGCGGCGATGCCTTCGTGGAAGGTTTACGCCGCCTCGAGAAGGCCCGCGTCCGCTTTACCCCAAAAGCCTTGCAGCTCAGTGGGCATCTTTGCGCAAGCTGGGGGCGCCCGCCCCAGCTAAAAGTGTGAGTTACTGCAGGCTCAGGGCCTCTTGAGGAACGATATCGGCAACAATGGTTTCTGTTTTGGTAACAATCAGCACATCACCGGCTTTAACGTGCTTTAACTTAGACATATCGTTTACCGCTTCAAGCTCCGTCTCACCATCTTTATTCTTCAGAGTGATATTGCCCGCTTCCCTATCGATCGCGGCGATTAACAAGGTTGCCTGCATCTCGTCGATTTTAACTAAACCCGGCTCTTCACCATCTTCCGAGCCGACGATAACCTCGGATTCAACCTTATCGAGGCGCACCCCCTGCCCCGCACGCACCTCATAGGTGGTCACTGTTTCGTACTGCGCTGCGAGAATATCGCCAACCTTAATATCGCCGAGGTTTTCCAAAGCAGAGCTGACTTTAACTGTGCCAACAGCACCGTCATCGGTTTTAAAACTAAGCTCGCGAGTAGCGGTATTTAACGCCGTTACCGTCGCGCTTTTGTAACTCTGCTCGGTGGTTGAAATCATCGGCTTGTCAGCCAGCGCCGACGTATCGTTCGCAACCGGCGCAGCTGTGGCGGTATCAGCAACGGGTGGTTGGGCAGCCGGCTCAGCGGCTTTCTCAGAGCAGGCACTGATAACGGCAATAACAGTAGCAACGGCGACAAGGCGGGTAGTATTCATGAACGTATTTCCTTTTTCTAACAAAAAACGCCGGGCTGCGCCCGGCTTTGATGCTTATTCAGCAGCTTCCATCACTTCGACAGCGGGGTTCTCTGTCACATCGATGGCCACAGCCTCTGACACTGAGACAATTAAGCGGTCACCGACTTTGGCTTTTTTCAGGTTTTCCGGGTTAGCCGCGCTGTACTCTTGCTCAACACCGTCGACATCGGTCAACTTAAAGGTATTGTTCTCAAGGTTAATGGCACTGACTTCAAATGCTTCGGCGCTTTCTTCGACCATCGCCACACCCGGTTTCTGGCCTTCTTCTGCACGCACCATCGCCGCGGCATCTACCTGACCGAGCTCAACCTCGTCCGCTTCAACCAGCTCAAAACTAACAGTAGTCACATATTCCGCAGTAACAACATCGCCGACCACAACTTCACTTAAATTGCGCGCATCGTCGCTAACCACAATAGATAACTCGCCGCCGTCTTCACCAAGCAAAGTCACCACGCGAGTGTCATAGTCAACCGCCTTGACGGTCGCCGTGACAATGGAGTCGTAAGTTGCCGAAACATACGGCATGTCATCGCGTGCCGACTCGGCCTCAGGGCGCTCATCGACCACCACCTCTACAGGTGTTTCTGAGACAAGCAGCTCTTGTTCAACCACAGTGGGTTCGCTGTCATCCGATTTAGAGCACGCAGCAAGTGCGGCAACAGAAATGAACACAGCAAGCGTTTTGAGGCAGGTATTAATTGCGAGAGGTTTTTTCATGATCCGGTCCTTAATCAAGTTTTCGAGTTCGACATCGCCCCCCAAGCGGCTGGCCGCGGCACTGTCAAACGTATCGCGACACCAATGTCCAGCAAAGAGCTTATCCCAGCTGCTGTTTAAAGTTAACGACATTCAAAAATTTTTTACGCAAATAGATCAAATCTGAAAGCCCAAAAACTTAAGTTTTTGTCACAAGCTGACTTAGAGTGCAGGGCAAGACATGTTTTAGGCCGGAAGCAAGCCAGGCTCCCAGCGGCAAACAAAACGCCCGCCGGGAGCCAAGGTATATAAGTGGAGTAAAAGCTAGTGCGAAGCGGCGGCCTGTGTTTTTTCCGCCCCGGGCTCGGCTTTTGGCAAGCAGCGGTGCAAAATAATAAAGCCGAGTACGCCGGAGGCCAGCGAGCCCATCAAGATGCCGAGACGCTCGTCAAAAACCATATTAATGCCGGTCTCCTGAAACGCCAGCGAGCCAATAAATAAACTCATGGTAAAACCGATACCGCAAAGGGCGCTCGCCCCCCACAAGCTCATTTTGCTCATGCCCTGAGGCAACTTGATCCAGCCAAACAGCACCGGCAACATACAGAACAGCAGCACGCCAATTTGTTTACCAAAAAACAGGCCCAGAGCAATGCCAAGCGGCACCCCGTGCATAACTTGATCAATGCCGACTTTGGCAAAATTAATACCTGCATTACAAAAGGCAAAGACCGGCAGCGTGATCAAAAACACTGTCGAGTGCAGGTCGTGCTCAAGCGCTTTTAACGGCGAACGCTCAGGGTTATCGCTGTCTCGCATCGGGATAAACATGGCGATCAGCACGCCAGCTAAAGTCGCGTGCACACCGGATTTAAGCAAGGCCACCCACATCACTAAACCAACGGCGGTATAGGGCCCGAGCTTGGCAACCCCTGTGCGATTTAAAACCAGTAAAATACCGGTGCATACGCCGGCAATAATCAGTGCTTCGGTACTGATGTTGGCGGTGTAAAACATCGCAATAATGATGATGGCGCCGACATCGTCAAAAATTGCGAGTGAGGTTAAAAACACTTTTAAGCTTAGCGGCACGCGCGAACCGAGCAATGCCAACACCCCCAGTGCAAAGGCAATATCCGTCGCCGCGGGGATGGCCCAGCCCGAAAGTGCAGACTCGCTATCTTTATTGATCAACACATAAATAAGCGCCGGCGCGGCCATACCGCCGATGGCACCGAGCCCCGGCAAGATGATATTGCGCTTGTCACTTAACTCGCCATCGAGAAACTCGCGCTTTAACTCGAGCCCAACCAATAAAAAGAAGAAAGCCATCAAACCATCGTTGACCCACAGCAGCAGCGGCTTGGCAATTTCAAGCGCGCCGACTTGCACCACCACAGGGGTGTCGAGCAGCAGCTTGTAATAGGGTTTTAACAGCGGCGCATTGGCAAAAAGCAAGGCCAAAAACGTGGCACTGAACAGCAGTACCGGGCCGGCCAATTGGTGGTGAACATAACGCTTAATAAGATTCATTCAAAGCCTCAAAACTAAAAGAGTTCCCTAAGCCCGCTAACGCGGACACGGCGCGGTGTTGCGCCCAATTCAGCATAGGACAACAAAACTACCATAAAATTTGCTTTGATCCCCTAGTTTCGCTAACTTGCGCGCAACTCTTTTTATTGCAGATCCTACTGAGGACAGCCCGTGGCTCAATACGTTTATACGATGAACCGGGTCGGTAAAATCGTACCGCCCAAACGCGAAATTTTAAAAGATATCAGCCTATCTTTTTTCCCCGGCGCCAAGATTGGCGTACTGGGCCTAAACGGCGCAGGTAAATCCACCCTGCTGCGTATTATGGCCGGTATCGACACCGATATTATCGGTGAAGCCCGGCCAATGCCCGACATTAAAGTCGGCTACTTGCCCCAGGAGCCGCAGCTGAACGAAGACAAAGACGTGCGCGGCAACGTTGAAGAAGGCATGCAAGAAGCCATCGATGCGCTCGAGGGCCTCAATGCCGTTTACGCCGCCTATGCCGAGCCCGACGCCGACTTCGACAAACTCGCCAAAGAGCAGGCCAAGCACGAAGACGTTATTCAAGCCTGGGATGCGCACAATCTTGAGCACAAGCTCGAAGTTGCCGCCGACGCCCTGCGCCTACCGCCGTGGGATGCCCAAATTGCCAAACTCTCCGGCGGTGAAAAACGCCGGGTAGCCCTGTGCCGCCTGCTATTAAGTCGCCCCGATATGCTGCTGCTCGACGAGCCAACTAACCACCTCGATGCCGAATCCGTTTTCTGGCTCGAGCGCTTTCTCGCCGACTTCAGCGGCACCGTGGTTGCCATTACCCACGATCGCTACTTCCTCGACAACGCCGCCGGCTGGATCCTCGAGCTCGACCGCGGCCGCGGTATCCCTTACGAGGGCAACTACAGCAGCTGGCTTGAACAAAAAGAAGCGCGACTCGCCCAGGAAGAGCGCAGCGAAGCCGCGCGTGAAAAAGCGGTTAAAGCCGAATTGGAATGGGTTCGCAAAAACCCGAAAGGCCGCCAGGCGAAAAACAAGGCGCGCCTGTCTCGTTTTGAAGAAATGCAAAGCCAGGAATTCCAGTCTCGCAACGAAACCAACGAGATCTACATTCCACCCGGTGAGCGCCTCGGCGACAAGGTTATTGAATTTCATAATGTCAGCAAAGGTTTTGGCGATAGGCAACTGATTGAAAACTTAAGTTTTACTGTGCCCAAAGGTGCCATCGTCGGCATTATCGGCGGCAACGGTGCCGGTAAATCGACCCTGTTCCGCATGATTAACGGCACTGAAACTCCGGACAGCGGTGAGCTGGTCATCGGCGAAACCGTCAAGGTTGCCTACGTTGAGCAGGGTCGCGAAGGCCTCAACGACGACGACAGTGTCTGGCAGGCTATTAGCGGCGGCGCCGATATCTTGCAAATCGGCAACTACGAAGTTCAAAGCCGCGCCTATGTTGGCCGTTTTAACTTCAAAGGCTCTGATCAGCAAAAGCGCGTCGGCGAACTCTCCGGTGGTGAGCGCGGTCGCCTGCACCTGGCCAATACCCTAAAACAAGGCGCCAATGTACTGCTGCTTGATGAACCGTCAAACGACCTCGACGTTGAAACCCTGCGCGCGCTTGAAGAAGCCATCTTAGCCTTCCCCGGTTCGGCCTTGATTATCTCGCACGACCGCTGGTTCCTCGATCGTGTGGCTACTCACATCCTCGCCTACGAAGGCGATTCTGAAGTGGTCTTTTTTGAGGGCAACTACAGCGAGTACCACGACGACTTTATCGCCCGCAAAGGCGAAAATGCCCAGCCTCAACGCATGAAATATAAGCCGATTAAGGCTTAACACGAGCCGTTGGCCACTCAGAGTGAACACGGCAGTTAACAAAACAAAGGTGAGGGAACGAATGGGAAATGGCTATCGCCCCTCGCCTTTATTTTGCGCTTGAGACTGCGAATAAAAAAAATCGGCGATACGGGCAAAAAGTAGCTTTAAAAAACACCCATAAAAAATCATTTCCCTATTTGCGAAGCGCGCTCCCGGCCATCTACACTGTATGCGTAAACTGCACGCGTACACAGGCCGGGAATTGCCATGTCAGACTCAAGCGAACGTCGACGCTTTACCAGGGTTAACTTCGATACCGCCGCGACCCTCGCCCAGGGCGAGAGTGTCAGCCACACTCAACTTGTCGATATCAGCCTTAAAGGCGTGCTGCTTAAAACGCCAGCTAACTACGAGCTGCGCGCCGACCAGGGTGTCGACATCAGCATCTTTTTAAATAAAGAAACTGAAATACAGATGAAGGTTGAGCTTGTGCACAGCAGCAACCGCTATCTGGGTTTTCACTGTGTCAGCCTCGATGTCGAAAGCGCCAGTCACTTGCGCCGCTTAATCGAGCTCAATATCGACGACGCAGGCGCCGCCGATCGAGTGCTCGATGAACTCTTATTCAGCCATGAGAGCACCCAGTGAGCCACGAGCTGCGCCAAAAACCGCGCTTTCGTTTGCGAACTTACGTGACTGTATTTAATCGAGACGGCGATGCTGCGCAGTCCAAAAGCATCGAAGCACACCTGCTTAATATCAGTGAGCACGGCGCTTTAATTGCCGTGCTCGAAGCGCAGCAGCAAAAAAACGGCGAGCAGCTTAAGCTGCTCATTAGCTTAAACAAACATACAAAGCTCGAGCTCAACGCAAGCATTGCCCACCAAAAAGCACACTACCTCGGCCTGCGTTTTGGCGAGCTTTCCAGCAGTCAAAAGCAAGCACTGCAAGACTTGCTCAATGAACTTGCCTAGAGCCTGTTAACACTCATTAAATACTGGTCCAGGCGGAACCGGCGGTAATGTACCAAACTAAACCATCGGGCCCTTCAGCGAAATCCATCCCCATATCCATGCCATAGCGGCGCGCTATGCGATAGCGAAAACCCAGGCCATAGGCATTGCGCTTGGGCGTATCAAATAAGTCTTCGCCGCTGGTAGCAGCGAGGCCACTGCCGGCAAATACCAGCGTTCTCCAGCGCGAATTAAGCGCATAGCCCAACTCGGTTTCGGCCATCGCCACCTTCATGCCCTGGTAACGCATCGCAGGAATGCCACGCAACTGAATCGAGGGCAGCGCAAACGGCGGTAAAAACTCGGCATTGGCTGCCTGCTCGGCCTGCAGTTTTAAACCGAGATTCCAACGCCGAGATAAGGGCCAGAAATTCAAACCCTGAAAACTACTGAGATCGTAGTTCAGATCACTGCCGAGCGCTTCGTCAAACTTTTTCCAGTTAAGCTGATACTGATAGCCGTGCAAGGGCGTAAAAATATTATCGCGGCTATCGTATTCAAGCACCACGCCGAGCGCAGAGGTTGTTACATCAACCGTCAGCAGTTGTTTCAGCTCATCAGACCACTCTGGCGGCAGCACATTATCGAGTGAGCCCAAGTTTTTTGGGCCGAGCTCTGCTTTAATATAGTTTTGAGTCAGCCCGGCAAACCAACGGCTTTCAGCGACGCGAAACTTCAAGCTTTGCACCACCGCCAGGGCTTCGGTATTTATCGTAATAGGCTTGGGCAACTGCAGTGAACCAAAACCATAAAAATCCAGATTAATACTGCCGCCACCGCCGCCGCCGGCATAACGAATCGCACCGTTTCGGAAAAAGCCCAAATGACCACCGCCAACAAACCAGCTGTCATTGCCGGTATAGGCGCCGGCCAAAGCCGTCACGTTTGGCGGCAATAAATATTTACCGGCATTGCTCTGTGCATTTTTCATCGCCTGCAGGCGCTTATTTTTATTTTCTTCACTCTCGTTAAAAAACAAACCCGCCATACCCAGGCCGCCGTCGACGGACGGATCGGTAATAATGATCGGCACAGGTAAAAATCCGTAGGCGTTTTGCGACAGGAAGGTTGAAAAATCTAACTTGCCGTCAAGCGGGTCAAAAAACTGTGAGGCATAGGCCCTGTTGCCAGTGCTCGCTAAAGCTAACAACAAAAAAACAACCAGCGCCCGGCGGGCCGCAGCAGAGCTAAAATCGATTCTACTATGCACACCAGCAAAACATTTTAAACGTAAACAACACTCACGAGCCGCTTGCATATTAAGGCCTATAGGTCACAGACATAATTAAATTGTCGCGCGAACCGAGCGTACCGAGCTCGCTTTGAACGGACCAAGCCTTACTGATATCCCAATTAAAACCAAGCAGTAAATTCCACTTGTCTTTATTTTCTTGACGAATATTAAAATCGACATCGGTTTGATCGCCGAGACCGGGAATATCAGAGGTATCAAAACTAACCCGACCGGGCAGCAGTACATCGGTATCTAAATACGTTGCGCCCGCATAAACCGCGAGAGTGCCCATCTGCTGTACATCACCGGTAACACCAAAACGAGGGCTAATATTAATGGCTGTGACGGTTTTTTCGACAATATCGACATCGGTCCAGGCATAGGTCATCGGCAGCGTCACAAAAAACTGGCGCCAGCCCATTGCCAAATTAGTGCCGAGGCTAACATTTGAGCCGCGATAGCTCGGTTCAGCAAGGCCACTGAAGCTTCTAGCACAGGCCTTCGGCGCCAAAAGCCCGCTGCAATCTATGCCTAAAAAGCCGAGTAAATCCTCACCGGCAATGCTTATCGGTATCTCACCTTGGCCCTGCATTTTTCCGTAAGTGACATAGACATTCATAAACGGGAACAACCATGCATCGGCTTTTAATTGCACATTTTGGTTTTCAATGCGCGGCGTGCCAAAGTCGACAAAGTCTATCGGCAACTCTTGCCCGTCATTAATGCGCACACTGAGATCGGTCAAGATTAAATCCTGGCGCACGGTGTTGGGAATAATCGCAAAGCCGTAGGGCCGCGGTAAGTCAAAACCGAGATCAATCACCTGTTGAGCCATAAATGGCAGTGAATACGGCCAGGGCTCTGCTTCTGTGTCACGGTCTGTTCGCGCCGTCCCCAGCGCCCGCTCCTCAAGTGTCGGATAGGTTTCGCCTCCGCGCACGGTAGTCGAACTAGACAAACGACTCGTCTCTTCTGCGCTTAAAAACGAAGAAAAAAAGATCGAAATAAGCGTTAGCGCTACTGAAGAAATAATAAAGCGAAACATAATTGGCACCTGAGTTCCTTTTACCGTCATTTTATGCTCATAAATCAAGTTTAAACTGATGAAGCGACAAAGATTTGTCACCAAAAGAACATACAAATGGATTACCATGCCAGCTCAAGCCTTACGCATACATTAATATGGAGAACAATGATGCGCACGATCCGAAACCTTGGTATTGCTACCTTCCTTTCTATCACCACGCTTAGCAGCGCCCAAGCTTACGAGCGCGCCAGCGGTGTAACTGTGACTCCTATGATCGGTTACAGCTGGTACGACTTCAATGGGGTCAAGCTAGACGACGACCAACACGCGGGCCTCGGTCTCGGTTACCAAACCAGCAGCCCTTGGTCATTTGAATTCGCTTGGCAGAGCGGTGACAGCAGTGTAAACGGTCTCGACAGCGATCTCGACGTTGAGCAGTTTCGCCTGGATGTGCTCTATGACCTGATGCACAACCGCGCCTTCAACCCTTACATCGTGTTTGGTGCGGGCCAACTGCAAGTCAACGGCGACGATATCAACAATATTAAAAACGATATGACTGACCTTGGTCTCGGTTTGAAATACAACTTCAACCAGCACCTGGCACTGCGCGGTGACATTCGCGCAAGCTACGACCTGAACGACAGCCACCAAATGTACACGGCTAACCTCGGCCTGCAAATTTTAATCGGTGGCAGCTCGAAAAAAGCCGCAGCGGTTGCATTTATCGACAGTGACAACGACGGCATCGAAGACAAGATGGACAACTGCCCGGGCACGGCTCCCGGCACCATGGTCGACAGCTACGGCTGTGACAAAAACAAAGACAGCGATGGTGACGGTGTTGTCGACGCTCAAGACCAGTGCCCAGGCAGCAACGCCGGCGCCAAAGTTGACGACAAAGGCTGCTACTTAGTTATCAAAGAAGACATTACTTCTGAGCTTGAAGTAACCTTTGCCAACAACAGCGCTGAAATTGTTTCCGGCCGCGAAGAGCTGAAGAAGATCGCCGGTTTTATGCGCGACTACCCTCACTCTAAAGTTGTGATTGAAGGTTATACCGACAGCAGCGGTGCCGCCTCGTACAACCTGAAACTGTCTCAAAAACGCGCTGATGCAGTTGTCAACAGCCTGGTTAACGACTACGGTGCCGACGCTACCCGCCTGACCTCTATCGGTCGCGGTGAAGCCAACCCTGTCGCCAGCAACGCCACTGCCGAAGGCCGCGCAGCTAACCGCCGTGTTACCGCTCGCGCCAAAGCTACCGTTGAGAAAACCCTCGACTAATAGCTATTAAGTCCGCCTGCAAGGCAGGCGGACTTATCCTCACTCCCGCTTACCACTATCGTAAGTGGCAAGGCGAATCCAAACCGGGGCGCGCTTTTAGCCCCTATAAAAACCGCAGTACACAGACTTAGTTTTAGCGCTTTGACGCAAGGAGAACTTGGGATGAATACTTCCGCATTTCGCTGGGCGGTGGCCCTGCTGTGCATCTTCGGCACAGGCCTGGCACTGACAACCTACGCCTGCACCGGGCTGATGTTAAAAACCAAAGACAACAACTTTGTTCACGGCCGCACGGCCGAGTTCGGCTATTTTATCGATACCGATATCGTTGTTACCCCGCGCAATTACAGCGTTACCGGCAATACTGCCCACGGCCCGGGCATGCCGTTTAAAACCAAATACAGCTCCGTTGGCACCATCGCTTTTGGTGTGCCGGGCTACCTCGACGGCATGAATGAAAAAGGCCTTTCCGGCGGCGCCTTTTATTTCCCCGGCTACGCCGGTTACGCCAAAACTGACTCAAGCAATAAACACAAAGCCCTGTCACAATCTCAATTTATGTCTTGGGCGCTCGGCCAGTTTAAGAATATCGACGAGCTACAAAAAGCCATAAAAAACAACGAAGTTGTTGTCACGGGTTTTATTGTTAAAGGTTTTGGCGACGAAGCGCCGCCGTTTAAATACGTGTTTTACGACACCAGCGGCAAAAGCATTGTTGTCGAGCCGCTAAACGGCGAGCTTGTTGTCTACGACAACCCCTTTGGCTCGATGGCCAACTCACCGACCCACGACTGGCACCTGACCAACCTGAATAACTATATTGCTCTCGATGCCAACAATCAGGAAGCTCTTAACATCAACGGCACCAAGCTCTCGGCCTTTGGCCAGGGCAGCGGCATGCTTGGTCTACCCGGCGACTTTACCCCTCCGTCGCGCTTTGTACGCGCCACTGTCTTCAGTCTGACAGCTATCCCATCGGCAAATAGCGAAGATGGCGTTAAACAGGTTTTTCACCTGCTAAATAATTTTGATATTCCTGTCGGTATTGCCCGCGAAGAAGTCGCAGGAAAAATACTCAGCGACTACACCATGATCACTGTCGCGCGCGACCCCAAAGAGCTCAAATACTATTGGAAAACCTACGAAGATCAGACCATACGAGTGGTCGACCTGAAAAGTTTTGACCCAAACAACAACAAAGTTATCAAGCTCAGCACCGGCAAAACTAAGCAGGGTTTTGTCGATATGAGCGCTCAATTGATGTAAATGCTAAGCGAAGGGGTCACCGGCCCCTTCTGAGCTTTATTAAAGAGATTGAAAATGAAATACAGTACGCCCTTTTTTTTTTGCACTCTTTTATCTAACCAGCAGCTTAAGCCACGCGCGCAATGTTGAAGTAGCCAAAAAGCTCAGCAACCCGGTTGCGCATATGATCAGCGTGCCGGTGCAATACAACTACGATGAGAAACTAGCCGGCATCGACGGCAGCAGCCGCGATTTAACTAATATCCAGCCCGTTGTACCGTTTACACTCAACGACGATTGGAGCATTGTCTCGCGCACCATCTTGCCCATCGTCAATATCGATAGCGGCCACGGTCAGAGCATTAACGGCAACGCCGATATTCTGCAAAGTGTGTTCTTTTCTCCGGACGACCCATATCACGGCTGGCTTTACGGTTTTGGCGCGGTCTTGTCACTGCCGGTGGCTTCAGAGCCCGAGCTCGGCAGCGAAAAGTGGAGCCTCGGCCCAACAGCGGTGGTTCTAAAACAAGAGCACGGCTGGACTTACGGCATGCTGGTTAACCAATTGCTCGACGTCGCCGGCGATGACGACAGAGAGAGTGTGAACGAAACATTTTTACAGCCCTTTGCCGGTTACACCTGGCACACGGCGACCTCGCTGTTCTTAAATTCAGAAAGCATTATCGACTGGGAAAACGACACTCAGTCGGTTCCGGTGAACTTAATGCTAAGCCAGGTAGTGCCTATCGCCGGGCAAATATTTAGCTTTCAAGTTGGAGCCCGCTATTGGGCCGATAGCGCACCGGCCGACCCGGAAGGCACCGGCTTTCGCTTTAATGTCACCTGGGTATTTCTTAAAGACAAATAACTAGGGCCCCTGTTAACACAAATTAAATACGCTCTGCTGGAGCCTGAGTATTCGACCAGAAAGGCATTTTGAGCGCAGTTTAGCAAGCTAAATAAGCGATAAGTAACGCATCGGGGCGGATATTCAGGCCCAGCAGGCCAAGCCAACGGCGACGCCTGCTCTAATCTGTAAGCCCCACCTTCACACTGCCTCAATCTGCTCGGTAACACTTAGCGAGCTAAGTCTCAGCAAACATCAACTAGCAAGCCCTTTAGCCAAGAAAAATTCGAAACCAGTCACACTTTCACACACACACAGACTCTCTTTGGCCTTGATGACAACAAAGTTAATGAAAGCGTCACGGAAAAGCGTTACCTTTAGTTACGCCTGATCGGATAACGAACAAAAAGCAGGCAATGTGGAGCAATCGCGTTACCAATAGCAACATACGCGTAGCGCATTACTTATTCATTTTTTGCTTAAATTTTTGGAGATATCCGCTATGAACATCGTAAAAGGTCTTATTTTATCTACAGCTCTATTCAGCAGTGTGGCTATGGCTGCTGTCAGCATTGATCAAACACCAGTGCAGAAAGTTAGCATCGAAGCTCAGATCAAAGATATTGATAAAGACGCCGGCATCATCACATTTGTTAACCTTGAAAGTGGTGAGACCCGCACTCTGCGTTACACCAAAGAGCTGCAAGTTCGCCGCTTAAAAGATGGCCAAAAAGTGCAGCTGGAAATCAGCCCTAAAAGCAATCTTAAGCTGAGCGCTATCTAAGCATCGCAACTTAAGCGCAGTACCTGTTTAAAAACAGCGATTAGACAGCATCAGTAGTACCGGTTCAGCCGGTACTACTCTATCGCCGCCAGTGCCTCGCTTAAGCTTTTCACCGCTTTAATTTTCAGCCCCGCCACCGGTTCACGCGGTGCGTTTGCCGCCGGAATAATTGCCTCGGTAAAGCCGTGTTTAGCCGCCTCTTTTAAGCGTTCAAGGCCACTCGGCACGGGGCGAATCTCTCCGGCCAAACCCAGTTCTCCAAAAACAACCAAGTCGCGCGGCAGGGCTCTGTCCCGAAAGCTGCTGACCAGCGCTAAAATCAGCGCCAAATCGGCACTGGTTTCGACAATTTTGACTCCGCCAACAGCATTGACAAAGACATCCTGATCGCCAAGCATTAAACCGCCGTGTTTGTGCAGCACGGCCAGCAGCATATTTAAACGATTTTGCTCAAGGCCAACGGCAACCCTGCGCGGATTGCCAAAACTGGAGTCGTCGACCAAACTCTGAATTTCGACCAGCAGCGGCCTTGTACCCTCCCACACCACCATCACAATGGAGCCCGAGCTGACTTGTTCACTGCGCTGCAAAAAAATAGCAGAAGGGTTGCTGACTTCTTTTAAACCGAGCTCGCCCATCGCAAATACGCCGAGTTCATTAACCGCGCCAAAGCGGTTCTTGTGACCACGCAAGGTGCGAAAACGGCTGTCGTGACTGCCTTCAATCATAATTGAACAGTCGATAATATGTTCGAGTACTTTTGGCCCCGCTAAGGTGCCGTCTTTGGTAACGTGGCCAACTAAAATCAGCACCGCACCACTTTGTTTGGCGTAACGCGTGAGCGCCGCGGCGCTCTCTCGCACCTGAGACACAGAACCCGGCGCCGAGCTGATACCCTCAAGGTGCATCACCTGAATCGAGTCAACAACTAACAGCTTGGGCTGTAGCTGCTCGGCCTGATAAATAATTTCTTCAACATTGGTTGCCGAGAGCAAATCGAGCTTGTCCATGGGCAATTTCAAACGCTGTGCTCGTAGCGCTACCTGCTGGGGACTTTCTTCGCCGGTTACATACAGAGCCGCCTGCGTTTCGGCCAGAGCGCACAAGGTCTGCAACAGCAAGGTACTTTTACCCGCGCCCGGATGACCACCAATTAACACCACCGAGCCAGGAACAAAACCGCCGCCGAGTACACGGTCAAACTCATCCATGCCAGAAGAAAAGCGCGGAAGCTCATCGAGTTTAATCTCATTTAACTTGGCAACTTTGCTCTGCCCACCACCGGCATAGCCCTTAAAGCTTGCGTTGTTTTTTTTGGCTGCGCCGAGTCTCACTTCAACCACGGTGTTCCATTGCCCGCACTCGCTGCACTGGCCCTGCCACTTGGAATAGTCCGCGCCACAGTCATTGCAGACAAAAGCGCTTTTATTTTTTGCCATAACTTAATCGTATTGTTGTTTTAATGGGCGAACTAAGCGGCCTGCTCAGTTAATTTTTTGCGAATATCCATCCAGATTAAACCGAGCTGGTTGACGCCCCGCGCATCACGACCTATGCCCCAGTAATAATCGTACAGCGAGGTTTCAATAATTAATTGATCACCGGTGGCCATCAGCGCGTCTTTTACCTCATCGTACATCTGTACCTTGGTGTACAGCGCCCTGGTCATTAACACCGCTCTTAGTTTTTTGAAGTTTTTTATTTTAAATCGATACCAGGGATCAGCCATTTTGGCAGCTTTCAAGCCACTTTCGGCCTTTTCTATATTGGCCCGCAAGTACGATGACATAACAATACTGGCACTGTAGTAGTGTTCGGCCGTAAGCCAGTTTTTATCTTCAAGTACTATCGGGTGGCGCGAGCAGGTTGAAAGGGCATTATCTTCATCAAAGCGGCTGAATTTAATGGCGTTTTCTTTTGTTAAATCGGGTTCAAACACATTAAAACCTAGGTAATTATTTAATAAGAGTACACAAACTGTGCGCTTTACAGCAGCATCCGTACTGCTGTGGCCCGGCTCAGCAAAGGGCAATTTACAAAACTCACATCGCCTTCGCCACCTGGGCTTTGCGAATTAACTGCACAAACTCCGAGCGATAACCAAAGTCGTCCTCACCTCGATTCGCTTTGGCCAGCTCTAGCGCTTCGTCAAAACCCCAGCTGTGCACATAGCGCTCGTCTTTTAATAGCTGAGCAAAACCCGCCACCGCCGTGGCAAATTCAAATTCTTGCTTAAGCTCCGCGGGCACTTGCTGCTGAGCTTTAGTTACCGGCTGCTCTATCAGCTTCGATTGCGTCTCTCCGGGCAGTTTATAGCGAATTTTGACAAAGGCCCACTCGCCATCAGCGGGTGCAGCAGCTTTGCTTGGTTTCGCATAACGCAAAGGCTCGTGGCTTTGCGCGGCCGAGTCCGCAGGCGTCAGCTCGTAAATTGCTGTCACTTTGTGGCCCGCACCGATATCGCCGGCATCAACTTTATCGTTGTTAAAGTCTTCATTGCGCAAAGCGCGGGTCTCATAACCGACAAGGCGATATTCACTGACCTGGGCGGGGTTAAACTCGAGCTGAATTTTTACGTCGTTGGCCACCGGGAACAAGCTCGCGTGGGCCTCTTCAACAAGAACTTTCTGCGCTTCACTGAGCGTATCAATATAAGCCGCAACACCATTGCCATTTTGCGCCAGCTCTTGCATTAAATGATCGTTGTAGTTGCCGCGGCCAAAACCGAGCACACTTAAAAATATGCCCTTAGCGCGCTTGCGTTCGACAAAATTTTTCAGGGTTTCGCGATCGCGAATGCCGACATTAAAGTCACCGTCGGTAGCGAGAATAATACGATTTACCGCATCTTTATCAAACTGAGCTTCAGCCAGTTGATAGGCGAGCTCTATCCCTTCTGCACCAGCGGTAGAGCCGCCAGCTTCCAGGCGGTTTAAAGCGCTGAGTATCTTTTGTTTGTCTTTGACTTTGGTTGGCTCCAGCACCGTGCCCGCTGCCCCGGCATACACCACTATTGCAACTGAGTCGTCGTCGTGTAACTTACTGAGCAGCAGATTCATGCTCTGTTTAACCAGCGGCAGTTTGTCCGGACTATTCATCGAACCACTGACATCAAGTAAAAATACCAGCTTGCTTTTAGGCTGGGCCTGCCCTTCGAGCTCATAAGCTTTAATACCAATATGCAGCAACTTTTTACCTTTGTTCCACGGGCTAGCACTCAGCCAGGTGCTGGCTTTGAACGGCTGCTTAGCATTCGTTGGCGCGGGGTAGTTGTAGTCAAAGTAATTCAGCATCTCTTCGATGCGCACACTGTCAGCCGGCGGCAGATGCCCTTCATTTAAAGTGCGCCTGACATAACTGTATGAAGCCGTATCAACATCGATGCTAAACGTCGACACCGGCTCATTTTTTACCAATTTAATGCCGCTAAGTTCGGCGTGCTCAAATTGATCCCGGAACGCCTGTTGCCGCGCTGGTGGTAACAGATCAGACGACGCTTGAGCGTAGTTTGCCGCTGGCGCCGCCGGGGCAATTTGTTGTTTAGACAACAACATCGACCTGGACATTGACTTAGACACCGGCTTAGAAGCTATCGAGTCGACGCCAGGCGCCTCGTGCCCAGGCACTTGAGCCACTGCCGGAGCCGCTTCAGCCAATGCAGGAGCCGCTGCTGCAGACTCGGCATAAGTCTGCTTCGACGGCTCTGCGCGAAAGCCCGTTACAATCAGCTCTTCCTCAAGCCTAGGCTCAGCTTCGGGCGAGTTAATATCGGCGACAAGGGCCTCGCCATCATTGCTAAGGGGCCGCTGGCTCACATCAAAATCAACAAGCACGACAATAAACAATAAAGAAAAAACCGTGGCGGCGCCGCCGACAATGCCGGGTAAAAAATAACGATTCATAAAGCTGTCCTCTGTTGAGCTCTTTGCCCTACTAAGACGCAGCCAAGCAAATAATGCTTGGCTCGGTTTTGAATCTTTTTTATCGGCGCAGCCTGCGGCCGAAAACTCAGCCATCGCGGCATCAATCGCGCGCTGCTTGGCCTCGGGCTTCGCTTGCTCCGCTTGCTCCGCTCGCTCCTGCTTTGCTCTGGCAAACAACTCTTTTAACTGTTCATCATTCATAGTCTGCCTCCTCTTTGAGCCGTTTACGTATTTCATGCAGGCGCCAGCTCACGGTGCTCTCTTTAACAGCCAAAATATCAGCGGCTTGTTTGTGGGTGCAGCCCTCTGCGTAGACCAGAATCAAGGTTTCTTTCATGCCCTTGCCCATCGTGCTCACCAGCGCCAGCACTCGCTCGAGCTCCAACTGGGCCTCACCCTGGCCACTTGTTTTTGGCGGCTCATATTCGCCCAAAGGCTCAGCCTGATGGCGCTTCTGGCTTCGCCGCCAATCAAGACTTAGGTTGTAGACCAGCCGGTACAGCCATGTTGTAAATGCGGCCTCAAAGCGAAACTGACGGATCACCTTGGCCAACTTGATACAGGCCTGCTGAGTTAAATCTTCAGCGTCTTCAACTTTGCCCAGTAACTTCAAGGCAAAACCATAGATAAGCTCGTAAACAAGGTTTAACAGACGAGCAAACGCCGCCGCGTCGCCGCGCTGGCTATCCCGTATTAACTGTTCGTCTATTTGTTGCATATATAAGTTAAGTCGTGCCCGCTATCTAAATGCGCGGCTAATCGAACATTGTGCCACAGGCTTCACGCATCGTTTTGAGTTAACGGCTGTAGTGAAAGGTACAGCGATAAGACGCTGCGATACTAACTTTCCTTGGAAAATAGTTCTTTGCAGACCGAGCAAACTGGTAGAATGACCCGCATGCCAAGCTCTCTGATTCCTGAAAAACCCCTGCTTATTTACCCTTCTCTGGCCGCGACTCTGGGCCTTGAGCAAGCCTGTATGCTCGCGGCCCTGGCCGAACGAGTTAACTACGAGCGCGGTCACAGCAGCGGCGACTTTTACTGGTACCAACTGCAACTCGATCAGTTACTCGAGTTATTTCCATTTTGGAATCAGCGCGATCTCCAGCGCATCGTCACAAACTTGCGAGAAAAAGGCGTGTTGATTGTCAGTTCAGCACCGATTGAGAGTTCGGGCCTGCTGCGCTTCGCCTTTAACGAAAAAGTACAGCAACAACTGGCTGAACAACCTCGCGGTGCCAATCGTGTCAGCTCGATACCGGTGGTCAACGCTCAAGCCGGTGCCGCCTTAAGCCCGGCAAGCCCGCGTGATTTTAACAGCCCAGCACCGGCCGCCGCCCGGCAAAACCCGCCGGCTTACACAGCTGCGCCGGGGCAACAAGCTGGCGCTCATTTTTTAAGCAAGAATTTTATCGCCCCCAATTGGCAGCCAGATGAAGCCACACTGGGGCAGTTAGCCCAGCACAATATCTCGCAGGATTTTGCTCTGCGCCAAGTCCCCGAGTTTGTAACCTACTGGCGCGAGCGCGGCGACAGGCACCACAGCTGGGGCAGCAAATTTATGCAACACTGCCTGCGCCAGTGGCGCGATTTCGAAAGCGAGCGTTTTCGCGAACAACAGCAGGCGCCGATAATGGCCAACTGGCAGCCGAGCGCCGACGCACTTGAAATCCTTGTTGAAAAAGCCGGGATTAAGCGCGCCTTTGTTGAGGATGCCATTCCAGAATTTATTTTGTACTGGCGCGAGCGGGGCGAAAGCCACACAACCTGGAATACCAAGTTTGTCCAGCACGTGCGTATACAGTGGGCCAAATACACAGCGGCAATCGAGCACAATACCGACCCGAGACCGATGAGCGAAAATTGGCAACCATCCAAAGATGTGTTTGATGTGCTGCGCCTGGCCAATATTGACTTGAGTTTTGCGCAGAGCCTAATTCCCGAGTTTGTCATATATTGGCGCGACCGGGGTCAGCTCTGCGGCTCGTGGAATACAAAATACCTGCAACATATAAAACGCATGTGGGCGCAGCGCCACGAGGCCTCAACCGCAAACTCGCCTCACCCAAGTCGATCAACCCGAGATATAGGTTTAGATGAAGAACTCACCGACAGAAGCTGGGCAAACTAACAGCCAACAAAACGCCTTGGTCGACGCCCTGAACCAGAGCTTTGCTCTGTTCAAGCGCAATTATCACAACCAGTTTTTTAAGGCCTACGCCCAGGAAGCAGATGTAATTGCTGTTAAGCGCCTGTGGCTGGAAACGCTGCGCAGCTTTCCTGCACAAACCGTGCTTGAAGCGTCGATGGCCATCGTCAAAAGCTCTGAGTTTTTACCCACCTTAAAAACCATGCTTAACCACTGTGAGCGCTTGAGCAATCGCGCCCTGCCCGATGTGCACAGCGCCTATGCCGAAGCCTGCAACGCGGCTTCACCCAAGCTTGAACAGAACTGGAGCCACCCGGCGGTTTATTTTGCCGGGCGCGATGTCGGTTGGCACTTTTTACAGAGCAATGCTGAAAATGTTGCACTACCGGTATTTAAAGAGCGCTACCTGGCGCTGCGCGAGCGGGTGCAGGCAGGTGAACAACTAATTTTGCCAAAGCCTGAGATAAAACAACAAATTGAATACAAACCGGCATCCGATGAAACCAGCAGGCAGTATATGGAGAAAATGCAGGCGCTGTTTGACGGCGATGAAGCAGGCGGCGCGGGGGAATAAAAATACGGCTCTAGGCAGCGAGCCAAGCTAATTCATACAAAAGCTAAACCCGCGCCTTCGCGAGTCAGGCGCACCACTTTCATTTCGTGCTGAATATTTTCTAAGGTAGCGTTTAATAAATCGCCAACATTTAACTGCTCCCGCAAATTGGCGTCGCGTACAAATAATCCACTTTCACTAACATCCTGAGTCTCGGCATACATCTCGCCGAATGCATCGTGCTGGAGCTTTACGGCTCCGACGAAGGGCTTCCTGCCGAAACGTCTAAAACCAGACATTACGACCTCTTTTTTTCTGTCACCACAATGAGCGCGGTTGTTTGTCTATCTTCCTGTATTGAACTGATCTTAGCCCCAGGCGCACAGCGAAGTAAACGCCACCGACAAACGATGGCGCAAAATGTGAAGCAGATGGCATTCGCGCTGAGCCACCGCTCAACAGCGGCCACTTAACCCGGCTTAAGTGCGTGAAACGATTTGCGCAGCGCTGACGTTTTGAAAACCGCGCGGCAGTTTATTGCCGCGGCGTCCGCGTTCGCCGAAGTAGTGCTCGAGGTCTTTGAACTTTAAGCCCAGGTGGCGCTTGCCACTAAATACCTTGAGCTCCTGTTCCGGTTTAATAATTTCCAGCGCAATCAACAGCTCTTCGCGGGCGGCTGCACGCGCACTTGGAATACCGATGATTTTATTGCCCTTGCCACGGCCGAGCTCCGGCATCTCGTTAACGGGGAAAACCAGTAAACGCCCCTCGTTGGTAATGGCCGCCAACCAGCTGTCTTCGACACTGTCAAAGCAGCGCGGTGGCATAACCCGCGCCTCTTTGGGCAGGCTTAAGCACGCTTTACCGGCTTTATTTTTACTGTGCATTTCAGCCAGCGTAGTAATAAAGCCATATCCGGCGTCCGAGGCCAGCAGCACGCGCTGCTTATCATCACCAATCAACAGGCCCTGAAAACTTGAACCGCTCGGCGGGTTCAAACGGCCGGTAGCCGGTTCACCCTGGCCGCGCGCCGAGGGCAAGCTGTGCGCCGGCAAACTATAGGCCCGACCAAAGTTATCGAGCAAAATCGCGTTTTGATTGCTTTTACCGCGCGCGGCAAATTTATAGCTGTCACCACTTTTGTAATTCAGGCTCTCGGGATCGATGTCGTGGCCTTTGGCGGCGCGTATCCAACCCTTGTCGCTGAGCACAACGGTGATCGGGTCGGAGCTTAGCAAGTCGGTTTCACTGAAGGCCTGAGCCTCATCGCGCTCAACCAGGGGTGAGCGGCGCTCGTCGCCATAGTCTTTTGCAACTTCTAGCAACTCTTTGCGAATTAGAGTCTTGAGGCGGCGGGCGGAGCCGAGAATTTGTTCGAGCTTGTCTTTTTCCGTGCTCAGCTGCTCTTGTTCGCCGCGAATTTTCATTTCTTCAAGGCGGGCCAGCTGGCGCAAGCGGGTATCGAGAATATAATTGGCTTGATCTTCACTGAGCTCAAAGCGCTGCATCAATACCTGCTTTGGCTGATCTTCGGTGCGGATAATGTGAATCACTTCATCGAGATTCAAAAACGCAATCAACAAACCGTCCAACAGGTGCAGGCGGCGATTGACCCAATCGAGGCGGTGCTGCAAACGCCGGCGCACGGTGACCATGCGAAAGCTCAACCATTCGCTGAGTATTTTATCGAGGCTCTTGACCTGGGGTCGCCCGTCTATACCAATCAGGTTTAAGTTGACCCGGTAGTTGTGTTCAAGGTCGGTTGTCGCAAACAGGTGCGCCATCAGAGCATCGACATCGATGCGATTGCTCTTGGGCACAATCACCAGGCGCGTTGGATTTTCGTGATCGCTCTCATCGCGAAGGTCGGTAACCATCGGCAATTTTTTTGCCTGCATCTGCGCGGAGATCTGCTCAAGCACTTTGGCACCGCTGACCTGATGTGGCAGCGCGGTAATGACAATATCGCCGTCATCTTTGTGCCACAGCGCCCGCATTTTGAGGCTGCCGCGGCCACTTTCATAGATCTTTTGAATATCGGGCTTAGGCGTAATGATTTCCGCCTCCGTCGGCATATCCGGACCCTGAATGTATTCACAAAGCTCGGCAACACCTGCATTGGGGTTTTCGAGCAAGTGCACAGTGGCGTTGATGACTTCGCGCAAATTGTGAGGCGGGATATCGGTGGCCATCCCCACCGCAATACCGGTGACGCCGTTTAATAACACGGCCGGAGCGCGGGCAGGCAACACCTTGGGCTCGTCGAGCGTGCCATCAAAGTTGGGCATCCAGTCGACAGTGCCCTGGCCGAGTTCGCTCAGATACACCTCGGTAAATTTACTCAGGCGCGCCTCGGTATAACGCATCGCGGCAAAACTTTTTGGATCGTCTTGCGAGCCCCAGTTGCCCTGACCGTCGACAAGGGGGTAACGATAGCTAAACGGCTGCGCCATCAACACCATCGCTTCATAAGAAGCACTGTCCCCGTGCGGGTGGTATTTACCTATCACATCCCCGACGGTGCGCGCCGACTTCTTATATTTTGCCGAAGCCTTAAGGCCGAGCTCACTCATTGCGTAAACAATGCGCCGCTGCACCGGCTTTAAGCCGTCGCCCACGTGAGGCAGGGCCCGGTCGAGAATGACGTACATCGAATAGTCGAGATAGGCTTTTTCGGTGTACTGCTTTAAAGAAATCTGTTCGTCGGCAAAAATCGCAGGGTCAGACATAGTTGATCGCTGTGCATGAGCATGAAAAGTCGCGTTGCGTTATATCAGAAGCCACGATTCGCTTCAATTTGCGAACCGGTCTTAAAGACTCAAAGCCGGCAGCAGCGGACATAAACACAACAGTAAAGATAAAAATTTAAGCAAAACAGCGAGGGGCGGAGGGATATTCAAGCCAGGCGTAATCTGGCAAAAAAGGCTGCTTTAAGACCGGCCGAGAGCGCAAAACAAAAGGGTTTTGCCAGAGCCTCGCGGGAATGATCGCACACACGTGCACATCTTGCGGAGGGAGTGCAAGGAAACACTAACGGCACCCGCAGCGGCAGATAGACAGATACCACATAACTGGGCGAAAGCGATTCGATTCCCGGAAGGCTCTGGCAAAACCCTTTGAGATTTGCCTTAAGCTCTTAATTCAAGGCTAGCAAATTGCCCGGCAAAGCTTAGATTAAAGTTTTCTAAGCTGCCGCTTCTCTATCGATGTCTTCGAGCAGGTCCAGCGGTTCTAACTCCAGCCCCTCCATCGCCTCATTCCAATTCACGCCAACCAATAACACATCCGCGTGCATGCCCGGCAGCCAGTCGTCGAGCAGCTCCTCAACTGCGATTGGCACCGGCTGGTAGGCCTGCCACTCGTCTCGACAGTGCTGCTTGGCAAACTCGGGCTGAGACCAGAGCGGCATCACGTCTATCTCGTCGTTTTCCACCGATGGGCAGAGCGCAAAACCATCGTCCCCCTCCAGCCCCCAAACACAACCGGTATCGAGCGCTTCAGCAATAAAGCGATCGTAGTTTTCTTCAAAGTCGTCACCCAATGGCTCTGACATGGTCACCTCCTGGCTTTTTCGGCTGTCTTAATAGGGTTGTTCGGCAAGAAATGGGTTGCTTACTCGTTCGCGGCCAAAGCTAGAGTTCGGCCCGTGACCTGGAACAAAATTAACCTCATCACCGAGAACTAATAGTTTGTTGCGAATCGAATCCAGCAGCTGCGTCATATTGCCTTTGGGGAAATCTGTGCGGCCGATGGACCCGGCAAACAGCACATCGCCAACAAAAGCCTGTTGGCTGTCTGCCTCATAAAAAACAACGTGTCCGGGCGTGTGCCCGGGGCAGTGAATTACTTGCAAACTCAGCTCGCCGAGCTCGACTGTGTCGCCGTCGTTTAGCCAGGTATCGGGCTCTAGCGGCGCCTGCGCTTCAAAGCCCATCATCGATGCTTGCTGAGCCAGCGACTGCAGCCAAAAGTCGTCGTCTTTATGGGGGCCGATAACCGGCACGGCCGTGCTCTTGCGAATTTCACTGGTGGCGCCAACGTGATCCATATGACCGTGGGTCAACAAAATCTTGTTCAGGCTCAGGCCGAGCTCATCAATTTTACCCAGCAATTTATTTGCATCACCGCCAGGATCGACCAGGGCCGCCTGCTTGCTCAGTTCACACCAGATGATAGAACAGTTCTGTTGATAGTGGGTGACGGGCACCGTACAAAATTTAAGAGACACGCAAGCTCCTCAGCTATGCAGTAAAAACAGGCATTTTAACGGCTGACGACTAGAATAGTTAGTACACTTGCAAAACCAGCTAGAGGCGGACTCAGCCATTTTCCAGATCAACGAAGATTATCGGGACTGCTTGCAGGAAATCAGCAACGTCGCCATGGGCCAAGCCGGCGACAAACTCGCGCGCCTGCTCGGTGCTTTTGTCGAGCTAAGCATCCCGCATATTGAGATCATGACCCCGTCAGATATCGTCATGGCCCTGCACTCTATCGACGCCAACGAGAGTGTCAGCGGTGTATGCCAGGGTTTTATCGGCGGCGGTATCAGCGGTGAGGCAATGCTGCTGTTTAATGATACAAGCTTCCAGGACCTGGCTAATATCTTGCGCTACGAGGGCGATGTTGATCAACAAGCCGAGCGCGAGCTGCTCATGGATACCACCAATGTGCTGTTTGGCGCCTGCCTAAACGGTATCGCTGAGCAAATTGATATGGAATTCAGTTTTGGCCCACCGATGGTGCTCGGCCAACACCTGAGCGTACGCGAGCTGTTTCAGCTCGACAAAGCCCGCTGGAACCACGCCCTGGTCACCGAGATCAGCTACTCCATTGAAGGCTTTAACATCAACTGCGACCTGCTCATTGTCATGACAGAGGGCAGTCTTGAGCTACTATTTAAAAAGCTGGATTACCTGTTGAACTAAATGAGCAAAAAAGCCGCCCTACTTTCTGATTTCCACTGGTTGATGGACGTACTGCAGTTCATCGACGTAGGTTTGGTTATTATTGATCGCAACTACGAAGTACAGCTGTGGAATGCCTTTATGCAAAACCACAGCGCCAAAGAGCCAGACGAAATCCTTGGCAAAAACTTATTTCAATGTTTCCCCGAACTGCCCGAAGCCTGGTTCAAGCGAAAGACCGAATCGGTATTCACCCTGCACAACAGCGCCTTTACCACCTGGGAGCAGCGCCCCTGGCTATTTCGCTTCCCGAGCTACAGGCCCATCACCAGCATCGCCGATACGATGTACCAAAATACAACCATGATTCCGCTCAAAGATACTGGCGGCAAGGTCGATCACCTGTGCATCATTATCTACGACGTTACTGAGGCCGCAGTAAACAGGCTGCAAAACGAAGCCGCCAACGCCGAGCTCAAACGCCTGAGCCGCACCGACGGTTTGACCGGCCTGCTCAATCGCAAAGCCTGGGAAAGCGAACTACTCAAAGAGCTCGAGCGCTGCACTCGCTACAACCACGCCAGTTCACTGGTCATGTTCGACATTGATCACTTCAAATCAATTAACGACGGCCACGGCCACCCAGCTGGCGATGAGGTCATACGCCAAACTGCCGCTATTGCCCAGAAATGCATCCGCACAGTGGATACCGCGGGGCGTTATGGCGGCGAGGAATTTGCCATTATTCTGCCCGATACCGATGCAGACGGGGCCCTGAAACTCGCCAACCGCATTCGCAAAACCATCGAAAACACCGCCGCCGTCTACGAAGGTACAGAGATTAGCTACACCGTCAGCCTCGGCGTTTGCGCGTACCACAAAAAACTTAAAGACAGCACCCAGTGGATCGACTGCGCCGACAAAGGCCTGTACCAAGCCAAAGAAAACGGCCGCAATAAAGCCTTTATTCACTTCCCCAGCTAGGCTGGCGATAGCCTGCGCTAAGGCCGACTTATTATTTTTCACGAGTTTGCTTAGAAACCAGTAAAAGTACATTGCTCACACGCTAGCCGCCAAGTACCGGCCCAGGTAGCCAACAAAGCTCAACTTGCCCAGCTTCAGATCAAGACCCCGCTGCACTTGCAAGCTATACTCAGCCCCCGCCGCCAAGGAACATCTGCCAAGGACATCTGCATGGCCAGCGCCAATCTTTCATCACTGCCAGAGAAACTCCGCCAAGCAGCGACTATAAAACTCGACATTGAGCAGCAACAGCAGCTGGAACAACGACTAAACAAACAAATAAGTAGCGAGCTGCAAGCAACACTGCGCGTCAGTCAATTTGCCGAAAGGCAGCTCGAAAGGCGCCCGGAGTTTTTACTTCAACTACTGCAACACTGCGCACTTGGGCACAAGTTGGAACGCCCCGACTACGCCGCGTTAATGCAAACATTTGTCGGCGAGGAAGATTTTGACAACAGCCTGCGTCGTTGGCGCCAGCTGATGATGCTGCGCCTTATCTGGCGCGAAGCCAACAAGCGCTGTGAATTGTTTGACAGCACTAAAGAACTCAGCTGGATGGCCGAGCTCGCCTGTCAAAGCTGCCTCGAACGGCACTATCAAGCGCTTGTCAGTAATCACGGCGTGCCGCGCAACAGCCGGGCAGAACAACAGCATCTCTATGTGCTCGGCATGGGCAAGCTCGGCGCCTGGGAATTAAATTTAAGTTCGGATATTGACCTTATTTTTGCCTACCCCGATAAAGGCCAGTGCGACGGCAAACAAAAGCTCGACAACCAAGAATTTTTTACCCGCCTCGGAAAACGCATCATTCAGAGCCTCGATCAGGTCAGTGCCGAAGGCCGTGTGTTCCGCGTCGATATGCGCCTTCGCCCGTGGGGGCAAAGCGGCGCTCTAGTATCGAGCTTTGCTGCGCTCGACACCTACTACCAAAGTCAGGGCCGGGAGTGGGAGCGCTATGCGATGATCAAAGCGCGCGTAGTGGCCGCCGGAGGCGACGGGGCTCGCAGCGAAGAGTTAATGAGCACCCTGCGCAGCTTTTCCTACCGCAAATACATCGACTACAGCGTTATCGAAGCACTGCGCGATCTAAAACAAAAAATCCGCCAGGAAGTCAGGCGCCGCCGCCTGGAACACGACGTCAAGCTCGGCGCAGGTGGTATTCGCGAAATTGAATTTATCGCCCAGGTGTTTCAGCTGATACGCGGCGGGCGCGACACTCAATTACAAAGCAGCGAAATAAACAAAATCCTGCCCGAACTTGAAAAGCTACACCTGCTTCCAAGAGGCAAAGCCCAGGCCCTGCTTCAGGCCTATATTTTTTTGCGTCAGTGTGAGCACGGCATCCAGGCCTGGAACGACGAGCAGAGCCAACAGCTTCCAGATAGCGATGAAGCCCGCAAGGCCCTGTTGAGCTGGATGGCCTTTAGCGACTGGCAGAGCTTTGAACAAGCGCTGCAGCAACAGCGCCAGCTAGTCAGTGAGGAATTTGAAGTGCTCATCGCCGACGGTGATCAGGAACACCGCGCAGTGCACGCCAGCGACTGGGCAGTCGAGCTGTGGCACAAAGCCTGTGACGGGCTTTGCAGTCTCGATGGCGGCTTGAGCTGCGAGGCGCTGCAGGAGTTTAGTTTAAACCCGGCCGTTGTCAGCCTCAGCCCAGATAGCCGCGAGCGCCTGGATGCATTTATGCCCATTTTGCTCAGCGAGCTGAATAGCTTTGCCGACAGCCAAACAATGTTATTGCGCATATTGCCCTTGGTTCGCGCCGTTATTCGCCGCAGTGCCTACCTGGTCTTACTGATGGAAAATCCATCGGCCCTGAAATTGTTGCTGCAACTTAGCGAAGCCAGCGCACAAATTGTTGAACAACTGAGCAAACACCCGGCCCTGCTCGACGAGCTGCTCGATACCCACAGCCTCTATCATTTACCCAAGCGCGACGAACTATCAGACGAGCTGCGCCGCACCATGCTGCGCATCGACGAGAACGACCTTGAGGCCCAGATGGAGGCGTTGCGGTATTTCAAGCTCAGCCACAGCTTGCGCATTGCCGCCTGCGAGGTAAACGGCATCCTACCACTAATGAAAGTGAGTGATTACTTAACCTGGCTCGCAGAAGCGCTGGTCGACCACTGCCTCGGGCTCGCGTGGCAGGCCATGATTAAACGCCACGGTTATCCCGACAACAACAGCACAAATGGCCCGGACTTCGCTGTCATCGCCTACGGTAAGCTCGGCGGCATCGAGCTCAATCACGGCTCCGATCTCGACCTGGTCTTTATGCACGATGCCAATATCCACGGAGAAACCGGCGGCCCGCGCTCTATCGACAACGCCACGTTTTATATGCGCTTAGGTCAAAAGCTGATCCACCTGATTGATACCCGCACGCACAGCGGCCGACTCTACGAAATCGACATGCGGCTCAGGCCCTCGGGGGAAAGCGGCCCGCTGGTCGCAAGTTTTAGCGCCTTCGAGCGCTATCAGAGCAGCGAAGCCTGGACCTGGGAGCACCAGGCGCTGGTGCGCGCACGGGCTATTGCCGGCAGTCGTAAACTCGCCGAAAGGTTCGACGCGCTGCGCCGGCAAATACTCTGTCGCAAACGCGATTTAACGCAACTGCGCAAAGACATCGTCGAAATGCGCGAGAAGATGCGCAAGCACCTCGGCAGCAAGGCCTCCGAAGCCGATGTTTTTCACCTCAAACAGGATGCTGGCGGTATCGTCGACATCGAATTTATGGTTCAATATCTGGTTCTTGCTTGGTCGCACGCCAACCCTTCGCTCGCGACCTGGACGGACAACATCCGCATTCTGGAAGCGCTTGCTCAAGCCGACAATCTGTCGACTCAAGAGGTCGAAGAGCTCAGTGCAGCGTACAAAGCGCTGCGAGTCGTCATGCATCGCCAGACTATCGAAGAGAAATCGAACAAGGTCAGTGCCGATGCTCTGATAAACGAGCGCAACTCCGTAACAGCAATTTGGCAGCGCCTGCTCGGCGAGGCCTGATTATTTAAGCGAATCAGAACGCGGGTCGGCGCCCGAGCCGCCGCGTAGTAATTATTGGAGCAATTTATGTCTTTTGCCGACCGCGACGGCGTTATATGGTTTGATGGCGAGTTAGTTGACTGGCGCGATGCCCGCGTGCATGTACTGACCCACACCCTGCACTACGGCATGGGTGTTTTTGAAGGCGTGCGCGCCTACGAAGCAGGCAAGCACGGCACCAGTATTTTTAAACTTGAAGAACATACCAAGCGCCTGTTCCGCTCTGCCCATATCATGGATATGGCCATGCCCTACAGCATCGAAGAACTCAACGAGGCACAAAAGCTGGTCGTGCGTGAAAACGACCTGCACGAAGCTTACCTGCGGCCGATGGCTTTTTACGGCTCTGAGGGCATGGGCCTTCGCGCCGACAACCTTAAAACTCACGTTATTGTCGCCGCGTGGAACTGGCCTAGCTATATGAGCCCTGAAGCCCGCGATGTCGGCATCAAGGTTCGCACGTCGAGCTACACCCGCCACCACGTCAATATCAGCATGTGTAAAGCCAAAGCCAACGGCCACTACATCAACTCAATGCTGGCGTTAAAAGAAGCGCTTCAGTGCGGCTGTGAAGAAGCGCTGCTGCTCGACAACGAAGGTTATGTTGCCGAAGGTTCTGGTGAAAACATCTTTATCGTTCGCGAAGGCAAAATCTACACGCCCGAGCTGACTTCCTGCCTCGACGGTATTACCCGCGCCACGATCTTCCAGCTGGCTGAAGACTGCGGTTACGAAATTATCGAGAAGCGCATCACCCGCGATGAAGTCTATGTCGCCGATGAGGCTTTCTTTACCGGTACCGCCGCTGAAGTGCTGCCGATCCGCGAACTCGACGCCCGCAAGATTGGCGAAGGCAAACGCGGGCCGATCACTACTAAGCTGCAAGACCTGTACTTTAAAGCCGTGCGCGGTGAGCTCGATCAGCACAGTGCCTGGCTCAGCCCGGTAAAAAGCTGAGTCCGGTAAAACGAGCGGCGATCATTCGCCTCGAGCCGTTTCAAGGGCATTCTAATAGCAGTTAGAATGCCCTTTTTGTATCCCCTAACCCCAGCGCCACAAATGGACTAACGATGAACAAACCGGCCGTGAATTCTCGCGAACTCTATTTCCGCCTGTTCTCCTACACCTCAAACTACAAAGGTTTCTTTTTTATTAGCTTTGTAGGCTTTTTAATATTTGGGGCCAGCCAGGGCGCGCTGATTAAGTGCATAGAACTGTTCTTAAATGAACTAGAAGGCAAACCCACCGAGTGGGTCAAACACATGCCCGCATTTCTGGTGCAAAGCATATTTTTATTGCCGGCAGTAGTGCTTGTGCTCAGTTTGTTTCGCGGCATCGGAGCCTACTTTGGTTCGTATTTTATCAGCCGTGTTGGCCTGCATGTGGTCAACGACCTGCGCAAACAGGTGTTCGACAAACTGCTGACTCTGCCGCAAAGTTACTACGATAAAAACAACAGCAGCAAACAAATTTCACTGGTTATTTACAATATTGAACAGGTTAGTAGCTCCGTCACCAAAGCGGTGAAGACCCTGTTTGAAGAGGGGCTGTTTTTAGTTGTCTTGCTGTATATGCTGTTTTCCGAAAACTGGCAGCTAACCCTGGTATTTTTTGCGGCCGCGCCGGTGCTCGCAGGCCTGGTCTTTATCGCCGCGCGCTACTTTCGCAAAACCAGCCGCAGAATTCAGGCCAGCGTCGGCAAAGTCACCCACGTCACCAATGAAGCCATCCAGGGCATACAGGTTGTAAAAAGCTACAACGCAGAAAAGTTTGAGGCCGGGCGCTTTCACGATGCCGCCGATGAAAACCTACGCTACAAAAACAAATACGCTCGTGTCAGTGCCTTGCAGACACCGATTATGCACTTTGTTATCGCCATCGCGCTGGCGACGCTGTTCTACCTGGTGCTACTTTTTTGGCCGGCGGGTGAAGCCGGTTCCGCCGTAGCCTACCTGACCGCCGCCGGAGCCCTCGGCCGCCCGATTAAAGCTCTGAGCGGCATTATTTCTCTTATCCAAACCGGCCTGGCCGCGGCGGAAACTATTTTTGCCGTTATCGATGAAGAGTCGGAGAAAAACGACGGCAATATCAAACTCGATCGCGCCAACGGAAATATAGCCTTTCAGCAGCTCAACTTTGGCTACGACAGCTCACAAGCTGTTATCAAAAACTTAAACCTGGATATCAACGCCGGGCAAACCGTTGCCCTTGTTGGCCACAGTGGCAGCGGCAAAAGCACCATCGCCTCACTGTTGATGCGCCTATATCGATGCGCAGACGGCGCCATTCTTATCGACGGCCAAGATATTAACGATATCAAGTTGTCCGAGCTGCGCCGCAATATTAGTTTTGTCAGCCAGAGCCCGGTTATTTTTGAAGCTAGTGTCGAAGACAATGTTGTCTACGGCAGCAGCGAACACGGCCAGGAAAAACTGCTCGATGCCCTCAAAAACGCCAATGCCTGGGATTTTGTCCAGGAGCTCGAAGACGGCGTTAAAACCGATGTCGGTGAAGGCGGCGGCAAGCTCAGCGGCGGTCAGCGCCAGCGCCTGGCCATCGCCCGAGCACTCTACAAAGATGCGCCAATTTTAATTCTCGATGAAGCCACTTCCGCACTCGACAACCAGAGTGAGAAGTTGATTCAGCAAGCCCTCGAACGCCTCAAACAGGGCCGCACCACACTCGTTATCGCGCACCGCTTGAGTACCGTGCGCGATGCCGACGTAATTGTTGTACTCGATCACGGCCACATTGTAGAACAGGGCAGCCACGAGCAGTTGTTAGAGCAAAACGGCCACTACGCCCAGCTCTATCACAGCCAGGATGACAGCTCCGAAAAGGCCTCTCAATAATGCGCGCTTTTTACACCCTGCTGTTTTATCTGCTGCTACCTTTTGCTTTTGTGCGCCTGTGGCTGCGCGGCCGCAAGCTGCCCGCGTACCGGCAACGCTGGCGCGAGCGCTTTGGTTTTTGCCCGCGCATACAAAGTGATAAAGAAGTGCTGTGGTTTCACACGGTCAGTGTCGGCGAATTTATCGCGGCAAGGCCGCTCATCGAACACTACGTCAAGCAACAGCGCTATGAAATTCTCGTAACAACCATGACACCAACAGGCTCAGAGCGAGTGCGCGCAGCCTTTGGTGAGCGCGTCAAACACTGCTACCTGCCCTACGACTTACCCGGCGCAAGCAGGCGTTTTTTAGAGCGCAGCCAAGCGAAAATTTTTGTCTGTCTCGAAACCGAGCTGTGGCCCAACCTGATTCACGCCTGCCACAAGCGCGGCATTAAAATCATGGTTGCCAATGCGCGCCTCAGTCAGCGCAGCGCGCGGGGTTATAAAATGCTGCGCAACCTCAGCCGCCGCATGCTTAAAAAGATCGATGTCGCGGCCATACAAAACGAAGGCGACGCCGGGCGTTTTGTTTCTCTGGGCCTAAAACCCGAACGCGCTCACGTGATCGGCAATATTAAATTTGACTTAAACATTAGTGACACAGCCCGCAGCGCGGCCGCCGAATTAAAACAACAACTCACAGCACAGGGCGAACAGATCCTTATCGCCGCCAGCACACACAAAGGCGAAGACGAGATTATTCTGTCTGCATTTAAGCAGCTGCGCCAACAACACAAACATCTAAAATTAATTTTAGTGCCGCGCCACCCCGAGCGCTTCGACGCTGTCTACAAGCTCTGCCTGGCCAGCGGCTACAGTGTTGCGCGCCGCAGTGATATGCAAACCCAGGCCGCTGACATTCTACTCGGCGACACCATGGGGGAACTGCTGATTATGTTAGGTGCCAGTGACTTTGCTTTTATCGGCGGCTCATTTATCGACAATGGCGGCCACAACTATATAGAGCCTGCCGCCTGGTCGCTGCCCATAGTAAGCGGGCCAAGTACTTATAACTTCCGCACCATTGCCGAAGAGCTGCAACAGGCGAAGGCACTGCTCATCGTCGACGATGAGCAGCAACTGAGCAAAGCTCTTGAACAACTGTTAGAAAAACCGGACGCTGCATTAGCACAGGGCCGGGCAGCACTGGCCGTCGCCGAGAAAAACAGAGGCGCACTGGACAAACTTATTGCGCTGATCGACAAACAGTTAAGTGCGCTGTAAGCCAGTTTAAAAGCAGCGCTTAAAGTACTGACTTTAGTAAGCACTTTTATAGCCTGTGCTTGGTAGCCTGCGCTTTTAGTCAAAAGTTAAAGCTGATTTAAGCTTTTTTTGCCGCCGCGCGCTTGCGGCGCACTTCTTTCGGGTCGGCAATCAGCGGGCGGTAAATCTCAACCCTATCGCCCTCTTGTAAAACGTAGTCCCTGGCCGGGGCCAAGCCTTTTGAGCCGAGAGCGTTGCCAAAAATGCCGAGCTTGGCATTTTCAATATCAATCTCGGGAAAGTCGTTGACGATATGGGATTTAATCACCGCGTCGTAGGCGCTGGTGCCCGGCTCAACCATCAGCTCAACAATCTTTTGTTTTTCAGGTGTTGCGTAAGCGACTTCGACGGCAATCGGTTCAATATCAGTCATGCTGCTCTCTCCTAATTTGTTCCTAATTTGCTCGCTCTAATTCAAGCTTAAGCGCGCTTAACTGGCGTAACACTGCTTTGCCCGCCGGCACAGCGCATCGACTTGCTCCGACGCGCTAAGCTCCATCAGCTTAGGCAAAGCCAAACCGGCAAGCCCGGGTTTAACATCAAAGTCGAGTTTAAAAATGACTTTACAGGCAGCATCGCCAAGCGGCTGAAATTGCCAGCCCCCAGTCATAGATTTAAGCGGCCCTTCGAGCATGGTTATGCCCATATGATAAGGCGGTTCGAGCGTATTGCGGGTTGAAAAACTCTGCTTTACCCCGAGCCGGTTGATGTGCAGCCTCGCTTCGAGCCACCCCTCGCCCTCGGCCAACAGTTCAGCCCTGGCCACCCCCGGCATATATTGCGGGTAGGACGCAAAATCGGCGACGAGTTCATACATCTGCTCGCAACTGAAACTCACCAGTGCGCTGCGCTCAATAGTCGGCAAAGCGGCCTCGCTTAGAAAAAGCGGGCATTCTAGCGCTTTCAGCTTGCAGACAACAGGGGACAAGCGCTCGACGAGTCCGTATAATCCGCCGCCATGGCAAAGAAAGGCAAAAGTAAAACACCGAGTAACAATATCGCGCAGAACAAAAAAGCGCGTTTTGATTACCACCTGGTTGAAAAATACGAAGCGGGCATCGAGCTGATGGGCTGGGAAGTCAAGAGCTGCCGCGCGGGCAAGGCTCAGTTGACAGACTCCTACGTGTTTTTCAAAAACAATGAAGCGTTTTTACTCAACGCCCAGATTCAGCCACTGCCAACAGCCTCAACCCACTTTGTCTGCGAGCCCACCCGCTATCGCAAACTGCTGCTGCACCGCCGCGAAATCGACAAACTGGCCAGTCACGCAGATCAAAAAGGCTATACCGTTGTCGCCACGGCCTTGTACTGGAAAAAGCACATGATTAAAGTCGAAGTGTGTATCGCCAAAGGCAAGCAGCAGCACGATAAACGCGAAGCCTCGAAAGAGCGCGATACCAATCGCGAAATGCAGCGCGCCTTACACCGCGCCCGCTAAGAAGCTCCCCTTCTCATCTTCGGCCCAAACTCACCGCACGCCAGCTCTGCGCTGGCGCGCCCTGCAACACCCATAAACCCGTTTACACACAGCCGCTGAATTAGTGGCGTCGATTATTTGTTTGCTCTAAAACTGTCACGCCGACGCTGTTAGAGTTGGGCTTTTGTGCAGCTGCGATGGAGAGCACTATGCCCATTACAATCAATAAGTTAGATGCCCAGGAAATCCTCGATTCTCGCGGAAACCCCACCGTGCGGGTCTATATCGAGCTCAGTGACGGCAGTATCAGCGCGGCCTCGGTGCCCTCTGGTGCCAGCACTGGCGCCAACGAAGCAGTGGAGCTGCGCGACGGCGGCTCTCGCTACGGCGGTCTCGGCGTGCAAAAAGCCGTGCACAACGTACGCGAAGAAATTAGCCCGGTACTGAAAGGCCGCAGCCCCTTTGATCAAGCCCTGCTCGATCAACTGATGATTGATATCGACGGCACCAAGAATAAAGGCCGCCTCGGCGCCAATGCCATTCTCGGCTGCTCGATGGCCATTGCCCGCGCGGCCGCTCGCGCCTGCCAGCAGCCGCTATATCGCTACCTTGGTGGCAGTGCCGCTGTGCGCCTGCCGGTGCCGTGCATGAATATTGTCAACGGCGGTGAGCACGCCGACAACAGCGTCGACTTTCAGGAGTTTATGGCAATACCCTTAGGCGCTCCGAGCTTTAGCGAAGGCCTGCGCTACGTCGCTGAAACCTTTCACGCGCTCAAAAGCCTATTAAAATCCGAAGGTCTGGCCACCAGTGTCGGCGACGAGGGCGGTTTTGCACCGAATTTTGGCAGCAATGAAGCGGCCATCGAGAGCATTATTCAGGCAATAGAAACCGCCGGTTACCGCCCAGGTGAAGATATTGCTATCGGCCTAGATAGCGCCGCCAACTCATTTTGTGAAGATTTAGAAAAAAACTACGACTTAAAGTGGTCGGGCCGGGGCGCGATGAGCAGCGAAGAACTGATCGAGCTCAGCGGCGAGTGGATACAAAAGTACCCCATCGTGCTCTGGGAAGACCCACTTGCGGAAAAAGACTGGAACGGTTTTAAAGCTTTTACCGAGCGCTTTGGAGATAAGATCGAGGTGGTTGGCGACGATATTTTTGTCACCAATACCAATTACATTCAGCGCGGCATCGATAACAACACGGCCAACAGCTCGCTGATCAAACTCAATCAAATCGGCACAGTCAGCGAAGCGGCAAACGCCGTGCGCCTGTGCCGTAACGCCGGCTGGCGCGCTTTTCACTCCCATCGCTCGGGCGAAACCGAAGACTGCTTTCTCGCCGACTTTGCTGTGGCGATGGACAGCGGCCACCTGAAAACCGGCTCCGCGAGCCGCGGTGAGCGCCTGGTCAAATACAATCGCCTACTTGAGATTGAGCGCGAGCTCGACGATGCCGCCGAGTATTATTGGCAGTAATTCACCAAGCCAGCCCCCTCATTAAGTAGCCGAGAAGCTAAGGGGGGGCTGGCTGCTCTTATCTACTCTTAGCGGCTGCCTTTGCCTGCGCCTATTCCCACCAGTATATTTCTCTTGGTGTACACCCTGAGTACAACAAGCCCTAGCAAAGGATTTTTACCCAACAACACGCTACAATCGCGCACCGTGGCACGCACTATGCGTAACAAACGCAAGCCCAAACCATAAGAAGCCAACGTCTCGGCCACTTTTTGCAGCATAGGGAATTCATGTCTTATTTCATACGTATCGCGCTTATCGTCGGCGCAAGTTTGTTTTTTAGTGGCGCCGCGCACGCCGAACAAAGCTTTAGCGAGTGCATGAAGATCGAAGGCCAGGGCCTCGACTACTGCGCCGACCAAGCCGTGGCACCGGTGAGTAACTGGATCGCCAGCAAAGTTTTTTACGAAATACCGATCGGCGACGATATTAAGATCCGCTGGATTGTTATCTGGCTGATATTTGGTGCACTGTTTTTTACCTTCTACCTGCGTTTTGTCAGTATTTGGGGCTTTAAACACGCCATAGACTTAGTGCGAGGCAAATATGCCGATCCGCACAGCCCCGGTGAAGTCAGCCACTTTCAAGCCTTAACCACCGCGCTGTCTGGCACTGTCGGCCTCGGCAATATCGCCGGCGTTGCCGTCGCCATCAGCCTCGGCGGCCCCGGCGCGACCTTTTGGATGATATTAGCCGGCCTGCTCGGTATGAGTTCCAAATTCGCCGAGTGCACACTCGGTGTTAAATACCGCATGTACCACAGCGACGGTTCCGTCAGCGGCGGCCCCAAGTACTACTTAACCACGGGCCTTGCCGAGCGCGGCCTGCCGAATGTCGGCAAAGTACTGGCGTTCTTTTTTGCGATCTGTTGCATCGGCGGCGCTATCGGTGCCGGCAATATGTTTCAGTCCAACCAGGCTTTTGCGATGACCTTGCAGGCAACTGGTGGCGATGCCAGCCCACTGGCCGGCAAAGGTTGGTTATTTGGTTTGGTGATTGCAATCCTGGTGGCCTTTGTGATTATTGGCGGCATTCGCTCAATCGCGCGCGTTACCGCCAGGTTGGTTCCGCTGATGGCTAGCATCTATGTGCTCACCGCGCTGGTTATATTGCTGAGTAACTTCAGCCAGATCCCCGATGCCTTTGGCCTGATTATCAAAGGCGCGTTTGCGCCCGAGGGCGTTGTCGGCGGTTTTATCGGCGCAATGATTCAGGGTTTTCAGCGCGCGGGTTTTTCCAACGAAGCGGGTTTTGGTTCCGCCGCCATCGCCCACAGTGCCGTTAAAACCAAAGAGCCGGCCACTGAGGGGTTTGTTGCCCTGCTTGAGCCGTTTATTGATACCGTGGTGATCTGCACCATGACGGCTTTGGTCATTATTATTACCGGCAGCTTAAACAGCAGCGCAGAGCTCAGCGGCGTGGCTTTAACCGCTTCGGCTTTCTCGTCGGTGTTCCCGTGGTTCGAAGTCGTATTAGCAATAGCCGTTGTGCTGTTTGCAATCTCGACCATGCTGAGCTGGTCGTATTACGGCTCTATCAGCTGGGGCTTTTTATTTGGTCACAGCAAGGTAGCCAAATACAGCTTTAAAGTATTATTTTGCTTATTTATTGTGCTCGGTGCGATGGCGAGTCTCGGCAATGTCATCACCTTTTCCGACTCGATGGTATTTTTGATGAGCTTATTTAATATCGCCGGCCTCTATTTACTCGCACCGGTCATACGCCAAGAAGTGCAAAGCTACAAACAGCGCATGGGCCAAGCCGGCAGCGACTAACTGCCCGCCCACTTGCTGTATTATCAACAGCATCAATGCATTGCCCGGGCGCCGCGAGCGGGGGCAATGCTAAAGCTGTTTTTGCCCGCCCCTTTGACTTTGTACAGCGCCGCGTCTGCCCGGCGCAATGCCTGTGTCAGGCGCTCGTCGCCGACACTCAGGCTCGCCCCGATGCTAATACGCGGCTGCCAAAAACACTCCGCGGTCAGTTGCACAGGCTCAGTCAGGGCCGTGTGCAAGCGTGTGAGCAATAGCTGTAAACCCTCTAGCTCTGCCGGGCTGTGTAAAACTGCGGTAAATTCATCGCCGCCCAGGCGCGCCGCCACATCAACTTCGCGCAGCTGCTTCTGCAGTACCTTAGCCACATGCTGCAAAGCCAGGTCACCAACGTCGTGGCCCCAGCTGTCATTGAGGTTTTTAAACTCATCGACATCCATGTACAGCAGCGCACAGGCTTCGCCGCTGCGACGACAGCGACTGAGCTCGGCCTCAGCGCGGTCAACAAAACAGCGGCGGTTGGCAATGCCGGTCAGCTCATCAGTAAACGCCAGGTTGCTTAAGCTCTGTCGCTCCTGCGCCAGTTCATCGAGCAAATTACTCAGCGCCGACACCAGCTGCTCATCGCCCACCTCAACCCGGTGAGCAAGGTCGTGCTCGCTGGCAACTGCGCGGGCGACTTCCTCAAGATCGGCCATGCGCTGAGCCTGTACTTTCTTGGCGGCGGCGAGCACCAGTGCGTGCTCCGCCTGCGCCGGCAGCGGCGGTACGTAAACTTTACCGGCAATTACCTCGGCCACGGCCCCGGCCAACTCACTTGGGTTCAAGGTTTTGGGCACAAAACCGGCTGCGCCTTCACCGAGCGCGGTAAGAATTTGTTTCACATCGCTCTCGCCGCTGATCATGATCACCGGCAGCGTCGGCCAACTGCTTTTGATCTGGGCCATAAGCTGCAGGCCATTGTCATCGCCCAGGTGCAGATCGAGAGCAACAATGTCGATATCGCCGTGAAGATTAAGCGCCGCGAGCGCTTCTTGTGCATTTTGGGCGTGCACCACCTCGCTAAACTGCAGGCGCATTTTAAGCAGCATCTCAAGGCCGTGACGGAACAGGCTGTGATCATCAACTAACAGAGCTTTCATGGGCGTCCTAGCCACATCTTTTTTGTAATGCACTAACTATGATTGATGTGCATACACTTGGCAAATGTGCTCACAACAGTTAATCACTTCTATACTAAAAACACGCTAACTTACACGATGGGCGCCGACATGAAAGGCATAGTCTTCACCGAGTTTATGGAGATGGTCGAACAAAACTGGGGTGTGGACATGGTCGACGATCTGATCGACAGTGTCGCCCCCGAATCCGGCGGCGCCTACACCAGTGTTGCCAGCTACGACTACGAAGAGCTGGTCGCCTATGTTGCCGAGTTGTCAAAACGAACCCAGCAGCAAGCGCCGGCACTAGTACACGCCTTTGGCAACTTTTTAGCGGCTTCGTTTGTAAAAAAGTTCCGCAGTTTTTTTGATGAAGCCGGCGACTGCTTCAGCTTGCTAAAAAAAATCGACGATCACATTCACGTAGAAGTGCGCAAGCTTTACCCAGACGCCGAACTGCCGAAGTTCAGCTACGAACAAGCCAGTGACAGCAGCCTAATTCTGCACTACGAAAGCAGCCGCCAGCTTGCAGATCTGGCCCACGGGTTAATCGAGGGCTGTGCCCGGCACTACGGCGAACAGCTTAAGATTGAACGCAGTGGTAGCTTAGTCGACGGCCTTAGCCGCGAAGATTTTGTGCTGAGCAAACTCAGCTAAGGATTTGGGGCGGCCGGGTGGAAGAAAGAATTACTCGCCTTCAGCGGCGCCTCGAGCGCGAAAAACAAGCCCGCCTGCAGGCCGAAGCCCTGCTTGAAGAAAAAAGCCGCGAGCTGTTTGTCATTCACGAACACGAACATGAACTTGCGCAAAACCTCGAGCGCCAGGTGCAAGAGCGCACCAAAGAACTTGAAGTCGCCCGCGATGAAGCCCTCGCCAGCGTCAAAGCCAAAAGTTTGTTTCTGGCGAATATGAGCCATGAAATACGCACGCCGATGAACGGCGTACTCGGCATGCTGCGCGCGCTTAAAGGCTGCACAGACCCGAACAAACAAAACAAACTGATTGCCACCGCTATGCAAAGTGGCGAGTTGCTGGTTTCTATCATCAATAACATTCTCGAGTTTTCCAAACTCGACAGTGTTGAACTACAGCTTGAAGACATCGATTTTAATCTCGGCCGCGCGATTGAAGATGTTGTGCACAGCTTTGTTGCAAACGCCCATATCAAAGGCCTGGATGTCATTACCGCCATAGACCCAGACCTGCCTATGCAAGTCAAAGGCGATGTCACGCGCATTAAACAAGTCGTCGGCAATTTAATAAACAACGCCATTAAATTCACCGAACACGGCGAAATATGTATCGGCGCCCACTACACCGAAGAGGGCTACACGCGCATTTTTGTCTCCGATACCGGTATTGGCCTGAATGAAACCCAACAGAAAAACATCTTTAAAGCCTTTGGCCAGGCCGATACATCGACAACCCGCCAGTACGGCGGCACCGGCCTGGGTTTGAGTATCAGCGCCAAAATCGTTCGCCAGTTCGGCTCGCGTATAGAGCTGTATTCCAAGCCCGGCCAAGGCTCAACGTTTTTGTTTGACCTCGACCTGGTAACGACAAATACCGACAGCTACGTCGACCTTTATGGCGAACAGCTGCAAGATCACATTGTGGTTTTTGTCAGCCTGAGCAAGGCTCGCAAGCAATTTTATCAGCGCTGCTTTGTTAAGCTCGGCGCTCGCGCTTTTATATCGATAAGTTCACTGGGTGAATTTCAACCGGCGCCTGAATTAAAAAACCAAGCCCATCTGATTTTGCTTGACCACGATGAACTCAAAGACCTGGACATCAGCCTTGCGGCACTCGAACAACTCGAACTGAGCAATGTTGATGTTATTAATATCAGCCGCTATCACGACAATGAACAGAGCAATAAGCGCGGCCTTAAACACCTGTGCAAACCCGTCTGTCACGCTGAACTCTACCAGTGCCTGACCGGTAAAAGCTTCGACAACGAACACACAAGCCAGCAGCACTACAATTTTTTTGGCAAGCGCCTGCTTGTGGTTGACGACAACTACATCAATCTGCAGGTGGCCAAAGAACTGTTTGAAAGTGTCGGCTTTCAAGTGGAGTTTGCACTTAGTGGTATCGATGCCATTGAAATGCTGCAGCACCTGGACGTCGATCTTGTACTAATGGATATCCAGATGCCGGAAATGGATGGTTTAAGCGCATGTAAAAAAATTCGCAAACTCAGTGAGCGACACCAGCAGCTACCCATTGTCGCTATGACTGCGCACGCCATGGCCGAAGACAGGGAAAAAAGCCTTGATGCCGGCATGAACGAACATCTAACTAAACCGATAGAGCCCGAGCTTGCCCTGCCAACGTTGGCGGCGCTGCTCAAAGTGAAGACCATGAGTGAAAACAAAGCGAGCACCTTAAGCCGCGGTGATAACAGCGAGCTGCCCGCGCTCGAGGGCTTTAATTTAGAAGCGGCGCTTAAGCGCCTGCGCGGTAACTGGCAGCGGCTAAAAAAGCTACTGCTGTCATTTATCAACAACAATAGCGATGCCGATCAGCGCATGCAAACGCTGTTAGACAGCGGCGATTACGAAAAAGCAGAGCGCCTCGCCCACCAACTAAAAGGCGCCGGTGCCAACTTAGGCGCCGAGGGCTTAAGTCAGCTCGCAGCGAGTATCGAACAGTTCTTGAAAGAAAATAATCACGGCGCAGCGTACAGCCTGCTCAATGAGCTAAGTTTAGAAATTCAGCGCCTAAAGCAACTACAGGCCAAGCTGCTGAACAACAGTGAACACGATGAAAAAAAACGCCCGGTAGAAAACAGTGCCAACAAGCAAGTACTTTGCGAACTACTGCAAAGCATTCATAGCTCGGTCGCTTTTGATCTGGCCCAGACGATGACAGCAATCGAAGAACTGAAACAAGTGTGCCAAGGCAGCGCACTGCAGGCATTTAGCGAAGACCTGGAACAGGCTTTCGAAAACCTCGACACCAAAAAAGTCGGCGAACTTGCCGAGCACCAATTACAACAGTTACTCGCAGATTACAGCCATGGCTAACAATAAACTGATCATATCGATTATCGACGACAACCCCAGCGACATCCAACTGCTGATCGACACACTTAAAGACAACTATCAAGTCAACGCAGCCTTAAGCGCCAAAGAAGCCTTTGCCCAGTACCAGCAGCAGCAACCAGACCTAATTCTGCTGGATATTAATATGCCCGACATCGACGGTTACGAAGCGTGCCGCCAGCTAAAAGACAACTCAGAACTCAAGCACATCGATATCATTTTTTTATCGGCCAATGATCACACTGACGAAATCATTAAAGGCCTAGAGCTTGGTGCACTGGATTACATTGTCAAACCCTACGATACGGAGCTTCTGTTACATAAAATCAAAGCAGCTGTCGATCGGCTCGAGTCAACCAAGCAGCTTCAACAGCAAGCCCAGGAGGCCAATCAAATTGTCTATACCATGCTCGGAGAAAGTGCGGGTCTTAGCACCACCATCAACTACTTTCGCGACTGCTTTTCGGCCGGTACTTTAGACAACCTGGCCGATGCAACCATCAATGCCTTTAACAGTATTAATCTTAACGCCGTACTGTATTTCCATATCAGTGCAGAGCAACTTATGCGCTCGTGTAATGGTGAAATAACCAGCTTGGAAAAAGAACTGTTAAAACGCTTCAGCAGTGCCCAAGAGCCCTTTTTTGAACAGGGTGAACGCTTGTTTATTGTTCAAAAACAACTAGTTGTCTTAATAAAAAATATGCCGACAGACAGCGACAAGCGCGGCTCTCTCAAAGATCACTTAATGACTCTGCTCGAAGGCTGCAGTGCCAAACTTGCACACTTTAGTAAACTCAACGAAACATCTGGCCAAAAGCTGCAAAAAATCAAGCGTGCCATTGCCGAGGCTCAGCGCACACTAGTGGATATTCAAGCCCAGGAAGAGCAACACAAAAAACGCAGCATGGCCCTGGTTGATGACATGATTGCCGAAATGGAAAAAAGTTTTTTCAGCATGGGCTTAAGTGACGCGCAGGAGAGAGAGCTGCTGGCGATTTTATCGCGCACCGGCCAGCTGCAGCTCGAACACATGGAGCTTGGCCTCGAACTCGACGAGCGTGTGAAGCGCTGTGTTATTCAGTTGTCAAAGGCGGCAACGGATGCGCTGAACTAACTACAAAACCAGACACAGAAGCAGACATAGAAACAAGCAATACGCTAGTCAGGCCATCAATGGATTCCGCGGCTATTTGCGCCTTATCAATTTTATCCTAAGCCGCACACAAACATAGCTAAGTAAGCGCTAGACAAGCTCCTGCCTGTGCTCTTAGATTAGGCGTATGAAAGCCATGCTCCACTCTTTTATCAGCAGCCTGCGCGACCTGGCTCCAATTATCGCGGTCATCGCCTTTTTCCAGCTAGTGGTGCTGCGCAGCATGCTGCCCGATATATTATCTTTGCTCGGCGGCGTGTTTATGGTTGCCGTCGGTCTTAGCTTATTTATCCGCGGCCTCGAACTCGGCCTATTTCCCATCGGTGAAAGCATGGCCTACGCCTTTGCCAAAAAAGGCAGCGCTTTTTGGTTAATGGCTTTTGCCTTTTGCCTCGGCTTTGGCACTACCGTCGCCGAACCTGCATTGATTGCGGTATCGACCGAAGCTGCCAAAGTCGCCGCTGCCGCCGGAGAAATAGAATCGAGCAAACAGGCCCAAAGTGCCTATGCAACAGGGCTGCGCATGACAGTTGCCTTCAGCGTTGGCCTCGCCATAGTTATCGGTGTGTGGCGCATACTAAAAGGCTGGCCAATACAGTACCTGATCATTGCTGGCTATATCATTGTTGTCAGCCTGACTTTTTTTGCGCCCAAAGAAATTATCGGCATCGCCTATGACAGTGGCGGTGTCACCACCTCAACCATCACTGTGCCGCTGGTTACCGCACTCGGCGTTGGCCTCGCCTCATCCATTAAAGGCCGCAACCCCATGCTCGACGGTTTTGGCCTGATCGCTTTTGCATCGCTGACGCCGATGATATTTGTGATGATTTACGGCATGGTTTTATAGGCGGTGGGCACATAACAATGCTTTTTATCAGCGACTTTTTAACGACCTTTGCCAGCACCGTGCGCGATGTACTACCTATCGCCGCCATTATTCTCGGCTTTCAGCTATTTGTTATTCGCAAAAAGCTGCCGGCCTGGCCGCGCTTGCTTGGCGGTTTTATTCTGGTGATCGTCGGTCTCAGTTTTTTCCTGCTCGGGCTTGAGCGTGCACTATTTCCTATTGGCCGCTTAATGGCCACCCAACTGATTGAGCTTGGCGAAAGCAGCGGTGGCTTTTTATGGGTGTATTTATTTGCCTTTGCGATCGGCGCCAGCACAACCATTGCCGAGCCGTCCTTAATTGCCGTGGCGATGAAAGCCAACCAGGTCAGTGGCGGTGCCATCGGTGTCTGGGGCCTGCGTATCGCCGTCGCCATCGGGGTGGCCATCGGCATTGCCCTGGGCGCCTGGCGCATTGTCAGCGGTTATCCCATTCACTGGTTTATTATCGCAGGCTACATCGTTGTCGTGATTCAAACTCTGCTAGCACCGAAGTTGATTATTCCGCTGGCCTACGACAGCGGCGGTGTCACCACCTCAACCGTTACCGTGCCGCTGGTGGCAGCACTTGGGCTTGGCCTGGCGGAAAATATTGACGGGCGCAGCGCACTGATCGACGGTTTTGGCCTGATTGCTTTTGCGTCGCTGTTTCCAATGATTACGGTAATGGCCTACGCCCAGTTCGCCGAATTTAAACGCGCGCGACAAGCGGCCAACCTAACTACCTCAGCCACAAACACTCAAGCGGAGGACAACAGCAATGCGTTTTAAACTAATTATCGCCTTTGTTGAAGACGAGCGTACCGACGATGTGCTCGACGCCGCGCGCTCTGCCGGAGCAACCGGTTCGACCATTATCAACCACGCGCGCGGCGAAGGCTTAAAACCCAAAAGTACTTTTTTTGGCCTCAGCCTCGAGACTCAGCGCGATGTCTGCTTGTTTTTAGTTGAAGAGCACTTAAGTCGCCACATCCTCGAGACCATCGCCGAGGTCGGCGGTTTTGAACGCGATTCAAGCGCCGGCATAGCCATTCAAATTGATGTTGAAGACGCCGTCGGGGTCAGCCATCAAATTCAAGAGTTGAGCAGTAAAATTGAGGGGGAACTATGAGCCATAAAAAAGTGCGCTGTCGCGATGTAATGAACCAGCGTTTTGCCATTGTCGACGGCCTGATGACCGTCGCCGAAGCGCTGGCGATTATGAAAAAAAATAACTACAAAAAGGTCATTATTGAAAAGCGCGACAGCGGCGATGAATACGGCCAGGTGCAACTGAGCGATATCGCCAAACAGGTCATTGCCCTCGACCGCAACCCCGACCGCGTCAACCTCTACGAGATCATGGCCAAGCCGGTGATCGCCGTCCGGCCAGATATGGACATCAAATACTGCGCGCGCTTATTTACCCGCTTTGGGCTCAGCTCTGCGCCGGTAATAGAAAACGAAGACGTAATAGGCATATGCTCTTATAACGATATCGTCTTGAGCTGGCTCGACTACCTAGAATCCAGCGACAGTTAATACACGTAGTTTGCTCTGCATGAGCGCCGGCATTACCTATAGTTAACAACATGCCTGCCGAACACGGAGAACACCATGCAGAGCGCGCCCGAGCACCCGCTGGAAAAACAGCGCCTTAAACGCCTCGACTACTACGAGGTTATGGACAGCGACGCAGAAAAAACCTTTGACGAGTTAACCGAGCTAGCCAGCGCAATTTGCGGCACACCGATTTCGTTGATTAGCCTGGTTGACGCAGAGCGCCAGTGGTTTAAGTCCAAGGTTGGCCTCGATGCCGAGCAAACCCCAAAAAGCATCGCCTTTTGCTCTCACGCGCTTTTGCAGAACGATGTTTTTGAAATTAGCAATGCACTTGAAGACCAGCGTTTTTTCGACAACCCACTGGTTACCGGCGCGCCCGATATTCGTTTTTACGCAGGCGCCCCGCTAATTGCCCCCGACGGCAGCCCGATAGGCACCCTCTGCGTTATCGACCGCGAACCCAAAAAACTCGACAGCAACCAACTTAAAGCGCTGACGATTCTCTCCCACCAGGTGATCAGCCAGCTCGAACTGCGCAAGCACAGCCTGGAACTTAAGCGCAGCAACAAACAGCAGCAAAACATGCTGAGCTCCATCGGCCACGACCTACGCTCGCCGTTTAACGGCATCCTCGGCCTCGCCCAGCAACTAAATCAAGGCGCAGGGCAAATGAGCCAGGAGCGCATCGTTAAGAGCAGCCATATGATCCTGGATTCGAGCTTGCGTGTTTATCAGCTGCTCGATGAAATGCTGCAGTGGGCCACGCAGCGGGTCGGCCGCTCCGGCATTATCGTTCAGGAACACTCACTGAAAGCGCTGCTGAACAACAGTTACGACCTGCTGCACGAAGCTTTGCAGCTAAAAAGTATTGAATTTCAAAACGATGTGGGCGAATACAACGTTCTGGTAGATGAAACCCTCAGCAAAGCCGTTATTCGCAACCTGCTGAACAACGCCATTAAATTCTGCCCAGAGCAGGGCCAAATACAGGTCAGCGCCTACAAAAAAGACAGCTCAGTTGTGCTGCAGGTATTTAACAGCGGTGAACACATCAGCGAAGAGAAACAACAGCAGTTGTTTAATAGTCCGGTGGACAGTGCTTTGGGCACCGCTGGTGAAGGCGGCACAGGCCTCGGTCTAAACTTGTGCAAAGAGTTTATTGAACAACAGGGTGGGGAAATCTGGCTTGAACGCAGCAATGAACAAGGCAATTATTTTTGCGTAAGTTTTCAGTGCGCGTAAACAGAGCCCGACATCGCCGGGCCCGTTTTTATAGTCGAGTACTTAATAAATCACTTAGTGATACAAATCCGCATCGACCGACTTTTCACTGAATGGAACAATCTCAAAGGCTGGATCAAACTGCACCATTGACGCTGCCAGCTTCTGCAAGACCTCGGCATCACCATCAAGCGACGCCTCACCCGCTTCAATCAATTCAGGCAGGCGCGCCTGGCCAAGTAAGATCTTGGTAAAACCGGCCTCACTTACTGTAATGCTTGCCTCCGCATTGGCCACAGGTTTTATGGTTTGAATATTACTTAGATTGCCATTGGACATTTCTACATAAAAATTATTTTTACCGACAATGGCATTAAAACTAAATGGCGTATCGGCCGCTTTAAGCGAATCAACCTGAACGGCAATGTAATCGAGCAACATACCCGGGTCCATTTCTGAGATCACATCGGCAGAGGCCGACTTAGGGGCCCCGGGGCTAACTTTGCCGGTGCGCAGCTCTTGAGCGCCGGTTAAATAGATATTGCGCCAGCCTGCGCCCTCGGCTTGGTAGCCGAGCTGCTCGTAAGTATCCGCAAGCAGAGCCCGCGCATTTAGGTTATCTGGCTGTGCCTGAACCAGTTTATTCAGTGCCGTTGCCACAAAGCGGTATTCACCTTTGGCAAAATCTTTTTTAGCGCGCTTTAAAATAGCCTTCGCGCCGCCCATATATTCAACAAACTTTGCAGACTATTGTTTAATTGGCAGTGGATTTAAATTGCCGGGGTTCATATCAAAATAGCCCAGATACATGTTGTATACGGCGCGAGCATTGTGTGAGTAAGTGCCGTGGTAACCGTTTGTATGCCAGCTTTTTTGAATGCTCTCGGGCATTACCTCGTAGATTGCATCGCCTAGGTCTTGCAGCACGTAGCCGTTATTGGCTAGACGCAGTGTTTGGTTGTGGGTAAAACCGTAGGCATCGCGCTGCATTTTCAAGTACTCAACAATTTCTTTGTTGCCCCAAATCGGCGCCGAATGCGATGCAAACATCGTTTCAACTTCGCCGCCCCAAAGATAAATCATTTCGTTGATTTTTTTCGACCAAAGCAGTGAGTCCCTAACCTTGGCGCCGCGCAAGGTATAAACATTGTGCATGCCCTGGTAAGTGACCTCTCCGGTCCAAAGTGCTTTCATCGACGGAATATAAGTCATCATCTCAGACGGTGCCTCGGTACCGGAAGCATCGAGAAAAATCATCTTCAGGCCATCGATATTTAAGCTTTCAATATCGCCTTTCCAGTTGAGCTCATAATTCGGCTTTACATAGGTAATCTCACCGCTAGAAATACCTTTAGCTAACGCGGCATCAACAATGCCGTGCTCGTGGCGGCCGAGCGTTGCGCCGTATTGATATGCGGCGCGGCGAGACATGGCGTTGCCAGCCAAAACATTTTCATCCACGGTTTCTTTAGTGATATTTTTTGAGCCGTATACTTTAACCTTCGGAAATAATTCCTGAACAGCGCGCGCGCCGCCAAAGTGATCGGCATGCGAGTGAGAATAAAGCATCGCCGTAATCGGCAGGTCTTTGCCTTCTGGCACATTGGCAAAAAAGAACTTTAAAGACTGGGCGGCGGCTTCTTTTGTGGTCAAGACATCGTAGACTATCCAGCCGGTTTTGCCGCGAATAAACGACACCGATGCCAAATCTGTACCGCGAATCTGGTAAATCTTCCCGGGGATTACTTCATAGAGCCCCTGTGCACCCTGATTTAAAACCGCCTGACGCCACAGCGAGGGGTTTACGGTATCTGGCGCTTTATCGGCACTGCTAAGGTCTATAAACGAAAAACTGTTGCGAATAATATTCCCGGTTTCATCATCAAACTCGGCAATCAAACCAAGCTTATCATTTTCAAAAGCCCTGACATCGGCGAAGTTGAGTGTTTTGGCAAATTCCGCATTGGCTTTGATGGTCTCAGCCGTTGCCGGCTTACCACCGGCATCACTTAAATTAAGCGCATGCTCATCGGCAAGCGCAAACGACGAGGCCAGAAATAGGCAAGCTAAAACGTTGTTCGGGACTTTCATAGTCGATTTATCCTAAAAACAAAAAATGATATACAGAGCCACAGTAAACAGAGAAACACAGCTACATAGTTGCCGGGCTTTCACTATATTTTCACTGAAGCAAACATTCACTATAGCGAACTGGCTCAGCAATTAAGTTGCAGCTTAGCTTTACGCTAAACGCGAACCAATAGATTGGCTAATATGCTCAACAAAACGCTGCACTTTGGGGATTTTCAGGCGATTTTTTGGGTAGAGTGCGTACAGTTCAATAGGCTCAAGCCGCCAGTCAACAAATACCCGCTGTAACTCCCCCCGCGCCAAAGCCTCTGTGGCCATATAGTCCGGCAACACAGCAATGCCAAGGCCACTTAGAGCCGCGTGCTTGATGACCGAAAAATCATCGACGTGCATACGAGGCTGTATCTTTAAACGCCGTTCCGACTTGGCTTTATGCAAGCGCAGTTCACGGCCCTCGCTCATACGACTCATATATAAAAAATCACACCCGCAGAGCTCTTCGAGTTTGACAAGTTTGGCGTTGCTCGAAAGCCATGTAGGGCTTGCAAATAAACTGCGCTGAATCGTGCCCAAACGCTTGGCCAACAGGCGAGAATCGTCGAGCTGACCAACCCGGATCAACAAGTCATAACCGCCCTCGATCAGATCGACACGCTCGTTGATCAGTTTTAGCTCCAGCTGAAGCTCAGGGTAAGCGGCCAAAAACTCGGGCAGCACCGGACTCAGCAGCTGCTGGCCTACGCCCACAGAAGCCCCTATTTTTAGCGGGCCTTTTATTTGATGTGTTAACTGTTCAAGCGAGACCTCGGCCAGGCTGAGCTCCTCTTGTATACGCTTGCAGTGCGCAAGGTATTTACGCCCGGCCTCGGTTAAATGCTGCGAGCGGGTTGAGCGCTCGAGCAACACCACACCCAGCTCGCGCTCAAGCTTGCTGACTTTGCGACTGACATTGGCTTTGGGCATGCCGAGCTTGTCGGCGGCGCGGGTAAAACTTGCGCTCTCAACCACCGCTAAGAACACCATCATATCGTTTAAATCTTGCAGCACAGCAACCGCCTTTGTTGTTATTAATGGAATTATATTAACCACATATCAGGATTTATTAAACAAAGACCTGAGCCTACTATGTAGTCATCGATTCGCTGCAGCCACACAACAACAAGCAGCAACACACAACAATGGAGGCACCCATGCAAATTTTACAAAGAGACAGCCTGCCCCTCGGTGGATTTGCAGGTTTAAAAGAACACCGTATCGTCACCGACAGCCGCGTATTTGGCGCGCGCAAGAACCCACAGGCCTCTGAAGGCCTCGGCAACTTTGTCTACCTCGCCGACGCCCGCTTTCAGCCCCACGGTGAAACCGGCATGCACCCACACAAAGAGATAGACGTGATTTCGGTCATGGTCGAAGGCCGCGTCAGCCACGAGGGCTCGCTCGAACACGGTACCAGCCTGGAACAGGGGCACGTGCAAGCCCAGCGCGCCGGCGGAGAAGGTTTTGCCCACAACGAAATCAACCCCGACAGCAGCCGCAACCGCATGATCCAGCTGTGGGTTGTACCGGAAGAAAGCGGTCGCCCGGCCGGCTACCACTACTACAAACCGCAAAACCAGGGCAAAACACGTATCTATGGCGGCGACAAACAGCAACAACACAGCTTCGACAGCCACACCCTGATCGACATCGTGCGCCTGAAGCAGGGCCAAAGCATCGACATAGACGGCGACAGCCTGCACTACATTACCGCCGGCAAAGCCGAATTCAGCGAAAGCGGCCAGAGCCAACAGGCCGGAGACGGCAGCCTGGTGCGCGCCAATAAGGTCAGCATTACCGCGTTAAGCGACTGTGAACTGATCTCGGTAACACTGATGCAAGAGCAAGGCTAAAACCAAGCAAGGCAAAGAAAACAATGAAACAACTCAGCAAACAACACCGAAAACAACACCGCAAACAGCGCCATCTCGGCGCTTTGTTCACCTTTGTTGCGCTGGTGCCGCTGGTTTATTTTATTCCCGAGTTTATCCAGCCACTGCTGCCAGATAACAAGCTGCTGCAAACCACTGCCGCCGTGGCCATTATCGTGCCGCTGATTGTTTATATTATTCAGCCCCTGGGCATGCCCTGGCTTTTGAAGCTCGGCGACAAACTCAGCAAAAACAAGCAGGCCGAGCGCTAAGCTCCACTTGGCCTGCGAGGAGCGAGCAAGTATACTGTGCGGCTGGACTGGCCACGGGGCAAACAATCGCCCCGCCACATACGCCCAGCGTATTGAACGGCCACTGGGGGCGATTAGGATTCGACGCCGGTAACGAGGTCCGAGGTGCATGTGGTGATGACAGCGAATCACCTTAATACAAGCTGTACTTGTTATAGTCGCAAACGACGATAACTACGCTCTAGCGGCTTAAGCCCGCTAGCGGTTAACTACAAGGTGCCTGTACCGCGTAGATAACTGTCAATCAGAACAGGATCGTCCAAGAGTATGTTTGTGGCTGGCGGACTAAACCTTAAACAAACTCGCTTCTTGCGTCCTGCCCGTTGGGCTGCACTGAGTTAAATTAATTAACGGACCTAAACATGTAGAGCCGAAGAAGTAGTGCTGACGGACGGGGGTTCAAATCCCCCCGCCTCCACCAAATATAAGCGTATAAGTTATTGAATTTGCATTAACTTATACGCTTTTTTATTATCACAAGCATAGAATTGTCCAATTAGTGTCCACATAGCAACTCCCTATTTCGAGCCTAGGAAAAGCGATCATGGCAGGATCTAAAACAAAAAAAACAATAGAAATCACCTCTGAGCTGAAGAAGCTTGCTGAAGAGCAAATCAAGAAACAGCAAAAAGAAACAAAGTATGACTTAAGGGACTTCACGATCGACTATATCGTTAGTCAATTTAATGAAGGACTTTTTTTCATTCCCGAGTATCAAAGAGAGTTCATTTGGCTCGACCAACATCGAATCAACTTCATTGAGTCAATACTTCTAGGGCTACCAATTCCTATGATGTTTGTCGCTGATCTCGAAGATGGACGATTAGAAATCGTTGACGGAGCTCAACGCATACAAACTCTTGAGCAATTTACTAATGACGATTTAGTGCTTAAAGAATTAAAACTCCTTCCTGCCTTAAATGGATTTAAGTATTCTGACCTACCCACTGCCCAACAGCGAAAATTTGCAACGAAAGCACTTCGCCTAATTGTGCTTGAGGACTCAACATCCTTAGGACGGAGGCAGGAAATATTTAACCGAATTAATACTGGCGCGGTTAAGGCCAAACCGAGCGAGGTACGTAGGGGATCCTATGAAAGCCCTTTGATGAAGCTCGTCATTAAATGCTCAAAAGACAAGCAATTCGAAAAGCTTTGCCCAATGAGCTCAGCGCTGGAAAACAGAAGGGAAAGAGAAGAGTTAGTCTTAAGGTTTTTTGCATACTCTGATAGGTATAAGCAATTCCGACACGATGTACAGAAGTTTTTAGATAAGTACATTGAGGACAACAAATCGTCTATCGACGTTAAGGCCAAAGAACAGGAGTTCAAAACCATGCTTCAATTTGTCTCCAGGTACTTCAGTAGCGGCTTTGCCAAGACCCCTTCAGCCAAGTCAACACCGAGAGTACGATTTGAAGCAATTTCCGTAGGAGTTAACCTCGCCCTTAGGAATGATCCCAACCTAATACCAGGGCCAATGTCTTGGCTTGAATCTCCTGAGTTTTTTAGCCACGTCACCACTCACGCGAGCAATTCACGACCAAAGCTAACGGGCCGCGTCGAATTTGTACGTGATCATCTCCTAGGGAAATAAGATGGATCACATCGTTGAAGACTTCAATCAAAGAGTCTCAGAGATTGACTCTTATTTAAAGGTGATAGCGCTCCTTTCTGAAAACTGCACAAGAGTTGTAAAGACCGGTCAACTCCGGAGACGAGAGCGACAAGTTGATAGAGAAGCGCTAAAAGTTATGCGCGCCACAGTAATGCTAATGCTTTACAACCTCGTAGAGTCAAGTATTCGATCCTCATTTTCTTTCCTTTATGAAGAAATAAACAGCAGCGAAAAAACCCTAGAAGATGTGACAACAAAAATTCAAAACGAATGGATAAAACAACAATTTGTTAATGTTGAACCCATCTCGTCAAACCAAGTCACCTACCGAGATTTAACATTCAAAATAATCAACGAGGTACTTAGAAATGAAGCATTACACTTTGACCCAGAAAAGCTTCCGATCAGCGGCAATATAGACGCCAGACAAGTTAGAAAACTCGCAGAAAGGCACAATATTCACAACCCTATTCACTACAAAGCTAGAGAAGGCGCGGAGCTTTTAACAGTTAAAAACCAAAGAAACTCGCTATCACACGGCAATTCTACATTCACCGAGGTCGGAAACATGTACACCGTAGATGACTTGCAAAGAATAAAAAAGCAAGTCGTAACATACCTAAAAAGTACTTTGAAAAATATAAATCGATACGCCGACAAAACTCAGTATGCCAAATAAAATTCAACTCAATCAATCACACGTCATTGATTGGTTACGTAGCGCAGAATCGCCGAGTGTGACGCACCCTAAATCTGCGATCACATTAGTTGACCTCTTCTCGGGCTGCGGAGGCATGACTTTAGGCGCAGTAAAAGCTGCTCACGAACAAAACATCCAAGTAAAAATAAACTTGGCAATTGACTTTAATGCTGCCGCACTTGAAACCTACACAAAAAACTTTAGCAACTACAACCCTAATGCAATAAACACTGACATTTTGGAGTATTTCCCCCAAGACCTTAATATCAAACTAACCAAAATTGAAAAAGGCTTATCCAAAAGCATCGGTAAAGTTGACATATTGCTGGCGGGACCTCCCTGCCAAGGCCATTCAGACCTAAATAACTCCACTCGCCGAAATGACCCTAGAAATAAGCTCTACTTATCAACTTTACGAGCAATTAAGTCGCTAGAACCTAAACTGGCCATTATTGAAAATGTTCCTACAGTCGTTCACTCCCAGGAGAAAGTGACACAAAAAGCCACTTCATACCTATCGAATCTAGGGTACTCTGTCAAAGAACTCACCATTGACTTTCAGACATTATCTGTCCCCCAAACCAGAAGGCGTCATGTAATTATTGCAAAGAAAAGTGACGCCCCCAGAACACCAATAAACCTTGAAGCATCCAACGAAAAGCCAACTCTTCAGCTAGGAGACTTCATAAAAGACTTGGAAGATATACAAAGCAACAAAATCGAGTTTCGCTCGGGCAATTTGTCAGCTGAGAACATCAGAAGAATGAATTATTTGTTTGACAACAATTTGTACAACTTGCCCGACGAGCAAAGACCTCCATGCCACAGAAATAAAGCCCACTCATATAACTCCATATACGGAAGACTCTACTGGGATAAGCCAGCTCAAACAATTACTTCAGGGTTTGGATCCATGGGGCAAGGGAGATATATTCATCCGCGAAAAAAAAGGACAATCAACCCAAGAGAAGCAGCACGAATTCAAGGATTTCCCGATTACTTCTCATTCGATCACATTACCAAGGTTACTGAACTAAGAAAAATGATCGCCAATGCTGTCCCACCTCAATTGACATACTGCATAACAAAACTATTTCTACAAGGAGAGATCTAACGAAACTTAAATGTTCTGAACGTCAGAACCAACTACCCCCTCTAAATTAGTGCTTTGGTAATGGGGTTAGGCGTACACACTTTAGAGGGTTGAACCTCACAGCATCTGCCAAATGATCTGGTGAAAGGTGGGCATAGCGCATTGTCATGTTAATCGTCGAATTCCCAAGGACTTTTTGCAATGTCAGGATATTTCCTCCATTCATCATAAAGTGACTTGCAAACGTATGACGTAAAACATGAGCAGCCTGCCCCTTCGGCAACTGAATACCAGATTTATTCAACGCTCTCCTGAAAGCACTGATAGAACTGGAGAATTCACCAAACTCCTCTAGATGTTCTTGAAGCTCACCCTCCAAATCCTTTGATACTGGTACCGCGCGAACCTTACCGCTTGAATCGTACCGGTTTTGTCGGAGGCTAACTTTCTTGAGAGAATTAGCCTATGAACAAGAGACCCGGATATTCCCCC